>CAWAPM010000003.1:0-290604 GCA_963783925.1 uncultured Acidobacteriaceae bacterium | reverse complement strand
ACGGCGCCGCTCCTGGTCGAGCAAGACTGTCGTTTGGTTGAGGCGCTGCTTCAGATTTTGCTCACTGTTCTGAAGCGCTTCCACACGCCGCTGTAGCAGAAGATTGCTCTGTTCGAGGCTCGCTGCAGTCGCATCCGGCGCCACGGCGGCAATCTTTTCCGCTTCCGCTGGCGAGATCCCTTTGCCGTCCGCCAGAGCGCGAACGCTCTTCGTCAAGCTCCCATTTGTGCCGGATTCCCGTTCCGAAGGGCCTGTTTTGCGGGACAGGGCTGCTTCAGCCTCGGCATTATGCACTTCGACCAGTTGATTGAACTGTTCGGTCCGGCGCTCTATCTCGACGCGGTCGCTGACGCGGCCGTTCCATAACTGTGCGATGAGAGACGCTGCAATAAGTTCGCGCTTGTTCATAGCGCGCCACTGAAAGAGGACAATTGCGACCAGTCCGCAGAGCAGAAGGAGCGTCACTACATTCGACCAGAAGTAGAGATCGTCAATCGTGTATCCGACGACGGCGTTCCGCGCGGACGCCATTTTGGAGCCGTAGTCCGTGTCATGTGGATTTACTTTGCCCAAAGCGTAATCAAGGAACCCTTGGCGCTTGGGCGCCGACTGCAGGGCTTGAACGCCTGGCTCGCTCGGGGTTTGACCGACAAATTGGCCGGCGACGCAGCAAAATACGATGGCGATAAGCACCTGTCTGATGACGGCTGGAACTCGCATCTTCATTCTCCACCTACCTCGCCGAGAAACAATCCCGCCGTCCTCCTGCGCCGCTGCTTGCGGTTCTCCGCCTCCTTGAAGCGGAGATTCACACCGATCTCGGGGTCGAAATAGCTGTGCATCTTCGGGTAGAGAGAAGGTTCAAGGCCCTCCACCTGGAACCGCGGAACACGCCGGACGTGCAAGTGGGAGTGGCGGGTGCCCTCGCGGCTGTCCACCATCAGGATCTCCATCTGTCCGACCGGCAGGTTCTTGATGTGGTCTTCGCGCGCACGCGTCTCCTTGATGTCGCTCTCACTTCCCGTTCCGGTCTCTGTGTATTTGGTCGAAAAGATCCCGGTTCTTCGCACTGACAGGCTGCGGCGCTTGGTCGCGATTCGGGACGATGCTCTCAAAAACCACTGCGCCGTGTGCTCTTCCGAAACATTCATGATCATCTTCGTTCCCGGCGCGGACGACACCTCGTCCGCAAACGCCTGGCTCACGCGCTGCAACTGCGGAATGCTCTGGAAGGAAAAGAGGAACGACACTCGCGCTCCGCGGGCGGTCTGTAGTACCTGCGTGAACCCGGGATAGGCGAAGGGCGCAAACTCATCCAGGATCACCGAAAGCATCGGTTCATCGGCATCTCGATCACTCGCCGGCTGTGCGTATCGCTTGCCAACCATCAGCTGGATGTTCTGAAGCAGGATCTTTCCCAAGGCTTCGACCGCACGCTGATTACGGTTGGCGTTCAGGGAGACAAACAGAATGAGATCGTTGTTGAGAACATCGTCGAGCGTAAGCAGGTCCTGATAGGAGCCGGTAACAATCGACAGTTCGTCTTCCAGGAAGCTCAAAAGCTCGTTCAGAAGCCCCTGAATCTTCTCCACCCGCTCCCGGTCCGCGAGCGATCGCTGAAGCATTTTGACCGACATCTCGAAGTTCAACCGCTTCTGCATCGAGATACCCGGCACTGAGGCCAGGCGCGCCTTCGCAACTCCGATCTGTTCCTCCAGAACTTTCTCATCGAGCGCCATCACCAACACGTCGTAGACGTTGAACAGTTTTCCCGTGTACTGGAGGATGCGAACAAGATCCGAGAGGTACGCCTCCTGGTGTCCTTTGAAGAAGTCTTCGCGCAGCCCGAAGGACCGGAAAATGAAATTCACGTGTTCCTGGTAGGCATCGTCGAGTGCATAAAACGGGTTATATCGCGCCGATTCCGCAGGGTGAGTTGGATCGATCACGCGCAGATCCTGCAGGCGGCCGGCAGCCTCGATATGCGGTAAAAGGCGATGAAGAAACTCCCTCTCACCCTTGCCGTCAAAGATGATCATCGGCATTTTGCGCGAGCCGAAGCGCCGCATCACATCCTGCGCGATGATGTTTTCGAGAAAAGTTGACTTGCCAGAACCCGTGCCGCCCACAATGACTCCGTGCTTCATGCGCACGACGTCGGGCCAGATCCACGGCTCCTTGTGCACGTTGTATCCGAGCAAAGTAGCTTCACCTTGATTGGCAGCTCGTACTGTTGCCGCATCCTTCGAGGCCGGGACAACGATGGCAGGGTGTGGCCAATTCTCCTCTCTTCTTCGCCTGCGACCAACCAATTGCGCGACGAGAAGGCCGCCGCCGAAAAACAGGATTGCGCCGTACAGGAAGATCTCAAGACACTGTTGGTTGCTGAGATGCAGACGAGACACCGCAACATACCACGCGAAGGCGAGCACGGCACAGGCGAGCAGCACCAGAACGCCGGCGACGTCTTCTGGCCCTCTCTGGCGCAATGCAGGCTGATCGTAGTAGGGACTCATCCGCGCCCTCCCACTGAGAAATACACAAAGACCCCTAGCAGCGCACACAACAAGACCAACGTGAGAATGAGAGCTGGACTAGGTCTCCAGCGACCCTTCTCATCGATGGGTTTGAGTTCATCAGAGAAAGACTCAAGGAGGGAGTTCTGCAGATTGATTTCGGAATCGCTACTGTAAATCTGTCTCAGCGCCTGGCGCACTTCCTCGAGTGAAATGTAGCCCTGCGTGTCCATAACTAGAGAACCGCCTCGACCTTCAGAGGTCCGTTTTGGTCAGCGCCAAAGTTCAGCTGATAGATCTTTGGCGGATTGCCTGTCGAGATTCCAATACTTATAACGCCGGTTGTCTTTTCTCCCGGCGCAAGATCGCGCACTCCTGATTCTGCTTGCATCACTGTGAGGCCGGAGACTTGTGACGCTTTGAAGGACATGAAGGTTCGCGATGTGATCTGATGATTCCTGAGACTCACGAGCGAAGTCGGCTGTTCGGTCGGGACAGGGGCGCACACATCCGGTGTCGTAATTCGGAACGGAGCCTTGGTCTCGTTGGCTACCGAATAGCGGATATAGATGCGATCCTTCGCGCGATAGACCTGTTCAAGATCGACCTCGACGCGCCCCGTGGCGGGCTTTTCCGCGTCATGAACGATGTCTTCGACTCCCATCATGGCCTGTGTGAGAACCAGCGAGGCGATCTTGCGAATCTCTGCGTCTGAAGGTTCAGCCGAAGCGTGTGTGCTGGTGTGCGGATTGGGCACCGGTTCGGTGCGTACCAGGACATCCATTTGGGCGAGTTGGCCTGCCGGATCGAGTTCGTAGCTCAGTTCCCGAGATGCGGTCCAGACGAAGAGATTAGTGGACACGCCCTCCCGAAGAGGCTTCACAAAAACCTTGTCGTCATGTCGCTCGACCTGAAAGCTGTCTGGATCGGCGATCGCAAGGGTCGTCACGGACTCACCGAATTCGAGAACGGTCAGATGATTGAGTGACGTCTCGATGTGACGGATTTGGCTTTGGTTTGTTGTCTGCGCCCCGGCCGCGATCGCACCGAGAGCAAGAAAAAGGATGGTGATCGTCTTCATAGCGGCCTCCCTGGGCGCGGGGTGAGTGACAAAAAAGAAAAGAGAAGCCGGGGCACGAGGCCACAGCTTCTCTTTTGCCGGTTAGGAATGCTCCATTGAATTAGGAACACTCGTGTTTTCGAAGACGAGCGAGCGCTTTCCCGCGTACTGGAAGAGAAATACCCTCTTCTCACATTCCGGGCCTTGAGGATTCGCCATCCGCTCGACCAGAAATGCCCGCTGCTCATCGTCGAACCAGACATAGCCGTTCACAGTCTTCGGAAGTCGCACACGTACCCGCTGACCACCGGTGACCTCCGCGAAGGCATCGATCACCTCTTGCGGAAACGACTGGAAGAGAACGGCGCCGGAACCTGAGCCACCGGTGACGACGGTATTCATCGCCTGTGCCCATGCCCGACGATTCTCCTGCTTGCCTTGCGCCCAGTAGTGAATGAACAAATGCAAGGAGCTGAACTGATCCCGTGCATCCTGTTCGTGTTCCCACAGGGCTGCTTGTGCCTTGTTTCGCGCAAGCACTGCTGATTTTCTCTTTTCTTTTTCCTCGCTCCCGCGCACAGCTTCCCACTGCGCTTGAGCGTTCTTAAGTTGCTGTTTGACTTCGTCCTCCCGCTGGACAATCCGGCTCGCAATGTCCCCGTAGATCGAATTGACCAACTGGCATTCCTCGAACATTTCCCGGGTGACGGCTTCGCCCGAAAATAGTCCACGGAAGTCTTCGATGGACATCTTCTCTTCGAATCCGTTGCCGGTTTCGTCGGGAAGAAAGCCAACCTCCTTGCGCAGGACGTTGTAGAGCCTTCCAACCTTGTCCGTATCTGCGACTTCAAGATGGGAGGGCAGATCCGACACTCTGCGCTCACGCTTGTAGCGGAGCCAGGGCGCCGGTGCTACCTCCTTCCTGATTTCACTGACAACGGCTTCATCAATCTCGACTCTGTGTTTCAGGGAATCGAGTGCGTTCTGCAGTTGCTCGACGAGCTTATAGGCCAGGTCTGGTCGTCCCGCCGAAAGACATGAGGTCTTCAGATCGGTGATCGAACCGATCCGGTTTCCACGCGCCTTCATGGCAACCGGGCAGGCATTCCACCAGGGAGACTTGGCTTTCTGATGCTTTGTCTTTTCCTGGTGAAATCTCTCCCCATACGCGATCCTTCCCGCCACGAACTTCGGGAACTGATCGGATGGCATCACGCAGATGGTGTCGAAGTCGAAGTCGCCGCCGTTTTTGCTCGCGGTCTTCGAATGAAGGATGTACGTGCCCTCCATGCGAAGCTGCCGATCAAGAAGATAGGCGACCTGCGATTCGTCAAGGTCGGCTGTTCCGAGCGCCTGTTTGAGCGCCGGAACAAGCTCGGTGTTGGTGAGATGACGAACGGGTAATAGATCCTCCTGCATCCGTATTGGATACCGGATGCACAGGCCCTTCTCCGCCGCCAAGGATGTGATCGCGCTGTCTTCAGGTATCCAGTCGGACGCCGAGAGAATCTTTCCCCGGTGCTCCATTAGGACACCGTCGTCCGCCAGAGCGAACGATGGCAGCTTCAGATCCGCGCTCGTGCAGGCACGAAACGCCCAGCGGGCCAGCTTGCGGTTCAGTTGGTTGAAGACATAGGGAATCTTGATTGCATTTCCACTACGGTCCGCCAACAGAACCGCCTCCGCCGGGTCACATCCCTCTGAAGCCGGATCGTCCTCTCGCTCCAGGGAGTCGGGGTCAAAGCCGACACCATCGTCGATCGTTGTAACCTCGGACTTGCCGATTACCTCGAAAAGAGCCTGGTAGTCACCCTCGTCCCATGCCTTTCTCATTGCCTTGATTCGTTCGAGCGCCCACAGCTTCAGTTCAAACTGCAGCGCCTCTTCCGAAGCGTGTTCGATCAAGGTGTAGCTTGACCCAAACTCCGATTGACGGGAGATCTGCTTAATCCCGAGAATCGCCGGACCTATGTATATGCGGCCCGATGTGCCCAACTGGGGAAGAAATCGCACACTTCCTTTGAGGGCCGGTTTGCAGGAGCTTTCAGGCAGAATGACATCGACCGAGAGCCTGTCGGCCACACGATCGCTCATTGCCTTCAATGCGCCTTTTGCCTGCTTCGGTTCGCTCGCGTCAAATGCCAGCCGAAACTGGCAAAAACGATTCGTGCCGATCTTGAGCTTCCGGTAGAGAGATTCACGCGCCCAGCCACGGCAATCGTTGGTGCCAAGGATGTGATCCTTGACCACAGCGATGCGCAGGTCGGGTTCCTCGACCATCAGCTTGCAGTCGGAGACGAGGATCGCAAAGTACACGATCGCCGCCTCGGGCCAATGCTGAAAGCGCTCAGCTATCGGGCCGGCGTGCGCCTTATCGACGAAGTAGAACTTGCCATCCTTCGCCGAACCGCTTGCGCCCACCAGCTTGTACTCGACCCCGCCGTAATGAACGCTCGCCATGCGGTTTTCGACCACAGACTGCTCATACGGCGTCAACTCATACGGCACGCTGACGCGCGCGACTCGGATGCCAGGATAAAGCTGACCGAGGAGCTTCCCCTCGAGCGTATCCTTCCGTCCGAGCTTGGTTGGCTTGCGGGTCACTTCACCGGACGCATCAATCCTCAGTTCAAGAATGAGCTGTTGATCGAGTGCCGCGTTTTGTGTCCTGTTCGCTGTCATGTTCTCCTCACTTGTCTGGCGCTTCAAGACGAAGTGACTAGAGATTGGCTGACGCCGGTTCTCCGCATCTCTTCGCCTGGCCGCCCGGGTTAGGGGTGGGGTGTCAAGCCGAACCAGGCTTTGAGAGTGCAAACCGGGTCAGCGGAATTCCTCATCGCGAAGCGATAAGGCGTCAATGAGGCGACATGAGCCGTATTTCAGGTTTGTCTCCTCTTTGAATCCGAGCTGACCGGTACTACTTATGTCGGCGCCCTATTTGCGCAGAGGCCGCTTTACCAATGTCGGAGATCCTCCCTGTATCTCCGCTTCCGCCTTGTAGGCGAGAACGGTGTAGATCACGCCGTTCTTTGACTGAAACGCTTTGATGAGAGCCTCGCCTTCGCTTGCCACTTCCGCGCCAAGCTCGGGTTTCTCAATCGACGATCCGTCCTTGGCAAGAAAGTACCGAACACCTTCCTCGACCTGCCGGCGCGATTTGCGCGCGGTCTTGGACTTTGATTCCTGCGTTGGTTGCGGCGGCATCTCCGCAACGCGAGTGAGCGTACCTTCCATCACTGACCTCCCTTGTCTTGAGCGCTGCCACTCTCCGGAACAGCATCGGGCGAATTCAGGATGCGGTCGCGGCGTTCGCCGTCGATCGGACGTTCGCTGTAATCGGCAATCCAGAGCCCGTCCGGGTTCACATCCGAACGTTTGTCCGCGATGAGCCGCACACGGTACTCGTTTACGAAATGGTCGGTTGTCTCTGTTCCATTGGTCAGATGATGAACGTCTTTCACGCCGTAGATGAGATACGTAAGCGGCTCGCCGGCAACAGCGTCGATTTCACGCAGGTGGAACGCGGACTGGATCTGCCCATCGTCGATCTTGCCGCGCGTATTGTCGTCCGCAATTGCCTTCAGCGTGTACGCCCGCAGGTTGCGGGTCATCATATTGAGGCTCGCCGCCCAGTGGTCGTCCACATCCGCCGGCGAATAGTTAAGGTAGCTCGCCAGGAACCGCTTCACAAACGCTTCATCAAGGAATTGATCAGTCCCGGCGGTCGCGACGTCTGTGACAGCGCCTTTTGCTGGTTTGCCCAGCACCGAGGCGTCGCCGTTCGGGCCGATGCGAATCACTGTCGGCGGCTGCAAGCGTACGAAGACTGCAAATCCGATAGCGAGCAGCGCAATCGGTATGGTCAAAAAGGCGAGCAGCCACGCGCGATTTGCGTTCGCCCTGAGTGCTCCATCCATCTCGTAGTACTTCGGCCTTGAGAATGTCGCTTCATCCGTTGCAACAGCGCTGTTTTTCATGAGCCCTCCTATTCTTTCTCCGTCCCTCGACTAGCTGCTCCGGCGATGCTTCCCGCCGCGATACGTGCCGCATGGTAGGCAGTCCAAGTTCCCAGGTTGTAGCGATGCACACTCGGCCCTCTTTTCACTGCCGCTGTTGATCTGGTCACGACCCTGGGCGTTGCTCCTGCAGCATTAGGTTGAGTCAATATGTTGCTCGAGCTTTCAGAGGGGACCGTGAGTGTTCCAGGACCCTCGTCACCCCCGTTCTGCGTCCCCATTACTTCACCGATCGAGCTGCGGATCTGCTCCGCATGCCCTTCCAGAGTCGGGCTGCCTCTGCCAAGCGAGAATTCCGGCGCAGTCGAGGACGAGGCCGCAGGAATCTGTTGCGGTAGCGCGGGCTGGTTGCCGCCAGCCGCCGACGTAAGTGCCCGGGCAGAACCCGCAGTTGCGCTAGACGCTGCTCCGGCTGAAGTTGCACCTGCAGATCCTGCTCGCGCTGCCGCCACGCCGGCAGCCGCTCCTTCGATCCCTGCCGCACCGGCGGTCAGTGCGGTGACTGCCGTACCCACCATCGCCACTGCTGTACTCCCTACATCCCCGCTCACGATTCGTTTCGCAATGAACGGAATAACGGCGATCGCGAGAGAGTAGACGATGCTCACGATGCCGATCAGGAACGATCCCTCGAGGTTCCCCAGTCCACCGAGAAAGTTGTTCTGGCTTAGCATCTGCCCGAGCTGGCCCATCTGAACTGCTGTGAGCAGTGCGCCAAAGCCCCCATACAAGATCGGCCAAGCATTCCAGATGAAGATATTTTCGATATACGACTTGGCAAGGCGGTTCGCGCCACCGAGAGGCATCAGAGCGATTACAATTGGCCCGAAGATATACAGAATGCTGCCGTAGAACATATAGAAGAAACCGAAAACCACGACCACAATCGGATAGAGAAGATAGGCGACAACAATTAGAAGACCATCGATCAGGCCCGCGATAGATCCGGTGATCAAGCCCCATAAGTGTTGAACTCCATCCTGGGTGAATTGTGTCTCGAGGTCATTTCCCCAGTTCCCGAGAACATTTCCTCCAGACGAACTACTTACCCAATTTCCGGCGTTTACGAAGCCCTGATTGATCGTTGCGAAGACGGTTCCGTAGTTCATCACAACAACGGCGGTGACCACATACTTGATAAGACCTGTGCCCAATCCACGGACGTCCCCTCCGTGCAGGGCTGATTGATAGACCTGCCACAGAAAGCCCACGAGCAGTACCACATATGCCACGTTCTGCATTCCGGAGGTAATGCCGGTGGAGTCGATCCCCGCCCTTGCCTGAGTGAGAAAACGCTCGAACAGATTCAGCTGCGTTGACTGGAAGAACGCGAGCATGGCCTCGGGATGTAAGCTGGCGCACAACATAGCTGTCACCTGTTGGTCAGCGCTCCGTTAATGAGGCTGTTGTTGTTTGTGTTGTCGGATGCCGCGAGCTTGGACGTTTTGCTCTGATTGGCAAGATCTATGCCGCGGGTCCGCATCAACTCGGCCAGAGCCGCCTGAGTGTATGCATTGGCGCGCACAACCCACACGTCGGCCTCGGCTTCGAGGATCGGAGCGCTGCCAGGAGCAGCCTGCGAGATCTGCTGGCCCATCTGATTCGCTTCGTTCAACTCCGCATCCGCCAAGGCATCGATCTCGATCGCTCGCTTCATCGCATCCTGGGCCTGCGCATCGGTCATGTCGGTCATCGTTCTCATCTGTGGGGATGCCGCATTCTGTGCCATAACAACGCCGTAGACGTTTTGAAACTGGCCGGATACGATTGGCACATTTGCAGCGTTGCGCGACAACAGCAGGGACTCGAGGTTTTGCGATTGCGGCAATGTGGCGCTCGATACGTTCACGCGGAACATGCCGCTGACTTGGTTGAACTGGTTTTCGAACTGCATTACCGACGACTTCGCCTGATTGATTGCGACGAGGGGATACATCACCTCTTGCTCGTACTTCGCCACACTCTGTTCGTACTGGTTGATTGTCTTGAGCGGCGTGGCGATAAAGGTGTTCATCAGCGACTGCATTTTGGAGAGCGCCGCCAGAATCGCAGCTGTATCGATGCCGAACTGTCCGTTGGCCCGCGTTGGGAGAATCGCAAGCACAGCAAGGACAATGATCGCGACCTTCAGCAGACTTGGGTGATACCAAGGTTGCCCCTCACGCTGTGGCGCTTCAGCAGCAATGGTCGGCTTCGTCAAGTCCGGAGGGAGACAGGGCTTACGCTGCCAGAAGAATGATCTGCGTATTTTCTTAGGGTTCTTCTTTGGATCCGTCATTTGGATGCTCCTTAACGCGCCGTCAGCGCCCCTGTGATGAGGCTGTTGATCCCGCCTGTCGCATCGGTCCGGCGTTTGACAAGCACGTTGTCGTGCGCAACGCGGCCGGCCTCCTGTCGCAGCTCCGCCGCAAGCATCTTCTGCATGAACGCCTGACAGCGAAGGTTCGCGACCTGAGCTTGAGCAGTCAAAAATGGATTTGAGCCGGGCGTGCTCACCGCAACCTGATTCTCCATCTGGTTGGCGGTCAGAAGAATGACATCGGCACCCTGATCCGCGATCAAGGTTGTTTTGAGATTCTCCTGCCCTAGTGCGTCGTCCACGTCCATCATCACGCGGTCTTGCGGCGAAGCTGCGTTGACGGGAGGAACTGAACCGTAATTGGAGAGGAAGCTTGTCTGCAGGGCCGGAATATTTGAGGATAGGCGGCTATGAAGGATGTTCTCAAACTGTTGCGGCCCCGGAGTCACCGCACTTGTAAAGGACGTGTTGAAGATCTGATTCATCTGGCCGCGAAAGCTGTTGATTGAGTTGGCGACGAACCCGCGGGCCTGATTGAGGGCCGCCAGTGGCGCCAAAGTGGTCTGATAGAGCTTCTGGGTTTGCTGCATGATCTGGTTGATCTGGCTCAATGAACTGCCGATGTCGTTCTGGATGGAGCTGAAGATCGAGTCGAAGACGCTCAGAAATTGCCCATGAGCAAACTTCGGCAGGACGAAGCATGTCTCGATCATGAGGACACAAATGAGCAGTCTTCTCTTCCAGTGAACGCGGGTGCCCCAGTTCCGGTCGCACCTCGCATCTGCCCTATAGGACTCTCCGTTGAGAAGTAGCTCTATCTCGGGTTGGTTCTTGTCAGTCATTGGCTGAAGGCCTCCTGCATTTCTCCAGAGAGTTCGACCGGCAACGGCGCCAGTTCGGCCAGGCCGCGCGGATACTGGACGGCCAGTTCCTCGTAAGCCTGAATAAGGGGCATTTGCCAGTGCTGGCGTAGCCACCATTTGCGAAATGCTCGTTCCCGCGCGTATGTAGTCGTAATCCAGTAGTCGACGGGACTGGGAACGATCCTGATCGCGTGCGTCGATTCTGCCTTTTCGCCGATCGCGATGAGGAACTCGGCGCTATGTCCCTTCTTCGGGTGGGCGAAGGTCTTGATCTGGTTCAGCGCTGTCTCGTTCAAGTGAACGTGCTCCCGGAGCGCGGTCATATCGCCAGGCTGCTTGCCGATGATCTTCGTAGTTGCGTTCTTCACGATGCCGGCACCGTGCTCGTTCGGCCGGTCGGGCGTGCCCACAAAATCTTCAGGTGTCTGACTGATACCCCAAACGCTTGCGTTACGTTTGCGGGCTGTGCGGAAGAGCTGCACCACAACTCCCGCGAGGATCGGAGACTCAAGCAAGGCCCAGCATTCGTCAAGCAATACGATGCTGGGCTGGCCGGTCATCCCCGACGCGCGATAAGTGGCCGTGTGCGCGATCAACAGGCTCATGGCCCGTTCGAGGCGCGGATCGTCCTTCAGCTTCTCGACATTGAAGTAGAGCCAGGGATTGTTTAGCTGAACCGTGGTCGGGCGGTCGAAGAGACGTGCATACGGTCCCTCATCAACCCAGGCCCTCAGTTTCGTCGAGGCCATCTGTGCCATCGCGTTGATCTTCTGATTGCGATCCCGATCCTGCCAGTGGGCCAGTTCCGCGGCCAGATCGCCGAAGAGCGGAATCGGGTTCGAGGTCTTCGCGCTGCACCTCTTATACGTTGAAGCAATGGCTTCAAGTAGAACGCTGTCGAGCAGGTCAATGTCGAGGTCGGGAGGCGTATTCTCGCCCAGCATGTGCCGGGTGAGGTTCTTGAGAAAGGAGATCTGGTCGTTGGACGGCTGGCCTTCTCCTCTGGGCAAGTCCCAGGGGTTGATCGTCTGGTCGCTGTCGAGCGACATCTCGATCATCTCCCCACCCATCAACTCCACCAGTGGCTGATAGGAATCTCCGCGCTCAAGGATCGAGATCAGTGGATTTGCACGCGCCGCCATAAGCAGCATCTGCTGCGCAGCAAGCGTCTTCCCGCCTCCACTCTTTGCCATCAGAAGGCCGTTCGCATCCGAGAGATCGGGATCGAACATGGAGAACGGAATGAGTTGGCGATAGGGCGTTTCAAAGAGAATGAGCGGGCTCCTCCGCGTCCCGGTCCACGGCATCTCTATGGGGACAAGATCGGCGGCATTGGAGGTAAGCATGTCCTGGTCGCGCTTGTCGGCCTCGGCCATGCCCGGTAACGTCCCCAGAAAGATCCGCCGCTTGGCGATCGTCTCAGCCACGGCCTTCGCACCATTCATGTGAGTGAAGCCGTTCAGAACCTCTTGAGTGCGATTGGCGAGTTCGCGCTCTGATCGTTCGAGATCGTGCAAGGTGATTGCCGGTTGCGAGGTGCGGACCACGACCGAAAGGCTCAGTTTCGACGTCTTGAGTGAGGACGAGATAATGTCACGCTGCACCTGGATGAGCTGTGCCTGGGCCACTTCGGCCTCCGGATTTGATTTGAAGTTTCCGTTGGCATCCTTCTGCGCGGCTGTCATTTTCTGGAGGCGCTTTTTGTAACTTTTGAGGACCTTCACCTGGTCGGGGATCACGACCTGTCCACTGACGACAACGGGGAAGCCAAGTGTCGAAAAGTTCTGCAACATCCCCGGAAAAGTCGCATCGGGAAGTTCCTTCAGACTGACAACGGCGTAGAGATACCCATCGATATTCAGGTAGGTCTCGGTTTCGTTGAGGATGCTCGCCTCGACTGCCTGGGACCTCGCGCTCCGATACTCGATCATCTCTTCTGGAGGCACATACGGCCGCCGGTCGCGCCGGATTGGGTGCTGCGCATGTTTCAGTTCCTCGAACAGTTCTTGCGTCGAAAGTCTCCGGGGCCCGAGGCTGGCCGCCTCCATCGACCCCTCGATGCCCCGGAGGATGGATTCGAACTCGGCCAGGTAGGTCTCGTGCTCCTTCCGCGCACGCTGGATGGCCTTGTTCTGGCTCAAAGTGAATCCACCAAGACTGCGATTCTGTTGAGCGGAGTGGTAAAGCTTCGCATGTATGCGCGGATCCCAGATCAGATACACATGAAGCCGATTTTCGAAGAAGAATCCACTGTTCTCTTTCTGCCGCCACATCCGGAGCCGATGAGAATCAAGCGCCATCACCTCCGACTGCTCAGTCCGTTGTTCGTGAATGTAACTATTCAGAAGATCTCCGAGATGCTCAGAAATCTCGTAACGGAACTGAACGCGCATGCTCACATCGGGCACACTTCGAAAGAACGCCTCAAGCATCGACTTGTTCTGATTTCGATCTCCATCCGTCGCAAAGTACGCGAGAATTCCTCGCAACTCGTAACCAGCGACGAAGGCCCCATTCGTACGGACCATGATGTTGTCTCCGAGGGGGAGATCGCGCAGGGGCAGCAACTCGCACACCGCCGGTACTTTGAGCTTTCTATCGTGTTCTGCTTGGGTTACCGGCATAACTAATGTCTCCCTTTAGAGTTCCATTCGCCTCGATCTGCAATTGCTGCTCAACGATCCGTGCGAGTGGAGCGATCTCCTCATGAAAGCGTGCTGCGAACATGACGCACGCGAACGTAACGCGTGCCGCTTCCGCGTCGAGAACAGCGACGACCGTCCCGCTCCTCTCGGTTGTGATCGATGCCTGCATTCTCATTCCTCCTCTTCGACCACGTAAGGTTGAGTCAGTTCCGAATCTCGTTCAAGCGCGCACCAGGCCTTCGGAGCAAAGAATGAACGCACGAGGTCGGTGAGATAACCCCGGGGCCTCCCATACTTGAACAAAATCAGGAACGGTACGGCCAACGCCGGCACGATGAACTCCATGAAGACGTTCAACGGAATTCCAAACACATGCGCATTCCCATTCACGAAGTGAGCAAGGAGGTTCATCGCTGCCGCCAATGCGAGCACTAGAATCAGGTCCTCAAACTCGAGGCCGAGGAACGTCACCTTGGTGTGGAGGTTGCGGTGAACAGGCGTCATATCGAGACTCATGACATTACCCTCCGATTCCGTGCGCTTGCGTCACCATCGATTCGGCCAGCCGCACCATTCCCGAAACCATGAGCGCGCCGATCGCTGCGACGAACTTTCTGATCCAGGTCGAACCCGGATAAATCTCCGAGACCACTCCGGCCATGTGCATTGCCATCGCTGCCAATTGCGTAAGCGCGAACATTGGCAGGATCACGTTGGCAGTCCAATTCACCAGGCTCATCGTGGCCATCCAAAATGCGTCGGCGTTCGTCGCTCCTGCGTGTTGCACGAACCCCTCTAGCGCCCGCAGCATCCCCGAACACAGTAGCGAAGCGAAGCCTCCATACAACGGCTGCTCGAAAGGACCACCCTTGCTGTAGCGATACACGGCTCCTGCAAAGAACAGTCCCGCCATCGTGGGCATCATGGTGTTGCCGGCCCAGGATGCGAGGTTCGTGATGGCCCCATCAAGACTCATAACCTTGCTCCTCACGCCGCCATCGCTCGAAACAGCGACAGAAGCCCACTCACGCTAAGGAAAGAGATCGCGGCGAAGACAAGCCTGGTCCAGGGTCTGTGCCGGACAAAGTTGATCACTGCTCCGACACAGGCTAGTCCCGCCGCAGCCGGCAGAATCTGTCCGGCGATGTAGTTCCACAGGGAAGCGAGCATATCGGTCATCGCGTACTGGCTCCCTGAGTTCCATCCTTGAAAGAGCTGCATTGTTGCCGAGAGCGACATCAGGAAGAGTGCTGCAACGATCGAGCCGAGCGGATTCTCGCCTGCAGCCCCGTCAAGTGTTGCCTTCAGGACGAAGTACGCCGCAAGAACTGGCACCAGCTTGGCGACCACGATTTGGTTCACGAAATTCTTGAATACCGTTTCCATGCTGGCCAACCAACTCGTACTCACCGATCCGCTCGCGGACGGTATGTTGATGCCCTGCGCGGCGACCCACGACAACAGTTGCGGAAGGGTCAGAAGAACGATGGTCCACAGAATCCACTTTCCGGCCCGGCCGTTTACGTGGAAGTTGATCCCGCCTTCATGTCGTAAGCTCACTCCCGCGGCAGCCAGCGTGCAGAACGCCGCCGGCACCGCGAGATCGAGCAGCAACTGGAGGAGATCGAGGAGGAACTGTGGCGTCTGCATCACTCTCCGCCTTTACTACTGAATGCCTTGCGCTTGAGTGATGAACCCCTCCGCCATGCGTCCGAGACCGGAGATCACCATGAGGGCGACGCCGCTCACACCCCAGCCCATATAGCCGCGTCCGGATTTGAAGTGCCATCCCGCGATGCCGAGGCACGCGACTGCGATCACTGGCGCAATGACATTGCAGCCCCAGTTCACGATGTTGAGGACGGTGCCTTCGACGGTCGTCGCTTGCTGACCTTGCACAGCCTGGCCGAATTGTGGTGAGGTTCCGAGGTTCTGCGCTCTCGCCGCGAAGGGTGCGAGCAGATTGCCAGCGAGAATCAAACTGAGTCCCATCTTGATGGCGACGTGCAACCCAATTGATCTCGTCGGGGCGATGAAAAACGTGCGTGGAGGTGGGAGCGGACACTTGGGAGCGCCGCCAGAAGGCTAGTGCGGTTCTCATAGGTTTTCTCTCCTGGACCCGGCTGCTCTCAGCATCCGTGTCGAGCCAGAGAATGGGGCGGATTGGAATTTCGGTCAAATGATCCGGCTGGACCAGGATGGATAGTCGTTCTATCTCCAATCGCATGAGTAGGTTCAGCGGATCGAGAGATGCCGGTCAGAGCTTCTGCCCTCTGGTGCGTTGGATTGATTTGAGGAAATCGAGCTAAAATCTCAATCGAGGAGCCCGGTGTCGCAAGCTGTCGCCAGCTCATGGACAACGGCATGGCATCCGTTTCGCAGTTGAATCCGTATCAATGCGACCAATGCGGTACCGCGAACATCGTGGCTGCGCCCGTCCTCTATCAACAAGGAACACACACTTACTCCACTAGGTTCCATTCGGGGACGACTCAGTCCTTTTCCGCGCAAGCAGCTGCACCGCCAGATCCTCGCGGGATATGGCCGGCCTTTTCTTCTTTGGGGAACACCAATTGCTTTATCTTCTTCTGGGGACTTCGTCGGTCTCAGTCGGCATTCTCGAACATCCCAAGGTGCACAAGCATTAGGCAGACACCGTCGCTATTCTTCTTGTTTCTGGGTGTGTGTGCTTGGCAGGCATGGTCTTCAGTTTTCGCAAAATTGCCCGCTACAACCGTGAAGTCTATCCTCGCCTGCATTGGAACTGGGAGCACACCTATATATGCAGGCGTTGTGGACGGTCCCGCTTGATTCCTTCCTAGCTCAGAGACCTGGCTGGTTCATCTGGCCTAATCGGCAAAACGGTTGAGTCTCTGAAACTCTCGGTGCGATCATTCAGTCCACACCTGCTCCATTCGGGAACGACGTTTACCCAAGTCGCACTTTGGGTCATTTGGAAGGATCTTTACCCAATCCGGAATTGGGTAATCGGGAACAAAAATTCCTCAATTTGCACACTGGGTAATCGGGATGTTTCTTGCCCCAATCGCGAAGTGGGTCAACGGGACCGATCTTTGCTCAATTCGGAATTGGGTCATCGGGAACAAAAATGACTCATTCTGCAAACTGGGTCAATGGGACCGTTGTTTGCTCATTAGCGGATTGGGTCAACGGGACCGATCTTTGCCCAATTTCACTTTGGGGCATCGGGAGCAAAGATTGCCCAACTGCGTACTGGGTCATGCGGACCGACCTTGACCCGAACGTGAAGTGGATCCAAGGGAAGGGCGCATTATAGGCGCATTTCTTAGACACGCGACGCAACAACCGATGAGCCGCAAGGCAACTCGCCAGTTGAATATGATGGCCAAACACAAGAACGCCCCGGCACTGGGCCAGGGCGAAGAAGAGAGTCGTGCGGCGAGCGGACAATCTACTGAGCCGTCGGGCTTACCTTGTGAAGTTCGGAAGGCGTTTGTTCGTGTTTGGTGAACACGACGTATATCTTCGTGTCGGCCGGAACGGAAACTACCACGCGGCTGTTGGCATTGAGGCTCATCACCTCCGAATCTCCGGCCGTGCCGATATTCTCGGAAAGCCGCTCGCGAAGCATGTCATCCTCAGAGAACGCGGCGCTGGTATTGTTCCCAGCCACTTCCGCGAGCACCGAACCAAGACCCGACGCTGCTCGCACCAGAAAGTTCTTGCCCGTATTCTTCCCGTACACGTTTCCTTTGATGGGGCCGAGGTCGAGGCCGGTTCCGACGGCGTCGATCTTCTCCCGGGCTCCATCGAGAAGTTCAATTTCGTCGAATTTCATGCTGACCAATCCGCTTCGGTCGGCCTGCTGCAGTTGGCCGTACACCCGCGCTCCCGCGGGAACGATGATTCTGTCGCCGATCGCGTATGTGTATTCGACCACGGCTACTACAGGAGCTGACACCGCGCTCGATATCTGCGTCTCAAGCTTCGCCTGAATGCGCGTACCCGGTGTCAATTCCAATCGCGGAGTACCATCCTCATCCGCATTGACCTTCGGTGCACGCCAACACCGGGCCTTGCGCCACACTCCGCACGAAGATCAGAGAGGGCTCCTTGAGACTGTTCTGCTGCGTTTGCGGCGTTTCTGCTGTGGAGCCTCCGCCGTAAGGTGCCGGATCTTCCCATTTCTGCTGCGTGTCTGCAAAAGAGGGCACATTGCCCAGGGAGGTGGCAACAGCAGGCTTGCCGGCGAACGGCTTCCCGATTGAGCCATTGTCTAGCTGTTCGCGTCCGCCGAATATCCCCTGGTCCCAGCTGCCCACTGCTGTTGTCCGGCGCCGGCGTGCGCACCGTATCCATGAGAGGCGTCACACTCCCTTTGGAGCGGCGGCGACTGCTCCTGCCGGCCTGCTGCGACTGCGGCTTTGTTGCCGCCAGTTTCTTCGGCGACTTGCCAACGACCGCCGTGAAAACAAAGAAGAGCACCGCAACTGCAAGTCCGCCTCCGAGGAGCATCAGTTTGCCCTTGCTTATTCCTTCAGCTCCCTTGACGGCAGTTCGCGTTGCAAACCGGGTGACGGGTTCCGCTTTCTCCGCGCCATCGATAGGCTCGGGCGCGCGAATCCGGTCGCTTGCGAGGACCGCCGGCTCTGACGATTCGCGACCGGAGTGTGTTAGACCCACGCTTCCATTCCTGTTGTTCTCATTGGCGTTCATAACCTCGGGGCTCCCTTCTACTTGCCATCGCCGGAAATGGGCGGAGTGAATGGCAGATGGATCAAGATCGGATGATCCACCTGATCCGCTTGGGCAATCTGCAGAAATAGCTTTTCTGTCGATTCCTTGAAGTTCGGCCGATCAAAGACGACCACGCCATCGGCGCGTTCTCCCGGCTCAAGGCGCGTTGTACTCAACCTGTAGTCCCGGATCTCCAGTTGGTCCGAGATAATGCCTTTCCCCTCCTTCTTTTTCTTCTTGGTGGCCTTGCGACCTGTGATCTGGATTTGCGGAGGGACAATCTCGATAGGCTCATTCGAGCTGTTCAGGATGGAGTACGAGATCATGGTCTGATTGCTCAACTGCCGCATATCGCCAATCGATGTCTCGATTTGCTTGTCCTCCCATTTCGTCCACTTCGGAGCGTTCACGCTCTCCTGCAGCTTGAACACCTCGTCGAGGCTCGACAGCGGCGCCGAACGCAAACCGGCGGTCCCGCCACTCATGCCCTGCGCGGGTTCCTTAGTGGGCGCGCTTCGCGTCGCCAGGGATTCGGGATCGGCGGAAATGAGGAAGCTCCGCGTCGTCTCTGTATTCGATCAGAAAATCAACCGGCTGCGTTGGATTCGTGACACTTGAGCCATCGCTGACCAGTTCCAGCGTCACATGCTGGCCTGATTTAGTTGCGATGAGGAGGTTCGACTGCGCAGCCTCTTTAACGATCGGTTTGACGTAGACATACTCCGGCTCGCCTTCGTTATGTTCTGCCTTGAACTCACCCGGGCTGCCGAGGATTACGGATGTGATCTCCTCCGGCATGCGGATGGTCGATTCAAACTCTGGCCTGAGATGAAGGACCGTGACTTCTCTCGGATTGATCGTGACAGTGGCGACACGTGCTCCAACTGGTGTGTCACTCGCGCTGAGACGAAGCGGAAGCAGGACTGCGACAGGGATGAGCCAGCGAAGTTTCATGGGGTTGACCTCCTTGACGGCCTAGCGGCCGGATACCTGCGAAGCATGTACTGCCTTCGCACCGCTTGCACGTAGGCAACAACGTCCGGATTGCGATAATCGAGTTGCTTCCGTGCAATATTGCGGTCGCCGGCGTAGTAGGCCGCGGCGACAAGGCGCAGATCCCCGTGGAACTCCCACATCAACGTCGTGACGTAGCGGGTGCCCGCGGCAATGTTTTGTTCCACATCAAAGGGCTCGAAAGCGCCAAATCGCTTTGCCGTAGCGGGCATGAGCTGCATTATTCCCATCGCCCCCTTTGCGGAGACCGCTCGCGGGTTCCAACGCGATTCGACGTCGATGAATGCGGCGATCAACTCCGGCGGCACGCGATAGTGCACCGCATACTGCTTTACGATCCGCGCCGCCGGTAAAGGATCCGTTTGGCCAACGGCGAGACTGGGAAATACCAGCAGTATGAGTACGCACCGAATCATGATGCTGATCCTCCTCGGAGCGCGAGACTCTGCGCGAACCTGGCTCCGTCGTCGAGCAGGCTCTTGAACCCTTCCCGCAACAGGAGATGTCGACGGTCCTTCTCGGTCTTCGCCAAAAAAGGAAGCAGGACGTCACGATGCTCCGCTGTTACGTGGTCGGTCCCGAGGAGTTGCAGTGCATTGGCGAAGTCGATCATCTCCGAGACCGATGGCGGCTTTTCCAGTGAGTAGTTGCGGAAGGAGAGCGCTATTCCGGCCATCTCGCGATGGAAGCTCTCATCGGCCTTCGGCGTGCGGCTGGCAATGATCTCGGCTTCGCGCTCCGGCGTCGGATGCTCGACCCGCACGTAGAGGCTACGCCTTCTGATTGGGTCGCCCAGTCTTCGTTCTTCGTTGCTGGTGAGCACGACAAACGGTATGGTCTTTGCCACAACTGTGCCGAACTCTGGAATCGAGAGCTGCCAGGCCGATAGAATTTCTAAAAGCATGGCTTCAAAACCATCGTCGACTTTATCCAACTCGTCGATGAGCAGCACACAGGGCCTGTCGCATTCGAGCGCGCGCATTAGCGGACCCGGACGGAAGAAATCCCGCCCCTTGAGGTTCGCCTGAACCGCTCTGCCAGTCTCTCGTGCTGGCCCTTCGAGAACTCCATGTAGAGACGCTGCAGGCCCTCGTCGAAACGGCCGATTGCCTTGTCCTCGGTCACGCCGCGATAGCACTGAAGCCGCTCGATGTGAGTGCCGGCTGCGGCGGCAACAGAAACGGCCAATTGCGTTTTGCCTGACCCTGCGGGCCCTTCGAGAAGCAGCGGCTTTTGCAGCTTCGCAGCGAGAAAGACCACCTGAGTCATTACCGGATCGATGAAGTAGCCGGTGGCAGCGAGTTTGAACCCGAGATCGTCGATTGAATCAAACATCGCTTTGTCCTCGCTCCTCAGCCCCGGTGGGCGTCACGTTCTGCATTAATCTGGCATTCGCGCTCTGCGACCAGACGTGCAGGCCGGAGCCGCATTGAACCCATACATTCGCTAGCGAAGTGGCTTCCAATGCGGCAAGGAAGACCAGGAGCCCGCGCGCCGGGAGATCGCCCGTCCACGCAATCGAGATCGCCTTGCCGAAGTAGACCGTCACGATTCCTTCGAGAACCGTTAGCAATACCGCCATGATCAGATAGGTTACCTGCCACTTCACGTGGGCCTCCTCCAATGCGGAGACAGCATGAGGCAGTATCAAAACTCGGTCAAATTTCCATCTGCGGGTATGGATTAACCGCGCTGTGTTCGGTGCACGATTCCAACTGCGCCAGCGACTAAGCTGTTTGAGCAAGTCGATTGCGCGATATGCGGACTGACCCTGGTCTCCGGCCGTTGCCGCCAGTCGGCAAGGCATCCACCCATTGCTCAATCGCTTCCGGGCGGTAACGCACGAGCGGTCCCACTTTCACGTACTGCGGTCCTTCTCCGCGGAGGCGCCACCTTCTTAAACATGCCAAGCTGACTTGGATCTTTTCTGAAACCTGGATTTCATTCAGGAATGATTCCATTTTGTTCTCCTTGTGTTGCATCCTTTGATCGAACTGACTGAGAGGTGGTCGAACTGACCGAGAAGGTAACCCGAGGTCTGATCTCGGTCAATTCGACCCGTACACCCCGCTTTGCTATTCGGAGGATCTCGCCTTCGAGGCAGAGCCCAATGGGGAGTTTCCCTTTCGAGAGGCGATTACGGACTCCACCGCCTCCCGCTTCGCCTTCATCCGGATATGGCTGTAATGACGAAGCATCTGACGATCGACGTGCCCGGCGATCTCCATGATGGTTTCGTCGCCGGCGCCACTTTCGGCCAGTTCTGTGATGAGGGTGTGCCGGTTATCGTGCCATCGGCCTTTCACTTTTGCGTTGTTGCGGGTGGTGTTCCAGGCCGTTTTGAATGAGGTAATGTGGCGCGTCGGGTCCGAGGGCCTGGGCTTACCCCAGGGGAAGACGTACCACTCGTCCCTGATCTCGCCGAACCGCTTGCGATACCATGCGCGATGGTCGATGAGCGCCTGGTAGACCTCGGAGTTCAGAGGAACGATTCGCCCTTCTCCGGCTTCGCTCTTTGCTCTGCCTACCTGGACAGTTTTCGCGACGAAGTTGATCTGGCCCCAGGTAAGCGTCTTGATCTCGGTATCTCGCAGACCTCCGTTGCGGGCCAGCATGAAGGCCGGGTACATATGGGGGCTGCGTGAGCTCTTTGCTTTGGCTGCGAGACTCTCCGTTTCTTCGTTGTCGAAGGCTTTGCCGATGCTTTTGTGAACGGCCAGCTTGAGCTGCCTGGTCTTCTTCAGGTGCGCTCGGATCACCTCGCCGGGGTCGCCCAGCATCTTCAGAAGAAACCGGACCTCTTCATTGATCGACTTTGGCGCGGCCTTCTCACGCAGCCGGTCCTCCTGGTAACGGAGAACCGAAATCTCGGTGATGTCGGCGACGATCTTCGTGCCGAGAAGACGGCTGACGTGTCCAAGCGCATACTCGGCAAAAGTCGCCGACCGGTAGCGGAGCCGGTAGCCCGTGAGGTATTCGTCGATAATCTCCTCAAGAATCCGGACACGGTTCTGCCGAACCTCTTTAAAGTTGTTGTAGCCAGCTTCGAGTGTTTTCCGGTGTTGCCGCTCAGCGTCTTTCGCGACGGTTCGCGATGTCGATTTTGTCGGTTCGTCGATTCGTTCTCCGGCGAAGCGAAACCGGTACCACCAGTACTTTCCTCTCTGATAAGTTGCCATTCGGTGACTCCTGTCCTGTCGGTGAGCGCGCCTGTGTGGGCGCGCGACTGAAGGTTCAGGCGAAGGCAAAACTCGATCAAATTTCAGGAGTCCCGATGCCACGCGAAGGCGTGGTTCAGGACGTGAGGCTGGAGGTTTGGAGTCGATCTATCGAGGAGAGCCACAACTGAGATCGGTTGCTATGGGTTAGCATCCGTTTTGAAAGTGAGTGACGACAAAATTGACTACAATCGGGCCAATTTCGTGTCTTTCTGCTGCTTTCTACTGCTCTAAGTTGTTGATTTGATTGGCTCCTCAGGTAGGACTCGAACCTACAACCCTTCGGTTAACAGCCGAATGCTCTGCCATTGAGCTACTGAGGAGTGTTGGGCGCTGAATTGTCCTCTATCAAGCTAACAGAATAGGCACTTGGCGTCAAAGCGCGCGGCCCGCGCTGGCGGGGCCAGGCGGTACCATAAAGATAGATACGTAGGAGGCCGCCAATGTCCCGCATCTCCCGCCTCGATCGCAACGAAGTTACGCCCGATCTTGCCGCTCTCTTTGACAAGGTTTTTGCGCAGCGCGGCAATGTGCCGAACATGTTTCGCGTGATGGCCCACCGGCCGGAGATCTTTGCCACCATGCAGGCGCACTTTGGCGCCGTGCTCAACACAGGCTCGGTCTCCCCCAAGCTCAAAGAGCTCATCATCGTCCGCACCAGCCAGGTAAATAACACGCCCTACTGCCTCGCCAGCCACACCATACTCGCGCGCGGCCTGGGCTGGAGCGACGACCAGCTCGCCCACCTTGCCGACTGGTCCCTGCGCGACGACTTCACGCCCGCCGAGAAGGCCGCGCTGCGCCTGGCTGAGACCGTGACCCGCGATGCGCATGCCGTGACTGACGAGCAGTTCGCCGAGTTGCGCAGCTTTTATTCCGAGGGCGAGATTGTCGAACTGCTCTGCGCGATCGGCCTTTTCAATTACTTCAACCGCTTTAACAACGCGCTACACATGGAGCCCACCATGCCTGGTGAAGGCGGTTGCGCCGCACCTGCGGTTGAAGCATCGGCGGCCGCTCGGTAAGCCCGCCGAATCATCTTCATCACGCGCCGCATCATTTCTGCAGGAGTCTTTCTGTCTTGATAAAACTTGAAATTCCCGCCGGCGATTTTCGCGCCTACATCTTCGACTGCGACGGCACCATCGTCGATTCCATGCCACTGCACTATCGGGGTTGGAAGCGCGCATTGGCGGAGTGGAATTGCCCGTTCGACGAAACCATGTTTTATTCTTGGGGCGGCAAACCGGTACGCAAGATCATCGCGGATCTCAACCAGCTGCAGGGTCTCGAAATGCCCGTCGACGCGCTCGCCGAGCGCAAAGAATCCTACTATCACGCGCTGCTGCCAGAGCTGCAAGCAATCCCCGGCGTGCTTGAGCATGTTCACGCCCAACATGGACGCATTCCTCTGGCCGTCGCTTCCGGCAGCCGCCGTCAATCGGTGATTGCTTCGCTCACCGCGGTTGGACTGCTCGACAAGTTCGATACGTTCGTTTGCGCCGAGGACTACAAGCACGGCAAACCAGCGCCGGACTGCTTCCTGCTCGCAGCCGAGCGTTTGGGTGTGGCGCCCAAGCATTGCCTCGTCTTTGAAGATACGCAGCTCGGCATCGATGCGGCTACAGCGGCTGGCATGGCTTCCGTGCGCGTTCCGCAGATCATTCCGGGAACCGAAGTGGCCATCGAAGCGTAAGACCTGCTTGTAGTCTTCTCCGCGCATGCAAACAACTCAATCCGATTCCCTTCTCGAAGCTCCCGCGAGGTTAGCCCGCACCGATCTCGCCGTCCTCATCGCCATCGCAGCCGCGCAGGCGCTGTTGCACCTCTTGACCAACGGCCGTTACGGCTTCCATCGCGACGAGTTGCAGTTCCTGACCGACGCGCGGCATCTCGATTGGGGCTTCGTTCCCTATCCGCCGTTCACACCGGCGATTGAGCATGTCGGGCTGGCGCTCTTCGGCATCTCCCTCGTGGGGCTGCGTCTGTTCTCGGTCATAGGCCAGGCTGTCGCCATCGTGCTCACCGGCCTCATGGCGCGCGACCTAGGCGGCGGCCGTGGAGCGCAGATTGCCGCAGCGCTTTCCGTCGCGCTCTCCGGCGTGCCGCTCTTCAACGGCACGGAGTTCCAGTACACCAGCTTCGATTTTCTGTGGTGGGTGCTGATCGCCTACTTCACCGTTCAGCTGCTCAAGTCAGAAGATCCCCGCTGGTGGCTCGCAATTGGCACGGCCATCGGCCTGGGGCTTGAAACCAAGTACTCCATCGTCTTTTACGTCGCAGGCATCCTCGCAGGAGTGGTGCTCTCCAGCGCACGCCGTTATCTCGCCACCGGCTGGTTCTGGGCGGGCGTCGCATTGGCCCTGCTTATCTTCCTGCCAAATTTTCTGTGGCTCGTGCATCACGACTTTATTTCGTATCAATTCTTGCAGGCCATCCACGCGCGCGATGTGCGCATCGGGCGTGCCGCGGGATTCTTCAAAGAGCAGTTCCTACTCTGCCTCAATGCCTTCGCCGCGCCGCTCGCCGTGGTGGGCCTCATCTGCTTTTTTGTTGACCGCCGCTACCGCATGATGGCCTGGATGTTCGTGGTTCCCTTCGCAATGTTCTACTTCGGCAAGGGCCGGTTTTACTACATCGCCCCGCTCTATCCCATGGTGGTGGCGATGGGCTCCGTCTGCTGGGAACGCTGGCTGCGCGCAATGCCGGCGCTCGCGCGGCGCAGTGTCGCCGCAGTCTTCTTCACCGGACTTGCCGCCCTGGGCGCGTATGCCATGGCCTACATCGTGCCGCTTGCGTCGTCAGGACCTCTGCGCGACTTCGCTCTCAGCCACAATGGCGACCTGCGGGAAGAGTTTGGCTGGAACGAGCTCGTGCGCACCGTTGCCGGCATTCGCGATTCCCTGCCCGCCGATCAACAGGCCCATCTCGGCATCACGGTCGGGAATTACGGCGAGCAGGGCGCAATCGAGATCCTCGGCCCCGCATATCATCTACCGCCGCCTATCGCTACGGTCAACTCCGCCTGGCTGCGTGGCTATCCCACGCCGCAGCCCACCACGATCATCGCGCTGGGCCTGGGTAAAGCTGAAGCCGACTCAATCTTCACCGGCTGCCGATGGGCTGGACACAACGGCAACACCGAAGGCGTCCGCAACGAAGAGAGCCTCGACCATCCCGATATCTTTGTCTGCGGCCCGCCGCGCAAGCCCTGGGCCGAGGTCTGGAAGGAACACCACGACTTTGGCTGAGCCGCGTCAGTACAGCAAGACGGCAACGCGATAAGCCGTGAAGCTGCCTTCGACATTCTGCGCCGGGCAGCTGCCCACCGAGGCCATGTGATATTGCCCTGAGGCCAGCTTCTCTACCAGTGGGTTCGGCAAACGACCCAGGTCCGAGTCCTGCCAACGCATCACGAACGTTGCCTGCGGCCCGCCCTGCGCAGTTGGCAGGCCCTGGTTCAGCGGACAAGCCGCGCGCGCCTGTGCGGGATTACTGCGCACTTGAACGCCGCTCACACGAATCAATTCCGCCACCCGCGCCTCCACCTGCTCCTGCGTCAGCTTCTGCACGCTGTGCGAATAGTCCGCCGCCGCGTAAAGCACGCCGCGCACCGAGACCACCGCAATGCCCACGCGATTCACCTCGGCGTTTAGCAGATTGGCGCGATGCCCCGGCGATTGCATCCATTCCTGGTGAATCGCCGCCGGGTCCGGCCCGATGGCCACATTCTCTTCAATCAAATCGAAGCGCGCGCCTGCCTTCGCAGTGCGATCCGAGAGCGAGTCCTCGCCGCCATAGCGATGTGCGATCGGACCCTCCTCTGCCATGCGCAGGCAGTGTGCCCGCGCCGCGGCCGCCAGCGCGTCATCCCACGTCAGTCGTCCCAGCCCTGCCTCGGCGCGCGAGGCATTAGCCAGCGCCATCAACTGCTCGGCCGCGCCCGGCATCAGCGCCCCTGCGCCCGGCTGTGCATAAACCTGCGCCTGCGCCGCGCCGCACATCCCGGCCGCCACAGCGCACACCGCCCACACTCGCATCCATTTCCGCATACCTGTTTAGACCCTACCCCGCCGCGTCCGTCGCGGTATTCTTGCAGTGCCGATGCCTTTTCCCGCTCCAGGCTCTCTTCTACACAAGATGCGACGCCAGCCGCTCGCGGCCATTGGCATCGCGCTTCTCGCGCTCTTTCTCATCGCTGGCCTGGCTGCACCGCTGATCGCACCCTACAATCCCGACTCCATCGATCTTACCCACCGTCTCGAGGCTCCCTCGGCCGCGCATTTCGCCGGCACAGACGAACTGGGCCGCGACACGCTTTCGCGCCTGCTCTGGGGTGCGCGGCTCTCGCTCGCCGTTTCGGTTACCGTGGTCGCGGTGTCACTTGCGCTCGGCCTTGTGGTTGGCGGCCTTGCCGGCTATCTCGGCGGCTGGGTCGACATCGCGCTCACCACCTTCGCCATGAACACCTTTCTCGCCCTGCCCGGCATTCTGCTGGCCATCGCTTTTGCCGCATTCCTCGGCGCGGGATTTACCAACTTGGTTCTGGCCCTGGCCATCGGCGGATGGGCGGGATACGCCCGCTTGGTGCGCGCGCAGGTCATGGCCATCCGCGACCGCGAGTATGTGGACGCGGCCCGGGCCCTGGGCGCAAGTGGACTGCGCATCTTCTTCCGGCACATCCTGCCCAACATTGTGCAACCCATTCTGGTGCAGGCGGCTATTGGCATGGCTGGCGTGATCCTTGCTGAAGCCACGCTTTCCTTCCTCGGCCTCGGCATTCCCGCGCCCGCGCCGAGCTGGGGCGCCATGCTCAACGATGCACGTCTGCATCTTTTCGATACACCGCACCTGGTTCTCTTTCCCGCCATCGCGGTGGCCGGCGCGGTCTTGGGATTCAATTTCCTCGGCGATGCGCTGCGCGACCAACTTGACCCTCGCACGCGGCTCGAGATCGGCTTATGATGTTGGCATGTTCTCGTTGCTAAAAGGCGACTGCGAGCACTGCGGACAGATGTACCGCTACTCGCTGCTGCATTCCGGCTTCGGCGATTCCTCTTACGCGTACTGCGACACCTGCGGCACGCTCGCCACGCTCAACTGCTCGAGCAGCTTTCTGCTCAGCATGCCACGGACGGCTTCGCCCAACCAGGTTATCGACAGCGCGTGGGAGCCCTATCTTCGCTCCTGCGATTGCGGCGGCACCTTCCGCCGCGGCGCATCGCCGCGTTGCGTTGTCTGCACGCAGCCGCTCTCGGCCGTATATGCCACCGGGCACATCGAACATAATTTCGTCACCGGCGTGCGCAACTGGCGCTGGCAGCGCAATTGGACCGACACATACTGCATCGAAATCGAGGATCCCACGCGTCCCGGCTCGCTCCGTCACGTGAGCGACCCATTCCTCGACCGCGCCGCAAGAACCGCAATCGCTGACACCAGCTCGCGCAGCTGGTTCACGGGGCTCTTTCGCTCTGCACGATGAAGATTGCCGTGGTGAGCGATACCCACGGTTTGCTGCGCCCCGAAGTTGTGCCAGCCCTCAAAGACGCCGCTCAGATTCTGCACCTCGGCGATGTCGGCGATCCCGCCATCCTCAAGACACTCGCATCCATCGCGCCCGTCCACGCCATCCGCGGCAATGTCGATCGCTCCGGCCCCTGCAGCAAACTGCCGGAAACCGACGTGCTGCTCTTCGAAGGCCACTATCTCTACCTGCTGCACGATCTGAGTACCCTGCATCTCGATCCGGCGGCGGCAAAGTTCTCCGTTGTGCTCTACGGGCACTCGCACCAGCCGCACACGGAGACTCGCAAAGGCGTCCTCTATTTCAACCCTGGCTCCTGCGGCCCGCGCCGATTCGAACTGCCTGTCACCCTCGGTTGGCTGACGCTCGAGTCCGGCAAAGCGCCGGCAGCGGAAATCGTTCACCTTCTCTAGACCGGCTTCAGACCCGCATGCGCGGATTGACCACGCGGTAGACCACGTCGGTCAGCAGGTTCACCAGCACATACGTTAGCCCGATCGAGAGCAGGCATCCCTGCACCAGCGCGTAGTCGCGATTCGAAATCGCATCCACCACCAGCCGGCCCAGTCCCGGCCAGCTGAAGATCTTCTCCGTCACAATGGCGCCCGCCAGCAGCGCGCCAAACTGCAATCCCACCACGGTGACAATCGGCACCAGAGCATTGGGCAGCGCATGGCGCACCACCACGTCCAGCTCGCTCAGCCCCTTGGCCCGCGCGGTGCGAATGTAATCCTGCCCCAGTTCTTCGAGCATCGCGGTGCGGATCATGCGCGTCAAAATCGCCGCCAGTGACGCACCCATGGCCAGCGACGGCAGCACAAGATAGTGCCAGTCGATGCCGGAACGCGCGCCGCCGCCATGCGCGCCGGAGACCGGGAGCCAGCCCAGCAGAATGGAGAAGACCAGAATGAGTACGGGGCCGAGCGCAATTCCGGGCACGGAAAGCCCGAAGAGGCTGACTACGGAAAGAGACTGGTCGAGCCAGCGACCGCGCCGCACGGCCGCGAGCATGCCCGCGGGCAGCGCCAGCGCTAGCGCAATTGCGAGCGCCGTCAGCGCGAGAGCCGCCGTGTAGGGATAGCGCATCGCGATCAGGTGGCTCACCGAATCGTGCAGGCGAATCGAGTTGCCCAAATCGCCGTGCAGCACGCCAACCCAGTAACGCACATACTGCACACCCAGCGGCTGATCGAGACCATACTGATGCCGCAGCGCCGTCATATCCGCGGGCGTCGCGCTATCGCCCAGCATCTGCAAAATCGGGTCGCCGGGCACCAGATGAATCAGCAGAAACACCAGCGATACGACGAGCCACACCACGGGGATTGTCAGCAACAGCCGTGTCAGTGTCTGCATCATCGCGCCTCTTCCCTTATTGAATCACGCGCGCAAGGGCGCAGGCCCGCGTGTGCCTTGAGCAGCATGTGTGATTTTCAGGAAGGAACGCGGAAGTGACAGCATCCGGAGAGAGAGTCCGGCGCGGGGCTCCGCTTAGGAGCGCCCGCAGCCAAGCCTGTTGCGCGTAGCTTTAGCGTGAGGTGCCGGTGTTGAACAGCCGGCTGTACTCGCGCACATCGCGTGCGGCCGCTCCCAGACCGACAGCGTTCTCCGCACGGCGCGAGAACGGATCAGCGGTTTCTTCAACGGCCTGCTGCACCGGATACGGAACGGCGCTCGGAGTCGGCGGCGCCTGGGGTGGCATCACTGGCATCGCCGCATGCTCCATCACCGGCGCGGCGGCCGGAGCTTGCATCGGAATTGCAACCGGAGCGGGCGTTGGCGCGCGCTCGATGTGCAGACCCGGCGTCGGAGCCGCCACCTCGCTTGTCGCAAGCAGGGGCTTGATCGCTTCAACCACCTTCTCCAGGCGGTCCTTTCGGGTACGCAGTTGTTCAAATTTGGCGAGGATTTCGCTAAGCTCAGCGCTGGCTTCATCGAATGCTACGCGATACACTTCCATTCTCATGCTCGCTCCTGGCGCTCAGCCTGTCGGAAAAGAGTGCAGGTTCTGGGGTCTTCCTGCATCTCCGCAACAATCCGGTTGCTGGCTCCAGTTTCATTCTCGAACACTACGCCCTGAGGAAACCCAGAAAATGGTCACACTTAGCCATAACGTTGGGTCCGTTGGGTAACCAGTGCAAAACGCGTCTTCAATTGATTGGCGCGATTGTCGGCAGCTGCGGCGGCATTGCGCGCAAAGAAAACTCCCTGCCCAAAGGCAGGGAGCGCTGAACTTCTCTAAGGTCGATCTTTATATGCGCCGATCTATAAACGCCGCTTAAAAAGAGTAGGTTGGGGCGTCGGAGCTCTTGCGCTCCGCCGGCGCGCCCTGTGCGTCGCCAGCCAGAGGCTTCAAAGCCTCCACCACCTTCTCGATGCGATCTTTCCGCACGCGGAGCGCTTCAAATTCACCGAGAATCTGCGTCAATTCCGCGTTCGCCTCGTCGAAGGCAAAACGGTAGGCTTCCTGTTTCATCTATTCCCTCCCAGGCCGGTAGTCTAGCATGCTCTAAATTCTTGATTCGGAAAAACCCTGTACAACTTTCCTGCCACGCGGCCCAGATACAAAGCCCTGTTTCACGTGCCCAGCTTCCTGCTCAGCCCCTGCAAAACACCAGCCTGCGTACCGATGCCGACCAGCTCGGCGCAGCCGGTTCTTATGCGCGGGTCAGCAAACCATTCAATCCCAGTGACAACACTCGCGAGTCCCGTCCACCAAAACCCTGGCGGAGCGCATTGTCGATGCGGCGCTGGAACGGATCCGAGGACTGCTCGGCATACTCGGGCTCCTCGACGGCCTCGGCGGTCTGTTGCAGCACCGGCACTTCCACCGGCTCTTCACTCTGCTGCACCAGAAACGGAACCGGTTCAGCGATGGCCTGCTCGAGTTCGATCGGGGCCGCAGCCACAGCCACAGCAGTCGCCGTCGCCGGCGTATCGAAGAGCAATGGCCGCAATGCTTCCACGACCTGCTCCATCTGGGTTTTACGAAGCCGCAACTGCTCGAACTGGGCGAGGATATCGCCGAGTTCTGCATTCGCTTCTTCAAAGGCGAATCGATAAGTCTCTTGAGTCATGGGTTACTCCCAGGGGCATAGACTAGCATCAACGTTCCATAAATCGGCGATAATGGTAATCACACAAAAGTACGAACGTAATCGGATGCCAGAACACGCCAATTCGGCTGTCAAGGAACGACTTGCAGGAAAGCGGGAGCCCAATCAAAAGTTTGCAGACTGCCTGATCGCTAGACAGCGTGCTGCAATCCCTCACGGCGCGACGGTCCGAACTTGAGTGCGTTTCTCACCCGGCGCTCGAACGGATCCTTAATGTCCTCATCGTCGTCCGGCTCCGCAGCAGGAGCGGGAGCAGCAACCTTATTAAAGGTGAAGCTTGGAGTTTCCTCGGTCTCAACCTGCTGCTGAGCGAGCGGTTCGGGCGTAAGAGGCTCGGAGATGGCTTCGATACCTGCAGGCAGTGCGACCTTGACGCCGACCATCGGGCCGAGCGCGGCTACCACGCCCTCAAGCCGGGTCTTGCGTTGCCGCAACTGTTCAAACTTGCAGGTGATGTCGAGCAATTCCGACTTCGCTTCCTGGTACGCAACGCCGTACACGTCCTGCCTCATAAGCTCTCCAAAAATGCTTCTCTTGCCGCGTAGAGTAACATGTTTGAGTCCCCCAAATTTCCGAGGTAATCTTTCAATATTCTGACTAAAGTAATGCGTGGTAAGCTGGTCAGTCGGCTGCCGCCGGGCCGTTTTCGCCGTCCGCGACGGGATTCTGGTCACCCGGTTCCGGCTCGATAGCCTCCACCCGCACCTTGCTGATCCTTCTGCCCTCCATCTCCATCACGGTCAACCGCCGGTCCCGATAGTCCACGCTCTCCCCTTCGCGGGGTATGTGGCCTAACTGCATCAGGATGAAGCCCGCCAGTGTCTCAACGCCGCCCTCCCGGGGCAGGCTCCATTGCATCTGGGTCTCCAGGTCCCGCAGGTTCGCGCCCCCGTCCAGCAGCAGCGCTCCCGACGCGGTGGTCAGGGGCGGCCGCGCCGGATCGTCGAACTCGTCCTCCAGCTCCCCCGTCAGTTGCTCGATGGCGTCTTCCGCCGTGACCAAACCCACTGTCGAGCCATACTCGTCCACCACAATCGCCATCTGCCGCCGCCGCTGCTGAAAGTCGCGCAGCAGGTCCAGAACCGTCTTGGTCTCCGGCGCCACCAGCACGTCGCGCATCACCTGCCGCAGCCGCAGTTCCACAAACGCCGTTCCCGGCCGCTCCGCCGCCGGGCGCGAATCCGCTCGCTGCGTCCCCGGCCGAAAGAACATCAACCGCGAAAGATCCTTCGAATACACCACCCCCACAATGTGCTCAGGGCCGCGCGTCTCGTCATAGATCGGCACCCGCGAGTGCATCTGCTCAATGACGCGTGCGCTGGCCTCTTCGATGGGCATATCGGACGGCAGCGAGAAAATCTTCTGCCGCGGCGTCATAATTTCGCGGATCGGCACATCGTCCAGTTCCAGCGCCCGGTGCACCAGCGTCTCCTGATACCGGGGCAGCACCCCCATGCGGCGCGCCGCCGTCGCAATCAGCTTCAGCTCCTCCGGCGAGTGCACCGCCGACCGGTCCGTCATGGGGATATCGAAGCCGCGCAGGATGAGCGCGGCCGAATTACGCAGCAGACGCACCGCCGGCCGCGCCAGCGTCATAAACACCAGCATCGGCGGCGCCACGGCCACCGCCAGCGCCTCAGCCCGGCGCAGCGCCAGCGACTTCGGCACAAGCTCGCCGACCAGCACCTCCATATAGGTAATGAAGGCGAAGCTCAGGATCACGGCGGCCAGGTGCGCATAGACCAGCGCATGGACGGGGATGGTGGGCAGCATCTGCAGCCATGCCAGAAAGACCGTAGCCGCCAGCGGCTCGCCAATCCAGCCCAGCGCCAGCGAGCAGAGCGTCACGCCAAGCTGCACGGCAGGCAGAAAATCGTCCAGGTCGCGCTGCAGCCGGAGCACGGCTCGCGCCCCCGGAACGCCCGCAGCGACCATCTGCTCAATACGCGTGTCGCGCACGCTCACCAGCGCAAATTCCGCCGCCACAAAGAAGGCATTGACGAGAATCAGCAGGCCTACAGCGACGAATTGCAGCAGCGGCAAACCGTGCATCTCGCCTGTGAGCATAGCATTGCCGCGCGGCCCACCCGCCGCACCACGAGTGGAACCAACCCGCGCCCGCCTGCGTACCGGAAGATGTGTGTGGTTTCGGGCCGCTGGATCAGATTGCCCGCCAGGGGTTGACCGCCAGATGCCGCAGCCGTCTGACCTACAGCATTCTCAGTGCGTCAGGTCAGTTTCATCGTTCTTTCATCCGGGGAGCCTGGGGCTCGCTCGAAAGCTTGTGGAGGCTCAAGTGCCCGCGACCAGGAAACGCAAACGGTTCTGGATATGGATTGGATTGGCTGCGGTCCTCGTGATCGCCGTGGTCGGAGTGATGGCGGCACGACTCGTCAAGGGCACGCTGATCGACCCCAACCGGCTCGCCAAAGTGCAGCGCGGCGATGTAGCGCGCTCCGTCGTGGCCACGGGCAAGATCCAGCCCATCACCAAGGTCGAGGTCAAATCCAAGGCCTCCGGCATCGTCGAAAAGCTCTACGTGGACATCAATAACCGCGTCCACAAGGGCCAGGATCTCGCGCAGCTCGATCAGCAGGAGATCGAGGCGCAGGTGGAGGCGCAGCGCGCCCAGCTTGCCGCCGCCGAGGCCAACGTAGGCGCCTTCGATGCCAACATTAATCAGGACAAGGTCAACGCCGCCGCCCCCGATCTGCCCATGTACAAGACCACCCTCGATCGCAATCTCGAAATGCAGAAGGAGGGCGTGGTCAGCCGCCAGGCGCTCGACGATGCCAACCGCGACTATCTCGCCGCGCTCAACAAACGTGACTCCGCCCGGGCGCAGATTGGCGTGGATAACGCCAAGCTGAAACAGGCCCGCGCCCAGGTGATGCAGAGCCAGGCCAGCCTCAAGCAATTGGAAGAACAGCTCAGCTACACCACCATCGTTGCGCCGATGGATGGCGTGATTCTTTCCCGCGACGTCGAAATCGGCGACGCGGTCAGCTCCATCCTTGTGCTCGGCTCCACGGCCACGCTGGTCATGACCGAGGGCGACACCTCGCAGGTCTACGTGCAGGGCAAGGTCGACGAAGCCGACATCGCCCATGTCTACATGGGCCAGCCCGCGCGCATCAAGGTCGAGAGCTTCCGCGACCGCGTCTTCAACGGCAAGGTCACCAAGATCGCGCCACTCGGCGTCGAGAAAGACAACGTCACCACCTTCGAGGTCCGCGTTAGCATCGACAACCCCGGCGGCGAACTCAAGGCCAACATGACCGCCAACGCCGAGATCCTGCTCAACGAGCACAAGAACGTGCTCACGGTGCCGGAGAACGCCGTCACCTACGACAACCAGAAGAACGCCTTCGTCGACGTACCGGACAAGAACCAGAAGGAAGGCTTCCGCAAAGTGGCCGTCACCGCCGGCCTCTCCAACGGCTCAGTCACCGAAATCGTAAGCGGACTGAAAGAAGGCGATCCGGTCATCCTGCAGCAATAGCCGCGCGGTTTGTTCATGGCCGCACATGGGTGTCCGGAATCGGACATGCATCCTGCGCGCTCGTCTCCTGGCGCGGGCGCAAGTCCAAGCAATAATTGAGATTTCGCGCCACAGACCTTTGGTCAACCGCATGCAAACCTCAGAGAGTAAGACTTTGGAACGCACCGATTGCATTCACCACTTGAACGGCTCACCCAACCGAATCCCCAATCGAATCGAGGAACGCATGAAACATCGGTTCATCCTCACGGCAACCGCGCTTCTTGCCCTTGCAGCCCTCCCCGCGCTTGCCTCTGAAGCCACCTTCGAACGGACCCTCGCCGTGCATGGGCGCGTCGACCTCACCGTCGCCACCGGCTCCGGCAACGTGCAGATCACCCGCGGCTCCGATAGCCAGATCCATATCGTTGGCCGCGTCAAGTCCAACTGGGGCTCGGACAGCGATGCCCGTGTCCATCAGGTCGCCGCCAATCCGCCCATCGAGCAGACCGGCAACATCGTCCGCATCGGCGAACACCACGAGAACCTGCACAACGTCAGCATCGATTACCAAATTCAGGCCCCCGCCGACGCCTTTCTCGACGCCAGTTCCGGCTCCGGCAACGTAACCGTGGACGGCGTGGGTGACAATGCCAAGCTCTCCACCGGTTCCGGCGACATTCACGCCACCGGCCTCCAGGGGGGCTTCAGCGTCAACACCGGCTCGGGCAACATCTACGCCGAGCAGACCGGCCAGGGCGACGTGCGCGCCCAAACCGGCTCCGGCAACATCGAACTGCGCAATCTCCACGGTGGTCTCCGCGCCGGCACCGGCTCGGGAGATATCAAGGCCGCGGGCTCGCCCTCCATGGACTGGAAGCTCGAAACGGGTTCCGGCTCAATCGAGTTCTGGCCCGGCAGCGTGGGCTTTACGCTCGACGCCTCCACCGGCTCAGGCAGCGTGCACACCGACGAAGAGATGACCGTACAGGGCTCCTTCGATCGCCATCACATCACGGGCAAGGTCCACGGCGGCGGTCCCACTGTCCGCATCGAGACCGGCTCCGGCGACGTACGCATTCATTAATCTGCGCAGACACGCACGCGTAGCCGCTTGACAAGTTTGTTCCTCAGGCGAGGTCACCTGGGAAGGCCTCGCCTGCCTTTTTTCCTACGGAATAAAGTAATACGGATTTGGATACTTCACCGAGTACTCCGCCTCCGGCTTGCCGCGCAGATCGCTCCATTGGTCGCCCACACTCTCCACAATCGTGTACCCACCGGCGGCAATCTTCTCCCGCTCCGCGGACTTGAATGCGATCGCCGTCGATTTCGCATCTGCCGGCCCGCGCATCAGCAGCTCCTTGTAGCCATTGAAGCTCTGCGTCTGCAGATTCTTCGCGGTCGCCGCGCGCTCCGTATCGGGCCGGCCCGTCAGGAAGAACACGGTCACGCCGAGCCGCTGCGCCTCTTTGTAGAGTCGCAATGTTCCGGGAATCGCGGGCGCTGCAGCCCTATCCTCCCACTCCGCAAACGCCTTGGCATCGTACGCAAATCCGGCCTTCACCATCTCCGAATAATTCGAGAGAGTCGTCTCATCGATATCCAGCACCAAGGCGAGCGTTTCATGCTTCGCGTTGTGCGCCACACGCACGCGCAGAAACGCGATCGCCCGATCCGCTTCCGCGTCGAGGTCCTTCGCATAGCAGCCGCACGCGCAGGTGCAGTCGTGATAGTGCTTCAACTCATCCTTGAGCTTGTCGAGGTTGGGCAGCTTCTCGCCCTGCGCAAGCGGCGCAACCCGCATGGCAGGCTGCTGCGCACTAATCGATAACGATCCCATCGCGAAAACGGCAGCGGCAAGGACAGCGGCAAGTTTCTTCATCCCTATAGATCTCCTACTCAGACATCGTAAACGCGCGCAGCCGTTAAACTAGACACATGATCCGCGTCTTTCGTCCCATCCCCGTCGAGTCCATCAAGCTCCTCGTCTTCGATCTCGACGGCACGCTGATCGACTCCGCGCAGGACCTGTGCAACAGCGTCAACGCCACGCTCACCGCGTTCAACCGTCCCCCGCTGCCCGACGCCACCGTCGCCAGCTACATCGGCAACGGCGCGCGCATGCTGGTGCAGCGTGCTCTCGCGGCAGACGATGGCGCGGAGCCCGGCCCCGACGTGCTCGACAAAGCCTACGTCTTCTTCCTCGAGTACTACCGCGACCACAAGCTCGATTACACCTACGCCTATGAGGGCGTACTCGACGCGCTGGCCGCACTGCGCAGCGTGCACGATCAGCTGGATGTCCCGCCCCGCGCGATGGCTGTCCTCACCAACAAGCCGGTGCGCCCCGCGCAAGCCATCTGCGAGGCACTCGGCCTCGCGCCCTATTTCCTGAACATCTATGGCGGCAACAGCTTCGCCACCAAAAAGCCCGATCCCGAAGGGCTGCTCGCGCTGATGCGTGAAGTCGACGCGCGCCCCGAAGAAACCGTCATGATCGGCGACAGCGAAGTCGATGTGCAGACCGCGCGCAACGCCGGCGCATGGTCCATCGGCTGCACCTTCGGTCTCGCGCCGGGCAGTCTCGAGGCCATTCCGCCCGACGTGCTGGTCGATTCTCCCGCGGACTGGACAGCGGCTCTGCACCCTGCGAAAATTTCCTCAGAGCAAGAGCTGCGCCAGGTCTGAGAATCCATTGCGGCAACTGGCGCACAATCTGCCCAACGGCCCGCAGCACGTGAGTCTTCGAGCACACTTCAGGAGTGACATACGGAGCACTTCTGCATCCCGTTCCTCTTGCTGCATCGTCCAATGTTCGTACACCTTTTTTGACGCGGAATGAGACAGCCCACGATCCGTCTCCTCCGTTTTCACTCTTTGGAGAATTTGCTTCATGCGCTCTTTTGCCCTGGCACTTTTGCTGTGTGTTCCCGCAGCCGCATTGGCCTGCAAGCCCGCTGCAACCTCCGCACCGCCTCCGCCTGAAGTGCAAGGTGTGGTGGCCGACCCCACCGGTGCCATCGTTCCCGGAGCAGAGGTTGACCTCGTCGACCCCAGCGGCGCCGTTGCCACCAGCGCACACTCCGGCGGCGATGGCAGCTTTGTCATCACCGCGCCGCATACAGGCAGCTACACGCTCGTGGTCTCCGAACCCGGCTTCACCACCGTGCGCAACCCCGTGCAGATCGCGCCGCCAGCCGTCTCCGCCGCAGCCGCATCGGCCGCACGCGTGCTGGCCGCTCCGCTCCATATCGTGCTGCCCATCGCCAGCGTGGCCACCAATATCCGCGTCAATGCCGACACCAGCGAAGACCTGACCGCTCCCGAAGACAACCACGATTCCTCGGTGATGACTTCACAGGACCTGAAGTCTCTGCCCATCTTCGATAACGACTACGCCACCGCCATGAGCGCCTTCCTCGACGACAGCGCCACCGCCACCGGCGGCTCCGGCCTGATTGTCGACGGCGTGGAAGCCAACCGCGTCACCGTCTCCTCCTCGGCAGTGCAGGAGGTCCGTATCAACCAGGACCCCTACTCCGCGCAATACTACTGGCCCGGCCGCGGACAGATGGAGATCGTCACCAAGTCCGCCGCCGATCACTATCACGGCGAGTTCAACTTTCACTTTCGCGACTCCGCGCTGAACGCGCAGAACGCGCTCGCGCCTTCCAAGCCCTTTGAGCAGCGGCGCATCTACGAGGGCAGCGCCACGGGCCCCATTCCGCTACATTCCCAAGAGCAGCTTCCTGGTCAGCTTCAACCGCGAAGAAGAAGATCTGAATGCGGTTGTAAACGCTACCATCACCCCCACGCCGCAAACTCCCTTCGGCATCTACGAGGCCAACGTTCCCGCGCCCACCCGCGACACCGAGTTCAGCCTCCGCGCCGCCCACCAGTTCGGCGATCGCCACTCCGCCTACGCCCAATACAGCTATCAGGACTGGACCGGCCAGAACCAGGCGGTCGGCGGCCAAACGCTGGCCTCTGCCGGATACAACAACGAGTACCGCGAGGACGACGTCAACCTCCACGCCGACTCCACCCTCTCCGCCGTCTTCCTCAATCAGCTTTCACTCGTCGGCGAGCACGACTTCAGCCACAACACCAACGCTGCCGAAGCTCCGCGCGTCTCTGTCACCGGCGACTTCACCGGCGGCTCGGCTCAGAGCGACGCGTTTCAAACCGAGTACAACTTCCGCCTCTACGACATGATCACGTGGACCCGTGGCAAGCATCTCGTCAAAGCCGGCGTCGGCATCCCCCACATCGCCCGCCGCGCTTACGACGACAACACCAACGCGCTCGGTACCTACACCTTCGGCCCCACGCTCGCCTCCGACGGCGTTACCGTCCTCGAGTCCGCGCTCGACAACTACGCCAACAATCATCCCTCCGGCTTCTCGCAAAACTCCGGCGTCACCCACTTCATCTATCACCGGCAGGAGATGGGCGCTTTCATTCAGGATCAGTGGAAGATCACCGACCGCTTCGCGATCACGCCCGGCCTGCGCTACGACTGGCAGAACTTTCTCGCCACACGCCGCCTCGGCTTCTCGCCGCGCGTCTCCTTCGCCTGGGTGCTCGATCCCGACGCCAAAGTCGTCCTGCGCGGCGGCGGCGGCATCTACTACGACCGCTTCGGCTCCGGCCCGCTGCTCGATCTCGCCCGCTACGAGCACGCCAGCCGCCGCTCGATCTCCCTCTCGCTCGATCCCGCCACCCAGCCGCCTACCGGTTGCGTCCCCATCACCAACTGCGCCTCGCCCGAAGACCAGCCTGTCTCGCTCACCCAGCTCGAGCCCGGAGCCAAGATCCCCTACCAGATGCAGTATGGCCTCTCCATCGAGCGCGGCTTCGGTGAGCGCGCCACCGGCATCGTCAGCGTCTACACCGCCCGCGGCATCGACGAGTTCCGCTCCGTCGACATCAACGCACCCACGCCCGAGTCCGGCTACACCGTCCGTCCCGACCCCAACTACGGCATCATCCGCCAGATGCAGCCCGCCGGATTCTTTGAAGGCAGCGGCCTCGACATCTCCTATCGCGGTGAGCTCAACAAATACTTCACCGGCTTCGGACGCTACACCTGGTCCCACTACGAGTCCAACACCGGCGGCATCGGCTGGTTCCCGCAGAATCAGTACGCCCCCAACGACGAGTGGGCCACCGCCAGCTTCGACCGCCGCCAGCGCCTGGGCATGTACGCCATGATCAATCCCAAGAGCGTCTTCAACATCTCCACCGGCGTCTTCGCCAACACCGGCCGCCCCTGGACCGTCCTCACCGGCACTGACCTCTACGGAGACAACCTCTTCAACACCCGCCCGGCTGGCGTGGCTCCCAACACCGAGACCTTGCCCTCTTACGTCGACGTCGATCTCCGCTGGGGCCACGACTTCGCCATCACGCCCAACAAGAGCGACGACGCCCCCCGCCTCGGCATGTCCGCCGGTGCCTTCAACCTCCTCAACCACCAGAACCCGGCCAGCGTCGACAATGTAGACACCTCGCCCACCTTCGGCGACGTCACCGCCGTCAATCCGCCCCGCCGCATCCAGTTGGGCATGCGGTTTGAGTTCTAGCCCAGCCTCCTCAGGCGTAGACTGGATGCCGAGCCAGATTTTTTCCGGAACTTTTCCCGGAACCGGCTCGTACAGCCAGAGGAGAGGCGCTATGAGACTACCCCGCACCCTCGTTTGTGCTCTTCTGCTCGCAGTCGTCGCCCTCACCGCCCGTCAGGCCCGCGCCGACCGCGACGAAGTCCAGTTCGGCACCAATATCGTCGTCCCCGCCGGCACAACCATCCACGACGCAGTCTGCTTCTTCTGCAGCGTCAACGCCCTCGGCACGGTCGACCACGATGTCGTCGTCTTCTTCGGCGACGTGCACATCGCCGGACAGTCCAACCATGACGTGGTGAACTTCTTCGGCAACGTGCGCGCGGACAACAACGCCTCCATCGCTCACGATCTGGTCAGCTTCTTCGGCAGCATCCGCCTCGGCGACAACGTCTCCATCGGCGGTGACATGGTGGCCATGTTCGGCGGCCTGCACGCAGCAGACACGGTCAGCGTCACCGGCAGCCGCGTAGTCCAGCCCGGCTGGGTGCTTTTCATCCCGCTCCTCATCCTCGGCGGAATCATCTCGCTCATCGTGAACGCGGTGCGCAGCTTCCGCGACCGCCAGCTCATGGCCGCGGCCTACGCCTATCCGCCGCCGCAGCCCCAACCGCCCGCGCCGCCGCAAATGTAACGGCAGCGGCACTCACCTCAAGGCTGCAATTCTGAACCTTCGTCCCGCGCTGGCGAATCCAAGCCAGCACAGGAGAAGTTTCCCATGGCTCAGAAGATTGCTTTCATTACTGGCGGAAATCGCGGCCTCGGCTTTCAGACCGCGCTCGATCTCAAATCCCCCGACACCAAAATCATCATCGGCTCGCGCGACCTCAAGCAGGGCGAAGAGGCCGTCGCCAAGCTCCGCGCTGCCGGAGTCGACGCCGACGTGCTCAAGTTCGACATCACCAGCGCCGCCGACCACAAAGCCGCCCACGACTACTTCAACTCAAAGTATGGCCGCCTCGACATCCTCGTGAACAACGCGGGCATCGCCGCGGGCGTCTTCCCCGGCACCGGCCCCGAGCACTCCGCCAATGCCGTGCCCCTCGACACGCTCCACAAGGTCTTCGAGACCAACTTCTTCTCCCAGGTCGCGCTCACCAATGCCCTGCTGCCCCTCCTCAATAAGAGCCCCGCAGGCCGCATCGTCAACCTGTCCAGCATTCTCGGCTCGCTCACCCTGCACGCCGACCCCAACTCGCCCATCTACCACGCCAAGTCGTTTGCCTATGACGCCTCAAAGACCGCGCTCAACGCCTACACCGTGCACCTGGCCTACGAGCTGCGCGACACCAACATCAAGGTCAACTCCGCGCACCCCGGCTGGGTCAAGACCGACATGGGCGGCGAACAGGCTCCGATGGAACTGAGCGAAGGCGGTAAGACCAGCGCCGCGCTCGCCACACTGCCCGCCGATGGCCCCAGCGGCGGCTACTTCCATCAGGGACAGCCTCTGCCCTGGTAATCGCGCGCTATTGAGGGGCCGTAGCAGCCGTCCGCGCCCGGATGCCTGCTCCAATCGGCCCCTTATGATGCAGCCGCGCGTTGAGCCACTCCGTCATCTCCCGCTCCCAATCCGGAACCCCCGGCAGCTTGTTCCATCCCCCGGTGCCATGCTTCCCGCCCGGGATGCGAATGATGTCGCAGCGCACGCCCACTTTGTGCAGAGCGTCCTGCAGATTCGTCGCCTCGGAAAACGGGATGTACTCGTCTTGATCGCCCAGAATTTCAAGGAACGGCGGATCGTCCTTGTTCACATACGTAATCGGCGAGGCCTCGCGGATCGCTTCCTTCTCGCCCTTCTCCACAATCAGCGGATCCAGCAGCCGATGCACGTCCGCATTGAGCGGCACAAACTCAAAACTGCTCTGCGCATACAGGCTCACCACGGCCTGCGCCCGCGCACTCTCGCGGTCCACCGGGTCAGCAGCCTTCGCATCGCCCGGCGCATTCAGCAGCCCCACCATATTGCTCAGGAAGCCTCCCGCCGAACCGCCCACCAGCGCAATCTTGTTGGCATCGGCATGCCACTGCTTCGCGTTGTGGCGGATATAGCGCACCGCCCGCTGCACGTCGAGCACCATATAGGGATAGGGATACTGCGGCGCCAGCCTGTAGTTGACGGAGAACACCGCATACCCCGCCGGCGCAAGAAAATCGGCCACATAAGCCTCGCTGCCGCTCCTGCTGTCTCCGCCGTGATACCCGCCCCCATGAATAATGATCGCGATCGGATGCACGCCGCGGCCCTTCGGCGCGTAGTAGTCCATCGTCAGCGACTGCCCATCCGCCACGCCGTACACCAGTCCGCTCACGGTTGGCGTACGCGTCTCCGCCGCATGCATCCTCAGGCCCAGCAGGCAAACCGCAGCCATCGCCGCAAGCTTTGCGCACGGCGTAAGCCAAACTCTCAATCCAACTCCATCTGTCATCGGCAGTTCCCACGCGCAACGCACATCGCGCGACCATTGTAGGTGTTCCCACTGCGCCCGCATCAAATCCGGCCTGAATTGTATTCTCTTAAGTGATCGAACCCATCAAAAAGAAGAATTTCTCCTGCTCCATGCGCCGCTGATACTCTCACCACGTCCATGAACTTCGATCTCAGTTACACCATCGCACTCCTCGCGCGCACGCCCGCCGCGCTCAATGCCCTGCTGCGCGATCTGCCCGCAGCATGGACCGAATCCTGCGAAGGCGAGAAGACCATGACGCCCCGCGAAGTCGTCGCCCACCTCATTGACGCCGACCTCACCAACTGGCTCGCCCGCGCCCACGTCATCCTCGAGTTCGGCGCGTCGCAACCCATCCCCGCCTTCGACCGCTACGCCAAAATCCGCGCCAGCGCCGCAACGCCGCTCGCCAGCCTCCTCGACGAATTCGCCCTCACCCGCGCCGCCAAACTCGACGAGCTCCGCGCCCTCCATCTCACATCCGCCGATCTGGAAAAACGCGGCCATCATCCCGCACTCGGCTCCATCACCCTCGCCAATCTGCTCGCCGCATGGACCGCCCACGACCTCACCCACCTGCATCAGATCTCCCGCATCCTGGCGCACCAGTACCGCGAAGCCGTAGGCCCCTTCAACCGCTTCCTCGGCGTGCTGCAGTGCGAAGGCCACAGCGGCTAAGCATGTCTTCGGCGAGTGGCTCGGCTGCCAGCGGATGTAAGCTCCCGCACTAACTCCGATTAGTTTGTCGCTAATTCTTATCGCTATTCACTTTGACCGGCCTAAGCAGATGCGAGAACGTAAGTTGCGCAAGCTTCCACTTGCCGTTTTCCTTGCTATAAACCTCAGTCACCATAAAGGGATTGGTGACCTCGTGCGTACCGACTACTGCCTGCAAATCCAGGTCTTCTAGCACGACGGCCGCGTTACCAAATATGCGAACGTCAACCGCATAAACGAAAGCCTTCTTGTACCAGATGCCACCGCTCTTAATGGTCGCTAGTTCTTGGGTTTTTCCCCAGGTCCCTCCCATGTGTGTGAACATGGCTTTGTCGTCAAATAGGGCTTCTAAGGAATCGACCTTCTTGTCCGCCATCCAATCCCATTTCATGTTTGAGAGGTCGATGACTTCTTGTTGCTCGGGTGTATGACTTGCAGCAGTTGTAATCGATTCCGTTGGTGGCATTGGCGGTTGCTGTGCGTAGGACGATTGCACAATCAGCGACGATAGAAACAGACCTAACAGAAACATTTTCATAATTCTCTCCAGAATAGGTTTCGCAGTTCTTGTTGATTAGTGGACAGGCGAGGAGGAACGTTGCTCGTCTCGCCAGCGTGCCGGTGGAACACCTTCCCACGCGCGAAAGGCCCGAACGAAAGAGGCTGCATCGTTGTAGCCCAGCATGAACGCAGCGTCGTTCAGATCAAGGTGTGAGTGCGCGAGGTAGTGGCGCGCCAAATGGCGGCGAGCCTCTTCCAGCACTCGCTGATAGCTGTACCCGTCATCCTGCAGACGACGCTGCAGTGTGCGAGGGCTGAGACGGAGAACGTCGGCGATGTCCTCCATCGCTGGGCGCTTTCCAGTGAGCTTCTCTTGGATTGCCAGGCGGACGCGATCCACAAAGCTTTCCGTGTTCCGGCCTTCTCTCAGCTCCTGTTCAAGCTGGGGGGCCAGCATCTCGAAGAGCTCAGGGTTGCGGGTCACAAAGGGCAACGCGCTGTCAGTCTCCCGAAGCACCATTATGTTGTGCTGCGCTCCCGTTATGACCGGGCAACCGAAAACCCGCTTGATCTCTTTGACAGGAGAGTTAATGTCCATCAATTCCAACCGTAGAGGACTGAAGCCCTTATTCTCTGTTCCGTGTCGCGCTATCGAAAGCAAGTAGGCGAAACCAGCCTGAATCAGCACAGGTGGCTCTGGCTGATTCGTCATGAGAAACCGGAAGCGAAGCGTCCATTCACCCTGATCTTTGTGTTGGACCAGTTCCTCCGGGCAAGTCAGCTTCTTATAACGACCTATCTGCTCCATCGCCTCGCCCAGAGTCTCCGAGCAGAGCGCGGCGATACCGGGCGGATTGAAGTTCTGCGTCCTCGCGATTGTCCCCAGCTTCAGACCTATTGCCGGGTTCCCGCTCACCTCTGCGATGGCTTCCCCAAATGCAAATGCCTCCTCTGTGGTGAGAAGGAAGCGGGATTTGTGCAAGAGTTCCGGGGAGAGGTGCGCGCTCCGCAGTACCTTTGAGGAATCAACGCCCATCGAGTCGAGAAGATCAAACCTGCTGTTCGAGTATCGAAAGTGTTTCTGCATCGTGGACGCTTTCCAGAAACAAAGTTCATGCCCCAAGGCTCCCGTTCGGCTTGCCCAAGTGTGCCTACTCTAGTCCCTGGCGCTGGCGTTGGTCTTTGCAGAACATGCCAGAAAGGTCGCAAAACGCGCCAAAGAAGTCGGTTGAAGATTGTCGTGTTCTGCTGGCCCGTGGCCCCGGTCTCGAAGACGCTTCCAACCCAGGCTGCGGGTGCCCCCGGTCCCTCGCATTTGGGGACCGGGGATGGAAGCGCCATCGATGATTGGGCTGCAGAGTAGACCCTCCAGCCCAAAAACAAAAGTGTAGCTCCGGCGTCACCCCAATCAGTGAACCCCGCACCCAATTCCACCCAAAATCGGGCGGCGTTCGTCTCATCCAGGCCGATCTAATCTTCGCCGAATCTTCGCTTCTCTGCTATCATTTGAGTATGGACTTTCAGCTCGTCACCTCCTACAAACCGCGCGGCGATCAGCCCCGCGCCATCGACGAGCTGGTCCAGGGCCTCGCCGCCGGAGAGCAGCATCAGGTGCTGCTCGGCGTCACCGGCTCCGGCAAAACCTTCACCATGGCCAAGGTCATTGAGCAGTGCAACCGGCCCGCGCTCATCCTCGCCCACAACAAGACCCTCGCCGCCCAGCTCTACCACGAGTTCAAGCAGTTCTTCCCCTCGAACGCGGTCGAATACTTCGTCAGCTACTACGACTACTACCAGCCCGAAGCCTACATCCCCGCCGGCGACCTCTACATCGAGAAGGAAGCCACCATCAACGAGGAGCTCGACAAGCTGCGCCTCTCCGCCACGCGCTCGCTCTTCGAGCGCCGCGACGCCATCATCGTCAGCTCAGTCTCGCTGCATCTACGGCCTCGGCTCGCCGGAGGCTTACTACGGCATGCTGCTGCTGCTCGAAAAAGGCCAGAAGATCAGCCGCAAAGACATCACTCGCCGCCTCGTCGAAATCCTCTACGAGCGCAACGACTCCGACTTCCGCCGCGGCACCTTCCGCGTGCGCGGCGACGTGATCGAAGTCTTCCCCACCTACGACGAAATCGGCCTATCGCATCGAGCTCTTCGGCGACGAGATCGAATCGCTCGCGCAGATCGATCCGCTCTTCGGCACCGTCAAGCAGAAGTACTCGCGCCTGCCCATCTATCCCAAGAGCCATTACGTGGTCCAGCCGGAGCGCAAGGCCGAGGCCATCGACTCCATCGTCTCCGAGCTGAACGAATGGGTTCCCGAGCTTGAAGCCGAGGGCCGCATGGTCGAGGCGCAGCGCGTGCATCAGCGCACCCGCTTCGATCTCGAAATGATCAAGTCCATGGGCTACTGCCACGGCATCGAGAACTACTCGCGCCACTTCTCGCGGCCGCCTGCCCGGCGAGGCGCCGCCCACGCTGCTCGACTATTTCCCGCGCGACTTCCTCGCTCTTCGTCGACGAGAGCCACGCCACCATTCCGCAGGTGCACGGCATGTGGTACGGCGACCAGAGCCGCAAGCAGAACCTCGTCGACTACGGTTTCCGCCTGCCCTCCGCGCGCGACAACCGCCCGCTCAAGTTCGAGGAGTTCGAGAACCGCGTCCACCAGACCATCTACGTCTCCGCCACGCCCGGCCCGTACGAGCTCACCAAGTCCGCCGGCGTCGTCGTCGAGCAGGTCATCCGCCCCACCGGCCTCGTCGATCCCGAGGTCGAAATCCGCCCCGTCAAAGGCCAGATCGACGATCTGCTCGCCGAGATTCGCGACCGCGCCAAACGCAACGAGCGCGTGCTCGTCACCACGCTCACCAAGCGCATGTCCGAAGACCTCGCCGGCTACTACACCGAGGTCGGCGTGCGCTGCCGCTACATGCACTCGGAGATCGAAACGCTGGAGCGCGTGAAGCTGCTCGCCGGCCTGCGCAAGGGCGAGTACGACGCGCTCATCGGCATCAATCTGCTGCGCGAAGGCCTCGACCTGCCTGAAGTTTCGCTCGTCGCCATTCTCGATGCCGACAAGGAAGGCTTTCTGCGCTCGGCCGGCTCGCTCATCCAGACCATGGGCCGCGCCGCGCGCCATCTCGAAGGCCGCGCCATCCTCTACGCCGACCGCATCACCGACTCCATGAAGCAGGCCATCGACGAGACCGATCGCCGCCGCGCCATCCAGCGCGCCGTACAACGAGGACCACGGCATCACGCCGCAGTCGATCATCAACAAGATGGATATGGGCCTCGCGCAAATTCTCAAGGCCGAGTACGGCGACGTGATCGAAGAAGAAGCCGCGGGCCTGCCCGACTTCACCTCGCAGGCCGAAGTCGAACAGTACATCGCCAAGCTCGAAACCGAAATGCGCGAAGCGGCGAAGAGGTTCGAGTTCGAGAAAGCCGCCAAGCTGCGCGACTCCATCAAAGAGCTGCGCGACAAGGAATTTCTCTTCGGCTGACGGGCCACCCCGGCACAGTTCCACGCTTGAGAACGCTGTTTTTTCTGTGGAGGCGGCGCGACGAAGTCCTGCGCTCGCAGGCATTTCAACGCGGCTCCACGCATACTGGGCCTCACAGGGTCTGTGAGGATTTCCGCGGTTGGCGCGATGACACGAGGCGCGGGCATGCGGGCTGCTGCGGATTGGGTGGCTGGGCTCATCCTGATTCCTCATTCCTGATTCAAGGATAAGCGGATTGCGGAAATAATCTGCAAAGGGATGTGGCTTGGTTTGTGGGGGTTAGGGGAATTGGGGGTTGACAGGGGATTGTGACGACGGCAGGGTTGGGTTTGTGGTTTCCCACCCTTCGCTTCGCGAAGAATGGGGCACCCAGAGTTTGTGGCTGGGATAGTGAACCTAGATGAAGGATGGGCCACCCGCCAATTCCATTTGCCAATGCGATCGTAGAGGGCCATTCCGATAGACATAGCATACGCAATTATGAGTAGTGCCCAAAATCGACTTTCTGGCGGCGCTTCGTCGTTTCACTCACGGTCCCCCCTTGGACCGTATCAGCCATCCTCTGCTCATTGCCAACCAAATGCCAGCTATTGCCATATGCATGATGTTCTGCGCAGATGCTGTCAGACAAATCGAACACAAAACCGCACTGCAGCACGATGGCCGTGAAGTTATCGGCGAGATTACGGAGCGAAGGCTCGGTAACCGTACATCGGAGCCATCGGTTACCTACGCTTTTACCGTCAGGGGTACGGCTTATTCTGGGCAGGCACAAATGCCCCAAAATGGTGTGAGTCTCCGTGAATCAGATCATTTCTCGTCCGGTTTCATCCCAAGGATCCAAAAATTAATCACCCGGATGCTTGGGCATGGTCACCGATCCTTAATCTGGAGTCAGTTGCAGTTCAAATTCTCTTTGCGATAATCGGTGGTGTAATTATTGCAGTTCTGCGCAGTGAACGAAGATTGGCTAGCGAAGGCATGCCATCCATTGGAGTAATAACCATTTGCACACCTAAGAATCGCACATTCTGGGTAAAATATGATTTCAGTACGGAAGACGGAAGATCGATCAAGGGGAGCGGTTATTCTTTAAAAAGTCAAGAAATTGGAACGAATATCTGTGTTCTCTATCTGCCACAGAATCCCCGCAGGAATTGTCCCTATCCCTTGTCAAATTTTTGCGTGGAAGCGGGTGGTCCAACCTTCAATTAGCGATGCGTGAGACGGGTTCCGCGCAGTTCTGCAGCCTCTCTTCCATTCCGCATTGAGCATCGTAAAGGGCGGTCAGCTACACCTACGACGACCTGAACCGGCTGAGCACGGTGGTGGGCAAGCGCTCATGTATGCCACCAACTGATCATGTCGCAGGAGCCGAGGTGAGGTTCCGTCTACACCATCGGGAACGCAGCGTCCACTTAAACGCGCATTCCTACTTCGTTTACGTCTAGCGTTCTCATCACTGAACAACCCGGGCGCGCTCGATCTGGGGCTAGCAGCGCACCCAGGACGTCGCTGTTACTCTTTCCGTACACATGGAAAGGTAATGGCGTGTTCTCGGTCTCTTTCTACTTCGCGACACGGCGGCGGGTGGCCCACCCTTAACGTAGTACAAAGCTGGGTGCCCCATTCTTCGCGCGTCCTGTGCGCGAAGGGTGGGAAAGCACGGACCCCACTGGGTTGGCTGCCTTTTAACTTTCCTTTTCCTTATAACGCATCGCTTCGGGTAATTGGTTGCCGCGCTGGAATGCGGTCCATCTGGACTCGATCTCGATGGCGCCGGTGTTGCCGGTTGCGTGATGGCGGAAGCTGGACCACGGCCAGTCTTCCGGTTGGGTGACGAGTCCGCGGACGACGGGGTTCTGGTGCATGTAGTGGAGCTTCTCGATGTGCTTGGCGTCGCTGTGCATGTTGAAGTCGTAGTAGTGAGGCTGCCAGAAATGCGCTTCTTCCGGCCGCTTGAGGGCGCGCGCGACGGTCTGCTTCAACACCTGGATGGCAGAGGCGAGCGATCCGCTTGCTGGTTCGTTGACGAGCAGGTGGACATGCTCGGGCATGAGGACGTAACCGGCCACGACCATGCCGGAGCGCTGGCGCACGCGCTCCAATGCTTGCTCAAAGACCGCGTAGCCGGCACGGTTGGTCAGCAGCGGTTGCCGGCGATAGCAACTGAAGGTGATGAAGTGGAAGACGCCGCATTGTTGGAAGCGAACCAGTCCTCGGGGCATTTGGCCGCCATTGTAGCGCTGGCGGGGATGGGTTTGTGGTCTCCCACCCTTCGCGCGATGAGACTGCGCGGAGAATGGGGCACCCTGGATGTGTGGCGGGGATGAACAACGAAGAGCGGCAACGCGTCTGAGTAGCCCCGAGAACACCGACCGGCGCGGCTTACAGACTCCATCGGCCTTCTCCATCGAAGGTGTGAGATGGATCACATGCGGACGGCCTATGATGGGTTGAAAATCAAGCTCGCGAGGCCTTCCGCGCTGCTGCCCGCGCGGGTGCGAGAATAGAGTTGGAGTCCTGATGGCAACCTTAGGCAGTTTTGCCCTGCTTCTTGCGCTGGCCCTGGCCGCTTATAACCTTCTTGCCGGCGCTGTGGCCCTTCGTCTCATCGCCACCGGCCAGCCGGCGGCCATCTCCCCGGAGCGGCTGGCAGACACGGCGCGGCGCGCGGGCATTGCCTGCTTCATCGCCGTGTGCGCGGCGGTTTTCGCGCTGGTTTATTCGGTCTTCGCCAACGATTTCTCCATCACCTACATCCTTGAGCACTCCAACCGCGCGCTGCCCGGCCCCTACAAGTTTGCCGCGATGTGGAGCGGCCAGGAGGGTTCGCTGCTGCTGTGGGCATGGCTGCTGGCCACCTACGGCTTTGTGCTGCGGCTCACGCACAAGCATGATGTGAAGCTCTACGCCTATGCGGGAACGATTCTGGCCGGCGTGCAGGTCTTCTTTCTTTCGGTCATCAACTTTGCCGCGCCGCCGTTCGCGCTGCTGAAGGGCGCGATTCCGGACGACGGCAACGGCCTCAATCCGCTGCTGCAATATCCGGAGATGGTGATTCACCCGCCGATGCTCTATCTGGGCTACGTGGGGTTCACCGTGCCGTTCGCCTTTGCGCTGGGCGCGCTGATGATGCGTTACCCCGGCGAAAAATGGATCCACATCACGCGCGTGTGGACGCTGGTGACGTGGCTGTTCCTGACCTGCGGCATCTTTCTGGGCATGCACTGGGCCTACGCGGTGCTGGGCTGGGGCGGCTACTGGGGATGGGACCCGGTGGAGAATGCAAGCTTTATGCCGTGGCTCACCGGCACCGCGTTTTTGCACTCCGTGATGATGCAGGAGCGCAAAGGCATGATGAAGAGCTGGAATGTGTGGCTCATCTTCTCCACGTTTCTGCTAACGCTGCTGGGCACGCTGCTGACGCGCGCGGGGCTGGTGAGCTCGGTGCATGCGTTCGCGCAGTCGTCGATCGGGACATGGTTTTACGTCTTCATGCTGATCGTGCTGGCGGTGTGCATTTTTACTTTTGTGATGCAGCGCGATCATCTCAAGAGCGAGCAGCACGTGGAATCGATCGTGAGCCGCGAGTCGAGCTTTCTGTTCAACAACCTGATGCTGCTGGTGGCCTGCTTCGTGATTCTGTGGGGCACGCTGTTTCCCATCCTGAGCGAATATGTGCAGGGCGCCAAGGTGACCGTTGGCGCGCCGTTCTATAACCGCGTGGCGATTCCGATCGGGCTCTTCCTGCTCTTCCTCACCGGCGTGGGCCCGCTGCTGCCGTGGCGATCCACCTCGCTGCGCGCCATTCGCCGCAACTTCATTCCGCCGTCCATCGCGCTATGGGGCACGGTCATTGTCTGCCTTGCTGTGGGCGTGCGGCCGTGGAAGAACGGCGTATTCAGCTCGGGCAGCTTCTACGCGCTGGTCGCCTTCTCGCTGGCGGCGGCGGTCTTTACCGCGGTTGCCTCGGAGTTTCTGCGCGGGGCGGCGGTCATCGCCAGGCAGACGCGGCGCAATCTTTTCTCTTCGATGGTGGTGCTTATTCGGCGCAACACGCGCCGTTATGGCGGCTACTTTGTGCACATTGGCGTGGTGATCGTGGTGATCGGATTGGCGGGCGCAGCCTTCAATCGCAGCGAAGAGCGCGAGCTTGGCGTGAACAGCACGCTGCCCATCGGCCCTTACACGCTCAAGTGCGTCGGCTTTACGCAGGACACAAATCCGAATTTCGACTCCGAGTACGCGCTGCTCGATGTGTATCGCGACGGCAAGAAGCTCTTCCAGATGACGCCGGAGAAGCGCGTGTATATCGTCAACGAGCAGCCGCAGACGATGGTCGCCATTCACTCCGTGCCGGGGTGGGATTTGTATGTGGTGTATGAGGGGCAGAACCCCGATACCGGCCAGCCGATCATCAAGGCGTTTCTCAATCCGCTGGTGAGCTGGATCTGGGCGGGCGTTGTGTTCATCGTCTTCGGCACCTTCATCGCGCTCGTGCCCAGCGCCACGCCGGCAACTGCGTCGCTGCGCGTGCCTGCAACGCGCGCCGTGCCCACTGAGCCCGCGCTCAAGGGAGGCGACTGATGCGCAGCGGCTCCCGCGTCACTTTCTGGCTCAAGACAGGCCAGGCACTTCTGCTCGCCATTGCCGTTTGCTTTTCTGTCGGCGCAGGCAATTCCAGCGAGCGCTTCAACGACCTTGGCCATCGGCTGATGTGTACCTGCGGGTGCGCGCAGCTGCTGGGCGAGTGCGACCACGTGGGCTGCCCGTCAAGGGGGCAGGAGTTCGCCGACCTGAATGCCGGCATCGCTTCCGGGGCCACAGACAAAGAGATTCTCGCCAGCTTCTCGGCCAAGTATGGCGCGACGGTGCTGGCAGCGCCCACTACGCATGGCTTCGATCTGGTGGCATGGATCGCGCCCTTCGCTGTGTTTGGCGCGGCGCTGCTGGGCACGGTGCTGCTGGTGAAGCACTGGTCCGCGGGGCGCGCGGCGGCAGCGGAGCAGCCGGCTGGTCCCGCGATGGACGCACTGCGCGAACAGATCCGCCGCGAAACCGGCGACGATGGAGGCAACTGACCGATGACTCAGACCCAGGGCCTGGTGGCCGCGCTTCTGCTCGCAATCGCACTCTTCGTGTACACCTTCTGGCCAGAGAACGTCTTCGCCAGCCAGCGCGAAAAGACGCGCCTCGAGTTCTTGCTCGAGCGCAAAGATCAGCTCTATGAAAATCTGCGCGATCTCAACTTCGAGTACCGCGCGGGAAAATATCCTGAGGAGGATTTCCTTGCCCAGCGCGCGCAGCTTGAGAACGAGACCGCGCAACTGATGGCCGAGATCGATTTCCTCCAGCAGGCTTGAGTTTCCGCACCCCCGAACGCAACGACAGGACAACAAACTACTCATGAACGCATCCAGAGTTTTTCACGCGGCCGCAACGCTTCTTCTCGCCGCCGCTACCGCGCAGGCCGCTACCGTCACGGGCACCATCATCGACAAGACCACCGGCAAACCCGCGGCAGGCGATGCTGTTGTGCTGCTCGACGTGCAGGCCGGCATGAGCGCGATTGCCAAAGCCACGTCGAATGCGCAGGGCCATTACTCGCTCGACGCGCCGGGCGCGGGCCCGTATCTGATCCGTGTGACGCACCAGGGCGCCGGCTACTTTATCGCCGCGCCGCAGGGCGGCGGTTCCGGCGACATTCCGGTTTACGACGTGGCCGCCAAGGTCGCGGGCGTTTCGATCGAGGCTGACGTCTTCGAGTTTGAGACCGACCCGAGCGGGCAACTACGCGTGACCGAGCGCTACTTTGTGCACAACACCAGCTCGCCGCCGCGCACGGAGTGGAGTCCGCGTACCTTTGAGGTGGTGCTGCCCACCGACGCCACCGTTGCCGGCGTGGCCGCGCAGCGCCCCACCGGCCTGCCCACCAGCGTGAAGCTCGACCCTGCGGGAACGCCGGGCCACTATGTTTTCAACTTCCCCATTCAGCCCGACGAGGGCGACAAGGACACACTCTTCCAAATCGAATACACCGTGCCTTACAGCAGCGGGAAATTCACCTTCCATCCGCAGGTGTCGCTGCCCGCGCAGAGCCTGGGCGTGCTGATGCCCAAGAGCATGACGTTTGCCGCTGGCTCCGGTTCGAACTTTCAGCCTGTGCCGCAGGACCCTGGCGTTCAGACGTACATTGCGCGCAACGTTGCGCCTGGCACGGCTCTGGAGTTCACCATCTCCGGTACCGGCTCCATGCCTCGCGATGCGCAGGGCGCGCAAGGCCCACAAGCCGGCGGCAACACCGCAGCTGCGGGCAATGCGGGCCAGCCCGGCGGCGGCATTGGCGAACCCATCGACACGCCCGATCCGCTGAGCAAATACAAGTGGTGGATTCTCGGCGGCTTGGCGCTGCTGCTGGCGGCGGCTGCGGCCTTCCTGCTGCGCAAGCCCGCGGGCACGGCTGCACCAGCCTTCGGCCCGGCCGGTGCGTCTGCCACGGCCCCCACGCCTGGCTACGGACCCTTTTCCGTGCAGGCCAGCCCGGCGGCAAAGAATGCCGCGCTGCTGAACGCGCTGAAGGAAGAGCTCTTCGCCTTGGAGAGCGAAAAGATCTCCGGCACCATCACGCCCGAGGAGTACGCCGAGGTGAAGCCCGCGCTCGAAGTGGTGTTGAAGCGCGCGCTGAAGCGGAACTCATGATCGGCCACGCCGCGGCCTAGTATCCTTAGCGCATGAGGACGCTGCTCCGCACGCTGCTTTATCTCGCGCTCATCGTATGGCTGGGCGCAGAGATTTTCTTTCCCGTGGTTGCCGCCGTGACCTTCAGCATCCTGCCGGACACGCACACGGCCGGCACCATCGTGGGCACGCTGCTGCGCATCTTGCATAACATCGGCCTTGTCTCCGGCCTCGTAGCGCTGGCATTGCTGGCGCTGGCACCCGCGTGGGCTATTTACAAGCCGCGCGCCGTGCTCGCACCCATGATCCTCATCGTGCTGATGCTGGGCTGCACGGTTTATTCGCAGTACGGCATTATCCCCGCGATGGAGCGCGACCGCATCGCCTCCGGCGGCGCCATTGATACCACGGACCGCACGAACCCGCTGACTGAGGACTTCAACAACCTGCACAATCGCAGCGAGCGCGTGGAGACGGTTCTGATGGTGCTGGGCATCGCGGCTGTCGCGCTGGTGGCGCACGCCGAGTCCAACCGCGTTTAAGCCGCCGGTCTTGTATCATCGAAGAGGTCCGTTGCGCGCAAAACCATCCTGCTGCGGGACCTCATAGGAAACCATGAAGACTGGCATTATCGGCCTGCCGCAGGTAGGCAAGACCTCGCTGTTCAAAATCCTGACCAAGGCCAAGCTCGAGGAGCGCGGCTACTCGAACCCGCGCGAAGCGCACATCGGCGTGGCGCGCGTACCCGACGAGCGGCTCGACAAGCTCTCTGCGCTCTACTCGCCGAAGAAAACGACTTACGCTACCGTCGATTACGTGGACGTGGCGGCCATCGGCCAGGAAGCGCTGAAAGAAACCGCCTTCCTCACCAGCCTGCGCAACGTGGACGCGCTGATTCATGTGCTGCGCGCCTTTGAGGACGATTCCATTCCACATGTCGGCCCCATCGATCCGCTGCGCGATATCAAGAACGTTGAATTCGATCTGATCATCAGCGACCTCACGCAGGTGGAGAAGCGCCTGGAGCGCGTTGAGAAAGATTTGAAGAAAGGCCGCACCAGCGAGCTGGAACGCGAGCAGGCGCTGCTGATCCGCTCAAAGGAAGCGCTCGAAAAAGAGCAGCCCCTGCGCGAGCTCGAAATGACTGCCGACGAGAAAAAGCTGATCAAGGGCTTCATGTTCCTGTCGCAAAAGCCCGTGCTCTATGTCGTGAATATTGGCGAAAGCACCACGCTGGGCGCGGACCTGGACGCGGCGGTCGCGCGCTTCAAGCTCGACGAAGTGGCCGCGCGTCCCAATGCTGGCGCTACCGCGATCTGCGGCAAAGTGGAAGCCGAACTGGCCGATATGGACGAAGAGGAAGCCGCTGAATTTCTCTCGAGCTACGGTCTCACCGACAGCGGGCTCGTGCGCCTCATCCGCAAGAGCTATGAGCTGCTGGGCCTCATCAGCTTTTTCACCGCGGGCGAGGATGAGTGCCGCGCATGGACGGTGCCTGCCGGCTCGAAGGCTCCGCAAGCTGCGGGCGCGATTCACTCCGACCTCGAGCATCACTTCATCCGCGCGGAGACCATCCGCTGGGATGCGCTGCTCGCCGCGGGCAGCGAGGCTGCCGCGCGCGCACAGGGCACGCTGCGGCTCGAAGGCAAGGAATATCTGGTGCAGGATGGCGACGTGATGCACATCCGACACAGCGGCTAGCCATGTTCAAACTCTCCATCCTGTTGGGCGTGCTGGCGGCGCTGGCCGATGTGGCCGGCGGCTTTGTGCTGGTGCGCGCCCGCGGTGTGGAGCGCTACCTGCGCTATTTCGTTGCGCTGGGCGCGGGCTTTCTGATGGCTGTCGCTCTGCTTGAGATGACGCCGGAGAGCCTCAAGCTCAGCCCGACGCTCGGGCCTGTGCTCATCATGGCTGGCTACTGTGTGGTGCATCTGCTGGAGCACACCATCAGCGGTCACTTCCACTTTGGCGAGGAGACGCATCATCACGATGTGGTCTCCGCGCACACCGGCTACTCCGTGCTTGGCGGCCTGAGCGTGCACGCGCTGTTCGACGGCGTGGCCATCGGGTCGGGCTTTGTGGTGAACAGCGCGGTGGGCTGGCTGATCTTTCTTGCCATATTTCTGCACAAGATGCCCGAGGGATTCACGATGGCCTCGGTGATGCTTGCCAGCGGGCGCAGCCGCTCCGCCGCGTTTCTCTCCGCCGTTGCGCTGGCTGCCGCCACACTGGCGGGCGTACTTGTCATCGAGCTCGCGCCGCAGTGGATGCCGTATGGCCTGCCCATCTCTGCGGGCGTCGCCATCTACGTGGGCGCGAGCGATCTGGTTCCCGAGGTTAATCGCGAACCGGGCATTCGCATGGCGCTGGTTTTCTTTTTCGGGTGTTGCGGGTTTCCTATTGTGCCGCATGATTCTGCCCGCGGTATAGCAACGGCGTGTCTAGGCCATCGTGATTGACGCCTCAAGATAGCGCGGCTCGACGTCTTTTCCATCCAGTACGGCGCGAATGCTCTGCATCACGCGCTCCGGCGTAATCAGCCGCATGCACACGGCGTCGTTGCATGCGGAGTTCTTCTGGTTGGCTGCGGTCACGCAGGGCGAGCAGGCCAGCGCAGCCCAGATGGCCTCCGTGTTGCCCAGGCTGCCGTAGAGGCGCGGCGTCTCCGGCCCGAAGAGCACAATCGATCGGATGGGCGTGATGGCGGAGAAATGTCCGGGACCGCTGTCGTTGGTCACCAGCACGCTGGCAATGTTGTAGAGCGCCTTGATGGCCATGAGCTTGTGCATGCCGGCAAAGCTGAGGAAGCGCGGATGCCCGACCTTCTCCTGCATGCGCAGCGCTTCTTCGCGCTCGCTGGGTGAGCCGGTGATGAGCACCAGCGCATCTTCGTACTCCTCGGCCACCATCTTGGCCACAGCGCAGAAATTTTCGCGGTCCCAGCGCCGCTGCGGCAGCAGTTCCGAGCTGTTTGGATTGATGAGCACGATGCGGTGATACTCCGGCCGATAGTCCGAATAGACTTTACGGATCATCCCGCGCATCAGGTCTTTCTCTTCTTCGCTCACAGGCTGGAGCGGCACACGAATTTCTTCATCCGAAACAAAAGTCTTGGAGTACGGCACCTCGGGCTGCGGGGCCAGCAGCGCATTCACCATGCAGACAAAGTTTTTCGCCATGTGGATGTGGCCGTTGTAGTTCACGCGATGCGTCAGCATCTCACCACGGTAGAGGCCTTCGGCATGGAACTTATGGAAGCCCACTCTGCGACGCGCACCGGACAATCCGGTCAACAAGCCCGAGTAGCGCGAGAAGAGTTCGAGATCGACGACCGTGTCGATGTTGGCCTTGCGCACCCAGCGCAGAAAACGCAACGAGTCGGTCGCCAGCGCCCAAAGGCTGGTCTCGCGGATGGTCACAATGTTCGATTCGGGGACAGTGGGCATCAGGCGGATCGAGTCCGCGTTGCGCTCGAAGATGAGGAAGAAAATCTCGGCGCCGAGCGCGGTCTTCGCTTTTTCGAGGGCAGGGTTGGCGATGATGGTACTGCCCATCTCAGAAAGCTCGATAAAGAGCACGCGACGCGGCTTTTCCGGCCCGCGGGGCGTGCCCCGCAGGCGCACCAGCAGCGTGCCCAGGAAGCACAGGGGAATTCCGATCCAGTAATCCACAGCCCGCATCGTTCGCAGCTTCATTTCCCCGCTCCCCTGTCAATCAATTGCACTTTTCCGCGTCTAACCCTGTGTATGTGTAGTCAGCGAGTTGGCCGGAACCCCGTACCAAAGCGGTTCTTTCACCAAATAATGTTGGAGACAGCCCCTCGGTCTTCCTCTACAATCCCGAATTATAGTTTGCTAACAGCGAATTGCACGCATGGCAGGCCCGCATCGGTCCGATTGTGGGCTAAGTGTATGCTCGTGCCAAACGCATCGATTCTTCGCGAAGGGTTTCCTGTGCAGTTCTCTCCCTACCCTGAAGCGAGCGGACCGCAGACTCAACCGCTCAGTGCGACTCTGGGAATTTTTGGTAGGAACTGAAACGACGTGGAGATATTTCGCAAACGCAACCTGCTCCTGATTCTTGCATTTTCGCTGCTCGCAATCGCCGTGATGGGCTATCATCCCGGCATCGAGGACGACGGTGTCTATCTTTCCGCCGTCAAGTCCGATCTGAACCCCGCGCTCTATCCTCACGACGCTGAGTTCTTCCGGGTTCAGCTGCAAGCGACTCTCTTTGATAAATGGGTTGCGGGCTTCATCCAGCTCACGCACATCCCCATCGCTATCACTGAATTTCTGTGGCAGTTCGCCTCCATCGTTCTGATCCTCGCGGGATGCTGGGCGATCGCACGAACACTTTTCAAGGAAATACGCGCTCAGTGGGCCGCAGTCGCCATGGTCGGGGCCATGCTGACCTTGCCCGTGGCAGGCACCGCGCTCTACCTCGCGGATCAGCATCTGCACCCGCGCAATCTATCCACTGCGCTCATTCTCATTGCGGTGTCGCGTGTGCTCGCGAAGCACGAGTGGCAGGCAGTGCCCCTGCTGCTGCTCGGCTTCGTGCTCCACCCCATCATGGGAGTGCTCGGCATCTCATTCGCGGTTTTCCTTACCATGACGCAATGGGAGCCGGTGCATGTGTGGCTGCGGGCCTTGCGCAACTCCCTGGCCGCGGCTGCTCCGCTGGGCTGGATCTTCGAGTCGCCCACACCGGAGTGGCATAAAGCTCTGGCGACTCGGCCCTATCTGTTTCTCTATCGCTGGACCTGGTATGAATGGCTCGGTGCGATCGGCCCGCTGGTGCTCTTCTGGGTGCTTTGGCGCGTTGCCCAAAAGCACGGCGATGCGCCAATTGCCCGCTTCGCGCTCGCGGTGTTCGCCTACGGAGTCTTCCAGCAGGTGGTGGCGATGGTCATTCTCGGCTCGCCCTCGCTGGTTCGCCTTACACCGATGCAGCCCATGCGCTATCTGCATCTTGTCTACGTCTTCATGGCGCTGACCGCGGGCGGCCTGCTGGGCAAATACTGGGTGAAGACAGAAGTGTGGCGCTGGGCGATTTATCTGCTGGTGATCAATGCGGGCATGTTTGCCGCGCAGCGCGCGCTCTTCAGCAGCAGCGACCACCTTGAGTTGCCGGGGATGAGATCTTCCAATCCGTGGCTGCAGTCGTTCGCGTGGATCCGCATCAACACTCCAACCGACGCCTACTTCGCGCTGGACCCGCAGTATCTCGCCGCGCCGCATGAGGACTATCACAGCTTCCGCGCGCTGGCCGAGCGCAGCCAGCTTGCCGACGCGATCAAAGATACCGCTGTGGTGACGCAGGTTCCGGAGCTTGGGCCGGCGTGGCAACAGCAGGTGGCTGCGCAGGCCGGGTGGAATCATTTCCAGCTCGCCGACTTCGAGCGGCTCAAACGCGACTTCGGCGTGAACTGGGCGCTGGTGTATCTGCCTCAGACGGCAGGACTCGATTGCCACTGGCACAACGAGATGCTGGCAGTGTGCCAGATTCCCTGAAGCTGGATGGGCTGAGACATCCGGCGTTCGTGCGCATGGGTGCTGCGGGACAAGCAGGTCCTTCGACTCACCACCCCCGAGCTGAAGAACACTCGGGGCCCCGTTCGCTCAGGATGACAGGAGTTGAGGATGGGCGGATTTTGCGCGCGCCGGGTCTATCCTCCAGAATGAAGAGAGCCCTCGTTCCTGGAGCCCTTGCTCAATGCTGAACCTCGCGCAACGTTTGATTCTCGGCAGTGTTGTGCTCGCGGCGCTGACCGTGGGCCTGGCGCTGGCCGTGCGCGGCGCGCTGGCTACCGGCGGCGCTGGCCGCATTGGGCTGATCTTCGCGGTCGCTGCTGTCGTTGCCTGCATCCTGAACATCGTCATCGTGCTCGCGCCCATCCGCATGCTCGCGCGCGATATTCGCAAGATTGCCGAGGGAAACCTCGAGCATCGCGTAGAGTGGAACAGCCACGACAGCTTCGGCGTGATTGCCAGCGAGCTGAACCGCATCGCGGTGCGGCTGCGCGACCTGCGCGACTCCGAGGCCGGACGCAAGCAGATGGAGTTCCAGCTCTCCGACGCCGTGCTGCAATCCATCTTCGAGCCCATCATTGTGACCGATGGCAAGGGCCACGTGCTCAAGGTCAACCAGGCCGCGGCGGAGATTCTGGGCGAAGCCGCCACCGACCGCATGGCGCTGACCTCCACGCCCGGCGGCGACAAGATTCTGAGCGCTATCCGCGATGCTCTGGCGCTGCAGAAACCGGTCGCGGCTGAGGGCGAGGCTTCGATGCTGCCCATGCGCATCGGCAAGCAGGAGCGGAGCTATCGCCTGCGCACCACGCCCATGCGCGACTCCGAAGGCCGCCTGCTGGGCACCGTCACCACCCTGGAAGACGTGACCACGCTGCAGGACACGGACCGCTTCAAGACGCAGTTCATTGCCGTGGCCAGCCGCAAGCTGCGCAGCCCGCTGCTGCAACTGCGCCGCGGCCTCTACGCCCTGGCGCAGGGCTTTGGCGGCGAACTGCAGCCGCTGCAGGCCGAGCTGGTGGCCTCCGCCAGCTCCGACTCGGAAAAACTCAACGACCTGATGACCGACCTGATCGAAGTGGCCGAGCTTGAGTCGGGCAAGCGCGAACTGCACCCTGAGCGCCTGCGCCCCAAGCCGCTGCTGGAAGAGGTGCGCGACCGCTACTGCGAGGAAGCTTCGGAGAAGCACATCCGCGTGGAGGTTCGCGCCTTCGCCGATCTCTCCTTCATTCAGGCCGACCGCCGCGCCGTCCGCTCGATTCTCGATAACCTCATGAGCAATGCTCTGCGCTATACGCCCGCGGATGGCGAAATTCTGCTGGCCGCCGAGGAGATCAAAAGCTTTGTGCAGTTCACCGTGCATGATACGGGCCGCGGCATTGAAGCCGAGCGGCTGGGCAAGCTCTTTGACCGCTTCAATTCCGGCTCGGAGACAGGCACGGGCCTGGGCCTCGCGCTGGCTCGCCGGCTGGTCGAGTCGCTGGGCGGGCAGATCGCCGTCGAGAGCCGCCTGGGTCACGGCACCGCCTTCCGCTTCACGCTTCCCGTCGCGGTTGTGGAGACAAAGGCGCATCCCGTGGAGGTTGGCTGAGCATGACCGAGCTATCCATTGAGAAACAGGACGAGCCCGGCCATCTGCGCATTTATCTGGGCGCGGCGCCCGGCGTGGGCAAGACCTACCACATGCTCAACGACGCCCTGCTGAAGCGCAAACAGGGCGCTGATGTTGTTGTCGGCGTGGTTGAGACCCATGGCCGCGAAGAAACCGCCGAGCAGATTCGCGACCTGGAGATTATTCCGCAGCGCGTGATTCCCTATCGCGGCGTCGAGCTCAAAGAGATGGACGTCGACGCCATCCTCGCGCGCCATCCAGACACGGTGGTCGTCGACGAGCTTGCGCACTCCAACGTGCCGGGCACCAAGAACCGCAAGCGCTACGAAGATGTGCTGGAGCTGCTCGACGCCGGCATCAACGTGATGACGGCCGTCAACATCCAGCATATTGAAACGCTGAACGACGCCGTCAACCGCTCCGCCAACACCGTCGTCCGCGAGACGGTGCCGGACAGCTTCATCAAGCGCGCCGACGAAGTGATCAACGTCGATATCTCGATCGAGGAGCTGCGCTCGCGGCTGCGCGAAGGCAAAATCTACGCCGCCGACAAGGTCGAGCAGGCCCTCGCCAACTTCTTCCGCAAAGGCAATCTGAACCTGCTGCGCGAGCTTTCGCTGCGCGCCACAGCAGAGCAGGTCAGCAGCCGCGCCTCAGACTATCGCCGCACGCAAGGCCTGGAGCAGGCGCCCATTCCCGACAAGGTGATGGTGTGCCTGAGCACCCGCCCCGGCACGGAGCGGCTGATTCGCGTGGGCGCGCGCGTGGCCGGCCGCCTGGCAACCAACTGGTATGCCGTGTATGTGGCGAGCCCCGACCAGGACAAGGGCCACGACGAGCCCGAGGCCCAGCAGCGCCTGGAAGACTACCAGCGCATGGCGCGCGACCTGGGCGCGCAGGTGGTCACGCTCAGCGGCAAAAGCGTTTCCGATGCGCTCATCCGCTTCGCGCAGCAGGAGTCAATCTCGCATGTGATCTTTGGCCAGCCGGTGCGCTCTCGCCTGGACATCCTCTTCCGCGGCTCGGTGCTGAACAAATTTCTTTCGCAGATTCGTGATGTAACCGTGCAGGTCGTGCCGATGCAGAAGCCGCTGCGCAAGGTTTAGCAGGCGAGCGACACGCTATTCGCAGAAGACCTTCACGCGCGTGTTGCCATGCTCACCGTCCACATCCACGGTCAAATCTTCGAGGTGGTCGATCAGCTCCTCGAGATTTTCCGGCTTGATCTGCGACAGCGTGATGGGCACCCCGTGCTGGCTCAGCGCCGCATCAAACTGGTCGTGCGCCTGCTTGGGAATCAACGCCGCCAGCCGCACGCCCGCGCGCAGCAGCTGCATGGGTACGCGCACATTCACCGTCGTCGGGCCTTTCATGCCGGTCATGGACTGGTCGGCCTCCACCAGCACGCGCAGATATTTTGCATGCGACTTTGAGGCGACGCTGCCTGCATCCTTGCCGTTGACCGCGTAGCTGCGCGGCATCGCCGACATGTCCGGCTCGAGCGCTGCCAGCAGCCGCTCGGCTTCCTCAGCCGTAATCTTCCCCGCCGCCAGCATCTCCAGAATCTGCCGCCGATTTTCGTTCATCGCACACCTCCCATTTGCAGCCACGCCGGCACGACCACTGCCAGCGTATGCATCATGCCCGTCAAGACTGCTCCGATTTGCGGAAGCGCCAGCCACGCAACCACCAGGCAAACCGTCATGCGCAGCAGCGCTTCGTCTTCATGGCCAGCCATCAGCCGCTCCGCTTCCCGCGGCGTAATCCGCCCCATCGCCACCAGGGTCAAAATTGTCTGTCGCTCCTGTCTCATCGCATCCCTCACACAATCCGAACCGTCACATGGTTCCCGTCGGCGTTCACCCGCACATCCGTTCCCGGCAGGCTGCACAGAATTCTCCATAGCGTGCCTACCGTCCCCGCAAAACTCATGCCCCAGGCCAGGCACGCAATCCCAATCACCAGCAGGACAAAGGGCGCGAGAAGCAGCGCGGGAATCCATAGCAGAAACAGCGGCAGCCAAAACCGGATGCCCCGCCAGTGCGGATTCTCCACCCGCACAATCGCAAGGTTGGGGATCATTTCATCGCCTCCAGTTCCTGGATGGCCTCTTGCGCCGTGATCTCGCCGGTCTTCAGCCGCTCCAGCACCTCCGCCCGCGAGGGCGCAGGATTGGTCTCCACAAACTCCAGCAACCCCGCGATGCGGTTGAGCCGCGCCTTGATGGTGGGATAACTGACGCCGAAGATCTGCTCCATCTCCTTGATCGAGCCGTGGGACTTGAGAAAGGCGGTGATGAATATCTGGTCATCGAGGCCGATGCGCGCCAGCTCCGGCAGCGTAAACGCGCCCTCGATGGCGATGCCCTTCTCGGGGATCCGCACGCGCTCGACCACCAGCGCGGCGCCCTGGGCCATGCGCAGCATATCCTGCCAGTCTGAAGTCGTTTTGGGGTCGTCAGCCATCGGGAAAGAGGACCTCATGCCTCCATCATGAGGACAACAATACTTAAGTTATTTAAGTATTGCAACACATAAAATTGATTTATTTAATTAATTAGGTATATCTGGCTCGCGAACCAGTCGCCTCAATCCTCGCCCTCGTTCACCCGCCAGGTCTGCATCCCGTTGGGTTCAAAGGCGAAATCGGTCGGCGTGGCTCCCAGCGCGCGCAGCGCCTCGGCCACTTTGTGCTTCTTCTCAAACCGGCAATAGAAGAGCATGTATCCGCCCCCGCCCGCGCCGGTGATTTTGCCGCCGCGCGCGCCCGCTGCCATGGCCGCTCGATAGAGCTCGTCGATGTGCGCGTTCGAGATGCGGCTCGACAGGTCCTTCTTCGCTTGCCAGGCCGCGTCGAGCAGCCGCCCGAACTCTTCGAGCCTGCCCTGCAGCAGCGCGTTCTTCATCTCCACGGCAATCTCTTTCTGGTGCCGCAGCCCATCCACCGCTGGCTGCACCTGCTGGCGGAAGCGTTCGCTCTGGTCGTCGATGATGTGGTCCGCGCGGCGCGTTGTGCCTGTGAAGCACAGCAGCAGATTGTGCTCGAGCTCGTTGATCGTCTCCTGCCGAATGCGGAGCGGATTGACAATCACGCTGTCCGCGGAGAACTCGATGAAGTTGAAGCCGCCGAAGGTGGCCGCGTACTGGTCCTGCAGGCCGCCGGGAATCTTCAGGTCTTCGCGCTCGATGGTGTAGGCCATCTTTGCCGTCTCGTAGTCGGTCAGGGGTAGCTTGCAGAACTCCTTCATCAGGCCGGTCAGCGCGACCATCAACGCCGACGACGAGCCGAGCCCCGAGCCCGGCGGCGCGTCGCTGTGCAGAAACACATCGAAGCCGCGCTCGTTGTCGGCGCCCAGGCGCCGGAGCCCAGCCTTCACCAGGTCGAGCTGTCCGTCGAAGGGCAAGTCCGCGCCGACGCGATAGCTGAGCGACATGCCCATGTCGGCCGAGTCGATCGTGATCTGATCGTCGTCGCGCGCGCGCAGGCTGCCCCACGCAAACTTGTTGATGGTCGCATTCAGCACCAGCCCGCCCTCGAGGGCGGGATACGGCGGCACGTCGGTTCCGCCGCCGGCAAAGCTGATGCGCAAGGGAGCCTTGGCACGCAGAATCATGAGGCAAACCGTCCGAGAATCTCTGCCTGCGCGCTCGCCAGAGCCTCAGGCACTCCAATATCGATGAACGAACCGGAGGCCGCGAAGGCGTACAAACCTCGCCCCGCGAGCGCCGGAAAAATCTCGCGCTCCAACGACACCGCACGCCCTGCGGGAATCGCAGCGAGCACGGCGCGTTCCATCACGTAGATTCCCGCGTTCACGCGGCCCGGCCCGCTCGCTGTGCCCTTTTCCGCAAATCCTGACACGCGCCCTTCGTCGTCCGCTGTCACGCTGCCATAGCGCGCCGCATCGTCCACGGCAACCGTGGCAATGGTCGCCACAGCACCACGCTCGCGATGAAACGCGAGCAAATCCGCCAGCGAGGCATCGGCGAGCGAATCGCCATTCACGACAAAGAAGCGCTCGCCGTCAATCTGCTGCTCGGCATTCTTCACCGCTCCAGCCGTGCCCAGCGGCTCGCTCTCCACCGAATATGCAATCACCGGATCGCCCGCGCCCGCCGGATACAGCGCTTCAATCTGCTCATGCCGGTAGCCCACGCACAGCACGGCGCGCTGCACGCCATGCCGCCGCAGCCACGCGAGTTGATAGTCGAGAAAGGGCCTCCCCGCCACGGGCGCCAGCGCTTTGGGGCCGCTGGCAAAGACCGTCTGCAACCGCGTCCCAAGGCCGCCGCACAGCACCAGCGCTTGCGGCAGCTTCCTCTCACTTTGCTCGATCATCCCGCATGAATGGTATCGCAGCCAGATGCGGACGCGCGCGTTGGCCCTTTGCGCGGCGCTCAGGTAAACTGAAGTCAGTTCGTGTCGCGCGGCGCAACGCCGCACTTTTCACGCACACACGAGAGCCCGTAGCTCAGTTGGTAGAGCAATGCACTTTTAATGCATGGGTCCTGGGTTCGAGTCCCAGCGGGCTCACCATTTCGCGCACAGCACTTTTTCAATCCCTCGGCCAGAAGTGCTCCTCTGAGCAGGAGCGCAGCCGCTCGGCTGCGCTCTCCGCGGTGATGTCGCGCTGCGGCATGCCGAGCATTTCAAAACCCACCATGAACTTCCGCACCGTGGCCGAGCGCAGCAGCGGCGGATAGAAGTGCGCGTGGAAATGCCACTCGGGATGATCTGCTTCGTCAGTCGGCGACTGGTGAAGGCCCATGGTGTAAGGAAAGCTGGTCTCGAAGAGATTGTCGTAGCGGGTGGTGAGGCGCTTGAGCACATCGGCCAGCGCATCGCGCTCTGCGTCGCTCAACTGCGGCAGCGCGCCGAGATGGCGCTTGCTCACGATGAGCGCCTCGAAGGGCCACACGGCCCACCACGGCACCAGAGCGGCGAAGTGATCGTTTTCAAAGATCACGCGCTCGCCCGCGGTGCGCTCCGCCGCGAGGTAATCGCACAGCAGGCAGTGGCCGGTCTTTGCAAGGTGCGCCTGCTGCGCTACGGTCTCCGCGGCGGGCTCATCGGGCACAAACCCTGTTGACCAGATCTGGCCGTGTGGGTGGGGATTGCTCGCGCCCATCATCGCACCGCGGTTCTCGAAGATCTGAACGTACTCGATCCAGTCGAGCGCACCCAGTTCCTCGTATTCGCGCGTCCACGCATCCACAACGGTGCGAATCTCGGGCCGCGTCATGCGCGCCAACGTCAAACTATGGTCGGGATGGAAGCAGAGAACCTTGCACAGCCCACGCACGGCCTCTGCCGTGAGTAGCGGCGAAGCGGGAGCCTCTTCAACCGCAGGCGCATCGGGCAGGAGGGCCGCGTAATCGTTTACAAAAGTGAACACCGATTCGTACTTCGGGTTCGCGCCGCCCCCTGCGCGCTGGTTGCCGGGGCAGAGATAGCACTCCGGATCGTAGGTCAGCGCAGACGGCGCTGCCTTCTGCCCCACTTCGCCCTGCCACGGCCGCTGGGTACGGTGCGGCGAGACCATCACCCATGCCTGCCGCAGCGGATTCCAGCGCCGATGCGGATACTGCCACTTGTTGTCGCTCATGCGTGCTCCCGATTCTGCAAATCGTGAAGCCCCATTGTAAAGCGCGGCTGGAGGGCTCACGCCGTTGGCTTGGCCGGCGCGGGCATCTGCGCCAGAAAGCGCTCGGCAAACTGCGCGGCGTAGCTCTCGGTCAGCTCTTTCACGCGCTCAGGCTGCGCGGAGCGCACAATCAGCCCCGCGTGATGATGCTTCTTCATGCGCACCACGATCTCCGGCGCGTCGAAGCCCGACGTATCTGGCTCCGCGGTCTTCGCCAGGCAAAGCACGCTGCCGGCATAGTCCGCGCGCGTTGCCGGCGCCTGATAGCGCCGGCCGAGCGCGTCGGCCACTTCGATCTTCGCCCACTCCCGCCACAGACTTACGCCCGTCGATTGCTCCACCAGGTCAGCGATAAACGCACCACCCACCCGCGCCGCAATCTCGAGGAAGTAGAACCGTCCGTCTGCGTGTGCCTTAATGTATTCGCCGTGCGTCACGCCGCGTTCCATGCCCAGGCCCGGTGCAAGCCGCGCGTTGATCTCCGTGAGCGCCGACCAGTCCGCGCTGGCGCGATCGACGGTGCGCGTGGTGAAGACCCCGCCGTCGTGCATCACCTGCATCGGCGGACGCCCATACTGATGCACGGCAGCGAAGACAACCTTGCCCTCGCTCACGATCGAGTCCACGTGGAAGATGTCGCCTGGGACGAACTGCTCCAGCAGGAACCGGCTCTGCTCGTCGCCCAGCAGATCAAGCGCGCGCCACAACTGCTCCGGCTCTTCGATCTTCCTGATGCCCAGCGCCGAGGCCTCCGCGCGGGGCTTGAGCAGCCACGGCGCGGGTACGCGGCTCATGGTGTCGCGCAGATCGTCGTAGTTGAAGACGCCGCAGAACTCCGGCACCAGAAAGCCGAGCTCCCGCGCGGTGGTGCGCATCGCCAGCTTGTCGCGATAGCGCAGCGCGGTGCTGAGGTTCATGCCTTTCAGGCGCATGTGCTCGCGAATCTGCCCCGCCGTCTCCTGGTCGAACTCGTCGAGCGCCACCACGCGATCGAACTTGCGCCCCCGCGCCATCCACGAGATGGTATTCAGAATCTGTTCGGGTGTCAGCCCGGCGGGCATCGTGGTGAGCTCTTCGAGCGCGTCATGCGGCCAATCGGCGCCGCGCAGCTTGTCCACGGTCAGAAGCGTGGGCCGCACGCCCATCTCCGCGCACTGGCGCAGAAAGTCCTGGCCTTTCTCGTAGGTGGAAATGCAGAGAAACCGCGTCGCGTCCGCCATGCGCCTCCCGTGGCCGTGCGAAGTGAGATAGTTCTACCATAGGCACTGCGCCACGCAGCGGCTTTAAGATTGAAGGAAATCACCGGATGCTTTCCGCCCAGGCCATCGCGACCCTCCACGACCAGCTCACCCGCGACTGGCATACTTCCGATGCCGTAAGCCCAGCGGACCTGACCGACTTCCTCGCCCGCGTGGCCCGCCAGCACCGCGCCAACTTCGATCTGTGGCATATCGAAGACGAGGCTCGCGTGCCCGGCGCGACTGACGCCGAGTTGGCCCAGGTGAAGCGCCGCGTGGACGCGACCAACCAACTGCGCAACGACCTGGCCGAAGAGCTCGACCGCGCGCTGCTCGACTGGCTCGCCCCGCAGAAGCTGCCCAGCCCAGAAGCGCCGCTGCACTCCGAGTCGCCGGGCCTGATGATCGACCGGCTGTCGATCCTGTCGCTCAAGATTTTTCACACGCGCGAGGAGGCCGAGCGCACCAGCGCGCCAGCCGGCCATGCCGAGCGCAACCGCCAGCGGCTGGCTATCCTCGAAGAGCAGCGCGCCGACCTCGCCGGATGCCTGGATGTACTCTGGAAGGAAACCGTGGACGGCACGCGCCGCTTCAAGCTCTATCGCCAGCTCAAGATGTACAACGACCCGGAGCTCAATCCAGCCGTCTATCGCAACCCTCAAGCGAGCCCGGCAGAATAAAGTTGGAAGGACCCGTTTCGGCACCACTATTTGACGTACCGGGTCGTTCTGGATATAACAGGTGGGCAAGTAGCGCATTTACCAGCGGTGGCCGCCTACGCCGCGCAGGAATCCCAGGAATCTGCTCTCAGGTCAAATCCGAATGACGCACGAGGCCCGATCCGCAGTGACAAGCCGCAAGAAAACTCCTCCCGTGGTTGCCAAGCCGAGCAGCCATTCGTCCACGGCCAGCGCGCAGGTGTTCCAGCAATATCAGTCCGCCGTGCAACTGGTGCAGCAGGGCAAATACGAGAAGGCCCTGACGGCGCTCGACAAGCTGCTGCCCACCGCGCCTTTCGAGATCGTCGAGCGCTGCCGCATGTATATCGCCACCTGCAAGCGCCAGCTGGAACGCGCGGGCCTCGCCTTCCCCACGCCGGAGGAGCGCTACGACTACGCCGTCTCCCGGCTCAACGAAGGCTACTTTGAAGAGGCTGCCGATCAGCTCAAAGGCATTCTCGATGACTTCCCGCGGGCGGACTACGCCTACTACGGGCTGGCGCTGATCGACTCCATCACGGGGCGCATCCAGGGCTGCCTCGACAATCTCTCCAAGGCCATCGAACTGAACGCGAAGAACCGCCTGCAGGCACGGGCCGACAACGACTTCCAGAACATGGTCGACGACCCCCGGTTCACGGAGCTGCTGTATCCTGAGATTCCGTAGAGTCTCGTGATTGCTGTGCCCTCCAAAACCATTGCTGCCAATCCGGATCTCGCTTCGCCGGCCGGGACTCGGTCACTGCGCGTGGTAGCCATCGGCGGCGGCACAGGACTCTCTACCCTGCTGCGCGGCCTTCGCCGCCATGTTGCCATTCCCGGCCAGCCCAGCGCCGAGGCTTCGCAGATTGCCGACCTTGCTGCGGTGGTTACCGTCACCGACGATGGCGGATCTTCGGGACGCCTGCGCAAAGACTTCAACATGCTACCGCCCGGCGACCTGCGCAACTGCATGGTCGCGCTCAGCGAGGAGGAAGACGTGCTGGTGCGCCTCTTCGCGCACCGCTTCCGCTCCGGCGATGCGCTTGAAGGCCACAACTTCGGCAATCTCTTCGTCGCCGCGCTCACTGAAATCACCGGCGACTTTACCCACGCCATTCAACTCGCATCAAAGATTCTCTCCACGCGCGGGCACATCTATCCCGTCACCGACGTGAATACCACGCTGGTTGCGCGCATGGACGATGGCTCACTGGTGAGCGGCGAGACCAGCATCACCGCCAGCAAGCGCCGCATCGCCGAGCTCATGCTGGACCCGCCCGATGCCGCCGCCGTGCCCGCAACGCTCGAAGCCATCGAGCGCGCCGACCTCATCACCGTGGGCCCCGGCTCGCTCTACACTTCGCTCGTCACCAATCTGCTCGTGAAGGGGATTCCATCGGCGCTGGCCGGCGCGCGCGGCATCCGCGTTTACATCTGCAACCTGATGACGCAGGCCAATGAGAGCCTCGGCCTTACCGCCTCCGAGCACATCGAGCGCATCTACGATCACACTCGCGAGCCCATCTTCGACTATGCCATTGTGAACACCGCGCCGTTTTCTTCGCAGATTCTGGAGCGTTACGCGAAAGAGAATGCCTCGCCCATCGCCACGGACATCGAGCGCGTTGAGGCACTCGGCGTGCGCTGCATCACCGGCGACTTTGCCAGCGAAGAGAGCGTTGTGCGCCACAACGCCAACCGCGTCACAGGCGCGCTGCTGGCTCTCGGCCAGGCCGCTCCACCAGCAGCAGGGCGGCGCTGAGCGTCAGCACCGGCCCCACGGCGGTAAACAGCGGCCGGTTCACCGTGCCCTGCAAGTCCGCATAGGCACCCAGCGCCAGTGCGGTTGCGCCCGTAGCCAGAGACGCCGCCACCCACGGCTGGGGCAGCTTGCCCAGCCGCCACACTCCCAGCGGCAGCAGCCACAGGAACGCATACCAGAATTGCTGGTCCTTGAAGCAACGCAACAGATTTCCCAGATAGCCGCCGGCGTTCCACCACGCGGCGAGTGTCCAGGGCGCGGCCGCGTGACTGGTGACCGCCCTCTGCACCAGCACCAGGGCGGCGGCGCTCGCCACCGCCAGCGCGGCCACCCAGGCCAACCGGCCGTAGCGCTTGGCGGGCCGCTCGGCTATCAGCCACCACGTCCCCGCGAAGACGGTGGCGAAGGGCAGAAAACTCTGCTTCGCCATGCCGCCCACAATCCCGATGAACGGCAGCATCCACCAGCGCCCCTGAAACAGCGCCCACGCCACCAGTAGCATCAGGCAGGCTTCGGCTGAGTCCACCATGCCCGAGAGCCAAAGATTTGCAACGACAAAATTCAGCAGGTAGAGCGTGCATGCCAGCAGCGCGAGCGGCAGATCGCCCAGCACCCGCAGGCCGATGCGCAGCAACAGAAACGCCGCCGTGGCCGCGAACAGGCTGTTCGCCATCAGCAGCCCAAACCACACCGGGTCCCACGTGCCCACATGGCCCCGCGCCAGCAGATAAAACGGCCGCGCCACCGCCGGCACCAGCACTCTCTCGTTGAAGGGGAAATCCCCGATGACGTCGCGGTGCAGCACCGTGTCGTAGTAGCCCACCCAGTCCGGCCCCAGTTTGTGCGCGTCGTAGCGGTTCAGCGTGGGGTAGCCCAGCCCGAAGCAGATGAGAAAAAACAGCAGCCACAGAACGATCGACCTGCCCGTGCCGAGCTTCAAGTCGTCTTGCACTTAGCTTGCCGCCTCTTCCACCGTCCGCTTCAACTGCCCGCACGCCGCATAAATGTCCCGTCCGCGCGGCCGCCGCAGATACACCGGCACGTCTGCGACGACAAGAGCGCGCTTGAACGCCTCCACCGAGCCCGCCTCCGGCATCGCATACGGAATCCCCGGCCCCGGATTCCACGCAATCAGGTTCACTTTCGCCGGCATCCCCGCTCGCCGCACCAGCCGCGCCACTTCCGCCGCATGCTCAGGCCGGTCGGTCACGCCGCCCAGCAGCACATACTCAAACGTGATGCGCTCCCTGGTCCGCAGCCGCACCTTGCGCACCGCGTCGAGCACCGCATCGATGGGCCACTTGCGATTGATGGGCATAATCTCGCTGCGCACCGCGTCGTTGGGCGCGTTCAGGCTGATGGCAAGCTTGGGCCGCATCTCCGCGGGCTCTTCGGCAAAGCGCTCGATCCCCGGCACAATCCCCGACGTCGATACCGTCATCCGCTGCGGACTCAGCCCCACTTCTTCAACAAGCAGCCGCACCGCGCCGATCCAGCTTTCGTAGTTCAGGAACGGCTCGCCCATGCCCATGAAGACCAGGTTTACGCGGTCCTTGCCAATCTCTACGCCCTGCCGGTCGAGCACCGCCACCACCTGCCCGGCAATCTCGCCCGCGGTCAGGTTGCGCTGCAGACCCAGCTTCGCCGTCAGACAGAATTGACAGTTCACCGCGCAGCCCACCTGGCTCGACACGCAGATCGTCGCCCGGTCCCAGTTCTTTCGCTCGGCATCCTGGCGCTCTTCGGTGCCGCCGGCCTCGCTGCCGTCCCCGGCTTCGCCGCCATCACCCTCCGGCATCCAGACGGCTTCCACGGTCTCCGGCCCGGCTACGCCTTCCACCAGGTAGCGCTCCGTCCCATCCTGCGAGACAAACACCTGCCCAATCCGCGGCCGGCCCACATGCAAGCCTTCCCCGGCCAGCCGCGCGCGCAGGGCCTTGGGCAGCGTGGTGATCGCCTCCAGCTCCGTAACCCGCTGGCGATAGAGCGCTTCAGCCAGTTGGCGTCCCCGCCAGGCCGGTTCGCCCACTTCGGCCATTCGTTCCCCAAGTGTGGCGGCATCCAACCCAAACAGAGCCGTCCCGCTTCCCAGTGGGGGGCGGTTGCTGTCTAATCGGACAAGTTGACTCGGATGCGTGCTCACGGCTGGGCACAGCATAGAGCATTTCCGCTTCCCTTGCAGCCCCGGCAACCGTTTCTCCTTCATTTTCAGTCAGTTGTATTGTTTCGATCTGTCACGCACCGCACCTGGTTCGTCCGGCATTTCTGGGCCTGGCGCGTCTTTCCCGGCACGCAGACATCGAATAGACAGGGCCGGGGAAGCACCCGCCGCAACCCCGCAACACCCTACAATGGAACTGAAGCGAATCGATGAATCCTGAACGCAATCTCCGCCGCACCGTCCTGCCTAACGGCCTCATTGTCCTTACCGAGCGCATGGAACACCTGCGCTCCGTCGCCATGGGGGTCTGGGTCAAGTCCGGCTCCCGCTGCGAGCCCGCCGAGACCAACGGCATCTCCCACTTTGTCGAGCACATGGTCTTCAAAGGCACCCGCTCCCGCTCCGCGCAGCTCATCGCCCGCGAGATGGACTCGATCGGCGGCAACCTCGACGCCTTCACCGGCAAAGAAACCATCTGCTTCAACGTCAAGTCGCTTGGCGAGCATGTGCCCATCGCGCTCGACATTCTTGCCGATCTGGTTCTGAACCCAACCTTCGCCTCGAACGACATTGAGCGCGAGCGCGGCGTGATTCTTGAAGAGATCAAGATCGACGAAGACAACCCCGATGTTCTCGTGCACGAGCTCTTCACGCAGAATTTCTGGAAGGATCATCCACTGGGCAAGCCCATCCTTGGCACCACCGCGACCGTGGGCCGGCTCGATCAGACCAAGCTCTTCGACTACCACGGCGGCCGCTTCCTGGGCAGCAATATGATCTTCTCGGCGGCCGGCAATCTTGATCACGACCAGTTTGTTGCGTCGGTCTCAGAGAAATTCGCGGCGCTGCCCTCGGGCATTGCACTGCCGGAAGAGCAGGCTCCGCAGGCCAGCGCGCGCATTCTGCTGCGCAACAAGAAGGCCCTCGAGCAGGTGCAGATCTGCATGGGCGTGCCCTCGCCTGCCATTACCGACGAGAACCGCTACACCACGCTGATCCTCAACACCGTGCTCGGCGGCGGCATGAGCTCGCGGCTCTTCCAGACCATTCGCGAAGAGCGCGGCATGGTCTACTCCATCTACACGGACCTCAACCCCTACCGCGACACCGGCACGCTCTGCGTCTTCGCGGGCACCTCGGCGGGCAAAGCTCTCGAAGTCGTCGACCTGATCCTGCTGGAGATGCGCAAGCTCAAGGACGAGCCTCTCGGCCTCGAAGAGCTGACCCGCGCCAAGGACCAGGTGAAGGGCAACATCCTGATGGGCCTCGAAAGCTCGAACTCGCGCATGGCCAATCTTGCCCGCCAGGAGATGTACTTCCAGCAGTTCTTCACGGTCGACGAGATCATTGCCCGCATCGACGCGGTGGACGCTGCAGGCGTGCAAGCGATGGCACAGCGGCTCTTTGACCCCGAACGCATCGCCGTGACCCTGCTCGGCCGCCTGGACGGCATCAAGCTCAACCGCAAGCGCCTGGTGTGCTGAATGCAGTTGTCAGTTGTCAGTTGTCAGCGGTCAGGGTTCAGGGTTCGGAAAGCCTGGTAGTTGACCCCTGACTCCTGATCCCTGACCCCTTACCCCTTACCCCTGTCTTCGAGCGTCTTATTTCCCTTCCGCGTCCATACGTTGTAGCATTTTGTCGGATGGGATGCACAGGTTGATCCCTGTCCAGAGGCTCAGGATCCCCATGAATGGCACGCTTTCGAACGAGGTACGGGCTGGCAGCCAGCGCCGCAAGGCGGGCGCGCGGCGCGCCAACGGCTTCACCCTGATGGAACTGCTGATTGTCATCTCCATCATTCTCATCCTGATGCTCATCGCCATCCCCACCGCGGGCAAGATCAAGAAGCACGCCAACGAGCTCTCGGCGCAGAAATCGCTGCAGACCCTGGAGCAGGCCGAAGGCATGTACGCTGACACCTACCCGACCTCGGGCTACAGCTGCACGCTCGCTGCGCTGGGTGGCGACACCAGCTCCGGCCCGCCCTCGCCAACCGCCGCAGGCGACATCAACGGCGAGCTAGCCACGGGCATCAAGTCCGGCTACATCTTCAACATCACCAACTGCACCAAGTCCACGGCCAACAACAGCGAGCGCATCACAAGCTATACGCTCACCGCTGTTCCTGCCACGCCGGGCAAGTCCGGCGACCGCGGCTTCTGCCTCGACTCCGGCGGCGCCATGAAGGCCGACCCCGCGGGCGGCACCAACTGCACCCAAAGCGTGCAATGAGCGCATTCACTTCGATCCGGCGCGGCAGCCTCGCGCTCGCTTCCACTGCTCTTGCTTTCTCCCTCGCCGCGTCCCTTGCGGCGGCGGCGCAGTCCGCGCCTGACGTGCACCAGATGGCGCAGCGCGTCGACGACCACTACAACAAGCTGCACTCCCTGCGCGCGGGATTTACGGAGACTTACGAAGGCCTCGGCGTGGACCGCACCGAGAGCGGCACCCTGCTGCTGGAGAAGCCCGGCCGCATGCGCTGGGACTACAACACGCCCGCCGGCAAGCTCTTTCTTCTCGACGGCAAATATGCCTTCTCCTATACGCCCGGAGCCGCCCAGGTGCAGCGCATCCCCGCCAAGCAGCTCGACGATCTGCGCTCGCCGCTCAGTTTTCTGCTTGGCCACACCAAGCTCGAAAAGGAGTTGACCGGCCTCACGCTCGCGCCCGGCGCTCATGGCGACTACCTGCTGACCGGCCAGCCCAAAGGCCAGCAGGACCGCGTGCGCGATGTAAAGCTCGCTGTCACCGCGACCGGAGTCATCACCGCTCTCGAAATCGAGGAGCAGGACGGCGCCATCACGCGCTTTCTCTTCTCGAACGAGCAGCCCAACGCGCCCACGCCCGACAGCGCTTTTCACTTCGCGCCGCCGCCCGGCGTTCCCGTGGTGGACGCAAAGGCCCCGATTTAGCCGGCATAGAAGCGCAAACGCATCAATATCGCCCCCGCAAGGCAACCCCATCCTTCCAGAGTCTCTCCAACCCTTAGAGCCGTTCCCCGCGGCCAAGGAGAAACTCCCATGTCGCTCTCCCACCCCACCGGCGCAGAGGTCACCTGGATCGCCTTCGCTATCATCGCCGGAAGTGTGGCCCTTTGGCGCCTCGCGTGCCGTGGCGCGGCCTACCTGCTTGCCGCCTTCGGCAATGCCGAATACGGGCTCTCCCTTGCCGAGCGCGGCGACTACGCCGGCAGCAACGATCAACTCCCGGCTCACAAATAACGCACACGCCCTCACCCTGGGCCTCCTCGTGCTCGGTGAGCTGCCCGCCCCCAAGCGGGCGGCCTGGCAATTTGTGTGCTGCCTTCCGCCTCACTCGTAGCGCAGCGCCTCGATGGGATCGAGATTCGCCGCGCGCATGGCGGGAATCATTCCGCTCACGAGGCCGGTGACGGCCAGAATCACCGTCGCCACCATAATCGACAGCGGAGAAATGCGCAGATAAATATCCGCGGCTTCGGCATGCAGTGCCATCGAGCTGTAAAACGGAATGCGCCCCACCAGCACCGACACCAGATAGGCCAGCGCGATGCCGCCCATGCCGCCCACTCCTGTGATGACGAATGCCTCGGCCAGAAACTGCAGCAGGATATGCCGCTTCTGCGCGCCCAGCGCCTTCTCCACGCCGATCTCGCGGGTGCGCTGCTGCACTGCCACCAGCATGATGTTCATCAGGCCAATGCCGGCAATGCCCAGCGTGAGCGCCCCCACCAGCGAGAGCAGCACCTGCAGCGCAACCGACAAAATGGTGAATTGGTGCAATTGGGTCAGCAGGTTGGCCACATAAATCGCGTTGTGATCGGAAGGGCGGAAGTTGTGCGCCGCCGCCAGCGCCTCACGCATCTGCTTCTCAGCCAGCAGGTAGTTGCCCTGATAGTTGAACCAGATACCGTCAAGATACTTGGTGTCCTTGATGTCGCTCATGGTGCTGAACGGGATGTAGATCTGCCGGTTGCGGTCGTTCTGCTCGCCGCCCTCCTGCATCTTTGGCGCCAGCACGCCGACGATTGTGAACAGCACGCCGTTGAGCCGGATGGTCTGGCCCAGCGCCCATCCGCCGGAGAAGAGCTTGGTCTTCGACTCTGACCCGATGACGCACACATGCGCGCGCTGCTCTTCTTCTTCTCCGTTGAAGAACCGTCCCTGATCCGTATCCAGCTTCCAGATGTCCTGAAAGACGGGCAGCACGCCGTTCACGGTCCAGGTATAAGTGTGCAGGTCGTCCTGCACGGTCACGTCCTTCTGCACCTGCGGCGTAATGTGGATCACTCCCGGCACCGCGTTGGCAATGCGGTCCACGTCGTCCACGGTAAAGCGCACCTCGGAGCCGGACTTCGCGCCGCCCGCCTGCTCGCTGGTCCGGCCGGGGAAGGTTCCGATCACGTTGGTGCCCCACTGGGCAAAGATGGCCTGGATGGCGTGACTGAACCCCGCGCCATAGGCCAGCAGCAGCACCACCGTGGCAATGCCCCACGCCATGCCGACCATGGTGATGGCCGTGCGCCGCCGGTTGTAGACCATCGCTTCCCACGCCTGGCCCCAGATGTCTCTGAACATCGGCTTTTTAGCTCCTAGCCTCTAGCTTCTAGCCACCAGAGGCAAAATTCTGCTGTGCACGTTCTCAACTTCATCGCCATCACGCTCGACCCAGCACGAACAAGCTATCAGCTAGTAGCTAGCGGCCAGTAGCTGCCTTCTCACTCCCTGCGTAGTGCCTCAATCGGGTCCAGCGCCGCAGCCTTGCTGGCAGGATACAAGCCTGCCGCCACGCCGCAGAGCACCAGCGAACCCATCGCGACCGCCGCCGACCACGGCACCAGGCGCGGCGGGTCCCAGCCCGGCATCTTGTCGGTCAGCAGCAGCTGCAGCATGCCCATAAATCCAGCCGAGAGCGCGATGCCCACGAGGCCGCTCAAGCCGGTCAGCAGAAGCCCTTCCCAGAAGAACTGCGACAAAATGCTGCGCTTGGTCGCGCCCAGCGCCATCAGCAGGCCAATCTCCCGCGTGCGCTCGGTGACCGACACCAGCATGATGTTGACGATGCCCACCGCGCCCAAGCCGAGCGTCACAATGCCCACGCCGCCCAGAAACACATCCATCGCGGTGAAGATGGCGCCGATCATCTTCATCTCTTGAATCGTGTCCCAGTCGTCGAAGGCATCTTTCATCGAAGCGTCAAATCCGTGCCGCTCCGCGATGACGCGATGCACCGCCGCCATCGCTGCCGTCGCGTCGCCGTGGACGGTCGGCTGATACTGGATCGAGCTCAGCGCGTCCAGCGGAATGTTGTCGCCCTTGAGCGGGAACAGCTCCTGCATCGTCGTGACGGGGACGTAGACTTTCTGGTCGTCGAAGTCGTTGTTGCCGCGCGCGATCTTCTGCACCACGCCGACGACCGTAAACTCTGTGCCGTTGATGGTGATGGCCTCGCCCACCGTCGGGCGGCCGTTGAAGAGCAGCGTCGCCGCCTTTGCGCCCAGCACCACCACGCGGCGGCGATTGGCCAGGTCGGCGTCGTCGAGAAAGCGCCCGGAGTCCATGGGGATGTAACGCACTACCGTATAGTTCGGCGTTACGCCCATCACGTTGCTTGAGGTGTTGCTCCACTGGCTCACTTCGTAGAGATCGGAGCGGCGCAGCTCCACCGTGGCAGCGCGCACCTCAGGCAGAGCCCCCACCGCCGCATAGTCGCCCATGGTGAGCTGGTAGGGCCGCATGCCGGTGTGCTGGTTGGCCACGGCGGGAATCGTCCCGTTCCACATCATCACCAGGTCGTTGCCCAGCTTCGACAGGTTGCGCCGCTGGCCGGAGCGGAACCCCTCGCCCAGCCCCACCAGCACCAGCAGTGAGCCCACGCCCCACGCGATGCCGAACATGGTCAGGATGCTGCGCAGCTTGTTCGCGCCAATGGCGCGGAAGACCTGCCCGAGGGTATCGCGAAAGGATTGCATGGCTGTTCGACGCACGGCGGCTGCGTCTGGAGGTTAGATACGCGTGGAAAGAATCGCTGGTTCCCTACGACCTGTTGTACGGGAAGAATCCCCGCCCCGATTTTCGTCCCAGCCAGCCGGCATCCACCATGCGCACCAGCAGCGGGCAGGGGCGGTACTTCGGATCGCCGAAACCCTCCTGCAGCACGCGCAGAATATCCACGCAGACGTCGAGGCCGATGAAGTCAGCCAGCGTGAGCGGGCCCATGGGATGCGCCATGCCCAGCTTGAAGACCTGGTCAATGGCCTCCGGCGTAGCCACGCCCTCCATCACCGCAAAAGCCGCCTCATTGATCAGCGGCATCAGCACGCGATTGGAAACGAACCCCGGCGCATCGTTCACCTCAACCGGCGTCTTGCCCAGCTTCATCGCAAGATCGCGCACCACTGCGAACGTGGCATCGCTCGTCTGGAGCCCGCGCACCACTTCCACCAGCGCCATCACCGGCACGGGGTTGAAGAAGTGCATTCCGATCACCTGCTGCCGGCCGCCTGGTCAAAGCCGCCAGCTTCGTGATCGAAATCGATGACGTATTCGACGCGAGAATCGCGCCTGCGGGCAAGATCGCATCGAGCGCGCGAAAAATCTCCGCCTTCAGCTCCATCCGCTCCGGCGCAGCCTCCACAGCAATCTGTGCGTCGGCCAGCGCCGCGCGATCCGTCACCGGCACGATCCGCGCCAGCACCGGCTCAATCTCGGCCTCGGCCAGCTTGCCCTTGGCCGCCTCGCGGCCCAGATTCGTCCGGATCGACCCCAGCGCGCGGTCGAGAAAGCGCCGCTCCACATCGCACAGCAGCACGCGGAAGCCGGCCCGCGCAAACACATGCGCAATGCCCGAGCCCATGGTGCCCGCGCCCACTACCCCGACTGTCTTGATTTCGCTCATCCCATCGCCTCCGCGGCGCAAGAGGGAGTGTAGCAGGCAAAAGCAAAGGGACGCCGCAGCGCCCCTCGCCTTGCCAACTCAGCCGTGCTACTCGCCGCGCGTGCTCGCCGGCACCAGGTGCATCCGTTCGGTCAGGGTCAGGATCAGCACGTCGCCGTCTTCCAGGTGCGCCTGCGGATGGCTCACCAGCAGGTGCGTTGTAACCACTGCCGCGCCCACCGCGCCGCCTGCCAGCGCGCCCACAGGGCCGCCCAGGTACGCGCCTGCCACCACGCCCGCGCCTACTGCGCCGCCGTATTCAATGGCATCTCGCTTCTTGCGGGAACTCGGCGCGATCACGCCTTCCGCGCCCACTTGTGTGCGTGTGCCCGGCGCGCTCACCACCATGGCGTGCAGGTTAAAACTTTCGCCGCTCGGCAGCGTCACCGTCTCCGGCTTCAGCATCAGGGTGCCATGCCCGCCAAAGTGACCGGTCGATACATCCACCACGCGCCCGGAGATCTCAGAGCCCGCAGGAATCACCACATCGCCGTCTCCCAGCACGTCAGAAGCCACGCGCGCGTGGAATGGCTCCCCCTGCTGGGAAAGCGAGCTCGACAGCTCAGTCATCAGACGTACACGAATCGCGGTGCCTTCGCGCAGTTCGCCCGGACCCAGCGGCGCGGGATGCACGATGTCGCCATCGGGGTCTTCGGCATAGGCACGATCGGCAAGCGAAGGCATGGTGTTGCTCGGAGCCTGCGGAGCCGTCTCCACAATGCCATCGTCCGTGCCCGTCATCGCCGCATCCTGTACGGGCCGCGCCGGCATTGCTGCGGGGGCCACATAGCTCTGCTGCGCGGGCTGCGTTGCGGCAGGTTGCCCGGCGGGCGGCTTGGCCGGAGGCGCAGGCTGCTGGGGCGCGTCGGTCACAATGGTGTCGTCCGGCGGCGGATTTGAAACTCCCGAGTACGGGCTGGACTGGCTTCCCTGTTGCGCTGCCAAGGCTGCAGTGGCGACTGCGAAAAATGCAAATGCTAATAGCGGCCGGTTCATCCGTGTCTCCTCTCGCGGGCAAGGCTCACTCTGTATAGACCCCGCCGGCGGCGAAAAGTTCTTGTGCGAGCGCCTGCGACAGCACAACAGGCACATTTCGCTCTAGTTTGATGCTACCGGCGTTTGCAGCACCCGCTGCGGCAACGACGGTTGCGCGTGCCTGCACAGCCAAGAATCAACTCAGACAACCCAATGTCCCGAATCGAGCCGCAGATTCTCGTTCAAGCGCGCGTGATCGCCGCCACACCGGAGCGCGCAGCCTGGTTTGTTAGAATCCCTACGGAACACCTGCGTTTTTCGGCGCTTCCTGAAGCACCTCTATCCCGTTTGGAATACGATATGCGGCCAGCCTCTGCGATCGGCGCAGGCGCTGAAGGTCGCGGCTCGGGATCGAGTGCTCCGTGAACCGCCGCCCCTCTGGACGGAAAGGATGTTCGCATCGTGTCTGGCTTCATTGAAATGATCCGAAGCACTTCCGGCGGCGCAGTCCGCGTCGATCGCCGTCCCAAACTGAACGAACGGCTGTATCACCGCATTGCGAGGACTGATATGACTGAGATTGTTGCCATTCGCGCGCGCGAAGTGCTTGACTCGCGCGGCAATCCTACTGTGGAAGCGGACGTAATTCTTGAGAGCGGCGCGCTGGGCCGCGCCATTGTGCCTTCGGGCGCTTCCACCGGCGAGCACGAGGCCGTGGAGCTGCGCGACGGCGACAAGAGCCACTATCTGGGCAAGGGCGTGCTGCAGGCCGTGGCCAACGTGGAGACCGTTATCGCTCCCGAACTCGAAGGCATGGACGCCTCCAATCAGCGGCTCATCGATCAGACCATGATCGCCCTCGACGGCACGCCCAACAAGAGCAAGCTCGGCGCCAACGCCATCCTCGCCGTTTCCATGTCGGCCACGCGCGCCGTGGCGCAGACGCTTGAAGTGCCGCTCTATCGCTATCTGGGCGGCGTGAACGCCAACATTCTGCCCACGCCCATGCTCAACGTGCTCAACGGCGGCGCGCATGCCGACTCCAACGTCGACTTCCAGGAGTTCATGATCATGCCCGTCGGCGCTGACCGCTTCTCCGAGGCGCTGCGCTGGTCCGCGGAGACCTTCCACACCCTCAAGGGCGTGCTCAAGAAAAAGGGCTACAACACCGCCGTGGGCGACGAGGGCGGATTCGCTCCTTCGCTCAAATCCAACGCTGAAGCCATCGATCTCATCCTCGAGGCCATCGACGCTGGCCGGCTACAAGCCCGGCGAGCAGATTGCCATCGCTCTCGATCCCGCATCCAGCGAGTTCTACGACAAGGACAAGAAGAAGTACGTCTTCAAGAAGGGCGACAAGCGCGAGCTCTCCAGCGAGCAGATGGTCGACTTCTACGCCGACTGGGTCCGGCAGTATCCCATCGTCTCGCTCGAAGACGGCCTGGCCGAGGACGACTGGGACGGCTGGAAAGTCCTCACCGACAAGCTCGGCGCGCAAGATTCAGCTCGTCGGCGACGACCTCTTTGTCACCAACACCAAGCGCCTGCAGCGCGGCATCGAAGAAGGCGTCGGCAATTCGATCCTGATCAAGGTCAACCAGATCGGCACCGTGACCGAGACCCTCGACGCCATCGAGCTCGGCCGCCGCTACGGCTACACCTCGGTCATGTCGCACCGCTCCGGCGAGTCGGAAGACACCTTCATCGCCGACCTCGCGGTAGCCACGGGCGTAGGCCAGATCAAGACCGGCTCCGTCAGCCGCACCGACCGCATCGCCAAATACAACCAGCTCCTCCGCATCGAAGAAGAGCTCGGCGCAGGCGCGACGTTCCTCGGCATCGAGAGCATCAACTATAACGACTAGGCATTGCATGCGGCAGACGCGCGCTTTGCGCGCCACGCAGTGTTTGTGCCCCCTCCCGCTGGTCGGGAGGGGGCTTTTTACTTCGCCTCAAACGTTGATCCTTCCGGTTGTGAGCCTCGACACGCGCTCCATCGCTCCCGGCATTTATCCTGAGGCTGTAACTTCGATCGATCCAGGAGTATTCGCGTCGTGTCCAAGCATCCTCTCGTTCTCACCATCCTTGACGGATGGGGCTACCGCGCTGAAACTGCCAACAACGCCATCGCCCTGGCCCGAAAGCCCACCTACGACAAGCTGCTGCGCGAGTTTCCCAACACGCTCATCCGCGCCTCCGAGCACTTCGTCGGCCTGCCCGACGGGCAGATGGGCAACAGCGAAGTCGGCCACCTCAACATCGGCGCAGGCCGCATTGTGCAGATGGACATCACCCGCATCGACGCGCTGATCGCCGCCGGCGAGTTCCAGAAGAACCCCGCCATTGTGCAGGCCATGCAGCGCGCCCGCGAAGGCGGCCGCCAGCTCCATCTCTTCGGCCTTGTCTCCGACGGCGGTGTGCACTCGCACCAGGAGCATCTCTATGCCCTGCTGCGCACCGCGCGCGAGTACGGCCTCGATCGCGTCTTCGTGCACGCCTTCATGGACGGCCGCGACACCGGCCCCACCTCCGGCGCGGGCTACATCGCGAAGCTCGAACAGAAGATGCGCGAGTACGGCGTGGGCAAAGTCGCCTCCATCAGCGGCCGCTACTACGCCATGGACCGCGACAAGCGCTGGGAGCGCGAGCGCAAAGCGTTTGACGCCATGGTCACCGGCAAGGCCGAGGGCGGCGCGTACGCCGATCCCGTCGCGCGCATCAAGGAAAACTACAACAACAAAATCACCGACGAGTTCCTGATTCCCTTCGTCGTTGTCGATGCCGCGGGCAAGCCCGTCGCCCAGATTCGCGACGAGGATGTCTGCATCAACTTCAACTTCCGCGCCGACCGCGCCCGCCAGATCACCCGCGTCCTCGCCCGCGAAAGCGGCCTGAACAAAAAGGGCGGCCGCGACCTCGAAGGCTGGGAGAGTCTCGATGAGACAGATCCCCCGCTCCGAGATTCCGAAAAACCTCCACTACGTCTGCATGACCCAGTACGACAAGCTCTACGAGCTGCCGCTGGTCATCCTGCCCGAGTCGATGGATAACATCCTCGCCAACATTCTCTCCGCGCACCAACTGCGCAACCTGCGCGTGGCGGAGACGGAAAAGTTCGCACACGTCACCTACTTCTTCAACGGCGGCATCGAAGTGCCCTTCCCCGGCGAGGAACGCACGCTGATTCCCTCACTCAAGGTCGCGACGTACGATCTCGCGCCGGAGATGAAGGCCGAGGCCATCGGCGACACCATCGTCAAGGCCATCAACGACACGGCCTTCGACCTCGTGGTCGCCAACTTCGCCAATGCGGACATGGTCGGCCACTCCGGTCAGCTGGAGCCCACCATCAAGGCCTGCGAGGCCATTGACGCGCAGCTCGGCCGCATCTACAAAGCCATCAAGGAGCGCAACGGAAGCTGGCTCATCACCGCCGATCACGGCAACGCCGAGCTCATGGTGGACCCCGTGACCGGCGGCCCGCACACCGCGCATACCACCAACCCCGTGCCCATGATCTACGTGAGCGAAGACGCACCGCACTACCGCCTGCGCACCGACGGCTCCCTGCGCGATATTTCTCCCACGCTGCTGAACCTGCTCAAGCTCGGCCTGCCAAAAGAAATGACCGGCGGCGACCTGCGTGTGCCCATCGCAAAGTAGCGAACAGCATGATGCAGAAATACAAAAGGCCTCCCAACCAGGAGGCCTTTGTACTTGCATGGAGAAATGTTTAGCGCGAGCGGAAGGAGCGGATCGCCGCAGGTAGACGCTCTTCGAGCACCTTGGCCTGCTCGGCTGCGATGCCACCGAGGTAGGTCGGTGCGGGAGTCGCCATCAGCACCAGCGCAAACGCCGTGACCGAGAAGACCACACCGGCAATCGCGGCAGAGACAAGCATGTGGTACATGTCGGAGATGTCCAGGCCCAGAATATTGAAGGCGACGTGCTCCAGCGGCTTGATGTGCTTGATGACGGCCAGCGCGAAGACCGAGAAAAAGACGGAAAGCGAAGTCAGCACCACCAGCGACACATCCAGCCCGCGGTGGAATCGCTGCCGTGCACTGCAGTAGGCGCACTCGGCCAGATGGGACTCGTAGTCCTTGCGCATCTCTGGCGAAATCCCCGAAATGTCATAACGCCAGCTTGCCAGAATGGCGCCTACGACCCGGTCATTGCATTGTCTTTTCGCCATAATCGATAGACTCACTTTGCAGGTGAAGGTCAGCGCAATTGCTGCGTTGAAACGCATCTCGAAGGGTCCATTGCGGATGGCCTTGTGAGCGCGCTTGCAGGTTGGATGCCGCCCTGAGACTCAAGTTGCAGATTCCCACCCTTGATTCGCCCCGGTCCGGCCAGCCAGGCCCGGTACAGAGTGACCCTGTTGTAACTATTGTAATCGAAGTCACCTAAAAACAGATGGGTGATAACGGCTCGTGTTGCTCAGCCAGTAACAGCCGGTTAGCGAGTAGGCTGGCGTGGCAGCTTAGCGCGCGCTCGGCCGTCACTCGCGCCAGCTCAGGAAGATTATTGCTTTCAGAGAGATGCCCCAGCAGCACGTAGGTGGCCTGGCCGTCGTATTCCTCTTCCAGGAAAGTGGCTGCCGCATCGTTGGAAAGATGCCCCACCCGCGACAGCACTCGCTGCTTCACCGACCACGGATACGGCCCGTCCTTCAGCATTTCGAGATCGTGGTTGGACTCTAAAAGCAGCAGATCCAGCTTTTTAAGCTGTGCCTTCACGTTGGGCGGCATGTAGCCCAGATCGGTGGCCACCGCCAGCCGTACACCCTCGGCCTGAAAGACAAACCCCACCGGGTCGGCTGCGTCGTGGGGAATGGTGAACGGGCTGACGGCAATGTCGCCGATGGCAAACGGTTGCCCGGCCTCAAAGTATTCAACCGCCGGCAGCCAGGTGGGGTCTTTGGCGCGGAACCTCAGACGCCGGAATCGTCAGCCCCGGCCGCGGCAAGGGTTCCGTCTCGCCTCCTCGGCGGTCATCTCCACCTCATCCGGCTCGCCCTCAGTGGCCTCGGCCTCAGCCTGGCGCGCCGCGGCCTGCTGTTCGCATTGTTCCAGCCACTGCGCGTAGCTCATCTGTTTGCGGGGCGTCAGCCAGCGCATCCAGGCGCGATGCGTGCCCTCGGTAAAGTACACCGGAATCCCCAGCTTGCGCGCCGTGACGGCAAGGCCGTTGATGTGGTCCTGGTGCTCGTGGGTGATGAGGATCGCGTCCAGCTCGGCCGGGTCTTCGCCCGCCAGCTTCATGCGCCGGAAGATCTCGCGGCAGCTGAGTCCCGCGTCCACCAGAATGCGCGTCTGGCCGCCGGTGACAACTGTGCAGTTGCCCTTGGACCCCGACGCCAGCACCGTGAACCGCACCATCCTTTGAGCATACCGCGCATGCCTGTGCATCGCACAACGGGGGATCAGCGCAGTATCGACTGCGTGAGAGAATGACTGCCATGACCTCAAAGCAGGCAGCGTTCCTTGGCGCTCTTTCTCTTGCCGCGGTCTTCGCAGCGTCCGCCTGGGCAGGCCGCGCCGGCAATCAGGATCGCGTGGTGCGGCTGGCAGAGCTCGAGATCGACCCCACACAGATTGACCAGTACAAGGCGGCTTTGCGCGAAGAGATTGCCGCTTCGATCCGGCTGGAGCCGGGCGTCCTGAAACTTTATGCAGTGTCCGTCAAGGACCAACCCGAGCAAATCAGGCTGTTTGAGATGTATGCGAATCAGGCGGCATACGAGTCTCATCTTCAGTCGCCACATTTCCGGAAATACAAGGCTGCGACGCAGGGCATGGTGCGGTCCCTCAAGCTGCTGGAGACGGAGCCGATCCTGCTCGGATCGAAATAGCCGTCATTTTCAGACAGGCCATTGCTTGCAGAAACGGCAACGGGCAAATCAGCAGATGCGGCGGCGGTTCAGGAGCCGTATGCTGGTTCCATTCCCGCAGTTGGCATAGATTTTTCTCTGGAGGTGGCACGTTGACGACCCACACTGTCTTCCTTTGCCGCGTGGGATGGGCTGCTGCACTGCTGGCCGGGTGCTGTCTGGTGCCACAGGCGCGGGCTGCGGACAAGACTGCGCCGGCAGCAGACACGGCCACCTGGGACCGCGCCGCAGCAGCACGCTATCTCGACAGCCGCGAGGTCTGGTGGCAATCCTGGGACCGCGCGCACAAGGATCACGGCACCTACTGCATCTCCTGCCACACGCAGGCGCCCTTCGCGCTGGCGCGGCCCGCGTTGCACCGCGACCTTGCCGATGCCCAGCCAGCCGCCGAGCAGGCCATGATCGCCAGCATTCAGAAGCGCGTCCACCAGTGGAACGAGATGCTTCCCTTCTACAGCGACGCCATCTACGGCAAGGGCAAAGAGATTGAGTCGCGCAACGCCGAGTCGGTGCTCAATGCGGTCATTCTCACCAGCTACGACGCGCCCACCGGCCACCTGAGCGACACCACCCGCCTCGCCTTCGACCACGCCTGGGCGCTGCAATCGGCCACCGGCCCGGATGCGGGTGCATGGGTGTGGCAGAACTTCGACTACGCGCCTTGGGAGTCGAAGGAGTCGCAATACTACTGGGCCGCGCAGTTGGCGCTCACCGTGGCTACCGCGCCGGATCACTACCGGAACGATCGCAGCCGCCACCCAGCACCTCGTTCTCGCTCGAAGACTTTCTGCGCAGCCACTACGACGCCCAGCCACTGCTGAACAAGATCGTCACCCTACGCGCCTCGGCACGCATCCATGGCCTGCTTGCGAAGCAACAGCGCAAGGCCCTTCTCGCCCAGCTCGCGACCCTGCAGCGCGACGACGGCGGCTGGAGCCTTGCCGACTCTCGGCGACATGGCAACGCCGCGACAAGACGCCGCTGGAAACAAAGCCCGACGGCTTCGCCACCGGCATTGTCACGCTGGCGCTTGAAGAAAACGGCATCCACAACGCGCACGTTGCGCGCGGCCGCGCATGGCTTGAGGCCCATCAGGACAAGACCACCGGCGCGTGGCCGGCCTGGTCGCTCAACAAGAACCGCGATCCGGAATCGAATGTGGGCAAATTCATGAGTGACGCAGCCACCGGCTACGCGGTGCTCGCGCTCGACGCCCGGCGCTAAGGCAGGCTTCGCCGGAATCTCGATCGAGACCAGCGTGCCCCGCCCCGGGCTGCTCACCACTTTGAACTCGCGCCTGATTGCCGTAGAGCACTTCCAGCCGCTCCTGCACGTTCTTCATGCCAATGCCCGCGCCATCGCGGCGCAGCGCCGACTGCGGCCGCGGGCCCATGCCCACGCCGTCATCGGCCACCTCGATCAGCACACGGTCGCCTTCGAGCCGGCTGCGCAGTGTCACCGTGCCGCCGTGCATGCGCGGCTCCAGTCCATGCTTGATCGAGTTCTCAATCAGCGGCTGCAGCAGAATGCTGGGCACGGGAATGGTCAGCGTGCGCGGATCGATGTCTTTTTCCACGCGCAGCTTGTCCGCGCCAAACCGCACCACTTCAATGTCGAGATAATCGTCGGTAAAACTCAGCTCGTCGCTGCAGCGGAACATACGTGTCGTGGTCCTTCAACAACGCGCGCAGAATGTTGGCAAGCTTCACCGTCATCTCCCGCGCCAGCTCGGGCTTGGTGCGCACCAGCGACGCGATCGAGTTCAGCGTGTTGAACAGAAAGTGCGGATTGATCTGCCGCTGCAGCGCATCGAGCCGCGCCTCCAGCACCAGCCGCTTCTGCTCTTCCAAGCTTCATCTCGATGCGCAGCGCGTTCCACACCTTGAGCGCAATGCCCACCACGATGGGCGCGGTGAACCACACCAGCACCTGCAGCCACCACTGCGAGGCCACCAGCGCGAACAGCTTGTGCGGAAACGCGTGCGCCAGCCAGGTGCGGCTGGCCTCCGCGGCCACAATCAGGAACAGCATCAGGAACTGCCGGTCCACGCGCGGCCGCCGCAAGATGCGCTTGACCCAGCGATAGAGGCTCAGATCGATGAACGGCGTGAACGACCAGATCTCCTCCGGCTCCAGGAACCCGCCCAGCGCGCCCGCCAGCAGCCCCACCGCAGCGTTAAACGGCAGCGCCAGGTACTCGCCATGGTGGACTGCCGGCGCAGCCAGCACCATGCCGCCGAGCATCGCCCAGCCCGGCCCCACCAGCAGCCCCAGCAGAATCACGGCCTCAAAGGAAATGTCGGCCGCCAGAAAATTCGGCACCGCGGTCCGGATCCACACGCCCAGCGTGAGCGGCACCAGAAAAAACGCCAGCAGGGCCAGCGTCTGCCGCGGCCTGCGGTGCTCGGCAAAAAACAGCCGCCGGAACGTGCTGGCGCGCGCCAGCACGCTGGCCACCGAGGCCGCAACCCCCAGCTTCACCAGCAGGTTGATCAGGATGAGCTTGTCCGTCACCCCACCAATGTATCGTGCGGCTCACTCAACCATCTAATAAAGGTCGCGTGCCACATCGGTCGCGGCACCCAAATCCCCGCAAAGTAGAATGAATGTATGGGTTTTGAAAGCGTAACGAAGATGGCCGAGGCGGAGTTCCCCACGCGCTGGGGCGACTTCCGCATTTTCGGCTTTGAAGGCGTGCTTCCCGCGCCGCGTCCCTGCTGCGAGCACGGCGCGCAGGCCGGCAAGAAAGTCGAGGGCCTGGTCGCGCTCGTCATGGGCGACATTCATTCCACGCCGCCGCTGGTCCGCATCCACTCGCAATGCCTCACCGGAGATGTTTTTGGCTCGCTGCGCTGCGATTGCCGCCTGCAGCTTGAGCTTGCGCTGCGCAAAATCGCCGCCGAGGGCGCGGGCATCCTGCTCTATGAGCAGCAGGAGGGCCGCGGCATCGGCCTGATGGCCAAGCTCAAAGCCTACGAGTTGCAGGATCAGGGGCTCGACACCGTGGAAGCCAACGAAGAGCTGGGCTACGCCGCCGACTGCCGCGCCTACGAGCTGCCCGCCGAAGTCCTCAAGCTGCTCGGCGTCTCGCAGGTCCGCCTCATCACCAACAACCCGGAGAAGGTCGCCGCGCTCGAGTCCGCCGGCATCACCGTCACCGAGCGCGTCTCTGCCGAAGTTGTGCCGCAGGAAACCTTCGCCGGCTACCTCAGGACCAAGGTCGAAAAGATGGGCCACATCCTCGATAACGTCGACGAAACCAAGCCCGTCGCCTGATCTTTGTGCTGTCTGAAAGCCAAAAGCCCTCCGCAATCACCGGAGGGCTTTTCGTTGTGTGTCTGTACCGTCAGCCGCGCAGCGCCTTCAGCACCTTCGCCGTGGTCACCACCTGGCCCACATGCCGCTGCGTGTGGTCGGCCACATGGATCAGCGCGCCGCCAATCGAAGTCGGCAACTGCTTGCGCCCCACCCCGCGAAAGAGATTGAAGTCCGCCGTCGCCAGGTTGCGCACGCGCTCTGCGGCATTCGCAAACGAAGCCTCGACCTCGCCCAGCAACTCGGCCAACGCCTCTTCCCCACCCTGCTCGGCCTTGAGCGCGGTCAACTGCTCGGCCGTCAGCTGCCCGCCCTCGGCGTAGGTCAGAATGCGATCCACCGACCGCGCGATGTGCTTGAGATGAAATGAAACCGCAGGCAGACCCAGCGGCCGCGCATGCGCCTCAGCATCCGTCAGCCCCTCGGTCCACTTCGTAATGTCGTCCTGCGCCAGATCGAGCGCATGCAGCACGGCGCGGCCCACGGCTGGCACATCGGGGTACGTGCCGCGTAGCCACGGCTCAACGTAAGGTGTTTGCGTTGGAGATGTGCTCATCGAAAACTTCCTCTATTCGTTGGCTTGTTTCTCGTTGAACTGCTCGATAAATTGCGCAGGCGTCACAATCGGAATCCCGCGCCAGGGATGAAGCACAAGTAAATCCCGATCACTGCTGATCATCATTGCCGCGCCGCCTATTCTCGCCAATGCAAGGAATAGATTGTCCTTAGGGTCGCGGCAGGGCGGCGTAACCGACTGCACATCGGAATCCTCGACTTCCGTCCAAAGTGCAACCTCCCGATAGATTTCGAGGAACTCATCCCGAATCGTCGGATCAAGGAAACGACTTAGCCGCTCGCGATGAAGCACTGATCGAATCTCTTCAAAGGTGGCGGGACTCACGAGGATCTCAAACGATTTTTGAGCTGCGATCCATGCCCTGTGTGGAATGGAATCGCCTCGAAGAACCGCACCTACCAGCGTGCTGGTATCGATCACAACTCGCTGGGTCACCGCAACTCATGCACCATGCGGACAATGTCTTCGTCCGTCAACTCCAATGCCGCTGGCTTCGTCTGCTTTCGTGCACGCTCGCTCCAGGCCCTGATTTCGGAGGCGGCCTTCTTTCGTTTCAACTCCCGCATCGCCTCAAAATCTTCCATATCCCGTGGAGAGATCACATACGCGGCAGGCCGCCCATGCCGCGTGATCGCCACAGGCTCCCGCTGCACCGTATCCAAAAGCTTTCCAAACTGGTTCTGCGCCTCGGCTGAGGTCTTGGTAATCATGGCGGAATCACCTCTCGATATTAGCCATTATAGCTAATTTGGATAAATTAGCTATAACCTGAGAGGCTTGCCCAGCCTAGCCCGCGCTCTTCACCCGCACCGCGGTGATCTTGGCAAAGCCCTCTTCAAACACCGGCGGCTTCAGCTTCTCGGCCATGCGGCGCATCACCTCTTCGCTCACGGAACGGTCGCGCTGCCGGTTGCGGTCCAGGCACACCTCCAGCGGCACGTCGAAGAACACCGCCTGCACCTCGTAGCCAAAGCTCTTTGCCATCTTGATCCACTGCCGCCGCTCGTGCACCGACAGGTTCGTCGCGTCCACATAGTTCCACGGCATGCGCGCAATCAGCCGCGCCCGCAGCAGCGAGCGCAGCGTGGAGAAGACCAGTCCCTGGTAGCGCTGTTCTTCCACATCGTCAAAGAGAATGTTGCGCAGCAGATCGCTGACAGCGGCGTGACGCCGCGGCGGCGGAACCACGTGGTCTTGCCGGATCCGGGCAGTCCAATGGCCAGCACCACAAAGCCCTTGGGAGCCTGCGGCGAGCGGTCGGCAGCCTGCGCTTCCGGGCGGTGGCGCAGAGGGCAGATCGGGCTGCGTTTCCACCTCAAGCCGGCCGGACCCTGCCGGCTCGTCCCATCGGCTTGCGGCCGGGGCGTGCGCTGCCGGTCGCGGCGCGCGCTCAGCCTGAGGCTTGGGCCTGCGCCGGTTCCTGCTGCGCGCGCGGCCGGGTGGCCGGGGCATCATCCGGATACAACGGCACCAGCGGTCGTGGCTGGTTCGATGGAATTTCCTGGCCGATCTTGCCTGTGGATTCCGACAGATTGGGGGCGCGTCTTGAACGTCGTCTCATGCCGCCTTCAACACCTGCATTCTGTTATCGGAATACCACACTGCCGCTGGGGCCTGCAAATGCTTGCGACGGCTCCGCATCCGCATCGTTATCAACATGTCCCGATTCCTCACCGCAACTGTGCATTCCGTCACAGACAGCCCCGCCAGACGCCGCGCACACTATGCATGTGCGGTGAAAAGGCGCGCCGCGGCGCGCCGGTTTTGTCGCGGCGCCCTTGCCCGAGGTGTTAGCATCAAGAGTTTGGTGGAATTGCCTTGAGCAGCATAGGTAGGCCGCCGAACCTTTGCGGAAATCCCCAAGCGGAAATTCTTAACCTCAGCCTCATTCAACAATTCGAAGGAGAAGACACATGGCAGTTAAGGTTGGCATCAACGGCTTCGGCCGCATTGGCCGCAACGTTTTGCGCGCCGCCCTCGGCAATGCCGAGATCGATTTCGTCGCCGTCAACGACTTGACCAGTCCCGGCCACGCTGGCGCACCTGCTCAAGTACGACTCGATTCTGGGCAACCTGAAGAACGACATCACCGCCGGCGAGGACTTCATCTCCGTCGACGGAAAGAAGATCAAGGTCTGGGCCGAGCGCGACCCCGCCAAGCTGCCCTGGGCAGAAGTCGGCGCGCAGATCGTCGTCGAGTCCACCGGCCACTTTACCGATGCCACCAAGGCCAAGGCGCACCTGGGCTCGACCGTGAAGAAGGTCATCATCTCCGCCCCCGCCACCAACGAAGACATCACCCTCGTGCTCGGCGTCAACCAGGACAAGTACGACCCGGCCAAGCACAACGTCATCTCCAACGCCAGCTGCACCACCAACTGCCTGGCGCCCGTGGTCAAGGTGCTCCTCAAGGAGTTCGGCATCGTCAGCGGCATCATGACCACCATCCACAGCTACACCAACGACCAGGTCATCCTCGACTTCCCGCACAAGGACCTGCGCCGCGCCCGCGCCGCCGCCCTCAACATGATTCCCAGTTCCACCGGCGCAGCCAAGGCCCTCAAGCTGGTGCATTCCTGAGACCGCGGGCAAGCTCGACGGCTTCTCCATCCGCGTCCCCACGCCCAACGTCTCCATCGTCGATCTCACCTTCATCAGCGAGAAGCCCACGGACGTGAAGGCCGTGAACGCCGCCCTCAAGGCCGCCGCCGAAGGCGAGCTCAAGGGCATCCTGGGCTACGAAGAGCATGAGCTGGTCAGCTCCGACTTCAAGGGCAACAAGCTCTCCTCGATCGTCGACGCGCCGCTCACCAAGGTCGTGGGCCAGAGCGTGAAGGTGCTGAGCTGGTACGACAACGAGTGGGGCTACTCCAACCGCGTCGTCGACCTCATCGGCTTCCTGGCTCAAAAGGGCCTGTAAGAGCAGCAGTCAGTTTTCAGTGATCAGTGGTCAGTCCAGTTCTCGGCGTGGCGCTGCTGATCACTGACCACTGAACTCGACCTGATCCCTGGTACTTCCATGCGACAAAACATCAGCGGCGGTTCTCCCTACGAGCCCATCATCGGCTTCTCGCGCGCCGTGCGCGTGGGCAACTCCGTTCACGTTGCCGGCACCGGCCCGGTCGGCGCGGACAACGAAGACGCCGCCGGCCAAACCCGCCGCATCTTCGCCATCGCCGAAAAAGCCCTGGCCGAAGCCGGCGCTTCCTTCAACGACGTGGTCCGCACCCGCATGTATCTCACCCACGCCGAAGACTGGGAAGCCGTGGGCCGCGTCCACGGCGAATTCTTCGCCGAGATCCGCCCAGCCGCCACCATGGTCGTCGTCGCCGCGCTCCTCAACCCCGCCTGGCGCATCGAAATCGAGTTCGACGCCGTCATCTCCGACGCCCGTCCCTAGTCCCTCAGTCCCTTCAGCAACGTTTCCAGAAAGGCTGTCCATGCCCAAGCTCTCCATCCGCGACATCGAACTGACGAACAAGCACGTCTTCATCCGCGTCGACTTCAACGTGCCGCTCACCGAAGACGGCTCGGCCATCACCGACGACACGCGCATCGTCGCCACGCTGCCCACCATCGAGTACGCGCTGCGCCACAAGGCCAAGGTCATCCTCGCCTCGCACCTGGGCCGCCCCAAGGGCAAGCCGAACCCCAAGTACTCGCTGCGCCCCGTCGTCGACCGCCTGCGCGAGCTGCTCGACAAGAAGGAGCACGACTACTCCATCAACGTGGCCTTCTCACCCGACTGCGTGGGCGAAATCGCCGAGCGAGCTTGCCCGCCAGCTCGAGTCCGGCCAGGTGCTGCTGCTTGAGAACCTCCGCTTCCACGCCGAGGAAGAAGCCAACGACCCGGCATTCTCCAAAGCCGCTTGCCTCGCTCGCCGAGATCTACGTCAACGACGCCTTCGGCTCCGCGCACCGCGCCCACGCATCCACCGAGGGCATCACCCACTTCCTCAAGCCCGCCGTCGCCGGCCTGCTGATGGAAAAGGAAATCACCTACCTCGGCAAGGCGCTCGAAGCGCCGGAGAAGCCCTTCGTCGCCATCATCGGCGGCTCCAAAATCTCCGGCAAGATCGACGTCATCGATAACCTGCTCGACAAGGTCGACACGCTGGTCATCGTCGGCGGCATGGCCTACACCTTCCAGCGCGCGCTCGGCGTCACCACCGGCAAGTCGCTCGTGGAAGAAGACAAGATCGACATGGCCAAGGCCGCGCTCGACAAAGGCCAAGGCCAAGGGCGTCGAACCTGCTGCTGCCCGTCGACAACATCCTCGCCGACAACTTCGCCGCCGACGCCAAGACCCAGCCCTGGGACACCTCGAAAAACTTCCCCGCCGACTGGCAGGGCCTCGACATCGGTCCCAACTCCGTCGCGGCCATCGAGAAGGTTGTCTCGACGGCGCAAGACCATCGTGTGGAACGGCCCCGCGGGCGTCTTCGAGTTTCCCCGCTTCGCCGTGGGCACCAACGCCATCGCCAAAGCGGTCGCGGCCAACAAGGCCGCCATCTCCATCATCGGCGGCGGCGACTCGGTCAGCGCCATCAACCAGGCCGGCGTCGCCGACCAGATCACCCACATCTCCACCGGCGGCGGCGCCAGCCTCGAATTCCTCGAAGGCAAAAAGCTCCCCGGCGTGGAAGCGCTGACGAACAAGTAGGCACCTGCAATTACAAATGAAAAGGCCGCATCCACACCGGATGCGGCCCTACTCGTAGAGCAGGCTATGTCTCGCCAGCACGGCTGCTACACCCGCGCATCCATCACGCGCACATGCCCGCCTGCGGCAAGCCCCAGCAGCGCCTCATCCGCCGTCACCAGCGCCGCGCCCAGCCGCCGCGCCGTCGCCACCAGAATCCGGTCGGCCGGGTCGCCATGCATCTCGAAGGGCAACCGCGTGCTGGCCACCGCAATCTCCGGCTCCAGCGGAGCAAGAGTCAGCCCAGGCAATCGCAACGCAGTGCTGACCCAGCTCATCGTTTCCTGATGCAGATCGATGCGCCCCTTCGATGTCAGCACGCCGATTTCCCAGGGCGTAATGGCTGATACCAGCAAATCGTGCCGCAGCGAAGCCTCGCGGATGGCAGCTCGAGCCTGCGGTCCGAGCCGCTTATTTCCGAACATCAGCCATACCAGCGCATGGGTATCCAGCAACAGCAGGGCGGGGTCGTTCGTGTCCACTACTTCATCGCCTCCCACTCCACGTCCAGCGGCGCAATAATGTCTCCCACAATCTCCCCTGTTCCGCGCATGGCGCCAAAAAGCTCGACCGACTCCTCCATCGGCACCACCTGCGCCACCGGCTTGCCGTGCTTGGTAATCACCAGCGGCTGGCGCGTCTCCGCAACCTCATCCAGCAGCTTCAGGCATTTCGCCTTGAACTCCCCGGCCGGAATCGTGGCAGCCATCGTATTCCTCCCATAGTCACTGACTATGGTCATATTATAGCCCAACTCCAATTTCCGCCCGGCAAGCCCAAACAGACAGCTCACTCGCTGGGCATGGGATACTGCCATTGGAGCCCCACCGTGTCCTACTACTCCCGCGTTCTCTCCAAAGACCCCGAATTCCCGCCCTTCGACGAGCTCGCGCAGTGGCTCAGCTCCGAGCATCCGGGCTTCCGGCTCAGCCTCGAAGACGGCACCGAGGAAGAGTGGGAGTCTCTCCTGCTCTCCTCTGACGATGACATCGAGGTGGCCGTCCTCGAGCGCAATCCCGTCTACGATGGCTCCGTTGGGCAGGACGAGATCGCCGACTTCCTCGAAGACCTCGCCGGCGCCAAGCCAGAAACCGGCGTGGCATGGCTTGAGGAGTATCTCGCCGACGTCAAAACCGTCTACGCTTTCCAGCACCTGCAGGGGGCGGAGATCGTGGAAGGCGGCAACGCCCTCCACGCCCTGCGCGCGCACCTGTGGGAGCGCGGCGACGCCATCATCCAGGCCGACAACGAGGGCTTTACCAACGAAGAGGGCTTCCACATCATCTGGCAGTTTTCCGACTCGGTCTCAGGCCCGTGGAACATGGGCGTGCTGCAGGATAACGCCTGGCTGCACTTCAAAATGGACCTCGGCGACCCCGAACACCGCTCCGCCTTCCTCGCCGGCGAAATGCCCTCCGACCTCTCCGTCATACGCACCCTCGGCCCACCCGCCTGATCACATGCGCGCAGCCGTCAAGCCCCCGTCGGCCTTCCCTCGCGCCAGGTTCCTCATTCCAATCGATAAATAGCTCGCGCGACTTTGCGGATTATTTCCCTGCCTGCATGCACAATGAAGTCAAGAGCAAGAAAGCCGATATGCAGAGGTCCGGGACGCCGCCGAGGACACAAAAGGCGTTCCACCAGCAAGGCTTTTCGTTAAACTTTCGCCATCTTCCCGTTCTCCCAAAATCCGACGTTGATTTCGCATGACTTACGGACGGGCAGCACCACCCTCCCCCCTGGGTTCACGTGTTGATCACTTTCGCGCGAGGAGTCGAGTGCTGGATGCGTGCGCGAGCAGATGCGATTGCAGGCAATTGAAGCCGTCCCACGCCCGTCACTTGTTTCGTGATGTGTCCAGAGTTAGAGTGATCTCAAACAAGAGAAATGCCGATGCAGCAAGCGCATCGCAAGCGGCATCTCTACCAAGGTGAGCCCGATGACCCGTCAGATCGCGATTGTGGTCGGCGTTGCGTTTCTCTCTGCCGCCGGATTTGGCGCGATCCTCGGCATCGGCTGGCTCGTCTCGCATTTCGTACTCGGGGTCTCCTCAGACATTCTCCTGTCCCGGCTCAACGGCATGCCCGGTGTGCTGCCTGTGCTTTGCGCGCTGGCCGCTTTTATTGGCGCAGCCTGCGCAGCCACCAAGCTTGCGCAAACGCGCGCCCGCGACGCAATGCATGAGCCGCATCCTGTGCCGAAGCCGCGCTGACTCCGCCGGCACCGCCGCAATTCTGCCGCACGCCTGCGTCGCATTGTGCTCGCCGTCACCCTCCGCGTGAATCCTGTTCGATAAAATCGAACTGAGGATTACCCACAACATGCCACGCAAGAAATTGATTGCAGCCAACTGGAAGATGTACAAGACGCCGGCTGAAGCGGAAGCCTTTGTTGACGCCTTCTTGCCGCTTGTCGCCGGCCACACCCGCGACGAGATTGCCCTGTTTCCTTCGCCGGTGCTGCTGCCCGCAGTCGTCGCCGTCGCCACGGGCTCCATCGTGAAAGTCGGCGCGCAGAATATCCACTTCGCCGAAGAAGGCGCTTATACCGGCGAGACCTCCGTCGGCCAGCTCAAGGCCGTCGGCGGTACGCACACGCTCATCGGCCACTCCGAGCGCCGCCAGTACTTCGCCGAGACCGACGAGATCGTGAACAAGAAGCTGCACACTGCGCTCAAACACGGCGTTGTGCCCATTGTCTGCATTGGAGAAGTGCTGGCCGAGCGCGAAGCCGGCAAAACTGCCGACGTGCTCAAGACCCAGATCACCGGCGCATTCGCCGGCATCAGCGCGGAGACCGCCGCGCCCATCGTCATCGCCTATGAGCCGGTGTGGGCCATCGGCACCGGCAAAACCGCAACGCCAGAGATGGCCGCGGAAGCGCACACCATCATTCGCGCAGAAGTCGCCAAGCTGCTCGGAGAAGATGTCGCGGCCAAGATGCGCATCCTCTACGGCGGCAGTGTGAAGCCCGACAACGCGATCGCGCTTCTCGGCCAGGAAGAGATCGACGGCGCGCTCGTCGGCGGCGCGAGCCTCAAGCCCGATTCCTTCACCGCCATCGTGAAGTACTAAGCATTTTTCATCGGGCATCTACACAAGGCCGCGAACATTTCTTCGCGGCCTTGCGTATCATGGCTCATGCCGTCGCGCGATCTCTACATTGACCGGTTGCGCAGTGTCATGACCGCGCTGGTTCTTTTTCATCACACTGCCATCACTTACGGCGCCAGCGGCGGATGGTTCTACTCCGAGCTGCACCCGACGACCGCGCCTTCGAGCCTTCTGCTCACGCTCTTCGTCACCACCAACCAGGCCTATTTCATGGGCTTCTTTTTTCTGCTCGCAGGCTACTTCACACCCGCCTCACTCGAGCGCAAAGGCTACAGGCATTTCCTCGGCGATCGCTTTCTCCGCCTCGGCATTCCGCTGCTCGCCTTCGGATTCATCCTCGGTCCGCTGACCGCGGGAATCGTCACGGCCGCACAAGGCCACGGCTTCTGGCCGACAATCGCCTACCTGTGGAACCACAAAGAGTTCATCAACGGCCCGCTCTGGTTTGCACAGGCGCTTCTCATCTTCACGCTGGGCTACTGCGTTTGGCGCTGGTTCCGCGATCCCTCGCTGGCGAAGTTTGAGCGCCTCCCCAAGCCGGTTCCCGCATTTCGCTGGTGGCTTGTCAGCGCGATTGCCGTGGGTGCCGCAGCGCTCGCCATCCGTCAGTTTGTCCCGGTGGGCGAAAATGTCTTCGGCCTGCAGCTCGCTTATTTTGCCGGCTACATCTTTCTCTTTGGCCTCGGCATTGCCGCGTGGCGCTTTGACTGGCTGCGCCAGCTCACGTGGAAGCAGGCGCGTCCGTGGATCATCGGCCTCGCGCTTACGTGGCCGGCGATGCCTGCTGCGATCGTGTTAGCGCTCAGAGTCAACGGGCCGGGCAAATCCAATTTCAGCGGCGGCTTCTCCTGGCCCGCGGTCTTCTACGCGCTTTGGGAGCCGTTCGTTGCGTGGGGTCTCATCGCCGCATGGCTGCTGTTTGCTCGCGCACGCATGAACGCGCCGTCCGCCTTCTGGGCCTGGCTCAACCGCCGCGCCTACGCGGTCTACATCATCCATCCGGCTGTGCTGGTCAGCATTGCTCTTCTGCTGCATCCGTGGGCAGCACCGGCGCTCGTCAAGTTCGCCATCACCGGCGCGCTCACCTGCGCTGCGACCTGGCTCATCGCCGATCCTCTGGTGCGCATTCCCGGTCTGCGCCGCATCGTATAGCTGCCCGCGAAGCAACTGCCGCAGCCACGCATGCCATCTGAACTCCGAGGGAGGAAGACGATGGCCACGAAGAAGAAATCTGCAAGTGCGAAGAAAAGCCCCGCGCGCAAGACCGCGGCCAAGAAGTCCTCGAAGCGCAAATACTCGCCGTCTGCCGGCAAAGACGTTGAAACCGAAATGCGCGCGATGAAGAAGGGCACGCTCCGCTCCGGGCGCAGCGGCGAGAAGGTGACGAATCCCAAGCAGGCAATCGCCATCGGCCTTTCAAAGGCCCGCAAGGAAGGCAAGAAGGTCCCGGCAAAGAAGTCCTGAGCAATGCTCAGAGCTTTGCGCGCAGCTCGCCGCCTTCCACTTTGGCCTCGAAGATGGTGAGCCGCAGTTCGGGATCTTCGGCCGTCTCGCCTGTGCGCAGATCGTAGGCAAAGCTATGCCACGGGCACACCAGCTTTCCGCCTTCAATGCTGCCTTCGCCCAGCGGTCCGCCTTCGTGCGGACAAACCGCATCGGCCACGCAGATCGCACCGCTCACATTGGCCACGCACACCGCGCGCCCGGCCGCTTGAAATTCCTTCACCGCGCCCGCCTTGGGCAGTTCCGACTCCGCGCAGATGCGCACAAACTCCGCCATGCCGCTCGCTCCTTGCGCCTTGGTTGCACCGGCGCACGCAATTAGCATAGAGGCATGCCACCCTCTGCGGGCAACAGGCAAATCGGCCAACCCACACCGCCGCCCACGGTCTCAGCGCGCTGGCTGCTCTCGATGGGCCTGCTCGCGGTGCTGGGCGCAGCGCTCTGCGGATGGGCAGTTCTTGGCTTTCTCTTCTGGCAAGGGAGCTGGCAGCTCCTCTACCATCCTTCGGCAGCGATTGCGCGCACGCCTGCAAGCGCGGGGCTCGCGTTCAACGACGTTGCCTTCGCTACGACCGAGGACGGCATTCCGCGGCTCAAGGGCTGGTGGATTCCCGCGCAGACGCCGCGCTTCACGGTTCTCTACCTGCATGGCGGGAACGGCAACATCGGCGACACGGTAAACGCGCTCGCGCAGTTGCACGCCGAGGACGTGAACATTCTTGCCTTTGACTATCGCGGCTACGGCGCGAGCGCGCATGCGCATCCGAGCGAAGAGCATTGGCGGCAGGATGTCGAATGGACGATCCAATATCTCACTGGCACGCGGCACATTGCGGCGGGCTCCATTGTTCTTGCGGGCCAGGGGCTCGGCGCGAACCTCGCGCTTGAAGTCGCGGCCGCGCATCCGGAACTTGCGGGAGTGATCCTCGACCAGCCGCTGGACGCACCGGCCGAAACCATCTTTCGCGATCCCCGCGCGCAGCTCGTGCCCGTGCATCTGCTGGTGAAGGATCGCTGGGACATGACCGCGCCGGCTACCGATCTGCGCATTTCGTCGCTGTGGTTCTATGGCGACGGCGCTGCCGTCCAGCGAGCGGCGCAGGCCACGACCGCGCGTGTCACGTCGCCCAAAACGGTGGTGTGGCTGCCGCAGGGCGGCGATGATTCCGCGGATCGGGCGCATGCACTCTCCGCATGGCTCGACGGACTGCCCGCGCGCCACTAACGCGGAATGTCGCGGTGCAGTGCCTTGACCTGATAACCGGCCTTGCGCAGCCGCTTGGTCATCTCCTCGGCCATCATCACGCTGCGATGCTGGCCGCCGGTGCAGCCAAAGCCCACGGTCAGGTAGCTCTTGCCCTCTTCCACATAATGCGGCAGCAGGTAGAGCATCAGGTCGGTGACTTTGTCGAGGAACTCCTGCGTCTGCGGAAAGCCGCGCACATACGCGGCTACGTTCTTGTCCTTACCGGTCTTCTTGCGGAACTCCGGCACAAAGTGGGGATTGGGCAGGAAGCGCACGTCGAATACAAGGTCGGCATCGAGCGGCACGCCGTTCTTGAAGCCGAAACTGAGACAGCTCACCAGCAGCCGCTTGGACTTCTCGCCTTTGCCGAAGCGCGACTGGATATGCGCACGCAGCTCATGGACGTTGAAGTTTGAGGTATCGACAAGCGTGTCGGCCACGTTGCGGATGGGATCGAGAAGCTGCCGCTCTTCCACGATGGAGCGTTCCACGGTTTCCGAGCGCCGCAACGGATGCGGCCGCCGAGTCTCCGAGTAACGCCGTACCAGCACGCCATCCTGCGCGTCGAGGAAGACGACGCGGGTGGGCAGAATGTGGCGCACGCGCTTGAGAATTTCGGGCAGGCGGTCCAGCGTCTGGCCCTCGCGCACGTCGACCACGATGGCCGCGCGCTCAATCTCGGTTGACTTGCCGACGAGGCCGGCAAACTCCGTGAGTAATTCTAGCGGCAGATTGTCGACGGCGTGATAGCCCAGATCTTCAAACGATTTGAGCGCGGAGGCCTTGCCCGAACCCGAGATGCCGGTGACGATCACCAGTTCCTTGCCCGGCCTGGGCGCTACCTTGCCCTCTCCCGCGGGGCGCTTCGTTCTTTTCGCGGCGCTCATGCGCTCATCCTACACGGCGCGCCGCGGCACGCAGAAGTCACGGAATCTCCACCAGCTCCATCTGGCCGTCGCGGCGGCGATGCAGCACATAGAGATCGCCGCTGTGATTGCGGAACACGAGCAGATCGCGGTCGCGGAATTCCGTGTCCTTCACCGCTTCCTCAATGGTCATGGGAGCGATGGCAATGGATTCGCCGCTCGAAACGATATGCGGCTCCACTACGGCTGCCTTAGACGGAAACGAGTGCACCGCAATGGCCGCGCGTGCGCGCGAGCCCGAATGCTTGCCGTTTCCATTCGGCTCGTTCGACTCCGCAGGGCGAGCCTTGGACCGCGTGACCGGAGGCGCGGTCGCCACCTTTTCTTCCTTGGGCAGCCGCTTGCGCGTCAGGTTGCGATCACGATAGCGCAGTGCCTGATGCTCGGCGTGCGCCAGCGCCGCGCGCAGTGCAGACTCCAGCGTATCCGCCGCGCCCTTGCCGACGATGGTGTGCAGGCGCGCCTGCACCGTCAGCTCCGCGATCTGCAGATGACGCTGCACGCGAAAAATGATGCTGGCAGTGGTGGTTTTGCCCAGGACGCGCGCGATGCGATCCATTCCCTCTTCGGCTTGCGTGCGCAGCGCCTTCGAGACTTTCACTTGCCTGGCGGTCAACTCGACTTCCATGGTCAGCCTCCGCTCGCGGTTATCCAGCCAACACTGGCTGGGGGGGCTCTGGATGCGCGGCTAGTGCTTCAGTCCGCACCGTAAAAGATGGACGCAGGACAGACGCACTTGGTGCGGAATAGTTCCCGGCGCTGTGTGAGGCCGGGGGCGTGCGCATGCGAGCCGTCACTGTGCATGTGAGGGATTATAGCGATGCTGCCTGTTGACGTGGAAACTGCGGGCTGCAAGTTAGCGTTGCGTCTCAAGACGAAACAGATTCCCGGATTTCGGGACGCCGCTCATGGGATTTGGCTAACGACGATTCGGCTCCCGGCGCTGTTTGCTCGGCGGCAACGTGGGCTTTGTCCCCGGGCAGAAACACACGGAAGCAGGTCACGCACTGGCCCGCCCCGTGGTAGCTGCGATAGGTGATGCGGCCATCGTAGCGGCGCAGGATGTCGCGGCTGATCCAGAGGCCGAGACCGGTGCCCTTGGAAGCCTTGGTGCTGAAGAATGGCTCGAAGAGCCGCTTGGCATCTTCTCTGCGGATGCCTGTGCCCGTATCCAACACAGAGAGGGCTGGTCCACGCCAGCCGGTGCGCCAGTCTGTGGCTTCGTGCACGTGCAGGCGCAGTTTTCCGCCCTGCGGCATGGCCTGGATGGCATTCGCAACCAGATTCAACACCACCTGCCGCAGCTCGACCGGGAAGCCAATCACGGCGCTGGCGGGCAGATACTGCCGCTCGACCGTAATGCGGCCCGACTCCAGGGCCCGCGTCTGCAGTCCGATCACATCGTCGAGCAGTTCGTGCACACGCACCGGCACCGGCTCGCTGGTTTCGCGATAAAAGCTGAGGGTCTGGCGGGAAATCTGCGACACCCGCGCGAGTTCCCTGGCCGCCTGATCCACATAGCGGCGCGCCTCGTCGTCGAGGCTCATGTGATGCTGCAGCAGGTAGAGCAGGTTGGTAACGGCGGTGAGAGGATTGTTGATCTCGTGCGCAATCACGCCTGCGACCCGGCCCATCGCGGCCATTTTTTCGCTCGCGCGCAGGACTGCTTCGGCATGCAGCTGGGCGGTCACGTCGCGATTCACTTCAAGCACTGCGTCGCGTTCGCTGTTCAGTGCCTTGCGGCAGGCGACCACAATCTCGCTCCCGTCGCGGGTGCGCTGGACGAGGTTGCCTTCCCATGAACCGGTTTGCAGTAACGAAGCTTCGGCGGCCGCACGTGAGTCGGGAAACACGGTGCCGAGGAGGGCGTGCAAATCCTGGTCCGGAATCTCGTCACGGTTCCAGCCATAGAGAGTTTCCGCGCCAGCATTCCAATACCGGATGCAACCGTCATGCAGGCCGCGTACGATGATGGCTTCCGTGGCCAGGTCCAGCAGATCTTCGCGCATCCCCAACTCCCCGTGGCCCCGGCGCAACACACGCCAGCGTTCCATTGCCTCCCGTTCGGGTTCGCTCTTCAATCCCTGCGCGCGCAGAGATACTGGAGCGCAAGACGCGCGTCTTTTCCTAGACGATTTATTCATAACCCAAGCAGTGCTGGGCGCCGAGCGAGCCTATCGTGGATGGCCTCAATCTCAATACTGCTCCCCCGAGAGGCCGCCACGAACTCAAGGCGTCAACTAGAAGAGATGCGATGACCAGAGGCTTGGTTGTCCTTTGGGTTGTCTTGCGGGTGCTTTGGGGTGTTCCAGAGGTTTTATCCGGCCTGAAAGGCTGTCAGGCATCGCGGCGGCGGCGCTGATGCGTGGAAGGAATGTTCATATCTTCGCGATACTTGGCAACGGTGCGGCGGGTGAGGCGGATGCCCTGCGCCTGCAGCATGGCGGCGAGCTGATCGTCGGTGAGCGGGTGGCGCGGCGTCTTCATCCTCGATGAGCTTGCGCACCTTGCGCTTGAGCACCAGCAGCGGCGTGTCGGCGCCTTCGGGGCCGTTGGAGCCTTCGGAGAAGAAGAAGCGCAGCTCGATGACGCCCTGCGGCGTGTGCGCGTACTTGTTGGCCACGGCGCGGCTCACCGTCGAGGGGTGCACGCCGATCTCCTCGGCCACTTCCTTGATCATCATCGGCCGCAGCGCCTCGATGCCGTGGTCGAGAAAATCCTGCTGGCGGCGCACGATCACCTCGCAGGTGCGCAGGATGGTGCTCTTGCGCTGGGCGATGTTGCGCATCAGCTGCATCGCGGAGCGGAACCGCTCCTTGACGTAGTCCTTGACTTCTTTGTCGGTGTTCTCGGAGACCAGCATGCGCCGGTAGCGCTGGCTGAGGCGCAGGCTGGGCAGGTCTTCTTCGTTCATGCTCACGACCCACTCGCCGCCGCGCTTGACAAAGACCACGTCGGGCTCGATGAGGCGGGTCTGCTCGCGGTTGTAGATGCGTCCGGGGCGCGGGTCGAGGGTGCGAATGAACTCGATGGCCGCATGAGCCTCTGTCGGGCGTCACCTGCGCGGCGCGGGCCAGATCCTTCACGTCGCGCTTCTGCACGCAGATGCAGGTGGTGATCGACGATGAGCGCCGCAACTTCCATGGCGCGGCGGCGCTCCTCGAGCTTGGCTTCAGCCTCCGCGCGGAAGCTGCCATGCGGGTCGGCGCCGTCTTCCTCGGCGCGGCGGGCAAAGACCTGGGCAAACTCGCTCTGCTGGGCGGCAATCTGGATCATCAGGCACTCGCGCAGGTCGCGCGCTGCCACGCCGGCCGGATCGAGATGCTGGACCAATTCGACGGCGCGGCGGACCAGCTCGATGGCGGCCGCTTCGTCCATCTGCTGGCCTTCGGGAAACTCCCGCAGGCGCCTGGACGCAGCTCTTCTTCCGTACGGTGAGATAGCCGTCTTCGTCCAGATTGCCGATGACGAATTCGGCGGCTGTGCTCGAGGGCCGGCTCGAGCTTCAGAGCTCCCAGCTGCCACGCCAGGTGATCGGACAGAGTCGTTGGCTGGGAGAGAAAGTTCTCAAACGAGGGCTTCTCGTTCTCTTCGTACTCCGGCTGGGTGCGGTAGCCGGGGTCGAGATAGTCCTGAAAGTAGGAGCCGAAGTCGATCTCGTTGAACGAATCTGCGGGTGCAGCCGCAGGCTCCGAGGTCCCGGCTTCCAGATGCTCCAGACGCCCTTCGCGCTCCTGCGCTCCTGCCGCCCAGCCACCTCATCCAGCATCGGAACCGACTCGTCGATCTCTTCCAGGACGGGATTCTCCACCATCTCGGCATCGATCATCTCCTTCAGTTCGAGCTTGTTGAGCGCCAGCACGCTCACCATCTGCATCAGGCCCGGGGTCAGGACCTGGCGTTGCGAGACCTTGAGATTCAATTTGGGCTGCAGCAGCGCCATAACGAAGGGCTCGATTCCAGTTCGGAGGTTTAGTCCAAGTGTAATCGGAGGAGAATCTGGCAAGCGAGCCTATGTCTCATCCGCCTGCGGTAAGCGTCCCGGATTGGGCGATTCGCTGTCCGGAAGTCTACGTCTGGAATGGGTTGCGGCGTCTGCAACCGTTTGCGGAGTTGACGCACCGCCTTGCGGGCACATCCGGCCGGCTCCCACGGCACGCGCTGCATCATCCCAGCGAAAACCCTTCGCCCAGATAGACGCGCCGCACCTCCACGTCGTTGCCCAGTTCGTGCGGCGTTCCGGCGCGAAAGATCTTTCCTTCGGCAATGATGTACGCCCGGTCGGTCACGCTGAGCGTCTCGCGCACGTTGTGGTCGGTGATCAGGATGCCGATGCCGCTGGCCTTGAGGTCGAAGATGATCTTCTGCAGCTCCAGCACCGCGATGGGGTCGATGCCGCTGAAGGGCTCGTCGAGCAGGATGAAGTTGGGCTGGATGCAGAGGCAGCGGGCGATCTCCACGCGGCGCCGCTCGCCGCCGGAGAGCGCGTAACCGCGCGTGGTGCGGATGTGGCCCAGGTTGAGCTGCTGGATCAGCCGCTCGGCCCGCGTCGCGCCGCTCGCGCATCATCGAGCGGCTGGGCCTCGAGCACGGCCAGAATGTTTTCCTCCACGGTGAGCTTGCGAAAGACCGACGGCTCCTGGGGCAGATAGCTGATGCCGAAGTTGCGCGCCCGCAGATACATGGGCACGCGCGTGATCTCGGTGTCGTCGACCATCACGCGGCCGGTCTCGGGCGCCACCAGGCCCACGATCATGTAAAAGCTGGTGGTTTTGCCGGCGCCGTTCGGCCCCAGCAGGCCGACGACTTCGCCGCGGGAGATTTTGCAGGTTGACTCCGCGAACGACCTGCCGGCCCTTGTAACTCTTGCCGATTCCTTCGGCGCTCAGTGTTTCCATCGAACTCTCAAGCGTGCCTGCACTACTGCCGGCGCCGCGGCACCGTGGTCTCCGTCGTGGTCTCGCGTCCGCCGCCTTCGACATTGACGCTATCATCGCGGCTGTTGAAAATCAAAGCCTCGCCGGTGACCACGCCGCGCTGCGGATCGGTCATCCGCGGCGGCGCGGCGGCCGTGCCGGTGAGCATGTAGTTGCCGGTCTCTCCCAGTATAGACAAGCTGCTCGCCGGTGCCGCGGCGACCCTGCGATTCTATGGTGACGTGGCCGCGGGCGGTCATGCGATCCACCTGCGCCGAGCCGCCGTCGCGGCCTGCATGGTTGCCTGCGGGCAGCAGCAGCAGGTCGATCTCGCCGGCGCGGGTGGTGGCATCGGCCGTCTCTGCCACCACGACGCCCGCTGCGCCGCCGACCATCACCGCCTTGCGCTCAGCGTCGGAGTATTTCAGGTCGCCGCCGCGCACACGGATCACGGTCGGCCCGCTGGCGTGGGGTTTGCCGGGCGCGTCCGCGGCGGCATTCAACATCACCACGCGCACCGGATCGTCCGGGCTGCTGGCGTGCGCTGTGAGCGTTTGCCGGGTGCGGTCGAGCACGATGACGGGCGCGGAGATGGAGTTGGGACCCTGCCACAGCCGTGCCTGGCCCTGGAACGCGGCTTCGCCGGTGGCCTTGCGCAACTGTGCCTCAGCGGCGACAACATGCGCCGGTCCCTGACCGCCGAGGGGCTGTGTCTTTGCTCCAGAATTTGCGGCCGCGCCGAAGCCGCTTGCACCGAACCAGGTCGCCTTCACATCGCCGTGGGCAAAGGCATCGCCTGTGGCCTGGGAGACATCGATTTTGGTTGCGGACAGTTGCAGGCCGCCGTCGTTCACGCGCGGGCTGCCGGTGAGATGCAGCCACTGGCCCGCGCCCTCATAGACTGCGCGGTCGGCAGCGGCGTGCATCGTGGGCGGCATTGCCGCGCCCGGCTTGGCCGCGGGTTGCTGCACCAGCGTCACGTTGCCGGTGACGATTGCCGACGCGATTTGCGCGGCCGCGCCGTGGCCGTGCATGTCTGCTCCGCCAGCGAACTGCGCCTCCAGCCGGTCGCCTGCAGTTGTCTGCTGCGTGCCATCGGGTTCCGTCTGGTCCATGCGCGCGTGACCGACGCCAGTCATCGCGGTCAGCGCGGAATTGGCCCCGAAGCTCCCCGTGACATCGTCGGCGGCAAAGCGCGCGGGCGTTGTGGGGCCCGTGCCGCGCCTGGCTTTCGCTCGTCACCGTTACGCCGCCGGTGCCGTGGATGGACGCTAGTTCCGTCTGCCCGTGGCCAGCATCGCGAAAGTCGAGATCCGCAACCGGCGAGGTCCACACGCGATGCGCATGCACAGTGCCGGTCTGGCTCGTCGCTTGCAATCTGGACGCCACGCTCGAGATGGGCGCGCCGCAGCACACCACCCGGACCGAACTCAAGCTCGGCGGTGGGCGCTGTGCCGTGATCGGTGCGGCCCTTGCTGTTCGAGTCTATGGTCACGCCGCCTTCGAGATGACCGTGCGTGGGCTGATTGTGCGTATCAAACAGCAGCATTGCTGTTGGCGCAGCCAGGTGTCCGCCGGTTGCAGTGGTGAGCGTAACGTCGCCGCTTGCATCCAGCCGCTCGGCTGTGCCGTCGTCGCGAAAGGCGATCTTCGCCTCCTGCGCATGCGCAGTGCCCCCGCGGTAGTCCACTGTGGCCGCGCTGAGATGGCAGACCTGATCGTCGCGATCGTACTCGCCATGCGCAGCCGTGAGCCTTACCGGATTGCCGTCCCGCTCGGTGTCCATCTCGACCGCGTGGTCGAGCACGAGCTGCCCATTCCGCGAGTCGTACACAGCGCCCATGGCGCTGCCCGAGCCCTGGGCCATGGCGAACTGCACGTGCTCGGCGGTAGTGGCGACGCCGTTCTTCTGGTCGAAGATGAGGCCGCTGGTTTCTACGTGGACTTCGCCGCCCTTTGGCATCGCATTGAGTGCGCGAATCTGACCCTTGCCCGGCAGCAAGGTCGACGTATCGGCAAGGCGAGAGAGCGTGATCTCCACTGTGCCCTGGGCCTGCGCGATGCCGGTCTTCTGGTCGTACTCGAATTCGTTGCCCTGGATGCGATCCATGCCGTGGCCATCGGCCCCATACATCTCGATGGTGACCGCGTGGAGACGATAGTGCTCGTCCTTGAGCTGTTCCGCTTTCGAAGCGGTGATCTTGAATGTGGCCTTGCCGGCGTGGAACTCGGCGTGCGTGAAGCCGTTGGCCTCCTGCTGGATGTCGATGCCGAGGCGCTTGGGCAAATCGTGCGCGAGAAACTTGCGCTTCCATTTGCCGACGGCGAGAAACGCGACCAGGGCGAGGACCAGCAGAAAGCCCGCGGCCAGCACCAGCGTACGCATTCGCTCAATGGTGAGCCGCACGCGTCAGTTCCCCATGCCGAGCCGAGCCGCCAGCCGCTGCGCCAGGCTCTCGCCCATCTCGCTCCACAGCAGGCGCGCCGTTGCTCCAGACTCTTTCTCGGCGGCGGCTGTGAGTTCGACGAGCTGGCGCACATTTTCTTCCACGTGGCGCGCGCCGACGGTGTCGAGATCGGCGTCTTCTTCGAGGAATGCGGCGTCCGTGCCGAAGTCGATGCGGATGTGGCCTTCCTGCTCGTAGGAGCCGTCGTCAAAGAGCGGGCCGAAGCCGGTGACGCGCGAGAGCCGCGGCGTGCGGGCCCAGCGGGCCTCGAGTCCTGCCTGGGCAGGTTCAAACTCCCAGAGGTCCCAGCCGATCTGGAACTCGTAGGCGTAGTCGTCGTGGAGCAGCTCGAGGGCTTCTTCGACCGCCTGCCGCGGCTCTGCGCCGCGCTCGCCGGGTCCGTAGACGCGCTGGAAGACCGGCGTCTCGCTCCAGCTCACGGGCCAGACCGTGGCGGCGTAGACGCGGGGCTCGCCGCCATGTGCGGCGAATGCGCCGAGAACAGAAACGAGCTTGTCCGCCAGCGCGGCGAGGCGCAGGTTGGGGTACCACAGGCTCAGATAAAGCGAGTCGGACATCTCTCTTGATTTTAGACGTCCGGCGCGGCGAGCCGATGCAGTGTTTGTGGCAGGCTAGGCGGTGACGATCTCGCTGAAGTCGGCGATGCCGGAGAAGCTGCTGAGGACTTCACTGATGAGGCCGAGGTTTGCGCCGCGGACGGACTCGTCGGGGTCGAGGACCATGACTTTGTCGAAGAAGGTGTCGACGGCAGGGCGGAGGGTGGCGATGAGGGCGAGGGCTTCGGCGTAGTTGCGCTGCTCACGGAGTGCGGCGACTTTGGGCGCGAGGGCTGAGGCGGCATCGGCGAGCTGCTGCGCCTCGGGCGCGAGCTTTGCACTTGTGGCTGCCTGGATGGCAAATCCCTTTTCTTCGGCCTGGCGGAGGATGTTCTTGATGCGCTTGAAGGCAGCGGAGATGGCGGCGAAGTCCGCAGACTCGCGGGCGGCGGTGAGGGCTTCAGCGCGGGCGATGACGTCGCGAACGTCGTCGGCTCCGGTAGCGAGCACGGCATTCACCACGTCATAGGCGAAGCCTCGTGCGTCCTTGAGGTAGAAGTGGAGGCGCTCGCGGAAAAACGCGTTGAGTTGATTCCTGTTGGCTTCTGCTGTCGCTGCGGCATTTAAAACGCTCGCGAGCGACAGGGGCAGATCAGACTTATCGAGAATCTTGACTATGGCATTAGCCGCGCGGCGCAGAGCGAAGGGATCTTTTGAGCCGGTGGGTTCGAGACCGATGCCGAACATCGCGGTGATGGTCTGAATGCGGTCGGCGATACCGAGGAGTTGGCCTTCGACCGTGCGCGGAATGCGGTCCTCGATGGAGGCGGGAAGGTACTGGTCGTTGATGGCGTCGGCCACCTCTTTCCCAAGTCCCTGGGCCTCAGCGTAGAGGCCGCCGATGATGCCCTGGAGTTCGGTGAACTCCTTAACTAACTCGCACGTTAGGTCGGTCTTAGCTAGCTCTGTTGCTCTATCAAGTACGCCCCAATTAGGAGGGTTCCAGTTCACCGCCGGCATTTTATTAGCCAGATTCTTGACCACCCTGCGATTCTCATCGGTCTTCCAGTGGTAGCTGCCGAGTTGCTTCTGGAAGGTTACGGCCTTGAGGCTTTCTATGCGGTCGACGAGCGGGGTTTTCTGGTCGAAGTCCCAGAAGAATTGGGCGTCTTTGAAGCGGGCGACGAGGACCTTTTGGTTGCCATGGCGGATGATGGCGGCGCTCTCTTCGTCTGCCTGAGTGTTGAGCACGGCGAGGAAGTGCGGGGCGAGCTTGCCGTTGGCGTCCTCGACGGCGAAGTATTTCTGGTGGTCGCGCATGACGGTGACGAGGACTTCCTCGGGGAGCGCGAGATACTCCTGGCTCGAAGTTGCCGAGGATGACGCTGGGCCACTCGGTGAGGTGGAGGACGGTATCGACGAGCGGCTCGTCTTCGCGCCAGCGCGCGCCGGGGACGGTGCGCGTGGCCTTGTCGAGGGCCTTGCGGATTTTCTCTTTTCGCTCGGCGACGTCGACGATGACGTGGGCCGCGCGCAGTGTTTCGGAGTAGGTCGTCGGCTGGTCGATGACGACCGGCGCGTCCCCGTGAAGTATGCGATGGCCGCGGCTGGTGTTGCTGGCGGCGATGCCGGCGATTTCGAGCGGGACGATGGCGGAGTCGAGCAATGCGACGACCCAGCGGACGGGGCGGACGAAGCGCTCGGGCTTGCCGGCGCGCCAGTACATGTTCTTGGCCCAGTAGAGGGCGAGGACTTCTTTCGGCAGATCGGCGCCGAGCACCTGCGGTGCGGCCACTCCCTGGCGCTTCACCGTAGTGCCCACATACTCACCTTTTGCGTTCGTGATCTTCTCTAGCGCGGAGACTGCGACGCCGGCTTTTTTGGCGAAGGCTTCGGCGGCGGGCGTGGGTGCGCCGTCTTTGAAGGCGACCTTCCACGAAGGGCCGGTCAGCTGCTCTTCGGTGTCGGCCTGGCGGGCGAGCACGCCCTCGACTAGCACGGCGAGGCGGCGCGGCGTGGAGAAGGTGGTGAGCTTTGCGTCGGCGGCGAGCAGGCGCTCGCGGGTGAGCAGCTCGTGGACGCGGCGGCCCAGCTCGGCCTCTGCGGAGGCGATCATGCGCGCCGGGATTTCGTCCAATCCGATTTCGAGTAGAAAGTCTGCCATTGATGCTTTCTCAAAACGCAGGGGCTAAAGCCCGTCTTATTTTTCGCGGTCATTGGCACGACTGAAGTCGTGCCCTGTTACAAAACTCATTGCGATACAACTTCGTCGCGCATTTGGCCGGTGTTCAGGCTGTCAGAACTCTATGCGGCTTGCTGCAGGGCCCAGGCTTTGGCTACGCCGACGGCGAGGGCGCGGATGCGGCCGATGACGCCGACGCGCTCGGTGACGCTGATGGCGCCGCGGGCGTCGAGGACGTTGAAGAGGTTCGAGCACTTGAGCGCGAGCTCGTATGTGGGCAGCAGCGGGAAACGCTTCTTTTCGGCGGCTGTGGCAGTTTCGCTGGCGAGCAGCGCTTCGGCCTGGCTGAGGAGGCTCTTGCCTTCGGCCTCGTAGCGGTTGAAGTGATCCCAGAGGCTGGGCACGTCGGCCATCTCAAAGTTGTAGACCGAGAACTGCAGCTCTTCGGCGAGGCGGACTTCGCCGTACTTGACGACTGCGCCGGTATCGGGGTCGCGTGCCCAGACGATGTCGTAGATCGAGTCCACATCCTGCAGGAAGGCGGCGATGCGTTCCAAGCCGTACGTCAGCTCGGCGCAGATGGGGTCGAGGTCGAGGCCGCCGCACTGCTGGAAGTAGGTGAACTGGGTGATCTCGAGGCCGTCGAGCATGACCTGCCAGCCGACGCCCCATGCGCCGCCCGCGGGCCACTCCCAGTTGTCTTCTTCGAACTTGAGGTCGTGCTTCTTGAGGTCGATGCCCATGGCCTCAAGCGATTCGAGGTAGAGCTCCTGCACGTTGACCGGCGGCGGCTTCAGGATGAGCTGGAACTGGGTGTGCTTGAAGAGGCGGTTGGGGTTCTCGCCGTAGCGGCCGTCGGCGGGGCGGCGCGAGGGCTGCGCGTAGCCGACGCGATAGGGCTTCGGGCCGAGGACGCGGAGGAAGGTTTCGGGCGCCATGGTGCCTGCGCCGACTTCGACGTCGTAGGGCTGCTGGAGTACGCAGCCGCGCTCGGCCCAGAAGCTTTGCAGGCGGAAGAGCAGTTCCTGAAACGTGAGCGGCGTGGATTTTGCAGAGGATGCGGCTGAAGACACGGGCAAGTCTCTCTTTGCGGAACTGACCTCATCTTATCAGCCGGTGCGAAAATTCTACGCAAAGCGTGCGAGGGTTTCCGCGGTGCGTAACTTCTTTTCCATGTGGCGCTCGAGGGATTGCAGCGTGAATTGGCGAAGGTCTGAGGCTTGACAGGCTGCAGCGGACTCGGCGGCGAAGGCGGCGACGGGCGCGCGGAGCATGCGGTTGGCGAGACGCCAGGAGCTTTCTGACATGCCGTAGAAGCTGGGCGTGGTGTGGACGACGCAGAAGAGGCCGTCGACGTAGGGACTGAACGAAGCTTCTGTCGCATGCAGGGCTTCGCCGCAGGCGGTGCAGTGGGCGAGGTCGGGCAACAGGCCCATGAGGCGCGTCATCCAGAGCTGGAAGTAGGTGAGCGGGAGCCAGGGCTGCTCGACGGTGGTGACTTCGAGGACGGAGACGAGCAGGCGATAGACGGCGTCCTGCGGGTCGCGCTCGGGCAGAATCTGGTCGAGGAGTTCAGCGTAGAAGCTGAGGACGGCGGCGCGGACGGGGTCGACGGGCGCGGAGAGCGGCGAGCGGATGATTTCGAGCTGATCGAGGCGGACCAGCTCCTGGCGCGGGCGCTCGGCGAAGAAGGCGCGGGCCAGGGTCATGGGCTCGAGCGCGCCGCCGAAACGACGGCGGCTTTTGAGGGCGGATTTGGCGGTGCCTTTGAGGCGGCCGTAGTCGCGGGTGAAGACGCTGACGATGAGGTCGGCCTCATGCACCGGCCAGGTGCGCAGAACCACGGCTTCCGATGAGAGGACGACGGGCATCTGGTTCCATCATCGCATTTGTGGTTTGCGTTCGACAGGTGCGCTTTTTGAGGGCATGATTATGCTCACGCATGAAATCCACGATTGCAGAGCGCGCAGTTGCGATCACGATCGCAGCGGTAGCCGCTGCAATTGCAGCGATTGCCGGATTTGCTGGCGGGGTCTTCCTTTGCGGCCAGCTCTTTACGGGCGAAGCGACTGAATCGGCACTCGTCGTTGCACCCGCGTTAGCTTTAGTCCTCGGAGCGTCCACTTTTGTATTTACCTTCTCGAAGATCGCCTCTTACGGTGAACCGAAAGATCACTAGACCGTGTTTCATCAATGGCCATCGTGCTTTGGTCGCAGTCCCGCAGGGGTTAAAACCCCTTATCTTTCCTGCCCTTTTCGGCACGACTAAAGTCGTGCCCTTTTACAAAGCGGATTTATGAAGCGCTCACTCGTTATCTGGCGCGACAATCTCCATTCAATACTGCTTGACGAGGACGAGGCTCCACGGGGCGATGGGGCGGTGGAGGTCGAGGGTGCCGGTGCTGTCGGTGCGGACGATCTCTTTCTTGGTAGCCCATGCGGCTTCGCGCAGGAGTTGCGTCTGCTCGCGGGTGGGTGGGTCGGGCTTGCCCATGCTCTCCCAGAAGGCGACAGCGTCGCCGTGATCGCGGTCGAGGGTTTCGATGAGGAAGGCTGTGTCTGGCGGAAGGCCGCGGAGGCGCAGGCTGAGGTCGCGGGCGCTGCCGCTGGCATCGAGCGCATCGGCCTGCTGCAGCGTGTCAGAGAGCGGGATCGCAATCTTCTCCTCGGGCGGATAGTTGTAGGCGAGCGCGATGATTTTGCCGGTGGTTTTGTCGCGGGTGACGATAGCGCCGTCGGTGCGCTGGACGAGCTCGTCGCCGAGCTGATTGAGGAAGCGATAGGCGTGGAAGGCAGGCTTGGGGATCTGCTGATAATTGATGAGGCCGAAGCCGCCGTGAAAGATGGAGTCAGTGAGGCGATTCTCTTCAAAAACGTCGGTGAAGACCCAGTAGGAGAGCGAATCGACATAGCCGATGGAGTCGAGATTGGTTTTGACGATGAAGGCGCCGGCGGCGAGGGCGTCGTGGGTGTGATCGGTGGGCGAGGGGCTGGAGTTCCACTCGGTGAGCTGGATCTCGGCGTTGGGATACGGGCTGGCGTCGATGATCTGGCGGAGCATGCGCAGGTCGTCGCGGGTGGAGTCGACGCTGCGGCGGAAGTGGCCGCCGTTGGGCAGCCTGGGATCGTCGATGGTGAAGTCCTGCGGATAGGGATGCGTGGAGACGAAGTCAACGGGCAGGTTGTTGGCCTTGCAGTAGGCGAGGAAGTCATCGATCCAGACGGGACGCCAGGGAATGGACAGCGGATCGTAAGAGCCGTTGTGTGCGCGCGCGGCTTTCAGAGCGTTTTCGTCGAGGTTGAAGTTGCTGGTGGTGGGACCGCCGACACGCAGCTCGGGATCGACCTGCTTGATGGTGAGCGCGGTGATTTTGTAGAGCTCGAAGTATTGCTTCTGGGTGCCGTTTTTGAAGAAGCCGTCGAGGTTGGGTTCGTTCCAGACCTCGAAGTACCACTTGCGGACTTCGTCAATGCCGTAGCGGGCGACGCAATGCTCAGTGAAGGCGCGGACGAGGCCGGCCCACTTGTTGTAGTCCTTGGGCGGCGAGCCGTTGGCCTGCCACCAGAAGGTGGTGTCTTTGACGGTGGCCATCTCGCTGGGCGAAAAGCTGAGCTCGACGAAGGGCCGCGCGCCGGTGGCGAGCATGCGATCGAAGAGATCGTCAATGTACTGGAAGTTGTACACCGGGTTGCCGTGCTCGTCTTCGCGGTAGACGAACATGTCGTCGTGGAAGATGCCGTGGAAGCGCACGTACTGGAAGCCGTCCGAGTGGACGGCGGTGCGCAGCTCCTCCTGCCAGGTGGCGCGCAGGCCCTCATTGGCGCGGCCTGCGCCGACGACCTTGCTCCAGAAGTGAACGAGCGGCGTGCCGGGCGCGTTGACGTCTGTGGAGAGCGTGATCGCCGTGCTGGGCGCGGGTGGGGCGGCCTTTTCAGCAGCCAACGAAGCGGCCGGCAGAGCCGCAAACAGAGACACGCAGACTAGATAGAGAGGTTTTCCAAGGCTGTTCATGGTTCCGGGCCAATGTATTGGCGGCGGCCAGGATTGTCAATGCTTGCGCAGACACGAACGCCCGTCGTGGGCTGGCCACGACAGGCGTTGATCGTCGAGACGGATCGGCTTAGCGGCCGAAGTGCGCGGCGTTCTTCTCGGTAAAGCTGGCCCACTTCTCCGGCAGATCGTCCTGCGCGAAGATGGCCGAGACCGGGCAGGCGGGCACACAGGCGCCGCAGTCGATGCACTCGACCGGATCGATGAAGAGCTGATCAGCTTCGGCGTTGCCGGTTTCGTCCTTCTTAGGGTGAATGCAATCGACGGGACACGCGTCCACGCAGGCGGTGTCTTTGGTGCCGATACAGGGTTCCGCGATGATGTAGGCCATCTGTGCTCTCTCCGGAAAGGTTACTTCACGACGCTGATAGTAGCATACGCAGCCGCAGCCGGATGCAAGGGCGCGGGCGCGCGTTTTGCCATGCGGGAATCAGGAGTTGCATCCCTGAATGTGGACCGATGTGGTCCGCATTCAGGGATGCAGAGCGCGATCAGGATTTGGCGGTGCGGGCTTCGCGGTGCGCGGCCCACTCGGCGGCCGTGGGAATTGGCGCGAGATTGCGGCCGGCGAACATGTCGACGAAGAGCGCGATCATTTCGTCGTGGATGCGGCCGTTGGAGGCGAGGACTTCATCGCTGGCGAGGCGGAAAGGCCGGCCGGCGAAGTCGGTGACGCGGCCTCCGGCTTCTTCGACGAGGAGAATGCCGGCGGCGGTGTCCCAGGGATTGAGATTGAACTCCCAGAAGGCTTCCATGCGGCCTGCGGCGACGTAGGCAAGATCGAGCGCGGCAGAGCCGGCGCGGCGCACACCGTGGGAGCGCAGGGTGAACTCCTGGTAGAAGTGGATGTTGGGGCTGGCGTGGCGCTTGCGGCTGGGAAAGCCGGTGGCGACGAGGGATTCTGCCAGTTCTGGCGCAGGGGAAACGTGGATCGGTTTGCCGTTGAGCCATGTGCCCTGGCCGCGCTCGGCGGCGAAGAGCTCGTTGCGCGTGGGATCGTAGATGACGCCGGCGACGAGTTGCCCGTCTTCGCCGGGCTTGAGGCCGGAGTGACGTTGTTCGAGGCCCATGGAGACGCAGAACTGCGGGAAGCCGTGGGCGAAGTTGGTGGTGCCGTCGAGCGGATCGATGTACCAGCGATACTCGGCGTCGAGGCGGTCGCGGGTGCCTTCTTCGCCGAAGATGCCGTGCTCGGGAAAAACTTCGCTGAGGCGCTCGCGGATGAGCTTCTCGCTCGTGCGGTCGGCGACGGTGACGAGATCGACGTCGCCCTTGTACTCGGTTTCGACGCCTTTGGCGAAGAACTCGGCGAGGCGTGCGCCGGCTTCGCGCGCGATGGGCTCGGCTTGCGGAACCCAGGTGAAGTTCGGCGGAGCCGGCTGGGTCACAGAGTGGGTCACAGAGATGGCCCGGATGCGCCGGTACGCGGCGTGCGGCGGCGGCCGGCCTCGCTGATGGTTTGAATCTGGTGCTTGTAGATGAAGAGGTTCGGCTTGCCTTCGCGGGTGAGGCGGAGCATGCCGTCGTCAAAGTACTCGATCCAGCCGCGCACGGTTTCGCCGTCGCGCAGCTTGACGGTGACGGTGATCTGCCGATCGCTGAGCGAGCGGAGATAGAGGGCTTCCTGTCCGGTTTCGCCGGGCGGAGGCGTCTTGGAGCGCGGGCGGGAGGAGATGTGCGGAGTCATGATGCCATTTTAGATGCGGGGATCAGGGATCAGAGTTCAGGGATCAGAAGATCGTGATCCGGTGTGGACAGGGCTTTCCCTACGTTGCGATTCGGGCAGGTTCGCCGATGAAGGCGAAGAAACGGCGATGCAGGGGGGGGGGAGGGGGTATGGCCTGCTCCCTGTTCAGAGTTCGCAGTTCGCAGTTCACAGTTCGTAGTTCGTGGTTCGTGGTTCGTGAACTGTGCTGCATGATTCTAGTGTGAACTTTTCCGCGAAATAATACGCAAAGTTTGGGGAAATATTTTTGGGGGTGAGTGAGGAGCTCACTCACCCGGTCATTGCCTGTATCCCGGGTCCCAACAGCGGGGACCCGGGGCACCCAGAGATTTGTGGCGGGGTGAGATGTGGGCCACCCGCCCAAAAATTCAACCCCGTTATCACCCTCGTGCATTAAGTAGATATTTCCATTCTGTTGCTCATTTACGTGCGCTCCCGCCCATGTTCGTGCGGAATGACGCAGCGCCATGAACAACCGCAGGTCCTTTGACGGCGGCGCTATGCACCTTCGCTCAAGATGACAGCGCTCTGAGGAGGTTGCGCTTTAGTCTTCGGATTTGGGTTTGGCGGGGGCGTCGGCGTAGTAGCCGGTGCGGTAGCGGATGTTGAAGGCGTCGGGTGCGGCGCGGGGGATGGTGACTGTGAGCCTGTGGAAGGTGCGGCCGGGTTCCTGATTGTGCGGGTAGTAGCCCAGTAAATACTGGGTGCGGAGGTCGTCGCTGACCTTGGCGAAGGCTTTGTCGAGGCCGCCGTCTGAGGCGTAGAAGCTTTTGCCGCCGGTCTGCTCGGCTAGGGTGATGAGGGCGTGCTCGCCGCCGAGGTCGCGGCCGGCGCTGGCGGCGATGGGCACGTCAATGATCTAGTAGATCATGACCTCGTTGCGGAGGGCTTGCTCGAGGGCCTGGTCGTAGGTGGTGCTGTCGACGGTGTCTCCACCGTCGGAGACGAGGATGAGGATTTTGCGGCCGTCTTTTTTGCCGAGGCGCTGGGAGCCGAGGTAGATGGTGTCGTAGAGGGCGGTCGCTTCCCCGCCCCGCAGCGAGGCGAGGCCGTGATCGAGCTGGGCTTCCTTGTTGGTGAAGGGCGTGACCTCGCGGACGAAGGTGGCGAACTCGAAGAGGCCCATCTGGTCCTGCGGGCGCAGCAGGTCGTGGATGAAGCGGTGCGAGGCGTCGGCGATGAGGGCGCGGTCTTTGTAGACGGAGCCGCTGGTGTCGACGGCGAGGATGAGGTTGAGGGGCAGCTCGGACTGGCGCTCGAAGACGGCGATCTGCTGCGGGCGGTTGTCTTCTGCGATGGCGAAGTCGTTTTTGGTGAGGCCGCCGACGAGCGCGCCGTGCGCGTCTGTGACGTTGACGAAGATGTTGACGAGCTTGACGTCGACGCGGATGGTGATGCCGGAGTCCTGTTGCGCGACGAGCGGGAAAGCGGCGAGGGCGAGGATTGCGGCGAGGAGGAGACGCGCGCGGCTACGAGGCATCGGCGGACTCCGGATTGAGGGCGACGCTGGAGGGAAAGGGCTCACCATCGGCCCAGACTGCGCCGTCGGCGAAGGTCTCCTTCTTCCAGATGGGGACGGTTTTCTTGAGGGTATCGATGAGCCAGCGGCTGGCCTCGTAAGCCTGCGCGCGGTGGGCGCTGGCGACGACGATGAGGACGCTGGTTTCTCCGATGGCGAGGCGGCCGAGGCGATGGACGAGGGTGACGTGGCGGACGCCGAATTTTGTGATGGCCTCGGCGGCGAGCGCGGCGATTTGTTTGGCGGCCATCTCTTCGTAGGCTTCGTAGTCGAGGTGTTGCGTTTGGCGGCCGCGGGAGTGGTTGCGCACGATGCCGTCGAAGACGACGAGTGCGCCGTCTTCGGGGTGTTTGGCGGCGGAGACGAGGGCATGAGCGTCGATGGGGTCGCGGGTGAGGCCGGTTACGGTGTCGGGCGCGCCGCCGGAGACAGGTGGGAGCAGACCGACTTCGTCGCCGTCTTGGAGCGGGTGGGTGCTGGTGGCGTATTCGGCGTTGACGCTGACGGCGATGCCCTTAAGCGGTGCGGCGGGATGAGTTGCAGCGATGTGGGCGAGCAGGTCGGCGACGGTGGCGGCCGGGGGCAGCGCGAGGGGCGCGGGGTTGGCGCCGAGCGTGTCCTTGAGGATGCCGAATGCGCGTACGTGGACCTGGATCATTGGAGTCAAGGATACCGCCTGGTGTTTAGACGCGCGAGGGGACGCGGGGGCTAAAGCCCCGCCGCTTTGTCGAGCAGTGCGGCACGACTGAAGTCGTGCCCTGACACACGACAACAAAAAAGGCCGGCGGGTTGGCCGGCCTTTCTGCTGATGCGGGGGAGCTGACTCTTTGCGGAGGGCTGATTTTATGCGGCTACGGTTGCGGTCTGGTTGGACTCGACCACGTGCGGCTTGACCAGCGGCAGGGCCACGGCAAGCACGTCTTCAATGTGCTTGGCGTAGTGGATGTCGACGCCTGCGGTCATCTCGGGCGTGAGGTCTTCCTCTACGTCCTGGCGGTTGTCGGCGGGCAGGATGATGGTGGTGATGCCTGCCCGGCGCGCGGCCAGGAATTTCTCCTTGATGCCACCGACGGGGAGCACGTTGCCGCTCAGCGTGATTTCGCCGGTCATGGCGGTGAGCGGACGAACGGGCGTGTCCGTCAGCAGCGACGCCAGGACGGTGGTCATGGTGACTCCGGCTGAGGGACCGTCCTTGGGAATCGCGCCTGCGGGAACGTGGATGTGCAGGTCGAGATCCTTGTTGAAGTCCTCGTCGATGCCGAGGCGCGCGTAGTTGGAGCGCACCCAGGTGAGCGCAGCCTGCATGGATTCCTGCATGACTTCGCCGATCTGGCCGGTCATGTTGAAGCCGCCCTTGCCCTTCATCTTGTTGGCCTCGATGAAGAGAATGTCGCCGCCGGCGGGCGTCCATGCCAGGCCGACCGCAACGCCGGGGCGCTTGACGCGCTCTTCGACTTCGGTGTCCACGCGGACCTGAATCTGGCCGAGGAACTCCTTGAGGATTTCGCGGGTGACGATGAGTTTTTCCGTCTTGCCCTCGACGACGCGGCGGGCCTGCTTGCGGCAGACGGTGCCGATGACCTGCTCGAGTTTGCGCACGCCGGCTTCGCGCGTATAGTGGCGCACGAGATGGCGAATGGCTGCCTCGGGGAACTCGATCTGCTCCTCGGTGATGCCGTTGGCCTTGATCTGGCGCGGAACCAGGTAGCGGTTGGCGATGTGCACCTTCTCCTCTTCGCTGTAGCCCTGGAGAGGAATGATCTCCATGCGGTCGAGCAGCGGAGCGGGCACAGGGTCGAGCATGTTGGCCGTGCAGATGAAGAGCACCTTCGACAGATCGAACGGCACGTCGAGATAGTTGTCGCGGAACGTGTTGTTCTGCTCCGGGTCAAGGGTCTCGAGCAGGGCCGAGGCCGGGTCGCCACGGAAGTCGCGGCCGAGCTTGTCGATCTCGTCGAGCATGATGACGGGGTCGTTGGTTTCCGCACGCCGTATGCTCTGGATGATCTGGCCAGGCAACGCTCCGATGTAAGTGCGGCGATGGCCGCGGATTTCCGCTTCGTCGTGCATGCCGCCAAGCGAGACGCGCTGGAACTTGCGGCCCAGGGCGCGCGCGATGGAGCGGCCGAGCGAGGTTTTGCCCACGCCGGGAGGTCCGACGAAGCAGAGGATCGGGCCTTTCATGTCAGGCTTTAGCTCGAGCACGGACAAGTAGTCGAGGATGCGCTCCTTGACCTTCTTGAGTTCGTAGTGATCCTCGTCGAGGATCTCTTTGGCCTTGTTGATGTCGATTTTTTCGCCGGAGCTTTTGGCCCACGGCAGCACGGCCAGCCACTCGATGTAGTTGCGGGTGAGCGAGTAATCAGCGGCCATGGGCGACATGCGGCCGAGGCGGTTGAGTTCTTTCATCGCCTCTTTCTTGACGTCGTCAGGCATGCCGGCGGCGTCGATCCTGGCGCGCAGCTCGTCGACTTCGCGCTGGCCCTCATCCTGCTCGCCGAGCTCCTTCTGGATGGCCTTCATCTGCTCGCGGAGGTAGTAGTCGCGCTGCGATTGCTGGACCTGGTCCTGCACTTCGCTCTGAATCTTGGTGCGGAGCTGCTGAACCTCGATCTCCTTGGCGAGATGCTTGTTGAGCTGCTCGAGCCGGTCGAGGATCTTGGAGGCTTCGAGAAGCTTCTGCTTGTCGTCCGTGGTAAGGAAGGGCAGTGAGGAGGAGACGAAGTCGACGAGGCGGCCGGGGTCTTCGATGTTGGCGGCGATGGTGCGCAGTTCATCGGAAAGCGTGGGCGACTCGGAGACGATCTGCTGGAACTGGCCGATGACGTTGCGCTCGAGGGCCTCGACGTTGGAGTTTGACTCAGGCTGCTGGTCTTCGAGGGTCTCGACCTCGGCAACCATGAAGGGCTCGGTCTGGACATAGCGGAGCACACGAACGCGCTCGACGCCCTCCGTGAAGACGAAGCGGCTCTGGTTGGGCATGCGCACGATCTTGTGGACCGTGGCCAGGGTGCCGACGGTGTGCATGTCGTCGGGGGTCGGGGCATCGAGACGGGGATCGAGCTGGGCGGCGACGATGATGGACCGCTCCTCACCCAGGGATTCGATGAGCTGGATGGAGCTTTCGCGGCCAACTGTAAGGGGCAGAACAGCATGGGGGAACAGGACGGTATCGCGGACAGGCAGGACCGGACGATTCTGCGGGGTCCAGAGGGATTCGAGGGAGGAAGAATCGGTCGGAGGATTTGGCATTGAGTGTCCCTTTATCAACTTTCCTACATTAGACCACGCAGGAGGGCAAAAGTTGCAGAAATCCCTGCGAGGGCCAAGGTACGCCTCGAAACCTTGCGGGCTGCAATCCGGTACGGCACTCGGGCCGGCTTGCGTTCCCATAGGGAAGGTCGACCCGGCACACCGCCGGCCCGGACTGCCGGATGTATCGGCAGAAGCCGGGACGGGATGAGGGGGGATGGGGGTGCGGACTGCGCCGATGCAGCTTTGGGAAGGCCGCCGCAGGCGTATGCCCGCCGGGATCAGTGGTGTTTGGCCGCGCCTTCTTCCTTCTTGATGGCCAGCTCGATGCGGTCCCACAGGTCTTCCGCGGGCTGCTCGATGGGCAAGAGCTGCTTGGCGGCGTCGGCGATGACCTGCAGCTCGGCGAGCAGCGCACGGCAATTTGCGCAGGTCTGAAGATGGGGATGTGCACTGGCATCCTCCCCGGACCCGATCAGGTCTGCAAGCTGTCCCTGAAATTCATGGCAATGCATGTTGTCGCGATCCCCGGTCATCGCGTCCCCTCCTGCTGCTGAAGCGAGGTGCGCAAGGCGTCGCGCAGCTTCAGTCGTGCTTTGTGCAACTGAGACTTGCTGTTGCCGATGGAGCAGTCCAGCATGGTTGCAATTTCATTGTGCTCGTAGCCTTCCACATCGTGGAGAAGAAAGATGAGGCGGTATCCGGCCGGCAAATCACCGACGGCGCGCTCGAGGGCGAGCCGGTCGATGGAGCCGCTGAGGGCGAGATCGGGCGCGCCGAAGCTGCGGCCCGGACCGTCGTCGTGGGTGGGCTCCATGGCCTCGTCGAGCGAAGTGAGAGGCAGACCTTTTTTGCGCAGGTGCATCAGAACCACATTGACGGCCAGACGATGCAGCCAGGTGGAAAAAGCCGAGTCGCCGCGAAAGGTGGCGATCTTGCGATGGAGCTGCAGAAAGGCTTCCTGAGTCAGGTCTTCGGCCTCAGCCGGATTGCTGACCATGCGCAGACAGAGCGAGTACACGCGCCGCTTGTGGAGCGCGTAGAGCTGGGCGAATGCCTGATGATCGCCGGCCTGAGCGAGGGCGAGGACATCAGCATTGGCCTGCGCGGGCGAGACAGGCGGAGGAGCCTCCGCCGCAGCCGCCTGAAAAGAGGGCGGAGAGAGGATTTCGTTTTTCTCGGTGTTCGTTCGAGGCATGCGTAACCTTCCGGGGGAGTTGCCCATAATTGAGGGCGAGGTCTTGCTGCGCCGTGCCTGTTTCCTCGTTAGTATAGGGTGCAGTGGTTGCACCGGAAGTGGTTCGAGGCGGACTGGGCGAGGGCGAGTCATGCGGATAATTCTTTCGATGCAAGGATTTGGCGCGACGTAGCCTGCAGTCTAAGTTTTATAGGAGAGGCATTGTTTTGAGGGCATGGCCGGCGGGCAACCGCAGCAAGCGATGGACGATCCATGTTTTGCTTGCGGGCGTGTTTGTCCTCGGCCTGTGGACCCCGGCGCTGGGCTGGGGCCAAGCGGAGAATCAGTCTGCAGCGGACGACGATGATGCTGCGCTCACCAGCAATCTGAGTGGACTGGCCGGGCTGCCGGTGCGGCGGATCGAGTTTGATGGCACGACCGCCGACCGAACCCAACCGCTGCTGGAGCGGCTGGCGCTGAAGGTCGGTGCGCCGCTGACCGAACCCACCCTGGCGCGCAGCCTGCGCACCGTTTACGGATCGGGATTGTTTGAAACGGTCGCGGTGAAGGGTGAGCGCGAGGGCGACGGGGTTGCGCTGATCTTTCAGGGAACGGCACGCAGCTTCATCGGAACGGTGAGCGTGTATGGCGCGCGCGGGGCCACGATCAATACCCAGCTTCAGCGGGCCAGCCGCCTGGGGGCGGGGACGCGCTTTTCGCAGGCGGGGCTGGACCAGGGCGTGGTGCGCATGCGCCAGGTGCTGGCGGACAACGGCTACCACGAGCCGGTGATTACGCACACGGTTACGCCGCACGCGGGCGAGCAGCTTGTGGATATTGCGTTCCAGGTGAACTCCGGACCGCAGGCGCGCGTGGGCACGGTGGCAGTATCGGGCGACCCGGCGATGAGCCACGAGAGCTTCATGCACTATGCGCATCTGCGTAGCGGCGAGCATATCGACCACGACACGGTGAGCCGCGCGCTGAGCGGCGTCCTGAAGCACTACCAGAAGGAGAACCGGCTGGAGGCCGACGTGAAGCTCGAGTCGCGGACTTATTCGCCCGCGACCAAGCGAACCGACTTGCGCTTTACGGCGGCGCGGGGTCCGATTGTGCATCTGCGGCTGGAGGGCGCGGCGCTTGGCGATGAGCGGCTGAAGCGTGCCATTCCGATCTACGAGGAAGGTGCGGTCGACGAGGACCTTCTGAACGAAGGCGACCGGCGCATCCGCGACTACTACCAGCGGCTGGGCTACTTCGACGTGAAAGTGCAGCACGCGAGCGAGACGCCGCAGCCGGATGAGGTGACGATTCTCTACACCGTGACGCTGGGCACACGGCGCAAGGTGGAGCGCGTGAGCATTGACGGCAACCACTACTTCGATACCGCGACGCTGAAGGATCTGCTGAGCGTGCACGCGGCCGACACGCTGGACCGACACGGCAGCTACAGTCAGGCACTGGTGGCCGGCGACGTCAGCGCGCTGGAAGCGGTCTACCAGAACAACGGCTTCTCGGCGGTGAAGGTGACTTCGGAGACGAACCTCACCGCGGACGCCTCTACGCTCAAGAACGGGCGCGGCCTACCTGGACTGACCGTGACCTACCACGTTGCAGAAGGCGCACAGCAGCGCGTGGGCACGGTGACGCTGGACGGCAATGCCCATGTAGAGACCGCGCAACTGTCGCCGCTGATGAACACGGCGGCGGGGCAGCTTGTGTCTCCGCGCAACCTGGCCGGCGACCGCGACGCGCTGATGACGGAGTATCTGAGCCGGGGCTTTGACCGGGTGCAGGTGGATGTGGAACAGAAGCAGGAGGGTTCCAACCCGAACCTGCTGGACGTGACGTTCCACATCACCGAAGGGCCGCAGGTGTTTGTGCGCAAAGTGCTGGTGACGGGGCTGCACTTTACGCGGCCGCAGACCGTCGAGCACGGCATCACGCTGCATCCCGGCGATCCGCTGGACCAGACCGCACTGCAGGACACGCAGCGCAACCTCTACGATCTGGCGCTGTTCAATGAAGTGGATACGGCGGTTGAAAATCCGACAGGCGGCGAGACCCACAAGACAGTTCTGGTGCAGGTGGCCGAGGCGCGGCGCTGGACGTTTACTTACGGTCTTGGGTTTGAGACGCAGACCGGTACGCCACAGAATAACTGCGCCGGGTACCTGGCGACCGGCACGCCCTGCAATCCCAACGGCAAGACAGGCATTAGCCCGCGCGTGCTGGGCGCCCTGACGCGCAACAATCTTTTCGGTCGCGAGCAATCGGCTTCGATCCAGGGAACCTACGGTTTGCTGGAGCAGAAGATCAACCTGATCTACGACAATCCTCACTTCGACGGACACCCCAATTTCGGGCTTTCGTTTACGGGCGGCTATGCGAACAGCCAGGACGTGACGACCTACGTTGCCTCGAGGCTGAACGGCGGTTTGCGCATGGACGGAACACTTTACAGGCGGGCCAGCGCTGTTCAGCCGCGCGAATACGTTCGTGTATGAGTTCGACTTCCGGCGCGTGAAGGTGCAGGGCTCGAGCCTTCAGGTGTTTCCGGCGGAGATTCCGGAGCTCTCGGCCGCGGTGCGCGTTGCGGGCCCGGGCATCACGTGGATCCGCGACACCCGCGACTCGGCACTTGATGCGCATCGGGGCACGTATACGAGCTTTCAGGAGTCCGTGTCGGCTCACAAGTTCGGCTCGCAGGCGCAGTTCAATCGTCTTGATGTGACGAACTCAAGCTTCTACGGGTTCGACAAGAACCGCTTTGTGGTGGCGCGCAACACGCGCTATGCGCAGGAGCGGGCCTTTGGCGAAAACTCCGACGAACTGATCCCGCTGCCGGAGCGGGTCTACTCCGGCGGCGCCACTTCACTGCGCGGCTTCAGCGTGAATGGAGCGGGACCACGAGATCCGGAGACAGGCTATCCGGTCGGCGGCGCGGGCGCGCTGGTGAACAGCACCGAGCTGCGGCTGCCGCCGCCCACGCTGCCGTGGCTGGGCGACTCGGTGAGCTTTGTGCTGTTCCACGATATGGGCAACGTGTTCGCCAATGCGGGCGACGCGTGGACGAGCGCGCTGCGGGTGCACCAGCCAAACCGCGACGCGTGCAAGACGCTGACTCCGCCTACCGTGGATCCATTGACCGGCAAACTGATTCCGCCCGCTCCGACCGGTCCTTCGACATCCACCGGGCCGCAAGGCGCGTGCAGCTTCAATTATTTCTCACACGCGGCGGGGCTGGGGCTGCGCTACCATACGCCGGTCGGACCGATTCGACTCGACTTCAGCTACAACCTGAACCCGCCGATCTATCCGGTCAACATCAACTACTCGCAGTCGGACCCCTACCAGAACCAACATGTGGGCGAGGCGAGCCACTTCAACTTCTTTTTCAGCCTGGGGCAGACGTTCTGATGCCAACGCGCGCGCGATGGATCGGAGTTTACGCCGCCTGCGGCATGGCGATGCTGGCGGCGACGATGGCGTGCGCGCAGCAGCCGGTGGTGCTGGATCGCGTGGTGGCGGTGGTGAACAATCGCGCGATTCTGGAGAGCGATCTGCGCGAAGAGATGCGGCTCTCGGTGCTGGAGCCGCCCAACGGCACGGATCGCGGACCGGACACACCGGCGGAGGCGTTGCAGCGGCTGATCAGCCGGACGCTGATCCGGCAGCAGATTCGCCAGGAGGATACGCAGGCATCGATTCCTTCGGCTGCAGAGGTGACGGCGCGGCTGGACGAGCTGCGCAAGGAGCTGCCTGCATGCGTGCGCGCGCACTGCGAGACGGATGACGGCTGGAAGGCGTTCCTCGCGAGCCACGACCTGACCGAGCGGCAGGTGGACGCGTATCTGCGGAACCGGATGGAGATTTTGCGCTTCATCGAATTGCGCTTCCGGCAGGGGATTCGCATCTCGGATGCGGATATTCAAGCCTACTACCGCGACACGCTGCTGCCGGAATATCTGCCCGGGCAACCGACTCCGACGCTGGAGCAGGTGACGCCGCGCATCCAGGAGATTTTGCTGCAGCAGCAGGTGAGCGCGATGTTCGACGGCTGGCTGGACAGCCTGCGCAAGGAGGGCGAGGTCGAGGTGCTTGACCCGTCGCTTGAGACTTCGACTGCGACATCGGGAGCGGGTGCGCCGTGAGCGACGAGAAGGTGCTGACGGTGGACGAAGAGCCCGAAACGCCGCGGCGGCGCAGATGGCCGTGGATCTGCGCGGGATGTGCGGCGCTGCTGGCGTTGCTGATGGTGGGTGGATACTTCTGGCTGAGCTCATCGAGCTTTGAGAACCTGGTGCGGCGGCGGCTGGTGGCACGGCTGGAGACGGCGACCGGCGGGCGCGTGGAGATTGGTTCGTTCCACTGGAGCCTGATGGGCCTGGACGCTTCACTGGGCGGGCTGGTGATTCATGGGCGCGAGGCGGCGAATGAAGCGCCCTATGCGCGCGTGGACGACATGCACGTGCGCGTGAGCATTCTGAACGTCTTGAGCCCGAAGATTCTGCTGCGCGAACTGGTGATCAAGGGGCCGGAGCTGCACCTGATTGTGTATCCCGACGGCACGACCAACCAGCCGCAGCCAAAGCGGCCAAGCAAGCCGGGCAAGCCGATGCTGGACACGCTGTTCGATCTGCAGGCGGGGCGCGTGGCGGTGGAGCAGGGCGTGCTGGACTACGACAACCGCGCGGCAAACTTCGACTCGCAGAACCGCCGGCTGCCGCTGGACTTTGCGGCGCGCGATGTGTCGGCGCTGCTGCGCTTTGTGCCGGCGGCGGGCAAGGACCCGGAGAGCTATCACATTGAGATGGGCGCGCGGGATTTCCACCTGACGCGCGGCGATGCGGCGCACCCTATGGCAACGCCGGTGGACGGCTACCTGCAGGCCACGCTGGACCTGGAACGGAACGCGGCCTTTCTGCGCTCGCTGCGCGTGACGGCGAGCGGCAAGGGAATTCCGGAGCGGTCGCTGACGATCGCCGGCTCGGTGATGAATTTTGCGCGGCCGCATTGGAAGGCGACGGCGCAGGGCGAGTTCGATATGCGGCTGCTGGAGCCGATCACGGGCTACGCGAACGCGCCGGAGGGCATTGCGCGCCTGGACCTGAACGGCGAGGGACAGAGGGGGCAGTTCCGGCTGGACGGGCCGCTGCACGTGGATGGCGGCGCGTATGTGGGCGGCGGCGTGGATGCACGCGGCGTGAATCTGGACGCGCATGTGCATGCGGACGCTGAGCAACTGGTGATTGCGCAGGTGGTGGCGCGACTGAGGCAGGGCGGGCAGCTTGAGGGTACGGTGGCTCTGGATCACTGGCTGGCGGCGCTGCCGGGCGAGGCCGAGATGGGGCCGGCGGCTGCGCCGGTGAAGAAGAAGAGATGGTTCTTCGGAAGCCGGGAGAAGGCTGCGACGCCGGTGCCGATTGTGGCTCCCAAGCCGGGCGACGTGACGGTTCCGGTGAACGGCAAGGTCACGGCGCAGTTGCGGGACGTGACCATCGACACGGTGATGGATATCGTGGGCGAGGGACCGTTTCAGCGGCTGGGTGTGGATGCGCGACTGAACGGTCCGGCCACTGCGACCTGGACGAAGGGCGATACGCGCACGCTCGTGGTGGACGCGAAGCTGAGTCTGAGCCCATCGGCGCGCACGCCGTCGGGTGAGTCGCCCGCGACCGGCGCGATTGACGGCACCTATACGCAGCGCGATGGCGCTGTGGATCTGCGCACGCTGGAGATTGCGATGCCTGCCAGCCGTATTGAAGCGCACGGGCATGTCGGCGCGTATCCGCTGAGCAGTTCGACGGCGTTGACGATCGATGTGCGCTCGCAGAACCTGGGCGAGTTCGACGCGGTGCTGAGCGATCTCGGGTTGCGGCGCGAAGGCAAATCGGGCGCAGAGGCGCTGCCCGCATCGCTGGGCGGGGAGGCGGAGTTTCACGGCACCTGGAGCAACTCTCTGCTCGATCCGCACCTGGCGGGAACGCTGACGGCAAGCAATGTGTCTGTGGAGATGCCGGGGAGCACGGCGGAGGCGCGGCGCAGCGTGCACTTCGACAGCGTTGACGCGGCGGGGAGCTACTCGGCGGTCAAGATCGCCATTGACCACGGAGTGCTGAAGGAGCGGGACGCGACGATCGAGATGAATGGCTCGCTGACTGCTGTGGGGCCCGTGGGACGCAGAGCCGGCAAGCCGAAGTTTGACAGCAATTCCCTGCTGCACGCGCAGGTGACGGCGAACAAGCTGAGCGCGGAGGAGCTGCTGACGATCCTGGGCCGCGACCTGCCGGTGACCGGAGAGCTGAGCGCGCAGTTTGAGAGCGACGGACCGCTGCACACGCCGAGCGGAACGGGCTGGGCGCAGCTGGATCATGGGGTGGTGTACGGCGAGCCGCTGGCGCGGGTGCGCGCGCAGGGCAAGATTGCGGGACGCGAGGTGCAACTGGCGTCGGTGACGGTGAATGACGATGCGGGCAAGGTATCGGCGTCAGGCAGCTACGACCTGGACTCGCGCCAGTTCCAGATTGCCGCGCAGGGAGCGGGGATCGATGTCAGCAACATCAAGCGGTTGCAGTCGGCGGGCGCGGCGGTAAACGGAATGCTGGGCTTTTCAATCAGCGGCTCGGGCACGTTTGACGATCCGCGCTTGACAGCGCAGGGCACACTGACGGGGCTGACGCTGGGCGGCGAACCGGTGGGCGGGGTGGAGATTACGGCGCACACGGCGAACCGGACGCTGATCTACGACCTGACGACGAAGTTCGAGTCGGCCTCCCTGACCGCACATGGGCAGACCGCGCTGAACGGCGAATACGAGACGCAGGCGCGGATGGATTTTGCGAAGTTCGATATTGCGGGACCGCTGAAGCTGATGCATATTCCGGGGCTGACGGGGGAGAGCGACCTGGCAGGCACGGTGACGGTGGAGGGTCCGCTCAAGCATCCCGACCAGATGCGCGGCGAGGCGCGGTTGCAGGATTTGGCGGTGACGCTGGCCGGAGTGCACTTGCACAGCGAAGGACCGGTGCATGCCACGCTGGCCAATGAACGCGTGCAGCTGGACCCGCTCCACGTGACCGGCGAAGAAACCGATGTGCGCATGCAGGGCACCCTGAACCTGACGGCGAAGCGACAGCTCGATCTGGCGGCGAATGGGTCGATCAATCTGAAGCTGGCCGAGACGCTGGACCCGGACCTGACGGCGAGCGGGACGACGACGTTTCAAGTGCAGGCGCATGGGCCGCTGGCAAACCCGGACCTGGGCGGGCGCATCGAGTTCCAGGATGCATCGCTTGCATTGGAAGACCTGCCCAACAGCCTGAGCCAGCTGCATGGCACGCTGGAGTTCAACCAGAACCGGCTGGAAGTGCGGTCGCTGACGGCGGTGACGGGCGGCGGGCAGTTGAGCGTGTCGGGATATCTGGCGTATCAGCATGGTATTTTTGCGGACCTGACGGTGACCGGCAAGGGCGTGCGCATTCGCTATCCCGAGGGCGTGAGCTCGCTGGCCGACGCCAACCTGCGTTTGCAGGGGACGCAGAGCAGCCTGCTTTTGAGCGGCAACATTCTGATTACGCGCTTCACGATGAGCCCCGACCTGGACTTTGCGGCGCTGGCTGCGCAAGCAAACAAGGTGCAGCCGGTGGCCGCGCCGAATGCGCCGTCAAACCATGTGCGGCTGGATGTGCATATTCTGTCGTCGCCGCAGCTGAATTTTCAGAACGCCTATGCGAAGCTGGCTGGCGACGTGGACCTGCGACTGCGCGGGACGCTGGCTACGCCTTCACTGCTGGGACGCATCTCCATTACCGAAGGAAGCGCGACGATTGCCGGCACGCGCTACGAGCTGCAACGCGGCGACATTACGTTCATCAATCCGGTGCGCATCGAACCCTCCATTGACCTGAACGCGACGGCGCGCGTGGAGGACTACGACATCACGCTGGGTCTGCACGGGTCGCCGGAGAAGATGAGCGTGTCGTATCGCAGCGACCCCCCGCTACCGGAGGGCGACGTGGTAGCCCTGCTGGCGCTGGGCCGCACCCAGAACGAGCAGCACATCTACGGACAGCAGCAGGAGCAGGTTGCGGCAACGTCTAATACGGACGTGCTGCTGGGCGGCGCGTTGAACGCGACGGTGAGCAGCCGGGTGCAGAAGCTGTTTGGCGCAGGATCCGTGAAGGTGGACCCGACTTACCTGGGCGCGCTGGGCAACTCGACCACACGCATCACGGTGGAAGAGCAGCTGGGCAAGAACCTGACGCTGACCTATGCGACGGACGTAAACACCACGGCGCAGCAGCTGCTGCAGGCCGAGATCGCGATCAACCGGCATGTGTCGCTGCTGGTGACCCGCGACGAATCCGGCGTCTTCTCGATGGTGGTGAAGGCTACGCGGCGGTATCGCTAAGGCACTGCCGGAGCCAGCGGCCGAAAGCTGCGGTCCGCGCGTCTCCACCCTCGGGTTGAGTGCGAATTCCCACAGCCTGCATCCAATAAGGACAACTCGAAGGGCTGTTTCCGTGTCTATAGGAGCGGATGGCAGCCGGGCCGCGAGGCGCGGCTGGCCGTAAAGAGCTCGAGCGCGAAAGGAGTCAGGCAATGAAGATGACAGAGTCTGGCGTAATGAATATCAGGAGCCTGCGGGCAACGGCGATGGCCGCATTGCTGGCGGGCGCCCTGCTGGCGGTTTCTCCCCGATCTTTTGCTGCCGCGGTTTCCGCGGCGGCGGCGGACACACAGGACGTGGCCAGCGCGGTACAGGCCAAGCTGAATAAATCGCAATTCAAGAATGTGCGGGTAAACGCTGACGCCAATGGCATTGTGACGTTGAGCGGCACGGTTGACCTCTATGAATACAAGGCGGATGCCGATCACCGGGCGCACAGCACCAAGGGCGTGACGGCGGTGCGCAACGAGATTGAAGTGGGCGGCCCGAACCTCTCCGACCAGGAACTGCAGCAGAAGCTGCTGGAGAAGCTGCAGTATGACCGGGTGGGTTACGGCAATGCCTTCAACGCCATCTCAGTGAAGGTGGAGAATGGCGTGGTCACGCTGGGCGGACATGCGCGCACGGATGTGGACAAGGACTCGGCGATCTCTCTTGCGAGCACCTTTCCCGGCGTGAAGGATGTGAATAGCGAGATCCAGGTGGATCCGACCTCGCTGATGGATGACCAGCTGCGGCTTCGGGTTGCGCGGGCCGTTTACGGGTACCCTGCGCTGAACAAGTACGCCATGGATCCGGCCAAGCCGATCCGCATTTCGGTGCAGGGCGGCAACGTGGCGCTGTATGGCGTGGTGGATTCGCAGGCGGACAAGGATGCGGCGAATATTCGCGCCAACGGCGTGTCCGGGGTCTTCAGCGTGAAGAATTACCTGCAGGTGGCCGGGCAGCCGTCTGAAAGTTCGCAGAAATAACCGGCTGGGCGAACGACGAGACCGCCAGGGCTTGCAGCTCTGGCGTTTTCTTTTGCGACATTCACAGAACTGTAACGCAAGGCGTGCTCCGGTTTTCTTACACTTCTGGCTATGCTCACCGACGCTCCTCTGACCATCGACCGTAAAGAAGGGTCGACGCCCGATATCTTTGTGTACGTGCTTTCCGGCCCGCTGACGCTGCGCAACATGTTTGACTTCCAGTCGGAGCTGCGGGGGGCACCGACGCCGAAACTCACGATCATGGATTTGACCGGCGTGCCGTATATGGATTCGGCCGGGATGGGGCTGATTATGAACCACTATGTGCATTGCCAGACGCGGGGCGGCAAGCTGGTGGTGGCGGGCGCGAACAGCCGCGTGCTGGACCTGTTTGAAGTGACGAAGGTGAACACGGTGCTGCCGCTGGCGGCGAGTGTGGAAGCGGCTGAGTCCAAAGCATAGCGGACGCGGGCTCCGGTAGACTGGAAGTTGGAGCACACCGCAGTGGGCCTGCTGGCAAAGACTCGCACAACCCTGGAAATGATCAAGTGGGAGCACTCGATCTTTGCGCTCCCGTTTGCGCTGACGGCCGCGCTGCTGGCCGCGCGCGGGCTGCCCGCGCTGGCGCACGCTGGCTTGGATTCTGGTGGCGATGGTTACGGCGCGCTCCTGCGCGATGGCCTTCAATCGCTGGGCCGATGCCGATCTGGATGCCGCCAATCCACGCACGAAGATGCCGCGCGATTCCCGCGGGGCAGCTTTCGCGGCAGTTTGTGCTGGGATTTACGGTGCTGATGGCGTTGGCTGTTTGTGCTCGCGGCGGCGGAGCTGAACCGGCTGACGCTGCTGCTTTCGCCGGTGGTGCTGCTGGTGCTGCTGGGCTATAGCTACATGAAGCGGCTGACGCGGTGGTCGCACCTGGTGCTGGGACTGGCGCTGGGGCTCGCGCCCTCGGCGGCGTGGATCGCGGTGCGCGGCAGCGCTCGACCCACGCATTGTGGTGCTGACCGCAGCGGTGACGCTGTGGGTGGGCGGCTTTGACGTGCTCTACGCCTGCCAGGACTTTGAGCACGACCGCGCAGCCGGGCTGCACAGCCTGCCACAGGCGATCGGGATTCCGGCGGCCTTCTGGGCAGCGCGCACCATGCACCTGGCCATGCTGGGACTGCTGGTCTGGTTCGCGCGGCTGTTCCACTTTGGCGTGGCGGGCTGGCTGGGCATTGGCAGCGGCGGCGGCTGCTGCTGGCCTACGAGCACTCCATTGTTTCGCCGCGCGACCTGCGCCGGCTGAATGCTGCCTTCTTCACCATGAACGGCGTGATCGCGATGGTGTTTCTCTGCTTTGTGGCCACCGACCTGTGGCTGCGGCAGTTAATCGCGCTGGATGACACACTGCGCGAGATGCGACGCCGGCGCAGCTGTGCTGTGGTGCAGAAGGCTGTGCAGACGGCTTTCCGCCAGAAGGCACGATTGGCATCGCGGAAAGCTGGGCATAGGAATGAAAGTCGCCATCCAGGGAGAACCCGGCTCGTTCAGCCACGAAGCGGCGAAGAAGCTCGACGCCGACGCGCAGATCGTTCCCTTTGCGCTCTCGGCCGATGTGTTTGCCGCGCTGACGCAACGGCAAGGTGGATGCCGCGGTCGATTCCCATTGAGAACAGCCTGGCGGGCTCGGTGCTGGAGCACTTTGACCTGCTGCTGCAGCACGACGTACAGGTGGAGCGCGAGACGCTGCTGCGCATCCGGCACAATCTGATTGCGCTTGCGGGGGCGACGATCGACGACATCGACCGCGTGTTTTCGCATCCGGTGGCGCTGGCGCAGTGCCGGCGCTTTCTGGCCGCGCATCCGAAGATGGAATCGTTTGCGTATTACGACACGGCGGGCAGCGTGAAGCAGCTGGTGGAGACTGCGCGACCGGCATGCCGCGGCGATTGCCAGCGCGGAGGCGGCGCAGTACTACGGCGCAAGCATTCTTGAAGCCGAACATCGAGGACAACCCGGAGAACTTCACACGCTTCTTTCTGGTGCGGCGCAGGCCAGATGCGGTCGCCGATCCCGCAGGCGAACAAGATCAGCCTCGCGTTCTCGGTCGAAAACCGGCCGGGCTCGCTGGTGGCCGCGCTGGAGCGCTCTCGGCTCTGGGCACCAATCTGACCAAGATCGAGTCGCGGCCGGTGCAGGGCAAGCCGTGGGAGTACGTCTTCTACGTGGATTGCCAGATCAAGAGTGCGGACGAGGCGGCAGCGGCCGTTGCAGCGCTGCAACCGCACTGCGCGATGGTGAAGGAACTGGGGCGTTATCAGCGAAGCCCAGCGCTGAGACGCGCGGGACATCGCAGAAAAAAGGGGATGAGCCGGAGCTCATCCCCTTTTTGTTGAGAAAGCGAAGTGGCTAGAAGTGGTAAGCCACGCCCACGGCGGGGTAGTAGATGTTGTACCAGCGCTTGGTGTCGAGCTGAGCGTAGCCGAAGGTGGGCACCTTGGTGACGATGCCGCGATACTCGGCGCGGATGTCGAAGCTCGGGCTGATCTCGTAGGCGATGCCGGCGCCATAGAGCGCCGCCGATGCCGGTCTGCTGCTTCACATCGAGCGAGGTGGTGGTCTGAGTCGCGGATGGGAAGGAAGATGAGAACGCCGGGACCAGCCTCAACAAAGGGATTGAACTTGCGGAAGGTAAAGCTGCGCACGTAGGCGAAGGAAATCTCCTGGGTGCGCGTGTTCACCAGGTAATTGTTGGTGTTGCTGACGAGGTAGTGGATCTTGTTCTCGTAGGTGATGCCGTAGTTGGCTTCAAGCGCGCTGGAAGGCGTGAGCATGAAGCGGTAGCTGATCATGGCGCCGTAAGCCGCGTTGCGCGGCACCTGCACATCGGTGGATGACGCCCTGAATGGCTCGACGATGCCCGTTCCGCTAAGGCTGATGTCCTGCCTGCTTTCCTGGGCGCGACCCGCTGCCGCACACACAGCCAGCAGGAATGCAACAAATGCGATCTTCTTCATTCGGTGTAGAACCTCGCGACTGCCCAACCGTTCGGCCGGCAACCAACCTTGTTGATTCCGGTGCGCCGGTTCGTGCCGGGCCCCGCTCTCAGCATTGTAAATGGCCGGAACGGGTCGGCGGCAGACTGGATTAGCGCCGGAAGTGCTTTATGGCCTTAGACGCAGTCGATTGCAAAATGGGCGCTCCGCGCGGCGGGCGAAAATGATCTGGATTCTTAGATGCGGATCGAGGCGCGGTATCTTCTGTCAGCCAGCGCGCTCGGCATGGTAGTAGAAGGGCGGCCCCTGCTGCTGGGCCAGCGAGCGCACGGTGCGCAGAAAAGCTCGCGCGGCATAGCTGAGCGTGGCCTGGCGGCGATGGACGAGGCGCAGGACGCGCTTCATCTCGAGTTCGTCGACGGTGATGCGGACCAGGTCGCCGGTCTCGAGTTCGCGAGCCACGGTGAGGTGGGGGACCAGGGCGACGCCATTGCCCATGGCGACGAAGCGCTTGATGGCCTCGATGGTGGGCAGCTCGATGCCCATGTTGAGCGGCGTGCGATAGCGCTGGAAGGCTTCGATGACTTTGCGGCGCAGGGGCGAGGCGACGTGGTGCGCGATGAAGTTCTGGTTGCCGAGATCGCTGATGTGAAGACTCGGCCGGCATGGGCCAGCGGATGCGTGGGGCTGACGATGAGTGCGAGGCTGTCTCCATAGACGGCGATGGAGCGGAATTGGTCTGGATCTGGCCGGAAGGACATGACGCCGATTTCAAAGGTGCGCAGATTCGAGCTCCTCGGGAATGCGGCTGGCGAGCATGCGGTGGACGGTGACGTTGATGTGGGGGAATTCGCGGCGGAAGGCGTCGATGGCCGGCAGCAGATACATGCAGGTGTACTCATTGGCCGCGAGTTGCAGTTGGCCGCGCTCGAGGCTCTTCAGCTCGCCGAGGGCGCTGGAAGCCTCGCGGCGCAGGGCCATGAGGCGCAGGGCGTAGTCGCGCAGCAGACTGGCCGGCAGCGGTGAGCGAGCCATCGCGGGCGGCGCGGTCAAAGAGGATTTCGCCGATGGATTCCTCAAGTTTGCGGATGACCTGGCTGACGGCGGGCTGGGTGCGATGGAGGCGCTGCGCGGCGCGGGAGAAGCTGCGCTCCTCGGCGACGGCGAGAAAGGTTTCGAGTTGGCTCAGTTCCAACATTGGCCCCCGTGGCGGTCCGATTCATCTGGTTCCGAGCATAACGAATTTTAATGATCTCCACAAAAAGAATAACTTTGCGTTATATAAGCCCTTATGCGAGACACTAATACTGCAAGCGAAGGTTTCACCTTCTTGGCAGGCAAACGCTATGAGCACAAATCACGTAGCGTTTTTTGACACCACATCTGCGCGATGGCGAGCAGTCCCCCGGCTGCAGCATGACCACGCAGGAAAAGCTGACCATGGCGCACGCCCTGGAAGACCTGGGCGTGGACATCATCGAGGCCGGCTTTGCCATGGCCTCCGAAGGCGATTTTGCCGCGATTGCGACGATCACGCAGGCCATTCGCAAGCCGCAAGCATTGCCTCGCTGGCTCGCGCCAAGAAGGAAGACATTGAGATGGCAGCGCGCGCGCTGCAGTTTGCCGACCGGCCGCGCATCCATGTGTTTCTGGCGTCGAGCGACCTGCACCTTGAATACAAACTCAAGATGAGCCGCCAAGAGGCTCTCGACCTCGCGGGCGAGTCGGTGCGGCTGGCGCGCTCGCTGGTAGACGATGTGGAGTTTTCGCCCGAGGATGCGACGCGTTCGGACCGCGATTTTCTGATCGAGATGGTGCGCATCGCCGTGGAAGCGGGCGCGACGACGATCAACATGCCGGACACGGTGGGCTACATGACTCCCGATGAGTACGGCCAGATGTTCCGCGAAGTGCGCGAGCGGGTTCCGGCGATCGACGCGCAGAGCATCATTCTTTCCTCGCACTGCCACGATGATCTGGGGCTCGCGGTGGCGAATTCGCTGGCGGCCATCTCGGCGGGCGCGCGGCAGGTGGAGTGCACCATCAACGGCATTGGCGAACGTGCGGGCAACGCGGCTCTGGAAGAGATTGCCGCGGCGCTTTATGTGCGCGGCGACCGTTATGGCGTGTCGACGAACATCAAGCTGGCCAAGCTTTATCCGACCAGCGAAGTGCTGGGGCAGATCATCACCTTCAAGCCCTCGCCGAACAAGGCGATTGTGGGCGCGAATGCCTTTGCGCACGAGTCGCGGCATTCACCAGCACGGGATGCTGGCGAACCCGCTGTGCTACGAGATCATGACGCCGGCGCTGGTGGGCGTGTCGAAGACGCACCTGGTGCTGGGCAAGCACTCGGGGCGCGCGGCGCTGCGGCACCGGCTGGAGCAGCTGGGTTTCGCGCTGACGCGCGAAGAGCTGCAGCAGACGTATTACCGATTTGTCGCGCTGGCCGACCGCAAGAAGAACATTTACGACCAGGACCTGGTCGGGCTGCTGCCGGACTCCGATTCGCGAGCGGCGAAGCCGGTCGCGAGACGGTATGCTGAACGTCGACTGAACGGCACCTCCACCACGAACTCGAATCTGGGATAACGAATGAAGCTGAAGATTCTGGTAACGGCGGGCGATGGGATTGGCCCGGAGGTGACGGCGAAGCCGTCGCGCGTGCTGAAGGAGATTGCCGCCGCGGGCGGACACGAGTTCACGTTCACGGAAAAGCGCATTGGCGGCGTGGCGATTGTGCAGGATGGCACGCCGCTGCCTGAGGACACGCTGAAGGCTGCGCTTGAGTCGGATGCTGTGCTGCTGGGCGCGGTGGGCGGCAATGAATTCAATTCCCTGCCCCCGGATAAGCGGCCCGAGGCAGGTCTGCTGCAGATTCGCGCGGAGCTGGGCGGGTTTGCCAATCTGCGTCCGGCGTTTGCGTTCAAGGAGCTGGCGGTGAACAGCCCGCTGCGGCCTGAGATGATCGACGGCGCCGACATTCTGTGCGTGCGCGAACTGCTGGGCGGGCTCTACTTCGGCAAGCCGCGCGAATGGGACAAGGCAGCGGGCAAGGCCTGGAACACGATGCGTCTACACGACGGATGAAGTGGCGCGCGTGGCGCGCATTGCTTTCGAGCTTGCGCAGAAGCGGCGCAAGAAGCTGACCAGCGTGGACAAGGCCAACGTGCTTGAGGTTTCGCAGCTGTGGCGCGCGACGGTGATCGAGGTTGCCAAGGAGTTTCCTGACGTGACGCTGGAGCACCAGTATGTGGACGCGATGGCGATGCACCTGATGAACGCGGCCGCGCGACTATGACGTGGTGCTGACGGAAAATCTCTTCGGCGACATTCTGAGTGATGAGTCGGCGTGATTACGGGATCGCTGGGCATGCTGCCCTCGGCGACGATCGGCGGCAAAGTGAACTTGTATGAACCTGTCCACGGCTCGGCGCCGGACATCGCCGGCAAGGGGCTAGCGAATCCGCTTGGCGCGATTCTGACCGGTGCGCTGATTCTGCGCCACTCCGGCGGGCTTGAGGCTGAGGCAGCGGCGATCGAGGCCGGCGTGCGCAAGGTGCTGGAAGCAGGGTTTCCGGACGCCTGACCTGGCTCGCGGCAACACGAAGGACTACACGGTGCTCTCGACCAAAGAGATGGGCGCGAAGGTGCGCGAGACTGTGAAGCAGCTTTTAGCCTCTAGCTCTCAGCTGCTAGCTGGTCGCGGTTAAGGAATGGTCTTTCGTCTCGGCGACAGATCGAAGACCGTGACGCTGGCATAGCGAAAATGATTTGGCTAGCGGCTAGAAGCTAGCGGCTCAATACAGGAGTCCGAATGAGTTCCGAACCAAAGACATTATTTGAGAAAGTCTGGGAGAAGCACGTGGTGGCGGAGCCTAAGGGCGAGCCCACGCTGGTCTACATCGATCTGCAACTGGTGCATGAGGTCACGTCTCCGCAGGCGTTTGAAGGCTTGCGGCTGGCGGGGCGCACGGTGCGGCGGCCGGATCGCACGATCGCAACGGTGGATCACAACGTGCCGACGACGATCGAGGGTCGGCTGAATATTGTGGATCAGATTGCGGCCACGCAGATCTCCACGCTGCGCAAGAACTGCGCCGAGTTTGGCGTGGAGCTCTACGACGTGGACTCGCGCGACCAGGGCATTGTGCATGTAATTGGGCCGGAGCTGGGGATTACCAAGCCGGGCATGACGATTGTGTGCGGCGACTCGCATACCTCGACGCACGGCGCATTTGGCGCGCTGGCGTTCGGCATCGGCACCAGCGAAGTGGAGCATGTGCTGGCGACGCAGACGCTGCCGCAGGGCAAGCCGAAGACATTTCTGATTTCGGTTGAAGGCGAGACTGCCGCAGGGCGTGACGGCGAAGGACATTATTCTCGCCATCATTGGCAAAATCGGCACGGATGGCGCGACGGGCTGCGTGATTGAGTACGCAGGCTCGGCGATTCGCGCGCTCTCAATGGAAGGCCGCATGACGGTCTGCAACATGAGCATCGAAGCGGGCGCGCGCGCGGGCATGATTGCTCCCGACGAGAAGACGTTTGCGTATCTCAAGGGACGCCGCTTCAGTCCGCAGGGCGCGGAGTGGGATCGCGCGGTGGCTGAGTGGAGCAAGCTGCCGACCGATGCGGGCGCGAAGTTCGATCGCGAACTTGTGATTGACGCGGCAACGCTGGTGCCTTATGTGAGCTGGGGCACGAGCCCCGGCATGGTTGCGCCGGTGACGTCGGCGGTGCCTGACCCTGCGAAAGCCGAAAATGAGCTGGATCGCAAGTCGTTTGAGCGCGCGCTCGAGTACATGGACCTGAAGGCAGGCACTCCGTTCGAGGAGATCGCGATTGACCGCGTGTTTATTGGCTCCTGCACGAACGGGCGGCTTGAAGACCTGCGCGCGGCGGCACGGATTGCGGCGGGACACAAGGTGTCCTCACATGTAAGCGCGATGGTCGTTCCGGGATCGCAGGCGGTGAAGGCTGCAGCGGAGCGGGAAGGTCTGGACGCGATTTTCAAAGAAGCCGGATTCGACTGGCGCGAGCCGGGCTGCTCGATGTGCCTGGGCATGAACCCGGACATTCTTTCGCCGGGCGAGCGCTGCGCTTCAACAAGCAACCGCAACTTTGAAGGACGGCAGGGACGCGGAGGGCGCACGCATCTGGTGAGTCCGGAGATGGCCGCCGCGGCCGCGATTGCCGGGCACTTTGTGGACATACGCAACTGGGAAGTGCGCGAAGAGGTGGAGGCCTAATGGAACCGTTTCGTACTGTGACTTCACTGGCCGCGCCGCTCGACCGCACGAATGTCGATACGGACCAGATTATTCCCAAGCAGTTTTTGAAGCGTATTGAGCGCACGGGCTACGGCGATTTTCTGTTCTTCGACTGGCGGCAGACGCCGGAAGGCAAGCCAGTGCCGGAGTTTGTGCTCAACGATCCGCGCTACACAGGAGCGAGGATTCTTGTGGCGGGCAAGAACTTTGGCTGCGGATCAAGCCGCGAGCATGCGGCATGGGCGCTGAGCGACTTCGGCTTTCGTTGCGTGATTGCGCCGACGTTTGCGGACATCTTTTTCTCGAACGCGGGCAAGAATGGGATTGTGCTGGTGCGGCTGAGCGAGGAGCAGGTGGAGACGTTGCTTGCGAACGCAGCGAAGATTCCCGGCTACAAGCTCACAGTTTCGCTCGAAGAGCAGACGGTGACGGATGCGACGGGATTCAAGGCGACTTTCGAGATTGATCCTTTCCGGAAGTTTTGCCTGATTGAAGGGCTCGATGACATTGGCCTGACGCTGCGGCACGCGGCTGCGCTGGACACATTCGAAAAGCAGCACGACAGCGCGAGCTGGCTGAAGGCGAAGAACCAGCAATCCAACTGAAGCACCAACAAGCGGACCCATGAGAGGCCGCAGGGTTAATCGATACCGATGACAGTTGAAGGCAAGCGCCAGAGTGTTCCGTTGACGGAGGGCCCCAGCCGCGCGGCGGCGCGCTCTTATTTGCGTGGGGCGGGATTCAGCAAAGACGAGCTGCACAAGCCGATTATCGGCATTGCGAATACGTGGACGGAGATCGGCACCTGTAATGTGCACCTGCGCGACGTTGCCGAGGCGCTGAAGGAAGGCATTCGCGAAGCGGGCGGCACGCCGATGGAGTTCAACACCATCACCATCTCCGACGGCATCACGATGGGCACGCAGGGCATGAAGGCCTCGCTGGTGTCGCGGGAGGTGATTGCGGACTCGATTGAACTGGTGGCGCGCGGCAATCTCTTTGACGGCCTTGTGGGCATCGGCGGCTGTGACAAGAACATGCCGGGCATCATCATGGCGCTGTGCCGGCTGGATATTCCGGGCATGATGCTCTACGGCGGATCGATCGCTCCGGGCAAGCTGAACGGCGTGGACATCACGATTCAGAATGTCTTCGAGGGTATTGGCTCGCATGCTGCGGGACGCATTGACGATGCTGGACTCGAAGCGCTGGAAGCGAACGCCTGCCCTGGCGCGGGTGCGTGCGGCGGCCAGTTTACGGCAAACACAATGGCGATGTCGGGCGAGATTCTGGGCATCTCGCCGATTTATCTCTCCGGTGTTCCAGCCACGTCCGCTGACAAGCACGCAGCGACGCGCGAGGCGGGACGCATCCTGATGGATGCGGTGCGCGCGAACCGCAGGCCCTCGCAGATCATTACACGCAAGTCGATTGAGAATGCGATTGCCAGCGTGGCGGCCAGCGGCGGCTCGACGAATGCGGTGCTGCATCTGCTGGCGATTGCCAACGAGATGGGCATTGCGCTCTCGATTGACGATTTTGATGTGATCTCGAAGCGCACGCCGTTCATCTGCGACCTGACGCCGGCGGGCAAGTTTGTCGCGTCGGACTTCCAGGCGGCGGGCGGCTCACGGCTGCTGGCGCAGCGGCTCATTGATGCGGGCCATGCGGATGGATCGACGCTGACCATCAGCGGCAAAACGCTGGCAGAAGAAGCCGCGCTGGCGAAGGAGACACCGGGGCAGGTGGTGATCCATACGTTTGACAAGCCGATCAAGCAGAATGGCGGCCTTGTAATTCTTAAAGGAAATCTTGCAACCGAGGGCTGCGTGATGAAGGTGGCCGCGGCGAATCGCTATGAGCATCGCGGACCGGCGCGCGTCTTCGACTGCGAGGATGACTGCTTTGCGGCGGTGCAGACGGGCAAGATCAAGCCGGGCGATGTGCTGGTGATTCGCTACGAGGGACCGAAGGGCGGCCCGGGCATGCGCGAGATGCTGCAGGTGACGGCAGCGATTTCTTCGAATGCCGAACTCAGCGCGCATGTTGCCCTGTTGACCGACGGGCGCTTCAGCGGCGCGACGCGCGGCTTTACCGCGGGCCATGTGGCGCCGGAGGCGTTTGTGGGCGGAACGATCGCGGCGGTGCGCGAGGGCGACATGATTCACTTCGACATTCCGAATCGCAAACTCACTCTTGAAGTGAGCGATATGGAGATTGCCGAGCGGCTGAAGAGCTTTAAGCCGCCGGCGCTGCGCTGGCCCAAGGGCGTGTTTCGCAAGTATGTCGATCGCGTCAGCTCGGCATCGAAGGGTGCGACTACTTAGGCGACGAGTTCAAACTGACTCACCTTCATCGAAGGAGACTAACCATGGGAAGCAACGAACAGCAGGCATCGAACGCGCACTTCACCACGCCCACGCCGTTGACCGGCGCGGAGATTGTATGGGCCACGCTGGTGGGCGAGGGCGTTACGGATGTCTTCGGCTATCCGGGCGGCGCGATTCTGCCGGTGTATGACGCGCTGCGCAAGTTTCCCATTCACCACACGCTGGTGCGCCATGAGCAGGGCGCGGCGCACATGGCCGACGGCTACGCGCGCGCCTCAGGCAAGGTGGGCGTGGCGATGGCGACGAGCGGGCCGGGGGCGACGAATCTCGTGACCGGCATTGCGACGGCGATGCTGGATTCGATTCCGGTGGTGTGCATCACGGGCAACGTGTCGAGCAAGGTGCTGGGCACGGATGCGTTCCAGGAAGTGGACATCACGGGCATCACGCTGCCGGTGACGAAGCACAACGTGCTGGTGACGCGCGCGGAGGACATTGCGCCGGCGATTCGTCATGCTTTCCAGATTGCGCAGAGCGGACGGCCGGGGCCGGTGCTTGTGGACATCACGAAAGATGCGCAGCAGGCAACGGCGATCTTTGACTTCGAAGCGGCGAAACCGAAGCCGTATCGGCCGCACCCGATGCTGCGCGTAGAAGACGCTGCGCTCACTGAGGCAGCGGAGTTGATTCGCAATGCGAAGCGGCCGATTATTTTTGCGGGGCACGGCGTATCGGAGTCCGGCGCAATGGAGCAGGTGCGCACGCTGGCTGAGCGCACGCAAACGCCGGTGGCGCTGACACTGCTGGGGCTTGGGGTCTTCCCTGCCTCGCATCCTTTAAACATGGGAATGATGGGCATGCACGGCGAGTCGTGGGTGAACCAGGCGATTCAGGAAGCGGATCTGCTGATAGCCTGCGGCATGCGCTTTGACGATCGCGTGACGGGCAAGCTGGCGAACTACGCGCTGAACGCGAAGAAGATTCACATCGACATTGACCCGGCCGAGATCAACAAGAACGTGAAGGCCGATGTGGCGCTGGTGGGCGACCTGCGCGAGGTGCTGGAAGAGTTGCTGCCCCGCGTGAGCGGCCGCGATGGCAGCGCGTGGCTCAAGACTATTGAGACCAGCAAGGGTGCTTCGGCGGTGCGCGACATCAAGAATCTGCCGGACTCCGGACACCTGTACGCGGCGCATGCCGTGCACGACCTGTGGCGGCTAACGGGCGGCGACGCGATTGTGGTGACGGATGTGGGCCAGCATCAGATGTGGGAGGCGCAGTACTTCCACCATGAGAAGCCGCGCACGCTCATCACCTCTGGCGGGCTGGGCACGATGGGCTTTGCCTTGCCCGCGGCGATTGGCGCGAAGTTTGCCTGCCCCGACAAGGAAGTGTGGGTGATCGCGGGCGATGGCGGATTCCAGATGACGGCCGCCGAGCTTTCGACGATTGTGCAGGAAGGCATCAAGATCAACATCGCGATCATCAACAACGGTTACCTGGGCATGGTGCGGCAGTGGCAGGAATTCTTCTACGACCGCAACTATGAGTCGACGCCGCTGGTGAGCCCGGACTTTGTGAAGCTGGCTGATGCGCACGGCATTCCAGGACGCGCGGTGCGCACGCGGGCCGAGGTGGAGAGCGCGGTGACCGAGGCGCGTTCATCGAAAGGCGCATTCCTTTTGAACTTCATGGTGGAGAAGGAAGACTCGGTGTACCCGATGATTCCTGTCGGCTCCGCGCTGCACGAGATGATTCTGCGCCCCGGCGCCAGCCCACTGGTGGAGCGGCCGGAAGACGACTGAGAGCGAGGCAGGGAGCAAGACCGATCATGATGCACACATTTGTTGCTTACGTGGAAGACCTGCCAGGCGTGCTGACGCGCGTGGCGTCGCTGTTTCGCAGGCTGAATATCAACATCCACTCGCTCACGGTGGGGCGTAGCGAGCGGCCGGGGCTGTCGCGGCTCACGCTGGTGTGCGAGGCCTCGGCCGAGGCCGGCAATCGCATTCGCGCCAGCCTGTATAAACTGGAGAACGTAGTGGAAGTGGACGACATTGCGCAGGCTCCGTCGGTGACGCGCGAACTCGCGCTCATCAAGGTGCGCGCCACCAAGGAGACACGCTCCACGATCTTCGAGCTCGCGGAGGTGTTTCGCGCGCGCATCGTGGACCTGACGTCGGAGTCGCTGATGATTGAGATGACCGGCGTCGAGAGCAAGATCGAAGGACTGATTCAAGTGCTCAACGAAGGCGACAGTCCGGTCCTCGAGGTCTGCCGCAGCGGCAAGATGACGATGCGCCGCGGGCACCACACCAGCCGCGTGCTGCGCGCATTGGCCGCCGGGGCTGACGAGGCGATTGACGCCGCCGAGACTGCAGACGCTGCGCGCGCCGCGGTCGATCCCGACTAATTCCATTCACCTTCCAAACTCGTACGAAAAGGAAATCACAGAGAACATCATGGCAAAGACTTATTACGATCACGCCGCCGACCTCACACTCATCCAGGCCAAGAAGGTCGCAATTATCGGCTACGGCTCGCAGGGGCATGCGCATGCTCTCAACCTGAAGGACTCCGGCGTTGAAGTGAAGGTGGGCCTCGCCGCCAACTCGAAGTCGATCGAGAAGGCGAAGAAGGCCGGTCTCGCAGTGGACACCGTGGCCAACGCCACCAAGTGGGCCGACGTGGTGATGGTGCTGGTGCCTGACCAGACCGCCGCGAAGCTCTACGCCGAAGAGATTGCGCCGAACCTGAGCGAGGGCAAGCTGCTGCTGTTTGCGCACGGCTTCAACATCCACTTCAAGACCATCGCGCCCGCAGCCGGCATCGACGTGGCAATGGCTGCGCCCAAAGCGCCGGGCCATCGTGTACGTGAAGTCTTCACCGAGGGCGGCGGCGTTCCGGGGCTCATCGCTGTGCACCAGGATGCGACCGGCAAGGCGCATGCGCTGACGCTCAGCTATCTGAAAGGCATTGGCTGCACGCGCGCCGGAGTGCTGGAGACGACGTTCAAGGAAGAGACCGAGACTGATCTCTTTGGCGAGCAAGCGGTGCTGTGCGGCGGCGTGAGCGCGCTGATCAAGGCGGGCTACGAGACGCTGACCGACGCGGGCTACCAGCCGGAGAGCGCGTACTTTGAAGTGCTGCACGAGCTCAAGCTGATTGTGGACCTGATCTATCGCGGCGGACTGGCGTACATGCGCTACTCGATCTCCGACACCGCCGAGTGGGGCGACTACGTGAGCGGACCGCGCGTGATCAACGCCGAGAGCAAGAAGGCGATGAAGGATATTCTGACCGACATTCAGGACGGCACGTTCGCCAAGCGCTTTCTGGCCGACCAGAACTCGGGCCGCAAAGAGTTCCAGGCGTTCCGCGAGGTCGAGGCCAAGCATCCGATCGAGATTGTCGGCAAGACAGCTTCGCGCTTCGATGCCCTTCCTCGATCCGGTGACGGTAGAGGAAGTGGCGAAGACGCGGTGAGGCAGCTTCTAGCTGCTAGCTCTTAGCTTCTAGCCAAATGCCGGACAGCTTGCGCTGTCCGGCGTTTTTTCCTTGCACTTGGAGGCGATTGTTTAGCTACTTCTTGTCGAGCCGGAAGGCGGCGGCCTGGAAGTCGCCTTTGAAGTTGTCGCTCATGTCGAGGCCGTGATTCATCCACCATGCGCCGCTGGCGGTTGCCGGCGTGTCTTTGGCGGCCGCTGCCTTCGATGGGCGTGAGCGTGTACTCGGCGGCGGGGTCGAGACCCTTCAGCTTGAGACGCGGAAAGCCGCGGCCCTCCTGCGTGGAGTGGATGAAGGCGAAGACGACCGACTGCGATTTGGTCGTGGTTGACGGTTTGCGTGGCGGAGAACTCGCTGCCGTTGCGCGGGCGAGATGAGGCGGTAGAGGTCACCTTGGACGATCGTCGGCTGCACTTCATGATAGGCGGCGATGAGGCGCTTGGCCGTGGCCATCTCTTCGTCGCTCCATTTGGCGATGTTGGCGCCGATGCCGAGCGAGCCCTGCATGGAGCTGAGCATGCGGTAGGGGATGCGACGTGACGCGGACCTGGTGGTCAAGGTCGTGCGGTGAGTCGGTGACCCAGGCCATCATGATCTGCGGCGTGTAGGCGTAGGTAAAGCCGTCCTGCTGGGTGAGGCGATCAAAGGGATCGGTGTTGTCGGAGGGCCAGACCTCGTCGACGTATTTGCAGGATGCCGAGATCGACGCGGCCGCCGCCGCCGGAACAGGACTCGAGCTCGACCTTGGGATGCTTGGGCTTGAGCTCGGCGAGGATGGAGTAGAGGTTGCGCGTGAACTCGACGTAGACCTTCTTCTGCTCGGCGGGCGGAAGCTGATCCCAGCCCGGCTCGCTCCAGTTGCGGTTGTAGTCCCACTTGAGGAAGGCGATGTCGTTCTCGGTGAGGAGCTTGTCGAGGAAGCTGAAGACGTAGGCGCGCACGTCTGGCCGGGCGAGGTTCAGCACGAGCTGATTGCGCTGCTCGGAGCGCGGGCGGCCGGGGAAGTTGAGTACCCAGTCGGGATGCTTGCGATAGAGGTCGGAGTCGGGGTTGACCATCTCCGGCTCGACCCAGAGGCCGAAGTCCATGCCGCAGGCAGTGCACTTTGTCGATGAGGGGCTTGAGGCCGTTGGGAAATTTCTCCTTGTTGACATACCAGTCGCCGAGGCCGGCGTGGTCGTCCTTGCGCTGGCCGAACCAGCCGTCGTCCATCACGAAGCGGTCGACGCCGAGGGCCGCGGCCTTTTCGGCGAGCGCCATTCTGGCCGGCTTCAGTGACGTTGAATTCTGTCGCTTCCCAGGAGTTGTAGATGACGGGGCGGGGTTTGGGCGCGGCCTGTTCGCCTTCACCGAGGCGATGCGGGAGGATGTGGGCGATCTCGAAGTGATGCAGCAGGCGCGAGGCCTGGCCGAGGCCGTGGGCCGCGTAGCCGCCGTAGAAGACGGGTGTCTCGAGCGACTGGCCGGTGTGCAGCACGTAGCCGAAGTCGAAGGGATTGAAGCCGCCGGTGATGCGGATGGCGTCGAGCTGATCCTGCTCGACGGTGATGCGCCAGGAGCCACTCCATGCGAGCGCGCCGAACCAGACTTCGCCGTGATTTTCGTCGGAGTCTCCGGCCTGGATGGCGAACCATGGATTGGCCTGATGGCCGGTCGATCCTCGGCGGCTCTCGAGCACGCGCTCACCGGGATGCAGAGTCTCCTGGGTGAGCGTCCACTCGCCGGCCCAGCGGCCGGTGAGGTAGTTGAGCGTGTAGTGCGCGGGCGGCAGGGCCCAGGCGGCCGCGGCAGCCTGCTCAATGGTGATGGACTGCGGTTCGCGATTCTCGATGGTGGCCCAGCGCGCGAGAATGCCGCTGGCCGGGTCCATTGCGTAGTGCAGTGTAACGAAGACGTAGCTGCGAATGTCCTTGAGGACGATGTTGAAGCCGTGGGGCGTCGTTTCGTGGCTGTCGTAGTGGAGGACGAGGTCGCGGTTGCCATTGGCGAAAGTGACCTTGAGAGCCGGTTCGACGAAGAGGCCCGCGCCCCAGCCGGAGTACTCCTGCGGCGTGGTGGTGTAGGAGGAATCGAAGGACGCGGCCTCGCGCATGGGCGCGGCGGGGCCGAAGTGGTCGCTGGCTGCCAGGCGGCCGCCCCAGTAGAGCTGCTGCAGCTCGCCCCGGGGATTGACGCCGAAGACATAGGAGACGTTGCCGCCGTCGAGGCGGAAGACCTTGCCGGTGTTGTCGAATGTGGGGCTTTGCGCGGCGGCGAGGAGGGATGCGGCGAGCACGGCCAGGCATGAAAAGGTTTTCAGCATCGTATGCCCTTCAAGGTCAGTTTCCAAACCGCCTCATCATATCCGATTCGGGTTCGGACTTGCTGCGTCTCATTCTCCCTCAGTCCGCCTTGCACCAAACTCCCTCATTGTGGAGAAGCAAGGCTCCGAATCAGCTATTCTGAAGCTGCAACCCGGAGGTCCCCGGATGCTTTCCCCCGCTCTGTCGCCCCCCGCCTGTCCCACGCCCGCCGACCAGATTGCCGAGGCGATCGATCACATCAGCGCGCTCCACGGGCTCGCGTTCGAAGAGCGGCTGTGGCTAGCCCAGCACGCCGAAGAAGTGGTGGCCGAACCCGGTGGAGTGTTGTTTGAGGAGGGCGCGCCAGCCGACCGCATGCTCCTCATCCTGAAGGGCGAAATTCATGTGCGCCGCCACAGCGGCGGACCCATGGAGCTGTTTATCGGCCGGGCCGGGCAGATGACCGGCTATTTGCCCTACTCGCGGATGAAAGTCTCCGGAGGCCAGGGCTACGCGGTGACGCCGGTGTGGGCGCTGACCATTCAGAAGTCGCTGTTCCCCGAGATGATGGAGGCAATTCCATCGATGGGCGCAGCGGGTGGTTTCCACGCTGCTGGACCGGGTGCGCGAAGTAACACGCATCGAGCAGCAGGCGGAAAAGCTGACCGCCCTGGGCAAGCTGGCCGGCAATCTTGCACATGAGCTGAACAACCCCGCATCCGCCGCTCAGCGGGCTGCCTCAAGCCTTGTGACGGAGCTGCGGGCGAACCGGCAGAACCGCTTCAAGCTGGTGAACCTGTGCCTCGACGACGAGAAGATTCGCTCTGTGGAGGACTGGGAGCAGCGCATCCTGAGCCGCCGGCCGGGGAACGAGGGCGCGGGCGAGCTGATCGCACGCGAAGACGCTATCCGGTTGTGGCTCAGTGAGCTGCACTGCGAGGAGGCCTGGGACGTGGCCGCGCAGCTCAACGAACAAGGCGTGACCGTGGATGACCTGAACGCGCTGCACTCCAAGGTGGATGCGCGCGAGGCCTGCGTGGCGCTGCAATACTTTACCCGCTACCTGCGCTCCACGCGCTCGGTGGACACGCTGCTGAACTCGACCGCGCGCATCTTCGACCTGATCAGCGCGGTGAAGGCGTACTCGTATCTCGATCGCGCGCCGATTATCGAAGTGGACGTGCCGGCCGGACTGGATGCGACGGTGCAGATGCTGCAATCGCGCATGTCGAACGTGAAGGTGCAGCGCGACTACCAGCCCGATCTGCCACGCATCAGCGCCTATGGCAGCGAGCTGAACCAGGTGTGGACGGCGTTGATTGAAAATGCGCTGGACGCGCTGGGCAATGATGGAACGCTCAAGCTGACCTGCCGCATGGAGCCGGATATGCTGCTGGTGGAGATCTGGGACACCGGGCCAGGCATTCCGCCAGAGCTGCAGGACCGGATCTTCGAGCCATTTTTTACGACCAAGGCTCCGGGTCTGGGACTTGGACTGGGACTCGATAATGCGATGCGAATTGTCCGTAAACACCGTGGACACTTGAGTGTAAAGTCTGAGCCGGGGTCAACGTGCTTCCGGGTGCGGTTGCCTGCCGATCAACTGCAGGCATACTAAACGGGATGGTCCGCGTCCATCCTGCATCCTAGGTTTGGAATGCAGGAGGTATGGAATGACAGAGCCCACGGAACACCATGGGCGACACTTTGCCCTCAGCCCGTTGCTGTCAGTGAAGGCTGGGGGGTCGGCAGTCGAGTTTTACAAGACTGCTTTTGGCGCGGTGGAACAATACCGCATGGTGAACGACAACGGCACGACTGTGGTGCAACTCAAAGTTGGCAATTCGGAGTTCTGGGTGGTGGATGAAGCACCGGAACATCAAAACTACAGCCCCTCAACCCTGGGGGGTACAACGGTCCGCATGGTGCTCGTGGTCAACAATCCCGACGCCGTGTTTGACCGCGCCCTTGAGGCCGGCGCACGGACGCTGTGGCCCATGGTAGATCAGCCCTTTGGATGGCGTATCGGCCGCCTTGCCGATCCGTTTGGCCACCACTGGGAGATAGGCAAGCCGCTGGCACACGCGGCATGACCCTGCACGACCCATCGCCGAGACCGCTGGAGATGCTCGAGACCGAGCGGCTCTGGCTGCGCAAACCAGCGGCCGGCGATGCGAACGCAATTTTCCAACGTTACTCTGCAGACCCCGCAGTGACGCGCTACATGAGCTGGCGCACGCACGGCAGCGTGGACGACACCCGCGCCTTTCTGGCATGGAGCGACGGCGACTGGTCGCACTGGCCAGTGGGCTCCTATTTGGCCTTTACGCGCGACGACAACACGCTGATCGGCGGCACTGGCTTGTCCTTTCGAACTCCCGACGAGGCTGTGACCGGCTACGTGCTGGCGCAGGACTCGTGGGGCATGGGCTATGCGACTGAATGCCTGCGCGCGATGATCACGCTGGCGCGCCAGACGGGTGTGCGACGGCTGGAAGCGGTGTGCCACGTAGACCATCGCGCGTCGGCCCATGTGATGGAGAAGTGCGGCATGGGCTACGAAGGCGTGGTGGAAGCGCACACGGAGTTTCCCAACATTGCGCCGGGCGAGCGGCTCAACGTGCTGCGTTATGCACTGGAGTTCTGGAGCTAGCTTCTTTCAGAAAGAAACGTCGACCGGGCCGGTGACGCGGAGCACCGACTGATCGCCGGTCTGCTGCTTCCATGCGGCGCGAATTGCATCAACTTTGGCGCGATTCTCGGCCGTGTCCGGGTAATCGATAATGAGCATCTTCGACCGCAGCCGCTCAGGCGTGGTCTGGTTCTTGCCCTGCCATTGGCCGTAGACGTCGACGACGCTGAGACCATCCGGAAAACGCGGCGTGACCTGCTTGTCGAGGAAGTCGCGCCAGGCCGTCTCGCTGACGCCCTGCTCGGGGTGATCGGCAGGGCCGAGGCCGAAGTAAAGCTTTGTATCAACCCAGCCCTGGGTCTGGCCGGGATGTGCGGCGTCTCCGCTGAGCGTGGGCGCCGTGGCCTGTGTGGCGGGCGTGACAGACGGATGAGCGCAGCCGGCAATCGCAATTGCCAGCACAACGGTCAACAGAGCAGGCCGCATCCGCATGCGTCGTCGTTCTCCTTGGGCTCGTTCCTGGGGCGTGACTACTTCTCGGCTTCGATTTCGACGCCGCGCCAGAAGGCGACATAGCCCTTGATCTTGCGGGCGGCGGGCTTGGGGTCAGGGTAGTACCAAGCCGCGTCGGGGTTTTCCTGGCCATCGATGACCAGGCCCATATAGCGCGCCTGGCCCTTCCAGGGGCAGGTGGAGGTGGTGCTGCTGGGCCGGAAAAACTCCCGCTTGAGGCTGCCCTCAGGGAAGTACACGTTCCCTTCGACGGTCTCGGTCTGGTCGCTTTCGGCAATCACCTTGCCATTCCAAATTGCTCGTGCCATTGAGTTTACCATTTTTAGCGCGACTGGCGCGCTGCTCCCGGCGTAGCCACGAAGGCCGCACCGCGTCGCCTACGACAGTAGCAGAGATTTGGCGGCAAGGCGAGAGCCCCGGCCGGAACCGGGGCCGGAAGTGCTGGTTCTACTTCGCGCTGATGGACTCGATTTTGACGCTGTGGTTTGCGGCGTCGGCCACGGCCTTGACCATCACATGGTCGCCGTAGAAGCCCTTCACGGAGTCGGGATTGTCTATGGTCCAGACGGCTTTCTTGTCCTCATCGACGAAGACCGGCTTCATGCCGCCCTCGATGCACTTCTTGACACAGGCTGCGCCGCTGCCGGCGTGCTTTGCACCGCACATCGAGTCCGAGATCCATCCGTTGATCTCCTTCGAGTCTGCCGCACGCGCCGCGGTGATCGCGGTGACGGCAAACGCACAACCAAGCATCAGGACTGCAATGCCTTTCTTCATGGAAAAACCTCCTCGGGAAAATCTGCCCACCCGCACGATGATGCGCTGCGCGGGCGGCAATCACAAGTTAGAGCAGCTTCAACGCTGCAAGGGGTTCGCGAAAATACCACAGGATGAAATTAGCGGGCTGCCAGTTGCGATGCGGCCGACATGCGCTCGCGACGCGCCGCGACGCCTTTGAGCACGACCTGATAACGGGCGGCGGCGCTGGTGGAGCGCTTCACCACTTCAGAAGTCTTGACGAGGAAGCCGGGCATGCGCTCGCGAATCGCATCGAGAATGGGGGAGAACTTGGCGAGCAGGAAGAAGCCTTCGGCGTTGCAGTCGACGAACAGATCGACGGAGACGGCGCCGTGCAGCACCATAGCCGCGGCCATCTCCCAGTAGGTGTTCACCTGGCGAAACCACGCGTTGTGCGGATCGGCGGGATTTGAGGCGACGGTGAAGAACTCTTCGGCCGTGTTGGGCCAGAACTCGCCGGTCATCCAGGCGCGGGCCTGGCGCATGACCGTTTCGGTGCGGAGTTCGTAAAGCTTGAGGATAATCTCGGCGTCGGCCGGCGTAGCGAGCATGCGTTCCATGAGGGAGTCTCCGCTGCCCATACTACTGGAATCAGCGCGAGGTTGCTCGCCGGCGGGTTACTATGCGCTTTCCACCTGTCTTCGCTTTGCGAACCTGCTGGCCCAATTCGCGATCGGAGTAAAAGCGGCCGGATTGATCGAGTTCGCCGGAGGCAAGGCGCCGCGACACTTCTGCAAGCGCGCGATCCATACCGCTATGCAATTCCCGTGAAGACATCTTCTTCATTGTCCCGCTCCTCGCAACTGATCCCAGCGCTCGACATTGCAGATATTCAACGGCGCATTCGCAGACTTCTCGGCGATAAGTACCCGGTTCTCAGAATTATCGTAGATTCGCGCGTCGTCTGCCAGTGGCAGATAGAGATTCATCAGATTCTCAATTCCTGCATAGTACCTGCGCCGAATCACATTTGACGGAATCGAATGGCCACCTTCTCGAACGCGACGGGCTACTCTTTCAATCGCTGCTTCGGGTGATGGGAGCCACAAATACATCAAAACGATCCGCCAGCCCCGCGCTTTACTAGCGGCAAGGAACTTGGCATAGCCCTTACCCGCAAGTGTTGTCTCAAACGCAAAGCTTTGCTCAAGTTGTATGAGTGCATGAATGCGCGCCAGCATCAACCGGCCAGCAGTCAGCGCAGCCGCATCTGGATTTACAACATCCAAGCCGCGCGCCAACTCATCGGCATTGACAAACTCATACGAGCCAAAAAGAGCGGGCAACAAAACACGTGCTGTCGTGGTCTTGCCCGCGCCGTTCGGGCCGCCGAGGATGACGATCTCTTTCACGCGCTGATCTTACGCCGGCTGCAGTTCCCTCTTGGGCTTCTCGACTACGGGACCGTGGGTCTCCGCAGTGGGCGGAGGCGGTGCGTCGCCGATGCGCTTGGAGTAGGTGCAGACGACCACAGCGCCTTCGGCCGCGGTTGCGACGTTCTTGCCACGCTTCTTCGGAGCCACTTCCTCTGCGCCTTTTTTCTTGTTGGGACACTCGAGGAAGATGCCGGACTTGAGGGTCTTCTCGACGAGGTAGGAGCTGCCGCACTCAGGGCACTTGGTGGGCACGGGCTTGTAGTTCGACGTGAAATCGCACTTGGGGTAGTTGGTGCAGCCCCAGAAGATATTGCCGCGACGTGCCTTGCGCTCGGCAATGTCGCCCTCGCCACACTTGGGGCACTTCATGCCTTCAATGAGGTTTTGCTTCACGTACTTGCACTTCGGGTAGCCGGAGCAGGAGACGAATTCACCGTACGCGCCCTGACGCAACACCAGCGGCTTGCCGCAGAGGGGGCAATCTTCGCCGGTTGGCTTGGGCGCATTTTGCTTTTGCTGCTGCTTCTGACTGAGCTTGCGAATCGTCTTGCAGGGTGGATCGGCAGAGTAGTCGGGACAGCTCATGAAGGGACCCCATTGCCCATTCTTGAGCACCATTTCTTTGCCACAGTTGTCGCAAAATTCCTTCTCGGGCACGTCGTCCGCGCCGGGGGCGCTGAGATCGGGCTTGGCGGCGAAGTTTTCCTTGGTGAAATCGCAGCCGACCTGTTCGACGAAGATCTTTTTGCCTTTGACGGCGGTGTCGTCGACGGCCTCAGTGATTGCGGCGACGAGAGCCTTGGCATCCGCAACCTCTTTGGAGAAGACGCTGTCGTCCTCGACCGTGGCGCGGACGGTCATGGGGAATTTGAGGGCTGTTGTGATCTTCTTTGTGACGGCCTTCGGATCCTTTTTCCACGGACCGAGAGCAACGGTCACAGGCTTGCTGCGGGTGAAGTTGGAGCATGAATAGAAGCTGCCGAATTTTCCCCACTTCAAAACGAGAGGACTGCCGCACTTGTCGCAGACCTCGTTGGTGGGGATCTCCATGCGCTTGATGTCTTCCATTTTGTCGCCGGCGACGGCGAGCTCTTCTTCGAAGTGGTCATAGAAGCCGTTGAGGAGGTCAGTCCAGCGCTCTTCCCCATCTTCGACCGCGTCGAGTTCGGTTTCGAGTTTCGCGGTGTATTGCATGTCGAAGATGTAGGGGAAATTCTGTACGAGAAGTTTGGCGACAACGGTGCCGATTTCGGTGGGAACAAAGCGCCCCTGGATCTTCTTCACATACTCGCGGTCCTGAATGGTGTTGATGATAGAGGCGTAGGTGGAGGGACGGCCGACGCCTTTCTCTTCGAGCACCTTGACCAGCGACGCCTCGTTGTAACGCGGCGGAGGCGAGGTGAAGTGCTGCTCGTCTACGAGCTTTTCAAGCTCCAGGGTCTTGACGTTGTCGAGAATGGGAAGCTTGCTGGAGGCCTCGTCGTCGTTTTCTTTCTTTTCTTCGGCGACTTCGTAGACCTTGAGGTATCCGTCGAAGCGAACGATGGAGCCGCTGGACCGGAAGTCGTAGGTCCTGCGCGTGGATTCAGAAACGGCGGCGATCTTTGCGGTGGTGACATCGAAGACAGCGGGCGCCATCTGGGAGGCGACGAACCGCTGCCAGATGAGCCGATAGAGCTTGAGCTGCTCGTCGCTGAGATAGCGAGCGATGGACTCAGGCGTGCGCGCCGTATCCGTAGGACGGATGGCCTCGTGGGCGTCCTGCGCATCTTTTTTGCCTTTGTACTCGTTGGGAGTGGCAGGCAGATAGTTTGCGCCGAGTTCCCTTGTGACCCACTCGCGCGCTCCGGTGATGGCCTCGGGAGCGACGCGGGGCGAATCGGTACGCATGTACGTGATGAGGCCGGTAGTGCCTTCTGCGCCAATCTCAACGCCTTCATAGAGACGCTGCGCGATGCCCATGGTGCGACGGACGTTGAAGCCGAGCTTGGTGGCTGCATCGCGCTGGAGCTGGCTGGTGATGAAGGGCGCAAGCGGCTTTCTGCGCTGCTCGCGGCTATCGAGGGAGACGAGCGACCAGGCGGCCTTTCCGAGGGCTGCGACGACGTCTTGCATCGATTTTTCGTCGGGCAGGGCGTTGGCCAGGTACTGATCCTTTCCATCCTTATCTGTGCCGTTGGCGACGCGGACGGGTTCGCCGTCGATGCCAACGAGGCGCGCCTTGAACGACTTGTCGCCCTGGCGCTCGGGATGCAGCATGGCATCGAGCGTCCAATACTCGACCGGCTTGAACGCGCCGATCTCTGCCTCGCGTTCGACAATCAGGCGGACGGCAACGGTCTGGACGCGGCCGGCGGATAGACCGCGGCGCACCTTGTCCCAGAGCAACGGCGAAATCTGATAGCCGACGAGGCGGTCGAGCACGCGGCGGGTCTGCTGCGCGTCCACGAGATTTTGATCGATGTCGCGGGCGTGGTTGAAGGCTTCCTGCACGGCCTTCTTGGTGATCTCGTTGAAGGTGACGCGGCGGATTTTTTTCTTTTCTTTGGCGTTGGTGCCAAGCTGCAGCGCGAGGTGATACGCAATGGCTTCGCCTTCGCGATCCGGGTCAGGCGCGAGGAAGATCTGGTCGGCCTTCTCGGCCGCTTTCTTCAACTGATCGACGACTTTCTCTTTGCCGGGCGATACGACGAGCTCCGGCACAAACGTCCGCTTCTTCAGCTCTACGCCAATGTCGCTTTTGGGCAGGTCCATGATGTGACCGATGGACGCGCGGACTTCAAAGCCCTTGCCCAGATATTTTTCGATCGTCTTCGCCTTCGCGGGAGATTCGACGATCACCAGTGATTTGCTCATTGCCATCCTTATTACTACGTTGTGTTGCATTCGGCCTGTTGGACTCTTCGGCAGGCGTTCCGTTGCATACGAGATTGGCCGGCTTCCGGTTCGCCGGAAAGACCCCGGTTCTCAGTGCCGATGAAAAATGGGCCGCAAAAGTTGCAAGCTAACACGGAACGCGGCTTGGTTTCTACTTGCGTTCTGCGATTTTCAATCGGCGCGGCCCCCTGGCAGCCATTTTGGCCGCGACGCGGGAATTGCGGACGGCCGCACAGAATCAAGGGTTTCCGGGGGTGCGGCACGTGTGGATGTTTTCCTACATGGTGCGCACGAAATTCTTTCCCGGAAGCTGCCGGATGCGCCCCGCCATCTCGAGTTCGAAGATTGCCGTGAAGACCTCGGAGGAGGTCAACTGCGTCTCCAATCGCTCCAATAATTCGTCGATCTGGAGCGACTCGTCGGTGCGCAGCACCTCCAGCACCATGGCCTCCTCGGGCCGCAGTACCAGGTCCGGCAGAAAAGATGCTTGCGTTTCGGATTTGGATTCAAGGCCGGCCTCGGCCTCGAGTTCCAGACGTACTTGCGAGGGCAGGTTTTCCCACACGTCTTCCCAGGTGGCGACGAGGGTTGCACCCTGCTTAATCAGCGTGTTGGGCGTCCATGAGCCTTTATTGGTCACATTGCCGGGAACGGCGAAAAGATCGCGGTTCTGCTCGGCGGCGCAGCGGGCGGTAACGCGGGTGCCGGAATTCTCGCCCGCCTCGACGACTAGTACCGCGATGCTGAGGCCGCTGAGAATGCGATTGCGGCGGGGAAAGTTTTGCGGCGCGGGAAATGTGCCCAGGGGCACTTCGCTGACGATGGCGCCGCCGGTGGCCAGGATTTCGTCGGCAAGCTTCTTGTTTTCTTTGGGATAGACCACGTCGATACCGGTGCCCCAGACGGCCAAGGTGGGCATACGAGCGGAGAGAGAACCCTTGTGGGCGCAGCTATCCACGCCGCGGGCCATGCCGCTGATGACGAGCAGCCGCCGTGCGGCCAGATCGCGGGCCAGCAGCTCGGCCATGCCGGTGCCGTAGGGCGTGGGGTGGCGAGTACCGACAATGGCGATGGCGGGGCGCGCCAGCAGGGCTGCATTGCCCCGCAGCCACAGCACCGGCGGCGGATCGTAGATCTCCTTGAGGCGCTCTGGGTACTCGCAATCGCCAAAGGTGACGAGGCCGCCGCCGAACTCGGCCACCTGCGCCCACTCGGTTTCAGCGGCCTGACGGGCCTTGCCCTCAAAGATGAACTGTGCGGCGGCGGCGGGCAGATGCAGCCCTTCCAGCTCGGTGAGCGAGATGCGGAAGATCTCGCTGGGCGACTCGAGCGACCGGATGGCCTGCAGAACGCGGCGCGGGCCCACGCCGGGCACAAGCGCTAGCGCCAGCCAGGCCAGGCGGTCGTCGCTGGGTGGGAGTTCGGGCCGTTGCTGTGTCAAATCATTCATTTGAAGAAGCTTTCCTGAAACTCGCACTTTCCAACTTTTCTTGTCGAGTAACAAAATTGGACTTTTCTTAGTTTTGCGGTCACACTACCGGGGCCAAGGGCGGAAGTCAAGCGCGGAGGCTAACGACGTCGGCTCGCGGGGTCACCGGAAGAACCGGACCGTCGAAGCGGCTAAAATGCGCCTATGGAAATCAAACGCGTAGGTTCGCAGCCCTCCGGCAAGGGTCCGGCGGCTTGGTTCACTGGGATGGTCCGCGTGGACCCGCTGTTTCAGGCGCCTGACCCCGCGCGTGTGGTCGGAGCCAGCGTTACATTCGAGCCGGGAGCGCGCACGGCGTGGCACACGCATCCGCTGGGGCAGACTTTGATTGTGACCGCGGGCTGCGGATGGGTGCAGCGCGAAGGCGGCGCCAAAGAAGAGATCCATCCCGGGGATGTGGTCTGGTTTGCGCCGGGAGAAAAGCACTGGCATGGAGCCACCGCGACCACGAGCCTAACGCACACTGCCATCCAGGAGCGATCAGAAGGCAAGACGGTGGACTGGCTGGAGCAGGTGAGCGACGAACAATACGGTGGGTGAGTCCGGCCGAGACTCACTGATCTATGGCGAATCGTGCGGGGCTGGTTGCTAATCTAATGTTCAGTGAATTCTTCCTCGTCATCGCGCCTGCGCATTGCGGCCATCCGATTTCTGAATCCCGCCCCGCTGATGTGGGACTTTGAACATCCTCCGCTGGCCGAAGAGCTGGCCACCCGCTATGAGCTGAAATGGATGCTGCCGGGGCAGTGCGCCGACGAACTGGCCTCGGGCGCGGCGGACATTGGCCTGGTGCCGATTGCGTCGCTGGCGACCAATCCCAATTTGCGGGTGTTGCCGGGATGCACGATTGCTTCCAAGGGCAAGGTCCGGTCGCTGCTGCTGGTGCGGCGCGCCAGCCAGCCGCTCGACAAATTGCAGAGCGTGGCTGCGGACACCGCCAGCCGAACCACCGTGACTTACGCACGGATTCTTTTTCACAAGTGGGGCAACCCCGGCGTGCCGTTTGTGCCGATGGCTGCCGATCTTGACACGATGCTGGAGCGCGCGGACGCCGCCATCATTATTGGCGACCCTGCGCTGATGGCTCTCGAAGAGCGTGCCAACCGCTCCGAGCGCCACGATGAAGAGCTGGTTTATCACGACCTTGCCGAAGAGTGGCACACGCTCACCGGCCTGTCCTTCGTCTCCGCCATCTGGGGTGCGACTGCGTCGAGCAGACTTTTGGACGAGAGCATTGGCGGGGACATGATTCAGTCGCGGGATCACGGCCTAGCCAACATCGATGCGCTGGTTGAGGAGTGGGCGCACAAGCTGCCGCTGCCCGCAGATACGATTCACTCGTACCTGACCGAGAACATCCACTACGTGCTGGATGAGGAGTGCATCGAAGGCATGCGCGGATTTTTCCGCATGGCGGCTGAGGTGGGCGCGCTGCCGGCGTATGAGCTTCCTGCTCTCGCGCTGACACGCTGAGAATCTGTGGCGGGATCAGTCTTCGATTTGCCTGAGCCAATGACGCAGACAGGCGTGCGCCGGAGCGGCGAGCTGCGGCGCCAAACGCTCATAATCGCTGCGCAACTCTGGAATGCTCTTGCCGGCTGCGGCCAGTTCGCAGGTGTGGCCGATAAGCCAGCGCTCAAAGCCCGCCGCGCCGGCCTCGGGATGGAACTGGAAGGCAATGGCATTGCGGCCGAAGACGAATGCCTGCTGCGTGCAGACCGGCGTGGACGCAAGCAGCGTGGCGCCCGCAGGCAGATCGAAGGTGTCGCCGTGCCAGTGGAGCACCGGCTGATTTTCAAAGACTCTGAGACACGAGGCGCGTCCCGCATCGGTCAGCGCGATGGGCGCAAAACCAATCTCCTTTGCAGGACCGGGATAGACGCGCGCGCCGAGTGCCCGAGCCATGAGCTGCGCACCAAGACAGATGCCGATCATTGGCCTGTTTGCGGCGAGACGATCCGCAAGCAAGGCGATTTCGGCGGCTAGAAATGGGTACTTGTCTTCCTCGTACACGCCGATGGGGCCGCCGAGGACGAAGAGCAGATCGGCTGCAGCGATGCGTTGCGAGTCAAGCGCATCGATGCCGATGTCAAGGTAGTGAAGGTCGTATCCAGCCTCGACGAGCAGAGGCGCGAAGTGGCCGAGGTCTTCAAACGCGAGGTGGCGGATGGCGAGTGCCGTCTTGCTCATCGTCGCGGCTAGATCTCCCAGCGCAAGAGCGCCGCGCCTACGGTAAAGCCCGCGCCGACGGCGGCCAGCAGAACGAGATCGCCCTTCTTCAGCTTCCCTTCCTCGATTGCCGTTTCCATGGCCAGAGGTATGGTGCCCGCGGAGGTGTTGCCATATTTCGCGATGTTGATGATGACGCGATCTTCGGGCATGCCGAGGCGCTCGGCGGTGGCGGTGATGATGCGCTTGTTGGCCTGGTGCGGGATGAAGCAGCCGAGGTCTGCGCCGGTGACGCCGTTGCGCTCGAGCACCTTCGCCGTGGCTTCTGCCATTTTGCGCACGGCGAACCTGTAGACCGCCTGGCCGTCCTGATGGATGAAGTGCATCTTCTTGTCGATGGTGTCGTGGGTGGGCGGGTTGAGGCTGCCGCCGCCTTTGAGGTTAAGGGCAACGCCGCCGGAGCCGTCGATTTCATGCACGAAGTCGATGAAGCCGATCTCGCCCTCTTCCGCGGGCTCGATGAGCACTGCACCGCCGCCGTCGCCGAAGAGCACGCAGGTGGTGCGATCGGTATAGTCGGTCATGCGGGTGTTGGCGTCGGCTCCGCAGACGAGGACTTTCTTGTGCGCGCCGCTCTCAACGAGCTTGACGCCTGCCTGCAGCGCGAAGACGAAGCCCGAGCAGCCGGCTGAAACGTCGAAGCCCCATGCGCCTTTTGCGCCGATCTTATCCTGCACGAGGCACGCGGTGGAGGGGAACATCATGTCGGGCGTGACGGTGCCGACGATGATGACCTCAAGCTCACTGGCCTCGATGCCGCGCTGAGCAAGAACCTTCTTCGCGGCTTCGGTGCAGATGTCGCTGACGCCGAGGCCCTGAGCCAGGACGTGGCGCTCGCGGATGCCGGTGCGCGAGACGATCCACTCGTCGTTGGTATCGACCAGCTTTTCAAGGTCTTGATTGGTGAGGACCTGGGGCGGAACGTAGGTGCCGAGCGCCGTTATTTTGGCGCGAGTGCCCACCACGGGGCGCACGGTGAGGCTCAATGGACTTCTCCTTGCGGCGCGAGGTCCGGATGATCCGGCCCGCGCTCGGCAGCGGTGCAGGCCGTCCGGCCCGCAAGGCTGGTTACAAAAGCGCCCTAGGCGCCAAAAAAGTACCGGGTGACCTACTGCGCCCGTACTAGCCCGTTACCGTTGCTTCCTTCCGGACCTGGCGGGATTGGCGGGATTACGTCGCGTAGGACCCGGCACTGATTGATTTTACCATTCCGTGGGCTGCCGTGGATGGGCCGCTCCCGCCCACGCAAATCACTTCCCCGGTACAATAAAGGAGTGAGCAAATCATCCGCACCCACGGCGCCTGTCGTGGGCTTTATTTCGTTAGGCTGCCCGAAAAACCTCGTCGACTCCGAAGTGATGATGGGGCTGCTGGACCGCGCCGGTGCGCGGCTGACGGCGAATCCCGCCGAGGCCGAGATTCTGGTTGTAAACACGTGCAGTTTTATCGACACGGCCAAGCAGGAGTCGGTGGATACGATTCTGGAGATGGCGCGGCACAAGACCGAGGGCCGCGCGACCAAGCTGATCGTCGCGGGCTGCCTGGTGGAGCGCTACCGCGACGAGATTCGCAAGAACATTCCTGAAGTGGATGCGGTGGTGGGCACCGGCGAGCTGGAGTCGATTCTGGAGGCGGCGGGCATTGCGACTGCCGGTGGCTGCGCCGTCGCCGTTCAATATTTTGAGCGGCAGCGCGGAAGTGCGCACGGGGCGAGAGGCGGACGCTGGAACGCACAAGCACGCGCACGAGGACAGTCCGATGGGCTTTCGGCCTGAGGGCGATCTGCGCGAGAAGCAGGGGCGCTTTACGCGCGAGGAGTGGGACGGCGCGGCGCACATGCTGCCGACGTATCTCTACGACGAGGCGACGCCGCGGCTGCTTTCGACGGGGCGCACGTCGGCGTACATCAAGATTGCCGAGGGCTGCGACCATCCGTGCAGCTTCTGCGTGATTCCGAACCTGCGCGGCAAGTTTCGCTCGCGGCGGTTTGAATCAGTGTGGTGGCCGAGGCGCAGCGGCTGGTGGCGAGCGGCGTGCAGGAGATTACGCTGATTGGCCAGGACACGACCTGCTACGGCGAAGACCTGGGCATGAAGGACGGGCTGGCGACGCTGCTGGACGCGCTGGCGCGCATCGAAGGCCTGCGCTGGCTGCGCTTCCTCTACGCGTATCCGAATCGCATCACGGGCAGGCTGCTGGAGACGATCGCGAAGCACGACAACATCTGCAAGTATCTGGACGTGCCGCTGCAGCACGCCTCGCCGGATGTGCTGAAGCGCATGAAGCGCGGCGCGGGCGCGGAGATTTTTCTGAAGACGCTGGAGAAGGTGCGCGCGGCGGTTCCGGGCATTGCGCTGCGGACTTCGTTCATCGTCGGCTTTCCCGGCGAGTCGCTCCGCGACTTTGAAGTTTTGGAGCAGTTCATCGGCGAGGCGAAGTTCGACTGGCTCGGCGTGTTCAACTACTCCGACGAAGAAGGCTCGGGCGCGTTTTCGCTGGACACCAAGGTGCCGAAGCGCACGATCGAGGCACGCAAGACGACGGCTGATGAAGCTGCAGCAGGCGATCAGCAAACGCGCGAAGGAGCAGTGGGTGGGCCGCGAGGTGGTGCTGCTGGCCGAGGGCGAGAGCGAAGAGACGCCACTGCTGTGGGAAGGCCGCACGCAGTTTCATGCGCCGGAGATTGATGGCAAGGTGTACATCAACGACTTTGGCGAGTTGGACGCGCTGGAGGCTGGGCGCTTTTACAAGGCCGAGATCACCGAGGCGCACGAGTACGATGTGGTGGCGCGGGTGGTGGCCGGGCCGCTCTAAACTGAAAACGGAAATTTGCGCGATGGCGACAAAGAAAAAATCAACGAACGTGCTGCGCTGCCCCAGTTGCGGCATGCTGGTGCGGCCGAAGGACGAGGACTTCCCTTTCTGCAGCGACCGCTGCCGCAAGATCGACCTGGGCAAGTGGGCAACGGGCGTGTACAAGATCAGCTCGCCCGTGCTGGACCCCGAGGTGCTCGAAGACCTGGGTGCCTTCGGCGAGGGACACAGCAAGGACTCGAACGATGAGTGAGACCGCAGCAGCCACACCCGCCTCCGCACACAAGACGCTGTGGGCGTGGACGGTGGCCACGTTCTTTGGCGCGGGGCTGGGCAAGCCAGGACCGGGGACATGGGGTTCGGTGGGCGCGGTGTTGCTGTGGGCTGCGTTCGCGTTCTTTGCGCATCCGGCCGCATCCACGATGCTGCTCGCGCTGCTTGTGGGCATCGTGGTTTCGATTGCGCTGGGCGTGCCCGCGGCGACGATTGCTGCGCGTGAAAGCGGACGGCACGATCCGGGATTTGTGGTGATCGATGAAGTGGCCGGGCAGTGGATTGCGCTGCTGTGGAGCCCTTTCGACTGGAAGCATGCGCTCGTTGCGCTCGTTCTGTTTCGGCTCTTCGACATCACCAAGCCCTTTCCCGCGCGGCAGCTTGAAGCGCTGCCTGCAGGCTGGGGCATCGTCTTCGACGACGTGGCCGCCGGGCTGTATGCTTTGGGAGTAGGTTTGTTGCTGCAGCATTTCGTTCCTGTGCTGCATCCATAAGGCGAGAGATGCCCCGGAGCCGTCCCCAATCCGCAGCGGAAGACGTTTTCGCCGATCCCCGCATTGACGAAATTGTGCCTCCGTCCGCTTTGCCACTGGGCGAAGTCGAGCTGCTCGGCGCGCATCTTGGCCCGCATCTGGGGCCGCACGCTGCCGGACCGCCGGTGGTGCTGGTGGGCACGCATCCGGCCCATGTGACTGATGAGCCGGCCCGGGCGCATCTGCCTTCCGCGTGCCCGACGGACGCGACCAGCGGACTGGTTGAAGTGCGCTCGCCGGAAGGCGTGAGCAACGCTGCGCCGCTGAACGTGGCGCGCGAGCTTGACCAGCGGACTGCATCCGGTGACGAGCCCCGCGGTGAGCCGGTCCGGCATGATTTACGCCACCATCTCTGGCCCGCGCGGAAAGCAGACGCCGGTCTCGGTGGTGCGCGTGAGCCCTGATGGCCGCGCGACGCCGTTTGTTACCGGCATTCTGAATGCGACCGGGCTGGCCTTCAGTCCCGAGGGCGATTTGTTCGTGACATCGCGCGCCGAAGGGACCGTGTATCGCGATCGATGGCGCGGGCGAGAGCACGCAATACGCCGAAGGCATGGGCGTGGCAACGGGCGCGGTGTTTGACCGCGAAGGCAATCTGTTTGTCGGCGACCGCAGCGGCACCATCTTCAAGATCGATCGCGCAGCGGCAAGCATCTTTGTGTATGCCACGCTCGAGCCGAGTATCTCGGCCTATCACCTGGCCATCGATCGCGAAGGCACGCTGTATGTCACCGGGCCCACGCTCTGCTCGAACGACGCGATCTGGGCCATCGACAGCCACGGCGAGGCGCGGACCTGGTATCGCGGACTGGGCCGGCCGCAGGGCCTGGCGCTCTCGAAGCAACGGCGACGTGTATGTGACGGCCTGCCTGCGCGGCACGGCGCGGCCTGGTGCGCGTAACGCCCGCCGGCCACGCGAGCCTTGTGCTGAGCGGCAACAATCTTGTGGGTGTGGCCTTCTCCACGCTTGGCAGCACGGTTCTGGCGACCAGCGAAGCCGTTTATGATGTGGACCTGGGCGTCGAAGGGACTGCACCTTGGTTAGCCCGCGAACGAAGCCTTATCGCGCCGGTAGCGACACGCAAGAGCTGCTATGAAATCCGAAATCATCGCTGTCGGCTCGGAGATGCTGACGCCGCACCGGCAGGACACGAATTCCCTCTACATCACGCGCAGACTCAATGAGCTTGGCGTTACGGTTGCGTTCAAGTCGATCGTGGGCGACCGGCGCAAGGATCTGGTCAACGCGATTCGCATCGCGCTGGGCCGGGCGGACATTCTGGTGGTGGTGGGCGGACTGGGCCCGACGGAAGACGACCTGACGCGCGAGGCCGTGGCTGAAGCGCTAGGTTTGTCGTTGCGGCGGGAGCCCGCGCAGGTGGCGGCGCTGCATGCGCGCGCGGCAACGTGGCGCATTTCGATGCCGGAGAACAATCTCAAGCAGGCTGACGTGATTGAGAGCGCGGTGGTGATGCCGAACGCGAACGGCAGCGCGCCCGGCCAGTGGATCGACGCGACATTTGAGACCTATCGCAAGCTGGTGATGCTGGTGCCGGGGCCGCCGCACGAGTGCCATGCGCTGTTTGACAGCGAATGTGTGCCGCGGCTGAAGGAAGTGCTGCCGGTGCGGCATATCGCCGTGCGCACGCTCAAGGCGGCGATGATTCCCGAGTCGCAGGCGGACAAGCTGCTGGCGCCGATCTACACCGAGTACAAGGATGTGGAGACGACCATCCTGGCCCACACGGGCGATATTCAGCTCACGCTGATCTGCGGCAAACCCACGCAGGCAGGGGCCGATGCGCGCGTGGATGAGCTGGCGGGCAAGCTCGAAGAGGCGCTGGATGACTGGCTCTACTCGTCGGAAGGCGAGTCGCTGGAGCAGATCGTTCTCTACTACCTGGGATTGCGGCAGGCCACGCTGGCAACGGCGGAGAGCTGCACCGGCGGGCTTGTCGCCGAGCGCATTACACGCGTGCCGGGCAGTTCGCGTTCGTTCCTTGGCGGAGCGGTGGTGTACTCCGATCCGCTGAAAACTTCGTTTGCCAACGTGCCGCCGGAGATGATCGCGCAGCATGGAGCTGTGTCGGCTGAAGTGGCGGCGGCGCTGGCCGAGGGCATTCGCAAGCGCACCGGCGCGACGCTGGGCCTCGGCGTCACGGGCATCGCGGGACCGACGGGCGGCACGGAGTCCAAGCCTGTGGGCCTTGTCTATTTCGCTGTTTCCGATGGGCAGAAGACTGATGCCTACAATCGCACCTTTCGCGGCGACCGCGAGCGCGTTCGCCAGTGGGCGTCGCAGCAGGCGCTGGACCTGGTGCGAAAGAAGTTGATGTAAACGCGAGCGCGTGTCAACGCGCTGCGATTGACGCGCCCCTGCCCGCTCTGAAAAACTCCGGCCATGCGATACAGCGGCAGGGTGGAATATGCGGACGCTCGCAAGATGCGCACGCGCAACAAGGGCTACTATCGGGTGCTGCACTGGCCCATCTGGATCTGGGTCTTTTTTCTGACGCCGGGGCCGCTGACGTTTTCGCTCTTCGCGCATGGCTTCGGCCTGGTCAATTCGCTTTGGCTTGGACTCGTGCTGCTGGGCACAGGCATTGCGGGGCTCTTTGGGCAGATGCCGGGCGTGCGAACCGCGCCGTACATTCTGCGCTTCGATGAAGACAAGCCGAACCCGCTCTATCGCAAGGTCTGCTACACCTTCGCGTGGAACGCGGTGCTGAACTTTGCGCTGATGAATCTAGCCGGCCTGATCGATCGCGAGCATCACCGGCGTCTGGTATATGAAGCAGCTCTATCAATACGCCTACTTCCCGCTGTGCGCGCTGATTCTGCTGCTGGGCGCGCTCGGGATGCTGCCGCGCGTGGGCCGCTCGACCAAAGGCGAAGGCACGGAGAGGCGCTACTTCTATGGCACGGTCTGGTCGGTCACGATTGCGCAAACGTGCTGCTGATTCTTTGGAAGACCGTGCCGCTGACGCGCACCGGCAGTCTGATCAAGCTCGCGATCTACGCGGGGATGCTGGCGCTGATGGGTGCGCCGCTTACAACGGCAAGCTGCCGCGGACGCGGCCCATCCTGCCCGGCGAAGTGATGGTGGACTGAGGCGCGGCTTTACTCACTGAGTCGGCGCGCCTTGTGCTCGCGGGACATTTCTTTCAGCTCGTCGCGCACCCAGCGGCGCAGCGCGGCGGGCCGCAGCACGCACACGCGAGCGCCAAGGCCCAGCACCAGAAAGCGCGCCTCGGACTCAGCGTCGAAATCGACATGCAAGACGACGCGGCCTGATTCGGCGGCATCTTCTGCGGGGCGCGTTACGCACCACACCTGAAGGCGCTGCGCGGCTTGCTCAGTGAGTGACAGCGTGGCCGGATAGGCGCGTCGCTTGCTGTCGAGTTCGGCGGTCGAATGCTTCCAATATGCGGCGAGATCGAAGCGCGCAGGCCGGGTGCACGGCTCAGCCAGAGCGGTTGCGGCGCGCATGCGCGAGACGCGATAGGTGCGCAGCCCCTTGTTGGCGGAGTTGCCGACGAGATACCAGCTCAGGCCTTTCGCGACGAGGCCGAGCGGATCGACGACGCGCGAGGAGACTTCGCCGTCGGCGCGGGTGTAGTCGAAGGCGAGACGGCGCTCGCGAGCCACAGCATCCTGCACGACGGACAACATCGACAGGTCTTCACTGCTGCCGCGCCAGCCGGTCGGGTCAACGTGCAGGCGCTCGCGCATGACAGCGGCCTGCGCGCGCATGGGGCCCGGGAGCGAGGCCATCAGCTTGTTCAGGGCGCTCTCTGCTGCCGCCGCAAGACGAGGATGACCGACTACGCGCGGCTGGGCCATGAGCAGCGCACGCAGTTCGGATTCATCGAGGCCGGGAACCTGTGTACGCCAGCCTTTTTCAAGCTCCCATCCGCCCTGCGAACCGCGCAGCGCGACCACCGGCACACGCGCCGCGCTCAGTGCTTCGAGATCGCGATGGATGGTGCGCTGCGAGACCTCGAGCTGCTCGGCGAGTTCGCGCTCCGTAGCGCGGCCGCGGGCCTGCAGGAGCAGCAGGACGGACAATAGTCGATCGGACTTCATGGCTGCCCTGTCTCCAAAGATTGCCCCACGCGATATTTTTATGTTCTCCCTGAATATATGACATTTCTTGTCATATATGAGCGCTTAATGTCATCTTTGCCGGGCGAAAGGCCCGCTCAAGGAGACTGCAATGATCACCGAGACGACACTTTCCCTGAAAAGCTACCTGCTGGAGCAACTGGAGCGCGAAGCGGTTCTGACGCGCAAAGCAATCGCCCGCGTGCCGGAGGGGCGGAACAGCTTCAAGCCGCATGAGAAGTCGATGGAACTTGGCTACCTGGCCGCCGTTACGGCATCGATGATCGGCTGGATTGCGATCATGATCGAGACGGAGGAGTTGGACTTCGGCACGCCCGAAGCGGAGAAGTTTCGCACCAAACCGCTGGCGACCACGATCGATCTGCTTTCGAGCGTGGATGCGGGCGTGGTGAGGGCGCGCCGTGCGTTGATGCATACAACCGAAGCGCGTCTTGAGAAGCCGTGGGCTTTCAAGATGAGTGGGCAGGTGATCCATCAGGGCCCGCGACACCTGATGATCGCCGACAGCGTGTTCAGCCACCTGGCGCATCATCGCGGGCAGCTCACGGTGTATTTGCGGCTGGCGGATGCGAAGGTGCCGGCGATCTATGGGCCTTCGGCAGACGAGCAGTTTTAGCGGTAAAGCCCAAGCGGGCCGGCGAAGCCGCAATAAGCGGATTCAGCCTGGCCCGCTGAAGCTATTTTTTGGACGTAACTGACTTGTAGCCGGAGCCGGATGCCTTCTTCATTGCAGTCATGCCCTCGTCCGCACTCAGCAGTGGAGTGGTCTTGACGGACTTGCAGGCGCCGCCAGCGCCGATGGCGATGGCGAACGCAGCTGCGCTGGCGTTATCCGGCATTTCAAGAATGGCTACGACATCATGGTCGCCGAACGACAGCCAAATGCCCGTCAGTTCGCCGCCCATCTTCGCAATGGTCTTGCGGATCTGCTCTGTACGGTTCTGCGGTTTCTTCACCAAAGCGGCCATCGCTTCAGCGCTGTACGACACCTGCACGAGATAACTGGACATGGTCTTCCACCTTTCAGAGAACCTAGCAATCCTGGGGGCGCGGGAGAGACTGACTATACACCCAGCCGGATGACCGTGACCCGCGAATTCTTTTGCTGCGCGAGGTATGCGGCGGGCTCGCGCCGGGCCTGCCCTCACCTGCTACACTCTCAATCGTCATGCCCCTTGGAAGTCTTCTGATTGCCGCTGGCGCGTATCTGCTTGGATCGATTCCCAGCGGCTATCTGCTGATGCGGTTTTTTCGCAAGCAGGACATTCGCACCCTTGGCAGCGGCAATATTGGCGCCACGAATGTGATGCGCTCCGGCGCGCGCGGACTGGGCGCGGCCACCTTCTTTCTGGATATGCTGAAGGGCTGCGCGGCCGTGGCGTTGGGCGCATGGCGCTAGCTCCGCATCTGATGGCGGGCACGCCGGTGCGCAGTGTGGAAGCGCTGGCGGCGCTGTGCGCGGTGCTGGGGCACATGTTCCCGGTGTGGCTCGGGTTCAAAGGCGGCAAGGGCGTGGCTACGGGGTTCGGCGTGTTTCCTGGTGGCTGCGCCGCTGGCGGCTCTGGCGGCGATTACTGTATTTGCCATTGTGCTGGCGCTGAGCCGGTATGTTTCACTGGCGTCGATTCTGGGTGCGGCGAGTTTTCCGGTGTTCGCGTGGTTCCTGGTGCGCGGAGAGAAGCCGGCCTTCTTTCTTCGCGGTGCAGGCTGCTGTGGCGCTGCTGATCATCATCAAACATCACCAGAACATTCGCCGGCTGCTGGCCGGCACCGAGAACCGCATGGGAGCGCGCAGGCGCGAGGAGAAGACCGCATGAGCCGCATTGCCGTTCTTGGAGCAGGAGCTTGGGGCACGGCCATCGCGCTGTCGCTGATGCGGCGCGGCGGGCACGAAGTCACGCTGTGGTCGCACAGCGACGACGAAGCGCAGCAGATCGTGGCCGGCGCGCGGAGAACACGCTGTTTCTGCCGGGATTTCCTCTGCCGGCGGAGTCTGGCGGTGACCACGCAGACTGACGCGGTGAGCCGCGCCGAGATGCTGGTGACGGTGATTCCGTCGGAGTTTCTGCGGCCGACGTTGACAGCGGCTGGCGCCGCATCTGAACAACGGGCAATTCATTGTGAGCGCGACGAAGGGCGTGGAGAACGAGACGTTTTTGCGGATGACGCAGGTGATTTCGCAGACGCTGGAGCCTGCGGGATTGCTGCTCTCGATTGGCGCGTTCAGCGGGCCGAGCTTTGCGATCGAAGTGGCGGAGGGACAGCCAACGGCGGTGACGATTGCGTTCAGCGATGCGGAGATTGCGTCGGTGATGCAGAAGGAATTTTCTTCAGAGACGCTGCGGCTTTACACGTCGACGGATGTGATTGGCGTGGAACTGGGCGGGGCGCTGAAAAATGTGATTGCGATTGCGGCGGGCATTGCGGCGGGGGTGGGGCTGGGTTACAACTCGGCGGCGGCGCTGATGACGCGGGGCATTGCGGAGATTACGCGGCTGGCGGTGGCGTGCGGCGGCAAGCGGGAGACGCTGGCGGGCCTGTCGGGCGTGGGCGACCTGGTGCTGACGTGTACCGGATCGCTTTCGCGGAACCGGACGGTGGGCGAGGCGCTGGGGCAGGGGCGCAAGCTGCCGGAGATTCTGGAGAGCCTGGGCGGCAAGGTAGCCGAGGGTGTGCGCACCACCAAGGCGGCGCTGGGCCTGGCGCGCAAGTACGGGATCGAGATGCCGATCACGGAGCAGATGGAGCTGATTCTCGACGAGGGCAAGGACCCGCGCGAGGCGATCCGGGAGCTGATGCTGCGGCCAGGCAAGGGCGAACAGCACTAGCCGTGCGGGCGGGCGCGCTGCGCCGTTTTCGGTTAGCTTGGGCCGTCTTTTTGGCGAAGAAAAGACGTACTTAGGTAGGGGGAGGGTCCGTTCCTGCCCTCCATGCGTGTTGGCAAGATTGGGGTTAGGTTCTGCACCGCGGACTTTGCGCGGATTTTGGCGAAGATTTGGCGAAGCACCTGCGGTGCGGCTGACTTTTTCTGCGCTGGATCTGTCTTGCTCGGCTATTTTTAGTGTGCGCTTTTCGGGGAATTAATACGCAAAGTCTAGAGAGAATTTTCCCGCCGGGGCTAAAGCCCTTTGAATGGAATGGGCTCTTTGTCAGGGGCCTGAAGGCCCCTGCTCCCTCCGGCTTGTTGGGGATTGTGGTTTCCCACCCTTGAATCAAAGAACGATTCAAGAATGGGGCACCCGGCGTTGAGGTTCGTGCTTTCCCAGGTCCGAACACACGGACCTGGGGCACCCATTTTCTTGCAGATTGATACTTTCTTGAAAGCAAATGCAGGTCCGTCTTCGAAATCATTTTTGAATGTCTGTTGAGCGATAGACTGTGCGTCATAGGAATGAGGCGATTCCGGGAGCGGCGCGGTTGGTGCGACGCCGGCATTGCGGAGGGAGGCGGCCGATGCTCAACAAGTCCTTTACGGCGGAGGTCCTCAAGAGTGCGAAACCGGGGGGCTGGACGTATGTGATCTGGCCGGAGTCCGCTGCGTTTTTCGGCACGCGCGGGCTGGTGAAGGTGAAGGCGACTGTGGATGGGCACCCGATCCAGACCTCGTTTATGGCGCTGGGGGACGGGAACCATAAACTGCCGATCGCGGGGGATGCTCTGCGGGCCATTGGCAAAGCGCCTGGGCAGACGGTGATGGTTACGCTGCTGGAGCGCATTGGGCCGGAGCGCATCGGGCCTGAGCGCAAGCGGGCGGCGAAGTGAGGCGCGGCGGATCTTGTTCAGGGGCTGAAGCCCTTTGCGATGGATGGGTGCTTTGATGGGCTCTTTGTCAGGGGCCTGAAGGCCCCTGCTCCCTCTGGCTTGTTGGGGTTGGTGGTCTCCCACCCTTGAATCGAAGAACGATTCAAGAATGGGGCACCCGGCTTCTTGCTAATTGACGCTGCGCGTAATGCAGGTTCTTCGACCGTGGAAGTCTGCCGCGCCTTTCTCCGTGAATTCGCACACGGCGGAGCGCGGCGCGGGCTATACTTGGCGCCTTCGAACTGTTGCTGAGTTTTTCCCCCCGAAGACCAAATCCGACACAACTGAAAGGTAGAACGACTGCGATGAAATTCATGACGACGTGGACTTTTCCTACGGGGAATTTGCCCGAGGCGGCGGAGCGTTTTTTGGCTGGCGTGGCTGTGCCCGAGGCGGGCGTGACGCTGCTGGGGCGCTGGCACAATGTGGACTGCAGCGGCGGATTTGCGCTGTATGAGACGAACGATCCGGTGGCGCTGTACAAGGGCGCGGCGAAGTGGGCGGACGTGCTGGAGCTGACCAACGTGGCCGTGATTGAGGACGGGGACGCGGGGACTGTGCTGGCGGGGCTGTTTAAGGACTAGGGATCAGGGATCAGATTTCAGGGGTCAGGACCGTGGGCGCGCATGCTTGCGCCGTTTGGTGCTGCGCTAGAGGGAGGCTGCTCGCTGCGCTTGCCTTGGGCTGCTCATGGCGAGCCAGAGTGTGGCGCGGTAGGAATCCGCTACGACCCAGGCGGCGGCCATGAGCGCCCAGGTGAGGATCGTCTCGCTCCACTGGAAGGCGCTGGTGGAGCCTGCGGCCACGATGGGTATCCACACGAGCGCGAAGAAGAGGGCGATTTGCACGGTGGCGAGCGCGGCCGCCAGCCGTGGATAGACGCCGATGAGAAGACCCAGGCCCGCGGCGATGAAGGTGCAGCCGAAGAAATACGCCCAGAAGGGATGCCAAGGCAGCCAACGCGGAATCAGGATGAGGGTATCGGCGGGATCGATGAAGTGGGCTGCGCCGAAGAAGATGACGGCGAGGCCGTAGAGCGCTCTGGCGATGCGGAGGCCGCCGGCTCCGGCGGCGAAGCCGAGGTACTTGTGGTCCCAGCGCGTGGCGAACTCGACCAGAAGCACCCAGGCGCCGGCAATGAAGACGGCGGTGACCGCGATGGGCCACATGGCGTCGAAGAGGGGCTCGCGCCAGAGCTCGGGCAGATGAAAAACGAGCATCCAGAAGAGAAGACAGGCGAGCAACAGGCGGGCGGCGGGAGCGGCGGTGCGCGGCACGAGCAGGCCGACGCCCGATGCGAGGGAGACGACGGCGGAGAGATAGACCGCCACCTGTGGCGCGGGCACCCAGTCGGGGATGGGGTCCCATAGCGGGGAGACTGCGCCGTGGATCAGGGAGGTCACTCCGAGGACGGCGACGGTTGCCGCAAAGATGGCCTGCCCCGGGGTTGGCATCCGCATTGCGCTGTCCTCCGGCGGGGTGCGAGTTGATTGGACCTATGCATAGCCGTATCGGACAGGACTGGGCGGCCGCAAGAGAGATGATGCAGGGCGGTGAATGGGGAGGACAGGGCGGATGGGGTGGTGGCTGCGGCTTATCCGCCGGCGATGGCGCCGATGATGAGGAGCGGCTCTTTGCCTTCTGCGATGGCGGCGGGGAGGGGCGCGTCCGGGAGCTGGAGCGAGATGTCTTCCTGGCAGGCGAAGAAACGGAGGAAGGGACGGCGGGCGAGGGTGTCGTGGTCGCGGATGGTGCCGCGGAGTGTGGGGTAGCGGGCTTCGAGGGCGTCGAGTGCGGCGCGGAGGGTGACGGGGGCGGGGACGTCGAGGGCGATGTCGCTGTCGACGTGGGCGAGGGTGCGGAGGTGGTAGGGGATCTGGATCTGGATGGTTGGCATGGTGTGGTGTTCGTGCTTTCCCAGGTCTCAAAAGCGAGAGCTGGGGCACCCGTGTTCTTGGTGATTGAGGCAGCGCAAAGAGCAAAAGCAGGTCCTTCGCTCCGCTTACCCCATCGCTTGAGCGATCGGGCCCCTAGCTGCTCCGCTCAGGATGACAATTCATCTTAAGGAGGGCTTAGTTTCAGGGGCCTGAAGGCCCCTGCTCCCTCCGATTTTTGGGTTCTTGCTTTCCCAGGTCTGAAAATCCAGACCTGGGGCACCCGTGTTCTTGGTGATTGATGCTGCCTAAGAGCGACCGCGGTCCTTCAACTATGGCAGGGTTTGGACCTCTACGGAGAGGACGGCGGGGAGGTCGTGGACGATGGGCTGCCAGGTGTCTCCGCCGTTGGGCGAGACGTAGACCTGGCCGCCGGTGGTGCCGAAGTAGATGCCGCAATCGTCGAGGCGATCGACGGCCATGGCGTCGCGAAGGACATTGACGTAGCAGTTTTCCTGGGGCAGGCCGCGGGTGAGGGGCTCCCACTCGTTGCCGCCGCTGCGACTGCGGAAGACCTGGAGCTTGCCTTCGAGGGGGAAGTGTTCGGAGTCGGACTTGATGGGGACGACGTAGAGGGTTTCGGGCTCGTGGGCGTGGACGTCGATGACGAAGCCGAAGTCGGTGGGGAGGTTGCCGCTGACTTTGGTCCAGTGGTCGCCGGCATCGTCTGACCGCATGACGTGCCAGTGCTTCTGCATGAAGAGCACGTTGGGGCGCGACGGGTGCAGGGCGATGTGGTGGACGCAGTGGCCGACCTCGGCGTTGGGGTCGGGCATGAACTGGGAGACGAGGCCCTTGTTGATGGGCTTCCAGGATTTGCCGCCGTCGTCTGTGCGGAAGGCTCCGGCGGCGGAGATGGCGATGTAGATGCGGTCGGGGTTGGTGGGGTCGAGGATGATGGTGTGGAGGCACATGCCGCCGGCGCCGGGCTGCCAGTCGGGGCCGGTGCCGTGGCCGCGCAGGCCGGGCAGCTCCTGCCAGCTTTCGCCGCCGTCGGTGGAGCGGAAGAGGGCCGCGTCTTCGACGCCGGCGTAGACGGTGGCTGCGTCGGTAAGCGAGGGCTCGAGGTGCCAGACGCGCTTGAACTCCCAGGGATGCTGGCGTGCCGTCGTACCACTGGTGGGTGGTGAGGGGCGCGCCGGACTGGTCGTAGACGAAGCGGTTGGGAGCCTTGGCGGGAAATTGCGGCATCTCCGTCTCGCCGGGCTTGAGGCCGGGCTGATGCCAGGTGGCTCCGCCGTCGGTGGAGGCCTGCAGGATCTGGCCGAACCAGCCGGAGGTCTGCGAGGCGTAGATGCGGTCGGGGTCTACGGGCGAACCTTTCATGTGGTAGATCTCCCAGCCGGCGAAGTGAGGGCCGGAGACCTGCCAGTTGTCGCGCTTGCCGTCTGCGGTGAGGATGAACGCGCCTTTGCGCGTGCCGACCAGGACTCGGACCTTGCTCATGATTGGGGATGCCTCCGGGGATGGGTGACAGCTCGTGAGCGATTCTTCCTGAACTCGCTTGCGAATTGCAAGTTATTTTTTGTGAGGCGGAGCGGGATGGTTTGGGCTGGTCGGGGTATTCCCATCCAGCGCGCGACGCGATGGATGGGGCCGGGATTCGTGGAGAACGGTGCGATAGCTCTCTGCTTTAGACTCGAAGCTGGGATATCGACAGCATGATTTCGCTTTTTGGCAAGAGAGACGACGAGCCGGAAGAGACGCCGCAGGGCGCGGCAGAGCCGGAGGAGAAGCAGGGCTTTTTCAGCCGGATGCGGCAGGCTGTGACGCGGACGCGGGAGACGTTTTCGTCGCGGATCAACGACATTGTGGCGCTGACGCGAGAGGTGGACGAGGCGGCGCTGGAGGATCTGGAAGCGGCTCTGCTGACCAGCGATATTGGCGTGCAGACGACGACGGAGATTCTGGAGGCGCTGCGGGAACGGGCGAAGAAGCAGGCGATTGCGGGTGGCGCAGAGTTAAAGCAATTGTTGAAGGAACAACTGGAAACGATTCTGAATGCGCCGAATCGGGCTATGGCTGGTCTGGGCGCTGGTCTGGGGGCTGGGCTGGGAGCAGATCCGGCGACTCCACCGAGGGTGACTTTTCTGGTGGGCGTGAACGGGACGGGTAAGACGACGACCAGCGGGAAGCTGGCGGCGTGGTATCGCGAGCGTAATCGGACGGTGCTGCTGTGCGCGGCGGATACGTTTCGGGCGGCGGCGATTGAGCAGCTTGAGGTGTGGGCGGGGCGGTCGGGCGTGGAGATGATCAAGACGCGGCAGGGCGGCGACCCGGCGGCGGTGCTCTACGACGCGATGAGCGCGGCCAAGGCGCGGGGCATCGATGAGGTGATTGTGGATACGGCGGGGCGGCTGCACACCAAGACGGGGCTGATGGACGAGTTGGACAAGATGCGGCGTACGGCGGCGAAGCTGGTGGCGGGCGCTCCGCATGAGGTGCTGCTGGTGCTGGACGCGACGACGGGGCAGAACGGGCTTGCAGCAGGCGCGGCAGTTTACGCAGGCGGCGGGCGTGACGGGGATTGTGCTGACCAAGCTGGATGGGACGGCGAAGGGCGGCATTGCGGTGGCGATTGCGCGGGAGATGGGGCTGCCGGTGCGGTTTGTGGGCGTGGGCGAGCAGATGGGCGACCTGCTGGAGTTTGAGCCGGGCGCGTTTGTGGATGCGCTGCTGGGGTGAGGGCTGCGGCTAATTGAGATAAGCCGACTTATGAGTACTCAGGAATTACTTTGGCGGCATTATTTGTTGGAGGACTTTACCTTTGGCATCTAAGAAGACGATGCTCGCATTGCCTTCTGCGGATACCTGCAAGCGAATGCGCTCTTTGCCGTCTTTTCCGGCTAGCGAGACGCTCGCAAGTCCCTGGCTATCGCGGCCCGCCCATACTCTCGACCCTCCAACATCGTTGACCTGTAGGCCAGCAAAGTGATTCTCACTATCATCGACCCCAGCTAGCTGGATCGTCTGACCGGCACCGTACCTGTCAAACGAAAGACTGGTTCCGGAATCGACAATCTGCCCCTTTTCGTTCTTTCTCCCACTAAAAATCAGGCCGCCGTTTTCTGTACCTTCGTCGTTGTAGAAGATCATTCCCGCCTGCGGTCGAGGTTCGCCCATCTCAGGGCGCTCCACGCCTTTGATAATCACTGGGGGGAGGCGGTCTTTGTTAGAAATCACCATGCGAAGAGTTCCGTCGGGCTCCGTCACGTTCACTCTATGTACGGTAATCTCGTCGAATTGCCGAGGTTGAGAGTGTGCCCCCATCAACAAACCTGCAAGTACAGCCGTACTCACGACGCTGGCGTAAATCAACAAACCTTTTTGCACGTAGCTCTTCATAGCACCTCGGGAAGCAGAGTGGTGAACTTACCCAGCCAGATTACTACCGAGAAACGCCCTTAGCACCGCCTACAGCATACGGCGAGCTCGCATTTAGACTAAGGGATTGCAGGCTTCTGGCGTATGAGCGATCAGCGTGAACAAGACATTGTGTGGATGCGGCGGGCGCTGGAGCTGGCGCGGCGCGGGATTGGTGTGACGTCGCCGAACCCGGCGGTGGGCTGCGTGATTCTGGATCGCGCGGGCCAGGTGGTGGGCGAGGGCGAGCAGATGGGCGACCTGCTGGAGTTTGAGCCGGGCGCGTTTGTGGATGCGCTGCTGGGGTAGCTACGGCACGGCTCGGCTCGACTCAGGCTGGCTTGTCCAGCATTAGACATCAAATTGCCGCAGGTGATGGTCGACGTGTTTGTACATGAGAATGGCCCACTGCTGCGGGGTTAGCGGGCCGAAGAATGGGTGCGGGTGACGGGAGCAACACGCGCGCCTCGGCTGGCAAAGCTGTCGATTGCGGCGATGAGCCGGGAGCGTTCGCGCTCCAGTTCGCACTGTGCCGGATCGATCGTGAAAAGCTCCGGCACCGAGGGCGAGTTGCGGTGTATGGGCTTGTCGTCACGGAGGACCAGCACCTTGATCAGCGGGCCGATGATGGTCGCGGGAAACGGCGCGCGTTTGGGGTTGATGACGCCCATCGCCATTTCGACACTCGAGGTGCAGTGGGCGAGGGTTTGAGCAACGGTCATGCTGCCCCACTGGCGCTCGCTTTCAAGGGCGAGCCGCAGAATGCGCCGGTTGGTGTCCTCGACCAGGATTGGATCGAACAGGTTTTTCATCGCGGCGGATCTCCGTTTGCAAGTAGAGAGTAATACGACGGTTCGCGCTCCGCGACCACGTATGTTCCAGGCGGCTCCCGGCTTATGAAGAATTCGCTCGATCACCACACTAAGCGGATGCGGCGAGGGCCGGAGCTGACGAGCGGGCGTTGGTGGATGTGCTGCCGGGTAACGATCCGCTTACGGAACCCTTACGCAAGGGTGCGGTGGGAGCGGGTACACTCGCCATGGATAGAGACAGATGATGACCCCGGAACAGGACATTGTGTGGATGCGGCGGGCGCTGGAGCTGGCGCGGCGCGGGATTGGTGTGACGTCGCCGAACCCGGCGGTGGGCTGCGTGATTCTGGATCGCGCGGGCCAGGTGGTGGGCGAGGGCTGGCACGAGTACGACCTGAAAGACCATGCGGAAGTGGTGGCGCTGAACGAAGCGCGGCAGCATGCCGACGACAGGCTGAAGGGCGGCACGGCGTATGTGACGCTGGAGCCTTGCAATCACACGGGGCGGACTCCTCCCTGCACCGAGGCGCTGATGGCGGCGGGGCTGGGGCGGGTGGTGGCGGCTACGGTCGATCCCAATCCGCATGTGGCGGGGCATGGACTTGAGCGCTTGCGCGCGGCGGGGATTGAGACCAGCGTGGGCGTGTGTGAGGCGGAGGCGCGGCGGCTGAACGAGGGGTTTGCGCGCTGGAGCCAGAGCGGGCGGCCGCTGGTGCTGATGAAGGTGGCGATGACGCTGGATGGGCGGATCGCTCCGCCGGTCGGGGCGCATGCGGCGCGGGAGCCGTATTGGATTACGAGCGAGGCGGCGCGGGCGGCGGTGCAGCCGCTGCGCTGGCAGGCCGATGCGGTGCTGACGGGCGTGGATACGGTTCTGTCTGATGACCCCATGCTGACGGACCGGAGCGGGCTGCGGAGGCGGAGGAAATTGCTTCGAGTAGTACTTGATTCTGCACTGCGTATGCCGCTGGATTCAAAGGTTATTAGAAGCGCGGATTGTGATGTGGCTGTCTTTACGGTTTCGAAGGACGAGGCGCGGATTGCGGAGCTGCGCGGACGCGGGGTGCGGGTGGAAGTGATGGCCGCCGAGGCGGGCCGCGTGCCGCTCGGTCGACTCCTGGACATGCTGGGCGCGGAGGGGATTTTGACGGTGCTGACCGAGACCGGCACGCGGCTGAATACGGCGCTGCTGGCGGCGGGACTGGTGGACCGGGTGCACCTGTTTGTTGCGCCGCAGATCATGGGGTCGGATGCGGTGCCGGCGTTTCGCGGGATGACGCAGGCGATCAGGATGGCCGAGGTTGAGGTGGAGCGGTATGGGAACGACCTGGGGCTTTGCTCGCTGCTGAGGGATCCGTGGCCCCCGGCCAGTGATCAGTGATCAGTGATCAGGGGTCGGGGGTCGGGGGTCGGGATCGGGGGATCGGGGCCGCTCTTACCAGAGTGGGGCTACTGGTTGCTGTTGCCAGACGGGCTTTGGGCCGCCGGGGTTTGATGCTTTGATGGCGGACAGGTAGGGCTGGACTTGCGGGTCGTAGGTGATGGTGATGCGGCCGCCGCTGCCCGCGCTGCCGTCCAGACCGCTGCGGCCGTCGGAGCCGTCACGGCCGCTGTTGCCGTTGGGCGTGCCGATGCCGCCGGAACCGCCGCGGCCTCCGCTGCCACCCTTGCCGCCGGAGCCGCCTGCGCCGCCGTTGGATGAAATGGTGAGCGAACCGCCCGCGGGATCGACGAGGTAGAAGCGCTCATGGTGGCCGGCGGCAACGACGCCTGCCTGCAGAAGTGGATGAGCGCCGGGCAGCACGGTGACGTAGACCTGCACGTCGGGGCCGGGACCGCCGTTGTCGCCGTCCTGGCCGTTGGAGCCGTCGGAGCCATCGCTGCCGTTGCCGCCGGCGGAGGGATTGTTGGGGTCTGTCGAGCCGGGTGAGCCGTCGATACCGCTGGCGCCATCCTGGCCGTTGGCGCCGTCGCTGCCGCTGGCGCCTGCGTAGCTCGCTTTGAAGGGATAGGCGTAGGTCAACGGAATGTCGAGCGACGCGTGCAGGCCGGGATGACTGGGCACGGCGATGTCGACGTGGCCGACGAGGCCCTGGCTGACGCGGGGATCGTGGCGCAGGGCGAGCACGCCTTTCTTGAAGGTGACGAGAGTGGGCGTTACGGTGAGATCGCTCCAGAGGATTTTGCCTTTGCCTTTGCCTTCGGTGACCCAGGTTTTGCCGTCGGCGGTGGTGAAGGTGACGACGAGCGGGGCCTTTTCTCCGGGGGCGATGGCGGAGCCGTTGGGGAGAGTTGCGTCGATGGTGGTGACGGGGATTTTGTCGATGTGGGCGCGCATGCCGAGGTGCACCTTGATGCTGGTGCAGCCGCAGAGCGCCACGAGCGCGGCGGGCGCAAGGAGAGCGCAGAGCCTGGCGCGACGAAAGGCAACCAAAGAAACACAAAGTGAAGACATGGGAACGCTCGCGGACTGCCTGATGCGTGAATACCGTTGGACTGCTGCGCGGCGATGATTGCGCCGCGTGATGCTGACTGCTCAGGTTATCGTGATGAACCCGCGTGCGGCGGGCAAGTTGCGGAGATGCGGCGGGCTTGCGTTCTTTGAACGGACGACGCGTTGCTGTGAGAGAATCATCGGCGACTCTTCCCTTCCTCACAAATTGATTTGAAGGAGCTTCGCATGGCGCCTGCTGTTGCACATCCTTTTACTCTGGAAGTTGAGCGCAAGGGCGATTGCGCGGTGTTGCACTGCCACGGCGGTCTGATTGCCGGGCAGACCAAACCGCTGCAGGAAGCGGTGTGTCCGCTGATTCCGGAGTGCAAGCGGATTGTGCTGGACCTGACGGACGTGAAGTATGTGGACAGCATGGGGCTGGGCACGATGGTGCGGCTCTATGTTTCCTGCAAGAGCGGCGGCTGCCGGTTTGAGCTGATCAACCTGGGCAAGCAGATTCGCGAGCTGCTGGGGATTACGCACCTGCTCTCAGTGCTGACGAGCATGGGAGAGAACGGCATTTCGATGCGGTTCTGACGATTTCTCCAGCCTCTAATGGCGCGGCGCTGACTGCGAAAAATTAGGCGACTCGGGGATGGCTGCGCCGTCGGCGCGGGGGTCAGACGCCGCGGAGTTGATGCCGGTGGTGCTGTCGTGGAGCACGGCCTGGCCGCGGCCCATGGCGGCTGTGTATGCGCCGTGGACCTGCAGGACGTGGCCCATCCTGGTGAGCGTGTCGATGGTGTCGGGGCCGACGCGCGACTCGATGACAATTTTGCAGGCGAGCTGTTCGACGGTCCGTGAAGCGCGGCTCTTCCATCGCGGCCTGAATGTTCATGTGGTAATCGACGACGTTGGAGACGAACTGGGCGTGGGCGAGGGGCTGGTTGAGGCCGCCCATGATGCCGAAGCCGATGTGCTGATCGCCGCGCTGCATGAAGGCGGGGATGATGGTGTGGAAGGGACGCTTGCGGCCGGCGAGGGCATTGGGCGATTGGGGATCGAGGGCGAAGAGGCCGCCGCGATTCTGCAGCGCGAAGCCCATGCCCTGCACGGTGACGTTGGAGCCGAAGTTGTTGTAGTTGCTTTGAATGATGGAGAGGATGTTGCCCTCGCGATCGACGACGGAGAAATAAGTGGTGTCGCTCGACCCGAGCGCGCCGGGGGCGACGGTGCAGTTGGCGTGGGCGGGGTCGATGAGCGCGGCGCGTTTGGCCGCGTAGCTCTTGGAGAGAAGCTCGGCGACGGGAATTTTGCTGAAGCGCGGATCGCCGTCGTAGGCCTTGACGTCGGCGTAGGCGAGCTTCATGGCCTCGATGCGGGTGTGGAGTTCGGCGGCGCTGTGAGGGCCAGCGGCGGCGGGCGGGAACTGCTCCATGATGTTGAGCATTTCGAGGGCGGCGATGCCGTCGCCGTTGGGCGGCAGCTCGTAGACGGTCCAATCGTGATAGGTGGTGTGCACCGGCTCGACCCACTCGGCGGAGTAGGAAGCGAGATCGTCGGCGGTCATGGTGCCGCCGAGATCGTTTGAGGTTTTGAGGATGGCCTGGGCGATGGCTCCGTTGTAGAAGACGGCCTCGCCCTGATCGGCGACCAATGTGAGCGCGTGGGCCACGTCGGGGTTGCGGAAGAGCTGGCCGATGGGTGGCGCGTTGCCGCCGGGAAGAAAGACGCGGGTGCTCTCTGGATTGGTGAGCAGGCCTTCGCGGTCGCTCTGCCCACCAGTCATGGATGATTTCGCCGACGGCGAAACCGTTCTGCGCATAAAAGATGGCGGGCTGGAAGAGATCGCGCCAGGGCAGGCGGCCCCAGCGCTGATGGAGCTTGGCCCATCCATCGACAGCGCCGGGAACGGTGACGGAGTCGATGCCCTCCTGAGGCATGACGGTGATGCCCTTGGCGCTGAGGTGCTGGATGGTGAGGGCTTTGGGCGCCCAGCCGCTGGCGTTGAGGCCGTAGAGCTTGCCGGTTTTGGCTTCCCAGTAGATGGCGAAGAGATCGCCGCCCATGCCGTTGGTGTTGGGCTCGGTGACGTTGAGGACGGCGTTGGCGGCGATGGCCGCGTCGATGGCGGAGCCGCCCTGCTCGAGGACGCGCGCGCCAGCCTGCGAGGCGATGACCTGGCTGGTGGCCACGATGCCATAGGGCGTGGAGACGACGGAGCGGCCGTAGGAGCGGTCTTGCGCGGCGAGGGTGGAAGAGGCCGCGAGCAGCAGGGCGAGGGCTTTGGTCAGCATACGCATGGGCAGGCTCCGACGGATGCGATGGTTGGATGGGCACGAAGATGCTGCGAGTACCAAAGTAGCAGAGGCTTCGGCGGCCTTAAACTGGAAGCATGTTTACCGGGATTATTGAGCAGACGGGAACTCTGGTGAGCCTGACGGAGCGCGGCGGCGTGCGGCGCATTACTGTGGAGGCGCCGGGCGTGGCCGGGCGGCTGCGCGAGGGCGACTCGCTGAGCGTAAGCGGCGTGTGTTTGACGGCGCTGGATGTGGACCCGACCTACTTTCATGCGGACGTGGCGCAGGAGACGCTGGACAAGACTTCACTCGGCTCGCTGGCGGCGGGGGCGCGGGTGAACCTGGAGCTGCCGACGGCGGCGGGCAGTCCGCTGGGCGGGCATATTGTGCAGGGGCATGTGGACGGGACCGGTGAGCTGGCGGCGCTGGAGCCGGTAGTGGCGCGGACGGACCGGAATTTTGATGAGAAGACGACCGACTGGACGTTGACGATGCGCCTGCCCGCGGAGCTGCAGAAGTGGATGGCGCCGAAGGGGTCGGTGGCGATTGAGGGCATCAGTTTGACGATCGCTGCGATCGAAGAGGGCGCGATCAGAATTGCAATTCTTCCTTTAACGTATTGGCGTACCAATTTGCATACATTGAAGATAGGTTCGCCAATGAATGTGGAGGCGGATGTGCTGATAAAGCTGGCTTGGGAGCGGATGGAAGCCGAGAAGAAACCCGAACTGGAGCTGACGGAAAGCTGGCTGGTGGCGAACGGCTATTGATAGTAGAATCGACTGGTCGTTTTGACTGGTCAATTCTATGAAAACTTTCGCAGCATCAGAAGCCAAGACACATCTGCTCCGAATTCTTGACGAAGTGGAGCAGGGCGAGAGTGTGCGGATTACGCGGCACGGTAAGATCATCGCGCGCATTCAGCCCGAGAGTGCCTTTGACCGCGAGCGTGTCCAGCGCGCGATGGAAAGCATCCGCGAGATTCGCAAGCGGACCAAGCCGGTTTCCCTGGCGGAGATTCTTTCCGCGCGCGATGAAGGCCGGATGTGAGTCCGGCTTCCATTGCGGTGCGCTTTGTCCTCGATGCGTCCGTTGTCATTACGTGGGCCATGCGCGATGAAGATCATCCCAGCGCCGACATCGCATTCGACATGCTTGGGGCAGGATCTGCCGTTGTACCCGCAATCTGGTGGTACGAAGTGCGCAATATCCTTTTGGTGAATGAGAGGCGAGGCCGCATCGACCCTGCCGATGTGGCGCGGTTTTTGCGCGGGCTGGAGGCGTTCACTATCGATGTAGAATTCCCGCACGACGAGTCCCAGCTGCTTGCACTCGCGCGAAAGCACAGATTGTCTTTCTATGACGCGGCCTATCTGGCTCTCGCGATAAATCAGCATCTGCCCTTATCCACGCTTGATCGGGACCTTGAATCGGCGGCCCGGATCGAGGGGATAACGTTGCTGGTCTAGCCGTAATCTGAACCTTCCGACTGTATTCCGCTACGGCTTGGTGAAGAGCTTCGGCGGATCAGTGACGTAGTCGTCGCCGGTGCGGGCCAGGATGATGGCGCGGCGGTCGGTGAGGAGCTTGAGCTGGGTGGTGAGCTCGACAAATTCCTTTTGCTGATCGGCGGTGAGTGCGGAAACGGCTGGGGAGCTGCTTTGATCCGCGGGCGCGCTGGGGTTGGCTTTGTTCTGGTCGGCAATCTTCGACAATTCGTCTAGACGGGCTTGCAGCTTCGGGATCTCCCTGTCGATTAAGACGGGGCGGATGATGGGGGTTTTGGTTTTGCCGGCGGCGAGGTCGTTGCGGTTGTTTTCTTCCCACATGGGCAGGATGCCGACGTGGCCGAGCTCGACGCGGATGCCGCCGGGGCCGTAGTCCTGACGCACGGCGGAGAAGAGGCCGATCATTTCGTCGCGGGGATCACCATCCTTGTCGGGCATGAGGCCGTCGACGTAGCTGCGCGACTGGTTCGACAGGAAATTGCCGAGCGAGTAGAAGATGACGGTGTTGCGGCCGTCGGCGGCGCGGTAGGTTTCGACGGGCTGGAGCACATGGGGATGGTGGCCGACGATGACCGAGGCGCCGGCGTCGAGCATCTTGTGGGCGAGGTCGACGTCGTCGGGGCGCGGGGCGGGCTGGTACTCGATGCCCCAGTGGATGGAAACGACGAGGAAGTCGCACTGGGCGCGGGCGGCTTTGATGGCGGCGAGGACCTGGGCTTCGTCGGCTCCGGGCGCGCCGCCGGATTCGCCGGGATAGGGGAAGAAGTTGACGTGGGGCTCGGCGGGATTGTCGGGGTTGCGGTTGCCGTTGAGCCAGCGGGTCATGCCGAGCCAGCCGACCTTGATGCCGTTGGCCTCAGTAAAGACGGGCCGGAAGGTTTGGGCTTCGGTGTCGCCGGAGCCGGCGAAGAGCAGGCCGATTTCGCGGAGGTGCTCGCGGGTTTCAAAGAAGCCGGGCCAACCCTGATCCATGACGTGGTTGTTGGCGAAGGAGACGATCTTGATGCCGCTGGCCTTGAGGGCCTGGGGCAGAGCGATGGGCGCGTTGAACATGAAGGGCTTGGTGCCGCGGGAGTGGTCGGGCGCGACGGGCGTCTCCATGTTGACGAAGCCGAAGTCGGCGGATTGGAAGACGTCGGCGACATCCGAGAAGAGCGCGGCCCAGCCGGCTTCGCCCTCGCCCTGCGCGGCTGCGGCGGCGCGGACTGCTTCATGGGGGATGACGTCGCCGGCGATGGCGAAGCTGATGCGGGCGGTCTCATGCGGGTAGGGGACGACGGGGCGGACGGCGGCATGATGAACCCAGCGAAAGCCTGCGCCGGTGAGCAAGACGAGAACAACGACGGACGCGGCAACGGTGAGCGCCACGACAGGAATGCGCCGCTTCGCTGCTCCGATGCCGTGACCTGCGAGTGCCTTGTGCAATTGAGTGCTCACCGCTGCCGCTTTCAGAAGGAACGCAAACAGGATACAGGGTTGCGCGTTGCTTGCATGAGCGAACTAGAGGCGGCGGATGACGAGGATGGTCTGGTCGTCGAACTGGGGGCCGAAGGCGCGCGCGGCGGCGAGGATATTTTCGGCGATGACGGGCAGCGGGTCGGCGGCGGCTGCGCTCGATGACGGACTTGAGGCGGTCGACGCCGTACTCCTCATTCGCATTTGGCGCATTTGGGCCGGATTTGCTGGCGACTTCGAGGATGCCGTCGGTGGCGACGACGAGCAAATCGCCGGGAGCGGTATTGAGGGCTGCGCCGTCAAAGGACGGGACGGGCAGGAGGCCGAGGGGAAACTGCTCCTGCTCGGTATTGGAAAGCGTGCGGCCACTGGCGTGCCAGTGCAGCAGCGGCGGGCTGGCGGCGAGGGCGTAGTGGACGGCGCCATCAGCACCGAGACGCAGGCCGGTGAAGGTGGCGTACATGTGCGCTTCCTTCACTTCAGGGAGCACGGTGTTGAGGCGGTCGAGCAGTACGGGCAGCGTACGCGCGGGCTCGCGCTCGCCGGCATCGAGAAGCGCGGTGCGGGCGGCGGTTTTGAGCATGCCCATGAGGATGCCGGCCTGCAGACCGTGGCCGGCGATGTCGGCGAGGTAGGCAATGGCATCGCCGCCGGCGAGGCGGATGGCATCGACGAGATCGCCGCCGACCTGTTCGCTGGGGCAGGAGATGCCGTAGATATCGAAGGCCGCGGTGCGGAGCATGACGGGCGGAACGAGGGTCTTCTGGATGCCGTGGGCGAGGGCCAGTTCGTTGGCCATGCGGAAGGACTCGAGGCCCTGGCGGCGAATGAAAGTGATGAAGAAGACGTAGGAAAGAATGACGGTGCAGAGAGTCGCGGTGGAAGCAAAGTAGATGCCGTCCTGCGAGGGAACGGGCTTGAGGTGGAAGGTGTCAATGAGCGCGTTGGCGATGACGGTTTCGATCTGGCCCAGGAAGAACTGCAGCGCGATGAGGAGGATGAGGTAGATGCGGGACGGGCGCGTGACGACGACGATCCAGAGGACTGCGTTGAGGCCGCTGATGATGGCGAGGCTGATAGCGACCGCGTAGGGCAGCTCGCCGCTGTGGGTGAGGTCAATGTAATAGCCGATGACGGAGAAGATCAGGAAGACCGCGGCCATGAGCACGGAGAGGCGGCGCAGTGGAATGGTGCGGAGGTGGCTCCAGCGGGTGGATGTGTGCAGAAACCACAGCTTGACCTTGGTGGCCATGGCGGGTGGACCTCGTCCGGGGCCCGGCTTGAAGATACGGGCTTTGAGCCACTATAACCGCCCGACCATGCGCGTGAAAGCTTCCGGAGATGCAGGCAGATTGGGAACGACAGAGGCTGTGCGGCAGGTCCGGGAAGCGAACGAACGTCTGGCGGCGGGATTGCGTCTATGAGGGCAGAGAGACTGTTACCCTGAAGAGGCGCAGAGGATCGCCGGCGCGGCGTGTGGCCGGCAGGCAGCCCGACCTATGGCAGAATTCGTCATCAAGCTGGCCGATGAGCGCGGCCGCGTGCAGGAGCAGGTGCAGACCGCGGCGACGGCCGACGAGCTGCGCACGCGGTTTGTGCATGCGGGCTATCACGTGTTTTCCGTCAAGGCGCGCGGCACGGTTTCGCTGCTGGGGCGGCGCAAGGTCAAGCTCGAAAAATTCCTGATCTTCAATCAGCAGTTTTTGACGCTGGTTCGCGCGGGGCTGCCGATTCTGGGCTCGCTGAACATGCTGGCCAAGGGGCAGAAGGACGCGCACTTTGCCGCGCAGCTTGAGGATGTGGCCAACCGCGTGAAGACGGGCGAGGCGCTTTCGTCGGCGTTTGAGGCGCAGGCAGGGGATTCCGACGATTTATACGACGACGCTGCTGGCGGGCGAGCGGTCGGGCAATCTGCAGGAGGTGCTGGAGCGGTATGTGGCCTTCCAGCGCGTGGCGCTGACGTTTCGCAAGAAGCTGGTGGCGTCGCTGATCTATCCCATGTCTGCTGCTGACGCTGGTGTCGGGCCTGCTGGTCTTCATGTTCACGGTGGTGATTCCGCAGTTTTCGGAGCTCTATGAGCAGATGGGCTCGCAGCTGCCGGCGATGACGGTGGCGCTGCTGGCCTTTGGCAAATGGACGCAGCGCAACATTCTGGATGGCCTGGTGACTTTGTTGGTCGTGGGCGGCTTTGCGCTCTACCGGTTTTCGATGACCGAGCGCGGGCCGGGATTTTGTCGACGGCTTTCGCATCGGGCTGCCGGTCTTCGGCAAGATCTGGCTCAAGTATCAGGTGGCGCTGTTTGCGCGCACGCTTTCGACGCTGCTGACGGGCGGATTGCCGCTGGTGCCTTCGCTCGATACGGCGGCGCGGTCGATCTCGTCGCGGCGGGTGTCGAAGGCGGTGCAGCACTCGATTGAGACCGTGCGCGAGGGCAAGAGCCTGGCCGATGCGCTGACCGAGACGAAGGTGATTCCGGATCTGGCGACGGAGATGATTTCGGTAGGCGAGCAGACCGGCGCGCTGCCGCAGATGCTGAACTCGGTGGCGGAGTTTTTTGAGGAAGATGTGGCGACGGCGCTGACCGCGGCGCTGGCGCTGATTGAGCCCGCCATTCTGATTGTGATGGGCGTGGTGGTGGTCTTCATTCTGATTTCGCTTTACCTGCCGATCTTTTCGCTGGGATCGGCGGCCGGAGGACAGGGGTAGATGGACGATGGCGGATACGAGTGTACTTTCGCTTCCGGCTGGCCCGATGCCGGGCAGCCCGGAGGAACGAGCGCAGGCCGAGGCGCTGGCGGCGCGCTATCGCGCGGAGTTTGTGGACCTGAAGAACTTCAAGATTCAGCACGAGCTGCTGCGCACGGTGCCGGTGGAGCTGATGTTCCGCTACAACTTTGTGCCGATTGAGCAGCAGGGCGAAGAGGCGCTGGTGATTGCGGTGAGCGATCCCTCGCGGCTGATGGTGCTGGACGAGATTGCAGGGCTGCTGGGGCAGCAGCGATTGTCGCCGCGCGTGGCTACGCTCTCGCAGATCACCGATCTGCTGAAGAAGACGGAGCAGTCGCAGCGCGTGCTGGACGAGGCCAGCGAAGGGCTGACCTTCGACGTGCTGACGGGCGACGACAACTCCGACGAAAACATCTCGATTGAGAAGCTGACCAGCGATGAGGACATCAGCCCGATTATTCGCCTCGTGGACACGACGATTTTCACGGCGCTGGAGCGGCGCGCGTCCGATATTCACATCGAGAGCTACGACGATTCGGTGCATGTGAAGTACCGCATTGACGGCGTGCTGCAGGAGGCGATGGCGCCGATTGCGCGCGAGCACCACACGACGATTCTGAGCCGCATCAAGATCATGAGCGAGCTGGATATTGCCGAGCGGCGCGTGCCGCAGGACGGACGTTTCCGGGTGCGCTACAAGGGCCGGCTGATCGATTTCCGCGTGTCGATTATGCCGACGGTGCATGGCGAGAATGCCGTGCTGCGCGTGCTCGACAAAGAGTCGATGAGCGAGAAGTTTCGCAACCTGACGCTGGATGTGGTGGGATTTGCGGATGAGGATCTGCGGCGGTTCCGGCGGTATATTCGCGAGCCCTATGGCATGGTGCTGGTGACGGGGCCGACCGGATCGGGCAAGACGACGACGCTCTATGCGGCGCTGAACGAGATCAAGAGCGACGAAGACAAGATCATCACCATTGAAGACCCGGTCGAGTATCAGATTCGCGGGATCACGCAGATTCCGGTGAACGAGAAGAAGGGCCTGACGTTTGCGCGCGGACTGCGGTCGATTCTGCGGCACGATCCGGACAAGATCCTGGTCGGCGAAATTCGCGACCAGGAGACGGCGCAGATCGCGATCAACTCGGCGCTGACTGGGCACCTGGTGTTCACGACGGTGCACGCGAACAACGTGGTCGACGTGCTGGGGCGCTTTTTGAATATGGGTGTGGAGGCGTACAACTTTGTTTCGGCGCTGAACTGCATCCTGGCGCAGCGGCTGGTGCGGACCATTTGCGAGTACTGCGTGCGCACGGTGCATATACGACGACGACGTGCTGCTGGCGAGCGGCATGGATCTGGCGGAGTGGCGCGGGTTCGCGTTCCGCGAGGGCGCGGGCTGCATGGAGTGCGGCGGCACGGGCTATCGCGGACGAACGGCGATCCACGAGCTGCTGGATTTGACCGATCCGATTCGCGAGCTGATTCTGGAGAAGAAGCCGACCTCGGAAGTGCGCAAGCTGGCGCAGAAGGAAGGCATGTCGTTTCTGCGCGAGTCGGCGCTGGACCGCGTGCGGCGCGGACATGACGACGCTGAAGGAGATCAACAAGGTGACGTTCATCGAGGCATCGCGTAGAACAGGGGTCAGGGATCGGAGCCGGACGATTGCGACTAGGATCTGAGTACGAGCAAGCGGAACGCAGGCAGGCGCGGCCCCCGCGGCGGTGGAGCTGACGCCCGAGGGCGTGCTGGCCGCGGCGCTGCCGGGCAAAGGCGCAGCGCCGGTGTACGCGTTTGCGCCGCTGCCGCCTGGGGGCGCTGGTGCCGGGCATCGACGAGACCAATCTGCGCGCGCCGGAGCAGGTGACAGACGGCGATTCGCGCGGCGCTGGACGATGTGTCGCCGCGTGGCGCGGTCGGTGACGCTGGTGCTGCCGGACACGGTGCGTGCGGGTGTTTGTGCTGGACTTCGATTCCCTGCCCGCGAAGGCGGCGGATGTAGTCCCGGTGCTGCGGTTCCGGCTGCGCAAGATGGTTCCCTTCGATGTGGAGAAGGCGGGCGTGAGCTATCAGGTTCTGTCCGAGACGAAGAGCGAATGCCGGGTGCTGATTGCGGTGACTGCCGGGGCCGATTCTGGACGGAGTATGAAGCGGCGGTGCGCGCGGCGGGATATGAGCCGGGCGCGGTGCTGCCGTCGAGCCTGGCGGCGCTGGCGGCTCTCGAGACCGACGAGCCCGCGCTGATGGCCTGCCTGAGCGCGTGCTCGCTGACCACGGCAATCACCCATGGGCAGGATCTTGCTGCTGTATCGCACGCTGGATCTGCCCGAGGATGCCGGCGCGCGGCTGGGCGAGGTGCAGCGCGACATTGCGGTGGCGGCTGCGTATTTTGAAGACAAGCTGGCGCGCGGCCGCGCAGCTCTACTATGCGGGGCCGAATGGCGGCGGCAGGAGTTTGCGCGCTGGATCGTGAACGATGCGGAGATTGAAGTTGTCGAGCTGGCGGCGCGGCCGACCACGGGCGCGGCCACCCCGCTGGGCAAGCTAAGCTTTGCCGGCATGGCCGGCGCGCTGGCGGGAGCGGCCTGATGCGGATCGCCATCAATCTCGCCACGCGGCCATTCACGAATCTGGCTCCGCTGCTCAAGCGGCTGCGCATTGCGATGGGCGTGCTTGCGATTGCGGCGATTGCGCTGGTGGTGGGGCTGCATGCTGTTTGACGCAGAAGGCCAAGCAGGCGCGGGCTGCGGGACGAGGCGCTGGATGAGCAGATTGCGCGGGTGCAACAACGAACGGCACGGCTATGAGGCCATGATGCGGCAGCCGGACAATGCGGCGGTACTGGCGCAGGCAGAGAATCTGAATCAGCTTTTCGACGAGAAGGCTTTCTCGTGGACGCTGGCGATGGAAGACCTGGAGACGGTGCTGCCGGGCGGCGTGCAGGTGACTACGCTGGAGCCCTCGCGCGACAAGGACGGACACATCACGCTGCGGCTGCGGGTGCTGGGACCGCGCGACCGCACCATCCAGATGGTGGAGAATCTGGAGCACTCACGGCGGTTCCTGCGGCCGCGCATTGTTGAGCGAGAGCGCGGAGACATCGGGCGGTGGACCAAACCAGCGCGTGGAGCCGGTGAGCGCGTCGAGCGCGGTGACCTTCGATGTGCTGGCCGATTACGTTCCGGCCACTGCGAGTGAGCGGCATGCGGCCAAAGCGGCGCAGCCTGAGACACACGAGCTCTGCGCCGGCGCGGAATGCGCTGCCGCCTGGGGCCTATCGGCCGCCGTATACGGGCGAGACGCCGAGAAGGGAGGCCGGCAATGAGCACTCCTGTTGCGAATTCCTGGAACGAACGGCTGCGCTCGCCGCTGACCTGGCACTACGTGGGTTTGGGAGCGCTGATTGTGCTGGTGGTTGCGCTGGGCGTGCGGCTGGGCATGGACTGGAGCGCGACCAATGAAAACTCCGCCGACGCGCTGATGAGCAAGCAGGTGCAGGTGAAGGCGCTGAACCTGCAGACGGCGCCGCTGCGCGGGCTGGACAAGCGCGTGGCCGAGTCGCGGGAGCAGATGAAGGCGTTCTATGCCAAGCGGATTCCGGCCGAACTACTCGCTGATTGCGACGCGCGTGGGCCAGCTTGAGGTGAAGTTCGGGCGTGCGGCTCTCGCGCATGCTCTACACGCAGGGCGCGCCGAGCGGTGACCTGACGGAGATTTCGCTCGATGCGGGCGTGAGCGGCGACGTATCCGCAGATTATGAAGTTTGTGAACGGACTGGAGCGCGATCAGACTTTCTTTGTCGTCCGCGCGATGACGCTGACCGGGCAGCAGGGCGGGCTGGTGAATCTGCGTCTCAGGGTATCGACGTGGCTGCGCGCGGCGGATGCGGCGCAGAGCGGATTGCCAACGACGCCGAGCGAGCCTGCTGCGGCGGACGCGACTGCTTCGGAAGGGAGGGCCAGTAGATCATGCAACTGGGCCTTGAAAACAAGAAGCAGGTCTATATTGCTGGTCGGCGCTGCTGACGGTGGTGGTCCTTGCCGGCGCGTACGAGCTGTTCGGGCCCTTCGGCGGCTCGCCCGCGGCAAATGCGCCGGCGCGGCCTGTGGCGCGGGCACGAACGGTGACCACGGCGGCCGGACCGGAAGCGGTGAAGCTGACCAATGCGGGCATCGATCCTTCGCTCCATCTTGAGAAACTGGCGATGAGCGAGGATGTGGTGTATGCCGGCACCGGGCGGAATATTTTCTCGGCGGAGTCCGCGCCGGTGGCGATACCTATCCAATCAAGAGCGCGCGGATCGAGGCGGTGACGCCGGTCGCGCCGATGGTGCCGCAGCCGCCGGCGATCGACCTGAAGTACTTCGGCTACGAGCAAGACGCCGGACAAGACGCTACAGGCATTTCTGGTGCACGGCGACGATGTGTTCATGGCGCATGCGGGCGATGTTGTGGATCACCGCTACAAGATCGGCGCGATTCTGCCGGGCTCGGTGCAGGTGACGGACCTGGGCTACAACAACACGCAGACGCTGCGGCTGGCATTGAATTAGCGATGACTGAACCGGCACAATCCGCGCGACGCAGGACCGCGCAAGCCCGGCGAAGAAGGCTACGTGCTGGTGGCGGTGATTTTTCTGCTGGCGCTGCTGGTGCTGTCGCTTGCGATTGCCATTCCGCAAGGTGAAGGAGAGCATCCAGCGCGACCGCGAGATTGAGACGATGTATCGCGGCAAGCAGTATGCGCGGGCCATCAAGCTCTACTACAAGAAATTCAGCGCCTATCCGCCGAACGTGCAGGCGCTGGTGAAGACGAACGAGATTCGCTTTCTGCGCAAGCGCTACACCGACCCGATGACCGGCAAGGACGACTGGCAGCCGATCAAGTTTGGCCAGAACAAGACGCCGATGGCGATGGGATTCTTTGGGCAGCCGCTGGGGCTGGGCGGCGACGCGATCGCCGGGACTGGGCCGAGCGGCGGCAATGGGATTGCCGGTGCGAGCCCGATTGGCGGCAGCGGCGGATTTTTCTCCGACAGCGGATCGGGCGCGAGTTCGCAGAGCGGGCTCGAATGGAAGCGGTACTGGAACGACTGGGAACTCTTCGACGTTTGGCAGCACGGGAACGGGTAGCGGGAGCGGACTTGGATCGGGATCTGGGCAGAGTTCGGGACAGAGCTTCGGCGGGGTGGGGATCATCGGGTTCGCGCCGGGAAGCCCGAAGGAATCGATCTTGCTCTACAAGAAGAAGAATCACTACAACGAGTGGGAGTTTCTCTATAGCCCGCTGTCAGACCGCCAGGTGATGGGCAGCGGCAACACGGGCACCATCGGCACGCCGGTGGCTGCGCCTACGGGCAACCCGAATGTGTTTGGCGGAACAACGCCGGGCACGGGGACAGGTTCCGGGACGGGATCGGGCGGGACGACCCCCACGACTCCGCAGTAAGCTTCATCGCGAGACAGCAAAAAGCCCGTCCTTGAAGACGGGCTTTTTGCGTGGAGCGAAGAGGCGCGGCTTAGACGCTGAAGGAGGAGCCGCAGCCGCAGGTGGACTTGACCTGGGGATTCTCAAACTTGAAGCCGGCCGCTTCCAGGGTCTCGACGTAGTCGACCGTGCAGCCGTTGAGGTACATGAGCGAGGTGGAGTCGACGAAGACCTTGAGGTCGTCGAAGCTGAAGACCTTATCCATCATGCCGCTCTGGTTCTCGAAGGCCATTGAGTACTGGAAGCCGGAGCATCCGCCGCCGACAACGCCGACGCGAAGGCCTGCGGGAATCGGGTCCTGCGTGGCCATAATTTCGCGCACCTTGGCGATTGCCTGAGGGGTGAGAAACAGTGGAGCCTTCTTCTCGGTCTCCTGGGGTGCGATGGTTGCTGTGGACATGGTGTCTCCCGTTTGGTGAATTGCTTCCCTTGTTGGTACTGTACTGCGCCGGAGGCGGGGATTCAAGCCGGTCCGGGACTCTTTCCCATTGGATGGTCACCTGGTGGGAAAGGTCGCAAATGGTATATGGGCAGGCATGAGGGTAAAAATGAGGCCAAACTGCTGAAAATGCGCGGCCTGGAGGGGCACGAGCGGGGCGGCGAACCCGGGTGTGACTACGGGCACACGAGATGTGTGCATTTTGTCACATCCGCGACCCTGAAACGGCGCTACTATGGTCAACCGTACGGCCCCTCTACTCACGAGACCGCAGCTGGTACTTCGTGGACGGCCCCGCCGGTATCTGGGAACGCGCCTGGGACACCAGGTTCGCTGGGAGGTGTTGTATGAATCTTGTGCCTACGATGTGGATCGTGTGGAGCGCACTGGTGGTCGTGACGGCAGCGCTCTATATCTACCGCTCCAACCTGACCAAGGACGAAGAGGACCAGATCTTTCTGGACGACTCGTTCAGAGCCACGAGGGACAGCCCAGGCCGCGATCGTGGCCAAGGTGAAAAACTGCAGCCGCTGCTGCGCGTCGCGCTGTGCTGGCGGGCGTGGCCACCCTGTTCGTGGTCGGCTACTACGTGCTCGACTTCATCAAGCAGTTCAACTAAGCCGGACGTTGCACTGCTGCTCGGATGCCGAGGCCTGGTTGAGGTCCGTGGGGTAGTTTGCCGCCCGCGGCGCCTGGTCTTCGTCCTGCCTACTCGACTTCCTGCTTGGCCTTGTAGCCGTCGCGGGCGATGATGTCGTACTTCAGCGGCTTGTGCTTCTCGTCCTGCATGCGCAGGGGCTTGCCCTCGGCGTCGACGAGCTCGACGCGCAGCTTGCGGTAGCTGCCGTCCTGTTTGGCATCGGTGGGGTGGTAGATCGATCTCGTACTTGGAGCGGATGGCATTGTTGATGTCGGAGAAGATGTCGGGCATCTCGGCGACGAAGCGGGGCTCGAACCACATACCGCCGGTCATCTTGGCGAAGGTCTTCATCTGGTTGTCGGCCTGCAGATAGTCGAGGTCGCGCATCTGCTGGTTGAAGCCGGGGCCGCCCTCGGTCATGGCGCGCACTGCGCCGCCGGTGGAAACGGCGAAGATGGTGATGTCGGGCGTGTTCTTGACCTTCTGCAGAATCTTGTCGAGGGTGATCTTGGAGAAGGTGTCGCGGCCCGAGGCGATGAGGATGATGTATTTGCGGCCTTCGATGCGGCTGAGCCGGTCCTCGGCTTCATACAGCGCGTCGAAGAGGTTGCGATCGGTGAAGCCGGGGATGATCAGCGAGTTGATGGCGTTGTAGAGCTGGCGCTTGTCCTGGGTAAAGTCGGTGACGATCTGGGTGCGCATGTCGAAGGTCATCATGGCCACGTAGTCCTGCGGCCGGAGCTGCTGGGCGAAGGACCATGCGGCGTTGCGCATGTCGTAGACGAAGTAGTAATTGGTGGAAGCGAATTCGCAGAGCAGCAGAGCGGTGATGGGCGCTTCGACGCGCTTGAAGCCGATGATCTTCTGCTCCACGCCATTCTCGTAGACGCTGAAGTTGTCGGGCTTGAGGTCGGGGACGAACTGGCCGGTCTTCTCGAGCAGCACGCCCACATCGACGCTGACTTCGGGAACCTCGACGCGCATGGAGTAGTTGTCCAGGCCGGGAGGATTCTTGATCTTGGGCGCGGCGGGCGCCGGCGGCGGGGCGTCTTCGGGTCTCCTTCTTCTTGGGCAGGGCAATGACGCCGTTGTCGCCGCCGGGACCACCGGCGTCGGGAGCGGTCTGGTCCTGTGCAGGCGGAGTTGCGGCTGGGGCGGGGTTTGCTGCTGCAACCAGCAGCGGAGCGCAGGCAAGCGCGAGCAGCAGCAACCCAGACTGGAGACGATGACTTGATTGAAGACGATGATTTGCCGAAACGGACGTGCGCATCATGGACATGGCAACCTCTGTGTCTCAAGACAGCATACGGGATGACCGGCAGCGGCCGCAGAATGGCGCAACGAAAACGGCCGTGGAGCCCGTCCAACGCATTGCAGAGCGCGCAATGCAGCGGGAAGGAACGCGGCGCAGGGGCCCTGAGGGGTTGATCAACGCCGCCGGTTGTACTCTTATAGACGTGAATCTGTGCCTGAAGGACATCGTGAGCCGGCATACTGTGCTGGCCGCCGCACTGGCTGCGGCTCTACTGCCAGCGGCAAACGCCGCTGCGCAGGCAGCTGCGCCCGCTGGACCTCCGCCCTCGACGGGAGGGTTTTATCCGCTGAACGACGTGCATCGCGGCCAGATGGCAACAGCGTGGACCGTCTTTACCGGGACAAAGCCCGAGCCGATGCAGGTGGAGATTCTGGGCATTCTGCGCGGAGCGCGCGGGCCGGGACACGACATGATCCTGGCACAACTGCACGGCGCGAAGCCCGAGTACACGGGCGTGGTGGCGGGCATGAGCGGCAGCCCGGTGTATATCGGCAACAAGCTGCTGGGCTCGCTCTCGTATCGCATTGGGCAGTTCAGCAAGGACCCGATTGCGGGGATTACGCCGATTGAGCAGATGCTGGAGGTGCGCGACCTGCCGGTAGATGCGGCGCATACCACGCTGACCGCCAAGAATGCTGATCCGAATGTGCATGCCGATGGGATGGAGTTTCAGGCGATGGAGACGCCGCTGGTGATGAGCGGCTTCCGGCCGGAGGCGATCGCACTATGGCAGAAGAAAATGGCCGGGACGGGGCTGGAGATGGTGGCTGCGGGCGGCGTTGGCGGTAGTTCCCTGCCCGGCAGCGAGGACAGAAATGACGAGCGCGGCGAGACGTGGTGCCGGGCTCGGCGGTGAGTGCGCAACTGGTGCGCGGCGATCTGGATATTTCGGCGACCTGCACGGTGACGTATGTCGACCCGAAGCAATTGCTGGCCTGCGGGCACCCGATTCTGCAGGCGGGGCCGGTGTCGATGCCGATGACCAAGGCGGAGGTGGTGGCGACGCTGGCTTCGCCGCTGAACGCTTTCAAGATCGTGAACACGGGCGACACGATTGGGGCGTTCACGCAGGATCGCGATGCGGCGATTCTCGGCGTGCTGGGCGTGCAGGCGCAGATGATTCCGGTGCACGTGACGATTCACGGCCGTGGAGAAGACGCGGAAGCTGAATTTCGAAGTGCTCGATTTGCCGGCGTTGACGCCGCAGGCGGTGATGGTGTCGCTTTATGATGCGCTGCTGGAAACGCAACGACAGCACCGCCGACACCAGCTATCACGTGAAGGGCGACATTGCGCTCGATGGCTACCCGCCCTCGCCGCTGGACCTGTGGGTGGCGGGCGGCGACGGGGCTGCCCTCGCCGCTGGCCGCGGCCATGCTGACGGGCGAGAGCTTTACGAGGCTCTATTCGAACGGAACGCGGCAGGGAGCGGTGCGCGTCGATCAATCTGACCGTGGATGCGATTCCGCGCAATCTGCAGGTGGAGCTGGAAGACGGCGCGTGTGGTCTCAGGCGACATGGTGCATGCGGGCGACTCGAGTGGTAATTGAGGCGACGCTGCATCCGTGGCAGCAGCCGGCGCGCAATGTGCGGATTCCCATCACGCTGCCGGCGCGGCTGCAGCCGGGCAATGTGCGGATTCTGGTGTCGGATGCCGCGACGCTGGACCGCACGCTGGATCAGCCGAAGAACTCGCAGCGGCCTAACGACCTGGAGACAACGCTGGCGCAGGCGCGGCGGCTGCATCTCGGCCGACCAGGTGTATGTAAGCTGCTGGCGCCCGAGACCCAGGCCGAGATGGAAGGCCAGACGCTGACGGGTCTGCCGCTTTCGATGGCGAATGCTCTGGAGCCTTTGCGCGCTGAGCGGGATGTCTCGATGAATGGCGAGTCGGCTGCGCTGGCGGGCCAGGCCCCGGCCGGCGGTGTGCTGAACGGGTTCACGATTCTGAACCTGCACATCGACGACGGGCGGCGGTTTACACTAGAGGCGGTTCTGACAAGCGATTGATGAAAAGAGTGGGCTGCTTCAGGGGAAACAAGCCGGCTCAGTTGTTGCGCTTGGGTGAACCAGGGGGCTGCCGCCGCGATCGGATTGCACATCTCCGTCTCGGTTGGCGTGTAGTGATGATCTGCGCTTTTCACCGGTAATTACCGCGGCAAGGACTGCGGAAAGCATGAGTGTGATTCAGGGACTTGCCGCGCATGCAGCGGGAGCCGAACTGCTGCCTTATCGCTATGACCCCGGACCTCTGGGACCATGGGAAGTCGAGATCGACATCTCCCACTGCGGCATCTGCCGCAGCGATCTTCATTTGATTGCGAACGACTGGGGCATCAGCCAGTATCCGTTCATTCCCGGGCATGAGATTATCGGCACCGTCGCGGCAGCCGGCTCTGAAGTCAGTTCTGTCACGGTGGGCCAACGCGTGGGGCTGGGCTGGCAGTCCAATTCTTGCGGGCAGTGCGAGTGGTGCACGCAGGGCATGGAAAACCTATGCCCCACTGCCGAGGCTACCTGCGTGCGGCGTCACGGGGGCTACGCCAACCGCATCCGTGCCCATGCGCGGTTTGTGATTGCGGTGCCGGAAGCGCTGCCGAGCGAGGAGGCCGCGCCGCTGCTCTGCGGCGGCATTACTGTCTATAACCCGCTGCGGACGCATGGCATCAATCCGTCGTCGCGGGTGGGTGTGGTGGGCATCGGCGGGCTGGGGCATCTGGCGATCCAGTTTGCGCGGGTGTTTGGCGCGGAGGTTACAGCCTTCTCGACTTCCGAAGCGAAGGAAGAAGAGGCGCGCGAGCTGGGCGCGCACAGCTTTGTGAATAGCCGGGAGACCAAGGCCATGCATGCGGTGGCCAACTCCATGGACCTGATTGTGAGCACGGTGAACGCGGATCTCGACTGGGGCAACTTCATCCAGGCGCTGCGGCCCACGGGCACGCTGTGCCTGGTGGGTGTGCCGCCATCGCCGGTGGCGGTGCAGGCGTTTCCACTGATCGCCGGGATGCGCGCGGTGACCGGCAACCCGACGGGCAGCCCGTATCGGCTGCGCGAGATGATGGATGTGGCTGCCCGGCATGGCGTGAAAGCGAAGACAGAACGCTTCGCGATGGCCAAGGCTAACGAGGCGATCGCCAAGGTGAAGAAGAATAAGGTCCGCTATCGGGCCGTGCTGGCAAACTGAGCATCGAGATCCCGCGCAAACAGCAAGGCCCCTTCCCCGATTGGAGAAGGGGCCTTGGCTTTTGGTGCGAGCCCGTGCGATGCGGCCAACAGATCCGTTCTAGTTAGCGCCGATGGGCGCCGCATGTTGCGATTTGAGGCCGGCGGAGATGCGTGCGAGCAGGTCTGTGGGGTGGACCGGCTTGTTGAGCAGGACAAACTGATGGCCTTCCCTGTTGGCCGCGGCAAGAAGGTCCGCCGTGGATGCCTGTCCAGAGAAGAGAATGATTTTGCAGTCGGGAAAGATGCGGCGCATGGTGATCGCGAGATCAATGCCGCTCATGCCTGGCAGTACTACGTCGCTGATGAGCATTTCCGGCGGGTTCAGCAGCGAAGCTTCCAGCGCGCTGTCCGCGTCGTACACAGCACTCGCCGCATATCCACTGCGGATGAGGATCTCAGCGAGGGTGTCGGCGATGCTGCTTTCATCGTCCACGACCAGGATGGAGGGACGATGGGTGCTGTGAGAGTTGTGTTCTAGCAAAACGGGAACCTCCTGAAGCGGGATCGTGGGGAAGGTAAACTTGTGCTTCACGGGTAGTCACCTCTGCCTGCCAACGTAGCAGTCTTTTTTGGATACGGGGGAACGCTTTCACGATACGATTCAACTCTTTGGAACGAGAGAGAGATAGGGGCCGGTAGGCGTATCTCTGGCATAGCCTTCATTTTCTTATTGATCCAGGGTAGGCTCCTTAGTATATTGATACCCGCAGGATAGTTCTGCGTAAGGTTAGCCATAGGTTAGACCGGGCCCGTTAGTCAAATCCTTTTGATTGTTGTTTAAAGAGGGTGAGGCAATGGAGACGAATGGAAATTCCGATCAGACGCCGATGAACTTTGGATCGATTGAGCAGGATGACGTCCCCAAGGGACGAGACGGAAAGCACAAGCACATCGTGACCCAGCTGCTGAGCGACATTGAGCAACTGGCAGTGGGCCGCGCGCTCAAGGTGCCGCTGGATGAGCTGCCGGATACGAAGGAAAATATCCGCTCGGCTCTGAACCGGGCCACGCGCCAGCACGGGCTGAATGTGTCGACCTCGAGCGACAACGAGTATCTCTACGTGTGGAAGACGGAAGCGGCTGATTGACCTCTGACCGCGAGCGCGCCATGCAGTCTATGGGCGGCCAGTGAACGGCGTGCGCATGGACAAGTGGCTGTGGGCGGCGCGCTTCTTCAAGACGCGCGCGCTGGCGTCGAAGGCCTGCGAGCTGGGCCGCGTTCTCTCAAACAATGTGGAAGCCAAACCAGCACGCGAGGTGCGCGTGGGCGACCGGCTGCGCGTGCGCAACGAGGGCGGGGAGTTCGAGATTGACGTGCTGGCGCTGAGCGAGATGCGCGGTCCGGCAGCCGCGGCGCAGGCGCTCTACAGCGAGACAGAGGCCAGCAAAGCCGCGCGCATCAAGCAGGCCGAAGAACGCAAGGCAATGCAGCAGTATGCGCCGGTACCGGAGCGGCGGCCCAGCAAGCGCGACCGGCGGCGCATCATTCAGTTCCGCGGCGGCGCGTGAGCGCGGAAGCCCGCGAGCACGGCCCGTTCTAGTAGACTCAACGGCAGCATGGCTGCTTTCTCCCGCTTGAATTTCCGCTCCTGTTTTGCCGCGGCGCTGGCCGCTGTGATTGCCGTTTCCGCCGCTGGACACGCGCGCGCCCAGGGGACGCACCTGTGGACGCAATCGAGCTTTGAAGACTTTGAGAAGGGCACGCCGGACGGCGTCTCGATCACCAGCGACGGGCGGCTGCGGGAAGGCCCCGCGCTGCGCGAACTGCTGACGACGCCCTCGACGTTTGTGTGGAGTGTGGCTGCGGACAAGAGCGGCACGGCGTATCTCGGCACCGGGTCGCCGGCGACCGTGCTGCGCGTGGAGAAAGGCGCGAAGCCTTTCACGCTGTTTGAGTCGCAAGGATTTGAGCGTGCAGGTGGTGCGGCTGGGCCCGGACGGCACGCTGTATGTGGCCACGCTGCCGAGCGGCAAAGTCTACAGACTCGATCCGCATGCGACGGCGAAGATCGACGAAGACAAGGCGACGGTGGTGTTTGACGCGGCGAAGATGGACGATGCAGCGCGAAGACGGACGAAGCAGCGAGACAAGTCAGCACTCGCATTACATCTGGGATCTGACCTTCGACAAGCAGGGACGGCTTTACATTGCTGACCGGCGGGCCGGCGGCGGTGTTCGCGTGGATGTGAGCAAGCCGGGCGCGCAACCCGAGATATTTTTCAAGAGCGACGAGCAGCACATTCGCTCGCTGGCGTGGGATGCGAAGGGAAATTTGATTGCGGGCTCGGATGGCAGCGGGCTGGTGTATCGCATCGATGCGCAGGGCAAGGGCTACGTGCTGTTTGAAGCGCCGCGGCGGGAGATCACCGTCGGTTGCGGTCGCGACGGACGGAACGATTTACGCAGCGAGTGTGGGCGACAAGAGCCACAATCCGCTGCCGCCGCTGCCGGTGCAGGGACAGGCCAGCATCACGATCACGATCGTGCAGCCGGGCTCGCTGCAGGCGGCAAATGCGAGTTCGTCTGTGCCGGAGGGCACAGAAATCTACGCGCTGAGCGAGGGGCAGGCGCCGCGCAAGGTGTGGTCGAGCAAAGGACGATATTGTGTATGCGCTCGATGCGGAGCGAGACGGCGTGCTGGCGCTGAGTGGCAATCGTGGGCACGTGTTTCGCATCAGTACGGATGGCAGCTATGCCGACGTGGCGCATCTTGAGGCGCAGCAGGGGCTGAGCTTTGCGCGTGCGGGCGACGAGGTTCTGATCGGCACCGGCAATACGGGCAAGCTGTTTGCGCTCGGCGCGGCGGAGAAGCACGAGTACGCCAGCGATGTGCTGGATGCCGGAGCGATGGCGCGGTTTGGCCGCGTGGAGATTGAGCCCGGATCGAATGGGCTATGAGCTGTGGACGCGCACGGGCAACGTGGAGCAGCCGGTGCGGGGCTGGAGCGACTGGGCTCCTCTGAAAGATGGCGTGGTGGCCTCGCCCGCAGGGCGCTATCTGCAATGGAAGGCTGTGCTGCAGCCAGGCGGCAGTGTGGGCGGCGTGGGCGTGAATTATCTGCCGGTGAATGCCGCGCCGGTGGTGGACGATCTTGTGGTGGTTCCGGGTGCGCGCGTGAACCCGCAGAGCCAGCAGCCGGCGCAGCAGACGGTGAGCATTGCCCTGCCCTCGGCGAATCAGGGCGTGACTGTGACGTATGACGCGAGCGCTGCGCCGGTCCAGGCGCTGAAGGACCGGACCGCAATCACCGTGCGCTGGGCCGCGCATGACGACAACGGCGACGACCTGAGCTATGCGCTCTATCTGCGCGGCGACGGCGAACATGTGTGGCGGCTGCTGAAGGATGACGTGACCGACAAGGCCTACAGCTTCGATGCGACGTTGATTCCCGATGGCGGCTACCAGGTGAAGGTGGTGGCATCTGACGCGCCTTCGCATACGCCGGGCGAAGCGCTGACGGGCGACAAGATCAGCGAGCGGTTTGTGGTGGACACGACGCCGCCGGTGGTTTCCGCGCTGACGGCGACGGCTGAGCCGGAAGGCTGCGCGCAAGCTGAATGCTCGCAGGCGATCCACGTGAGCTTCGACGCGGAAGATGCGGAGTCGCCGATTGCGCATGCGGAGTATTCGCTCGATGCTGGGCCGTGGATGTATCTCGCGCCGGTGGGCGAGCTTTCCGACTCGAAACGCGAGCACTACGAGCTGAAGCTGCCTGCGGCGTGACGGCAAGGGCGGCGAGCATCTGCTGACCGTACGCGTCTATGACAGGTATGACAACGTGGGCGTCGCGAAGACGGTGTTTGGGACCTCCCCCGTATCTTCGGCGAAGTAGCGGCGATGCGATTTGAACTCTTCATAGCGGCGCGCTATTTGAGAGCCAAGCGGCGGCAGGCCGTGGTGGGCGTGGTGACGGCCATCTCGATTGCCGGCGTGACGGCGGGCGTGGCTGCGCTGATCATCGCGCTGGCAATCACCAACGGCATGCGGCGCGATCTTGAGGACAGGCTGGTGGACTCGAGCGCGCACGTGCAGTTGATGCGCGTGAAAGGCGACGGCATTCGCGACTGGCGCCCGCTGCTGGAGAAGCTGAAGCAAGGTGCCGCATGTGACGGCGGCTTCGCCGGGACTCTATGAGCAGGTGCTGGTGGCGCGCGGGGCGCGCGATGGCGGCGCGCTGATCGAAGGCATTTTGCCCGACGATGAGAAGACAGTAAGCACGCTGCTGCATCATGCGACGCCGGGATCGATCAAGGCGCTTGAGCCGCAAGCCTCACCGGTCGAAGACCAATCCGCAAGGCGCTCCCGCCGATTGTGCTGGGCAAGGACCTTGCGGATTCCGTCGGCGCGGCTGTGGGAGATCGCGTGACGATTATCAGCCCGCAGGGCGAGATGACGCCGTATGGGCGTGATTCCCAAGTGGGTGGCGTTTCGGCTGGCGGGCACGTATCACAGCGGGTTTTATCAATATGACGCGGAGACGGGCTATGTACGGCTGGCCGATGCGCAGCGACTTTTCGACGAGCCCGATCTGCTGTCTGCGATCAACTTTCGTGTGGACAATCTGAATCGCGCCGCGGAATTGGGTAGCGCGATTGAGCAGGCCGCGGGACCAGGCTTTATGACGACCAACTGGATGGAGCAGAATCGCGAGCTGTTCCGCGCGCTCCGGCTCGAGCAGATTGTCACGTTCATCGTGATTGCGCTGATCGTGGTGGTGGCGGCGCTCAATATTCTGATTGCGCTGACCATGATGGTGATGGAGAAGACGCGCGACATCGCAGTGCTGATGAGCTTTGGCGTGGAGCCGGGGCAAGTGCGGCGCATTTTTCTGATGCAGGGCCTGCTGATCAGCGTGATTGGCACAGCGCTGGGGCTGGTGCTGGGCTATATGGCCTCGTGGGCGGGCGGCCACTATCACTTCATTCATTTGTCGGCCGCGGTGTATGCGATCGATACCCTCCCCTTCGCGCCGCGGCTTTCGGATGGCGTGATTGTGGCGGCGGTGTCGATCGGGATCTCGCTGCTGGCGACGCTGTATCCGTCGCACACGGCTGCGAGCATTCTTCCGGCTGAGGCGCTGCGGTACGAATAAGATAATTATTTACATCGACTTACATTCCAGGTTGAAATGTGACACATTTTGTGGCACATTGAAACTATGCCAAGCGTGAATCTCCGACAGCTTCGCGATACCCGCCAGCTCAAGGCCTGGCTGCAAGCCGGGCAGGTGGTGGAGCTGCGTGAGCGCAACCGCATTCTGGGTAGGATTGTGCCTGAGAGTCCCGCGGCGGATCCGGCGGAGTGGCCGGATTTTGCCGCACGACGCAAGGAGATTTTTGGGGACCGCGTGCTGCCCGCAGTCGAGATTCTGATTGAAGAGCGGAATAAGAGCCGCTTCTGATGGTTTGTGCCGATTCGAGCTTCATTGTCTCCCAATACATCGAGGACATTCATTCCGCAGAGGCGGACCGGCGCATGCAACAGCGCATGCCAATCGCTCTGACACCGTTGAATCGATCCGAAGTTGCGCATGCAATTCATCAATATGTATTTCGCGGCGCGATGTCGATTGCGGAAGCCGGACTCGTCTGGGCTGATTTCGATCGTCATTGTGCCGAGGGCGTGTGGCTTCCCATCGCTTTTCCGGAGGCTGCCTGGGAGATGTGCATCGATCTGGCGCGGCGCTATGGGCCACGCCTCGGGGTGCGGACGCTGGACTCTCTTCATGTGGCCTGCGCGCTCGCACTGAAGGCGGAACGCTTCTGGACCTTCGACGAGCGGCAGGCACGGCTGGCCGACGCAGTCGGGCTCGTCACTGGCGACTAAAGCGATCCGGAACTAGCTCCGCTCAGTCTCAGTAACGTCGCTGGGCTGCGCGCCGGGAAACCACTCAATGTGCATATCGCCCTGACGGCCGAAGTAGATGACGCGCTTGCCGGTGAGTTCAGCCCAGTAGGCCACGATGCCCGCGGCGGCGGCGCGGCGCATGAACTCCGGATAGCGAATCTCATCGCGCTGCGCGGCGCGGATTGCAGCAACAATGCCGGGCTTCGAGAACTCCTGCGCGATGGAGCCGTAGTCGAGATGCAGCGGCTCGGTGAGCGTGGAGTCGTCGGCGAGATAGACGACATCCTGTGCGCGGATGAGGTCGACGAAGTAGGAAGTGACCTGGGCGGCGAGCATGCGGCCGACAACCTGTGGGAAGGTCATGCGGCCTGCGTGAGTTTCAGTGAGCACTTCGCGGATGGTTTGTGTGTCGTCGGCTTGAGCAATCATGGTGTCTCCTTATTGCGTGGGTAGTTTGTGCAGGCCGTGGCGCTGCACGATTTTTTTTAGGATGCTGAGCAAGGTCTCGCGCTCGGCGGCTGTGAGCACGGAAAAGAACTCGTGATCGTTGCTGTCGGCGAGCGCGGCCAGCGTGGGCACGAGCTTTGCGCCGGCGGGCGTGAGGGCGATGTCCTGGTAGCGGCGATCGTCGCTGCGCTCGGTGCGAGTGATGAGTTTCTTTTCGACGAGGCGGTCGACGAGCTTTGAGGCCGCTCCGCGGGTCATGCCGGTGAGCTCGGCTACATGGCTCGGGGTTGCGTCGTCGCGGCCATACATCTCGCGCAGAACGACCCACTCGGCCACGGTGACGCCGGTCTCGACCAGCTTGCGCGCGAAGGCGTGCGAGACGTGATTTGAGACAAAGCGCATCCAGAAGCCGATGTGGACTTTGAGGTCGCTGACAGGCTTCGCGGCTGCGCTGGTCTTGTGTATGAGATGAAGATAGATGCTATTAGTTTCCTTGTCAACTATTTCTTTGGCGTATATCTGCGGACACGATTCGCTGTGGTGTTGAACAGAATTGAAGGCTTATTGCGGGGTGATAATGCCGCCGACGGCGTGGCGGCGCGGCAGCACGATTCCACGATGATCCACTGCGTGGGGCGGATTGTTGGACGAGGTTTGTGGCAGGACGGGACGCTCGACAAGAGCGCCGCCGCAGGCTGGGCACCAGTCGGCCTTGGTTTCGGCGCCGAGCACAGCATGGCATTGGCTGCAAACACGTTCCATAAGTAAGAGCTTACCGGAGAAAGCAACGCCGAATCCAACGTACACTGAGGGTATGCATCCCCCGGTCCGTTTGGTGGCAATTGATATGGATGGCACGCTGCTGCCTTCGTTTTCGCAGACGATCAGCCCGCGCAATGCGCAGGCGCTGAAGGCCGCGCAGCAGGCGGGCATTACGGTGGCGATTGCGACCGGGCGGCGCACAGCCTATACCGCTCCGCTGCTGGAGGGGCTGGGGCTGCGAGCGGATATGCCGTTGATTACGTCGAATGGTGCAGTGACTCGAACGCTGGGCGGCGAGCATATTGACCGCAGCCACATGAAAGCACGAGTAGCCCGCGGGCTATGCGGGCTGTTGCGGAAGTTCGGCTCGGTGGTGTTTACGTTCGATCGCGAAGGGCGCGGCGAGCTGGTGCTGGAAGATCTGGAGCAGGCGCAGGGGCGGATTTCTCTCTGGGTGGAAGCGAACCGGAATGCGATTGAAGTGGTGAAGCCGCTCGAAGATGCCTTTGCGGATGGCGACGATCCGATTCAGGGCATGGTATGCGGCGGGCTAGGCGCGATGAAGAAAGCAGAGAAGGCGCTGAAGGCGAGCGAGTGGGCCGCGTATTGCGAATGTGTGCGGACGGAGTATCCGGCGCGGGACCTGTCGATTCTCGATCTGCTGCCGCGCGGGGTGTCGAAGGGCTGGGCGCTGGAGCGGCTGGCGCAGCGGCTGGGGATCGATCGCAAGGAGACGATGGCGATTGGCGATAACTGGAACGATGTGGACATGCTGGAGTGGGCGGGCCAGCCGGTGATGATGGCCAACGCCGCGCAGGAGCTGCGCACCATGGCGAAGATCAACGGCTGGAAACAGGCGCGGCCCAACGACGAAGATGGCGTGGGCATTGTGCTGGAGACGGAAGCCGCGCGGCATGCCAATGCTGGCATCGGAAACAAATTGTGGTCGACGCGGGTGCGGAGCTGATGTGCGGATGAGGCGACATCTCGTGGGGCTGGCTGCGGCGCTGGTTGCGCTGACGCCAATGGCGCATGCGGGCGAGCGGGCGCTGCTGCGCAACGGCTTTGCGATGGCGTGCGATCATCACGCCGCGATGGACGGCAAGATGCGACTGTATCTGAGCGCGGGCGAATCGAACTACATCGACCTGAAGCCGGAAGATGTGACGGGCTTTGAGGCAGTGGCAGATGTGCAGCCGCAGTCGATGCAGTCCATGCCGGCCAGGCCGACTAGTGACACCGATGAGACTGAAGCTGAGCGCTGCCGATCTGCACGAGATGCTGGGCGAGGCGGGCCGCGAGCACAATCTTGACGCGGACCTGCTGGCGAGCGTGGTGAAGGCCGAGAGCGGCGGCAATGCACATGCGGTGAGCCGCACCGGCGCGCGCGGCCTGATGCAGCTGATGCCCGCGACGGCCGCCGATGTGGGCGTGAAGGACAGCTTCAGGCCGAGCGAAAATGTGCGCGGCGGCACTGTCTATCTGGACGAACTGCTGACGCAGTATCACGACAATCTGGCGCTGGCGCTGGCAGCTTACAACGCTGGACCGGCGGCAGTGGCGAAGTATCACGGCATTCCGCCGTATCACGAGACGCAGGCGTATGTGGCGCGCGTGATACACGAGTTCAATCGGCGGGTGCTGGCGCGCGAGGCTGAGACGCGGCGCGCGGCGCAGGCGCTGGCCGTGCGGATTCCCACCCAGAACGAAACCCGTTCTTCATCTTCGGCACCGTAGAATCGTTGAGTAGCTGGAGAACGGAGAACGCTTGAAGAAAAATCAACTGATTGTAGGCCTTGTTGTTCTGGCGATCCTGATTGCGCTCGTGGTGTGGGGGCGCGGCCGGATTCACTTCGACTTTGGCGTGTTCCGCGCGCAACTGGCGCTGGCGGACTGGCGGCGGATTGGCGTAGCGGCGGGCTGCATTTACCTGGGCTATGTGCTGCGCTCGGTGCGCTGGGCGTGGCTGCTGCGCCACAACAAGAAGGTGCCGCTGCTCTCGCTGCTGGGCACGCAGGTGATGGGCTTTACGGCGGTGGCGCTGATTGGGCGCGTGGCCGACCCGGTGCGGCCCTACCTGGTGGCAAAGAAGACCGGGCTGCCGGTGAGCAACCAGATCGCTGTCTATATTGTGGAGCGGCTGTTTGACGCCGGCTCGATGGCGCTGATTTTTTCGTCGGCGATTTTGTTCTCGATGTGGTTCGGCGGAGCGGGCAGTCTGCCGCATCCGGAGCTGGTGAAACGCTCGGGCATGTGGGGCATGATCGGGACGATCGCCGGCGCATCGTTTCTGGTGGCGGTGCGATTCGCGGGCGGCGCGGTGGCGGCGTTTCTTGAGGGCGCGCTGGGCGTGGTGTCAAAGAAGCTGGGCGAGGCGGTGGGCCACAAGGTGCGCGACTTCCGCACGGGGCTCGATACGATGCGGTCGTTCGGCGACTTCGGCGTTGTGGCTTTGCTTTCGGTCGGCATGTGGATTCTGATTGCCGCGTCGTACCTGGAGACGATGAAGGCCTTCGTGGCCGACCCGGTGCTGTCGGCGATGACGCCGGCCAAGTGCGTGCTGATGATGGTGGTGAGCGGCCTCTCGAGCATTATTCAACTGCCGGTGATCGGGTGGTTCACGCAGATTGGCATTGTGGCCGCGACGATCTCGAAGTTCTTCAATGTTGCGCCGGAGCCGGCTACGGCCTGCGCCGCTACGCTGTTGCTGGTCACGTTCCTGTGCATTGTGCCGGTGGGGCTGATCTGGGCGCAGTTTGCGCATGTGAGCCTGCGCAAGGTGACCGAGGAGAGCGAGCAGGCGGGAGAGCAGATCGATCCCTCGACTGGCCCCTCGACCGCAACTGCCGTGGAGTAGCCCTACTCGGGCTTGGGACTTTTGGGCTGCGAGAAGCGAATTGTCTCGGGCGCGACGGCGCCGCCGGTGAGCAGCATGCTCATGGCCTGCTCCATGGTGAGGTCGGTCTCAGTGACGCGGTCCATAGGAAGCACCTGCAGAAACGCCGAGGTGGGATTGATGGCGTTGGGCAGCAGCACGGCGGCCAGCGGCTGGCCGGTGGTTTCGTCTTTCAGCGTGCGGGTGAGGAAGCCGATGCTCTTTTGGCCGGCGATGGGGAAATCGACAAGAACGACGCGCTGGCCGGTGTCTTTCTTGGCCATCATGGTGTCGAGCAGCTGGCGGACCGAGGTGTAGACCTTGGCGACGAAGGGCAGGCGCTCGAGGGCCGCTTCAAAGAGGCTGAAGGCCTGGCGGCCGATGACCACCGACGTGAGCAAACCCACGATGTAGAGCACCACCAGGGTAAGCACGATGGCAAGGATGGACTGGAGCCAGGGCTGGTCGATCCAGGCGCGAAGCCAATTGACGGGCACAACCTGGTCCAGCAGCCGCACCGCGGGCAGGCCAGCTTTGGCCAGGCTGGTAAAGACCCAGCTAAAAATGAGCCAGGTAACAAAAAGCGGGCCGATGGTGATGAGGCCGGCGAGAATGTTGCGCTGCAGGCTGCGGAGCGGATGCGGGACGAGCGGACGCACGTGCTTCTCCTCTACTGGAGGATACGCGACGACGGACGCGGATTCCCTAAACGAGACAGTGCGCGCCTGGGGCACGCACCTGTGAACAACCCGTGGACGCGACGGTCTATAGTCAAGACGAGGATTGTCGGGATGAGTGAGGGGGATTCAATTCAGGCTGTGGAGACAGCGCCGGCGCAGCGCGGTGAAGCCGAGCCAGGCGGGGAGCGGGTGCGGCTGTTTGAGAGTGGCCCCCAGCCGCTGCGGCCCACCACGCCCCTGCGCACCGTGACGCGGCCCTTGCCGCCGATTATGCGTCCGGCGGAAGAGCCCCCGCGGCGCTTTGGACGCACGATCGGTGCGCTCAAGACGGTGCTTCCGCTGATGATGAAGGCCTTGCCCCTGCTGGAAGGCAATGTGGCCGGAGCGGTGGCGAATCTGCTGATTCCCGGGTCTACGCAGCAGCATGTGAATCTGGAGCCGATGGAGCGCGCGCTGACGGTCGTGCATGGCGAGCAGCAGGAGCTGCGCGGCAGGCTGGGCGAGCAGAGCGCAGCGCTCAAGCGCATCGGCAACCAGCTTGAGGACGTGAAAGAGGCTACGGAGCGCCATGCGTCGATTCAGCGCGAGGTGACCGAGGACCTCAATAGCCTTCGGCGGCGTGTGGGACGGATTGCCTGGATCGGTTTCGCGCTTCTGGCCGTTTCCATCGCGCTGAATGTGGTGCTTTTCCTGCGCATGGGGCGAATTTTCCAATAAAGCCGACAGAGGCTGCCGGAGGCCCGATGCGGGCCTGAACCTGACGTTGGGCTGGTTATTTTCACGGCATAACAATTTATATTGTCTATATAAAATCTACCTGAGAGGCAACCGCTCTCTTTTACTGACTTTGCAATAACGGCCGTTGCCAGTCGTATTTTCAGGAGACTAGTATTCCGGTTAGCTCAAGGGGGATAAGTCACCCCCCGCGCCAAAGTGCCGTTGTTCCTAAGTTCACAGAGCTTCACAAAGAGGGGCGGACGCTTACCAGCGGACGCACACGGAGCGCACAAACATGGCATGGTATGCCTATTGCATTGGTGAAAAACAAGCCTTTCCTGAGTTAGCCCGTCATCGCAAACCTGTTCCGATGGAATCCGTACACGGAGTCAGCGGCAACCAGGTTTTCCTCTATCCAGCCAGCGATCTCGCCATTATCGTCAGCGAACACAATCCAGCAGAAACTCTCAGCCAGAAATCCGGCGTCGACCATGCCCGCGTGATTGCGGACTGCTTTCAGCACTCGACGGTACTTCCCTTCCGGTTCGGCACGGTCTTCACCGACGACGAAAGCCTGCGCAAGTCCATACGGTCCAACCAGCGGCAGTTTCAGACGAACATCGACAAGCTGCGCGGCAAGACCGAGATGCATTTGAAGATTTTTGTGGACGACTGCGCGACCCGCGAAACCGGCAAAGGACCCTGCGGCGAGACCGTGGGCCGCGAGTACCTGAGCAACCTGCGCGAGACGGCATCGCGGCAGCGCGAGCGCCAGACTCGAGCCCGGGCGATCAGCTTCCAGATGCATCGGATGTTTATGCCGCTGGATGAGGAAGTGAGCTGCCGGCTCTCCGAGGGCGGCAAGCTGGTGCTGGATATTGCGCACCTGATTGACCGCAAGCATGTGGAGCGCTATCAGAACAAGTTCGCGACCACCACGGCCATGATGCGCGACTGCCATATGCAGATGTCGGGTCCGTGGCCGCCGTATCACTTTGTGCACCGGCTTACGCGGAGTGCGCATGCGCCAGCGCATGCTGCGGCAGCAGCGATACCCGTAGTGCCTGCGGTTCCCGTAGCAGCAATGGCATAGGCAGCATCGAAACAGAAATAGAAAAACCCCGGCTTTGGCCGGGGTTTTCGCTTTCTGCGCGCCGATCCGCTTAACTCGGGCTTGAGGTTCCGGCGTTCTTGTTGCGGGAGAGCACGAACGACTTGCGACGGCTGTTGGAGGCGCGATCGATCTGCTTCCAGAAGCCGGCGAAGTAATCGATGGCGGAGATGGTGGAGACCAGCACGGTGAAGTAGATGGCGGTGACTGCGATCCACTTGACCGGAATGACGAGATAGCCGAACTGCCAGTCGTACCAGCGGTGCGCGAGGATGGCTGAGACCACAGAAACGATCTGGATGACGGTCTTGAGCTTGCCCAGATCGCTGGCCTGAATGGTGAATCCTTCCGAAGCCGCGATGGCGCGCAGGCCGGAGATGAGGAACTCGCGGCCGATAATGACCACGGCGATCCAGACCTTGACCACATCGGGGTTGTAGGCGACCAGCGCGATGAGCGCGGCGGTGACCATGATCTTGTCCGCGAGCGGATCAAGGAGCATGCCCATGGTGGTGATCTGAGCGCGCTTGCGGGCGAGATAGCCGTCGAGGCCGTCGGTGATGGAGGCGAGGACGAAGAGCACGGAGGCCGCGATCTCCTGCTCGCCCCACGCCCGCTGACAGGGGAAGTGCGGCGAGAGAATCCACAGCAGCAGCGGGATCATGAGAATCCGGCTCATCGTGATGGAGTTGGGCAGATTCATCGCAAATTCAGGAAGACCGAACCTTGTGCTGCGGCAAACGCGCGGCGTCGCTTATCACAACTATAAACTTGTTTGCCCAAGGTGCTGCAGCCATGCGGAAATTGGCGCGGTACGAAGGGGCCGTATTGAAATTCGACGGCTGCGTGAGGGCCAGGGTGAGCCCTCAGCGCAGGTTTTCTGTCTGGAACGGAAGGCCGGTTGCGGGCGAGTGATCGGGCTCGGCGTCGAGATTGGTATCGATGGAGACGCCAGGCGCGGACGCAGGCGCGACGGTGACATTCCAGCCATCTACGGTGACGAGGGCGTCGTCTTCGCCGAAGAGGGCGGTGTCTGCCTCGAGCGTGACGGTGCGCGACTCGCCGGGCACGAGCGAGATGTAATTGTCGCTGGTGTAGACAGGAAGCACGCGCGCGCCGCTGGACTTGCGGCGCAGCTGCAGATGCGTCATGACCGCGATGCGGGTGCTGGGGTTGGTGAGCGTGACGGTGACGGTGCGTTTGCCGAGATCGTCTTCGCGCGAGACGGAGGCCTCGAGCTGGACCTTCTGCATTGTGCCGAGCGCGGCAAAGTTGTCGGGATAGCCGGGCGCGCCCTCCCAGTAGAAGTTGCGCGAAATGGATCGGCCGCCATCGTCTTTCAGATCGAGATCGATGAAGTGGATGCCGTTGACTGAGGGCGGAATGGCGATGGGGCCGAGGCTGGTCGCGGCTTCAGGCGCGGCGGTGACGGGCGTTTCGTGGTGATAGGCCAGCGAGCCATCGAGACGGTAGACGCGCACCTCCGCGGTGAGGCCGGTCTGCGGCTCGGGCAGATTGTTGATGACCTGCAGATCGCCGTTGGACTGGTTGTACTGGATGTGGACGCTCTCGGCGGCGTGCATGACCGCGTAGAACGAGGCGTTGGGTTCGAGGTCGTAGTGGTAGAGCTGCCAGACGAAGCTGGGCTGCGCAGGATTGCTCATCCAGGTGATGATGGCCGTGGTGGGATGGAAGAGCTCGGCGTTGCGGCCCTCGTACATGGCGCGGAAGGCTTCGTAGTTGGCCATCTGCGCCTTGCGGACGAAGTCGGCGAGGTTGCGATAGTCGCCGTAGCGCGCGGCGATTTCGGCGGGGTAGTTCTCAGCGCCGGAGTTACCGCGGGCGAAGTCATGCTCGGCCCAGTCGTCGTTGATGGAGTTCCAGTCCTTGGCCGGCATCATGCCCTTGATGGATTCAAGCGTGGGGACGGAGACGCTGCCGGTTTCGGTCTTGAAGTAGTCGTCTTCAATTTTGTAGAACTCGCGCGGGGTGCGCCAGGAATAGGGCCCGTGGGAGCGGACGCCGTTGCCATCGGTGGAACTGGGCTGATAACGGCGGGTGGGCTCGAGTTCAGCGAGAAGCTTGCGCAGCGCGGCATCGATCTCCGGCGGCGGATAGCCCTCGTTGCGCGCGCACCAGAGAAGGATGGACGGATGATTGCGATAGCGCAGAATCTTATCGCGCACATTGGCGAGATAGGTGGGGAGTCTGTGGGGTTGGGGCCGTCGCCGGGGTTGGGCTGGAAGAACTCGTCCCAGACGAGGATGCCGTACTTGTCGCAGAGCTCGTAGAAGTCTTCGCCGGTGCTCTGGCCGACCCAGTTGCGAATGAGATTGAGATGGGCGAGCTTGTGCAGGCGAATCTCGGCGTCGAGGCGCTCGCGGGGAATGCGCTTGAGGGCTTCGTCGAGGCCCCAATCGCCACCGCGAATGAAGACGGGCACGCCGTTGACGGAGATGGTGAGGGTGTCCGCGCCGGGCACGGAGTAGCTGATTTTGCGAATGCCGAAGCTCACGTCCTGCTGGTCGGAGATCTGCTTGTTGGTGTCGAAGCTGAGGTGCAGCGTGTAGAGATTGGGCGCGCCGTAGCCGTTGGGCCACCAGAGGCGCGGGTGATTGATGTGCAGCGCCGGCGTGTTGCTGGGGTCGAAGCGCAGCTTCTGCGTCGAGTGCGGGGCGAGCGTAACGTCGCGCGAGAAAGCGACCTTCTCGATCTCGCCGTGGAGAGTTCCCCTCACCGGCTTGTCGGTGATGTTCTCGACCGTGGCCTCAACGGCGACATCGGAGGAATCAATCTTCGGCAGGGGCAGGTCGGTGGTGACGAGCGGGTCTTTCACCAGCACGGGACCCGATGCTGAGAGCGTGACTTTTTGCCAGATGCCGGTGTCGCGGTCGCGGATGGCGGGAAGCCAGTCCCAGCCGATGGTGCAGAGGAAGGTCGGTCCGTCGATGGCGCTCTCGCCGCCGTTTGGGCCGATGCCCGCGCGCAGGGTGTGCTCGTGGCTGATGCCGGGATGGGGCTGCGGCGCGACGAGCACGGCAATGATGGCCGGCTTGCCGGGCTTGACCTGGGCGGTGATGTCGAAGTTGCCGCGGATGAATGCGCCGCGCATGGCGCCGACCTGCACGCCGTTGACCCAGACCTGGGCCGCATAGTTGATGCCGTCGAAGTTGAGCCAGATGTGGCGGCCTTTGTACTCCTGCGGCACGTCGATGCTTGTGCGATACCAGTACGAAGTGCGCGCGAGGCTCTCGGGGATGATCTCGGGGCGGTTGTTTTCGCCGTAGAGCGGCTCGGGGTAGACGTGATTGTTGACCAGCGTGGTTAGCACCGTGCCGGGCACTGTGGCCGTGTACCAGCCCGCGGGGTTGAAGGCTGCCGACGAAATCTCTGCACCCGCCTGCGGGACTTTGGCGACGTCCTGCAACTGCCAGCCCTGCGCGAGAACGATGGGCGCGGGCGCGGCGGAGGACGTAGCGGCCGAGGCCGGCACGATGCACGCAGACAGAGACAGAAGAGCAATCAGGCAAGGAGGAAGAGCGCGATGCTTCACGGATTGAACCCCACGGCAATGATTGGAGACCGGAACCGCAACGAAAGCAGTCACCCATCTTTGTAGCAGACCGGGCCCGTGCACAAAGCAAAAGGCGGGATAGGCATCAGCCCATCCCGCCTCTTGAGTGGCTACACTGCGGATCAGGCGTAGATGCCGCGCTGCTTAATGGTGAAGGCGACGCGATCGATGGCCAGCATGTAGGCCGCGATGCGGTTGTTGACGTTGTGGGCCTCGGCATAGCGCACCACATCCTCAAAGCTGTCGCGCAGGATGGTTTCAAGCTGCTCGTTGATGACCGCTTCCTTCCAGAAGTAGCCCTGGCGATCCTGCACCCACTCGAAGTAGCTGGCGGTGACGCCGCCGGAGTTGGCAAGGATGTCTGGCACGATGAAGATGCGCTTCTCGGCGAGAATCTCGTCGGCGACGGCAGTCGTGGGGCCGTTGGCTCCCTCCACGATGACGCGCGCCTTGATCCTATCGGCGTTGCGGCTGGTGATGACGTTCTCTGTGGCGGCGGGAATGAGCAGGTCGCAGTCGGAGACGATCAGCTCTTCGCTGGGCATGGCCTCTGCGCCGTTGAAGCCGAGGATCGTTTCGTTGCGGTACTTGTACTCGTTGAGCGCGCAGATGTCGATGCCGTTGGGATTGAAGAGGCCGCCGTCTTTTTCCGCGATGCCGACGATCTTGTAACCGCGATCCATCATCAGGCGGGCGGCGTTGGAGCCGACGTTGCCGAAGCCCTGAATCACGACGCGGCAGCCTTCGATGGGAAGGTTGAGGTAGCGCAGGCTTTCGCCGCAGATGACCATGATGCCGCGGCCGGTGGCTTCCACGCGGCCGCGGGAACCGCCGATGTTGAGGGGCTTGCCGGTGACCACGCTGGTGACGGTGCGGCCCATGTGCATGGAGTAGGTGTCCATGATCCATGCCATGGTCTGCTCGTTGGTGTTCATGTCGGGCGCGGGTACGTCTTTTTCCGGCCCGATGAAATCGATGATCTCCGAGGTGTAGCGGCGGGTCATGCGCTCGAGCTCGCCGTGGCTCATCTTCTTGGGATCGCAGATGACGCCGCCTTTGGCGCCGCCGAAGGGGATGTTGACGACGGCGCATTTCCAGGTCATCCAGCTGGCCAGGGCGCGGACTTCGTCGAGGGTAACGTCAGGGGAGTAGCGGATGCCGCCCTTGGCGGGACCGCGCGCGATGTTGTGCTGCACGCGGAAGCCAGTGAACATTTCAATGCGGCCGTCATCCATCATTACGGGGAAGTGCACGATGATTTCGCGTGCGGGGGTGCGCAGCATCTTCCAAACTCCCTCATCGAGGTTGAGTTTGCGGGCTGCAAAGTCGAACCGTGCGCTCTGCGCGTCCCAGGGATTGATCTCCTGGTCGAGCGTCACGGTCTGTGCGGTAGGCATAGCAAATCTCCAGTTCTATTCCGTGCCGCGAGCGGTCTAGCACGGTCCGCGCGGCGTTCGGCGCAGGGAAAAACAGGCCTGCGCCCAAACCCATGTGAGTCTAGGCCGCGGGTTGAGCCCCGTCAAGCCTCGCCGGGCCCCTGCCGGTGCCCTTTGGAACCTGCAAACATACCCCTGTGACCTGTTTCGGGATAGCTCCGGACCCCACCGTTAGACGGGCAGTTTCGAGTAAAGTTCCCGGGGGTTGCCAGGGGATAACGAAGTGGTAACTAACCCATTTGTTGCACCTCGTAAGTTACCGGGGCGGGGTTCAAGGCGACAAAAGCATGGGGGACAAACATTCGAGCTAAGTTAGACTCGGTACAGCCTGTTGCTTGGCACCCCTTTAGCCCACTGGGCCTGAAAGCTTTCCTCAAGATTTGCCGAAAGAGCCGGAGAGGCAATGGCAAACGCGAATCGAATCCTGGTCATCGACGACGACGATGTCGTGTGCGGCATTGTGGCCGCGCTGGCCCGGACGATGGGATTCGAGTGCGCGACGACCCGCGACCCCGCCCGATTCGTGGACCTGATTACCCCCGATACATCTTTCATTTTGCTCGACTTAATGATGCCTGGAATGGATGGCATCGAGGTGCTGCGGCTGCTGGGCCAACTGCGCACCACGGCCCGCATTCTGCTGATGAGCGGGATGGACAAGCGGGTGCTCGAAACGGCCGAAAAGCTGGCCCACAGCCTGGGGCTGCCGGTGATTGGCCACCTGCAAAAGCCGGTGCCGCTTGAAGAACTGCGCGACATGCTGGAGGCGCTGGCCACCATGGGCGAGCCGGAAGCACTGGTTGAGCCCGTGCCGCTGGCATTGCCGGATGTGGAGCTTCGGCAAGCGATCGAGCGCGAGGAATTTGTGAACTTCTATCAGCCGCAGATCAACCTGGCCACCGGCCAGGTGACCGGCTTTGAGGCCCTGGCGCGCTGGCGTCACCCGCAGTTCGGGCTGATTCCGCCGGAAAGCTTTATCGCGCGCATTGAATCGCTGGGGTTGATCGACAGGCTTTGCTGGTCGACGGCTGAGCTGGCACTCAAAGATATGCGCGACTTCGGGCTGCTGGAAAGCGAACTGCCACGGCTCTCAGTCAACGCATCGATGCACTCGCTCCACGACCTCTCGTTTCCCGACTCGTTCGTGAAGATGGCCGCGCGATACGGGTTCCCGACCGAGCGCATTGCGATCGAGGTCACTGAGTCGGGACTGGCGCGGCAGCTCTCGCGCACCCTGGACGTATTGACGCGGCTGCGCATGAAGGGCTTCAAGCTGTCGATCGATGACTTTGGCACCGGCTACGCCATGATGCGGCAGATTCAGAATGTGCCCGCCACAGAGATCAAGATCGACAAGAGCCTGGTGGAGCGCATGCACGGCAACGACAGTGAGCGCGTGATGGTGGAGAAAGTGATTGAGCTGGGCCACGAGCTGAAGATGGAAGTGATGGCCGAGGGCGTGGCCACGCAGGAACAGTTCGACGTGCTGCGGCAGAAGGGGTGCGACGGCGCACAGGGCTTCCTGATCAGCCGCCCGCTGCCCGGCGAAGACCTTCCCGCGTGGGTGGCGGGGTTTCATGCTCCGCACGCGCAGGCGCTCTGACTTCCCGGTCTGAGGTGCAGGAGCGGTCCCCGGTCAAATACACTGAGCTTGTGAACGCCCGGTTGCAGCAGATTCATCCCACACGCAAAGAGTTTTTCGCGCTCGCCAAAGAGCACACGCTCGTGCCCGTCTATCGCACCCTGACGGCTGACCTGGAAACGCCGGTTTCGGCATTTCTGCGCGCGGCCTGGCAGGAGCGCGAGTGCTTTCTGCTGGAGTCGGTGGAGAACGGCGAGCAGGTGGGCCGCTACACCTTCATCGGCATCAATCCTTATAAGCGTGTGGTGGCGCGTGGGCGGCAGATTACGATTTCGGAAGGCAAGCGCAGGGTCGAGATTGAGGGCGATGTCTTCGAGGTGCTGCGCGAGGCGCTGAGCGGGCACAAACCCGCGCGGATACCGGGGCTGCCGCCGTTTACCGCGGGCGCGGTGGGCTTTTTTGCCTACGATGCGGTGCGGCAGATTGAGCGGCTGCCGAGCAAGGCGAAGGATGAACTGGGCATTCCCGATGCCTGCCTGTTGTTCTTCGATGAGGTGCTGGCCTTTGACCATGTGCGCAAGCAGATATGGATGGTGGTGACGGCGGACGTAACGCTGGCGAAGCCGGATGCCGCGTACGACGATGCCGTGAAGCGGCTGGCGCGGCTGGAAAAGCGGCTGGCGCAGCCGCTGCCCAGGCTGCCCGCGGTGAAGGGCCCGGCCAAGCTGAAGGTGAAGCATCGCACGCGCAAGAGCGACTATCTCAGAGCAGTTGCAAAGACGAAAGAGTACATTGCCGCGGGCGATGTATTCCAGACGGTGCTGTCGCAGCGCTTCGACATGGAACCGGGAACGGACAGCTTTCAGGTGTATCGCGCGCTGCGTACGGTGAACCCGAGCCCGTATATGTACTTCCTGCGGTTCACGCCTGAGGGGGAGCTGGGCGGTGCGGCAAACAAATCGACGGCAAAGAAGAAGCAGCGTGCGGCTGCAGCCATTGAGCTCGCTGGATCCTCGCCGGAGCTGCTGGTGCGGGTGCATCAGGGCAAGGTGGAGTATCGGCCCATCGCAGGCACGCGGCCGCGCGGGGCAAATGAGAAGGAAGACCTCGCCTTTGAAGACGAGATGATGCACGACGAGAAGGAACGCGCCGAGCACGTGATGCTGGTCGACCTGGGCCGCAACGACGTGGGACGCGTGAGCGAGTTTGGCAGCGTGAAGGTGGACCGGCTGATGTTTGTGGAACGGTACAGCCACGTGATGCACATCGTAAGTTCGATCGAGGGGAAGCTGCGCGGCGACCTGACGGCTGTGGACGCGCTGCGCGCGTGCTTCCCTGCCGGCACGCTGAGCGGTGCGCCAAAAGTGCGCGCGATGGAGATTATCGAAGAGATGGAGCCGGCGCGGCGTGGCACCTACGGCGGGGCGGTGCTGTATGCGGACTTCTCCGGCAATCTCGACTCGTGCATTGCCATCCGCTCTCTGCTGGCGAAGGACGGCAAGGGCTATGTGCAGTCGGGCGCGGGAATCGTGGCCGATTCGGTGCCGGAGATGGAGTATCAGGAAGCGATCAACAAGGCGTCTGCGGTGATTCGGGCGATTGAGTGGGCGCGGGAGCTGTAGCTTCTAGGGAATCCATGCGTGGCGACGCCAGAAGGGTGCGCCGCACAGCCGGGCCGCCGCGAGCAGAAAAACCACGCCCAGCAGCGTGACGCCAGGGACGAGCATCCATCGGCCTTCGATGCAATCCATCAACGCATCGAGCAGTTGAACCAAGCCGACAAGAACGAGCACGTTGCCCAGCGCGCGCTCTGCGCGCATCGCGAGTAAGACCACGAGCACGAGAGCCATCGCGAGGTTGCGCACGGCGAAGTAGTCGGCAAATGTACGGACGGCGGGCGTGATGGCGTCGTAGGGCGAGACCAGCATGGCGGGCCGGGCCAGCGCAATGACCGCGCCCATGAGCATGAGTGCTGCGCCGAGAACAACCACGACGGAAACCCAGCGGGCGCGCCCAGTTTGTGCGGACTGCATCGTCGTCTGCATCGGAGCCCTTCTCTTTCTCAAGCGCGGATGCGCCGATGGAGGCGGTACGGGCTGGAGGCGAGGCAAGTTCCCGGCAATCGGCGAAGATCGCTTATTCGCCGCCGAAGATGCGCTTGAAGAAGTGGCCGATGCGGCCGAAGAAGCCGGGCTTCTTGGGCGCCGGCTGCGCGGGTGTGGCAGGCGCGGGAGTCGCAACTGCCGGTGTGGATGAGGCCTGCGCGGGCGCGGCGGTGGGTTCACTGGTGTTGTGGACGAGCGGAGGAGCTGCTACGGCCGGCTTGCCCTGCGGCAACTCGGACGCGGGCTTGGGCGGAGCAAGCGGGGCGAGGCCGGCGCTTTGGGCCAGTGGAAATTCATTGCCCTCGGGCTGCGCCGGCGGGCAGCCGCAGGGTTCCTTTTCCTGATCGACGACCTCGGTTGTGCTGCCGTGCTGGAACATGACGCGTTGACCGGACTGTACACGGTAGAGGCTGCCGTCGAAGACGCTGGTGACGAGGACGTAGGGGGCGTCGGGGCCGGGCTTCCACCCCAGCGACATGGACCCGTCGCTGGGGACCCCGGGGTTGTCGACGCAGGTATCGCCGTGGTCGCCGAGGCGGATTTTGACGTGGGACGCGCCGGGACCGCCGATGAGGATGCGGAAGTCGGGGGTGAGGACGGTGTCCGCGTTGTGGCCGGTGGAGAAGCTGGTCTCGATGGCGCCGTGGTCGAAGGCGAGCATGAGGCCGGGGACCTCGCCGGTGGGAACGCTGGCGTCGGCGGCGAGTTTGACGGTGGTGGAGGCGCAGACGCGCAGGCTGCCGCGCTGGGGCAGGTTGACTTCGGTGGGCGCCGTGCCGGAGATCACCGAGCCGCTGAAGCCGATGATCGCTTTGTTTTCCGTGACTTGCAGACCGCCGGTGACGGTGGTGGTGGGCGACAGCGGGACAATTGCGATCGGACTGGAAGTGGCGATGGGCGCTGGCGTCGGGGGCGCGGGCGATACTGGAGCGACTTGCGCGGCGAGGATGCAGGCTAACGCGAGCGGCGCGGCGGCACTGAGGCGCAAGAGGCTGCGGGCGGCGCGGCGCTGGGTTTGCATCTTCTACATTTCCAGGAAGTTGCGGATCATCTGGTGGCCGCCCTCGGTGAGCACGCTCTCGGGGTGGAACTGGACGCCCTCGACGGGGAGGGTGCGGTGGCGCAGGCCCATGATGACGGAGCCGCTGCCGCCCTTTCCGGGGTGCGGGCGGTGACGGTAAGCGCTTTGGGCAGAGAGTCTTCCGCGACGATGAGCGAGTGGTAGCGGGTGCAGGTGAGGGGGGTGGGCAGGCCGCTGAAGACGCCCTTGCCGTCGTGGGCGATGGGGCTGGTTTTGCCGTGCATCAGATGCTGGGCGCGCACGACTTCTCCGCCGAAGGCCTCGCCGATGGCCTGATGGCCGAGGCAGACGCCGAGGATGGGGGTTCGCCGCGGCGAACCGGCCATGTGGCGGATGAGGGGGACGAGAATGCCGGCTTCGTGGGGGGTGCAGGGGCCGGGCGAGAGCAAAATGCGGTCGGGATGGAGGGCTTCGACCTCTTCGACGGTGACTTCGTCGTTGCGGCGGACGACCACGTCGGCACCCAGCTCGCCGAGGTATTGGACGAGGTTGTAGGTGAAGGAATCGTAGTTGTCGAGGACGAAAACCATGTGGGGTTTAGTGTATCGCGCGTGTGTTGGGGGTGACGCCGGAGCTCCACTTTTGTTTTTGGAGCTGGAGAGGCCGAGAGAATGAGTGGTTGGGTACTTGTCGACTGTGCGACGTTGCGGGGGTTGCGGGATAATCCAGTACGTATGAGCTACCCAAGGGTACTTGAAGTTTCAATCCAAGGCCTCTATGAGGTCTTCTCGAAGTATTCGCTTCCTGAAGACACGATGCCATGTGATTGTTGTCAGTCGCCGAATGCTGATGCGTTGCTTCATGCCAAGCCACTCCGCGAACTTGGATGGAAGCACCTTGCGAGCTATTCCGCGTGCGCGGTCATGGTTTGGGGTGACCTGAATTGCTACAAGCACTTTCTACCGCGGATTTTTGACCTGTTGGTGAACGATTCCGATTGGAAGAAAAAGACTCCCACTCCTGAAGTGATTTTCGGTGTGCTGCGTTATGGTGAATGGCGTACCTGGCCCCAAGAAGAGCAAACGGCAATTGAGCGATTGCTGCAAGCTATTTGGGAGACCGTTCGCAGTAATCCGCCCATCGAAAGTGGCTATATCGACGTCGACCAGTGGTTGTGTTGTATTAGTCAATGCGAGAACGACCTTAAACCGTATCTGAATCAGTGGGAGTCCGACGATAGGCTTTCAGCAAGCTGGGCTCTGTCGTCCTTGATTCTGGGCAGCACAATTGCCTACGCAGACACTGATCCCGATCCTCCTACATTGGAAGACACTCCTGAATGGCGCGCGAGGATAGAGCAATGGTACCGGCTCCCTCATCGCGGAGCATTTTGGAATCGCTGCGGCACACAATACTTGCAGTTGCAGGAATGGGTTCGGTCTCCTGAAGCGCTCGGGAAGCTGCGCAGGGCCGAACTAAATTGCGGAAACAGCGATATGGAGCGAGAACTTCACGCCGCTCAATTGTGCGTTCTTGAGGCACACACGACGAAGTGGGAACCCGCTTATCGAGATCGCGTCTTTCAGAGTGCATATTGGGATTCTCCGAGCTACAGGCTCTATTGAAGGGTGTCAATACCTCGTCAATGTATTGCCGCGGAGCTAGCGCGTGGCTAAGACGACGCTCCCTCAGGGGCTAAAGCCCCGTTGATATTGCGGCTTTGCGGCACGGCTGAAGCCGTGCCCTTTTACAAGACCGGCTGATTCAGATTCATTTCACGCTGAAGCCGTGCACTTTTAAAACATCGACTTCTGCGCGGGTTCCTTAATGGCCTGGCCGGCGGCTGTTTCTGCGCGATGCGGCGTTAACGGGTGGCAAAGACGAAGGGGTGGAGGTCGCCGTTGCTGGTGACGGGGAAGACGCGGAACTCGACGCGCTGGAAGCCGAGGCTGCGGAGGTATGCGGCGAGCGCGCCCATGGGATAGGGCGTGCCGCGCATGGTCTTGATGCCGCGGCGGCGGCGCAGGTCTGCACGCACGTTGGAGAAGCGGCGGGCGAGGGAGTGGGCGAGGCGCATGACGCGGGCCTCAGGGCCGGCGGGCAACTGATAAAGCGGCAGGTGGACCATGAGGGTGCCGCCGGGCGCGAGCACGCGATGGAATTCGCGGAAGTAGCTGAAGCCGATTTCTACGCTGTCAAGATGCTGCAGGACGTGGGTGGAGAAGATGGCGGTGACGGCGTCGTCGGGCAGGGGGAGATGGAGGCCGTCGATGACGGCGAACTGGACGTTGGGGCCGACGGCCTGGCGGGCACGGGCGATCATGCCTTCGGAGACGTCGACGGCATGGACTCGGGCGAAGGCGGCGGAGAGCTGGCGGGTCATGCGGCCGGCGCCGCAGCCGATTTCGAGGCAACTGGCGGGGACGAGGCCGTAGTGCTGCCAGTGGCGCTGGAAGTCGCGCCAGTCGGATGCGCCGAGGGCGTAGAACTCTTCTTCGGTCCAGGGCGAGGCGCTGTCTTTCTCTTTGCCGGCCCAGGAGGCGACGCCCCAGAGGGGATCGTCGTTGCCCCACTGCTTCCATTCGGTGTTGGACTTTAGCTCGGTCATGGCGGGTGCTGTGCTCTCTCCTGCGTGCTGGTGGGGCCTACGACGATTGGAACATACGGAGACGGCGGGCGCGTGGGGGCGCGTGGTTGCGTGGGGGCGCGGGGGTCTGCAAGACTGGCGAGGGACGCGTGACGATGGTTCTCCATTTTCTGGTGCAGGGACGAGTGCAGGGCGTGGGGTTCCGGTGGTTTGTGCACCGCGAGGCCAGCGAGCTGGAGCTGCGCGGGTGGGTGCGCAACACCGAGGACGGCGCGGTGGAAGTGGTGGCGACGGGCGAGCCGGACGACCTGGCCGAGCTGCGCGCAAGCCTGCGCAAGGGGCCGCGCGGCAGCCGCGTGGACCACGTGGTTGAGCATGTGCTGGAGGAGCGCGAGGGCGCGGGGCTGGAGGCGTTCCGGATTGAAGGAGCGTGGTAGCAAAGACAGGGGTCAGGGGTCAGTGGTCAGGGGTCAGTGATCAGGGGTCAGAATCTGAGGCCGGACAACTGCTTCAACTACCCCCTGTCCTGACGGCTGGCAACTGGTCATCGCCTTCTATAATTGATGAGGAAGACGGACGTGCTGTCTGCCTGTTCCCTTCCCGCACAATTCACCATCAAGCTGGAGTTTGAGACTCCCCAGGAGAGAGCACGCGCATGCCCGAGACACCGAAGCCGATAAATGTGGAAGCCCTGAAGGCGCTGGTGCGCACGGTGCCGGATTTTCCCAAGCCGGGGATTTTGTTTTACGACATTACGACGCTGCTGAAGGACAAGGCCGGGTTTGCGCAGATGATTGATGCGCTGGCGGCGCACTACATTGAAGAGCGGATCGATCTGGTGCTGGGCATTGAGGCGCGCGGGTTCATCTTTGGGCCGGCGCTGGCGTATCGGCTGAATGCGGGGTTTGCGCCGGTGCGGAAGCCGCGCAAGCTGCCCGCTCCGGTGGCGCGCGTGACTTACGACCTTGAATATGGTTCGGACACGCTGGAGATTCACATGGACGCGATCAAGCCGGGGCAGCGCGTGGTGCTGGTGGATGATCTGCTGGCGACCGGAGGCACAATGGAAGCGACCGTGAAGCTGGTGAAGCAGCTGGGCGGCGAGATTGCCGGACTGGGCTTTGCGGTGGAGCTGGATTTTCTGAAGGGCCGCGACCGGTTCACCGAGTACGACGTGTTCAGCCTGCTGCACTACGACGAATAGGCATTGCATGCAGCGGATGCGCACTACGTGCGCCTTACTGCGGCTGGGTTGCGGTTGCGCTTTCCCACCCTTCGCGCGATGAGGCTGCGCGAAGAATGGGGCACCCATCTTCTTGCGGATTGACGCTGTGCGAAAAGCTGCTCCTTAAACTCAAACGCCCGCTTGCGCGGGCGTTTTTGTTGCGTGAAGACAGTTTCGATCTTCTGCTGAATATTGACGTCTAGCTGGCTGTCTCGGGGAGGGGCTCATCTTTGGCTGCGGCGTGGGCGGCGTTGTCGGCGAGCATCTGCGCGTCGGCGAAGCGGTAGCCGACGTAGACATCGGTGAGGAGGTAGGTGGGGCTGGAGGGATCGTCTTCGATTTTTTTGCGGAGCTGGCGAATGAAGGTGCGGAGATACTCGACCTCTTCGCGGCAGTCCGCGCCCCAGACGGCTGTGAGCAGCTTGGCGTAGGTGATGACGCGGCCGGCGCGGCTCATGAGGCAGTAGAGGATGTCGTATTCCTTGCGGGTGAGGTGCACGGGCTGGCCGCGCTTGGTGACGGTGCGGCGCGCGGGGGTGAGACGGATTTCGCCGATCTCCATGGGCGCGTCTTCATGCCGCGTGGGCGCGTGGACGCGGCGATGCGCGGTGCGGATGCGCGCGATGAGCTCGCGGATGCTGAAGGGCTTGGTGACGTAGTCGTCGGCGCCGAGCTCGAGGGCCTCAACTTTTTCTTCTTCGCCATCGCGCACGGTGACCATGAGCACGGGCAGGCGCGGGGCGACGGCGCGGATGCGGCGCAATGTTTCAATGCCGCCGATGCCGGGCATGTTGACGTCGAGCAGCACCACATCGACGGGCGTGGAGTGGAGAAGCTGGAGGGCTTCTTCTCCGCGGGATGCCTCGTGGACCTGAAAGCCGAGCTCGGCGAGCGGGGGACGCAGAGCGCGGCGGATGGCGGTTTCGTCGTCGACGACGAGCACGCGGATGGGGGGCTGATTCATTGAGCTTTCCTTTTTTGAACGGGCGCGGGAATGGCAGCGAAGAAGGTTGTGCCCTCCTGCTCGTCGCTGGTGACCCACACGTAGCCGCCGTGAATGACGGCGACGCGCTTGGCGACGGCGAGACCGATGCCGGTTCCGGCGGCGCGGTTGGCGGAGTTGGAGGAGCGATAGTAGCGATCGAAGATGCGCTCGCGGTCGGCGATGGGAATGACGGGGCCGAAGCTGCGCACGGAGAAGATGACCTCGGCCTTGGTTTGCACCGCGCCGATGGTGATGGTGGTGCCGTAGTTGGAATACTTGCAGGCGTTGTCGATGTACTGCGTGAGCAGCGTGAGCATGAGTTGGCGATCGCAGCAGAGCTCGAGGCTCTCGTCGGGCACATGGATGGCAACTTTGAGGCTGGCGAGGCGGTCGCCGAGGCTGGCCAGGACCTCCTCAATGAGCGACGCGACACCGATGGAGACGGCGTTGACGGAGACTTCGCCGGCATCGAGGCGCGCGGTGGTGAGCAGGCGCGCGGTGAGGTCGCTGAGCTGATTGGCCTGTTCGTCGATGAGCGAGACCAGCTCTGATTGCGCGGGCGAGAGACGGCCCATTTCGCTGAGGCCGGTGGACGCGGCGCGGATGGCGGTGAGCGGCGTTTTGTAGGCGTGGGCGAGCGAATCGAGCACTGTGGCGCGGAGCTGCTCGGTCTGGCGCTCCGTTTCGATACGGCTCTCGTTGGCGAAGGCGCGGTAGCGATCGAAGGTGATGGCGATGAGCGAGGCGATGGCGTTGTTGGTGAGCGGGCTGGTGTCTCCGCGGACGACGAGGCTGCCGATGGGCACAGTGCCGAGACGCAGCACGCGGCGGCCGAGGCCGGTTTCCGCATCGTCATCTGAAGTCTCGAAGTAGTAGACGTTCTGCGCCAGTTCCTGGGGATCGTCGCTCCAGTAGCCGGCCTGATAGGTCTCGTGCAGATCGGCGTCGAAGACGACGACGCCTTCGAGCGAAAAGATTTCGTGCACCAGCTCGGCGAGCTGCGGGCCGGGCTCGACGTGGAGGTTCATCTGGAGGGTGCGGCGGGTGAACTCGTAGAGGTCGTGCATCTGGCCGCCCCAGGAGTCGGACTCCTTGGCGTGCTCCGTGATGCGCGCGGAGAGGCGGCTGACCAGCAGCGCGGTGAGGATGAAGGCGAGCAGGGTGATGGAATTGGCGGGATCGCGCGCGGGATTGAACTCGCCATGACGGACGCTGACGAAGCTCTGCACCACGACGGCGAACAGCGAGACGATGACCGACTGCCAGAAGCCACAGAGCAGTGCGATGGGCACGACGACCAGCAGACAGAGCAAAGCCGTGACATGCAGCAGCCACGGAAACCAGTGCGCGAGAACTCCGATAAAGAAGACTGCGGTGGCGCCAAAGCCGCACTCGAGCGCGAAGAGCAACGCGCGCGAACCGCTGCCGCGCGGACGGCGCGCGCCGAGAGCGGTGCGAAGAGGGATGTAGGCGCCAGACAACGGATATGTCCTTTCCCTGTGCTGCATTCAAGCGCGGCGCCGATAGTAATAGTGCGGCGCAATCGCCGGAACTGGATGCCGTGCGCAGTGGAGCAGACCCGGGGACGGTGCAGCCCTGTCGCAAATGAATTGCGTGCATGAATTTTATCAGTATCCTCATGCATTCCTTATGTGCGCGATTGTAATGGCGACTCGATGAGGGTGAGGGACCGCGTGAAACTCCGCGCCAGGCAAAGCGATTTGTTCATCAGGAATTCTTTTGGGCTTCTTCATTTTTTCTTTATGGAGTGTCTGCGTTACTAAGATCAATCCGCAGCGATCGGACGACTTCGGGGGTCCAAGGGGCAACGGCCGCCTCCCTCGAATCATTACCTCTGCACGGCAGCAACGTCCGCACATCCCCCGCGGCCAGCCAGGGCAGAGTATGCACCAGCAAGGGGTGTGGGGGAGTCCCATCTAATTTTGTTGAGTATTTCCCACGACTATCACAATTCATCTACTTCTTCATGGGAGGAACAGTGTCGATCAACCTGAACCTTAATCGCCTTCTGTTGTCCATTACTGGCGCAGCCCTGGCAATGAGCGTGGCTGCTGGCGCGCAGGCGCCAGCGGCAAGCGAGCCTGCACAAACCCCTGCCCCAGCTCCGGCTCCGGCAGCAGCACCGGCCCCAGCGCCAACCTGGAGCGTCGGTCCGATGGATATCAGCGGCCTGATCGATGGCTACTACAGCTACAACGCGAACCGCCCGAGCGACTCGGCCAACGGACAGATCAACGATCTCTACAACTTCAACGACAAGACGGACCAGTTCAACCTGGCCGAGGCGCGGCTGACGCTGGATCACGGTCCGGACCCGGTGGGTGCGCATGTGGATCTTGTTTTCGGCCGCGTGAACACGCTGGTCAATGGCGGTTCACATGACAATGTGGACTACGTGGAGCAGGCGTTCCTGAGCCTGAAGCCGCCAAAGGCCAAGGGCCTGGAGCTGGACTTCGGCAAATTCGTGACCTCGGCCGGAGCCGAAGTGATCGAGTCGAAGGATAACTGGAACTACTCGCGCTCGATTTTGTTTGCGTGGGCGATTCCCTACTACCACTTCGGCCTGCGCACATCGATGCCGGTGTCGAAGACCGACACCGTGGGCGTGCAGGTGGTGAACGGATGGAACAACGTGACCGCGAACAACGGCGGCGTGACCATCGGCCTGACCAATGCGCTGGTGAAGCCGAAGTACACGTGGAACGCGAACTACTACACGGGTCCTTCCAACTACTCAACGCAGACGGGCTATCGCAACCTGATTGACACCACGCTGCTGCTGACGCCGAATGCGAAGTTCAATGCATACCTGAACTACGACTACGGCCAGAACCGCAATCACACCGCGCTGGGCGAAGGCGAGTACGACAACTCGCTGGGCCACTGGCAGGGCGTGGCTGGAGCTGTTCACGAGCAAGTGACCGGCACTTCGGCTGTGTCTGCACGTTTTGAATACTTCAAAGATCCGCAGGGCTACAGTACCGGTGCGAATCAGGATTTGAAGGAAGCGACCGCAACCTACGAGTACAAGTGGGCAGAAGGTTTGTTGAGCCGGGTTGAATACCGTCGTGATTGGTCGCAGGTGGCCTACTTCCACAAGGGCGACACCGAAATGGTCACTCAGCAGTCGACGATCACCGTGGCGTTTGTGGCCTTCTTCGGCCCCAAGCGGTAAATCAACCAGCATGCGTCTCCGGCGATCACTGCTGGAGACGCATGATTTTACGGACACCGGACCGGCAAGCGCCGAAGTTCTTCATTTCTTCTTTATCGGCCCCCCGCTAGCTTAGTCGGTATTCGGAAATCATCGCCGCATCGGACCGTAAAGATTACCAGGACGAGCGAGCCAAAAAGAATATCCCGGGAACACACCCGGGCGTCGCGCACCTCACACTTTCCAGGAGAATGCACATGGCAGAACAGAAAGCACCGCAGATGCAGGCCACGCTCGGGTTAACCGGGCTGACCAGCAACGCAATGGCGCTGATTGCACCTGGCGCCTTCCTTTGGCTCACTTTCGCCATCCAGGCGAACACGGGCGTCGCTGGTCAACCCTCCACCGCTCCGGCCATGTGGCTGGGCATCTTCGCCGCGTTGGTGCTTTGTCTGGCAACCGCCGTGGCCTATGCCGAGATTTCGAAGCTCTACCCGGGTACCGGCTCGAGCTACTACTACGCCGAGCAGGCAATGTTGTCGAAGGACAAGGCCTTCAAGTATGCGCGCGTGGCCAAGTTCATCGTCGGCTGGGGCTCGCACCTCTACTACTGGGTTTACCCCGGCGTGATGGTTGCAACCACCGGCATCTTCTGCGGGTATATCGTTGGCTTTCTGTGGCCCAACGTGATGAGCGGTTCGAACCCGGGCCCGGTGTTCATGGCGCTGGTGGCCGTGGTGTTCTCCTTCTTTGTGGCGTGGATCGCATCGAAGGGCGCGGGTGCTTCGACGGCTGTAAATCTCGCCATCAACGTGGTGCAGATCTCGGCGCTGGTGGTCTTCAGCGTGCTGGCTCTGGGCTATCGCGCCAACCACCCTTCGGGCTCGGCGGGCTTCCAGTACGACAGCCAGACGCTGTCGACCTACACCTATCAGTTCGCCACGGCCAAGGACGGCACGACGATGCGCGATGCGAGCGGCGCTCCGCTGCCGCTGCTGGATTCGGCGGGCAAGCCGGTTCCCTTCGTGGTCACCTATCCCGAGCGCGATGCGAATGGCGGTTTCCTGACGCACACCAGCGCTGCCTCGGTCGTCTCGGCGCACAAGATCAGTTACATGTTCATTCAGGCCACCGTTGCGATTCTGATCCTGGTCGGCTTCGAATCTGTGACCTCGATGGGCGGCGAAGCGAAAAACCCGACCAAACACATACCGATCGCGGTCATCGCGTCGCTGCTGATTCAGGGATTGATCTGCTATCTGATTGAGTACTTCGCGGCGAACTACTTCCTCAATTCGGGGTATACGATGGCCAGCGCATCGGGCTCCGCGGCACCCATCGGCGACATGATGATCATGGTCGGCGATGCGCTGCTGGGCCAGGGGCACGGCAAGTACTTCATGCTGGCTGAGGCGGTAACGGTGTTCCTGGCGCTTATCGGCACCACGCTGAGCTGCATGAACACAGGGGCCCGCGTGACTTACGCGATGGGCAAGGACGACGAGGCGCCGGAGCACTTCGGCATTCTGCACTCCGAGTCGCTCTCCCCGCGCAAGGCTATCTGGACGCTGGCTGTGATCTCGGCGGTCATCGGCGTGGTCGCTGTTTCGCTGGTCTTCGGCGACGCTGCGGCCCCGACGGATGCCACCATTGCCGCGCTGCCGCACGGGCTGTTCTCCAGCTTCGGCTATCTCTCGCACGACAGGCTGGCGGCGCTTCCCAACTCGCTGCTGACCATCACGCTCACGTCCAACTTCGGCACATTTATTCTGTACGCACTGAGCTGCTTCCTCTGCATCGTGGCCTTCCACAAGCGTCCCGACTACAACTTTGTGAAGCATTTGCTTATCCCGGGCTTCGGCCTGATCGCCAACCTGGTCTGCATGGCTTTTTATGTGGCCGGACCGTTCTTTAACCTTGGCACGAAGATGGAACCGCTGACCGCACTGGGCATTTCCGGCGCCTGGGGCCTTTACGGCGCCATCTACTTCCTGCGCTCATCCAAGGCGAAGGGGAAATCGGTCCTGCTGGAGTCGAAGAACGCCGTAAGCTAGACGTTCTTCTCAACGCAACTAAGACGCTGGGTGGTGTCTCCGCTCGAAGACCTGAAGATTGTCCTCGACGGAGACACCACCCAGCAGCGTTTTTCTACCCTTAGCCCGAAAGCAGAACGAGGACAATTTCTCGCGGCAACGCGACACACCCCCAGGCAGCGGCGTCCATGTTAGACATTCAATTCGGCCAGGCAAGCGATCCAGGAAAAATCCGCACGAACAATGAGGACTCGATGGGATCGTTTATCCCGGCCTCGCGCCAGCAGGCCCGGTCCCACGGGTATCTCTTTGCAGTGGCCGACGGTGTGGGCGGAATGGACCTGGGCGAGGTGGCCTCGGCGACGGCCGTCTCTGTGCTGACAGAGGAGTTTGCCAAGGCGCAGGCGGGTTCGATGCTGATCAGCCTGCTGCCCCGGCTGATTGCTTTTGCCAATGCGGCGGTGCACGATCGCACGCTGGCTCCCGAGTTTCGCGGCAAAAAGATGGCGACCACGGTGGTGGCCTGCGCGCTGCGCCACGATCAGGCGATAGTGTCGCATGTGGGCGACTCGCGCTGCTACCTGGTGCGCGACGGGCATGCCAAGCAGATTACGCAGGACCATACCTGGGTGAACGAGCAGCGCAAGCTGGGGCTGATCTCCGCCGGCGATATTGCGGAGTCCGAGTCGCGGCATGTTCTGATCCGCTCTCTGGGGCCGGAGATGTTTGTGGCCGCGGACACGACGGCGGTGACGCTGCACCCGGGCGACGTGCTGGTGCTGTGCACGGACGGACTGCACGACGAGATGGCCACGGCGGCGATTGCGCAGATAGCCTCACAGAACAGGCCGGTGGACGAGATTGCGCACGAGCTGGTGGCCAAGGCGGTCGAGATTGACGGCAACGACAACACCACCGCGCAGGTGATCCGGGTGCGATCGGTGGAGCAGGTGGGCATGTATCGTGGGAGACCCTACCGGCTGCCCGCCTGAGAGCCGCGCAGCAAACTCGGAAAAGCCTTATGGAAGTCTTGCAAATGCTTGAGGATTCCCCGGTAGAGTAGAAGGAAGCAGCTTGCAAAGTCAGGGGTACGATGGGATTTCTTGACACGATTGAACCGGGCACGCAGATCGATTCCTATCGCGTGGAAGAGCCGGTGGCGCGCAGCGGCATGGCAACGGTGTTTCGCGCAGTGGATGTGCGCGACAACAAACAGGTCGCGCTGAAGATTCCTCACCCCGACATGGAAGCCGACCCGATTCTCTTCGATCGCTTTCAGCGCGAGGCGGACATCGGCGAGCGGCTGCACCACCCCAATGTGATGCGGGTCTACGGCGGCGAAAAACGCTCGCGCATTTACATGGTGATGGAGTGGTGCGAGGGCAGACTGCTGCGGCAGATCCTGCACGAGGGCCGCATCCCCCAGGACCGCGCCATCCGCATCGCCATTGCGGTTCTGGATGCGCTTGAGTACATCCACGAGAACGGCGTGGTGCACCGCGATCTGAAGCCGGAAAACATTATGGTCGACGATCATGACCACATCAAGCTAATCGACTTTGGCATCGCCGGCGACGCAGCGTCCCGGCGGCTGACCTATGCGAACTTTACCGCGACGATGGGCACGGCGGACTACATCTCTCCCGAACAGGTGAAGGGCAAACGCGGCGACGGACGCGCGGACATCTACGCACTGGGCGTGATTCTCTACGAGATGCTGACGGGCACGCTGCCCTTCAAAGGCGAATCGCCGATGGCAGTGATGAACGACCGGCTGCTGAACCATCCCACGCCGCCCACGGTGGCCAACCCCGGCCTGTCGCCGCAGTTGCAGGAGGTTCTCTACAGGGCCCTGGAGCGCGACCCGCACAACCGCTATGCCAATGCCCGGGATTTCAAGCACGATCTCGAACATCTGGACATGGTGGGCGTGGAGGAACGCGACGAGCTGCGCAACTGGCAGAAGCGCAAATCGCATCTGTCGCGCCAGATTCTGTACATCGGCGCGCTGGCCCTGATCCCGGTTGCGGTTCTCATCATCATGGTCCTGCTGGCGCACCGGCACTGAGCAGAGATTTCCTCACCTTCGCCGGGCCAATCTTCACGGCATCTTTACGGCTCAGGACCTAGGATTTCCTAGCAGACCAATCATCCAATCAGCCTGAAGGAGATCCATGGCTAAGTACAAACTTGAGTACATCTGGCTCGACGGCAAGAAGCCAGTCCCTGAACTGCGCGGCAAAACGACCATGAAGAGTTTCGATAAGCCGCCGACACTGGACGACATGCCGCTTTGGGGCTTTGACGGCAGCTCGACCATGCAGGCCGAGGGCAAAAGCTCCGACTGCATTCTGAAGCCGGTGGCGCTCTATCCGGACGCGAGCCGCAAGGACGCTTTCATTGTCCTGAGCGAGGTAATGCACCCGGATGGCACGGCGCACGTGACCAACATGCGCGCGACCATCGAGAACGATCCCGATCTATGGGTCGGCTTTGAGCAGGAGTACTTCCTTTACAAGGATGGACGTCCGCTGGGCTTCCCCAAGGACGGCTTCCCCGGTCCGCAGGGCCCCTACTATTGCGGCGTCGGGCTACAAGTACATGGGCACAATGGCGCGCACCATTGTGGAAGAGCACCTGGAGCTTTGCCTCGCAGCCGGCATCAACCACGAGGGCATCAACGCCGAAGTGGCCAAGGGCCAGTGGGAGTTCCAGATCTTCGCCAAGGGCTCGGCCAAGGCGGCGGACGATGTGTGGACGGCGCGCTTCCTGATGATGCGCCTGTGCGAGAAGTACGAAGTGGACGTGATGTGGCACTGCAAGCCGATCAAGGGCGACTGGAACGGCTCTGGCATGCACACCAACTTCTCCACCAAGTACATTCGCGAAACCGGCGGCAAGGAGTACTTCGAGACGCTGATGGGCGCGTTCGACAAGAACAAGGAAGCGCACATCGCGGTGTATGGCCCGGACAACGAAATGCGCCTGACCGGCCACCACGAGACCCAGTCGATCCACAAGTTCAGCTACGGCCTTTCGGATCGCGGCGCTTCGATCCGCATGCCCGTGAACTTTATCAAGCATGGCTACAAGGGCTACCTGGAAGACCGGCGTCCGAACTCCGAGGCCGATCCCTACCAGATCGTGTCGCAGATTCTGAAGACGATCAACAGCGTGCCCAAGCCGTAACGGCGGCACGATAGCAGCATTCGGCGGGAAAGCGGGAGGGCCAAATAGCTCTTCCCGCTTTCGTGCGTCTGTTTGCGCCCCTTTGGACCGGTTTGGTAGATTCGGTGCATACCGCAGAATTTCGCGCGTCCCGAGGAGCCCCATGTCCACTGACTATCGAAATTTTCTCGCCCTTTCCTATGATGAGCTTGAAGAACTCAACCTGCAGGCGAAGGCAGACCGCATCAACCGGGTCCCGATCGACGAGATTCGCGAGAAGCGCCTGAAGTATCTCAAAGACCAGAAGCACATCAAGGCCGTGACGGTGCTGTTCAGCGATCTTGAGGGGCGGCTGCACTTGCTGGACTACGACAAGAAGTTCCTGCTCGGCGCCTACGAAAACCTGACCTTCGACGGCTCGTCGATCCGCGGCTTTACCGCGCAGAAGGAAAGCGACCTGCGCCTCGGCATCGACTGGAGCGCCTTCTACTGGGTGCCGGCGGACGTGTTTGGCAACGGCAAGGTGCTGGTGTTCGGCACGGTCATCGACAAGGACGGCACGCCCTACTCAGGCGATTTGCGCGGCGTGCTGAAGCAGTATTCCGACGGGCTGCACAAGTCGAAGGGCTACACGCTGAACGCGGCCAACGAGATTGAAGGATTTCTGTTTGCGGGGCGGGACGCGGAGCGGAAGTTTCACGAGGCCGGCAAGTTCGAGTTCATCAACACCGGTGGCTACTATCATGTGCTGCCGCTCGATCCGCTGCGACAGTTTATTGACACCGCTGCGGAAGTGCAACGGGCGATGGGCTTCCAGAATGAGAAAGACCACCCCGAGGTTGCGCCGAGCCAGTTCGAGATCAACTACGGCTACGGCGAAGTGGTGGCGGCCGCCGATCAGATTCAGCTTTACAAGCTGCTGTGCCGGCAAATTGCCAACAACATGGGTTACACGGCGAGCTTTTTGCCCAAGCCGGTGGTGGGCGTGAACGGCAGCGGCATGCACACCAACGTATCGGTGTCGAAGGGCAAGACGAATCTGTTCTGGGATGAAAAGGGACAGGAGAAGCTTTCCAGCATGGGCTGGGAGTTCATCGACCGCATCCTGACTCATGCGCTGGACATCTGCCTGGTCCTGAACCCCAGCGTGAACGCGTATCGGCGGCTCGATCCGCATTTTGAAGCGCCGAACCAAATCAAGGCGTCGGCGACGGACCGCGGCTCCATGGTGCGCGTGCCCATTGGCAACTCGCGCTCGATGCGCGTGGAAGTGCGCTCGGTGGCGCCGGACGCGAACCCTTATCTGGTGCTCTACTCCATCTTCAAGACGGGCATCGATGGCACAACGGCGAAGATCGACAATCTGCGCCAGGCGCAGCGCTACCTGCCCGATCACATTCAGGCGGCGATCAGCGACTTCAAGTCGTCGGAGTGGATTGGCAAGATTCTGAGCGCCGATGTGCAGGGCCGCTACGTGGACCTGAAACAGGCCTCGGCCGACCGCTGCCCCAGGAGCTGGGCACGTTTGTGAAGGCCTCCGAAGTGCAGTATCACCACGAGGTCTATAACCAGTCGCTGTGGAATCTCTTTTAGACCGCGCCGGAGCAAACAAAAGCGGCGCAACCCCGAGGGCTGCGCCGCTTTGCTATTGCCGCACGCTATTCGGACTTGGACAGGAAGTAGGCGTCGACCGCGCACATGATCGATTCGTGGTCGAGGCGCGGCGGACGGCCTTCGTACTTGGCGGCCCAGCAGATCTGGTTGACCAGATCGCGGGGCTGACAGCCGCGCAGTTCCTGTTTCAAATCCTCACGAATGACCTTAATCAGTTCCTTGAGCAGATCATCTTCCGCATTCAGACTGTGGCTGCTGGCGACGCGGCGGAAGATCTCGCAGAACTGGTCGTCGGTGACGGCGCCGATGCGGATCTTGGTTTGAATGCGGCGCTGAAAGGCCTGATCGAGCAGGTCGGCCGGGTCGAGGTTCGAAGCAAACACGACGAGCATGTCGAAAGGGATTTCGATTTTGCGACCGCCGGCCAGCGTGAGGAATTCGATGCCGCGATCGAGCGGCACGACCCAGCGATTGAGCAGCTCGTCAGCACGGATGCGCTGACGGCCGAGATCGTCCACGATGAGCACGCCGTTGTTGGCCTTCATCTGCATGGGGCCGACGTAGAACTTCGTGATGGGGTTGAACTGCAGGTCGAGCATCTCTGCGGTGAGCTCGCCACCCACCATCACTGTGGGTCGGTGGCAGCGCACCCAGCGCAGATCGCGATGGTCGGGCTCGAGCTCGTGCATGCGGCGATGGATGGCCGGATCGTAGACGGTGATGATCTGCGCATCGACTTCGATGGCGTAAGGCAGCCAGACGGAGTCCTCGGCGAGCACGCGCGAAAGAGTCTCGGCGACGGCGGTTTTGCCCACGCCGGGAGGGCCGTAGAGAAACACCGCGGAGCCTGAGTTAAGCGCGGTGCCGAACTGAGTGAGCTTCTTCGCATCCATGACGAGGTGCGCAAAGGCACGCTCGACCGCGGGCGGATGAATCTCGACATTGCGGGCGCTCTGCTTGCGGATCTGGTCGACATAGCTGGCCAGCGAAACCGGCGCTGGACCGGCATACTGGCTGTGCGTAAACAGCTCAATGGCGCGGGCGCGGCCCTGTGAGGTGATGGCGAGAAATGGGACGTTGCCGCTCATTCCGGTGACTTCGCACAGCAGCTTGGCGCGGAGGCGGGTGAAGAGGTCGGAGGCTACTTCGTAGCTGACGCAAGCGCGTGCTGCCAGGTCGAGAACCGAGAACGGACCGGAGGAATAGAGGATCTTGACCGCGATGTCTTCGAGGATCGACTCACGAACGCCGAGATCGGAGATGTTACGCGGTTCATTTTCTGGCGTGGCCAGATAGTCGGACTTGCGAACGTCGGGCATTCGGAGGAGCGTTTCCATGCGTCACCGTGATTTACCTGACTATACTGCCGCAACACTGCGGAGCCAACCCCTTGAGCGCACATCATCATGATCTTTTGTAACTTCGCGAACGAAAATTAATGGTAATGCGGTGTCTCGTTACCGATCATCCGCCGGGATGGGTACGAGTGGCCGCTAACAGCCGCGAATAGCCCTGCGCAAGTGCTGGCGGCAGGTACTCGCACGTCGGACATGCGGAGCACTGTCGATCGTGCAGTCTCCGCAGCGCAAGTACGGGATGCCAGGCGTGGACTCGACTAGCGTGCTTGAGTTCTCAGACCAAGGCTGCGCGGGAGATGTGCAAAGCGGCCACATCGCCGCCTGGCTCACATCGCGGCAACGCAGCCCTGGGGAGTCTCGGAGACCAAGCGGGCACATCAAAGTCAGTTCAAATTGCGGAATGCCGCGGGGAAGCTTCCCAAATTGAGGGTTGTGCAACGCGCGACCGGCCCGCTTGCTGTCCGCGAAGGCGGTGTGCCCGATAGCTTGAGAAGCAGCGGGATAGGGACATATGCCTGGGCCGGAGCGTGACAGGACGGAGGACGTGTCGTTGGGCGCTGTTTCCGGCCGGTGGGTTGCCGGTTCGTCCGCCTGCGTGATTCTGCTAAGTGTGGCGATGATTGGCGCATGGCTGACCCATGCGTTGTGGCTCAATCGTCTCTTCCCCGGAGTCTTCTATTTGAAGTTCAACACCGCTCTGGAATTTCTGGGGTCTGGCGTCGCGCTGATGGCCGCGCTCAGACACCGCGACCGCGCCGTAATGGCTCTCTGCGGCCTGGTCATGGTTCTCGGTCTGGCTTCGATGTTCGAGTATCTGACCGGTATCAACGCGGGCATCGACCAGCTGTGCGTGAAAGATTTCTACACGCCGGGTATTCCGTATCCGGGACGCATGGCACCGAATACCGCAGTGGCCTTTGTGCTTGCAACAGCGGCGCTGCTCTGCTGCACGGCACGCAGATTGCGTGAGAGCTGGCGCGTCGCGGCGGTTGAGCTGCTCGGTTTTCTAGTTTTCTCGATGGGCGCGGAGGGCCTGCTCGGTCATATGCAGTCGGTGGGTCTGGCGTATAGCTGGGGCAGCTATCACGCAGATGTCGGTGCCGACTTCCGTCGGGTTCATCGCTCTGGGACTGGGTCTGATGGCGCTGGTGTGGCCGTCCGCATCGCAGCCGCGCGAGGCGCACGGCGCGCGTGTTCCGCTGTGGGTTCCGGTGGCACTGTGCTTTGTGGTGCTGATGGTGGACATCGGCACGCCGCGCGGAGTAGCGGCGGGTGTTGTGTATGTGCCGCTGATTTTCTGCAGCCTGTGGTTTGCGCGGCCGCAGACGGCGTTTCTTTTTGCCACGGTGGCTACGTTGCTGACGGTGGTCGGATATTTCGTCAAGGCCGAAAGTGATGTGCCCACATGGATGGGCATCGCCAACCGCATCATCACCGTTGTGGTGCTGTGGTTCACGGCGGCGCTCGTGTTTCTGCGCAGGCGAACAGAGCAGGCACTCGACGAGAGCGAACGGCGTGATGCTGAAGCGAGGCGCGAGGCCGAGCAGAAAGCAGCGCTGCTGGCTTCGATCGTCGAGTCCTCTGACGATGCGATTCTGGCCAAGCGGCTGGACGGCACGATTCTCTCCTGGAATCGCGGCGCGGAACGCATCTTTGGCTACGCCGCGGAAGCGATTGTAGGCCGCCCTATCAGCCTACTCATTCCTGAAGAGCTGCGGGCGGACGAAGACTACATCGTGGGACAGTTGAAGAAGGGCGAATCGGTCGATCACTTCGAGACAACACGCATCCACAAAGATGGGCATCGGGTTGCGGTGTCGCTCACGGTGTCGCCGATCTGTGACGCCGAGGGGCGCGTCATTGGCGCGTCGAAGATTGCGCGCGACATTACGGAACGCCGCATGGCGGAGGAGCGGTTCCGACTGGTCGTAGAGTCGGCGCCGAACTCGATCATCGTTGCTGATCGGGAGGGGCGGATTGTGCTCGTGAATCGCAAGACGGAGGAGATGTTCGGCTATCCGCGCGAAGAGCTCGCCGGCCAAACCATTGATCTGCTCATCCCGGAGCGATTTCGCGCCGCGCATCCGGGTTTTATTGCCGCATTCTTCCGCAACCCGCAAAACCGTGCGATGGGAGCCGACCGCGAACTCTTTGGCATGCGCAAAGACGGCAGCGAAGTGCCGCTCGAGATCGGGCTGAGCCCGGTGGAGACGATGGAAGGAACGCTGACGCTTGCTTCCATCGTGGATATTTCTTTGCGTAAACAGAGTGAGGACGCGCTTCGCGAAAAGACCGAGGAACTGGGCCGCTCCAATCGGGACCTTGAGCAATTTGCCTATGTGGCCTCGCACGATCTGCAGGAGCCGCTGCGCGCGGTGTCGGGCTGCGTGCAGCTGCTGCAGCAGCGCTATCAGGCGCAGCTCGATGCGCGCGCCGATGAGTTTATTGCCCATGCTGTGGACGGCACGTCGCGCATGCAGGCGTTGATTGAAGACCTGCTGAGTTACTCGCGCGTGAGCCGCGTGGCCAACCCGCTGCGCCCAGCCGATTGCGGCGTGGCACTGGACGTCGCGCTGCGCAATCTTTCCACCGCGGTGAGCGAGACGGGAATCGAGGTAAGCCGCGACCAGCTTCCCTCGGTAATGGGCATGCCGGGCCATCTCGCGATGCTGTTTCAGAACCTGATCGGCAACGCGATCAAGTTCCGCAGCAAGGAGCGGCCAGGCAAAGTGCATGTGGGCGCCACGCGCAGCGGGGATGACTGGCTCATCTCCGTCGAGGACAACGGCATTGGGATTGAGCCGCAATACTTCGAACGCATCTTTACGATTTTTCAGCGGCTCCATACGCGCAAGGAGTATCCGGGGACGGGAATTGGCCTGGCACTCTGCAAGCGGATCGTGGAGCACCACGGAGGGCGCATCCAGGTGGAATCGGAACCGGGGAAGGGCTCGCGGTTCAGTTTCAATCTGCGGGCGGCATAAACGCTGCGCGGCGGCGAAGCAAGCGATTGGAGACTTGAGGATGAGCGATAACCCCTGCGGCAATCTGCCCGAGATCCTGCTCGTTGAGGATAGCCCGACCGATGTGCTGATGACGCGCGAGGCGCTGGCGTTCAACAAGGTGCTGAACCCGCTGCATTGCGTGGAGGATGGCGTAGCAGCTATGCAATATCTGCGGCGCGAGGGCCCGTATGCCAATGCACGCCGGCCGAGCGTGATCATCCTCGATCTCAATCTGCCGAAAAAGAGCGGGCGAGAAGTGCTCGAGGAGATCAAGAACGACGAAGACTTCAAGAAGATTCCGGTGGTTATCCTCACCACTTCACAGTCGGAAGAGGATGTGGCGAAATCCTACGGCCTCCACGCCAACTGCTACATTCCCAAGCCGGTGAACTTTGAAAGGTTTGTAGAGGTAGTGCGGTCGATCAATGAATTTTGGTTCTGCGTTGCCGTTCTTCCACCGGACAAACGATGAATCTGCCCGACACAATTCGAATTCTCCTGATCGAAGACAGCGCAACGGATGCGTTCCTGCTGAAGGAGTCGCTGGCTGAAATCACCGAGTTCAAATACGAGCTGACACATGCAGAATCACTGGCACAGGGACTGGATGCCATCAAGACGGGCGCCTTCAACGTGACTCTGCTTGATCTTGGCCTGCCCGATTCGCAGGGTCTGGCAACGCTCACCGAGCTTTGCCGGCGCGCGTGCGACTTTCCGATTCTGGTGCTCACCGGGCTTGAAGACATGTCCATCGGCGTGCAGGCGATTCAGTGGGGAGCGCAAGATTATCTGATCAAGAAACACATGCGGGGGCCGCTGCTCGACCGCGTGATCCGCTATGCCATCGAGCGGCACGAAATTGTCACCGCGCTGGGCCGGTCGCGCGATCAATTGCGCAAGCTGACGGCGTATCTGCAATCGGTGCGCGAGGAGGAGCGCGTTCGTATTTCCCGCGAGATCCACGACGAGCTTGGCCAGGAAGTCACGGGGCTCAAGATGGATCTACATTGGCTGCAAACCCGGCTTATACACGAACTCGATGCCGGAGCTCTGGCGCTCTTGCGCAAGCGAATCACCGAAGCTGAGCAGCTCGCCGATCGGGCCATCGGATCTGTGGAGCGGATTACGGCCGAGCTGCGCCCCGCCGCTCTCGATCATTTGGGACTGTTCGACGCGGTCCGCGATGAATCACGGCGTTTCCAGGAGCGGTCCGGCATCCGCATGGACCTCGATCTGCCTCGTTCAAACGGACGCCTCGACAAGGAAGTATCCATCACTTTCTTCCGCATTTTTCAGGAACTGCTCGCCAATGTCGCGAGCCATGCACAGGCGAGGGCTGTGCAGGTGCGATTCCTGGACGATGACACGGCCTTTATGCTGGAGGTGAAGGATGACGGTGTGGGCATGACCTCGGATGTGGTGACCCGGCCCTCGTCGCTTGGGCTGCTGGGCATGCGCGAGCGCGCCGCCTCGCAGCACGGCGATGTACGTTTTGAGACCGCCCCCGGAATGGGAACGTGCGCGATGGTGATTATCCCGCACTCGAACGTTCACTGAGCATTTTCAGTCCGACCGCCCGCGTCATGAATACGCCAAACCACATCGGGATGCGCGTGCACCTGCCAAGACCAGACGCCCTTCTTCCCATCGCGCCTTGGCATGCGCCAGCCTGCTTGCGTGCGCCTAGACTTCGTCATGAAGATTGCGCCGCAGCGTGAGCGAGCCGTCATCATTGAGCTTCTGGCGGCAGGCCCACGGCACCGGATAACGCATGCCCTTCACCTCAATCTCTGCCTTGATCTTGAGGCCCTGCCATTTTGTTCCCCTGGGCAGCACGAACTGCGCCTGACGGATCTTGCCCGGCAGCGGGTAGCCGGCATCGAGGCATCCGCTCTTGAGCAGCGCTCCCTCCGGGCTCTCGACGCTGACACGCAACACGCCCGGCACGCCGGCAATGCCGTCATTGGCGAAGCCGATGATCAGGCCCGTAGAGCTGTCATCCGCGTAGCTCCAGATGAACGAGGGCCGCACACGATACCCGATGCGGCGATGGATGCGATTGAAAGCATCCGGGTACGCCTCGTAATAGCTGGCCAGGTTCCGGGCGCTGATCTGGTGAAAATTCCAGAGTGACCAGTAATTCGCGCCGATGTCCATGACATGCGCAATCATGTTTTCGGTTGGAGAGATGTCGTCCGGCGATGTCGCCGCAGTGGGCGGCTTGCCGGGGAGGCCCTGCTCAAGCAGCGCCGCGATCCACGGCGGACGATTGCTCAGCGCTTCGATCTGTTCGTTCTCGATGTAAATGGTGTCGCTGCGAATCCAGTTGTTGCTGCGCACCGTGCGGTCGAGCATCTCGGAGTTGCCCACGCGGCTGAAATCCGGCTGCGTGTTGGTGAGCAATGGAGTCTTGCTGAAGTGCTCCAACTGCACCTCGAGCATCCTGATCCAGGTACGCTCCGCGGTTTGATAGTCAGGAAATGGATTGTTGCTGAAGGGCCAGGTGTGTCCCTCACCCCAGAAGCCGTACATGAACGTATCGATGAACTCGATCGAGGGATTGCCGTTGAAATCCGCGGCGAGATTGCCGACCAGATCGCCGAAGGCCTGCTGAAAGAAGGAATCGTCGAAGCGAGGCTGATAGCGGGCGTTCGGATTCTTGAGAAACCGTTGGGCCACCGCCTGATCTTCCTTGTCGGTCGTGTTCAGAAGCAGGTCGACTTTCGGTACGCGGTCGAGAACAAAATCAGGGAGCGCGGGTTCGCGCGTGTAGTCGGGAGCGCTCATCTGCACGCGCAGGCCCACGCGCTTGTTGTATTTCGCGGCCAGTTGGAAGACCAGCTTCAGGTAGTCCGGCAGCTCGATGCGGCCCGGACGAGGCTGGACTTCGCGCCACGTGGGCCGCACGTAGAGCACCTGCCCGAGAGGAAATCGGATGAGGTCTTCAATCTCCCGCGACACATTGTCAGACTTGATCTCCTCGGTGCCCATATCCGCGGTGATATAGGTAACGAGCCCTTTGCCGTAGCTGGGCGCGGCGTCGTCTGACGGAGAGGTCGCCATGACGACGTCGTCGGTGGGGATCGCTGCATCCGGAGGATATTGAGGGAAGGGCCCCTGATTGAGACGGTCCGCTACCGCGGGGCCGGAGCCAAAATCATATTTGTCCCAATCATGCGCGCGAACCATGGCGTGCGCCTGTCCGGCAGCAAGGTTGAGGCCGCCGGCCAGCGCCGCGCTGCTTTTTAGAAAATCCCTGCGCCGCATGGAGCTATCTCCGAATCTGTTCTGATGCGTGATTCTGTGGACTGCCATGGAGCACCCAGCGGGCCGAGTGAGCCGCCGCTAGAATTGCAGCAAAGAGGCACTATTGGATTTTCTTTGTATATCGTTTACTTTCGTTTGTCCAGACAAAAAGAAGCAAAATGGAGCACGGGCCTGGGGTAACTTGGTCCCGGCGCTCCTATTGGAAGCCGTTTCGATAGCCCATTGGCGGACCGAGATTCAGCTGAGGTGCTGGAATGCCGGTTAGTTGCCGGGATCGGTCAGGCGCAGCAGGCCGAATTTCCCAGGGACGTGAAAGGTCTCGCTCATGGGCGGCTGCCACGCCAACTGAACGCGGTCGGGCTCGGCTCCCTGGCTGCGAAATAGATTGATCCGCAGCGTTTGCCCTGCTGCGGGGGCCTGGCTTTGGAGAGCGGAGAATGGGATGCTCATCGCTCCGTACCAGACCTTTGCCGCAGCATCGATGCGTGCTGCGACGGTGAAGCCCGAATTCCACTTCCAGCCGTCTTCGTGATGGGGACTGGTCAGGTCGATATCCAGGTCGACCCACTCGCCCTGGGGAGAGATTTCAAACTCCTTGTAGCGCTGGATCGTCGCGAAGTCCGAGCCGATAAAGGCCTCCGCCACATCCCAGTTCCACAGCGCATAGGTTTCCTGCGTGGTCTCGGGCGTCGGCTTGAGGTGGAGAGTCTCATAGGGGCAGATGAAGAGAAGGTAGAGGTTGTGCTTTGTCCATCGCGAACGGATCTCGGTGCGATAGAGGTCATGCGGCTCGCCATACTTCCCCTTGTCGATGTAGATAGGGCGCGCTGCGTGCCAGAACGAGGAATTGGGGTCCGCGCTCAGTACCATGTCTTCCGGCGCCCGTGCGCTCTCAAACATAGTGTCCTGCGCTGCCGCTGGCACTCCGAGGCCCATCAGTGCAAGCGCACAAATCGTCACCGCTGGATGCATGGCTTTCTCTCCATCGCGAACCGCACGCTCATTTGCTGCCGAGGCATCGTGTTGCGCATCGATATTGCGCAGGGGCGCTTGGTGCCGGCCAATGCGCGGACGTGCCAGCGCCACCGCATTGAGGTCCTACGCGCATTGAGAAGCCGCGCGAGAGCTCCTGAGTACTGCTCATTCATTTATAGCTTGACAATTCGACAAGCCGACGCAGAAATTAGAAAGAATTCGGCATAGCGCGAAAGCATTCGGAGTGCTCGAAGGCGGAACTGCTCCACGCTCTGAGCATGCGAAGCGCCAGCCAGCGAGATATCTATCAACGGAATATCAGGACGCGAGGTCAGGTATGGCAGGAACAGCGGCGGTGGAAATAGACAGGCCGGAGCCGGCGCGGGAACCCCAGGGCAACCGCACTCCCCTGAAAGCCGCAGAGAAGCCCATTCCCCGAAATGTTGCCGTCGACGCGTACCGCGGACTGGTGATGCTGCTGATGATGGGCGAGGTGATGCGCTTCGCTGCGGTGTATCGCGCCTTCCCCGACAGCCTGTTCTGGCGCGTACTGGCCTTCAACCAGACGCACGTCGAGTGGTCCGGCATGGGCCTGCACGACATGATCCAGCCTTCCTTCACCTTTCTGGTGGGGGTGGCGCTGCCCTACTCCATCGCATCGCGATTCCGCAAAGGCGAGTCGTTCGCGAGACAGCTCGGCCATGCCCTGTGGCGTTCCCTGCTCCTGATCGTAATCGGGATTTTCCTGCGGTCGATCGGGCGCCCCATCACCTACTTCACCTTTGAAGACACCCTAACGCAGATCGGGCTAGGCTATACCTTTGCCTTCCTGCTGCACTTCTGCCGCCCGCGCTGGCAATGGATCGCGTTCGGTTCCATTCTCGCTGCCTATTGGCTGGCGTGGGCCTTGTATCCCGCGCCGGGCCCGGCATTCAACTACGCGGCCGTCGGCGTTCCTGCGGACTGGCACCACAACTTCACAGGCTTCGCCTCTCACTGGAACAAGAACAGCAACCTGGGCCAGGCCTTCGACGTGTGGTTCCTGAATCTGTTTCCGCGCGAGGCGCGCTTCGCATTCAATGACGGCGGCTATCTCACATTAAGCTTCATTCCCACGCTGGGCACGATGCTGCTGGGGCTGTTTGCGGGCCGCTGGTATCGCGAATTTCCGGGGAAGATTCCGTTCAGGAAGTTCCTGCTCGCGGGCGTGGGTCTCGCGGCGCTCGCGCTGGTGCTGCACTTCACCGGCATTTGCCCCATCGTCAAGCGCATCTGGACGCCAAGCTGGACACTGTTCAGCGGCGGAATGTGCTTCTTCTTTCTCACGGCATTCGCGTGGATCATCGACGCGAAAGGTTATCGCCGCTGGGCGTTGCCGCTGGTGGTGGTCGGCGTCAACTCAATGGCCGCCTATCTCATTGCGCACTTGTGCGAGGACTTCATCATCAGCTCGCTGCACACCGATCTCGGTTACAAGCCATTCCAGATTCTTGGCTCGGGCCTCGAGCCTCTACTGCTCGGTATCGCCGTGATGCTTATCTACTGGCTGATGCTGTACTGGCTCTACCGCAAGAAGATCTATATCCGCATCTGATCGGCCGGTTTGCTGCGGCCAACGGCGCTCAAGAAAAGCGGGATGGAAGTCATGCTTCCATCCCGTCAGCTGCCGTGAAGTGTGCTGCGGCGCAATCTATGCGAGCGTAGCGATCGCAGAGATTCCGCGCTTGCTCCAGGCGCCCCGCGTAAAGTCTGGAAAATCGATGGGGGCACTGCCACCCTTCACCGATTGCACGCTGAGCGGCGCAACCGAGGCCCACGCAGCCGCGTCATAGACGTCCATATCCGGCGGCAAGCCCTCTCGCACGCATTGCAACAGGCGATAGATCATGATGTAATCCATGCCGCCGTGGCCGCCATTTTTGCGAGCGGCATCGCCTTCGCGCGTCCACAGTGGGTACTCGTACTGCTTCCACTTGTTCTGAGGACCTTCTTCCAACGGCTCCCAGGATTCATCCGCATTCTGTCCGTCGATATAGATGCGCGGCGGATAGTCCTGAAAGATTCCCTTTGTGCCCGGCAATCTGATTGATGCGGTCATAGGGATGGGGCGTGGAGACCGTGTGCTTCACCGTGATCGTCAGCCCATTCGCGGTCTTGATGAGCGATGTGTTCATATCACCCTCGACGTAGCGCTCGCGCATGCGCGGATCGTCGGGCTTCAGATGGTCCTTGCGATATTGGCATCAAAGCCGCGCTCCCGCGTGCTCATGGATACGATGTATGCGAAGCGGTCTCCGCGCTGGATGCCCATGTAGTTCGCCACCGGGCCGAGTCCGTGCGTGGGATAGAGATTGCCGTTGCGCAGCGTGTGTTCCGTCCTTCGCCACAGCCCCTCGCCCGCGTTTGAGAAGAGCTCCTGCGCGCAGATCGTGCAGGTATGCGCCCTCGCCATAGAGCAGATCACCGAGAACGCCCGCATGGACCATGCGCAGCAGCAGCGTTTCGTTGTAGCCGTAGCAGCAATTCTCCAGCATCATGCAGTGTTTGCCGGTGCGCTCCGATGTATTCACGATGGCCCAGCAGTCCTCGATGGTGGTGACGCCGGGCACTTCGATTGCGACGTGCTTGCCGTGTTGCATGGCATAGAGAGCCATGGGTGCATGCCAGTTCCATGGCGTGGCAACAATCACGAGGTCGATATCGTCGCCGCCGAGCATCTTTTCGTAATCGTGATCGCCGTCGGTGTACAGCTGCGGCTGTGGCTGCCCCGCTTTGGTCACAAGGGCTCCCGCTGCCTCTGCCTTGGTGCGAACCACATCGCAGAGCGCGACGACTTGCCCGCCAGCTGCCAGGATCTCGCCCAGCAGAGAAGTTCCCCGCCCACCCGTGCCGACAATCGCGATGCGCGGCTCGCGCGGCTCAAATGCGACGCCCATCATGGAGCGATGCGGCTGGTTCGCTTGCTGCTCGGCTTGTGCGGCCGCGCTTGCTGCCATCGCAGCGGACGCGCTCACCTGGATGAATTTCCGCCTGCTCCACAACCCCGATTCGAACTCATTCATTGGTACGCTCCTGAGTAATTGTCCTGATGCCGTGCGCCGACATCATCGCAGATGCGGCAGTAGCTTGAGTGCATTTTCGCGATAAATCTTGCGAAGTATCTCATCGGGAAGAAATATTCCGTAGATGTTCCAGCGCCCCTGCCGTGAAGCGTGCGATGGATACTCGAAGTACTCATCCGCTGTTTCGAGAAAACGATAGTAGAGCCGGTACATCTCTACGCTCGGGCAGCAGGTCCGTTCCGAACAAGATGCGATCCGCATATTGGAGAAAGAATGCGCGCGCCGCGTACGGCTGCCGACCCAGTTCTGAGAGCACGCGCACTGATGTCGACAAGCAGATTGGGAAGCGCGTCGAGTTGCCTGGCGAGAAACGCCAGATCCTCGCTGCTCTCCGCGCAATGCGCGCCTACAAACGTCGTGTGTGGATGGCGCGCGATGACTCGTTGCGCTGCTCAAGAAGCGCGCGCTTGGAGACACGCGACGACGCGAAGCTCCAGTCCGGATGCGCCGAAAGCTCTTCGAAGCGCTCGTTGGCCGGATCGAGCGGATCGAAGAACGCGCTGGGATCGGCGGTATGAAACATCACCGGCAGCCCAATTCTGCCGCATTCCTCAAAGATCGGCGCAAATCGCTCGTCGTCGATCCGCAGCAAGTTCGCCATCCGCGCCGCGCACGGTGAGGCCGAAATCCTTCCAGAATTTGATGCCGCAGGCGCCGTGCTCCACCATGCGATGGATGCGGTCCGAGAGTGACCGCGACAAAGTCACTGCGCTCGACGCCGCTCCAGTCCATCCAGCCGATCGTGGAGAAGCGGCCGGGCGCGCTGCTGTGATAGCGATCCATGATGTCGAGCGCGGACTGGCCAACCTGCATGGTGATATTCACCACGTGCTCGACGCCGCACAGGTCCATCACGGCGAGCACGTCTTCCGGCTCATTGAGTCCAGATGATTGTGATAGTCGATCGCCGGAAAGCGCGGGCACTCGATCTGATGCTCGCGAGTAATCAACGCAGGACGGGGATGAAAATCGCTCAGGCGCAGATCGACTGACGCTGTCGCACTTGCCATTTCGGCAAATTTATCGTCGACGACAGGACCGCTCGCATGCGTCATCTATTTCTCCACTGTAACTTCGCACATCCGTGTGCGCTGCGACGCGTGTTATGCACGGCCGACAGCAATGCCGCAGGCATGAGCATAGCGCGCCAGAGTTCTCCGTATGCGGTGACGCATGATCGCGCGCGGGTCGTTGACGATTTCGCCGCGCCGAACCGCTTGCGCCTCGAATGGCAAGTATTGCGCGATGAGCGGAAGTGGGGCGGGCTCATCGAGGAGATTTTTCGTCAGCACGGCAAGAGCATTGGCGATGTCGGCATTGGGCCAGTAGTAGCGAATCCGATCGCTCAAACTATAGGCCCTCGCGATCATCAGGTGATGCGGATCGCCTCGGTAATAGCTTTTCCAGTGCTCAGGATGCTCAAGCATCACGCGTTCAATGACAGCACGAATGTCAGAGCGCGGGATGCCGGTAATCCACTCCTCCTCTACGCGGGCCAAGCCGAACACAGCCTCCCGCAGCGCAAAGGTGAGTTCCGGACCAACCTTGAGAATTGCAAAATGCCCGCGCACGAGCTGTTCGAGAGAGTGCGCCGTCTGATAGTCGGTCGAATGGGCTTCAAAGATGATCCTCTTTTCTTCGAGAATCCATTCCGAAAGCCACTGCGCATCCTTTGGCGCAAAGTCCGCGATGCTCTCATCCCCAAACTCGACCCCGGGCTGCACCACAACGCCAATCACGCGCTCCCACGCGGAGCCCAGCCCGCGGCGCTCAAACGCCTCACGATGGACATCGAGTGTCTGGCGCACGTTGGACGTGCTGGTGACCGCGACTTCCAGCTCGCCCTGAGCACCACCTGGCGTGGGAACCTCTGTTCCCACGATGTAGACCGGAAGCTGCGAGGTCTCCGCGGCTGCTCGCTCGGCAAGCTCGCACAGGTGCGCCGCACGCTCGGCAATCACGCTGTCGCTCAAGACGCTGGGATCGTCGCCGCAGCGCATGCTGGCATCGAGATGAATCTTGGTGAAGCCTGCGTGCGCGAACGCCTGAATCATCACGGAGGCTTTCTCCATGGCCTGCTTGGCAGGCAACGATCTCCACGGATTGGGGCCCAGATGATCGCCGCCGAGAATCAGCCGCTCCGCAGGAAACTCCGCGCAGCGTGCGAGCTCATAAACATAATCGCGAAACTGCGCGGGAGTCTGACCCGTGTAACCACCATCCTGATTGACCTGGTTGCACGTGGCCTCAATCAGCAGCAGACTGCCGTCGTTCGCCGCCTGCGCAAATGCTGCCTCGAGCACCAACTGATTCGCGGAGCAAACGGAGTAGATGCCACGCAGACTGCCCGCGCGATTGTCGCGAAAGATCTGACACATCGCTTGAACAGCTGGATGCATCCCGAGTTCGCTCGGGACTTGCTTCGTCATGAAATGCAAACCTCTATGCCTTTCTCGTTGAGACCCGCGCGGCGCATTTTTCGCCGCGCGCTCTCTCGAACTGCCGTGCTATTGCGTCAAGACGACTTGCGGCCAGTGACGAGCAAAGAAGCCGGCCCGGTAATCGGCTTCGCGAAACGCCGCTGTGCCGCCGGGGCGCGTGACGGAGAGACCTGCCGCACAATTGCCGAAAGCCAAACATGTTTCGAGCGAGGACTTGCGCAGCCACTGGTGCAGGAAACCCGCATCGAAAGTATCGCCGGCTCCGACGGTGTCGACCACGTCCACTTGCAGTGCGGGGGCATCCAGCCGATCCCCTGCTGCGAACACCGACGCTCCACGGCCCCCGCGTTTGACAACGAGAACCGGCACGCGAGAGGCAAGAAAGCTTTCCGCATCTTCGACCTTCGCGATCTTGCGTGCTTCTTCCTGGGTGCACAGCAGGAGATCGACATGGGGAAGAAGATCGTCGACGACTCCACGCCATTGATCTTCAGGGTCGTCGTTGGTATCGAGCGATGTGGTGAGGCCGCGGCGCTTCATCTCCTGAAAGAGATATGGAATATCCGGTAACAGTTTGCGGTGCAGAAATACGGACGACAGATGAAAGTGCTTGGCGCGCGCGATGAAATCCAGATCGAGATCGTTCAGACTCATCTCAAACATGGCGCCCGGGTAGGTGAGAATGCGGCGCGTCTCTGTCAGCGGAAGGATGATTGTAATTCCCGTTCCGCTGCCGGATGGCGTACGCACGACCCGTCGCACATCGATTCCCGCGCTTACCATCTCGTGAAGGCACACATCGGCGAAGAGATCGTCTCCCACACGCGAGGTAAAGGTGACACTGCTGCCGAGGATGGATAGATTGTGCGCGAAAATCGCTGAAGAGCTGCCAAGCATGAGCTGGCAACCACTGGCCAGGATTTCGCGCTCCTCCGGCAGTTCGCGCGGCAATCCATACACAATCAGATCCGGGTTGATTTCACCAACAATGGCGACATCCGGGCGATGCGACGCCGCATCCACCTTAGTTAGCCCGGTGCTTTCATCCGACTTCATGCCTTCTCCTGCAACCAATGCGGCGGCCTCATTCAGGCCGGCGCTTCTCCGCCGGCACAAAGCGAGTGGGAATGGTGCCGGTGATGGATACATTGAACACTTTCGATTTTGTCACTCCATCGGCGGATGTGACCGTCAGCTTTGCCTCATACTGCCCCGGATGGGTGTAGGCGTGGTGGGCGTCCATGCGTTCCGCGCTCACGCCATCTCCAAAATCCCATCGCGCGCCCAGCAGAAGCTGTGAGGCCGGCGATGGTCCGGCACTAAAGGTCAGAGACTCTCCTGACTTTCCCGCGTCCGGCGCATGGGCGTCAAATTCAGGCGCGGCGGGCGCGATGGCCTTATCTATCATTTTAAGTACAACCACGGAATGAGGCGCCTGCTTGATGCTCAGCGTTCCGCCGGAGAGCACGCAGCAGCCCTGGTTCGCGAGCACTTCAGTCGATTCGTAGTTGTGGTCTGCCTGCAGGCCGACGGCGGAGATCGGAATGGACCGATCGCGCTCTTTGTCCGTCCAGTTAAAGACGGTGACGATGGTCTGTCGCGGGCTCTCTTTCAGGGAGAACTCGCTGGGCTGCCCGTCCTCCGCTGTGTAGGTCATCAGGTCAATCGGAGTCGACGCACGGCCCAGGCGCGCCATGTTCTCCATGTCCTGATTCTCTACCAGCGCCAGACGATCCGGCGACGCGCCGAGCGTGGGCAGATCGTCGCCAATCTCATACATGCCGCCGGATACGGCAGCCAATGCGATGGAAACCTTGGCTTCATCGAGAGTGCGCGGCGCAAAGTTTGCGTTCCAGGAGTGATCATCGACGGTCTGCGCGGCAACCGTGAAGGCATCCGGGTCAGCGATGAAGAAGTTGCGATTCATGTAGTAGCGCGCCGCGATGCCGGACTCGGCCTCTTTACTGTCCTCGAAGGCGTGACCGGTGTCCTGCGAGATGCGGCCCGCATCCACAATGCCCACGGGGTTCAGCATGGGGCTGCCGTCCTTGTCGAGCACTACATCTTCGCCAACTGCCTGGCGAATGATCGACAGGCCGATGCGCTGCGCCTCGAGCGCAGTGGTGTGCGGGCGATAGTAAGCGCCCTCCACGGCGGAGTCGTCCATGAAGTCCATCTTGATGAAACGCACGCCCCAGCTGCGCAGCGTGACATACGTCTGCCGGAGATACGCGGCGGCGCCGGGATTGGTCACATCGAGGACATACAGCGGGTCCTTGCCCTCCGTCACATCGCCGATATGGATCAGATCGCCGGCCGCGTTGTGCAGCAGCCAATCCTTGTGGTGCAGATACACATCGGCGCGGTCAGAAACTTCAAATGGCGCGGTCCACACGCCAAACGTGAGGCCCTGATGGTTGGCTTCGTGGGCAACATACGGGATTCCGCGAGGAAACAGATTCGCATCCGGAGTGGTGTACTCGCCGCGCGCGTATTGATAGCCCTCGTCAATCTGAAAGTACACATAGCCCAGCGATTTGAGATGCTCCGCCAGCCAATCGATGTTTGTGATGGCGGTCGCCTGGCTGAGTCCGAAGTAGTACGCAGTCCAACTCCACCATCCAATTGGCGTGGGAGTCGTGACACGTGCATGGTGGATGCGCGCAATCGCATGACCGTAATTTTCGAGTTGCGCGTGATAGTCGCCGCCCACTGCGAGCATCAGGCGCTCGGAGGAAAGTCTCTCGCCCGGCGCGACGGGGAGAACGAGATCGACCTGCTCTGCTGCGGGCGAGTCGTGCAGTGACTCTCCGCGCATAATCTCCGTGGTGCCCGTCGCCACTGCTTCATAGGAGGCGATGGCAGCGTGGCCGTCCAAGGATCTTTCGGCAAGATGAAAAATGGTGAGAAACTTGTCTGACGTGAGTGCGCCGATGAAGAGACTTTGCCCGCTCTGCTTGTTATAGATGAGCTGCGTGCCAACACCGCGATGCACGCCGTTCGGAGCGGTCCCGAGATCGCGGATGGCAAGCTCCGGGCGATCCTCGCTGTAGCTGTCTGAGAGAATGCGATCGGCGCTGACAGAGCCGCCGAGGTTCACAACCGCGCCCTCGGCTGTGTGCACGGAGCGAATGACCTTCACGGTAATGTCGTGGCTGGTCGTGTTCACGACCGTCACCAGAACATCTCCCCACTCGCGGTCTTTGTAGACCCGAAATATGCCGACGAGGTCGGGATGGTCCGCGAGGCCCGTGTTCGTAACCGTAAGCGCCGTCCCCGAGCCGAAGTCGTCCGTAAAATCGGATTGCGCAATCTTGTGTTGCGGGTAATCCGACGAACGGAGCGTGCCGGAGCCGATGTCAGCTTCCAGATCCGAGTGGTAGACAGGCTCCGATGAGGGAGTTGCCTGGAGCGCATAGCCGCCCGACGCGTCGACGCTGATGGACAGGCCCTTGCCCGCGATGGTCGAGAGCGCTGTTGTGGTCTTGCGATGCGAAGCGCTCGCCGGCTCAGCCGCGATGCACAATACGACACAACCTACAACCCACGCCGTCAGACTCGCCTTATACCACCGATGCACAGACAGCCCCCTGACTTCGACCGCGATTGATGTGATGCCAAGGCATCGCTCGCCTACCAACCGAGCAAACGAGCGACGCCGGATTGATCCTAATAGAAGAGCTTCAATGCTAGCTGAAGCTGCCGGGGTGGGAGAGCGCCGGTGAGGTAGCCAAAGGTTGACGTCCCCATGACGGTGGAGTTGATGGAATTTTGTGGACCAGGCGCTGCGAACTGGAAGTTGGGATGGTTAAACGCATTGAATGATTCCGCGCGGAACTCGATGTGTCGCGATTCTCCCAACGGAATGGTCTTGAGCAGCGCGAAGTCAACGTTTTTCACTCCTGGACCTTCGAGGGTGTTCAGGCCGACGTCGCCAAGCGAACCGAGCGCGGGATTCTGAAACGCACAGGTATTGAAGAATGTGCCCGGAATGCATGGCGTGGAGGTTGCCTTGACCCCTGGAACGACGTCAGGCCGCTGCTGGCCGTCAGAGTTGGCAAAGTCGCCATTGCCGTCGGTGACGGTGAACCAAGTTCCGCTGGAGAGAGTGACAATGCCCGACCAGTTCCAGTGGCCGATGGCCTCATCGATCCATTTGACATGGGTCGCAAGGGCCTGCCCAGTTCCGAAAGGAAGATCGTAGACGTAGCTGGCGACGAAGCGATTGCGAACATCGAAGTCCAGCGGTCCGTATTCCTTGTTGGGATACAGGCTGTTGCGGAATCCGTCATTATTCTGCGAACCCAGATCGGCGCTGCTCGCATTGCCGAGGGATTTGCTGTAGGTGTAGTTGACGATGAACTCGAGCCCGTGGCTGACGCGCTGCTGCACCGAGGTCTGGAGGCCGTTGTAGTTCGACGAACCGGACGACTTCAGGTATCCGATCGAGGCATCCACATACGGAAAGGGACGGCGGGGCGCTGTGGGCGCGGAAGGATCAGCCGTTGGCTGCGCCTGGTTTCCGTTCAGGTAGATATAAGACCGGTCGCTCTTGGAACCAACATACGTGACTTCAACCATGGTCTTATCGGTCAACTGATACTGATTCGCGAGATGCCACTGGAGCACATAGGGCATGCGCAGATTCGGGTCCAGCGAGAACAACGTGGGGGTGTTGGGATCGGTGAGCGAACTGGCTGGAAATCCGTCGGCGAGAGTGCTGATGCCGGGGACCGAGCAATCCTCCGCTGCCGCGTTGTACGACGGCAGCGAGCAGGGCGCCGAAAATGTCTCGCTGATGAAGTAGGGCGGATTGAAGCCGGGGCTTGGATTGCTGTACGGGCCGGCTTCATCGCCGTTGAAGAAGACACCGAATGCGCTGTGGATGACATACTTCTTGGTCGCGCTGTACGAAAGTCCGACACGCGGAGCGAAGTCCTTGTAGTCAGAGCTGATGAGCGCAGCTGATGCGTTGTGATTTACCGGGAGAATCGTCGCCAGGGTCGGTGTGAGGCTCACGTTGCTGTCTTTCGGAATATCGAGGTAGCCGGTGACGGGATTAAAGTTCGCCTGCGCATCATGGTCGGAATACACCGGCGAGAAGAACTCGTAGCGCAGTCCTACATTCAGGGTCAGATTTGGCAGCGGCGCGCCAGTCATTCTGCGCAAACAGGCATAAGTGTGGCGGTAGTAATCGATGTCGTTGAGATTGTTGATGCCGCCGCCGCTGGGCTGGCCTGTCAGCAGGCTGGCCAAACTGTTGCCGCCCGTGCCGGGATCGCCTGCGTTGTCCGTGTACAGATGGGTGAAGCTCATGGTGCCGCGAGAGTAGGCGGGCTCATAGATCGAGAAGTGCTCGGGGCGGACTTCGCCGCCGAACTTCCATGTGGTGCTGCCGGAGATCAGCGTAAACGTGTCCGAGACCTGGATCGGTCCGTTGCCGCTCGACGGCCGGGAGATACGAGGGACTGCCGAGGCTGGAAGCGTCGTCGAAGGTCAACTGCGGCAGTCCGCCGTTGTCTGTGCCTGCCTGATAGGGCACGCCAGGGAATCCCACTTGCGCCGAGACGTTCTCGTTGTAGTTGGCCTGGTAACGGCTGGTCTTGATCCAGTTGAACCCGAACCGGAATTCGTTGATCTTGCGCGCGGAGAAGATATGCACTTCGCTGGCCGCGCCGCTGTACGCGGTGATCTGCTGAATGCCGTCAAAGAACCCGCCGCCATCAGCGAGCCCCGGGAAGGGCGAACCTAGATTCTCCGGGCTGTTGCTGGCGCTGAAGCGATAGAAGGCATTGTCTGATTTCGTGAGCACCTGGTCGATGCGCACATCGCCCTGGTTGGCAGTCTGCGCGGTCACGGGGTCAGAGATATAGTTGTAGCCCACGCCATTGGCATTCGGTTCGGGAAAGAGATTGATGAGCGTCTTGCCCAGAGAATCCGTGCTGCCCGAGGGAACGACGTTGCTGGGCACGACACCGGCATAGCCGAACGGCACACCGCAAAAGTTGCTGCCGGAGGCCTGCGTGCTGCGCGTATTGAAGAGCTCACCCGCGTAGGTCTGAACGCCATTACAATCCAGAACGCCGGTCGGCGAGGTGAGATCCAGCTGGCTGGTGAAGTCGCCTGCACGCTCGGCATCTGTCGGAACTACGGATGTCGTGGTCTGCGCTTCGCTGGTCCGCAATCCCTGGTAATCGATAAAGAAGAGCAGCTTGTCCCGGATGATTCTGCCGCCCAGGGTCGCACCAAACTGGTTCTGGTGGTAGGGCTGCTGCGCGGTGTCGAAGTAGTTCAGCGCATCAAAATCCTGGTTGCGCACGAACTCATAGAGCGCGCCGTGGAAGCTGTTCGATCCGGACATGGTGGTGGCGTTGACGATAGCGCCGGTGGCGCGGCCAAACTCCGCATCGTAGTTGCCGGTCTCGATCTTGAACTCCTGCAATGCATCCGGGGGAGGCATGACCACATAATTCGCTTCGTTCAACAGATCGGGGAGGTTCGAGTTGTTGTCGATGCCGTCGAGGAGAAAATTATTGTCGAGCGACCGCGCACCGCTGGCGCTGAAACCGTAGCCGCCGGAGTCACGCGCGCCCGGCTCGCTGGTGGTGACGCCGACTGTGAGCTGTGCCAGCTGCACCGGATTGCGCCCGTTCAGCGGAAAGGCGACCATGGACTCGTTGTCGATCACTTGCCCGGTCTCAGAAGAATCGGTTTCGAGCAGAGGCGCAGTGGCATGCACCTCGATGCGCTCACTCACATCACCGAGCTGCAGGGTGACATCCACGCGCTGCCGCTGCTGCACATCGAGGGTGATCGGCCCCGCTACCGCCTCCTTGAAACCCTTTGCCGCAATCGTGATCCGGTACGTGCCGATGCGCACAGGACTCAACACCCATGCGCCAGAGGCGTCGCTCTGGGTCTGATACTCAAAGTTAGTCGCGGTGTTGACGGCCTTTACCGCCGCATTCGGCACCACGGCTCCGCTCGAGTCGACGACGCGTCCTTCCAGCGAAGCGGCATCGCGCTGGGCCCACAGCGGGGCCACCGCCGCGACCATTGCCAACAGGAACAAGCCCAGTCTTAGTGCTCTGTGCAACATGGTGTCGCCTCCAGAAAATCAAAGAACCTTCTCGCGGGAGCGTGGTCCGGATGCGTCTATCTTCGTATTATTTCGATTACCGCTCTGTCCGGGCGTATCACTCCTGCGTTTGTGTTTCGTATTATTGCGGTATGAAGAATAAAATGTCAATCTTTAAAAACGATAAGGATTGAGAGCTGCATATCATTGCCACTGAAGGTGTTCCACGATGAAATGAGTTCGATGAGGGTATACGACGGGAACCCATGCGCCTGAATCCATTCGATTTTCGCAAGCCACGTGCCACTCTCCCTCAGGTAAATGCCTCCGAACCAACGTCTTGGGCACAACTCTGACAAGCGCCCTATTGACGACTGCGAATGCGGACTATATATTTTCATTTGGTTTCGATATTTTCTTCTCGGCCGGATAGCGCTTGAGGAGAGCCTGGAACCGCGGAAAGGAAGCTACCACAATGGCGAAGAAATCCACTGCATCTGCGGGAGCGCGGGACAACACCAACAACTCCTATACGAGGCAGGAGATTCTTGCACAGCCAAGCATCTGGCCCGATACAGTGCGGGGCGTACTGGCGGATGCGGAGCGGGTGGGGACCTTTGCGAAGCTGGCCGATGCGCGCGTGATTCTGACCGGCGCCGGCACATCTGCCTACGCTGCTGCAGCGATTGCGGCTGCATGGCCGCACGCCACGGCGCTGCCCACCACCGATCTGCTGGTTGACGCGCAGCGCCTGCTGGCAGAAGCCGACATCCTGATTTCGCTGGCACGCTCGGGAGACAGCCCCGAGAGCGTACCGGTGGTCGACGTTGCCCGCGCCGTCCGCCCTGATCTGTATCAACTGGCCATTGTGTGCAACGCAAACGGCGCGCTGGCCAAGAGCGCGGTTGATCACGTGCTCACGCTTGACCCACGCACCGACGACCATAGCCTGGTGATGACCAGTTCCTTCTCGAACCTGGTGCTGGCCGGTATGACGCTTGCCCACCCGGAGCACGTGCGGCAGCATGTTGACACTCTCAGCGCGCGCGCTGGGAGCCTGTTGGCTGAGATGGAACGCGCGACCCACAGCGCGGCCTTGCGCGTGGCCGATCGCATTGTCGTTTTGTCGTCGTCGCCTCTTGCGGGTTGGCGTTACGAGGCATCTCTCAAACTCCTCGAGATGACCGCCGGGCGTTTCCCGGTGATGTCTGAAAGCTACCTTGGGCTTCGCCACGGGCCCATGGTTTTTGTCCGGCCCGACACGCTGGTGCTTTGCCTGTTGTCGAGCGATCCCCTGCGCCGCGCCTATGAGTTGGATCTGCTGCGCGAACTGCGCGACAAGAAGATTGGATATCTGGTGGGAATTGGCGAAGAGGATGAAGCGGCCTCCTTGTTCGATCAGCTGATTCCGGCGGTTGCGCCGCACCTCGACGATGCGCTGCGCACCCCGTATGAAGTGGTGGCGGCGCAGTTGCTGGGCTACAACCTGAGCCTGCTTTCCGGCTTGAATCCGGATAATCCCAGCCCGGACGGCGTGATCAATCGCGTGGTGCAGGGTGTCACCATTCATCCGTCGACGCCGCAGGATTCGGTAACTTCGGACCGCTAGATATCTCTTCCGCGGAGTACCGCGGCTACTCTGCATCAAGGGGTCGTTGTGACGGAAGCTCGCTCCATGTCGGCTCCTGCGGGAACATCTGGCACCAGGCCCGCCCGCCTGCGGCGCACGCTGGGCCTGTGGAACCTGATCTTCATCGGCATGGTGATTATTCAGCCCACCGCGCCGATGGGAATCTACGGCGTCATCAACAACACGGCCCACGGCCACGTTGTCACCACCGTCCTCATCGCCATGGTCGCCATGCTGTTTACGGCCATCAGCTACGGCAGCATGGCGCGCATCTATCCCAGCGCCGGCTCAGCCTACACCTATGTGGGCCAAACCATGCATCCCGCGCTCGGTTACATCGTGGGCTGGGGCATGGTGATGGACTACCTGCTGAACCCGCTTATCTGCACGGCTTTTTGCGCCAAGGCCGCGATGAACATTCTTCCCGGCCTCTCTTTCTATATCTGGATCATCTTCTTCGCGCTGTTTTTCACGTGGCTCAATCTGCGCGGCATCAAAACATCGGCACAGCTGAATGAAGCTCTGTGCGCGGGCATGGTGATTGTGGTGGCTCTGTTTCTTGCCGCCGCAACGCGCTTCGTCTGGAACATGCACCACGATCCTGGGTTCTTCTCGCGGCCGTTTTATGATCCGGCGACCTTCCATGCCACCAACATTTTCGCGGGCACCTCGGTCGCCGTACTTACGTTCATCGGCTTCGACGCCATCTCGACGCTGTCGGAAGAGGTCGAGAATCCTCGCCGTAACATTATGCTGGGCACCGTGCTGGTGTGCCTCATCACCGGCGTTCTGTCCGGGCTGGAAGTTTATGCCGCGCAGCTGATCTGGGGATCGAAGCCCTTTCCACCCGGCGATGTTGAGAGCGCATTCGCCCTGGTTTCGCGGCAGGCAGGCGGCGTTCTTCTCTTTCAGGTGATGAACTTCACCCTGCTCATCGCCAACCTCGGCTCGGGCATGGGCTCGCAACTCGCTGCCGGACGGCTGCTGTATGGGATGGGCCGCGGCAATGCTCTGCCTTCAGGCTTTTTCGGAGCCATCGAGCCCAAGCGCCGCGTGCCGCGCAATAACATTGTGCTCGTTGGTGCCTTCGCGCTGGTGGGCGCGGGCGCGCTGGAGTTTTTCTCCGCACGGCTTGGCGGAGGCGCGTATGAGATCGGTGCGGAAGCGCTCAACTTCGGCGCCTTCATCGCGTTCATGGGCGTCAACGCCGCCGCGTTTGTCCATTGCCTGCGTGGCCAGAAACGCAGCGTTCTCGGACTCGCGTCGCCGTTCGCTGGGTTTGTGATCTGCGCCTTTATCTGGGTTCACCTGAACCGCATTGCCATGATTCTCGGCGCAGTCTGGATGCTGCTCGGCATTCTCTATGGAGCGTGGCGGACCCACGGATTCCGCGGCGCGCTGGTCAGCTTCGACATTCCCGAAGACGACGCGTAAGCGATGGCCTTACCCAGTCACACGAACAGCTTGGAAAGGCGGATCGATCGGTCCACCGACGGGCCATCTGGAGCGGCAATCCTTCATTTCATTCCGATCTCGTCCAGGACTTTGGGCTTGGCTTCGTCCACGGAGACCAGATTGTGGCAGACCGAACAGTCGTTGGTGATTGTGGCTCCGGACTTGCTGGCGTGGGTGCCGTCATGACAGCGGAAGCAGCCGCCGGTCAAGGACTCGGTGTGGCCGTCGAATCGTGGATGCGTGCCCCAGGTGACCTTCATGAAAGGAAAGACGTTCTGCTGGTAGATGGCTGAGAGGGCGCGCGCCGCCCGCTCGATCTGAGAGCGCTGCGAGCTCCATACGCCGGGATACTGGGACCGATAGAAGCTTTCGAGACCCGATGTGATCTTCGTCTTGGCTTCGTCCTGCGAAGTGTAGTCGGCCTGGATGAGCGCGAGACCTTGCTTATGGACAAATGGCAAGGAAGCGGATGGGGTTCCGGCCACCATCTCTTTATCCAAGGCGTGTTCAGGCGTGTCGAAGGAATGCGCGGGGCGATTATGACAATCGATGCAATCCATCGTGCGCCAGGACTCGGAATTCCCTTTCGCGGGACCCGATGTAAATTCCGTTTCCGAGCCATCGGGGTTGGTTTTGCGAACGGACGTAATCGTTTGATGCGTCATGTCGGTCGCGAGGTATTCGACGTGGGCCAGATGCGCGCCGTGGATTCCCTCGAGCTTTCCGAACTCGTCGCGTCCGCCGACGTGCACCAGAAGGATGGATTGGGTCATAGAGTTCTGCTGGTCATCCCCGAAGGAAGTCTTGACGACGAGCGTGTCGCCGACGAATCGCTCGGGGTTGTGGCAATGGACGCAGGTTTGGCTGGAAGGAGGAACCTTGTCGTCCGCCATGATGGGCCGCGGATAGTTATTGAAGACCACCATCGCCAGCTGCCTTGATCCGTTCAGCTTGGCGTGAATATACCCATTCACGCCCGGAGCGACATGGCACTCCGTGCAGGCCACGGTGGAATGCGGAGAGTGCGAATAGGCGACCCACTCTGGGGCCATGACGTGGCAGGCCTGGCCGCAAAAGTTCGGCGTATCCATGTAGGCCACGCCACGATAGCTCGCGGTGCCGACGATGACGAAGTTGATGGTCGTGGCAACTAAAACGAAATCGATACCGTGGCGGAAGACCGGATCAGCAAAATCGACTTTCGGGTACACCGACGGCAACTTGCCTGCCGCTTTCACGCGCCGATGCTGGACCCACATGCCAACGGGAATAAGAAGCAGCCCAAAGATAAACAGCGCAGGCAGGATGAGGTCGAAGATGATGCCGATGTAGGGATTGCTGGAGCCGCCGTGACCAACAATGGCGACAACCCAGAAGCCAACCAGTGTGAGGGCGGCGGCGGTGGTGATTGCGCCGCCCACCAGGCTTGCCGGATTGTTGCCAAAGAAAAGCGCTGGCCGCAGCCAGTCTTCACGAAACTTTTGAAACAGCGGCACCCTAGTCCCCCAAAAAACAAAATGGATGGGCCGCCAAGGTCTGGCGAGCCCGGTCCGATCATCCAGCGATCAAGAGGCGGATTACTTCAAGCTGCGGCAGTAGGCGACCACATCCTTGACCTGCGCATCAGTCAGCCCGGCGATCGGCTTCATTTTTCCTTTGCCGTCCTTGACTGTGGTAGCCATCTGCTCCGGGGTGAGCTTCTGGATGTCGGGATCGGAGAATGGTTTGATACCCAGCATTTTAGCGAGTCCTGGGTTGGGGACGCCCTTGGCACCGTGACAGCTTTGGCATTTCGCCTCGTACACTGATTTGCCAGCTTGCGCGGATGCTGCAGCGCACCCCATCAGTATGGTGAGGGTGAACACTGGACAAGTTCGACTCATCTTCATCTTCGTCAGCTCCTTGGGTGAGTGCCGTTATCGCGTTGGCACGCTTAACAGCAGTTGTTAAGTGCACACATTGCGACGTCGGGACGAATGTGACCTCTCTGTCAAAACTCGTAATGCATTCCCAGTAATACATTATGGGCGTGAAAATTTCGCGGCGCGGTTTCGCCCGCAGGGGAAATTGTAAGGCCGGTCTGCGCATTGAGAGAGGCGCAGGGAACAACCGTAGAGGTGAGAGATGTGGAATAGCTACAGTACTGCGGGCCCGAGGGGCCACCCTCGCCGTAGCCGTAGAAGTTGTACTCGGCCTTGAGAGTGAGGCCGGTGCGCACCTTGTACGCAGCGGAGACAAAGGGAGATTGGTACGTTGAGACCAGCGAGCCATTCACTGCGCGCGCGTCATTGAAGAACTGGCTGCCATTCACCGAACTGATGCGATAGCCGACATCGTAGCGAGCTTTGTCGCCCGGTGAGATGGCGATGGCCGCTGAGCCGAACTGCGTGGGCGCGCTCATGAAGTCCCTGCCGAACCAGTCGGCGAGCTGCGTCGTGGAACCGCGCGTGTATACGCCGGGGCAGACATTCGGAGTGCCTGCGCTGGTGAGCGTGGCCGTACCCGGAAAAGCGCCCTGCGTGGTGCTGGCATTCTGATCGCCGTTATCGAAGCAGATATTGGTGGCCGTGTAGACGCTGCTGTACACGTAGCTCATATCGAAGGAGTAGTGCTCGTTGGGCGCGAGGGACGCGTTGATGCTGGCGATGCGCGTGTGGTCGACGTGATCGAGCGGGCCTTCATAGGGATCGTCGCCGGCTGTCACGGCGCTCTGATTATTGTTGGTGTTGTTGTGCCGCTCCACGTCGTTGTATACGCCGGACACCGTCGCCCAGGGCTTCGGGCGGTAGATGGAATGAATGCGGTAGTGGCGGAGCTGGCGCGGAGCCACCGGAGTGAGCGCGTTATCGCTGTAGCCGGCTTCGATCGACCCGTTCAGCTCCCAGTTAGCCGCGGGGCGCGTTGTGATGTTCAGAATGCCCGCATTCTCGCTGATGGTGACCGTGCCGCCGGTGGTCTCGCCGACCAGCAGGTCAACGTTATGCGGAAAGCCCTGGGCGACGCGGTGATTCTGGTAGCGATAGGTGAGAGCGAATGTCACGCGCGGTGTGGCATCCCAGCTGGCGGTCAGATTGTTGGTGAGGTACAGCTGGCCGAGGTAGCCCTGCAGCGGCGTATCAACGCTGGGGCTGCCTGCAACCGTGGACGAACCTGTCGCCGCGGTCGTCGATGTCAGCGTGGGGTAGTTGATGGTCTCGTTCGGATTTGCCGGCGTGGTCAGGGTCGTCTTGTCGGTGAAGACGGCTGTTCCCGGCTGATGGACGGTGGAGTAGCTGATCTGTTCCGCGAGGCTGAACTGGCTCGTGGTCTGCCAGATCACGCCGTAGTCCGCGGCAAATGCCTGACGAATAGCATTGGCATTTCCGGTGTAGGTCAGCGAGCGCGTTGAGCCATTCAAGCCCTGGTAGCTGTCGTAGTAGTTGGGCAGGCTCATGTTCGCATTGGTAAAGCGCACATCGCCGTTCATCGAGATGTTCTTGATGCTTGCGCTCTGCATGCGCAGCACTTCCGAGGGGAAGAGCACGCGTGTTGGCTGGGAGCGCAGGTAACTGGTGACCACGGCGCACGCCGGATTGATGACTGGAAGAGTTCCGGTGGTGGGCGCCGAGAGGATAGTGTAGGTCGTCGAGTTGGTGTAGGCAGCGCCCATGCTTCCCGTATTGCAGGCGCCGATGCCGTAGGGCGTGAGGCTGTCGTAGTCGTTGATGGCAGCCTTGGTTCCATCGGCCTCCTGCACGATCAGAGAGCTGGGATTCAGCGTAAAGAAGGAGTCGCCCTTGTAGTGGGTGATCTGCTCCTCATAGGTCAGCCGGGTGCCGCGAATCGGCTTCCAGTCGATGTCGGCTGTAAAGTCGTCGGTGCTGTTGCGCTGATACTCCTCGAGCACAGCGTTGTATTTCGAAAACTGATAGCCGCTTGGGCTTAGGCTCGGCCCCTCCATAATGCTCTTGGAGTACGCGATCGCGATAGGTCACGGTGGAGAGAGGCAACAGAGTGAGGTTCGTATCCGTCATGCGCCGCACGGTATTGAACAGAAAGGGCGACTGCAGGGTCTGCGGCCAGGCAAACGAACCGGTCGGGGCGTTGGAGGGCCCGATGGGGATCGACTGCCCCGAGGGAGTATTGGGATTGGCGAGCAGATCGTAGTCAAAGTACTTGCGGTCGCGACGGAATAAGGCCGAGAACTCGTATGCCCTGCCCTTGGAGAAATCGAGCTTGGCGATGCTGAGCGGATCGCCGCCGAATCCGCTGCCGAAGGCGCTCAAACTATCTACAAGAGTATTTCTCTTGCCGGGGAGCGCGTGCATATCGAAGCTCTCGGTCATCACGCGCGGTCCGCTGTGCATGTTGAGCAGCGAGTCATACATGGCTTCGCTGCCGACGGTGCTGTTGAGGCGGCCTCCGAGGTCGACGGCCTGATGGATCGAGTATCCATCAGGAACGCTGGCCTTTGATTCGGGTGCCGGGTCCTGGGCATATGCACCAGGTGCTGCTGCCAGGAGCAGAGCGAACAAGATTGCGCCAACAATGCTCCGCATGCTGGCAATCGTGGATGGTTGAATCGGCATACGGCGAATCCTGCACACGCTCTTCATCGAAGTTCTCAAGTGGGGCAGCCTGTTTACAGAGGGGGCCGCAGTTGGTTCGCAATTCTCTTGAACGCCGTTCTGTGTCATGGCCGCTACCTCAGAAATGCCGCGTTCAGGTTGGAGCCGTGAATGTAGGTGTGGCAGGTGGTGCACGGCGTCAGCTCCGACGAACCAGCGCCCATGCTGTGCACGGTTCCGGCCGCAACGGGGCTGTGGCACTGGTTGCACAGCGTGTTGACGCTGGGCATGGTCAGCATTCGCGCGTTCTGCGAACCATGCGGATTGTGGCAGCTCAGGCAGCCTTCGGCCTTGACCGGGGTGTGCTCATAGACGAACGGGCCACGCACCTCGGTATGGCACTTGGTGCAGACTTCATTGGCGTCGTTCGTTGACCGCAGATTGTTCTTCTGGAATGTGCCGTGAACATCGTGGCAGTCGCTGCACTTCATGAGGCCCTCGTTCACCTGATGGTGGAAGGGCATATTGAAGGCAGCCTTGGTGTCGCCGTGGCACTGGAAGCAGAGGGTCGGCTGCGAAACCTTAAGCAGCTCCGCCTTGTCCTCACTGTGATGGACGCTGTGACAGGTGGTGCAACTGACGCCGGCCTTGGCGTGCGGAGAGCGCTCGAAATCTGGATGGGCCGTCGCGTGACAGGTGAGACAGGTGGCATCGACCTGCTTGGCCGAACCCTTGCCGGGGTTGAAGATCTTGGTGATGTCGCCGCCGGCCTCGACGTGGGCTTTGCCCGGCCCGTGGCAGTTCTCGCAGGTGACTCCGTCGCTGCCATGCATCAGCACCATCTTGGAGTGCGGATTGGTGGCGAAGCCCTTCCCCTCGGCATCGTGGCAAGTGGCGCAAATCTCCGCTCCGACAAACTGATCGGCGTTAGCACTTTGAGTGTGGGAGGCCGGCGCGGGGCGAACCTTGGAAGCCTGTTGCGCCGAGGAGCAAACGCCTAGACCAGTGAACAAGACAATTGCTATCGCTATTGGCCCAAACCGCATCTTTCCTACCTCAACTCTCAGCCGAAGCTACGATTCAGGTATCGGCTCTGGAGCGATTGTTAAGCAACGTCGAAGTCATCATGACGGCAAGCCAAAGAAAGCACTGTGATAGGCGTCACAGGATGCCGTGCTTCTGCAGGACTTTTTAACAGCAAGTTGAGTGTGCGGATCCGCTCAGAAAGATCGGCGACTCAGATGTCGAGCGGGAATCAGGTAAGACAGACGCGACAAGCGGGACAGTTTCACATCCGTTGCGCGGCCAATACGACCACAAAGCAAAGGGGGCCCTGGAGTACGTCTGACCTTAAAACCTGGTGAAGCGTAGCTTAGAACCGGATGGGGGTCAACGTAATTCGCAGGTTATTTCAATTTGGCCCTTTTACATCGGGAATCGTTCCGAACTAAGCCGTTCGCCTATTTCTCGTCGATTCGACGCAAAGCCGCGATTAACTTCCTCAGTTCGTCTGAGTAAGTTTCCGGGTATCTACCTACATCGGGGAAAGTTAGAACTTCCTTAGATGACGCCGGTTTGCAGATTTACGTGCCTAGGTTGGTGCTACGGTTCGTAGGGGCAGAATGGATCGCTGGCGAGCGGATCGCCGGCCAGTGGATCGGCCTCTTGTGCAAAAGCCCGTGCGCGGGAGCCACCGCAGATTGCGCCGTATTCGCAACGACCGCATTTGCCTTTGAAGAGGGCCGGCGAATGGAGCGTAGAAAAGAGAGTGGAGTGACGATAGACATCAACGAGATGATCATGACGCACATTGCCAGCGATGAGGGGCAGAAAGCCGGAGGGACAGATGTATCCCTGGTTGGAGACAAAGACGATGCCGTGGCCGTCGCGAATCCCGAATCCGCGATAGACGGGGGTCTGTTCGATTTCGCTCGCGGTGCGGCCAGCTTGCTTCATACGACAGAGAGCGATACGGCGATAGGATGGCGCTTCGGTCGTCTTGATCTGGAACGGCGCGTTTTCAGTCAGGTCGAAGACCCAGTTCATGCATTCTTCGCCTTGATCGGCTGAAAGAGGCTGCAACATTGCGCCGCGGCCAACGGAAATAAGAAAGAAGAGACTCCAACGCATGATCTTCAGCGTAGTGAGCAACTCGTAGATGCGCGGGAGGTCGTCGATCGTCTCCTGGGACACCAGGGTGTTGATCTGGATCGGCAGGCCGAGTTCGGCCGCGGCCTGAGCCGCGAGAATCGTGCGATCGAAGCAACCGTCGACACCGCGAATGGCTTCATGCCGCGCGGCATTGGAGCCATCGAGACTGAGTCCAATGCTTTCGATCTGATGAACCTTGAGTTTCTGCAGGACGGCGGACGTGAGGCTGGGCGTCGCGCTGGGCGTGATGGAAACCATCAAGCCCAATCTTCTTGCTTCATCGATCAGTTCATACAGGTCGGTGCGTTGGAGCGCGTCCCCTCCGGTCAGAATCAGATGTGGGAGCGGCTTACTGAATCCGGCGATTTGGAGAAGCAGGCCCTTGCTTTCGGCGTGGGTCAGTTCGCGGGGATCCGGAGTGGAGATGGCCTCTGCCCGGCAGTGGCGGCACGCCAGTGAACAGGCCCGCGTCATCTCCCAATAAACGATCGCTGGATTCATGGAATAGTCGCGCATGCCACCGGTGTGGGTGGCGGGGCGGGGCCTAAGAGGCGTCGTCCTAAGGTCACATGAGGCCATTGGTAAGCATCTCCCGCACAAAATTCGATTCCTGTGGTGCCGGCCGAAGGGGGTTGGCGCATGTTGATCGCCGTTTTGCTTCAGCCAACTCAGCGTATTGGGGATCCGGGGCTTGGTGCGGTGATTCGGGTCACGTCCGCACCGGCGCAGGGACCGACGGCCGCTCGGGAGCACCGAGCGAACGCATGAGAGACCGAGCTAAGCGTGACTGGAATCACCGATTTTGAAACGCAACGGTGTTCGACTACGGATAACGGAGGCAGACCATGACCTACGCAAGGCATCGATTCAGTTTCGAGACCATTCTGGTCGCCATCGACCTTACCCACTCCGGCTCTTGTGCGCTGCAGTATGCGAAAAAGATTGCGCAGGTGCATCAGTCGAAGCTTGTCATCATCCACGCTATCGATCCGGCAGGCTTTGCCTTCCCCGAGGGTATGCCCGAGTCAATCGCTGGCGATCAAAAAGCGCGCGAGACCTTGAAGCAGATTGAAGAAGAGATCCGCCGTGAGGGGATTTCGACGCACTCGGTGGTGAGCACCGGAGTAATTTACGAGCGCATCCTGCAGGCGGCGCGCGATCATCATGCCGACCTGCTTGTTCTGGGTACGCGCGCTACCGCCAGGATCGGGCAGGCCGCGCTGGGCACAATTGCCAGGCGATTGCTGGCTACGGCTCCGTGTCCCATCCTCACCGTTCCGCCGGCTGCGAGCGCCAGTCTTGCGTCTGCAGGCTGCTGGCGCAATGTGCTAGTGGCGACCGATTTCTCCCATGCGTCTCTTGAGGCTCTCAATCGGGCACAGGCCATTGTTGACAGCCACCTGATGGTGCTGCATGTTGCCGATGAACTCGCGGCTGCATCGCAACAGCACCGACTAGCGCAACTGCGCCTTCTCGCGCCCTTCAACGAATCTCACACGGTGCCGGTAGAGCATGTGGTCACTGGCGGAGAGGCCGGCACAGCGATTGCAGAGCAGGCTGAGCGTCTGCACGCTGATCTAATTGTGCTTGGATCGCCGATAAATGAATTGAATGACGAGGATTTTGAAACCAGCACGGTGCTGCAGGTGATCTCGAATGTGAGCTGCGCAGTATTGTGCGTGCCGTCGGCACGCGATGCAGCGACGACTCAAACGGTCAACGAACTTTCGCTGTCGCATTGAACGCGATTCGCGCTGTTGGAACAAGAAAATTTAGCGAGGCGCGAGGGGATTTATGGCAGAGGGGGCTATTGTGGTTGATGAAAGCGTCAAAGCAGCCGATAAAGGCTGCGATTTCGAGCGGTCGACCCACCGCGCCGAGAAGATAACGGCATACCCTGCGACGATGTTCTCCTCGTCCCCTGCGGAGCCTTCCGACGCGCGGGTTGGATGCTGCTCGAAATTATGTCCGTGTGCCGCGCAGCAAGCGCGTAATCCGCAGCACGGCTCCTCGACGCTGATTCACCTCGATGAGGGAGTTGCTGAATGACAAGTGAGTTGATTCACCGCTTGCAATTTGCATTCACGGTGACGTTTCATTACCTGTTTCCCCAGCTCACCATGGGCCTGGCGCTTTTGATCGTCGTGCTCAAGACGGTCGCGCTCAAGACGGGGAACCTGGAATGGGACCGGGCCGCGCGCTTCTGGGGCCGCATCTTCGGAATCAACTTCATTATGGGCGTGGTGACGGGCATTCCCATGGAGTTCGAATTCGGCACCAATTGGGCCCGCTTCTCGCGCCTCTCGGGCGGTGTGATTGGACAGCCGCTGGCGATGGAGGGCGTGTTCAGCTTCTTCCTCGAGTCGGCATTTCTGGGATTGTTTCTGTACGGCGAGAAGAGGCTTTCGAAGAGACTGCACTGGTTTTCGGCGGTGATGGTGTTTGTTGGTTCCTGGATTTCTGGATTTTTCATCATCGTGACCGATGCGTGGATGCAGCACCCGGTTTCTTACGAGCGGATGCCGGATGGCCAGTACCAGGTGCTGAGCTTTTGGCAGCTGCTGACAAACCCGTGGGGGCTGCTCCAGTACATGCACAACATGACGGGCGCGGTAATTACGGGAGCGTTTGTGATGAGCGCGGTGGGCGCGTTCTACCTGCTCGAGGGCCGCAAGGAGAATTATGGGCGCATCTTCCTCCGCGTGGGAGTCATCGCCGGGCTCATTGCGTCGATACTCATCATCTTTCCCACCGGAGACCTGGCCGGAAAATATGTCGCGCGCTATCAGCCCGCCGCGATTGCCGGGATGGAAGGGCTGTCCAAGACCCAGGCTGGCGCAGGCATGGTGCTAATTGGGCAACCGAATGAAGTGACGGGCCAGATCGACAATCCGATTGTGGTCAACGACGTGTTGAGCTTCCTGATTTATGGGACCACCAAAGCCGAGGTACGCGGACTTGACAGCTTTCCGCCCGATCAAAGGCCCACCGCGCTGCCACTGCTCTTCTACGCCTACCACATCATGGCTGGGCTGGGCACATGGTTCCTGCTGTTGATGTTCGTCTGTGCGGTATTCCTGTGGCGCGGGCGGCTCGCCAGGTCCCATTGGCTTCTCTGGGCGCTGCTGCTTAGCTTCCCGCTGCCGTACATTGCCAACACCGCCGGTTGGTTGACGGCGGAACTTGGCCGTCAGCCCTGGCTCATCTACGGATTGATGCGCACCAGCGAGGGATATTCAAACACTGTCTCGGCGGGAAACGGGCTGTTCACGCTGCTGGGATTCATGGGCCTTTACGCTTTGCTGGGCCTTCTATTCACGGTGCTCGTTTACCGCGAGATCAGCCATGGGCCGGAAACAACCACGGCCGGGTCCGATGCGGCGCAGGCCATTTGAGCCGCTGGTCGCGCCTGAAGATTGTTTGATGGATTGTTTGATCGGCAATAAAAGTAGCGTGCTGTGCGGGGTTCACTGCTTCCCCGGAAGGAGTTCGGTCAATGCTGGGGTTCATCTGGTTCTGGCTTGTCGCAGTGATGATCGTGGGCTACGTGGTTCTGGATGGCTTCGATCTCGGCGTGGGAGTGCTGCACCTGTTTCTTGCGCGCAATGAACAGGAGCGCCGCACGACCCTGCGTTCCATCGGCCCCGTGTGGGACGGCAATGAAGTCTGGCTGCTGGCCGGCGGCGGAACGCTGTACTTTGCCTTTCCGCTGCTCTATGCCTCGGCATTCAGCGGATTCTATCTGCCGCTGATGATCGTGCTCTGGCTGCTGGTGCTGCGCGGCGTGAGTGTGGAACTGCGCAACCACATCGATGTGGGGGTGTGGCGCTCGCTGCTGGATGGGGTCTTCGGTTTCTCCAGTGCCCTGCTTGCGATCTTCTATGGCGCGGCGCTCGCCAACGTGCTGCGCGGCGTGCCGCTGCAGGCGGATGGCTATTTCTTTCTGCCGCTGTGGACAAACTGGCAGCCGGGCGCGAACCCTGGCATCCTCGACTGGTACACGGTGATTGGCGGGCTGGTTGCGTTGATCGCGCTCACATTGCACGGCGCGCTGTGGCTTACGATCAAGACTTCCGGCGAGTTGGAAAAACGCGCGCGGAAGATCGTGAGCCCGCTCTGGCTCATCCTGATCGCGCTCACGATTGTCAGTCTCTTTGCTACCGTCGCTGTGCGCCCATCGTCATTGAACAATTACTTGAAGTATCCGTTCACGTTCGTTGTGCCGGCGGGTGTTGTAGCATCGCTGGCGGGCATCTGGATCTTGAATCGACGGGCCCAGCCGGTCAAGGCGTTCCTGGCTTCCTGCGCTTACCTCTTCTTTATGTTGGCCGGCGCCTGCTGGGGCGTCTATCCCACGCTGCTGCCGGCAACCACGGGCGCCGACCGCGACATTACGCTCGCGCATGCGCTCTCTGGAACGCACACCCTCACGATAGGACTTGCCTGGTGGAGTGTCGGAATGACGCTTGCTGTGTGCTACGTGGCGTTCGTCTACAGCCGCTTCGGTGGCAAGGTGGATTCGACTGTCGAAGAACACTGAGCCCCGTTGAGTGGAAACGAACAGAAGGCTCACGGAGTGAGGAAACGCCGTGAGCCTTCTCTTCTGAGTGTTGGTTAGCAGGCCGAGAGCTGTTCAAGGGCCTGCGGCTCCAATACCGTCAAGGCCACGCCGCGAATTGAGATCAGCTTCTCCTTGCGGAACCGGCCGAGCGTGCGCGTGACCGTCTCCCGCGTGGTTGCGGTCATGGATGCCAGCTCCTCATGCGTGAGTGGCATATTGATCGAGGAATGGGTTCCTGTGCTCCTGGCGTCCGCGGCCCAGTCCAAAATCAGACGCGCGAGCCGTCCGGCCGGCGATACGGGCAGCGCGATCAGGCATGCCTCGTCAAATGCGGCTCGATAATCCCTGGCGAGCGCCTTGGCCGCTCCGAGGCTGGCGTCTCCGAACTCCTGCACCATTTGCTTGAAGAGCGTGGTGCGCAGCGCACGCACCTGGGTGGGCTCAATGGCCTCTGCCGTAACTCCGTACTCGTCGGCTTGCAAAGCAGAATCCATGCCCAGCACGTCTCCCGGCCCGGCGATGCGCAGAATGAAGGTGCGACCTTCGCGGGAAGTAGCGGAGATCTTGACCCGCCCTCTGCAGATGACAAAGACCGCGCTGCATTCGTCACCCTCACGAAACAGGATGTTGCCGCGACGGTACTCCATGGGAATTGAACTTGCTTCGAGAAAGCTGCGCGATTTTTCGCCCAGGTTGCAAAAAGGATGTTCGCAGGTTTTCGAACAATTCAGGCAGTTGCTCATGGTTGATCCTCCAAGTGGGGTGACGCTCTACCTAAAGCAACTGAGTAGCCAAATCACTTGACGTGTGATTTCAATCACTTCGAGGATCGTCTGCGCGCACAGCGGGCGTCGCTAGGGTGAAGAGACCCAGGCTGCTGCGCCATTTCACCCTATCGATGGGCCCGCGAAGCGCTGCTAGGATGGAGAGAAAGGCCCATATTCCTGTGAGCGAAGCCGTTCATATTGTTGTGATTGACGATAACCTGGGCAGTCTTGAGCTGCTATCGACCGCGCTTGCGCGCCCGGAAGTCGCAGTTCACACGGCCTCGACGCCGGCCGAAGGGCTGGCGCTGGTGCGAAAGCTGCGGCCGCGGCTGGTTGTGACCGACCTGGTAATGCCTGAGATGAGTGGGCTTGATGTCCTGCAAGAGATTGTGGACTTCGATCCGTTGATCGACGTACTTCTGATGACAGCGCATTACACAACCGAAACAGCCGTAGCGGCGATCCGCAGCGGCGCGGCGGATTACCTGCAAAAGCCGGTGAAGCTCGCGCTACTGCGCGAACGCGTGTCGGCGCTGCTGGCCTCGGCAGAGCGTCGTCGCAAAGCAACCGCGGCTGCCGAGGGTTCCTCGGATTCGGCGTTCGAAGGAATGATCGCTACAAGCGGTGAGATGTGGCAGTTGTTCGAGATGATCCAGCGCATTGCGCCGCATTACCGGTCGGTTCTGGTGCAGGGGCCAACAGGAACGGGCAAGGACCTGATTGCAAGCGCGCTCCATCGCCGCAGCCGCGTGAACGGCAGATTTGTCGTGCTGAACTGCTCTGCTGTGGTTGAGACCTTGTTTGAGAGCGAGATCTTCGGGCACGTCAGAGGAGCATTCACGGGCGCGGATCGAGACAAGATCGGGCTGCTTGAACTTGCCAATGGCGGTACGCTCTTTTTGGATGAGATTGGGGATATGCCTCTTTCCACGCAGGCCAAGCTCTTGCGTGCGCTGCAAAATCAGGAGGTCCAGCCGGTTGGATCGCTGGCCACGCGCAAGGTGGACGTGAGGGTGATTGCAGCGACCCATCATGATCTGCGCGCTGCAATCGCCGAAGGGCGATTCCGCGAGGATTTATATTATCGGCTTTCGATGGTTGAACTCCGAGTACCTGCGCTCAAGGAGCGTGTTGAAGACATTCCACTTCTGGCGCGTCATTTCGTGCAAACATTCAGCCGCGAATTCAACAAGCAGATTGGCGGTCTTACGCCGCGCGCAGGCATTGTTCTTCAACGACACGCCTGGCCTGGCAACGTCCGCGAACTCGAGCACGTGATCGGCCGCGCCTGCATGCTAACGGACCACGCGATCCTGGATGTCGAAGACCTGCCCGAAGAATTGATGAAGGGCGCGACGCCAAGCGGGGAGCCGGGCAGCGAGGGCGCCCTCCTCGCCGACCAGGAGCGGCGGCTGGTTGAGGATGCGCTGCAGAAGTCCGCGGGCAATCAGTCAGAGGCTGCGCGCAGACTCGGGATCGGGCGCGATGCCCTGCGGTACAAGATGAAGCGATTTAAGCTTTCTATGTAGTTCCGAGCGCTTCAGCCACACACTGGCGCAGCCGCGCAGGACCGATTGGCTTGACGAGATAGCCGGAAAAGCCAGCCTCATTGATTCGATCCGGCGCAGTCTGCGTGAGAGCAGCGGTGAGCGCAATGATGGGCGTTTGCCGCAGCTTGGGCATTTGCCTCAAGGCGGTTGCAGTCGCGTAGCCATCCAGCTTGGGCATCTGGAGGTCGAGAATGACGAGGTGCGGTCCGAATCGACCTACCATGTCCAGTACCTCGACGCCATCGATTGCCTCGGCCACGATATAGTTGGCGGCTTCAAGAATCGAGCGCAGCAAGTCGCGGCTGCTGGCGGTGTCATCCGCGATCAGGATGCGCCTCGACGGCGCCGGGACTTCTGCGCACTTTAGCGGTCGACCCATCACGCGTGAGGTTACTGCTCTGCGCTGAGCTTCTCCGTGATGAGAGTCACATTCGGCAGACTCGGTAATGTGAAGTGAAAGCGGCTTCCCTTACCCGGCTCGCTCTCCACCCAGATTTTCCCGCATTGAATCTCAACCAGCTGTTTGCAGATGGTAAGACCAAGCCCCGTGCCTTGCCGCACGCCCGTGGTCGTGTATCCAACCTGGTAGAACTTGTCAAAGATGCGGCCGCACTCTTCAGACGGAATGCCGAGACCGGTGTCCGCTACGGTGACTTGAACGAAGTCCTCAACCGCCGATGCGGTTACTACCACTTCCCCGCCGGGGTCAGTGAATTTTACACCGTTGCTGAGCAGGTTGTAGAGAATCTGACGCAGACGAAGCGGATCAGCTACAACGTCAGTATCCGCGATGTGGCTCTCGCGCACCGTGACTCCTTTTGCGCTGGCCTGCGGATGAATTGCATTCACGGCTTCGACGATGGCTGTCTTCAGCGCGAGCGGCTCTGTGCGCACAACCAATCCACCGGCCTCGATTCTGCTGAGGTCGAGCACATCATTGATAAGGCCGAGCAGATGCTCTGAATCCGCTTGAATATGGTGCACGAAGCGCTTCTGCTTCTCGTTTAACGACCCCGCACCCTCTTCACCAAGAAGCTCCGAAAAGCCAATGATCGTATGCAGCGGGGTGCGCAGTTCGTGACTCACGCTGGCAATAAACTCACTCTTTAACCTGTTCAGGCGCTCTGCTTCTCTGTGACGGGCCTCAAGTTCCGCAGTGTAGCTCTGCTCAAGGGAATGAATTTGCTGCTCTGCGTGCTTGCGTTCGGTGACGTCGCGAATGACTGCTGTGACGTTGATGCCACCTTCGATCCGATTGGGGCTCAGGCTGATCTCTACAGGAAATTCCGTGCCATCTTTGCGGACTGCACGAAGATCAAGCCCCATGCCCATGGGCCGGCTTTCTCCGGCAGCCTCAAATTTCCGGCGGTGCGCGGGATGCCAGGAGCGGACAGCTGCGGGAACCAGCGCATCAACACTCATTCCGAGGAATTCCTCGCGAGTGTATCCAAACACTAGCTCCGCGGTTCGATTGGCGAGAATGATATTCCCGGTGGAATCCGTCTGCAGAATCGCGTCGGGAGCATTCTCGATTAGATCTCTAAACTTGCGCTCCGCGAGGATATCCACGCGAGATGCTGCCTCGCTCGCCAGCAGCTTCTTGTGCTCAGTGATATCGCGCGCGATCTTTGAGATGCCGGTGATGGCGCCGTGGACGTCGTGGATGGGAGAGATCGTGAGCGAAATGGCGATGGTGCTGCCATCCTTACGGAGGCGCACGGTCTCAAAGTGATTGACTCTCTCGCCATTGCGCAACCGCACAAGAATCTCTGTCTCTTCATGCCAGAGATTCCGCGGGATGAGAATCGTGATCGGCTTGCCAATCGCCTCCTCGGCGGTGTACCCGAAGATCCTGCGTGCGCTGGCGTTCCAACTGGTAATGATGCCGTCGAGGGTCTTGCCAATGATGGCATCCTCCGACGACTCGACGATCGCAGCCAGCCAATTTGCAGCGTCAGCGTGCACTGCGAAGTTTGCATTCTCAGGTGGAATCTGTGTTTGATGGTCCATCGCAACAGCCCTATTGAATTTGAACGCTAACCCATTTTATTCCTATACCCGATGCATGGTTAATGAGTTGTGCGTAAGGTTGTCGTCCGCCCTCATCAAGTTCCTTGGCAAGGTTGCGGCATCGATACAGGCCGGCCCAGGCCACCACGCGAACAGGATGATAATCCTGACTCGTCCACGGTCTCCGGGGTGAAGCCACACTTGCTGGTGGCCGCCAGCAGCCGTTTCATTTCGCCTTGAGTCAGAAGTTGCTCCTTTTTGCGAACGCTGGACTCCTTGCTGAATGTCTGGGCAGCGCGCCACTCGATCAGCAAGCGCGCGCGGACTCTTCCTGAAGAGCTGGAGTGCTCGGCGATCTTTGCGTCAGTGAAAGAGCCACACCGGAACAATCAGCGGGTATGGCACGAGGGAAGAAATACGGCCAGAGCAAGCCGTAAATCTTCTGCGTCAGATCGAAGTGTCTGTGGCCAACGGAAAGGCAACCGACCAGGCTTGTCGGGATGCGGGGATCATGGAGCAGACGTACTACCGGTGGCGTAAGGAGTATGGCGGCCTGCAGGTTGACCAAGCGCGGCGTCTGAAGGAACTGGGGCAAGAAAATGCGAAACTGAAGCGTCCGGTCACTACGTTTTTCGGGCAGAGCGATATGGGGCAGGTGGGGACGAATTCAGCCCGAGGGCGTACCACGTTGCCCCCGCCAAGCCGATCGGGAGCATTAAGGAAGCCTGTGAGGCCACCAGATTGCGCGCCGCGAAAATCCTCAAAGGCGAGACCGGCGAGACAAAAGCGGATGAGAGCGAGATCTCAGAGGAGATCAAACCGCTCGCTTGCAGATTCCACGATCTCAGGCACACGGCTGTCTCTCGAATGCTGAACGCTGGGGTGCCGCTCGCGAAGGTTGCCAAGATCGTTGGTTGAAGGGCATCCACGATGGTTCTCATGCCGAAGCGCTATGGCCATTTCTCTCTGGATGAGCTGAGGGGTGCCTTCGAGAGTATCAGCAGCGGCGGAAATTGATGTGGGGTGCTTGGGATATTCCCCGGTATCGGAGGAAAAAGAGGAATAGATACGCGCTAACCGATTGATAGAACTGGTGGACGCGGTAGGAATCGAACCTACAACCTGTCGGTTAAGAGCCGTGGAATTCGGCACTTCCGCTCCTACTACTGGTTGCTATAACTTCCTATCGATTGTTTGATTTACATCTTCCATCCTCCGCGCGGTTTTCTACCTGCACACCCGAGATTATGCCCTATTTTGACGGAGCGTGGGTACAAAAATGGGTACAGTCAATTTGGTGGCGAAACCCTCGGTTGAGACTACAGAGGATTGGCGCGCTTGTCGTTCGTTGAGCTTTAGGATGATCTTCAGATGCTGAAGGAAGCTTGCTCTGATCGAAACCAAGCGCTAAGGAATTGTCAGCCGGTGGGACGAGCCGCTTAGTTGAGATACCGATCGAGAGGCAAAAGGGCCCCTGTTGGATCTTATCTATCCCCGAAATCCTGATTGCTATTTCTTTACGCGCATTGATTGATTTTCAGGTTGAAGCTGCTCTCACCAGAGTCGGCGGACGAAGTGAAGGTCGAGGCCAGATATTGGAGCGACGACCACATGCACTACACCACCTGTTGAAAGTGACCCAAGATCATTCGCGGCCAATCCGGTGCAGTTGCGGTAACCTTCCACGGAGCCCTCGACCAACTTCACGATCCCGTGGCGAAGAGAAGCGGAAACATGGGGCCCTTCCAAAACTGGGTCAGATTTTCTGAACCCGTCTAAACGGACCTGTGCCCGACGCTCTCAGACGAATCGCCGGAGGAGCGGAAACTGAGATTATCGGTCCCATGGAAGCTCTGATTCTGAGCCAGGCCGCGAATTCCTGAGGATCGAAGCGGACAGTATTCGCGATTCGCATTGAAGGGATTTGGCCCTTGGCCGCCATTTTGTAAATCTGTTTCGCCGACACATCCAGAATCCGGGCGACGTCTCGGACCCTTAGTGCCTCAGTTTTCTGTTCCACAAGTTCGGCTAGCGTCATGAACGTCTCCTTAATTGCTGGAAGAGCAAAGATGTAACGGTCCGATCATCGCCGCATGTGGAATCTCGGTCAAAATTGTCTATCTGGTATCCAAAGACTTGGGCAGGAAAACGGAAGCGCCGAAACGGACCCCTCGGCGCTTCTTCTTTGCAGACTCGTTTTCGGAGGCTACTTCAGGAGGTCAGGAAAACGGAATTTTCCTGCGACTGCGGTCCTCAGGCCGCGGTCATTTGCGATCGAACCTTTCCTTGTGCTGATGCCGCGAACGTCGCGTTGACCCTCTCCCGCATCGCCTGATTCCTCGCAGGTTTTAGATAGCGGATGACACTCTCCAGGTTGGTTTGACCCATCCACGTCATCACTGTTCGAAGATCTGCCCCGGCTTGCAGATGCATGGTTGCGAATGTCGCCCGAAACTTGTGCAGCCAGAAATCGTCCCGATTCAATCCTGCCGCTTTTGCGTTTCGCTTCAACGCGCGAATCATGTGAGTGTCAGGCCTGCCGCTAGCCGTGCTGAATATGAGAGATTCCGCTTTGCCTCTCTTGGCTGGTAGCGTCTTTCTGAAGATCTCGAGCGCCTCCAGCAACCGATCCGGTACTGGAACCTCGCGCTCTTTGTACCCCTTTGGCGTCCAGTTGAATTGGGGTTTCCACCGCATGTCGACCGTGTTTGTCATGAAATGCACATCCGTCCAGGTTACGCACATGGCTTCCTGCTCGCGAAAGCCTGTCATGAGAAGGAAATCGTAAAGCATTCGATGATAGTGCGAGCAAACGTTGTAGAGGACCGTTAGTTCTCCATCTTCGTAGATCTCTACCTCCTGATGGACGAATCGGGGACGGTCCCTTTTCCCCACCAGTTTCGACACTCCTTGAGCCTCGAGAAATGTCAGTACGCACGCGAACTTGTTGTGGACCGTTCGCGGCGCGAGCTTCTTCTTATCACGCAGGAACGCAGAGAAGCGCAGGAGGTCAATACGCTCGATGTTCTCAAGGTGCGTCTTGTCACAGGATTCCTGAAAGTACCTGAGCGCTACCTTGTACCCGCGCCATGTCTTGTCCTGCTTTGTGAGCTTCACTTCCTCCAGAAAGTCTTGCACTGACACTTTGACTTGGTTTGCGTTTGCTTCCTCTTCAATATCCGTAACGACGAGCCCCTGCGAAATCGCGCGCAGTTCCGCCAGTTTTCGGATCTGGCGCTGGTGGGCTGCGTCTGAATCTCTGCCGACAGAGAGACGCTTGCGTTTCCCATTCTCGTACCAATCGAGGTAGTAGGCACCGGATTCGTACCTCTCCGGCCTCCCGTTTACCAGCACCCAATTAGGCTTTGCCCGCCCGTTCGCAGCGATGATGGCTGGGTAATATCGCCTACCTTCAGGCGTGTCGATTCGCTTGGTAAGGTTCACTTTCATAGCTGGAAAGTGTAGCAAAACGGTATCCGTAACGGTATCCGTAACTTTGGATTCCTTTTAAGTTATAGGAGATATTATGGTTACGCTGGTCGGGGCGGAGGGATTCGAACCCCCGACCCTCTGCTCCCAAAGCAGATGCGCTACCAGACTGCGCTACGCCCCGACGGCTGACTCGATTGTATCGCGGAACCATTGCCGCGCAGCCCGCTGAGCGCTGCGCGAACCCGCACGCTCAACGCCGCAGCAGCCACGCCAGCAGCCACGCCGCCAGCAGCAGCGGAATGGCAAAGATTGCGCCCAGACACGAAGCCAGCGCGAGCAGAAATCCCCAATCGCGCCAGGTGTGGCGGCGCGGCTGGCCAAGATGACGGCGCAGCAGCTCGTAGTTGCGCCGGTTCGCCTTCCACGCCACATCGAACAGGTCGCCGAGCACCGGGATGGACCCGACAAGCACGCCGATGCCGAGATTCGCCGCCATGCGCATCAGCGTCACGTAGGGCAGGCCGCGCATCCAGGCCGCCAGCGGAATGACCAGCGACAGCAGCCCGGCGAGCACGTCGCCCAGCCCCGGCACCAGGCCGATGATGCCGTCCATCCCGAAGCGAAAGTTGCGTGCCCGGGATGCGAAACGCCTCGTCCAGAAGAATCTCGAGGCCGTGCAGCGTCTCTCGCGAAACAGCCACGCACCGCGCGCCCAGCGGCCCGCGGCGCAGGCGGCAGCACCTCCGGCGCACCATTCTGAGGGCTCGGCAAATCGCCAGCGGATGCGCGGCGTGGGCATAGCGGCGGGGCCCATCCCTGGCGCCTTCATTCGATGCTACAATCGAAAGGGTATACGGCGGCTATAGTTCAGCGGCAGAACGCCTGACTGTGGCTCAGGATGTCGTGGGTTCGATCCCCACTAGCCGCCCCAATCGCCCCGAATCATCCCCCGAACAGCTCAAGGACCGGGCCTTCCTGGTCCTCGCGCACCCAATCCCCTGTCAACCGAGCATCCGTGATCCCAGAGCCTGCCCAATTACAAGCAAAGGACGCTGTTTCACCGGCGTTACAGCCCTGGCTCACGCCCTTTGTGCCCCGCCGCGGGCTTGCGCAACGGCCACCTGCAGACCATCATCGGCAACTTTCTGCCGCGTCCCGCCTTTGCGGTCCCTTCGACGGCAGAAGCCGTCGAGGTCGATCCGACAGACGGCAGCCGCGTGCTGTGCCATTGCAGCTGGCAGCCGGAGACAGTGCGCGCCGCGCGTCTCACCGTCGTTCTCGTCCACGGGCTAGAGGGCTCATCGGACTCGCAGTACATCCAGGGCCTGGCCGCGCGTGCCTGGGCTGCCGGCTGCAACGTGATCCGCATGAACATGCGCAACTGCGGAGACACCGACGAGCTGACGCCCACCCTCTACCACTCCGGCTCTCTCCGGCGACGTGGGCGCGGTGGTGCGGCACTTCACGCAGGAGTATCGGCCTCACGCAGGTTGCGCTCATCGGCTACTCCATGGGCGGCAACCTGGTGCTCAAGCTGGCGGGCGAGTGGGGCGCAGCGCCGCCGCTCTGCGCAGTCGCCGCGGTCTGCCCCGCCATCGATCTCGCCGCCGGCTCCGATGCCCTGCACGAGCCCGTCAACCGGCTCTACGAGCGGCGCTTTCTGCGCGGACTGCTGCGCCGCTACCGCCGCAAGGCCGCGCTTTTTCCGGCAGTCTACAGCACCACCGGGCTCAGCGCCATCCGCTCGCTGCGCGACTTCGACAACAAGATCGTCGCGCGCTACTGCGGCTTTCGCGACGCGGACGACTATTATTACCGCGCCGCCGGCGCCCGCGTCGTCGACCGCATCGCCGTGCCCACGCTCATTCTCCTCGCTCTCGACGACCCCTTCATCCGCCTGACTCCCGACACGCGCGCCAGGCTGCTCGCGAACCCCAACATCACGTTGATGGAGACCGAGCACGGCGGCCATTGCGCCTATCTCTCCGGCGACTCGGGCGACGATATTCATTGGGCCGAAGCCACCGTCATCCGCTACGTGCAGCATGTGAGCGCGGCGCGTCATGGAAGCTGACTGGGAGCTCGAACTGGGCAGCGATGCGCCCGTCATCGACGCTGCGTGGCCCGGCTTCGTCGATCTCCGCGTCTCGCCCAACCGCATCGCAGAGATCGACGAGACGCGCCAGTTCCCCGCTCTCAGCGATACCCTTCTCCGCCTCAATGCGCGCAACTCGCCGGTGTGGACAGCAAAGTGTGATGTGTGGCCCGTCGAGGACCCCATCGATCCGTATGAGATGGACGCGGAGCCTGCCGATGCAACGCACGCAGTCGGCTGCTACATCGATCTGCTGCCCCGAAGCGATCAGCAATGGAGTGTCCCAGAGAAGGCCGCATCCTCGTGCAGGTTCCTCTGCGAACGGCTGCGCGGCCTTCCTCTGCGCTGCAGTCGTGTAGACCTGATTGTGCGCCATGCTCACATTGCGCCGGATGTGAATGATCTCGGTATCACGGCGTACGTCACCGCCTGCGGCCCCAGCGAAGCCAACGCACGCACACAGCTGGCAGCAGCGCTGGCTGCATTCTTGGATACCCTGGTACCCGCAGCCCCGCCCGCGCAGGCTGCTTCGCCGCTACAATAAAAGAGCGTGGGCGAGTAGCTCAACTGGATAGAGCACCGGCCTTCTAAGCCGGGGGTTGTGGGTTCGATTCCCGCCTCGCCCACCACTTATAATCACTGATATCCCATGCATCCGCGGTTTCTTGCACTCCGACGGTGGAGGAAGTTGTGGACTGATCCGAGTGCCGAAGGCTGTGTTAAGGATCCAACCACATCGACCGCAACAACGCGGATTGAGAACAGATCACTATGGTCGGCTCTTTTAACATTACCGAGAGGCAGTTGCTGGAAGGCGTCCTTGCGGTTCCTGCTTTTGTTCCGGTGATGTTTTGTCCAGGATACGTAGCGGCATGGTTTACAAACCTTCATGACTTCCGGAAGCGCTCCCTCGTGGAGAGAATCTTTTGGAGCGTGCCGCTTTCAATTTCAGTGTCCGCAATTTCCTCTGAGCTCATAGGTAGATTTCTTTCTCTGGCGGCCGTCGTGGGCTTTTTTATCATCTGTTTGCTACTTTGTGCAGCATCCCTGCTTTGGGAATGGCGGCAGATGAGCAGTACGGGCGCGAAATGGCAGATCGGCCTGCATCCTCTTGGCGGCAAAGCACTGGCGCTGGCAGCCGTTTGGGTGGCGATTGTGCTCTTGTCGCTGGTAGATATTCAAAGTGGACAGAGGCTGTTTCTGAGCGATGTCGTACTCGATCAAGGGTATCGCGTTCATTGGACTGAGACCGTATTAAGCGCTGGGATCCCGCCGACCAATCCGCTCTATCTGTACGGCCACCCTGCTCCGATGCGCAACTACTACTTCTGGTACGCCGTTTGTGCTGCGGTCGTGCAAATGACCCATCTCACGGCTCGCGCGGTACTAACTGCAGGATGCGCCTGGGCTGGGCTGGCGCTGATGACGCTGAACGGACTTTACCTCAAGCACTTCTTGCGCGTAAAAGCACACCTTCGCGACCATTTTATACGTTCGATGCTGCTGATCACAGTTTCGGGACTCGGAATTGCGGTGGTGCTTTGGAGGCTGTTTTATGCGCACGCTGTTCCCGATCCAGAACTCGAATTTTGGTCCCTCGATCCGATCTTCAGTTGGCTCAATACGCTTCTTTGGGCACCAAATCATATTGCTGGATTAGTTTGCTGCATGACGGCGTTCCTGCTTACCTGGCTAGCCGCAAATGAAAAGGGGCGAGCACAGGTCCTTGCCGTAGTGCTCTCGGCGACAGCAATCGCCGGCGCAGCAGGACTTTCGGGCTTTGTAACCTTCGCGTTTTTCCTTGTAATGATAGCGTGGGCAGCCTGGCGCTTGGCGACATCGGACACATCTCGGCCCGTGCTGTTATTAGCTGTGGCTGGCGTTGGCGCGGGATGCATGCTCATACCCTACTTGCATGAATTGACGCAGAGTTCATCCGGCGAGCATGCCTCTCCATTGGCGTTTGCCGTTCGCACGATAATTTCGCCCGACGGGCTATTGAAGCACTATCCCTTTCCGCAACTTGAGCGAACGTCGCCTACTGCAGCGCTGGACCTTGCGCGGCTCGTCATGCTCCTCCCCGGTTACACTCTCGAGCTAGGTTTTTACGCCGCGGTTCTGATCCTATATCTCGTTCCTGCCTTGCGTGAGAAACGCCAGCTGAGTCTCGAGCAACGCACTCTTCTGTTCTTCGCTTTAGTCACGCTGCTGCCCATGTCCTTTATGCGTTCCGGAGTTCTTAAATCCAACGACTTCGGCTGGAGAGCTGGACTGCTGCTTCAGTTCTCTTTACTTCTCCTTGGCTCGGAGGCCCTTACCGCCTGGAGCTCGATGAATCGTGGACCCAAGGCACCAAAGGCCACTGAGCGTATGCCGTCCACGCCGCATTGGTTTCGGTCACTCGCGACACTAGCACTCGTTGTGGGATTTTTTAGCACCTTAGGCGAGGCGTTGCTGTTACGCGCGTTTGCTCTCGGCGAGCCGCCCCCTGGCGCCGCATCCGAGACCACGATACGCAATTTCTCTCATAATGCGTATATCTCAGCTATCGGATACGCACAGTTGAATGCAGCAATCCCGCACGATGCCGTGGTTCAGTTCAACCCCATGATCGATGAAAACTTATGGACGGCCATCGACGAGCTCGGTGTAGCTCATCAGATTGCCATTGTGGGCGACAAACCGTGGTGCGGAGCAGAACTCGGAGGTGATCCTTCCGGATGCGCGTCAATGGCCAAGGCCATTGATGCTACTTTTAATGGTCAGTCGGCAGATCAAGCGCGTGCTACGTGCCGCGCGCTGGGCATCGAGTACCTGATTGCCCGCGTGTACGATCCAGCATGGAAGGATAGGAACGGATGGGTATGGACACTTCCGTCCGCAGTCTCCGACGATGAATTTCGCGCTCTCGATTGCCGCTGATAGCTGCAATCCTTATCTCCAATGAAGGGAAGATAGAGGAATGAGCAGGGCCAAAACCTTTGGTGTCCTGATTCTGGTACTGAGTTCCCTACTCTTTATTGTGGGGGGAACCTTGGTCGAGCGTTCCACTCCGATGGGGCTATTGGATTTCAAACTCCTGTACTACGGAGCGCGCTGCTTTACGCACCATTGCGACCGATATGACGCGGCTGAGATGCAGAGTTTTTTTCATGCCGATGGCGGTGATCGCCCCACCGATCCTCCCCAGGTTCGTACGGTGGTGACCGAATATATATATCTGCCGACATCCTTCCTTGTCACGGCTCCTTTTGCGAGGCTGCACTGGACAGCCGCCCATGTTCTCTGGACCGCGCTGATGACATGCTGCTTTGTCCTCGCTTGTTTCCTTATCTGGACCACTTGTGCGGCGCGTGCGCCAGTGCTCTCGGCCTTCCTCATCGGATTTCTGCTGGCTAGCAGCGAAGTTATTTTTGCGGGCGGAAATGCTGTCGGTCTCGTTGTGAGTCTCTGCACCATTGCCGCCTGGTGCTTCGTCCAAGAACGATTCGAGTGGGCAGGCCTAGCCTGTCTCGCGGTAGCGTTGCTGCTCAAACCGCATGACGCCGGACTAGTATGGCTTTACTTTCTCATTGCTCCCGGCACTTATCGTAAGCGCGCATTGCAAACAATGGGAATTGTCGTAACGCTTTCGCTCGCCGCGCTAATTTGGGCGGCGTGGGCAACTCCACATTGGCTCCGTGAACAACAGGCGAATGTCATCGCGATTTCGACCCGTGGCGGAGCGATTGTTCCGGGCCCAGGCTCCTCCGTCGACCGACTGGAGGATGGTCGTTGATTTGCAGTCGGTCGTCAGTATTTTTCGCAATTACCGAGCGTTCTATAACTTGGTTACGTACTGTGTCTGCGGAGCGCTTCTTGCCCTTTGGGCATCGAGGTAATGCGTTCGGAAGCGTCTTCAAGAAACGCATGGTTCGCTCTTGCAGCGATTGTGCCGCTGACGATGCTCGTCACCTATCACAAACCCTATGACGTGAAACTCATCGTCCTTCTGGTACCGGACCTCTTCTTCTCTGGAGTGAGGGCGGGGCAGGGGCCTAGCGGCGCTGTTCCTAACTGCCGGTGCAATCGTATCCACAGCGGACATTCCATTGGCTCTTTATTCTTGGCGCTCACCGACTCGATTCAGCCGAATTTGACGACTGTCGCGGGAAAACTGCAGGCGATTCTCATACTGCGGCCGGCGTCAATCATTCTGGTAGGGCTGGCCGCCTTTTATTTGTGGGTCTTTTTGAAACCCGGTCACCCGGCACGCGATGCCATGGAATCGATAAGTATACAGCGGAACTAAGATCCTCTTGTGATCACCTAACGCTGAAATTCGCGTGCGCAATCCATTCGACACGGAAGCACTGATCGAGAATCGCGACATTCATCCACAACCGGTTACCCACCTGAATATCGACAAGCGACAACGCGGCAATGAAGACCCACAGCATTGCCAGGGTCAACGCCGTCGCCCCGTGCGGTCTGAATCCGATGTTCCATCGACGGCCAGTACGGCGGTTCTCCCGATGCTCTTGCGCGATTACGACAACGCTGGCGACCGCGCACAGAACGAAGCAGAGTGAAGCTGCCGTTAACGAGAGAGCTTTGCCGATCAGAACCGCGGCAATCGGAGAGACCGCGAACGAAAGCGGAATGCTCCAGAAAGCGCGCTCCACCAGCGAACGCTGACGAAAGTCATGCAGGTTGCTGAACCATGCGACCAGATACCCCGTGCAAACGGTCGCGGGCACAAAGGCCAGCACCGCCAGCAATGCGCCTCCGAGTTGCTGTGCCGTCATCGACATTCTGCCGCGTTACTCACCATTTCTTCCACGGCGCCTGGCCGCTGGCCCAGAGCTCTTCCAGGCGCTGCTTCTCGCGCAGCGTGTCCATGGGCTGCCAGAAGCCGCGATGGAAGAAGGCTTCCACCTGGCCCTTCGTGGTGAGCCGCTGCATGGGCTCATGTTCGAAGATCGTACTGTCGCCGTCGACTTCTGTGATGACCGCGGGCGAAAGGACAAAAAATCCGCCGTTGATCCAGCCGCCTTCTGTCTCAGGCTTCTCCTGGAATCCCGTAACCGCAGTGCCATTCAAGCGCAGGCCGCCAAAGCGCGCCGAGGGTTGCACGGCAGTGATGGTGGCAAGCTTGCCGTGGCTCTTGTGAAACGCGATTGACGCGGTAATGTCCACATCGCTGACGCCATCGCCATAGGTCATGCAGAACGCCTGCTCGCCTTCGAGATAGCGCGCGATGTTGCGCAGACGGCCGCCCGTGCCCGTCTGCTCGCCGGTATCGACGAGCGTCACATGCCACGGCTCCGCAACACTCTGATGCACGTGCATGCGGTTCTCGCGCATGTCGAAGGTGACATCCGACGTGTGCAGGAAATAGTTGGCGAAGTACTCTTTGATCAGATAGCCCTTGTACCCGCAGCACACGATGAAGTCATTGATGCCGTGCTGCGAATAGATTTTGAGAATGTGCCACAGGATGGGCCGGCCGCCGATTTCGACCATCGGCTTGGGGCGCACGCCCGTCTCTTCACTCAGCCTTGTGCCCAGTCCGCCTGCCAGAATAACGGCTTTCATCGCGATCCTTTACCGCATCTAGTTTGACAGCGCGGCGGTTCCCTGCCCAGCATATCCCGGCCCGCACGCATTACTCCGGTTTTCCGGACTGGGTGTTCCTTCACAATTACTGTGCCCGCGCCGCTCGCGGTTCGCTATGCTGAACAGGAGAGCATGCGATGACGCGAGAAAGCAGACGAGCTGCGGCGGCAGATTCTGGCGCTGACAGCCGAGTATTTCAACGAAGCGTTCCCGGCGAAGGCGTTCGAGCCAGGCGTGTCGGCCGTACCCGTGTCGGGTAAAGTGATCGACAAGGCCGACCTGAGCAACGTGGTTGACGCCGCGCTGGACGCGTGGTTCACCACCGGCCGCTTCGCCGAAGAGTTCGAGCGCAAGCTGGCGCGCTTTGTGGGCGTGCGCTGCGCCTCGCTGGTCAACTCCGGTTCGTCGGCCAATCTCGTCGCGCTCAGCGCGCTCACTTCGCCCAAGCTCGGCGACCGCCAGCTCAAGCCCGGCGATGAGGTCATCACGCGTTGCCGCGGGCTTCCCCACCACGGTCAATCCGATCTTCCAGAACAATCTCGTTCCGGTCTTTGTCGATGTCACGCTGCCCACGCTATCAGATCGACATCGACTCAGCTCGAGGCTGCCCGCAGCGAGAAGACGAGGGCCATCTTCATCGCGCACACGCTGGGCAACGTCTTCGATCTGGACGCCGTAACCGCATTTGCAAAGAAGCACAATCTCTGGCTCATTGAAGACTGCTGCGATGCGCTGGGCTCCACGTGGAAGGGCCGTGCTGGTCGGCACCTTCGGCGATATCGCCACGCGTCAGTTTTTATCCCGCGCACCACATCACCATGGGCGAGGGCGGCGCGGTGCTGACCGACAAGCCCGACACTGCAAGGTGCTGATCGAATCGTTCCGCGACTGGGGCCGCGACTGCTGGTGCGACCCAGGCAAGGACAACACCTGCGGCAAGCGCTTCGAGTGGCAGCTGGGCAAGCTGCCCGCCGGCTACGACCACAAGTACACGTACTCGCACGTCGGCTACAACCTGAAGACAACCGATCATGCAGGCCGCGCTCGGCGCCTCGCAGATCGACAAGCTGCCTGCATTCATCGAGCGCCGCAAACACAACTTCCGCCGACTTTCCGCGGCGCTCGAACCGCTCAGCGAGTATCTACTGCTGCCGGAGGCGACGCCCGGCGCGGACCCCTCGTGGTTCGGTTTCCTCATTGGCGTCCGCGAAGACGCGCCGTTCACGCGCGCCGCAGCTCATCGCCGCGCTGGAAGCCAGGAAGATCGGCACGCGCCTGCTCTTCGGCGGCAACCTGCTGCGCCAGCCTGCCTACGAGGGCCTTGCACCACCGCGCCATCGGCGACCTGCGCGAACACCGATTACGTGATGAACAACGTCTTCTGGATCGGCGTTTTCCCCGGCCTCACCGACGAGATGCTGGACTTCATCTCCAAGACCATTCTTGATTTTGTCGCGAACCCGAATGCGGGTGCGAATGCTGAGGAACTTGTCGGCATCGCAAACGCGACCGTAAACCAAGAGCGGCTCAAGTAATTCCCTGCACCACTTTCAGCGATGCCACGCCGCCGTGCGGCGAATCGCCTCGCGCAGTCCGATAAGCGGCCGCAGTCCGAGCGTCGTCTCCGCCTTGCGCACGTCCGGCACATATTGCACGCGCTTCGCTCCGAGCGCCGAATCGCCCGCGACATGCACCCGCAGTTCCAGGTTCAGTTCCTCGACCACAATTTGCGCCAGTTCACGAATGCTCACTGCTTCCGCCGAGCCAACATTGAAAGCCGCGGGATTCTCATCGAGTTCCTCGGCGCGCAGCAGCATCGTCCACAACCAGACCGCAAGATCGGCAGAGTAGAGGTACGAACGCACCGGCGTGCCATCGCCGCGGACCTGAATATCGCGCCCCGCCAGCGCATCGGCAATGAAATTCCCGATGGCGAAGTGCTGATCGAGCGGCAGGTGCGGGCCGACAAACGCGAAGCAGCGCGCCAGCGCGCAGCGCATGCCGGTTTCGTGCGCCAGCAGCGAGCACATCTGCTCGGTCACGCGCTTGCCCTCGGCATAAACCGCATCCGGATCAAGCCAGTCAGGACCACCGAGATAGCTCTCCGGAATGTGA
>CAWAPM010000002.1:0-384872 GCA_963783925.1 uncultured Acidobacteriaceae bacterium | reverse complement strand
CTGAGATTCTCCGGCTGCCGGCCAGACACAGCGCCGGAGCTGGTAAGAAGAAAGCTTCGCGCGCCGCAGACCTTCGCGAACTCAATCACGCGCTCCGCGCCATCGAGCATCACGCTCATCAACTCAGCAGGGCGGCTCGCCGCCGCAAGATGGGTCGGTGTCGCTCCATGAATCACAAAGTCAAACGCACCCGCCGGGAACGCGAAGCTCCGCACATCGCCCGCAATCCACTCAATCTCCGGCGCAGTGGCCAAGATGCGGCATGCGCGCAACAAATGCCGCAGGATCGCGGCTCAGCACCGTGGCATGCAGATCGAGTTGTAGCGCGCGATTGCAATGCGCGAAGCTCTCCAGCAGCCACGCGCCAAAGAACCCCGTGCCCCCCGAAATGAAGAGGCGGCGTCCGCGCGGCCGCGCCCACAGCGGCGTGGTCTGCTCAACATGATCCAGATCATCGGCGGGCAGGGGCTTCACGCCCTCAGCATAAACCCTGCGCTGCGCCCGCGCGGGCAGCGCGCATCCTGTTCTATCTTCAGTAACCTGCGGCACTGCTTCGCGCTACTGCGGGGAAGCAGGTAACTGCTATGATGACCGCTAAAGCCCCTGCTGGCGCATTTAGAAATCTTGCGAATAGGTTCGAGTCCGCAGGCCGTGCAGCTAGATCGCTAACTTATGAAGGTCTCCGACTACATCTTTGAGCGGTTGAAGGCATGGGGCGCGGGCCATGTCTTTCTGGTCACGGGCGGCGGAGCGATGCACCTCAACGACTCCTTCGCCGCCGAGCCGCGACTCCCCTTCACCTGCACCCATCACGAGCAGGCCTGCGGCCATGGCTGCCGAGTGCTACGCCCGCATCACCGGAAAGCCGGCGTCATCAACGTCACCACCGGCCCCGGCGGCATCAACGCGCTCAACGGCGTCTTCGGCGCGTGGACCGACTCCGTTCCGATGCTGATCGTTTCCGGCCAGGTGAAGCGCGAAACCTGCATGGCGACTTATGGTCTGCCCGATCTGCGCCAGCTCGGCGATCAGGAAGTCGACATCGTGCGGATGGTGCGCGGGCATCACCAAATATCGCCGTGCTGGTCAGCGATCCCGAGATCATCGGCTATCATCTGGAACGCGCCTGGCATCTGGCGCAGGCCGGGCCGGCCCGGTCCGTGCTGGCTCGACATTCCGGTCGATGTGCAGTCCGCCCAGATCGACCCGAGCAATTGCGAGCCTACGACCCGCGGAAGATGCCCTCTCCTCGACGCCGTCGACCCGGCGCAATTGCCAGAAGTTCGCGAGGCACGCGGCGCGGCAAAACGTCCCGTGATCTTTGCCGGCAGCGGCGTGCGCCACGGCGGATGCGCTCGACTGAGTTCGAGCGAAGTGGTCGCGCGCGCTCGGCATTCCCGTCGCCACGGCGTGGACGCACGACCTCATCGCCACCGACGATCCACTATTTTGCGGCCGGCCCGGGAACCATCGGAGAACGCGCGGGCAACTTCACCGTGCAGAACGCCGATTTCGTTGCTGGTGCTGGGCTCGCGCCTCAACATCCGGCAGGTCAGCTACAACTGGAAATCGTTCGCGCGCCATGCGGTCAAGATCCAGGTGGACGTCGACGAGGCCGAATTGCACAAGCCCACTGCTGCAACCGGACGTGCCCATCCATTGCGACGCTGAAACTCTTCCTCGCGAAATGCCGCGCCAGCTCGAGGGCGGTCGCGCGCACGCCGCATCACGAGGCTGGCTCGCCTGGTGCCGCTAAGTGGAAATCGCGCTATCCGGTAGTCCAGTGCGCCAGCGTGTCGATGGCGCCGCCGCTCAACCCCTATCGACTTCATCGATCGGCTCTTTGCGCTGCTCGGGCCGAGATGATGCTGTGGTATGCGGCAATGCGACGGCGTGCATCGTGCCATTTCAGACAGCGAAGCTGAAAAAAGGCCAGCGGCTCATCTCAAACTCCGGCTCCGCTTCCATGGGGCATGACCTGCCCGCCGCGATCGGCGTGACGATTGCGCGCAAGGCGCGCACCATCTGCCTCGCCGGCGACGGCTCGCTTTCAGATGAACATTCAGGAGCTGCAGACAGTCGTCGGCAATCATGCTGCCGGTGAAGATCTTCGTGCTCAACAATGGCGGCTATCTGTCGATCCGCGCACGCAGACAGAATTTTTTGGCGGGGCAGGTCGGCGAAAGCCCGGCCAGCGGCGTCACGCTTCCCGACATGGCGCGCATTGCCGCGGCGTATGGAATTCCGCTGCTTACGCATCGACAATAATTGCCGACCTTCGCCATCGTCGACGCGCGGGTGGCCTCGGAAGGTCCACGCTGTTCCACGTGCACCTGGACCCGGCGCAGGAGTTCGAGCCGCGCCTTGTTCGCGGCCCTGCCCGATGGGACAATCGTGACGCCTGAGCTCGGACGACATGTATCCCTTTCTGCCGCCTGAAGAATTAACGGCCAACCGCATCGCTCAGGATGAAGCGTGAACGCGAAGGAGCGATTCGATGATTGACAATGACATTTTTGACGAACTCTTCGTGCTCGAGTCTGGCCAACAACCACTGGGGCAAGGTCGAGCGGGGCCTGAAAATCATCCGCGACTTCGCCCGCGTGGTCCGCTTCAACAACATGAAGGCGGCCATCAAGCTGCAGTTCCGCGACGTCGAGAACTTCATCCACAAGGACTTCGTCCATCGCACCGACGTCCGCTATATCAAGAAGACCGTCGACACGCGGATCGCCAAGGAGGACCTGGCGCCCTGGTGAAGGCCATCGTGCAGAACGGCTGCATACCCCGCCACGCCCTTCGACGAGGCCTCGGTCGATCTCTGCGTCGAGCTGGGGATCAAGATCGTCAAGCTCGCCAGCTCCGACGTCAACGACTGGGTGTTGATCGAGAAAATCGCCAGGGCCCGCCTGCCCGTGATCGCCTCGCTGGGCGGCTCCTCGCTGAAGGACACCGAGGACCTCGTAAAATTCTTCCGCAACCGCCACATACCTTTCGCCATCAATCACTGCGTCTCGCTCTATCCCACCGAGGACAACGAGCTGGAGATGAACCAGATCGACTTCCTCCGCTCGCGCTTCCCGCATCACGATCGGCTTCTCGACGCACGAGTACCACGACTGGACCGCCTCGATGCTCATCGCCTACGCCAAGGGGGCCCGCACCTTCGAACGCCACATCGATGTCGAAATGGACGGCGTACCGGTCTCGCCCTACTGCTCGCTGCCGCACCACATCGACGAGTGGTTCCGGGCCTTCAAGAAGGCCAAGGCCATGTGCGGCACGCCCGGCACGCAGAAGCGCACTCCCCCCGACCGCGAAATCGCCTACCTCGACGGCCTGGTGCGGGGCGTGTATGCCGTCCGCGATCTGCCCCAGGGCCACCACCTCTGCGACGAGGATGTCTACCTGGCCATCCCCTTGCAGAAAGGGCAGATCTCCTGCCGCGAGCTGATGAGCAGCGAAGTGATTCTGCGCCCCATCAAGAAAGACGCGCCCATCCGCATCGACGACATCGAGAGCCCGTACTCGCAGATTCCGTCACTGCGCCAGACCATCTACAGCCGCGGCATCGATCCCACGGACTCCATCGTCCCGATTGCGCGAAGGTGCAGAAGATCAAAAGTTGATGCGTTCTTTCTCAATCACCATCGGCCGGTTCAGCACCGACGTATGAATGGCGCCGACATACTCGCCGATAATGCCCACGGCAATCAGCTGCACTGAGCCCAGGAAGAACAACCCCAGCACCACCGGCGCAACGCCCAGCGTAAAGTTCGACCAGAAAAACAGCTTGTACGCGAGATAAAACATGCCCGCTATAAAGCTCAGGAACGCCGAGATGAATCCGCCGAAGATCACCAGCCGCAGCGGCACCCGCGACAGGTTCGTAATCCCCAGCATCGCATTGTCGTAGAGCGTGTAAAAGTTGTTCTTGGTAATGCCCCGCTCGCGCCGCTTCTGGTTGTAGTAGACCCGCTCATACGGCAGTCCCAGCTCGGCAATCATGCCGCGAAAGTACGGATACGGATCGTGAAAGCTGGTGCGGATCAGCTCGATCACCGAGCGGTCGTAGAGGCCAAAGCCGGTGAAGTGCTCCAGCACCTGCACATTGGTCAGCCGCCCCACCAGCCTGTAATAAGCGGTGCGGATGCGGTACATCAGGCCGCTTTCGTCGCTCGTGCTCTTGATTGCGGCCACAATCGGCACGCCGCGCTCCCAGGCCCGCACCATCTCGATAAAAAGCTCTGGCGGGTCCTGCAAGTCGGCAAACAGGCTGCCCACGGCGTCGCCCTGCGCCTCCATCAGCGCGTGATAGGGCGAGCGGATGTGTCCAAAGTTGCGCGTGTTCAAAATGACCTTGACCGTCGGGTCCTCGGCGGCCATCGCGCGCAGCTCGTCCACCGTGCCGTCGGTCGAGGCGTTGTCGATAAACAGGTGCTCGATGCGGTACTCGGGCAGCTCCGCGGCCACCGCCAGCACGCGGCGATGCAGCTCGCGCACGTTGCCCGCCTCGTTGTAGCAGGGCGTCATCAGCGTAATGAGCTTGCGGCTCATGCCGGGTCCTCTGCGCCTTGGGGCTCGCGGTCACGCGGGGTGGGGATCATTTCGACCAGAGTGTAGCATAGGGCGCACGCGCGTCCGCGCGCTACCATATAGGCGAGCATACGATGGCGCAACCCTCAAGCGAGACACCACCGCAAACCGCACACCCGCCGCGGAACCCATGGCTCGCGGCCATCATGCGCCAGTTCCCGCCGGGGCAGTTCGGGCGCTACCTCGTCGTCGGCGTCTGCAACACCATCTTCGGCTACTCCACCTATGCCGGCCTCACCGCGCTGCTCACCCCGCATTTGCCGTTCGCATACATGGCCGCCAGCGTGATCTCAAGCTTCACCAACATCACGTTCTCGTTCCTCACTTACAAGTGGTTCATCTTCAAAACCAAAGGCCGTTATCTGCGGGAGTGGTCGCGCTGCGTGCTCGTCTATGGCAGCACCATGCTCACCGGCACGCTTCTGCTGGCCCCCACGGTCTTTGCCGTGCGGCACCTCACGCCCGCACGAGCCTCCGCACCCTACATCGCAGGCGCATTGCTGATGGGCGCGAATATTCTCGCGGGATTTCTCGGCCACAGAAATTTTTCGTTCGCGTCGCCCGAGAACGAGCAACGCGAAGTACTTTAGAGAATGGATGGATTCGTCCTACGCCGGAATCAGAAATGCCGCGCGCTGGCCTATCTGTTTTGCGCGGATGGCGATCCGGTCCACGCGCGACATCTTGTCGATGTCGGGATACATCTTCAGCTTCACGCGCTTCTTCTTTTCCCATAGCGAGCTGAAGTCTTCGCTCAGCGGAAGCTTCTCCACTCCGCGCAGCGCGCGGGCCCGGCGATTGAACAGCAGCACTTCGTCCTTGTAGCTATAGATACAGCCGGGGTTCAGCACGCAGTGCGCGGCACTCTCCAGAAACTCGGCGTTCACTGCCGCGTCGTCGCGGAAGAGAGCAATCCAGTCCTTGAATTCCAGCGCCGCCACAGCTTCCACTGTCATCGTTGCTTTGTCGCTGCTCCCGGTGCGCACGGCCACATCCACTTTATGCGGAAGCAGAACCGTGTTCACAGGCGCAATTCGCGCCTCGTCGCCCTTGTCCTCCGGCAGATACCAGATGGGGTCGGGCTTGTGCCCCTCATATTTCTTCGGGTCGTAGTTGTTCGTGTCCAGAATGACGAACTGGTTCTTGCGAATCTTCGGCCCGTTCACTTCCTTCAGCCGCTCCAGCATCACCGGCGAAACAATGTCGCACTCGTCGTTCGCGCTGTTGGCAGGCATTGTCAGAGCCACGGAACAGCTCTCGCACCAATTCAGTTGGTCGCCAAACTCGAAGGGCTTGCGCTTCCACCATCCCGGCTCCACCGGCCAGCCGCCCGGCCCGTTAAACAGCATGTCGAGCGACGCCGCGATCTCGCAGAAGAACGCGCCCTTCGGCGTAATCGTCGCGCTCCAGATGTTCTGAATCCAGCAATTGTCGCGCAGCTTGAACCACTCCTCGTCGGGAATGCCAAGCTCTTTGCGCGTCACCAGAATTGCCTGGTGCATGTTCACGCTCTGGTGGTCATTCAGGCTCTGGTAAGCAAACACATCCTGGATCGTCTCGAAATTCTTGTAATAGCCCGGTCCGAGTGCGCTGAACAATCCTCGCTTCCGTCCGCGCATATAGCGAACGGTGCGTCCGTAGTCCTTGAAATTCGACGTCGGCGTGCCGATGAACGCCGCCGGTCGCGGCTCCGGAATCTTCAAGGCGTAATAATCCATCATTTCTTCGAAGTGCGGATGCAGCGACGGCTCGCCGCCGATGATGCCTACGATTCCCGGAAAATCCACCAACGAGTCGACTGCTTTCTTGAAAAAGTCGACCTCCATGAAGAATGGCTTGGGATGTTCGCCGCAGAAGCGCGTGCAGTTCGAGCACGCGTGATGGCAGGCGTTGGTGATGTCGATCATCACAATCTGCATGTCGGCTGGGGATCTCATTTTAAGGCCGCTGCTCCTTTAATCCTGTAGGCGGGCGTAGAAGTGATTTGAGTCTATGGTTGCCGCGAGCCAAAAGGCAACCCTAACCAGCCGTATGTGACCCCCGTAAGTCACATGCGGTTGTCAGGCCCCCAGTCCCGTGCCATGATGGAGGGCAGTTCAGCCAATCGGCGCACAACCCGCTGAAAACAAAGGCAGGCCCGTGGAAGAGCGAAGATACGAGCCGTTATTGGTGACGGTTGCCATCACCACCCATAACCGCAGCAAGCTGCTGCGGCGGGCGCTGGATGGCGCGCTGGCGCAGACCTATCCCAGCCTGGAAGTGCTTGTCTCCGACGACGCTTCGACCGATGACACGCCCGCGCTGATGGGTGCCGTGAGCGACCCGCGCGTCCGCTACCTGCACATGAATCAACCAGCGGGAATCGCTGGCAATTTTCAAAATGCCCTCAACCACGCGCGCGGCGAGCTGTTCCTGATCCTGAACGATGACGACGAGCTGGAACCGGAAGCAGTCGAGCGGCTCTCAAGCGCCTTCTGGAATCCCCCGCCGGGTTATCTCCCCGCGCAAATCCTGCTGAGTTGGTGCCCGTGCAAAATCCAGGACAGCGAGCGGCGGGTGCGCTATGTCACCGGCGGGGGTCCTGCCGTCGAGCCCGGAATCGATCTGGTGACCGGCTTGTTTGACGGCACACGCGGGCCGCGCTTCTGCGGAATCATGGTGCGCACGCAGGTTGCGGCGGAGATTGGCTACTCGCGCGGGCACGGCGGCATCCCCGACGTTGGAAACTGGACGCGGGTTGCCATGCGCGATGGCGCGGTGTGCTGTGTGAAGGAGCCGGTGGCGCGCTATACCGCCCATAACGAAAGCTGCACGGGAACCTCAACGACGAAGTCATGGCAACTGGCGGGCGAGGTCATCATTCGCGACCTGCTCAGCGATCTGGCGCGGGCCGGCGACGAAGACAACGCGCGCCGCATTCGGCGCAGCCGGAAAAACTTCATTACCGGCCTGCTTGCCGCTGTGCTCATGCAGTCCGCCGGCAAGCCGGGATGGGCATGGCGCGTGGGCAAAGAGTTTGTCCGGGTTCCTCACTACTTCATCACGCCCATGACCGCGCGCCGCGTGGTCTTTGAGGGAGCGAAGATCTTTCGCAAGGGCCGATAGAGGCTTGCACAGAGGTTTTTGAGAGGCGGGATGAGGCTCTCGCCAGCCCTTCCGCTCCAAAAACAAAAGTGACGCTGCGGCGTCACCCCCGGTTGTGCTCCACAGGCTTAATCGGAGGGGTTTTCAGGCCTGGGCGCGGACCAGGAGGCAGGTGATGTTGTCGTGGCCGCCGGCCTGCTTGGCGGCTTCCACGAGGCAGGTGCAGAGGTCGTCGAGGGGCTGGCCGCTGGAGAGCAGCGTGGCGATGGCCTGGTCGGAGAGCTCGCGGGTAAGTCCATCGGTACAAAGCAGAAACAGGTCGCCGGGCTCGGCCTCGAGGCCGAAGATGTCGGGCGTGACCCTGCACTGGGTGCCGAGGGCGCGGGTGATCACGTTCTTGAGCGGCGAGCGGCGGGCCTCGGCGGCGGTCATGCGGCCCATGCGCACCTGCTCCTCCACAAGGGAGTGATCCAGCGTGAGTTGCTCCAGCCGGCCGCCCCGCAGCCGGTAGCCGCGGCTGTCGCCGATGTTGAGAATCCAGGCATGTCTTTCCTGCACAGCCAGCGCCACAAGCGTGGTGCCCATGCCGCTAAGCCGCTGATTGCGCTGGCCGCGAGCATAGATGGCATCGTTGGCGGCGCAGATGGCCAGCTCGACAGCTTCAGGCAGGGGTGTTTCGGGATTGCGGCTGCGGTCGGCCAGCAGATGGAGCACTTCGTCCACGGCTACGGAGCTGGCAATTTCGCCGGCGGCGGCCCCGCCCATCCCATCGCAAACCAGATAGATGCCGTCCTCGACAGAGAAGCCGAATGCATCCTCGTTCGATGGGCGCTTGCGGCCGCGGTCTGTGACCGCCGCGGCCAGATATTGGAGCACTGCCGTGGCCAAGCCTGAAATCTCCCGCATACCAGTCTACACAGGGTTTGCAAGGCCGGGAAGCCCAGGCTAGCGGGTGGGCGGCGAGGCGGCAGGCGGCGGGGCAGGCAGCTCGTATACCTGAATCGCTCCACCATTCAGAATCGCCACCCGCCTCCCCGACGGCGAGATAGCCACGTTGCCGCCGCCGTCGAGCACAGGGCTGGCCGGAGCCTTGAGAGCCAGCGTGCCTGCCGCGGCGTCGTAGACCTCGACGAGCTGGCCGGTCACATCGTCGAAGCTGAGGGGGTCGTATGCGCCCACCGGGTGCGACACGGTGAGCGTCTCCCGCGCCAGCCGCGAGCCGTTGGGCGCGGGCACCAGCAGGGGCCACACCTGGGTGGCGGGAGCAGGAGCGTCCCAGAGCCGATGGCCGTCGGTGGTGAGGGCGATGAGGTCGCGGCCGCCCTGCGGGAGAGCAGGTGTTGGCCAGGGCCACGTTGCGGGCAAGGAAGGCCAAAGGTGGCTCGCAGGCTGATGAGACCCTGCCGACCAGGCGGCTGCCGCCGGTGAAGTAGTTGAGATTGAGCACCCAGTCGCGGCCGTTGCCGCGCAGCGCCTCCAGATAGCCCTCGGAACTGATGGGAACGTGCTCGATGGTGCGCACGTGGCTCACCAGCATGACCTCGCCCGAGGAGCGGCGGAGGATGCGCAGGACAATCTGCGGCTGACCGGCATCATGGGCGTTCTCTTCGTCTACGTCGGCCTGGGCTGTGGTGGGGCTGGGCACCTGGCCGGCCTGCGGTTGGATGCTGGGTAGCTCGTGGGAGTCCGTGACGAGGTATTGCTGCGTGGGGTCCATCTCCATCCAGAGGAGCGGCCCTGGGAAGTGGAGCAGCGGCTTGAGCTCGAGCGAGGCGTTGCCTTGCTTCAGCAGGTCACCATCGCGGAGCAGAAACTGGCCGTCGCGCAGCATCCACAGGTAGCGCTCGTGGTCGTGGAGGGTCCACAGCGCCTCGGACTCGATGGCGCCCTGGGGCAGCGAGAACACGGTGGCGCGAATCTCGCGGGGTTCGCCTTCTGCCGCGTCGGAGCGGCGCATCAGGCCGGGGGCGCGAAAGGTGAACAGCAGCCGGTTTTCATCAAGGAAGTCGAGCGAGACGAGGGTCTCGCGCTGGCCCTGGTAAAAAGCTCCGGGCGGGGAGAAGCCGAGCGGCTCCACGGAAATGGAAAAGGCCGGCGGCTGCGAGGGCCGCACGCCGGTAGAGGCCGGCGAGGCGGTTGCCTTGTGGCGCTTGCCGAACAATGAGCCAGCCGCAGCGGCTTTCTGCATACCGGCGGAAAGCACCAATCCCACGAGCCCCAGAGCCGCGCACCCTCGAAGTCCTGACCTCCGGAGCTTTGTTGTCATCGTGAACCATTCTCGCCGATGGCGGGGCATTTTGGGCAGTGAGACGGCGCGCAGCGATGCATATGCGAGAGTAAAGAGAGCCATGACTTCCCTCACCCGATCCAGCCGGCGCACGGCATTTCTTGGTTACGGCGCGTGCGCGCTGGCCGGCTGCCTGTGGGGTACGGGCTTCTACCTGGGGCGGCTGGCGCTGAACGAGATGAACGTGGAGTCGATGGTGCTCTATCGCTTTCTCTTCGCCTGCCTGGGAATGCTGCCGGTGGCCCTGCTGAACCGGGTGCGGCTCACCGGCAGCGAGGTCCGGCTGCTGCTGATCTCGGCATTCTTCGGGATTCCCGTGCAGTTTCTCATCCAGTTTCACGGTCTGGCGCTGACCACGGTGAGCCATGCATCGCTGATGGTGGGCTCCATGCCTGTGCTGCTGGGGGTGGCCGCGGCGCTGTTTGCCGGGGAGCGCCTGGAGCCGCTGGGCTGGGGCGCGCTGATGGCGTCCACCATCGGCGCGGCGCTGATCGTGCTGGGCGGCGGCCATCGCGCGGAAAGCGGCGGGCCATCACTCGAAGGCGACCTGCTGGTGGTGCTCTCGCTGTGCACGGCGCTGGCGTGGATCTTATTGAGCAAAAAGCTGATGCAGACGCACAGTCCGCCGGTGGTGACGGCCTATACGATCCTCTCCGGCACTGTGATGCTGCTGATCTGGATTCTGGGGCCGTGCCTGCTGAACCCGTTCGTGGCGCACAAGGCTCCGTTGCCGCCCTTTGCCCACGTCAGCGCCACCGCGTGGACGGCCCTCGCCATCAGCGGACTGGCCTGCACGGCCACCACGACCCTGCTGTGGAACTGGGGCATCCACCATGTGCCGGCGTCGCGGGCTGGGGTGTTCCTGAACATTGAGCCGGCGCTGGGGTCAATCCTGGGCGTGAAGCTCCTGGGCGAGCATCTAGGCCCTTACGCGTGGGCCGGCGGCGGGTTAATCCTGGGCGCGGCCATCCTGCTGACCACCCGAGGTCACGCGCCCCAGCCTGAAGTGGTTCTGGAGTAACCCGAAAGGTCCTTCATCAAACAAAGGTCACATGCTTCCTCCACGGAAGCGTCATTGCCCGCAAACCAAAAGCCGACGACCATTGCAGTAAGCATTTGGAGGCGGAACGGTGAGCGGACTTGCTTGGAGCCATGCATGTGTGGTGGGCGTGCAGGCGATGGACGACCAGCACGGAATCCTGATGGATACCGTGAACGAGCTGCGCGTGCAGCTCGTGCAGGGCGCCGACCGCAGCCGAATCACTGAACAGCTTGAGCGCTTGATCGAGTTCACCGGGATGCATTTTGGCTGCGAAGAAAGCCTTCTCGAGCGCCACGGCTATCCCCAGATCGCGCATCACCGCTCCGAGCATCAACGGCTCATGACCGAGATTCGCCAGGCCCTGGACCGGGTCGAGCACGGTACTGTCGCTGACCTTCAGCCCTTATTGGACCTGCTGCGTGGCTGGTATGTCGAACATGTTGAGACCCTGGATCGCCCTTATGGGGAGTGGCTCAATGCGCAGAACATTTATTAGTGCAAATCGATGGGTTACTGGTGGATGCGGCTGGGCGAGCTGTTTTCCACTCAATAAATCGATAGGTTTGCCGATGATTCCAAATGTTGGAGTCCACGGCCGGGGAGTTCATGAATGTCATTGATCCTCTGGCACAAAACCTCCACCGTGGGGGTACTTTCCATCAACGCGCAGCATTCGCTACTCCTTGGGCTCCTGAACGAGCTGCACGACGCCATGACGCGGGATGAGTCGCGGACCAGAACCGTGCCGCTGCTGAAGCGGCTGGTTGCCTGCACGCGGGATCATTTTTACGAAGAAGAATCCATGATGGAAGCCGACGGCTACGCTGGCCTGGACGCCCATCGCGATCAGCATCGCGAGTTAACGCGGAAGCTGGAGACCTACATGATCCGCCTGGAGGCGGGCCACTCTACGGTTCACGAGCATCTGGTGAACTTTCTGCGCGACTGGCTCTCTCATCACATCGACAAAGTCGACCGCCACTACCTGCCCGCCGCCACCGAGCGCAGCATTCAGTAAGCAGTCCATCCCTCAAACTTCAAACGAAAGCTGCGTAGACGCCAGCACGGACGCCGGCTTGGGCTCGGAGGCAAGGTCGTAGACCAGCCGCTCCAGCACCAGCCGCTTGTCCGGCGGGGAAGAGCGCAGTTCAAGATCCGCGCGCGCGATGAGGCGCAGGGCGCGGGTGAGCTCGCGGCGGCTCTTGTAGCGGCGAGCCTGGCGGATCAGATCGTCCGCGGCAAAGGGCGGCATGCGAAAGCCCTGCCACAGTGCCTGCCAGATGGCGCGCGAGTCGCGCACATTCTTCTCGAGAATCACGAGCATCTGCCGGAAGGTACGGGCCAGCATGTAGAGATGACCGATGGCGGCATCTTCGCCTGCGTCGGAGCTGTTGAGCAGCCCCTGCAGCAAGGCAAGAGCACGCTCCCGATTGCGCACACTGATGGCGTCCGTAAGCTCGTAGAGCGAGCGCTGCTTGGCGGCGAGGACCATGGTTTCGACATCGCCCAGCGTGATGCGGCCGCGGCCGAGGGTGTAAAGCAGCAGCTTTTCTAGCTCGGATGCAATGAGCATCATGTCCGCGCCCAGCGCGTCCACCAGCTCGCGAGCCGCATCGGGCTCGAGGCGCGCACCGCCGTCATTGGCGGTTGAAACGGCCCAGCGCATGGCGTCCTCGTCGTTCACGCGAGCCAGTTCCACCATACCGCAGTGTTCGCCGAGGGTTTCCGTCAGGCGTTCGTAGCGATTCTTGTCATCCATCTCCATGCGCCGCGCGTCGGTGGGAATGCGAATGAAGTCAGCGATAAAGATCAGCAGCGCCTGGGGATTGGGCGATTTGAAATAGCGATCCAGCGCGGCGAACTCGTCCTTTTTTGCGCCGCGCGTGTAGAGGGCGCGCACGTTGCGCACGAAGATGACTTGGAACGGGGCCATGAGCGAGGGCGTCTGCGCGCGATCGAGCACCTCGAAGATGGGCGTGGAAGCCAGATCGAGATCGGAGAGGCAGAAATCCTTGAGATCGGGCGGCACAAAGGCTTTGAGCACGGCGGCACGGCAGCGGTCGAGGAGAAAAACTTCATCTCCGGCAAGCACGTAGCCGGGCTTTAACTGGCCCTGCCCGGTCGAGGCTGCTTCAATCTCGGCGACAAAGCGGCCAACAGCGCTGAATCCTGATCCCCAGCGCGCGCCGCTCAACGGGGGGCTCCGCGCTCAGGAATGGGACAGGCGATGGCGGGTGCGTGCATGCGGCTCCAGAATATCCTGCCCGGCGGCAGGCTGCCAGCCCGGGATTTGCGCGGGTTGCCGAGTGCGGCAATGCCTGCGCCTACATGCCTTCGAGGACGTCCGCGACCAGCGCGCGGGCAAAGTCCTGCGAAAGACGCTGGATTGCCGCGGGGCTTTCGTCGAAGTAGACGGGCAGGTCAGTCGTGGATTGATACTGCTGGCGGAAGACGTAGTTCTTGTTTTCGTAGAGCACGCGGCCGTCGCGCGCGGTTAGCTTGACCGCCACCGAGACGGTGATGAGAAAGCTGGACGACTGCTGCGTGGAGGTGTTGTAGGTGAGCGGCGCAACCGTCTCCTGCAAAATGGTGCCGTGCAGCACCATGTCGGGGTCGCCGTTCTCGTCCGGCGTGACGCGGAGGCGCGAGCGCGCCGCGAACTCGCGCAGCACGGCTTCGGTCATCACAGCTTCGGTGTGGTACGTGTCTGTCTTGGTGGTGAAGACGGGTACAGCGAGCGTGCGGGCTTCGGGAGGCAGATGCGTGGCAGCGCCCAGCGTGTGGTAACCGCATCCGGCCAGGGCCGGCAGTCCGGCCGTCAACAGCAGAAGGGCGATTGCACGCATGGGACCATATTAGTGCACTGGCTTAGTGCACCGGCTTAGTGTACTGCGCGGGCGGCTAGACCCACGCGGTCGCCATCATGCCCAGCCCCTCGGCAGAGAGTCTCAGGCCGTCGGCGCGGTCGCGAAAGTAGAGGTCGTTCAGTCCGCCAGTATCGATCTGGTGCACGCGATGAAAGCCGGCGCGCTGCAGTTCGGACTCCAATTCGTCTGGCGTAAAGAACGTCCGGAAAGGCTCGCCGGCCCGCGCGACGCGCTCCGCAAGTGCATCGAACACGGTTCTGCGCAGTGGCGTCAGCGTCTCGGGATCGAGCGCGTAGTCGAAACAGACGCCGCTGCCTGCGGGCAGCCGACCGATGGTCGCTAGCGTGGCGCGAAACGCATCGAGAGTCAGGTAAGGCACCACGCCGAGCCAGCCGCAGAAGGCTGGGGCGTTGAAGTCGAAACCGGCACCCGCGAGACCGTCGGCCAGCGTTCGGTGCTCGAAGTCCAACGGGACGAAGACGGTGTTTTCTGGAACAGCCACTGCGGCCTCTGCCAGCATGCCGCGCTTCCACTCCTGCGTGGCCGGAAAATCGACTTCGTAGACGCGTAGATGCGGGAAGGGATTGCGATAGGCAAAGGTATCCAGGCCCGCGCCGAGCAACACATACTGCGCGACCCCGGCTGTCACGGCTTCTGCAAGCTGATCCTCTGCATAACGGCTGCGCACGGCCATGAAGGCGCGAAAATCGCGGGCGACCGAGTGCGAGGCGCGCTCGAGATCGCGCTCGAATCCCGGTCCCAACAGCCGCAGCACGATGGGATCTTCGAGGATGCGGGGCTGCTCCATCAACTGGTGCGCGGCGCGGCGAATGGCGACACGAAGAGCGGTTCTGCTGGCGCGGCCCGTCTGCATGTCTTCGAGTGTACCGAGTGCCTGAGCCCGCGTACCATAGGGCCCATGAGCTGGATTGGATGGGCGTTGCTTTCCGCCGTCTTTGCCGCCGCGACTGCCCTGCTGGCCAAGGTGGGCGTGGCGCACGTGGACTCAAACCTGGCCACCGCCGTCCGCACCAGCGTGGTGGTGGTCTTTGCGTGGGGCATTGCGCTGGCGCTGGGCAAGCACGGAGAGCTGCGCGCACTGGACCGGCGCACGCTGCTGTTTCTCACCCTGTCCGGCCTGGCCACGGGCCTCTCGTGGCTCTGCTACTTTCGTGCGCTGCAGTTGGGCCCGGCCTCGCGCGTGGCCCCGCTGGACAAACTCAGCGTGCCGCTGGTGATGATTTTCGCGTGGCTACTGCTGGGCGAGAAGCTCAACGCCGCTGCCCTTTTTGGCGGCGCGCTCATTACCGCGGGAGCTATGGTGATGGTGCTGGCCTGAGGCCGAGGCCGCATCTCTATACTGAATTCAGCTGCATCTCAAAACATGGCCCAATCCCCAGCAAACCAATCCGCGCCCGTCCGCCGAATCGTGCTGACGGGTTTTATGGGCTCGGGCAAGTCGACCGTTGGCCCTCTGGTGGCCCAGCGCCTTGGCTGGAGTTTTCTCGATGTCGACAACGTGATCGAGGCCGAGGCGGGCTGCACCATTGCCGAATTGTTTGCGCGCCACGGCGAAGCGGCCTTCCGCGACCGCGAGCATGCGGCGATCGCGCGGCTGGCGGGCGGCGAAGCGCTGGTGCTGGCGCTGGGCGGCGGGGCAATTGAGCGCGAAGCCACTCGCGGGCTGCTGCGCAATGGCCCAGGCACGCTGCTGGTGCACCTGGAGGTGGAACTGGCGACCACGCTTGCCCGCTGCCGGGGCACGGAGCAGATTCGGCCGATCTTGGCCGATCAGGCGAACCTGGCCAGCCGCTACGAACGACGCCTGCCGCTCTATCGCACCGCGCATGTTTCGATCGGCGTGGACGCCCTGACTCCCGCCGAAGCGGCGGACGCGATTGTGGCCGCCGCGGGTCTCTAAGTTCGGCGAGATCGGCTGGAACCTTTCCCGCTTGCTATCATCATTAGAGACAGCGCTCCTCGCGACTCTCTTTGCTCTCTCGATGACACCCGCATCCCAGACCGCAGATCACGCCCGACTGGCCGCGCCGGTTGATTCCGCGCACGCGGCGGCGCTGCATGCGCCCACTCCCGGCTTCACGGCCACGTTGATTCACGACTTGCGCGAGCTGTTCAAAGTGCGCGTTACGGGGCTGGTGCTGGTTACGGGATGGGCCGGCTTTTATCTCGGATCGATGCAGTCGGGCATCTCGACACTGCAACGCGGACTGCTCGATGTGCTGTTCGGCATCGGCCTTGTCTCGGCCGGCGCCGGCGCGCTGAATCAGGTCTTTGAGCGCTCGAGCGATGCGCTGATGCACCGCACCGCCGACCGGCCGCTGCCCTCGGGACGCATCTCCCTGGCGCAGGGCGTGCTGGCAGGGATTGGCGCGCTTGGGCTGGGTGCGTGGTGGCTGTTGCTGCATACCAACTTGTTAACCGTATCGCTCGCGCTGCTCACGGCGTTCACCTACGTTGCGGTCTACACGCCACTCAAGCGCGTCACGTCGCTGGCGACGTTCATCGGCGCATTTCCCGGCGCGATGGGCCCCCTGCTGGGCTGGACTGCGGCGCGCGGACGCATCGAATGGCCTGCCGTTGCCTTGTTCGCGATTCTCTTTGTCTGGCAGTTTCCGCACTTCATGGCCATCGCGTGGCTCTACCGCCACGATTACGCCAAAGCCGGCATCCGCATGCTGCCTGTGGTGCAACCGGATGGCCTTTCGACGGTGGTGGAAGCGGTGTTCTACGCGGTTGCGATGATCCCCGTGAGCCTTGCGCCGTGGTGGCTGGGCATGGCTGGGCCTGTTTATGCGGTGCTGGCTGCGCTGCTCGGTCTTGTTTATCTCGGCTACACCATTCGCTTTGCCGGCATTCTGCGCGCTACTTCCGACACGGAAAGCCGGATGCTGGCGCGCGACCTGCTCAAGGTCAGCGTGATCTATCTGCCGCTGCTGCTCACAGCGCTGATGCTGTGCGCGATTGCAAAGCACTAAGGAATCATGACCACTCTCGCACCTTCTTCGAATCCACGGGCCACGACGCGCGGCCCCGTCGCGGCTATCCTCGCCGTGAGCGCGGCGGCCACGCTGTTTCTGTTCTGGCTCATCTACATTCATCCCGCGGCGGCCGCAAGCACGGATTACGCCTTTCTGCCTGCGCTCAACGCAGTGCTCAACGGACTCGCTGCAACGGCGCTGCTGATCGGGTTCACGTTCATTCGCGCCCGCAAGATTGCTGCCCATCGCGCCTCGATGATCACGGCCTTCGTCTTCTCGTCGCTCTTCCTGGTCAGCTACATTCTGCACCATGCGCTGCATGGTGATGTGCGCTACCCGGCACACGCGGACTTTCGCACCTTTTATCTCTGCCTGCTGGCGAGTCACATTATTCTGGCCGTCGTTGCGCTGCCGCTGGTGCTGACTACGTTTTTCTTCTCGCTCACGGGGCGGTTCCCGCAGCACCGCAAGATCGCGCGCTGGACGTTCCCGCTGTGGCTCTATGTCTCGGTCACCGGCGTGATCACGTATGCGATGCTGCGCCTGGCGCAGGGATAGCGCGCCCTATGCCTGCACGACCCGCTTCGACAAATCCATATCCGGCCAACGATGGCACACGGCAACTGCTGCAGTGGGGCGGATCGATGGTGGGCGCCGGGCTGTTTGCGGTGCTGCTGCTGGAGGTTGCGTTCGGCGGCTTTTCGCCGACAGGAGCGAGCAACAATCCCGGCTGGTTTTCGCTGATTGTGGCGCTGATGTGTCTGCCCTTTGGGAGCCTGCTGCTGGCGCTTGGCATTGCCAAATGGCTGCGCCGCCGCAGGCTGGCCCGGCAATCGAATTAGTCTGCTATTCTTTCTGCTTATCGGAGAAACGCACCATGGCAAAGTCAGTCAATAAAGTCATCCTGCTGGGCAATGTGGGCAAGGACCCCGAGATGCGCTCGACCGGCGGCGGCACGCTGGTCGCCAACTTTACGCTGGCCACCAGCGACCGCCAGAAGGACGCGCAGGGCAACTGGCAGGACCGCACCGAGTGGCACAATCTGGTCGCCTTCACGCGCCTGGCCGAGATTGTGCGCGACTATGTGAAGAAGGGCACGAAGCTCTACGTCGAGGGCAAGATCCAGACGCGCAGCTGGGACGATAAGGAGACCGGCGCCAAGCGCTACCGCACCGAGATTATTGTCAACGATATTTCTCTGCTCTCCGGACGCGAGGAAGGCGGCGCTGGCGGCTACAGCCGCGGTGCATCCAATTCGTCCTCAAACTACGATCAACGTCCTGCCGCTGGCGGCAACGACGATTTCGCCAGCCAGGCGGAAATCTCCGACGATGACATTCCTTTCTAAGAGCCGCGCCCTTCCCGCTATCCCCGAAAAACAAAACGCACCGAGGACTTCTTCGACACGGAGAAGTCCTCGGTGCATTGATCCGTTGCGACTGGCCTAGAAAGGCATGCGCACGGTGATCACGGTGGAGTGATTGTAGGTGTGGAAATGGGTGACTGCGATCTGCTGGCCGGCGCCGAAGGTGAGGCCGAGCCTGCCCGGCTTTCCCTGGGCATCGTGGGTGAGCGGAATCCTGCCGATGACCAGCCCCGGCGTGATGAAGTCGACGCTCTTTCCGTCGTTGGCCCCGCCTTTGTAGAAGGTGGCGTTGGATTCAACTTCCGGCCAGAAGAGCCGCGACAATCCCCTCTTTCCAACGTGATACTGGACGACACTATTCCAGACAATGCTATGCCCGAGGCCGGCCGCGTTGGTCACCGGCAGCGTGCCGCCAGCGGTTGAGCTGAAGTCGACATGGCCGAAGCCTTTGCCCACCATCAACGTGGGCGTGACCACGGCGCAGCAGCTTCCATTGCCGTTCTTGCCGGTGGGAATGGAGCCACTGACGAAGGCCGTCACAATCGCATTGCCCTTCTCCTCATTGCGCGCATAAAGGCGCTCTTTGGCGGCAAACGCGATGTCGCCGAATCCGTCGGCCTCGCCATTGGAGCGATTGAAGAATGGCGGAAGGTTGACGAGGATCTCCGTGTGCCGCTCGGGTATGAGTTCCAGGCCCTTGCCGTTGTCGTAGTTCCACACGGCATAGCCATGTGTGTTGTACTGATGCACGAAGTCGGTACGAAACTCCTGCTCCAGCCTCGGCGTGACGAGGACGAGTGGAGTGATCCAGTGGGGCTGCTCAGCCTGTGTAGCCGTGACCCGTGCCTGGTAGCGCTCAATGAAGGATTCCGAATGAGGCGGCGCCACTCCCGGCTGTGAGCCAGCACTCGATAAAGCGGGGATGATGACTGGCTCCAGTCCGGCTCGAGAAGATGCGAAGTCCACCGCCTGGCCGAGGGCCGGCACTGCGGATGCCGCAAGTACCAACCCCGCAAAAACAATACTCATTCTGCGCATTACCATTTAGCTCTCCAGAAAAGTCGGCTTCCCGCGCCCAAAACGCAGGGACTCGCATGCTGTTCTCCGAGGTACCAACGGAGAAGCAGCGTGGCCCTATGCTCGTGCAGATGAAATAAACACAGTTGGAATAGGCCGCACGCGGAGGAATCCACCGCCTATATCGACTTTATATGACTAAAATCGCACCGTCAAGAATTCGAGCGCGCTTTCAATCGTCGAGGCGCTCGACCATCACGTCAGTTGACTTGATGAGAGCAGCAGCGGTTTCGCCCTTCTTGAGATGAAGCTCGCGCGCGGCGTTGGCGGTGATGATGGCGGTGATGTGTGCGTCGCCGACGGCGAGCACGACCTCAGCCATCAACCCGTCGATGCGCACGCTCACCACGTTGCCGGCGATCTGGTTTCTGCCGCTGATGCGGCGGTAGCGCTCCCGCGATTCCTTCACCGGCTTCATGCGGTCCGCGCCGATGAGGGGCTTGAGGCTGGAGCGCGCAATGCGATGATGGCCGCCGGGCGTGCGCACCGTCTTCAGCCTGCCGTCAAGGATCCACTTCTTGATGGCGGGATAGCTGATGCCCAGCATGCGCGAGGCTTCGCGCGGGGTCAGCAACTCGTCGTGCGTCGTCATGGGCTCCATCATCCACGACAGCCGTGGATTTGTCTACGGGTTCGCGCACCGGGATGCAGCACAAGAAAAGGAGCAGGCCGAAGCCTGCTCCTGTGGGTGGGATGCGGCTCGAGTTTAGCTGCAGCCGCTGGTGGAGCCGCAGCTCATGCAGCGGTAGCAGCTGCCGTTGCGCACCATGATGGCGCCGCAGGTGGAGCAGCTTGGCGCGTCGCCCATCTCGTACATGTCGCGCATGGCATCGGCTGCGTGGTAGACGCCGCGATCCTGCAAGCTGCGGAACCGTGCGGAGCTGCTCGACGGCGCGGCGGCCTGAATCTCCGGCGCGATGCCGCCGCTTGGCGCGGACGTGCTGCCCATGCCGGTGTGACTGCTGACATGGTTGAGCTTGCGCGCAACCTCTTCGGCAAGCCTGGCGAGCTGGCCCTGCGAGATGCCGGAATCAGGCTCAGGATCGGACTCAGGCAGCAGTGTGGGCGAAGCGGGCAGCGGCGCGGCCTGCGGAGCCGAGGCCCGCGAACAGCGTGAGCTGCTCGCCCGAGAGGAAGCGCAGATTGAGCCAGCGGAAGATGTAATCCATCAGGCTCTTCGCGTAGCCGATCTGCTCGTTGCCCGTCCAGCCCGAAGGCTCGAAGCGGGTGTGCGCGAACTTCTCGCACAGCACGCGCAGCGGCACGCCGTGCTGCAGCGCGAGCGAGATCGAAGTGGCGAAGGCATCCATCAGGCCCGAGACGGTCGAGCCCTCCTTCGCCATCTTGATGAAGATCTCGCCCGGCTGGCCGGTGGGATAAAGACCGACGGTGATGTAGCCCTCGTGGCCGGCGATGGAGAACTTGTGCGTGACCGATGCGCGCTCTTCCGGCAGGCGATGACGCACGGCGCGCGGCGGAGCGTTGCGATCCTGCGCAGGTGTCTGCAGGCATGCTCGAATGCTGGCGCGGCGTTCAGCGTGGGCACGCTCGTCGCTGCCTGGCAATCTCGTCGAGCGACTTCTGGAAGGCCGCGGCCGCAGCAACCACCTGCTTCGCGGTGACCTCGAGCTTCTCGCCGATCTTGGCTTCGAGCGTCTTCATGTCCGCTTCGCTCGGCAGCGCTGCCCGGCAGCCATCTGCGCCAGCACGCGGGCTGCCAGCGGCATCGAGAGCCGAGGGCTCCCGCTTGGCATCCATGCTGGTGTTCAGCGGCTGCGTGCCCTTGGAGCCGTCGCGATAGATCGCCACAGCCTTGATGCCCTGCCGCCAGCTTTCGGCGTAGGCCTCGGCCACGTCTTCGACGCTGGCTTCGTGGGGCAGGTTCACGGTCTTCGAGATCGCGCCCGAGAGGAACGGCTGCGCCGCGGCCATCATCTTGATGTGGCCCATGTAATGAATGGAGCGCGTGCCCTTGGCCGGCTTGAAGCTGCAATCGAACACCGCCAGATGCTCCGGCTTGATGCCCGGTGCGCCTTCAATGGTGCCGGTCGCGTCGATGTAGCTGACGATCGCGTTCACCTCGTCGTTGTCGTAGCCGAGCTTGAAGAGCGCCGCCGGAACGGTGTTGTTCACGATCTTGATCATGCCGCCGCCGACGAGCTTCTTGTACTTCACCAGCGCCAGATCGGGCTCGATGCCGGTGGTGTCGCAGTCCATCATGAAGCCGATGGTGCCCGTAGGCGCCAGCACCGTGGTCTGCGAGTTGCGATAGCCGTGACGCTCGCCGTAGAGCCAGCGCCATGATCCCAGCAATCGCGGCTGGCTTCGATCAGCGCTTCGAGCTGCGGCACGACGAATGGCTCACTTGCTGGACTTCGACTTGCCGATGTTGTTCACCTCGGCGCGATGCATGCGGATGACGTCGAGGAACGGCTCGCGGTTGACGTAGAAGCCGGGGCAGGCGCCGCCGTGCGCTCCACGCGCGCGGTGAGCGGAGTTGCCGAGGCGAGCGGCGGGCACTTCTGCCGCCACGACGGCCGACTGCAGATAGGCCTGGCCGCACATGATGGCCGTCAGCGCGCGCGGCAAGGTCGCGGCCCGCAGTCGAATCGTAGGGCAGACCGAAAGCCATCAGCAGCGCGCCGAGGTTGGCATAGCCCAGGCCCAGCGGCCGGTAGTCATGCGAGTTCTTCGCGATCGCTTCGGTCGGATAGCCGGAGTTGTCGACCAGAATTTCCATCGCCGTGATGACGACCGAGATCGCGTGACGGTACGCGGAGATGTCGAATGTACCCGCAGGCGTGATGAACTTCATCAGGTTGAAGCTCGCCAGATTGCAGGCCGAGTTATCGAGGAACATGTACTCCGAGCAGGGATTCGACGCATTGATGCGCGCCGTGTTCTTGCTGGTGTGCCAGCTTGTTGATCGTGGTGTCGAACTGCATGCCCGGATCGCCGCAGAGCCACGTGGCCTCGGCGATCTTGTGCATGATGTCGCGCGCCTTGTAGGTCTTTACCGGCTGGCGCTCCTTCACGGTGTGCGTGGTGAACTCGCCGTCGCTCTCGTAAGCGCGCATGAACTCGTCGCTCACGCGGACGGAGTTGTTGGCGTTCTGGAAGAAGATGGACGAGTAGGCCTCGGAGTCCGGACCCGAACCGTCGTAGCCCGCCTTGATGAGCGTGAAGGCCTTGGCCTCTTCCTTGGCCTTGCAATCGATGAAGTCGAGAATGTCCGGATGGTCGACGTTGAGGATGACCATCTTGGCCGCGCGGCGAGTCTTGCCGCCGGACTTGATGACGCCCGCAAACGCATCAAAGCCGCGCATAAAGCTGAGCGGACCCGAGGCCTGACCGCCGCCGGAGAGCAGTTCCATCGAGCCGCGAATGGACGACAGATTGGTGCCCGTGCCCGAGCCCCACTTGAAGAGCATGCCTTCGGTCTTGGCGAGAGTCAGGATCGAGTCGAGCGAGTCCTCAACCGAATTGATGAAGCAGGCTGAGCATTGGGGATTCCTGTAGCCAGTCGCGGCGAACATGACGCCGCCGGTCGCCGGATCCCAGTGCCAGTTCTGTCCGTCGGCGTTCGGCTCCAGCCGATCGCAGCCCACGTTGAACCAGACCGGCGAGTTGAAGGCCACGCGCTGCGTCACCAGCATCAGCGCCAGCTCGTCGTGGAAGGCTGCAGCATCTTCCGCCGAGGCAAAGTAACCGCCGCGCATGCCCCAGTCGCGAATCGTCTCGGCAACACGCGCCACCAACTGGCGCACGCCCGTTTCGCGCTCCGGCGTGCCGAGCTGCCCGTGCAGATACTTCGAGGCCACAATGTTGGTCGCCGTCATCGACCAGTCGATGGGCGTCTCCACATCCTTCTGCTCAAAGATCGTGTTGCCCTTGCTGTCGGTGATCAGGGCCGTGCGCAGTTCCCACTGCACTTCGTCGTAGGGAGAAACGCCCTCGCGCGAAAAACGGCGATCAATGGTGAGGCCGCCCTGGCTCGGGATGGCCTGGGCAGGAGCAGCGGAAGTTTGGAGGTGAGCCTCGTTCATGGAAAATCCTCTCGGTCAGCAAAAATTGAGTGATGCGATCCCTCGCCGGGGGCTGGAACCCGGAACGGTGGACTTTATTAAGGCAACGCACGGGAAACGGGGCTTGCGCGGATTCGGCCGTTCTTTTTCGGCCCTCAACGGTTGGACTTGAAGCCCTTCCGCCGGGTTTTCTTTACAGTCCGTTTACAGCCGCAGATGAAAAAATAGCGCTGTCTATGGTGCAAGTCAACAACAAACCACAACATATTGTAGTTTGTTTTCGGACGTGGCATCCGGCTTCTAAATCCAGCCAACTGGCCTGTGGAAAGCAAATTTGGCCTTGGCTGGAGCGGCCTTGGCGAGCGCGAAATGCCCAAAATCCAGTGCAAATGCGGGCCTCGGCCGATGCGACTCGCAAAATCAAGCCTATGCGCGCCCCGGGGTGCCCGCAAGGCGCATAAACAGTGCATGTGCGGTGCAAAATTGTGCGAAGTGTGGAGAATCGGGCGGTATCTGATCCGGGGACGGCCTTGTTTTCGTGATCACGGCTGGTAGGCTGGTTTCCGTGCCCGACCACTATTCCCTTTTATCCGGCTGGAAGCCTGTTCCGCCGCCACAGCCGATTACGCTGCGCGGCCAATACGTCACGCTGGAGCCGCTGGATGCGGCGCGCCATGCCGCGGACCTGTGGCAGGCGATCCGCGGGCATGACGAGGCCTGGCAGTGGCTGGCCGATGGGCCTTACGCGGACGAGTCGGGTCTCCGTGCGGCGCTTGCAGCCAAGCAGACCGGCGCAGGCGCGCTGTTCTTCGCGCTACTTCCCGCCGAGACCGGCAAAGCGACCGGCTACGCCAGCTACATGCGCATTGAGCCCGCGCATGGCGTGGTTGAGGTGGGCAACATTCTCTTTGCGCCCGCGCTGCAGCGGACCCGCGCGGCTACAGAGGCCATGTACCTCATGGCCCGGCATGTCTTTGAGGACCTGGGCTACCGGCGCTACGAGTGGAAATGCAATGCGGAGAACGAGCCCAGCCGCCGCGCCGCGCTGCGGTTCGGGTTTACGTCTGAGGGCATCTTTCGCCAGCACATGGTGGTGAAAGGCCGCAGCCGCGATACCGCGTGGTTTGCGATGCTGGACCATGAATGGCCGGCTCGGAAGCGGGCATTCGAGGCGTGGCTCGATCCGGGAAACTTCGATGACGCTGGCAGACAGCGCCGCAGTCTTGCGGAGCTGACAGCCCGCTGATCACGTGCAAAGCGCCGCCCGGTTCCGAGCGGCGCTTTTCATCGATCGGTGCCTTGGAGGTTAATTGCTGGCCTTGGTATCAATTCTCATCCCGTAGAACGACTTCCAGACGAAGAACACAGACACCGCAAAGAATGCGACGGCCAGCGCGTGGGCGAGCAGCGCGTTGCTGGCGGTGAGCGTGACCGCAAGCTCGACGGCAAGCAATCCGAACAGCGTGGTGAACTTGATCACTGGGTTCAGCGCCACGGACGAAGTGTCTTTGAATGGATCGCCGACCGTGTCGCCGATCACGGTTGCGTCGTGCAGCGGCGTCCCTTTCTGTTTCAGATCGACCTCGACAATCTTCTTTGCGTTGTCCCATGCGCCACCGGCGTTGGCCATAAAGATAGCCTGATACAGGCCGAAGATCGCAATCGAGATCAGATAGCCGATGAAGAAGAACGGCTCAACGAACGCGAACGCAAGGGTGGCGAAGAAGACGGCGAGAAAGATATTGAACATGCCTTTCTGCGCGTATTTTGTGCAGATTTCGACGACCTTCTTGCTGTCGCTGACCGATGCCTTCTCCACGCCGTCGAGCTTGATGTTGGCCTTGATGAATTCGACCGCTCGGTAGGCGCCGGTGGTGACGGCCTGCGTGGATGCGCCCGTAAACCAGAAGATCATTGCGCCGCCGGTGATCAAGCCGAGAAGGAACGGTGCGTGCAGCAGAGAGAGGTTTTGCACGTCGTGCGTCAGCCCGCCGGTCAAGGCCATGATGATCGAGAAGATCATGGTGGTCGCGCCGACGACGGCCGTGCCGATCAACACTGGCTTTGCTGAAGCCTTGAAGGTGTTGCCGGCTCCGTCGTTCGCTTCGAGCAGATGCTTTGCGCGTTCGAACTTCACGTCGATGTTGTAGTCCTTCTTCAACTCGGCTTCGATTCCGGGAACATTTTCGATCAGCGAGAGCTCGTAGACAGATTGTGCGTTGTCGGTGACCGGCCCGTAGGAGTCAACGGCAATGGTCACCGGCCCCATGCCGAGGAAGCCGAATGCCACGAGACCAAACGCGAAGACGGCTGGAGCGAGCATCATCCCCGCCGGATTATTCTGCAAATCAGGTATACCCCTGCTGAAGAAGTAGCCAACTGACATGAGTGCGACCATGCTCAGCCCCAGCCAGTAAGCCGAAAAATTGCCAGCCACGAATCCCGAAAGGATGCCGAGAGAAGCTCCGCCTTCCTGCGCCGACTTTACGACTTCTTTCACATGGGCCGACTTGGTCGAAGTGAAAACCTTGACAAGTTCGGGGATAATTGCGCCCGCCAGGGTTCCGCACGAAATGATCGAAGCGAGCTTCCACCAGAGCGTTCCGTCTCCGAGAGTTGGGATGATCATGTCCGAAACGACATAGGTGAGGATGATGGACACTACGGACGTGATCCACACCAGCGAGGTCAGAGGCGTTTCAAAGTCCATTTCGTCGGAGTTTGCGTATTTGGCGTGGGCGATAGCGCTGTTGAGGAAATACGCGCCCGAACTGGAGACGAGCATGGCCACGCGCATCACGAAGATCCATACGAGTAGTTGCACTTGCGTCTTCGCATCGGGAACCGCGAGCAGAATAAACGCGATCAGGGCCACGCCGGTGACGCCGTAGGTCTCGAATCCGTCGGCGCTGGGGCCGACCGAATCACCCGCGTTGTCGCCGGTGCAGTCGGCAATGACGCCCGGATTGCGCGCATCGTCTTCCTTGATCTTGAAGACAATCTTCATCAGGTCGGAGCCAATGTCGGCGATTTTGGTAAAGATGCCGCCGGCGATGCGCAGGGCCGCCGCGCCCAACGACTCGCCGATGGCGAAGCCGATGAAGCATGGGCCGGCATAGTCGCCGGGGATGAACAAGAGAATGCAGAGCATGATGAGCAGCTCAACCGAGATGAGCAGCATGCCGATGCTCATGCCGGCCTTGAGAGGAATTGCGTAGACGGGGTAGGGCTTGCCCCGTAATCCCGCGAAGGCCGTGCGCGAATTCGCGAACGTGTTGACGCGAATACCAAACCACGCAACCCCGTAGCTGCCCGCGATGCCGAGCAGGCTGAAGCCCAAAATGATGGGCAGCGTAATGGCAATCGATTTTCCCGGCACCGGCGCCAGATAGCCGAAGTAGAGAGAGATGATGACGGCGATGAACATCCAGAGCAGTAGGATGAACTTACCTTGCGTGATGAGATACGTTTTGCACGTCTCATAAATCAGCTCGGAGATTTCCCGCATGGTGCGGTGCACCGGCAGGTTCTTCAACTGCACATAGATTGCCAGGCCGAACAAAAGGCCGCCGAGGCAGAACAGCAGGCCGATCATCAACAGCGTATGTCCATTCACGCCCAGAAAACTCTGCGTCGAGAGATCGGGCAGCACCAGGTTGGCTTCGCCTCCCGCATGTTCCGGCTGGGCGTAGGCGAACCCAGGGGCGAGCGCGAAGAGCAGAAGTCCGGCGATTGCGGCCATCGTTCTATGGCAGCGATTCCCGCCCTTCCTGATGGCCGAGGCGATCTGCCGTGCGGTTGACGGTCCTGCATTCCTGGCTGAACCCAAGCGAGTCAAGAACCATGTCATCAGAAGCGAGAGCATACTCACGCCCAATAAGAAGTACATCGAACCCTGTGCCGTCACATATCCTCCCAAGTTCAGGTTTGAAATACCGGATTTTCAAAAAAATGCCGAGAAAAGACAAAACCGCGTCGAACCGGGGAAAAATTCAGGGGAAGCCTATCATCAGGTTGTGCGACTGTCGAGTGATTGCAGACACACGCGGCAGATCGCGCCCTGGAGCGGACGCCCGGTCGGATTGATCCCGATTTTGCTTGAGGGAATTGAGGCGGGGACGGAAGTAAGTGCTTACTCGGTTGGGATCTCGATCTTGTCGTCGCCCAGCGGCTGCTGCAGGTCCTGATCGACCTGGTCGCGGACCTGCCCATGGGGCAGCGGATGCAGCTTGAAGAGCACCAGCACGTTGCGTTCGTGGTCATCGAAAGCGCGGAAGCTGGCTACCTGCTCGAGCGAGTAATGAGTGTGCAGGTCGGCCAGCGTACCGGGGTCGAGGTCGTTCCACGCCGCATACCAGCCGGGCCGGTAGGCGGCCAACTTTTGCGGCAATTCCATGGTGCCGAAGTCGTCGCAGATCGAGGGCAGGTGGGTCGCGAGTGTGATCTGGTCGCCGCTGATTGACAGCAAAAGGCGGTTGCCGTTGGGATGGGCATCGATGTAGCGAGTGAGCCGCGTGGCAGCATCGACGAAGCTGTACTCAGGAAGCGCGGCATAGCTGACGGTCCACGCGGCATTGGTCACTGCGGCGATCGCCGCCGCCGCGACCATTCCCCAACCGAGCGTTCGAGCGATACCCGTCCGCTGCACGAGCGCTGCCGCTCCCTGCGCGACCAGGAAGAAGCAGAACACCGCGACAACAGCGAAGTAGCGCGGCTGAGGGTGGTCCTGCATGGTCATAAACAGGATGTAGCCGCCGACAGCCAGCACCGACGCGCCGAAGACCGGATCGAGACGCAGACTTCGAGACCACGGTGCGCGCCACGCTGCAAGCGTCAGAAGTATGACCACACCGGCGAGTGGGATCAGGATGCGATCGACCCAGAGGCCGCCATGGAAGGACCACCAAAGGCTCTGGAGCGGCCACCAGAACTGCGGCGGCTTTGGATAGCTGTTGATGAAGAAGAGATAGCGATAATCGCCAAGCAGGCCCAGCTTTGCAATGATCGCCATCCATAGTCCGAACGATGCAGCCGCTGTACCGCCGGCAGCCAGCGCGCAGCAAATCGCGAGGCCGCGCTGTTTGCTGAGCGGCACCAGCAACGCCCAACCCAGCGCCGGCAGCAGAAAGACCGCCGTGGTCTTGGTCAGCATCATGGCGGTGAACAGCAGGCCGATGCCCGCGGCGCCCCAGACAGGCCGGCGCAGACGCGGCAGGCGGATGGCGAGATTGAGCGCCCAGAGTGTGAGCGTGGTCAGCAGCGGCTCCAGGATGGCGAGACGGCTGAACGCGTACAGAAATGGGCTGGTGGCCAAAAGCGTGAGCGCGAGCAGCGCGCGCCAGCGCGGCCCGTCCGTGCGGAGGAGCAGATAGCTCAGAACCAGATTGAAGAAAAAGAGTGAGACCGCGAGACCGCGAGCGGCCGCGAGTGAAACGCCTGTGAAGCAGAAGACAATCCACTCGATAAAGGGCCACACGGGTAGGGCGACAGCGGGATTGAAGTCGCCGGGCAGATACCAGTTTCCGAACAGATGGGCGCGTACCGCGGCGTTGCCATACCAGCCTTCATCGGTGTATTTCGCCCAGTCGTTGGACCAGGGCGAGTGATTAGGGAAGTCCGCGGTGAGATGCAGCGCATGGAGCGCGGCGAAGATGCAGATCAGAACAACCCATGCCGCAAACATCCAGCGTTGACAACGAATCTGCACGTGCGGGCGCTCCGGAAGGGCTGTCGAGACTGTCTGACGTGGGGATGGACAGCCCAAGTATAGCGTTCGCGCCGAGGTCAGCTTCCGCTATTCGTAGGCGAGCGCGTCGATGGGGTCCTTGCGCGCAGCCATCCACGCGGGGTAGAGCGCGCCGAAGATCGAGCCCGCAAAGGCAATCAGCGCGCCCTGGCCGATCCACTGGGCGGTGAGCTCGAAGCTGAAGGTTGGAAAGCGGACGAGCAGTAGTTCGCGCACGCCGTAGGTGGACGCGATGCCGAGCAGCACGCCTGCCACAGCCAGCACCCCGGTCTCGCGCAGCACCACGCTCACGATTGTTGCCTTCGACGAGCCCAGCGACTTGAGAATGCCGATCTCGCGCGTGCGCTCCAGCACAGCCGTGTACATCGACTGGAAGATCACCAGGAAGCCCACGATTACGGCGATGGTGATGACCACATTGAGCGCGAGATCGAATCCGGGGAAGCGCGCCGGCGTGTAGAGCGAGATGAGATCGGCCATGGTCTGGACTTTGTAGTTCTCAAGGCCCTTGGTCGAGTGAATCTCGTTGATGATCTGCTGATCGTTGGCTGGGTCGTCGGCCTTGAGATAGATCACCGAGGCTTTGCCGTCGTTGCCCGATCAGCGTCGCCCATGGTGTCCATGCGGGATCAGCCTGCGGCCGCCTTTGCCGCTCTCCACGATGCCGCAGATGCGGAAAAGCGTGATTGAGGATTTTGATGCGCGTCGCCTACCGTGCGTCCCGGTGCGCCGCGTGCGTAAACACATCGTCCACGATCACGTCGTAGGGTCCCTGGAATGGCCCACCGGAGAGAAACACGAAGGGCTTGAGCGCGTTGAAGCTCGGATAGTCGATGCCGTAGAGAATCTCAACGCTGCCCGACATGTTGAAGTTCGAAATCACTGGCGCGGCGGCCGCCACATGGGGCATCTTGCGGAAGACCTCGGCCAGCCGGGCCGACATGGGAGCGCCGCCAACGCCATTCATGAAGCTCGCGTTCGAGGGGGCCACGACGATGTCCGCGCCAATGCCGTTGGTGCGCTGCTTCTGGTCGTCGAGCATGCCCATGAAGATGGCGACGATGGAGAGAATCATGACCACTTCAATGGCGACGGCAAAGATGCTAATGATGGAGCGCATGGGCCGATGCAGAAGGTTGGCAAAGACGAGCTTGTTCATAGCGAAGGCTTTGGCTCCAGGCGCCCGAATGGAGATTAGCAGCGTCTAAGTGTAAGAATATCAGCAGCAGACGAGGGTTCGCCCAGCCGGCCTGTGCCAAATCGGTGCAGCCATTTCCCGAGTTTTCCACAAGGCGGTGACGAGTAGTGGAAATCACACGGTCTGCCAAAAAAACGGGCTATATTGCGAAGATCAGCAAATCCCCTCATCACGTTACTTCAGGTTAATGAAAATAAAGGGGAAGCCGATAAATCTTTTTGACGGGGGCAAAGGCCTGGGTTTATGGTGAGTGTGGAAATCTGTCAGGCTATCTCCCACGAAGTGGTTACCGATGGGTACTTTTGGCGAGGATCTACGCGCTGAGCGGCTGTCTCGAGGCATCGCGTTAGAAGACATCACCGAGGTTACAAAGATCAGCCAGCGCCACCTGATTGCACTGGAGCAGGATCGTTTTCGCCTGCTTCCCGGCGGCATTCTGAGCAAGGGGATCGTGCGCGGGTACGTGGGCACGGTGGGCCTGGACGTGAGCGACTGGACCGAGAGGTTCCTGCGCGCCAACGCCGCAACCAGCGAAGAGACAGAAGACGATCGCAACTGGACGGCGTTTGCCGCCAATGTGGGCCGGATGCGCATGGAGCGCCGCAGAGCAGCTGCCATGCGTCTGCGCTGGGCTGGCGCCATTGTGCTGATGGTTGCTGCGATGGCCGCTGCATTCGTCACCGTGCGCTACTTTGGCATGCGCGCGGGATGGTGGGACAGCCTGATGCCGCTGCACGCTGTCTCTGCGAAAACCCACGCGATGTTTGTCCACGCGATCACCTTTTTCAATCGCTAACCTCAGCAACGCTTCAGCCTCTTCTTCCGTGACCGTCTGCGGCACGCCCGAAGCAGGTGCGGTTCATGGTCCGTTATGCGCCTCTTAGGCACGGTTCCTCGCCATTCGCTGCAGGCCTTTGCCGCAATCCGCTTTGCGCAATTACCATACTTAAGTACACCCCATGGCCAACCCCAGGTGTGCGGGCGTGTCTCCCCTGAGGATGGAGAGGCAGTCGGGGTCTTGATTCGCGGCAGCTCAGAAGACGAGCCTGCGACTGGCCCATCACTGAAATCCCTTACAGGGAGGAATAGACGTTGAGCGACCGTTTCTTGTTTACCTCTGAGTCCGTGACCGAAGGTCATCCGGACAAGATTGCCGACCAGGTCTCCGATGCAATTCTGGATGCCTGCCTCGAGCAGGATCCTTATAGCCGCGTGGCGGCCGAGACACTGACCGCGACCGGCCTGGTGGTCATCGCGGGCGAGATCACGACCAAGGCCTACGTGGACTTCCAGAGCCTGGTGCGCGGCGTGGTCGCTTCCATCGGCTATGACAATGCGCTGTATGGCTTCGACTCGAATACCTGCGCGGTGATCTCGACCATCAACAAGCAGTCCGGCGACATTGCGCAAGGCGTGGACACGGGCGGCGCCGGCGACCAGGGCATGATGTTCGGCTACGCGACCAACGAAACGCCGGAGCTGATGCCGGCGCCAATCTCGCTGGCGCACAAGCTCACCCGCCGCCTGACCGATGTGCGCAAGAACGGCAAGCTGCCCTATCTGCGCCCCGACGGCAAGAGCCAGGTGACGGTGGAGTACGACGAGCACGGCAAGCCAGCGCGCATTGACGCGGTCGTGATCTCGAGCCAGCACGCCGAGATCCGTGAGCAACGAAGAGCTGCACGCCGACATTCTGAAGCACGTGATCCAGGCGGTTCTGCCGGCAAAGTGGCTCGACGAGCACACCAAGTACCACATCAACCCGACCGGCCGCTTCGTCATCGGCGGACCGATGGGCGACACCGGCCTGACCGGCCGCAAGATCATCGTGGACACCTATGGCGGCGCGGGCCGTCACGGCGGCGGCGCATTCAGCGGGCAAAGACCCGACGAAGGTGGATCGCTCGGCAGCCTACGTTGCCCGCTACATCGCCAAGAACATTGTGGCTGCGGGGCTGGCCGACAAGGCCGAAGTGCAGTTGGCCTACGCCATCGGCGTGGCGGAGCCGGTGAGCGTGCTGCATCGACACCTTCGGCACCGGCAAGGTTGGCGAAGCGAAGCTGACCGAACTGGTCCGCAAGAACTTCTCGCTCACGCCGAAGGGCATTATCGAGAGCCTGAACCTGCGCCGCCCCATCTACCAGAAGACAGCGGCCTATGGGCACTTCGGCCGCACCGAGCCGGAGTTCACCTGGGAAGCGACGGACAAGGCCGCCAAGCTTGCCGAGACGCTGGAATCGCTGTCGCAGCCAAGTAGTTGAGAGGCTGCAAAACGCGAATGGGACCTTCGCACGAGGGTCCCATTCTTTTTTGCGATTGTGCTGATTTCAGTGCGCGCGCGTCCATGCAATAGAATTTCTCGGGACTCGCTGCACGTCCTTCGATTGAGGAGAGAAGCATGCGATTTTATCATCTCGCCGCACTGGCGCTGGGAATGGGAGCGGCCGTGGCGGCTGCGCAAAGCCGGTGCGTCCTGGGAGTACACGGGCAAGACCGGCCCGCTGAACTGGGGCAAGCTGGACCCAGCCTACAAGGCCTGCGGCAGCGGGCACGAGCAGTCGCCGATCGACATTCGCGGCGCGCGGCTGAACAAGAGCGCTCACTCCCATCGAGTTCCACTACATGGCCGGGCCGCTCACGCTCACCAACGACGGGCACACCATCATCGCGCGGATGAACCACGGCAGCTACATGGTCGCCGACGGTGTGCGCTACGAGCTGGAGTCGTTCGAGTTTCACCATCCCAGCGAGCACCCCGTGAAGGGCAAGCTGGCCGACATGGATGTGCACCTCGTCCACAAGAGCGCGGACGGCAAGATCGCGATCATCGCCATCCGCTTTGCGATGGAGCGCGGCGACCCTAACGCCGTGCTGGCGGCACTGTGGCCCGCACCTGCCGCCGACGGCCGGCGCAACGCAAAAAGTGACCGAATGATGTGAGCGCGGGAGGCTTTCTGCCCGAGGACCGCGGCTACTGGACCTACACCGGCTCACTCTCCGCACCGCCCTGCACGGAAGGTGTGCAGTGGTTCGTCTTCCAGCAGCCACTGACCATTAGCCTCGATCAGGTGCGGGCCTTCCAGTCCATCTTCCGGATGAACTCACGGCCCACACAGGACACGCATGGCCGACGGATCGAAGCGAGCGAGTAGCTAGACTGCCAGCGGCGTGAATCGCAGAGTGAGGCCGTTCGTGTCGGCTGCGACTGAGATCCCTGTCAGATCCGGCACCAGATAGTGTGCCGCGCTCAACGATTCAATCGAGTGCGAAAAGGTCGTCGCGACGACTGTGCATCCGGCAGCGCGGCCAGCCTGCGCGCCTGCCGCGGCGTCCTCAAACACCACGCAATCCTGCGGCGCAAAGCCCAGCAGCGCGGCTCCCGCGAGATAAGGCGCGGGATGCGGCTTGCCTTCGGTGACATCATCGGCAGTAATGATGCGGCGGGGTACGGGAATGCCTCCGGCGGCCAGGCGCACCCGCGCCAGCGGCTCTGTGGCGCTGGTAACGACAGTCCAGCGGTTGTGCGGCAGTGAGCGGAGCAGCGCGAGCACGCCGGGCAGGGCCGTCACGCCGTCTGTGTCCTCAATCTCCATGCCTTCGATGATGAGGTTCTCTGCGTCGGGGTCGAGGTCGGGACGAAGTTCGGCGACCGTCTCAACGCTGCGGCGGCCGTGCGCAATGCGGATAGCGCGTGCCGGATCGATGCCCCGCAGAGTTGCCCACTTCGTCCAACTGCGCTCCACCGAGCCCAGCGAAGAGATGAGAATACCGTCCATATCGAAGAGAAGGCCCTGGCAGCGGAGCTCCACCGGCGACGCAGTGACAGAAGATGCCATTCTTCGATTGTATGGGGCGAGCGCTCGCCGGCTACCGCTTTGCGATCTGCGGGGATTCCGGCTGCGGAAACGTGATTTTAGGCGGATCGGCGAAAGTGATTATCGCGTCGACCGGTGACTTGCGGCCGCCCTGCTGCACTCGACTCTGCGCCAGTGTGATGGTGTTGTGGCCGATGGCCCCATCTGCCGTCCATCGCGTGAACCGAGCAAGCGCCTTGGGAACCTCTGGGGTGGTGATTACACCGCCGCGCCATTCGAAATGCAATGATCCAGTCGCCGAGCTGGCGAGATCTTTCTCTGCGAGACCGGAGAGAGTGAGCTTGCCGCTGGCGTCGATGAGGCCACCGGTGCAATGCAGCTTGAAGAGCGCGCACAGCTGCGGCGCGGCAGCCTTGTCCACGGCGCCTTCCAGGTTGTAGATGGGTTTGTCGCCTGCGGCCAGAGAACCGCTCGCGTGCAGTTTGCCGCCGAGCAGTCCCGCATCGATGCTGGCGAAGTCCGCGCCCCTGGCCCGCACGCGTAGTGCAGCTGCGAAATTCTGCAGCGTCACAGGGCCAAGTAGAAGAGTGTCTGCCTTGACGGTGCCCTCGAACTGCGGCCACGGCGAAGCGGAAGGCGCGGTGAAGCGATCGATGAATGAGGACAGCGCGTTGCCCTGCGGATGCACGCCAAGGAGCTCTGCCTGGAACGCGCCAGCGTCAAGCTGGTCGAAAGCGAGATCGAGCTGCGGCGGGCATGTGTCGCCGGGCGCGCAGGTGAGAGCGATGCGCAGGTTCGCGGTCCCTTTGATCGGCCCGTAAGCAAAGCTGACCGGGTCCCATGCAAGCGTGGTCCCATCCAGATGCAGAGTGGCTGCGGAAATCGCAACTGGATTCGCGAGCGAAGCCGACTTCCAGTTCGCGTCGTGCAGAGCGATGGTGCCGGTGATCTGATCGCTGCCTGAAGGCGCAGCGCCAACCGATTCCTCATTCGAGGGCGGCAGCCACGGTCCCTGCGCGGCAAGATCGAGCGCTGCCGGTTCGCCCGCGAGCCCATCGAGCATCGATGTATCAGCGAGACCGCTTAAATGCGCGAACTCGCGGAGACGCGGCAAAGCTGTTGGACCATTCGCGGTGAGCTGATATCCCTTCGCTGCCAGCTGCAGCGTGAGCGTGAGTGGCGACGAACCACCGGCTGGAACCGGTACGGTTGCCGCAAGCATCTGCGGCTGGCCTGCATCTGCACCCGCCGGCGAGAATGCAATCTTCGCGAGTTGAACCGGCTGACTAAGCCCGCCGCCCGAGAGCTGGAAGCCATTGATCGTCAGGCTGCCCTGCAGCGGGCCAGGCGCGACGGTGTTGGTCGTCGCAGATTTCTTTCCGCGTGGCGCGCGGCTGTGCGGGTGCGGCGGCTCAGCCTGCTGCACTGCGGCCGGATCGTAAGCAAGCTGTCCGCTCACGGTACCGCGCGCGTCCAGATCGTCGGCAATGCCGCTGCGCAGCGTGCGCAGCATGTCCAGCCCCGCGCTTACGGGCACCCGCTGTACATCGACTGCCAGCCTGCCGGGACCCGCGGCGGGCAGATCGCCCGCGACGCGGATGTGGCCCTCGCCAAGAGGCGAGTCGCAGGCAAGATTCTCCATGGAGCGCGCAGCGTAGTGATACAGCAATGTGCAGTTGGCGTCGAAGTCGAGCGCGTCGGCCGGCGCAAACTCGGCGCGATGCACACCGCTGGCGCTGAGGCGAGCCTTGATCTGTGCGTCGGCTGCGGTACCGTCGAGCTGCAACTCGCCGGTCAGGTCACCGCGCCAGCCGGGATCGGAACCGAGGATGAGGCGGCTGAGCTGGCCGAGCTGGGCCTCGCGCCACTCCATCTCGACGTGCAGCGGCATCTGGCGCAGTTCCGGCGCGCGGCGCAGGCTGGCCTCGAGCTGCACAACGCCGGTGTCGGCCAGCGCGAGGCTCACATCCGTCCGTGAAGGCTGGCCACGCAGGCGCAGCCGCCAGTCGCCGGGATTCTCCTGCCAGAATGAGACGTCGGCGTTGACCAGCGAGAACGGCAGTTTCTCCAGGCCATTCTTGATATTGATGCGCGAGTTGGTGGCCTCGAGATAGGGCAGCGGCGGCGCGGGGCGCTGGGGCGTGTCTGAAGCTCGCGTGCGCGCGGCAGCAGTGCGAAAGAACGAATCGAGGTTCCAGCGGCCGTCGCCGGCGCGGACGAGGTTCAGGCTCGCCTCGTCGACGCTGATGCGGCTGATCTCCAGCCTGCCCGCGCCACAGCGATAGCAGGCGAATGGCAGTGGTGACGGTGCTGGCGTGCAGAACCGGCTCCGCGCCATACGCGGGGTCCTCATCAACTGTGAGGTCAGTGATCACGAAGCCGGGCCAGGGCAGCAGGCGCAACTCGACGGAAGACAGATGCACCGGGCGGCCAAGCGCTGCTGAGACGATGCCGGTAATGCGGCTCTTGTAGCGGCTGATGGAAATGTACGGCGGCACCAGCACCGCGGCCAGCAGAAAGACAACCAGCGCCAGGGCCAGCCAGAGCTTAGTTCGCATTCGCCGCCGGCGCGCTACCCCGTCTATCTGCTCTGCCTCTTCCGTCATGGTCTTCTATGCTACTGCGGTCCCCCGCCCTCAGCGGATGAGGTGGAAGCGTCCGGCTCCAGCGCGTCTCGGTAAAGAAGTGCAGCGCCACGTGGCCATCCAGCCAAGGCTGTTGCCCAGTCCGGTCTGCTTCGTACTGATGCTTCGGGCGTCTTGAACGACCAGTAGTTGAAGAGCGGCCGGCCCAGGATGTTGGCGCGCGGCACAAAGCCCCAGTAGCGCGAGTCGAGGCTAGTCGTGCCGGTTGTCGCCCATCATGAAGTACATGCCGGGCGGCACCACCAGGTCGCCATCCTGCAGGTGGTTGGGAAAGTCGACGGCCCAGGCTTCCGGTGTCGCGCCCATCTGCATGGACGGCGGGACCGCTGGGAACTCGTCGAGAAATTCGGAATGGTTGTCCGGCGTGGTCGGCGCGGCATGGGGCTGCGCCTGGGCCACGCCGTTGATGATGACGATGCCGTTGCGCAGATGGAGGTGGTCGCCGGGAACTGCCACGAGCCGCTTGACCAGGAACTGATACTGCGGCTTGCCATCGGCATCGAACGAGTCCGGCGCAGGCTTGATGAAAACGATGATGTCGCCGCGCCGCGGCTCGCGATAGTGGACCAGAGGCATCCAGTTGGGCGGGCGGCGCCAGCGTGATGCGATCGACGACCAGATGGTCGCCGACAAGCAGCGTCTTCTCCATCGAGCCGGAGGGGATGACGAAGTTCTGCGCGAGAAAGGTGAGGATGAACAGGCCCACGACCAGCACCGAGCAGATGCTGGCGGCCGCTTCGAAGGGTGTCTCTTCGACCCTGTCCTGAACGGACAGTTTGCGGGGCTTCGGGGGCGCCTTTCGCTGGCGGCGTGTTCTTCTTGGTCATCCTGTCGCTCTTTGCCCGAAGGCGTTACGGCACTACCCTTGTACGCGGCCGGCTTGCGTCCAGTTCCGCGGTCTGGGCGTATGTCGCACCAGATCAATGCACTACATGAAAGATGCGCCTCCAGCGCGCAAAGCCAGCCAGGCGCGCCGCAAGTTCCCTTTCGTGTCCGAGTCTATCATCCGCAGCTTGTTGCACATCGGTGGTGGAGGGGCGGCGCAGCGAGAAGTAAATCACCAGCGGCCGCGCCACAATGGCCTCGCGCGGCACGAAGCCCCAGAAGCGCGAATCCTTGCTGTGATTGCGGTTGTCGCCCAGCATGAAGTACTCGCCCGGAGGCACGACCAGCTCGCCGTTCTGCGTGAGGCCCTGCATCTGACGCCACCAGTTGGGATCGACGCTGGGGTCGGTGTAGATGCTTGGCCGGGAAATTGTCGCGGAAGGGGTTGGCGGCGCTGGGTTCGAAGGCCGCGTAAGGCTCATCGAGCGGCACGCCGTTCACGGTCACCTGGCCGTCCTCAATGCGGATGCGGTCGCCCGGAAGCCCACCACGCGCTTGACCAGATACGGCGGGTCGGGATGGTGGAAGACAACGATGTCGCCGCGCTCAACGTCGCGATAGGGCAGGATGCCAGCGCATGAAGCCGCCGGGCGCGCCGGATGGCGCGAAGATCTGCTTGTTGACGAGCAGAAAATCGCCCACCAGCAGCGTGTGCTCCATGCTTTCTGAGGGAATGAGGAACGGCTGCAGCACAAACGTGAGCAGAAACAGCGCCACCACGACGGTGCTGCAGCAAGGAGGCCAACGCCTCGGGCACAGTGGGCAGATGCAACGCCAGCGCCGCGACGGGCATTTGGTAGGGCCGGTTCGACGTAATGGGCCGGAGTGCTCATCGGCTTCGTCCTGCTCCTCCGCTCGCTCGCTCGCGGCGGCAGCCTTTGCCGCGGCTTTGCCTGCGGCTGCAGCCAGTCGGATCAGCGCGCGGCGCGCCGCATCCTGCTCCGCGTGCTTCTTGGTGCTTCCCGTGCCGCGCGCCAGGGGCTTGCCCGGCTCGCCATCCGCAGGTCTTGAGACGCACCTCGACCAGAAAGCGCTTGCGGTGGTCGGGACCGCTCTCGCTCTTGACCCGGTAGACCGGCGTGCCGGCGCGCGCAGCCTGCAGACGCTCCTGCAACGCGGACTTGTAGTTGCCCAGCGCGGCACCGGAGCGCAGCTCCTCGGCCAGCTGCTCCACGGCTCGCCCATCACGTAGCGGCTGGGCAAAGGCTCCGCACCGGCTCCAGGCCGCCATCGAGAAAAAGCGCGCCGATCACTGCTTCCATGGTGTTCGAGAGCACGGTGCTCTTGCGGCGCAGGCCGCTGCGATCTTCACCGCGGCTCAGGCGCAGATGATCGCCCAGGCCGATCGCCGCCGCCACGTCAGCCATGTGCTGGCGGCTCACCAGCTGCGCGCGGACGCGGGTCAGCTCGCCTTCGCTCCACTCCGGATGCAGCAGAAAGAGCGCTTCGCCACCACCAGGCCCAGCACGGCGTCGCCCAGAAATTCCAGCCGCTCGTTGTCGCCCGCCGCTGTGGCTGATTGCCCTCAGCGACTGCGCCGGCTGTTCGTCCTGTTCGAGAGCTCGCTGATTGCGCCAGCGAACGATGGGTGAGCGCGCGCACCAGCAGCTCCGGGCCTGGCAAAGCCATGCCCCAGTGCGGCTTCCAGTTCAGCCAGAGCTGTTTCCACTGTGGTCCTCGATCGGTGTCGACAATATCCGCTCAGAACTGGCGCTTGATGCCGCCGCCGAACCATTCGCAGCCTGCGTCTCACTATTAGACGCCATGCGGGGCGCCTCTGCGAGAACTGCGGAATGCGTTATTGCGGTTTGGAGGTCCCCGTTGGCTACTGCCCTGCGGACCGGGCTTGCCGGCGGCTCACTGCCGGAATCGTCGTCGGCATCGTCGCAGCTGTGGCCGTGCACGGCGTAAGCCGTCTTGACGCCGCGCTCGGCGGCCAGGCGCGTATCCTGCGCGCCGTCGCGGATCGCCAGCGCCTGCCTTGTACTCGCGACAGCGCCTGCGTCGCGCTTGCACTCCAGATCGAGCATGCGGCCCAGGTAGATGTGCGACCAGGCGAGCAGCCGCGGATCCTTGACTGGTGGCAATGGTCTTCTGGAAGCGGTCGATCGCCTCCTCCGGATGGCCGGTCATGATGGCGGCGCGGGCCAGGATGAAGTTGGCGCGCGCCTCGTCGGCCACCGACTCGAGGGTGTCGGCATGCACGGTAAGCGCCTGTCGCGCCAGCGCGCTGGCCGTCGCCAGATCGCCAGCCTGCAAGCCGCGCCTCGGCCAGATCGAGCCCGGTCAGCTTGCGCGGCTTGCTGCGCTGCAGCACGTCCTCGTCGGCCTGCGTGTCAAACTACGGTCTGCGCGCGCGCGATGCACCTGCTGGTCCACATCCATGCTGTAGACCATTTCGCCGATGGTGTCGCGCAGGCTGGCGGGGTCCTTCTCGAACTGCATCATCTGCTCGTAGAAATACTGCGTGAGCACGAAGCCCTGCGTCATGTCGTGGTGCACGGTGGCCATGGCGCACGGCTTCCACTCTTCTCCTGCACAGACCTGGCGCTCGTGCTCGTAGCGCGGCAGCTCGGAGCGGTCGACGCCGGCGGGAATCTTGTAGACGGGAATGCCGGTGTCCATGGTGCGCGCCTCGATGGCCTTGATGAGGCACTCGACGGTCAGCGCCACGGTGTCGGACCGGAAGCGGAACTCGAGGGGCGCGTCGCGAATCTCCTTCAGAATCGGCTGGGTGCGGTCGATCGCATTGGCGCGCGTGTAGAGCAGCGGCTCGATCACGTAGTGCAGATAGGTGTGGCGCACGTCGCTCATGGGAATCTCGCCGTTGACCGGCGAGACCACCACGACGTATCGGTGCCGTAGATGCGGGCGTTCACCAGCTTGGGCGAGAGCATGGGCTCCATCACCACGATGAAGCGGCGGCCGTCGTAAGTCGAGGCGGGCATCTTGAGATAGAGATTGGTGTTGACGATCATCTTCGACAGCGGATCGTGCAGCTTGTCGGTCTCCTCGTCGTAGATGTGATGGACGGTGAGCCAGATGCCGTGCAGATCGACGGCCGCGGCAAAGTCGCGCAGCAGCGGCACAATCTCCGCCACCTGGGTCGAGTCGGGCGGCATCTCGGCCAGATCGACTGTGGTTTCGAGCTCCGGCGGCGGACTGAGATAGAGCGCCAGGGAGATGTACTGCGAAATGTCCCTCTCCGAGCCCGTCATGCGGTGCTGCGCGATGAACAGGCAGACCTTGTCGCGCTTGGCGCGCGCGTCTTTCGCTCTTGGCCAGAGCCTGATTCATCTCGTCGCGCACGTGCTTGCGCACCGGCGCGCTGTCCTCCAGGCCCTCGTCGTAGCCGCAGGCATTGAGCGCCGCGGCCATGATGAAGACCGGCTCGGAGCTGATCAGCGAGATGGTGGGGCCGGCGGGATCGACCAGCGAAGGGGCTTTCTCTCGCGGCGGGCCGACTGGCCCCGAAGATGAGGAAGACGAGGAGGAAGAACTCTGCGCCTGCGCGGCCGCATGCACGGGCGAGAACGCCGGGGACAGGCACAGCGCCGCGGCAACCGCGGCACTCAAAAAGCGAATAGGAGAAAACTGCATCGATGAGACCCTGTCCGTAAGTCTAGTTAGACAGAGTTGGGGGGTCAAACGGAAGCGACTGCCCTAACCGCGAACGGAAACGCCCGCAAAGGAGAGCACGGCAAGGCCGCGAACCGGCTGGCCGAAGAAGCGGGCCGGCTCAAACCGGCTGACCACCAGCATGTTTTCCACCTGCGCGCGTGTGGCTGCGTCGTTGGGGCCGGAGACGATGCGATAGTCGTAAACCTCGCCCTCACCGTTGATGTAGGCCTCTACCACCACCGGCCCCGCCAGAGCGCCAATATCGTCACTGCTGCCCGCGCCGCTTGAAAGATAGAGCAGCCGCGGCGCAGTGGCGTCGCCCAGCGGCTCATCGCCCTTGGCCTGCGCCACCTCAGGCTGCGTAAACATGCCCACCAGCACTGTCACCGTGCCCAGCAGCAGCACGGCGCTGGCAAAGCCGGCGCCTGCCTGCAGAAGAAACGGCCCCACGGTGTTCTTCCATGCCAGCTGCAGCCCCGCAAACGCGCCTTTGCGGCGGCGGGCGCGCTCCTGGCTCACGGCAACGCGAATGCGCAGCACCAGGTCGTCCGGCTCCGGGACCGGGCCCAGCGCTGCAAGTGCGGCGGCATTGCCGCGCAGCGCGAGGCCACTCGCGGCGCAGGACGGGCAGCGATCAAGATGGCCAGCGATGCGCTGCATCTCGCGTCCGGTCAATCGGCCGTCCAGATACTCGGAAAATCGTCGCCTGCATGGACTTGCAGCTGCTCATCGCGCCTCCTCTCCCAAGGGCAGATTCGATGCCCGCGCCGAGCGGCTGCCTCAGCGGTCGCTGCGGCGCGGTGAGCAACGCCTTGAGGCAGGCGCGTCCGCGCACCAGCCGCGACTTCACCGTTCCCAGATTCACGCCCTGAATCTCCGCGACTTCCTCGTACACAAACCCTTCAATATCGCGCAGGATCAGCGTGGTGCGAAACGGCTCCGGCACCTGCCGCAGCGCCGCTTCCACGCAGCGCCCGATTCTCCGCATGCACCGCCATCTCAAAGGGCGACTCGGCCGGATCGACCAGCGTGTCCTTCGATACGCATGGGCACGCCGTTGTCCGAGCGCCGCGATCTCCTGCTCCATCGGAATCTCCTGCTGCTTGTGGCGCATCCACCAGCGGCGCTGGTTCGACGCCTCGCGCAGCGCGATGCGGTAGATCCAGGTGCGCAGCGAGGACTCGCCATGAAAGCCGCCCACCCCGCGAAAGACCTTGACGAAGACTTCCTGGGTCAAATCGGCGGCGTCGCCGCGATCCTGCACGGTGCGCGCAAGGAGCGAGTAAATTGGCTGGTGATAGCGCGCGATGAGCCACGCGAAAGCTTCCTCGGAGCCGGCGCGAAGCTCTGCGATGAGAGCCGCCTCCTCCGATTGAAGCGTTAACGCGCTGGCAAGATTGCCCATGGTGAGGTCCGCCTGCAATTCAGTCCTCCCACATTACCGCAACCGGCCTAAAGTTGGCACGCGGTCTGGTTTGGCCGCGCATCCGTAGCGCACGGGAAAGAAAACTGCGGTTCAAATCAACCGGCTATCCCGCGCCCTGATTGCTTAGACACCGCGACACCCCCAAAGTGTTCCCGGCAATCGCAAAACAATGCGCCGTAACCGGTTACCTCAGCCGGAGACGCAGAAAGACGACCGCGCCCACGGGATCGGTTCCATACACCGATTGCAGAATCGAGCCCGGATGGTTCGCCGTCACCTGGCCTCCGAGCGCCGTGGCCAGATGCGGCAGATGGCCGAGGTCGCGGTCGTAGCCGAAAGTGTAGGCCTGCACGCGGCCTGCCGGCGTCTCTTCAAATCCCGGCGGCGGAGTCTGCTCCCCCAGCAGCAACTCGCTCGTCCGGTCGACATCTTCGATCCGGGTGAAGACGTAATTGCGCGCGTGGAAGCGCAGCGTCGATTCCAGAAGATAGCTGTTCTGGATGATCTGATCCGGAAGATCGCGCGTGCGCCCCCAGGCGAGGGTCGTAGCCCAGTTGCCAGCGCTGCCGTCATGGCTCGCGCCGAAGGCATGATTCAGCATGACGGAGGCGGTCATGCGAACCTGATTCTCCGTGGGAAAAAGCGCCTCCGGACTGTGAATGTGACCGTAGGAGTACTGCGCACTCCAGTCCTTGCCCGGCTCGACCGTCAGCCGCGCGGACCATGAATCGATAGCGCCCTGCTGCACCTGCCAACGGTGCTCGTTCGGCTCGCGGCCGTGGAAGCCGCTGGCCTCAAGCCGCGCCAACCGGTGAGCCACGCCCACTGTCACAACATCGTCGGCGATGTGCGTCGAGTCCTCCTGATGATGGCCGAGGGTTGCAACCGGATTCTCCATTGCCGATTCGCGGTGAGGATAAGCGGTGGGACCGATGGCCGGGTCGCCGACCGGCGCAGCGTAAAGGCTGAGGAGCGTTTGATCGCCCAGGCGCTGATCGTAGAGCGCGCCGAGCTCCATCACAAAGTCGTGCGGATGCTGTCCATCGGCGATAGGCCGGCCATATGCTGTCTCTCCTTGCTGGAAAAGCAGCGGGTACTGGCGGCCAGTGATGGTTGCCGGCTCCAGGCTCAGCATGGTGCGAAGAGTGAGCTGGCCCTCACCCCAGGGCGTGGCAACGGATCGTTGCGCCATGGGCATGATCCAGTTAGTCGAAAAGAGCTTATCGCCGCCGCGCGGACTCGATTGTTGAATGTCGGCGACAAACCCGTTGCCATGCAGCATCAGCATCCACGGGCCGTGCATGGTCATCAGCATGGGCACCGGCGTTGAAGCCGGCTGAAGACTGGTTCCCGAACTGGTATGCGCCTCGATGAGATCGGTCAGGGATTGAGGCGGCCCCATCCGCATCTGCGCACAGGCAGACTGTGAAAGCACGGCACAGCAAACGACCAACAGCATTCTGGAATGCGAAAGCATCGAATATCCCTCTCAGTTGACGTGAAGAGACGCGGCGAGCTATACCCGCCGCACGACAACGAGGAATGGATCAGATTCGGAGAGGGACTGCGAATGCGCCGGGATCGCGCAGGCGCGATCCATGCGCGCGCTGATTGCGGCATCGAGACGCGCGGTGCAGAGAATTCGTTCAGGGCATCCGCAATTGCGAGCGGGACCGACGCCAGATCATGGGCGGCGCCGGAATTCGCATGATCCGTGGGCTGCGTGCTCGCCAGCGTCAGATCGCGATCGGCGCTCGAGTCGCAATGGCCGGGATGGCGCGCGCAGCAGGGATGCGTGCAGAGATGCGGCCCGCAAAGCGGCACGCAGACCAGCACCGCCGCCAGGAACACGGCAAACACTCGCACCCATCCCTTGGTCTCAATGCACACATCCCGATCGTAGCACTGGGCGCAACGTGGCATCCCGCCGTCAGATCGTAAACACGATCCGCCGAGCCTTCTCCGCGCGGTCCCATGCAGCTTCCACGCCGGACAACGGCACAGCTTCCACATCAACGTGAAGCTTGCCGGCCGCTGCCATCTCGAACAGCGTTGGAATCGCCGTAAAGATCGTGGCGATGGGAACCGAACCAAACCCGCTGCCCAGAATTCTTAGATCAATGCTGCGCAAGGCCGCTCCGGGCAGCGTGATGGTGCGGCCAGCACTCTCGCCCACTTCCACCAGCCGCGTGGTCCGCGTGGCGCTGGGCTTGAAGCCCTTGGCCAGCGCGTCGAGCACCAGTTCCGTCGGCCGTCCCCACAGGTAATCGATGATCACGTCAATGCCCTCGGCGGCCTGCACCGTCAAGGCGTCGCGAACCGCGTCCTCGGGCTCGCCCAGCGCGATCACCGCGTCCACATCTTCTCCGGCCAGCGCGTCCACATTTCGGCCCGCGGCGATAATGCGCTTGGCGCCAAGCAGTCGGGCAGACTGAATGGCCAAGTGCCCAGCGACACCGGTCGCGCCCATAATCAGCACCGTCTCGCCCGCGGCAAGTTGTCCCCGCTCCTTGATCGAGAGCCAGGCCGACATGCCGGGGTTGGCGATTGCCGCCGCCTGCACGTCGTCAATTCCATCGGGCAATGGGATCGTCATGTGCGCTGGCACCGGGCACAGATCCGCCATGGTTCCCCATGGCTTGCGCGCACCGCCAAAATAGACGCGCGCTCCATCCGACCGGATTCCCACACCATCCACGCCGGGAATCAGGGGCACTTCGCCGGATGCGGAGTAGTGCGCGCCCTTGGCAATGGCCTTGACGATGGGGTGCAGCCCGGCAGCGCGGGTACGGATCAGGATCTCGCCCTCTGCGGGAGTGGGATCGGCAAACTCCTGATATTGGGGTGGTTGGCCCAGAACGTTGACGACAGCAGCCTTCATGGGAAGGTCCTCCTTAACTTAGTTAAATCAAGCTTAACATTGTTAAGCTACCGGTGCTACACTTTTTTCGTGCCGCTTGATCGACCCAGCATCGTGTCCCACGCTTTTGGCGTTCTCAATGAGAATGGCCTAGACGGTCTTACACTCCGCCGACTCGCCAAAAGCCTCGCCGTACAGGCTCCCGCTCTCTACTGGCATTTTACGAACAAGCAGGACCTGTTGGACGAGATGGCCACCGAAGTTTTGCGCCGCGCCATGCGGGAAAATGCCTCCCTCGAAGTTCTCACAGACTGGCGGGAGTGGGCGGCGGATACCTACCGCGGTCTGCGCCGCATCTTGCTCCAGTATCGCGACGGCGCGAAGATGTTTAGCGGCACCTATCTCACAGACGCGGAGCTCTACGCACCGATGGAACGAAACCTGCGCCGGCTCACGGGAGCTGGGTTCACATTACGGCAAGCAGTGGTCGGTCTGGGCGCGCTTTACAGCTACACCATAGGCTTCGTCATCGAGGAGCAGGCAACCCAGTTCGCGCAGAGCGAAGGCAACGTGCAATACGATCTGGCTGCGCGCGAGAAGCGCGTGAACCGCGAGCAAAATCCGCTGACTGCGGCCGCCGGAGACGAGATGTTTACCCACCACGATGCGCGTTTTGCGGAAGGCATTGCGCTGATTGTTGCCGGGATGTCGGCACAGCTGCGATTGGCCCGGCGCCTAGTTTGACGAATCCGGCCGCAGCAGAGAAAATAGAACAGTTGCAACCCCTGCAACATGTGGGCCTGTGGCGCAGTTTGGGAGCGCGCTTCCATGGCATGGAAGAGGTCGTCGGTTCGATCCCGACCAGGTCCACCATCTAGTCTTAAGTATTTTACAATCTTATATTTAAAACAGATAGTCCTCGGAATTCCCAGCAAAATTGACGACTTCTACTCATGAAGGACACAGGAGAGGATTCTCCGCGTTTTGAAACCTGGCTCAGAACAGAGCCATTCTCTGATCGCGAACTGCCGAGGGTCCTCTGCAAAGAAGGAATGTCGGGGTTCGCGCAAAAAGCGCATCATCGTTGCCATCGATTGGATCAGTGAAGGCAAACAACGTAACTGGAATAACAGAACTCCAACGCATCAATGAGTGCATTAGCCTGTTCACGTCAACTCACAATGAAGACCCACCGGGCGGAGATTGGTTTCTGGCCAATGAAGCCCAGTTGCCCTTCTCGCCAATCAATTGGATGCCGCGCACACGCCGAATTCGCGCAATTCGGGTCGAGTCCGAACTGCGGCTTACAGCTCGCGAATCGCGGTCACGGGGTTCCGGCGCATCGCTCGATGTGCCGGAAGGTAGGATGCTGCCAACGACATTGCTCCCAGGAGCGTGACGACTGAAACGACGGTGACTGGGTCGTTGGCGCCAATTCCGTACAACAGCCGGACGATGATACGTGTCAGTCCCAACGCAAACGCCAGACCTAGCGCCAGCCCGATGCCTGTGAGCCACAATCCCTGCAACAGCACGAGCCGCAGCACATCGACCCGCGAAGCGCCCAGCGCCATTCGTATTCCGATCTCGTGAGTTCGCATTTGGGTTCGATATGCCACGACTCCGTAGATTCCCGTTACTGCAAGAACCAGCCCGATCAGCGCGAACATTCCCGCCAGGGCGCTCTGTATGACAGTGAAACTGCTCGCCATCTGGGTACTCTCTCGCATGGGACGCACATCGAAAACCGGCAGTCGCGAATCGATTTCGTGGATGGCGTTTTCCACCGCTGGTGCAAGGTCGACCGGATTTCCCTCGGTCTTCACCTGCACGATCGTCTCGTACCCGGGGTGCTGGAAAAAGCTCATATAGACCATAGGCTCCGGTGACTCATTCACGAATGTATGTGTTGAATTCCTCACAACGCCGACTACCGTGAAAAGGCTGCCCCACACCCTGAGCTTCTTTCCCAGCGGATCCTGCCCCGGCCAGTAGCGCCTCGCCGCGGTCTGATCCACGATGAGTACTCTCGGGGCCGTTTCGTCGTCATCCGGTGTAAACTCGCGTCCTTCCAGAACGGGTATATGGAGGGATTCGAAATACCGCGGTCCCACCTCGGCATTCTCCACAAGCAAAGACTCATGGGGGTGCGGCACATACCCTTCCGGATACGCATCGTTCCTCTTTTGAATCAGGGTCATTGGAATCCAGTCGGTAAGTGACGCAACCTCCACGCCGGGCAGTGCCGACACGCGGTCAAGGACCTTGTGACGGATAAGCTGTGCCTCGTCGTTGCTGTAGCCGGCAATATTCAGCCCCACCGACGCAGTAAGAACGTGGTCCTGCTCAAAGCCAGGATTCGCCGCGGCCAGATTCCGCAGCGTTCGCAGGAACAACCCGGAGCACAACAGCAGAGGCAGTGAAAGCGCGATCTGCGCCACCACCAGCCCGTTGAGCAATTTCCGGTTGCGTGAGTCGCCGGAGATACTGGCAGACTCTGCCTTCAGTACCTCAAGGGCTGGCGCGTGAGACGAACGCCAGGCGGGGAGCGCGCCGCAGAGCATACCGGCCAATAGAGAGAACACTGCAATCCCAATCATCACCTTATGGTCCATGTTCCCGTTGAGTACGAGGGGAATTGCATTCGCTGGAAAGAACCATGCGAATGTCTTCGATGTCCACGATGTCAACACAAGGGCCACGGCTCCTGCGACGATGGAAAGCACCACGCCCTCCAGCATCATCTGTCGCACCAGTTGTATGCGATTGGCCCCGAGCGACTGCCGGATCGCAAGTTCACGCCGCCGGGATACAAACCGCACTAGCGTGAGCGTAGCCACGTTCGCGCAGGTCAGCAACAGCACGACAGCGGCGAAGGCCAGCAGAATGGGCAGCGTCGCCGCCATGTACCCGTTCGCGCCGAATGGCGAACGCCACATGGGATCCAGCGTGATCCGGTTCTCGCCCAGATGATCGTCCGGATACGCCGCGACGATATTGTGCATCGAGGTGTCGAGGTCCTGGGCTGCCTGGCCACGGCTCACGCCGGGCCGCAATCTTCCTATTACGATTAGCCAGTCCGAATCGCGATGGGTCATTCGCCACGTATCGTTCCCGAGGGGATCGAGCGTTACCCACAGATCGTCACGCAGCCCAGGAGCTGCTCCGGCAAACCCCTCCGGCGCCACACCGATCACCGCGACAGGATGCCGGGCGACCTCGATCGACTTGCCCACAATTGCCGGGTCTTTGCTGTAACGCGTCTTCCAGAGCGCGTAACCCAGGACCACGTTGGGTACTGCACGGGCCTCCTCTTCAGGCAGAAAGAAACGCCCCAGCACCGGCTTGATGCCGAGCACATCGAAATAGTTCGCCGATACGTTTGCAATATAGACACGATCCGGCTGTGCACCGCCAGTCAGCGCAATCCAATCGTTATGATAGGCAAGTATTCCGGCAAAGGTGCGGTTCTGCTCGCGCAGATCGCGATAGTCGAGATACGAGAAGGGCGGAGTCGGAGAGAAGTTCCTTTCTCCGCGCTGCAGGCTCACAAGATCGCCCGTGTCCCGCGCGCCAGGAATCGGACGCAACATGGTGCCGTCGATCCAGCTGAATACGGTGCTGTTGGCGCAGATAGCTACTGCCAGCATCGTCGTCGCGGTGATTGTAAAGCCGGGGCTCTTGCGCAGTTGCCGCAAGGCATAACGGACGTCTCGGCCCAATTCTTCAAGCCACGCTTGGCCCCACATGTCGCTCGTCACATCTTGCACTAGCGGAATATTTCCAAATTCCCGCGTCGCCGCTTGTCGCGCTGCCTTCGCCGTCTCACCTCGCGCCATTCGATCTGCAATCGCCATCTGCAGGTGCGCATCAATCTCTTCCTGCAATTCGCGCTTGCGCCGCTGAAAACCGAAGCCCGGGAACCACTTCATGACTCACTCTCCTCCGGCTTGACGTACATCACCGACCCAATCGCTTCGACAATCCGCTCCCATCGGCCCAGATCAGAGGCCAACTGCTTTTTCCCCTTGGCCGTGATTCGGTAATATCGGGCCTTTTGCTTGGTCTCTGACTGCTTCCACTCAGACTGCACCCAGCTCTGACGCTCCAATCGATGGAGAGCCGGATACAGTGATCCGGTCTCCACCTGAAGCACGTCTCCAGATCGCAAACGTAAGGCCTGGACAATTCCGTATCCGTGCTGGGGTCCCCATTGCAGGGTCTGAAGAATAAGCATGTCGAGTGTTCCCTGCAGCAGCTCAATCCGGTTCTTATACTGGTCTTTTTCGCTCATAGACGTAGATACTCTACTCCCAATGGAGGTAGATCGTCTACCTCGTTTTGTATAGCGCAGCGAGCAGCCTTGCCCACTCAGGAGATTTAAAAGTACGGCAGTTCCCAGGACGAGAATTGGCGATTCTGAATTGACGCTCAATGGCCAACGCGCTCACTCAAGACCCACTTAGAGATGAATCCAGCCTCCTCGGATCAGCGCCAGCGATCCTCCCGCCACAACCGCCCAAAGCAGTATCCCCTGGAGCAGAGGCCGCGGGCCAACCTGTCGCACGGTCCTCATGGAAAGGCCGGTGCCGATAAGATAGAGCGTCACGGTGAGACCGAGAATGCCGATATGCTTCAGCACTGGGTAGGCAGGCTGTAGGAAGTGAATGTAGGTGTTGGCCATCGCAGCCGCGCAGAAGAACAGAATGAACCAGGGCCAGTGAATGCGTGCGTTGCTTTTCTTCACGGCGGCTGTAGCGATGGATAGCGGCACGATCCAAAGCGCACGCGCCAGCTTCACAGTGGTTCCCACGGCCAGTGCCAGAACGCCGAACTTGGCCGCGGCGCCAACTACCGAGCTTGTGTCGTGAATCGCCAGCGCAGCCCACAGCCCAAACTGCGTCTGCGTCATGTGCAGCCGTGCTCCGATAAATGGGAACAGGATCAACGCGATCGAGTTGAGAATGAAGATGGTGCCCATGGAAACCGCGATCTCTTCCTCGCTGGCTTCTGTGATAGGCGAGATGGCAGCGATGGCGCTGCCGCCGCAGATGGCCGTGCCCGTTGAAATCAGATAGGACGTCGCGGACTTTACGCGCAAGAGCTTGCCCAACGCCCAGCCAAGAACCAGGGCGAACGTGATGCTGCACGCGGTGTAGACAAATCCCGACCGCCCGGCTCGCAGAACCTCGCGGAGATTCATGCCGAAGCCGAGCCCGACAACCGAAAACTGCAGCAGCAGCTTTGAACCGCTTCTCGCGTGGGCATGAAACGGATGCTCGAAGCTGAAGCCAAACAGGATTCCAGCGGCGAGAGCCACCGGCGGCGACACCAGCCCGCTCGCCGCAAGAATCAATCCAAGGATGAAAACGATCTTCGTCACCCTTTCAGTCTTGGCCGGGGAGTGCGAGCCCGTCCAAGCAGAAAGGCTCATGCCGCATCAGCGCGGCTTATCGGCGCTTTGCGGGGCTTGCTGAAGTAGACCGCTTCCGCTGCTGTCCGGTGCGCGCGAGCACAAAGTCGCGAAAGTCCGCGGCAAGGCCCGGCAAGGCCGGACCCTTCATGACAATCATTTGAAAATGACGACGCAGACGCAAACCCTCGATGGCAACGGTGGCGAAGGCGGGACCGGAACGAGCATCTTTGGCGATGGCCCAGCGTGAAACAAAGCCCGCCCCGAAGCCCGCCGATACCGCGGACTTGATGGCCTCCGTCGAATCGAGTTCCATCACCACATTCAGGGCGGTGCGCCGGATGCGATGACGCTCGAGCGCCAGCTCGACAATGCGCCGCGTGCCCGAACCTCGTTCCCGCATTAGTAGATGTGCTGATGCAATATCGGAGGGAGCGATCGCCTTGCGCTCGGCCCATTCGTGAGCGGCCTGCACAATCAATACCAACTCATCTTCAAGGAACGGGACAGCAGCGACATTGCGGCTGCGCGCCGGGCCCTCGATGAATCCGAGTGCAAGCTTCTCTTCCTCAACCGCCGTCACAATCTGTTCTGTATTACCGCTCACCAGCGTGGGGCGAACCCGCGGGTGCGCGCTGCAAAACTCACTCAGCAGCCCCGGCAGAACATATTGCGCAATGGTCGTGGATGCGCCGAGCGTGAGCGCGCCGCTCAAAGTCCCGCTCAGGGAATCGATCTTGTGCTTGGCCTGCAGCAGTGTTTCGCTCGACTTCCGTGCGAACTTCAGCAGGACAGCGCCAGCGGCAGTCAGCTTCACCTGCGACCCCGAGCGGTCGAACAGCAGCGTGCACAATTCGTCTTCCAATGCCTTGATCTGCAGGCTCACCGCAGGCTGCGTCAGATACAGTGCTTCGGCCGCCTTGCGAAAGCTCAGCTGCTCAGCCACTTTCCGGAAAACCACCAGTCTGAAATTGTCGAGCGAAGCCATCTCCTTTATTAGAGCACTGATAAGGGCGCGCGGCGGCGTTTCGCCGGCCAGTCAGATAAATGCGATCGACTGCCCGCCGCAAAAAAAATCACCCTCCGCACTAGAATCTCCAAAACTACAGGCCGATAGAGTGCCCGCAACAAACAAACCACCTGCTCCAAGTAGCGATTCTGGACCTCTCGTAGACAGAAAAGGTTCGGTGCAGGCGGAAATCGATATAAGGAGCGAATTAAAAATGATCAGCGTACTCAATAATGTTTCCTCACTGGTGGCCGAGAACGCCCTCAGTTCGACACAGACCAACCTGCAGAAGAGCCTGACGGAACTGTCCACTGGCTTGAAGCTCAACAGCGCAGCCGATGACCCGGCGGGCATCTCGATCGCGAACGGCCTCAGCGCCAACATCGCGGCCCTCACGCAGTCCAGCCAGAACGCCTCCAATGGCGTGGGCCTTCTGCAGACCGCTGACGGCGCCCTGTCTCAGGTTTCTACCTTGCTCAACCAGGCTGTGACCATCGCCACGGAAGCGGCGAACGGCGGCCTCACCACCGACCAGGCGACGGCCGCGAACTCGGAATTCCAGTCGATTCTGTCGGAGATCACGCAGATCGGCTCGACCACGAACTTCAACGGCGAGTCGGTTTTCAGCGCCACCGCGCAGACCGTCTTTACCTCTGACGGCACCACGGCCGGCACCACCACCACGTCCACCACGATCGGCGCCCTTTCGGCGACCTCTCTGGCCCTGACTGGCAACCTGAGCACCACCGCCGCCGCTTCCACTGCACTCACCGCCGTCACGGCTGCGATTGCGACCGTCGACGCAACCCGCGGCACCATCGGCGCCTCGGTCATCCAGCTGAACGCCGACGTCAACGTGCAGAACACCGAAGTCACCAACCTGACCAGCGCACAGAACAACGTCCAGAACGCCGACATCGGCTCGACCGTCGCGGACATGACGCAGTACAACGTGTTGCAGCAGACCGGCATGGCCGCCCTGTCGCAGTCCAACCAGGCACAGCAGTCCGTTCTCAAGCTGCTGCAGTAGTCAGCGGGCTTGAAGCCCCTAGACCCAGCGACGGCGCCCTTCCCGGCGCCGCCGCCTTTTTTCACAGCGCCCCTGAAATCCTGAGCGCAACTTGCCGATAGAACTGTGCGGTTTGAATTCGCCCTGCCGGGCACCAAGAACGGCAAGGCCAAAGGATCAGGCACATGTCCACTTCGTTGAGTTCGTTGCTCTCCCCCTCCTCATCGATCGACCTGACGTCCATTCTGGAAGCAGCTTACGGATCGTCTTCGCCGGGCATCGATGTCACCTCCGCCGTAAACGCGGCCCTCTCCGCCGCCTCAGCGCCCGAAGATACGTGGGAGTCGCAGTACTCGACGCTGCAGAGCCAGTCCTCTGCTTTGACAGCGATCCAGACCGACGCCACCAATCTTGAAACGGACATGCAGTCGCTTAACAGCCTCATCGGCCCCTTGGCCGGCATGACGGTCAGCTCCTCGAACTCCAGTGTGGTATCGGCGACAGCAGCGTCGGGCTCAATCGCCGGCAATCACGTCGTCGTGGTCAACAATCTGGCCACGACTGCATCGTGGACCTCCGACACAGTCGCCAGCGCGAGCACACCGCTGGCCGCCGGAAGCTTCACCATTACGGGCGCCGATGGCACCGCAACCACAATCTCTACCGGCACCGGAACCAGCACCCTGAGCGACGTTGCCAGCACGATCAACAGCGACAATCTCGGCGTGACCGCGAGCGTGATTACCGACGCCACCGGCTCGCGCCTGGCCATTGTGAGCAACACCTCGGGCGCGGCTTCAAACTTTACCGTCACGCCCGGCACCGGACTCGGTTTCGCTCAAGCCGCACCGGGCGGTAACGCCAATCTCACGGTCGACGGCATCTCGATCGCCAGCGCTTCCAACACCGTGACGAATGCAATCCCCGGCGTCACGCTGAATCTGCTCAGCGCCGACCCTGGCGTCGACGTAAGCTTGGGCATATCGCCAGACACGTCGGAAGCCTCGACGGCGATCAACCAGTTCGTGACCGACTACAACACGCTCATCAACGCTGTGAACACGCAGTTCAGTGACAGCGGCTCGGGCCAAGGCGTTCTGGCGACTGACCCGACAGTGCGCAACCTGCAGAGCCAGCTTCAAAGCATGTTAGGCTACACCGCCACATCGACGAGCGGGACGATTTCCAGTCTCGCCTCGTTTGGCATATCGGCCAACGCCGATGGCACGCTCACGGTCGACAGCTCGGCGCTCAGCAACGCGCTCCAGAACAACTTCAGCACCGTGCAGAACTTCTTTCAGGGCTCGGCGCTCAATGGATTTGCCAACTCGGTAAATACGCAGCTAACCGGCTTCACCAGTGCTGCTGACGGCGCCTTCACCCTCGACCTGCAAAGCATGAGCAGCCAGGAAACAAGCATCGAGACTGAAATCAACAATTTTCAAACCAACGTCATCGCGCCGCTGCAGACGCGGCTCCAGAGCGAATACAGCCAGGCTGAAATCCTGCTGCAACAGCTGCCGCACGAGATGCAGCAGCTTAACACCGAACTCGGCTACAACAACTCGAGCAGCAACGGATAAGATAAGACGACCATGACACGGACATATCTGGCATATCGCACCTCAGCAGCTCAAGGCGCCAGCGGGCTCGGCCTGCTGGTGGCCCTTTACGACACTCTGGCAGGAGATCTGCGCCGTGCGGCGCAGGCGGAGTTCCGCGGCGACATTGAATTGCGTTGCCGCGAAGCCAATCATGCGCTGCTCGTCATTGCGCACCTGGAAGACTGGCTCCGCCAGGGCGACGGCGGCCCGTTGGCGGAACAGCTCTCTTACTTCTATGCGTCTCTGCGGCGCAAGGTGACTGAAGCCCAGATCGCGCGCTCGGCCGCCATGCTCGAAGAGCAGATGAACCGCGTGCTCGAGTTGCGCGAGTTCTGGCAGCGCGCCGACCAGCAGGTGCTGCCGGCACAGCCCGAGGTCATCCCGCCTCATCCGCAGGTCTACGCGCTGGCAGCAGTTGGCGGCCATGCAGGCTGGTCGGCGTAGCAGAGCACCCGTCAGGCGCACAATACACCGCGCGCAAAACGACATGGCCAGAGCGAGCATGGCGGCTCGTTCTGGCCTGTATTTTGTTTAATGTAAGATTTTAGGCCCCAGGAATGCCTCCGGCTTCTCGGAAGCAGATCAAGCTACGATGGCGTTGATAGGTAGTTGAGCAGCGTATCTGGCAGTACCTTGGCCGCCGCCGCCATGGCCGCGCTGTTGGCGGTCTCGGCCTGACTCAGCTGCGTTGCAGCCTGCGCTTCGTCCACGCCCACCAGGCTGTTCTGTTGCGAGGCAAGCGTCACCTTGTCCTGCGCAAGATTGGTCTCCTGCGCATTGAGTTGCGTCTCCGCGTTGCCGTAGAAGACGCGCTGCTGCCCGACAAAGTTAAGCGCTGAGCTGACTGCCGTGGTTGCCGTCTGGATGTCGGTGGCATTGCCGCTTTGCAGAGCCGTCACCAGCGAGCTGAGCGACCCCAGCACATCGGCCGAGGAGTTGGAGAAGATCTGGCTGCCGGGCAAATTCACCTGCACGCTTGTCCCGTCGCCAACAGCAACAGAGTTCGCATCGACAGTGCCGTTATACGTGTAACCGGACGCAGAGGAAGAGTCCGCGGTATACGGCGCCGACGATGTTTTGGTCCCGCCGAAAAGATACGAACCCTCGTAGGAGGAGTTGGCCTGCGCCACCACGCTCGCAAGAATGCCCTGTACCTGAGTGGCGAGCGCCTGCTCGTTCGATGCGCTGGTGGTGCCGTTCGCGCCTTCCGTACCCAGCGAAACCGCCTGTGTGAGCGAGCTGACCACATTGCTCAGCGCCGAGTCCGCGCCCTGCACCATCGAGAGCATCGACGAAACGTTCTGCGTGTACTGGTCGTTCTGGCTGGTCGCAATGGTATTGGCCACCATCTCCGCGGAGGCCGCCGGATTGTCGGAGGGCACGTTGACGCTCTTGCCTGTGGCCACTTCCTGCAGCGCCGAGTTCAGCGTCGTCTGGCTGCCCTGCAGGTCGGCAAGAATGTTGGAAACCATGCTTGGATCTACACGCATAGGTATCAATAGCTCTGTGAGCTGCCCATATCGAGCGTCACCGTGTTGAGTTGCGAGATGGTGCTGATGATGCGCGCCGCGGCCTCGTACGCCGTCTGGTAGCGAATCAGGTTGGTCGTTTCTTCGTCGATGCTGACGCCGGAGACAGAGCCCTGCTGATTGGTCAGCTGCAGCAGGTTCTGCGCAATCGCGGTCGACTGGGAATTCGCGTTCGACGCCGCAGAGCCAACCTGGTAGACGATCCCCGCATAGGCGTCGGCGGCCGACTGGCCGGAAGGCAGCGGCGATGTGAGCGCAGCCGAAAGGCTCGCGACGTTGCCGTTGCTGCCCGAAGACCCGTCTGAGCTGGCAGCGATGAGCGATGGATCGGTGATGGCGACGTTGATGCCCGCAGCCGCGCCCGCTCCGGGCGTGAAGGTAAAGAAATCCTGTCCGGCATTGCCGTTGGCGTCATAGCCCGCCGCCTGTGCGGAGTTGAACGCGCTGGCAAACTGCGTCGCAAGCGTGTTGAGCTGCGAAAGGATGCCAGGAATGGTCTGGTCACGCACAGTGATCGCGCCGCCAAGCTGGCCGCCCTGAATCGACGAAGTGATGTTGTTGCCGCTGGCATCGATCACTTGCGCCATGCCGCCGGTGCCAGTGCTGGTCGTAAGCGCGTAGCTTTGCGACCCCATCACAAGTGGCGAACCGTTGGCCGTAGTGATCGTCTCGCCATCGCTGGTCTGCGTAATCGAGACGCCGGTAAGGGCTGAGAGTTGCTGCACCAACTGATCGCGCTGGTCCTCCACCGTGCCGCCGTCTTTGCCGGCTGCGGTCAACTGCGCCACCTGGCCGTTGAGCTGTGCGATCTGCGCGGTCAGCGTGTTGATCTGGCCGACCGTTTGCGTCACCTGCTGGTTCGCCTGCGACTGCACGCTGGTCAATCCGCTTGCCGTGGTGTTGAACGCCTGAGCAAGGTTTTGGCCCGCGTCCAGCACGCTCGCGCGCACCGAGGAGTCCGTGGGGCTGGCCGAAAGCTGGGTCAACGCGCTCGAGAACGCCGAGAACTCGCTCGCAATGTCGGTCCCGGTGCTGGTGAAGTAATTCTGCACTTCGCTCAGACTCGACGACTCAGTGTCGGCGCTGTTTTGAAGGGAGGTCTGCTGCTGAATCTGCAGATTAAGCAACTCATCGCGCACACTCTGCAGCCCATCGAGGGTCACGCCGCCGCCGCTCACAGAGCCGCCGGAAGTGTTCTCGCGGTTCTCCGAAAGCTGCACCACCTCGCGGGTGTAGCCCGGCGTGTCAGAGTTCGAGATGTTGTTGCTCGTCGCGGTCAGCGCACCCTGCGCGACCTCGAGAGCCTGCATGCCGATCAACAGCGATGTATTCAGTCCGCCCATAGCCGTTAAGCCCGGCAGGACCAGGTTTGCTGTTTCAACCTGGCGCCGCTTCCTTCCTGAAATTGTCCCTGGAATGAGCTGAAGAGGGATACCATCATGGCCACCGACCGGCTGGAGTGCTGCAAGAGAGCCGCGTAGCGCTGATTAAGTGCCTGCAGCGTGACAGACGCGGAGCGAATCTCGTCCACCAGCCGATCCTGATCGGGCGGCGCAGGGGCGCGATTCACGCAGGGCTGCGCATTGATTCCGTCGGTTAATTCGACCAGTTGCGCGCTGAGATTTTGCTGCTGGAGAATGCTGTCTTCGAGTTCGCCGATGTCGTTCCGGGAGATGGCCGACATGGCGTGCTCCAGTTCGCAGGCGAGCGAACGCAGAAGCTGGAGATGCTCCGCCAGCTCGTCCGTTCCGTCCTGGACTTCGGTCGCCATCATCGTTGCAACTCTTCCGCGCCGCCCCTGCGGCCGGCGCTACCCGCTCAGGCCTGCTCGTCCACCATGGACGACGCGATTGCCGAGGGGTCGAGCTTGTATTCCCCGCTGTTCACCGAGTGACGCAGAGTGTCTACGAGGCTCTGACGAACGTCAGGCGTGTTCATCGCCGCGCTCACCAGCGAGCCCACGGAGCTCGAATCCGACGTAAACGTGGTGCGATCCTCGCTGCCCGCGGCGTCGGAGATCGAGGACTCCTGCCCGTCGACCTTCTTGGCGCTCGACTCGCTCGCGAGCTGGCTCGCCGAAAGTTGGTTGAGATCGATTCTCATTGCGATACCTCTTTCAATGCTGCGTCTCTATCGGCATCTGCCTGGCCAAAGTTTAATCGGAAACTCAGTGACTTCCGTTCACACTTTTGGTACCTTCCGCCGCGGCCGCTTTCTCCGCCGTGGCGTGCATCGCCTTTGCAATCATCTTCCCGATACCGATTCCGCCCGATGCCGCCATGGAACTGGCCAGGGACTGCACCCCCAGGCTCATCATCTGTTCCCGCCCCGCGGCGTCCTCGTCATCCTCGGCCCCCGGAACCGACGCCATGGACTGCTCGGCCTGCTGCAGCCAGCTGCTCAGCAGCATGGATTCAAACTCCTGTGCGCCTTTGTCGATCTTCGCGTCGTCCACAGAGCCTTTCTCCGCATTGAGCTGGCTCAGCATGCGATTCTGGTTCGCCTCAAGCAGAGTGGTTTGCGTCGCCAGCGATCCCGGTGTAAATGTCGTTCCCATTTATTGAACCTCCAGGTCGGCCTGCAACCCGCCCTCAGCCTTGATGGCTTGCAGAATCGCGACCACGTCGTGCGCGGTGGTGCCGATGGCGTGCAGTCCGCTCACCAGTTCTTCCACGTTGGCGCCCTGATCCAGGCGCATGGTCTGGGCGGGCTCGTCGGTCACGGTTACATTGGTCTGCGGGACGACCACCGGTTGAAGCTGATCGCCGTGATCGTGTCCATGGTCGTCGCGGACTCCCTGGCCAGTGGGAACCGCTGCCACCTCGTTCGTGGTCACCACCTGGATGGACAGGCTTCCATGAATCACGGAAACGGGCGTCAGCTTCACATCTCCGCCCAGCACAATGGTGCCGGTGCGTTCATTAATAATGATGCGCGCTGGCGTCTGCACATCGAGGCCCAGGTTCTGAACCCGCGAAATAAGATCGGGGACCGAGGTGATGCCGGAGTCGGCCACGCTCACGTCCACGCGCGTGCTGTCGAGCGCTGTGGCTACAGTCTTGTTGAAGCTTTGATTCACAGCATCGGCGATGCTCTTTGCCGTGGTAAAGTCCGGATTGCGTAACAGCAGAGAAACCAGCTTGAAAGCATGGAGGTCGACCGCCGTGTCGCGCTCCACGATGCCCCCGTTCGGCACCATGCCCACGGTCGACGAATTCACTTCCTTGCCATTCGTCCCGGTCCCCGCGGTATAGCCACCCATCAACAGCGCACCCTGCGCCTCGGCGTAGACCTGCCCATCTGGCCCGTGCAGTGCGCTCATCAGCAGCACTCCACCCACCAGGCTCTTGGCATCGCCCACAGACGAAACCGTCACGTCCAGCTTGGCTCCCGGTCGCGCAAAGGGCGGCAGCGATGCTGTAATGAAGACCGCAGCCACGTTCTTGACTTCTGCCTGGCCCGAGGGAATCAACACACCCATCTTCTGCATCGCATTGGCCAGCGTCTGCACCGTGAAATACGTCTGCTGCGTATCGCCCGTGCGATTGAGACCGACCACGAGCCCATAGCCCACAAGCATGTTGTCGCGCACACCTTCAACGCTGGTGATGTCGCGAATCAGCACATGATGATTCGAGTTCTCCGCGTGCGCGGCAAGAGGTATCAGCAGCATTGCACATACGATCGCCGCAGCGAACCGGAAAAGCTTCGGACTTGAAGAGAGGTTTGTCATGATTCTCAGAATCCCACCAGCCACAGAATGGCCTTGGTAATCGGGTTCATGGGCCGCGTGCTGTCCGCAATAATGCCCTTCCCCTTCATCTCAATTTCCAGGTTGCTCAACGCCGCCGAGGAAACCGTATTGCTGGGGCCAATATCATTCGGCCGCAGCACTCCGCGAATCGTGATGTCCTCATGCTGGTTGTTCATGAAGATTTTGCGCTGCGCCTCGACAACCAGATTGCCGCTGGGCAACACCGCAATCACCTGCGCCGTCATGCTGGTCTGGAAAGTGGTGCTCGAGTCCGTCGCGCCCGATCCCTTGAGAGACGTTGCCGAATTCGCATTGAACAGCGGATTCAACCCGTTGGTATTGATCTGCCCGGCAAGACCAGTAATCGCGGAGCTGGTTTGAAAAGCTCGCGAGCTGTTCACATCGGCATTCTGCGCGGCCGTGGTCTGCACCGCGACAAGAATCACGACCGTGTCATTGACCTTGCGGGCCTTGTAGTCTGTGGAGAGATCAGTGAGCTGCGCGTCATAGCTCCACAAGCTGCCCAGCGTGTGGGTCGAAGTCTGCGAATCCTGCTCCTGCAGCCGCGAGATATAGTCTGACCGCAGTTCCGCAGGGCTGCTCTTCTTGTTCGGGCGCGCGTTTGCCGCCGGCGCTGACAGACCCCCGAGAAGCAAACCCGCACACACGAGATGTGGCACTACATTCCATCCGCCGCTCTTCATCACAGCCTTCCTTTCAGCAGCGATCCATCGATCACCTCAGCCGTATAGACCTGCTTGCGATCTCGTCCGGTCACACGCACAGTCTGTCCGGCCGCGCCGTTTTCCAGGCAGATGACCGGGATGCGAATGTGCACATGGTCTCCGTCGAGCAGCAGCGTGGCCTGCGAACCCGCGCGCACGGCATACGACTTGAACGGCGACTTTCTCGCGAGCTGCGGAATCTCGGCGGCGCTCGCGCTCAACCGTTCCTGATCCTGTCCGTTCACAGCAATGCCCACAAAGAATGGAACGCATTCCTCCGGACTTTCGCACTCCAGACGCACCATCATGCGGTGATCGCCCCACGTCTGCATCGATTGCACCCTCAACTTTGGCGTTGGAGTGGACGCCACCACATTCGACAAAAGCTCTACCTGCTCCGGCCTGACCGCGAGCCCCATCCCCTGAATCACAGAGGCGACTGTGCCAGCGCTCACTGGATAGCGCGCCGGCGCAGCCAACGCGGGCAAAGCCAGCGTTGCGAAAACAAGAGATGTCAGAATCGCTCTACGTCCGTTCATTGCTTCCCTGCTTACTGCGAGAGCTGGTTGAGCTGCTGCAGCATTTCGTCTGCCGCCTTGATCACGCGCGAATTCGACTCATAAGAACGCTGCGCGAGAATCATGTTGACGAACTCGTCGACGACGTTGACGTTCGATTGCTCCAGCATGCCCTGCTGAATGGTGCCGAGGCCCTCTGAGCCGCCGGCTGCGCCCACCACCGGATCGCCCGAGGCCGTCGTCGGCAGATAAATGTTGTTGCCCACACTGTTCAAGCCGCCCGGATTAGCGAACGACGCGAGCTGGATGACACCGACCTGCTGCGCCTGCGTCTGCCCGGGCAGCGATACGCTTACCGTGCCGTCCTGGCCGACCGTAATATTGGTTGCGGCTGCAGGAATATTGATGGCCGGCTGCAGCGCATTGCCGTTGGCCGTCACCAGATTTCCCTGCGCATCCGGCTGGAACGAGCCTGCGCGCGTATAACCGGTCTGGCCGTTCGGCATCAGGATCTGAAAAAATCCGGAACCCTGAATGGCGAAATCGAGAGGATTGCCCGTGCTGCTCAGGTCGCCCTGCGTCTGCACAATTTCTGTGTTACCCGGCCGCGTGCCCAGGCCGATCTGCAGGCCTGATGCAACCGTGGTCTGCTGCGTAGCAGCGGCGCCCGGCATGATGTCGTTCTGGTAGAGAAGATCGGAAAACTGGACGCGCCGCGACTGGAATCCAGCCGTGCTGGAGTTGGCCAGGTTGTTCGCGATGTTGTCGAGATTGAGTTGCTGCGCCGTCATGCCGCTGGCAGCCGTATACAGTGCGTGGAACATTCGATCTCCTTTTATCCGACCTTGGGAAGGTCCTGTGTTGCGGTTTTATCGATTTCGGAATTGAACATGTTGAGGGCGCGCTGCATCATTTCCGTCGAGCGCTGCGCATTCACCAGTTCCACCATGCTGGCCACCGGGTTCACGTTGGAGCTTTCAAGCATGCCCTGCCGCAGGCTCGACTTGGTGGCTGCCTCTGCTGTGTTTAATGGCGCGGAATAGTAGTTGTTGCCCACGCCGGTCATCTCGGTGCCTTCTTTGAACTCGACGAGCTTCAGCTTGCCGACCACCGCTCCATTGCTGGAGATGGTGCCATCCGCGCTGATACTGACCTTGCCCGGCGGCAGCGTGATGGGTCCCACGTCGCCCAACACCGTGTCGCCGCTGGACGTAATGAGTTGCCCGTGGCTCGATACCTGAAAGCCACCATTGCGCGTATAGAGCGGGCCGCCCGCAGTCTGCACCGCAAAGTAGCCCGGGCCCTCGATGCCCAGATCAAGGTCGTTGCCGGTCTTTTGCAGCGCGCCCTGGGTCTGGTCGAGCGTCGTGCCGCTCAGCACACCGAAGCTATTGATCGCCTGATTGAGCGCTGAGCCTTGTGAGCCGCTCGCGTCCGCCAGCACAGAGCTGAACACGTTGTGCTCGGCACGAAAACCCACCGTGCTCGCGTTGGCGAGATTGTTCGCGATCGAGTCGAGCGCCTCAGTGCGCGACACCAGCGCCGTGCATGCGGCATAGTACCCGCTGTCCATTGGAAGAATCCTCGTCCAATGACATGCACGGAGCATGCCACTCTACTGGGCAAGGATTGCCCAAAACCGGCCCCGAAAGGCCTCTAAACGAGGGAAATTGATGAAGGATTGATGAGAGAGCGTCGCGAAGCCTGCATTCCGTTAAGAGATCGAACTCGGCTCCTCATGCGAACACAATGTCGGCTGCGTGACTCTATGCGCAGGCGGGCGCCTGCACGCTGATGCCTGCGCTGAAGCAGCTCTCGATCTGCGGCATGCTCGCCAGCTCGTGAGCCGTGTGGAGGAGCGTCGACCACCGGTTCATTCGGCTCGGCACCTGCAGTTCGCAGAAGTACTCGCGCACACAGCGCGGCAGCGCCCACTCCTCGGCGATGCGCAGCCCTGCCGAAGCCATATCGCTGGCGTCCACAACTGCCTGGTTCCAGCCGAGCACACGGGGGAGAGAACCTAATTCGTGAAAGAGTCCGACAAGGTAAGCCTGGTCCGGCGCAACGCCGGCAGCGAAATCCTCGGCCATCAGGCCGCAGTAGGTGGCAATCTTGCGTGCGTGTGTCCAGCTCTCCAGCACGGCGCCTTTGTGCAGTCCACGCCGCACGGTGCGGCTCGACATCGTCTCCAGGCATCCGTCCATTCCCAGGAGAGAAATGCAGTCCTCGATGCGTCGGGGACGATCTTCCGGGTCGAGATTGCCATCGCCGGCTGCACGAAAAATCTGCAGCGCTGCACCCAGATCGCTCAGCACCAGTTGCGAAACCTCGCGCAAATTCACTTGGCGCTCGTGCGCCCGCAGATCCATCAACAGGAGAGTCTCGGGCAGCACGGGAACATCGGGAAGCTCCTGAAACAGATCTCTCTGAAACCGCCGATACGCCGTAAATCCGTCGCGCTGCTTGCTTACCTCAAAGACCCGCCAGTTAGGCATTGTGTCTGCTCCCGCCTAACCTATCGGCAACTTCGGTGAAATCTTCTATCCCGCAACCACCTCTTCGGCGTGGTATCCGGCGGAATCGAACTCACGCAAGGTTCGTGCGCCCTCGCGCATGTGAAAAATCACATCCGCGGTGCCGCGCTTGCCGGCGATTCTCGCCCACACGTGGTCCCGGCAGCGCGCAAACGCAGCTTCCGTTGCTGCCACTTGCACCGCATGCCGCGCAACCGCTCGCGCCATCCGCTCCGGCGCATCCAGTCCATCGGCCACTGTCTCTTCGTAGTCCGGTACAAACGTAACCCGTTCCATCTGCTCTGCAAATTCCGTCGGAGAAATGAAGCACGGCTCGGCGCGCAATCCGGTCATGCGCTCGATTGTGTCGAGCAGGGTGTGATCCAGCCGCCGTGCAAATCCAAGAAGAATGCGTTTCGCGGTTGCAGAGTAGTGCAACGGCGCTGCCTCGGATGCCGCCAGAATCGACAATGGCAGATCGACTTCGACCATCCGCCCACCGCGTTCCGGCGCCAGCATCGGGCAGCCCCACTGTGCCGCACGCGCGGCCGTGAGCTGCTTCTCTGTCACCAACCCCTGACGCAACAGCGCAGTCTCGAGCTCTTCGCCACTCCACTGGCAATGCGAAGCTGTCACGCGCAGCTGCTCGTCCGTCAAGTGCCCTTTGGATAGCAGCACCAGGCCGAGCGGCAAACGCGGCAATCTCGGCATCTGCGCCACGCGTGGGCTGGCAAGCATCGCCAGTGACGTCCGCGCCCCGGCAGCAAAGCAATCCGCTCCGCAATACCATTGCCCGCCCACCCGAATGCCCACCCGCGTCTGAGGAATGCAGCGCATCAGGCTTTGACTGGGACACTCCGGAGATGCGCAGACCAGGCGCATCCTTTCGAAACCTCGATCGACCGCGGGCATCAGAGATCTCAACGACAGCTTCATCGGCATTCACCTCGGTACATTCGGATAGAAATTAGCGGATAAAGTGTGACGACACCGGCTGCGGAATCTCCGTCACACGCAGCCCGTAATTGCCATCGACAATCACAGCCTCGCCGCGCGCAATCAGCTTGCCGTCGAGGAACAGCTCCACCGGCTCATCCACCATGCGATCGAGCTCGACGACAGATCCGCTCGAAAGCGCAAGCACCTCGCGCAGCGGAAGCTGACGCTGGCCGAAGCGCAGCGACACACTCAGCTCCACATCCATCACGAGCTTCAGATTGTGCGCGTCAAACTCCTCTGCGCTTTCTTCCGGCGCGCCCTTCGCTCCCCGCGCCGCCAGCGCAGTCAGCAGCGGGTTATCAAAATAGAGCAAAACCGGCGCGGCGTCGCGATCCACCGGCGACGCCAGCGGCACGACAAACATCCCGCCAAAGGCCAGACCAGCCACGCGCTCAGCCTTCACCGTCACTTCGCCGAACTGGCTTGAAAGCGTCTGAGCCAACCGCACTCCGGAAGCTGACACCGCGCCCGTGAGCGCATTCACCTGCGCCTCATCAAGATCAGTTGCCGGCTGCTGGCGAATCTTGGCCGCCAGCTCCACCACCTGCGCTTCAAGGAACTCCACAAAGCAGTCCCCGCGCAGCGCGCCATCGATCGTCAGGCGAAAGTGAACCGAAGGCTCCTTGTTGGTGATCGGCTGCGCGTTCTCAACCGCCTCAAGCGGCCACTCTACGCCTATCGCTGCGGCCAGCGTTACAGACAGCGACTCGGCAAACGCAGCCGCGAAAGCTCGCGCAGAATTTTTCTTAACGTGACTGTCCATCTTCTCCGTCCTCATTTCCAGTCTCCAAGTGGGTTACGGCGCCCAAGCTGTGCCGCCCGTTGCGATCCGGTGCGAACCGGGATCGCCTCAAATACTCCTCTGCCCCCTGCCGTGAGCGTGCCCGGCTGCTGCACCGGCGCGCGCAGCTTGAGCACAGAACCAGGCTGCAGTGCAATCAAGTCGCGCACCGCGACCCGAAGGCCGGGAAGCTCGGCGGTCACTTCCATGTCGCAGTCCAGGATGCGCTCGCGAATGCCCGGCGCAGGAAACTGGCGCATATTCCCGCGCTTCTGCGACAACCCTGTCTTGCTCTGCTTCAGCAGCATCCCGAGTAACGACGACGAGAGCACGAGTTGCAGTGTGCCCGCGACTCCGCCGACAACAACATCGAAGCGGATCGCAGCGACCTTCTCCTTCGCCGCGCAGTGCTGTTCGAGCTCAGACGCCTTGACCCGTCCCTTCACGGCCAGCGACTCATGATCCAGACTCCACGCAATCTCTGCCTGGCGGGCAAGGAGCTGCATCACGTCGGCAAGAATCTCTTCTTCGATCTCCGAGGCTTCCCAGTCGCCGCCCTGCGCCGCGCCCGTACCGCCCATCAACAGCTCCAGGAGAGGCAGAACAACCGCGTTGTCCCAGACGGCGAAGAGCCGGATGTCTGAATCGTCCATCGTCAGCGGAACAATGTAAGTCTGCTGCGCGATGCCTTCAATGCAGGCACGCGCCGGCAAACGGTCGACCATCTGCAGCTTGACTTCGGTCTCGGTGCCAAGAAAGGCATCGAGCGAGCTCGCGAAAAAGCGCGCGTACGTAGCCTGCAGCGCGCTCAGTGCGCGTGCGTCTTCATTGGAAAACCGTCCCGCGGCGCGAAAATTGCAGTCAATCACCGACCGCTGCTTTGCCTGCTGCGGCGCGACATTCGTCTGGCTAGTTGTACTCAACATACTCTCCTTTGGCTCCCGAACCCGCGTACGGCCGGCTCTGCACATGCTCGAGCGACGCCCGGAGCTTGACCATCGCGGCCTGGCGAATCTGCGACACGCGAGAGAGCGCCACGCCCACCACCTGCGCAATCTCCTTCATCGTGAGTTCCTCGCGATAGTAGAGCGAAAGAATAAGCTGCTCGCGCTCGCTCAACTTTGCGATCGCCTCGGCAAGGTGCGTTTTCATCTCACCTTCCAGGCAGAGGTCGAACGGATCCGGATCATCAAGGCTAGGCGCCGACTCAATCACGTCGAAGCGCTCCGCCCCGTCGCCCGAAACGGCGATCTGCTGGCCGGTGATATGCAGCGCGTCGATCTGCGCGATGAGCTTGCGCAGTTGGTCGATGTCGATCTGCATCTCGGCCGCGATCTCGGCCTCGGCCGGATGGCGTCCCAGCCGGGCCTCCAGCCGAGCCGTGACTTCGGCGATCTCACGTCCGCGGCGGCGCATGTAGCGCGAGCCCCAATCGGTCTCGCGCAGGCTGTCAAGAATGGCTCCGCGAATTCGAAACTTGGCGAAGGTCTTGAACTGCACGTTCTTCGTGCTGTCAAAGCTGCGCGCGGCCTCCAGCAGGCCGATCACACCGGCGCTTACCAGGTCCTCGAGCTCCACTTGCTGCGGCAGCCGTTCGCGGATGCGCGTGGCGATGTAATACACCTGCGAGAGCTCCTGTGTCACCAGGTCGTTCTCATCGTTAGCATCCGTCGCGCTTCTCTTGTATGCCATTTCAGCGGGCGTCATGCTTCACCTCGTTTTGCGTGTAGATATGGATCATCTCTATTGCACCGATCCGAGCGACATCACTTGCGTCATGGGAGGAATCTCAGACGGCGAGATCACCACAATTTTTGGAATGAACGGCTCCAGCACCCGCCGCAGATAGAACCTGCCCGGAGAGCTGCACAGCAGAATGGGCGGCGCCATCGCTACTTGATCGCCCAGCATGGCGCGCAGGCCGTCCAGCACGCGGCGCGCCACGGATATCTGCATCGCCCCCGGCGCAATCGCATTCGAATGCTGCGTCGGCGTGCGCGCGCATTCTTCCTCAATCGAGCCGTCGAGTGTAACAACCTTGAGCCGCCCGTCCTCGTCAAGCAGAGGGCGGATGAGCGCGCGGCCGAGCGAATGGCGTACGGCCTCGACGAGGATGACGGGATTCTTGTTGATCGCCGCTGTCTCGACAAGCGTCTCTAAGATCGATCCCAGGTCGCGAATCGACACCTGCTCGCGAAGCAGCTGCTGCAGCACCTTCTGCACCTCGCCGAGCGACATCAGCTTCGGCATCAGTTCTTCCACCAGCTTCGGATGCGAGTCCGCCAGCCGGTCGATGAGCCGCTTCGTCTCATGCCGCGTCAGCAGATCCTGCGCATTCTGCTTGATCAACTCTGAAAGATGAGCAGCCAGCACCGAGGTGTGATCGACCACCGCGTAGCCCGCCGCAATCGCCTGCGCTTGCAAGTCGGGTGTGATCCACTTTGCCGGCGAATCGAATGCCGGCTCGCGCGTATCCTGGCCCGCCAGATCGCCCGGCCGCTGATTGGAGTTGACAGCCAGCAGCCGGTCGCGCCGCAGCTCCCAGCGTGCAATCTCCACGCCGCGCAGATAGACAACATACTCGCGCTCCTTGAGAGACAGATTGTCGGTTATGTGAATCGACGGAACCAGAAACCCGAGGTTCTGCGCAAGGCTCTTGCGCAGCGACTTGATGCGCGAAAGCAGTTGACCCCCTTGCTTCGCGTCCACCAGCGGCACCAGGCCAACACCCACCTCCAGCATCAGTTCATCGAGCTTGAGGACGGCATCCATCGGATCGGTCGCGGCGCCCGGCTTGTCGCTCTTGCCTGCCTCAGTCTTCGCGCTAGCCAATGCATCCGCAGCAACTGCGGCCTTCATCTTCGACGCCAGGAACATCGTCAACGAGCCCAGCGCGATAAAGGAAACCTTCGGCATGCCCGGAATCAGCGCCATCGCAAACAGCACCCCACCCACAATCCACAGCGGGCGCGAGGTGCGGAAGACCTGCTTGCCAATGTCCGTACCAAGCGAATGATTCGACGCGGCACGCGTCACCACGATGCCGCCGGCAATCGACACCAGCAGCGACGGAATGATCGCCACAAGTCCATCACCCACAGTGAGAATCGTGTAAGTCTTGAGCGCCTGCTGCAGCGGAACTCCCTGCTGGAAGACGCCGATGAGAAAGCCGGCAACAATATTGATTGCAGTAATGAGAATGGTTGCCAGCGAGTCGCGCTGGCTGAACCGGGCCGCGCCATCCATCGATCCGCAGAACTCCGCCTCGCGCGCCACCATCTCGCGGCGCTGCCGTGCCTGCTCCGCGTTGATCAAGCCGGTGTTCAGGTCCGAGTCGATCGCCATCTGCTTGCCGGGCATCGCATCGAGAGTGAAGCGCGCGGTCACTTCTGCTGTACGCACGGCGCCGTGGCTCACCACAAGATATTGAATTGCAATCAGTGCAATGAAGATCACAAAGCCGACAATATAGTTGCCGCCCACCACGAATTGCCCGAAAGCTTCGATCACCTTGCCGGCAGCGCCCGATCCTTCGCTGCCGTGCAGCAGAATGCGCCGCGTGCTGGCCAGATCGAGCGCGAGGCGCATCAGTGTAAGCAGCAGAATGAGGCTCGGAAACACCGAGAACTCCACCGGCCGCAGAACCTGGATGGCAGTGAGAAGTACCAGCACCGCAAGCGTAATGCTGAGCGTGAGCAACAGGTCGAGCACCATGCTCGGCAGCGGCACCAGCATTACAAAAACAAGCGCGACGGCTCCGGTGGGGATCACCCAATCCGAGTAGGTGCGCAGCATGGTCATCAATCCGGGTTTCTTCGTCATTGCGGCCTCAATTCAGGTCGTTGCATCATCGATGATCGCCTCTGCGCGTCGCGCTGCCGCACCTCGGCCTGCGCCTTGTAGATCAACACAAGAATCTCTGCCACCGCGTGATACAGCGCGGACGGAATTGGATCGCCCACCTCAACACTCTTGTAGAGCGCCTGCGCCAGCGGCCGGTTTTCCATCACCGGGATATCGTGCTTCCACGCAATCTCTTTGATCTTCGCGGCCAGCACATCCAGTCCCTTGGCCACCACAATCGGCGCAGGCATGTTCGCTTCGTAGCGCAGCGCGACAGCGTAGTGCGTCGGGTTGGTGATCACCACAGTCGCCGTTTCCGCCGCCTTCAGCATCATCTTGCGGCGGTTGTGGCGCTGCAGGCGGCGAATGCGCGACTTGCTCTCCGGGTTGCCCTCTGACTGCTTGAGCTCGTCCTTGATGTCCTGGCGGCTCATCTTCATGTCGCTCTCGTTCTTGCGCCACAACAGCAGATAATCGATGCCCGCCCAGGCCAGCAGAATTGCGCCCGACTTCCATCCGATTTCGAGAACGATGTTGCCCATCAGCGCAGCGAAGTGCCGCGCATCCACATAACCGCTCGCCAGAATCTCGCTCCAGTGGCCGCGAATGCTCTCCACGCCCACCCACGCAATGGCGCTAAAGGGAAGCAGCGATTTCAGGATTGTGCTCAGCGATGCCAGCGAAACCATCTGCTGCAGCTTCTGCGCGGGGCCCAGTCGCTCAAACTTGAACGCGAGCGACTCCGCGGAAAACACGAACCCGCCCTGCGCGACTCCCACAAACAGCGAGACCACCAGCGCCACCATCAGAATCGGCGCAATCCAGCGCAGCGCTTCCACGCTTGTCCAGAACAGCAGCGGGCCGCCGGGCTCAATCGAATCCGTAGACGCCAGATCGAGCGTGGTCTTAAAGAAGTGCGTCCACTCCGGCACCGCCTGACGCGCCAGCAGAACAGACACACCTGCAACGGCAGCAAACGAAAGCGCACTGCTCAGGTCGCGCGAACGCGTGACCTGGCCCCGCTCCCTCGCTTTCTTTCGCTGCTGCGGCGTTGCCTGTTCTGTTTTATTCGCGTCTGCCATTGTGCCTCACGAAGCCAGATGCAACAGGTGTTCGCCGTTTGCCACTGCATCGGTAAACAAACGGCGGAAAAGATCAGGCCAATACTTCAACGTCGCAATGAGGACGGTGATTCCCAACAGACTCTTTACTGCGGGTCCCATCAGCATCAGCGGCATTTGCGGCGAAGCCTTGCCGAGAAGTCCCAGCACAATATCCGCGGCCAGCGTGGCCGAAAGCACCGGCGCAGCGATCTGAACTCCAAGGCCGAATACCTCGCCTGCGGTCTGCAGGACAGAAAAAGTGAACAGACCAGTTAGGTGCATCGTGCCCGGCGGAACGTAGCGGTAGCTGTTGCCCACCGCCTTCAACAGCCACAGGTGCACATCCATCTGAAGAAAAAGCAGCAGCACAATGCTCTGATAGAACGTCGCCATCACCGTCGTATCCACCTGCGTCATGGGATCGAGGATGTTCACCAGCGAATAGCCCATTTGCACGCCCAGCACCTGACCTGTGAGTTGCACGGCCTCGAAGACGACATTCGTCGCGATGCCCATGCCCACGCCCACCAGAAATTCGGTAATGATCACAAACGGCCAATCCGCCATGGAGTGAATCTCGATGCCCTTGCCCACCGAGGGATAGAGCAGCAGCGAAAGCGCCATTACAAAAATCGCTTTTACGCGCGCGGGAATTACAACGCTGCTGAAAAAGGGCGCAAACAGCATGAGCCCGCTCAGCCGCACACTGATGGTGAACAGACCGCCGATCATCGACATGAGAGGTACTTCGATCATTTGAGATACCCGCTGAAATCGGAAAGCGTGGCCAGCGTGAAGGCGGCCAGATGCCGCCACATCCATGGCATCGAGACAAACAGCGCGCCGCCCGTTGCCAGCAACCGCGCTACCGTTGAAACCGTCGTGTCCTGCAGCGAAGTGAGCACCTGGAACACGTTGATAGCGAGGCTCACCGAGATTGCAACAGCCAGAATCGGGCCCGCCAGGATGATCACCTCCTGCAGCATCATGCGTCCGAGCAACACCACCTGATCGACGTCCATAGCGTTAGTTGAAGCTCCTCATCAATGAACTGACCAGCAGGTGCCACCCGTCCACCATCAGGAAGAGCAGCAGTTTGAGCGGCGTGGAGATGACGACCGGCGGCAGTTGCAGCATGCCGACGGAAGTTGTGATCGACGCCACCACCATGTCGACGATCAGAAATGGAAGAAACAGAACAGTGCCGATCTGAAACCCGGCCTTCAACTCCGACAGAATGTATGCCGGCAGCAGCACGCGCATCGAGAGATCGTCGACCGATGCGGGCTTGGGTTCTTTGGCCAGATCGAGAAAGAGCGCAACATCTTTCTCGCGCACATAGTGGCTCATGAACTTGCGCATCGGCTCTTCACCGCGGGCCAGCGCGTCCATCGCGCTCATGTGGCCGCTCTGCATCGGCAGCACGGCCTGTTCATAGATCTGCACACCGACCGGCTGCATGATGAAGAACGTCAGTACCAGCGAGAGACCGATCAGGGTTTGATTCGATGGCGTGGTCTGCAGTCCCAAAGCCTGGCGCAGGAAGTGAAATACGATCAACAGGCGCGCAAAGGGCGTCACGCACAGCAGCAGCGACGGGATCAGCGTGAGCCCGGTGAGCAGAATCACGATGGACCACGGCACGGTCTGTCCGGGCACACCCGCAATCTGCAGGCCTCCCGCACTCGGCGTAGGCAGAATCTCATTGGTCGGCGCCATCGGCTCATTGGGCGGTTCGGGCGCGGTGGGGGCCTTTGCAGAAGGCGCGGCCGGCGAGGCATTCGCAGCGGCGCTTGACTCCGCCGACATCGCCGCTTCCGTGCCCGGCACGCCAAAACGCGCCTGAGCCCCTGCCGTTAGTGTGGCGGCAAGGGCGAGCGATGCGATGACCGCGAGCGGATGAAGAGATTTCAAGCAGAATGCTCCGCGAATTCCATGAGAGAGGGGCGCGATTCGGCGGTATCGGACATTGGACCGAGCGGCGTCAGCAGAGCGACGCCCTGGGTCCCTCCACCAACCAGAAACTTGCGCCCGTCCGCATGAATAATGGCGACAAAGCGCTTGTCGCCCAGAGAGACCGTCTCCGCAACACGAAGCTGCTTCACGGCGCCAGCCACGCAAGTGCGGCGCAGCCAGCCAAAAGCGCGGCGCAGCGGGCTTGCACCCGCCAACCTCGGTTGCGTCTGGGGCTGCGGCGCGGCTTGCAGTTCCTGCCGCTCCACACGCCGTGACCTCACGCGAATCACCTTCTGGTGCCGCAGCGCGTCAATTCGATGCGTAGCCGCGCACTCGGCGAGCATCGCCGCAAAAGGCTGCGGCGCAGAGGCCGCCGCAGGCACCGCCATCGGGCGCAGGCGCGGACGGTCAACAGGCCCGCTCTGCTCTTCGTTGCCGAGGGGTTTCGCCGTCTGAAGATAGGGCCGCTGGACACGAATCTTCACGCTCATGCCTGCTCCGTGATCCGCACGGCGAGACGATCGCCCACGACTTCAAACTCTGTCCAGCCAAGCAGCAGTTGATTTACGCGCAGCGGCACGTCGCCGGTGTGGTGGCATGCCGTCTCCACGATGGAGCCGGGCCGGAGCGCCAGCAGATCGGCGATGGTGAAACGCACCACCGGCACATCGAGCGTGAGCGTGCAGGGCAGCCACGGCATCGTGTCGAGCAGATCCTTCGTGCCCGTCTCGGCCGGGATCAGCTCTGCGGGTTTTGTTTGCAGGTTTTGAACTGCAGTGCTCATCGGTCCTCACTGGCTCCGTCTGAGACTCGGTGCTGACCTCTCCGACAAGAGCCGGCAGAGAGCAGATACACCAATGGCGAAGCAACTGTGCTGACCTAAAAGCAATTAGCGTGCCGGAATCGCGGCCCGGCGCACACACCAACGCGCGGCCGCGCGGAGAGCGCTCATGCCGCTGTTTCTAAACGTCTTAAACGCGAAGATGCGCGTCCAGCCCGCTTCTCTGGCTGGTGAGACAGCCATGAGAGCGGGCCAGCCGCTGAGAGCCTTTGCGTGTGGACCGGCGTCCCGCGCAAAAGTCTCTCATCGTACTTTAAGAACTACTCTAGGGTTGCGCCTGCTACGAGATGAGCTGAATCGTAGCCTGCGAAACCTGGTCCATCGTCGACAGCGCCTTGGCATTCGCCTCGTAACCCTGCTGCGCAACGATCATGTTGGCGAACTCCGTCGAGAGGCTCACGTTCGAGGCCTCGACAGCGCTGCCGGTGATGGTTCCATTGCCGCCAGCGCCAGCCGTACCGATCACGGCCGCGCCCGAGGCGAAGGTCGCCTGGAAGCCGTTGCCGCCGACCTGCTGCGAGCCCCTGCGCGTTGGCAAAGTTCGCCACCGCCACCTGCCCCAGAGCCAGAGTCTGGTCGTTGCTGAACTGGCCCTGCACCGTCCCATCCGGCAGAACCGAATAGCCGGTGAGCGTGCCCACGCCGTAGCCGTTCTGAGTCCAGTCGCACTGGTCGCGCTCGTCGCGTCCTGCTGCGTGATGGTGGAGTTGCCCGCGCTATCGGCCACGTTCCAGGTCAGGTTCATCGGCGCAGCGCCATCGGCGAGGCCGGTGATGTTGATGCCTGTCACTGAACCCGTCGGAGACGTAAGGTTGCCTGAAGAATCGAACGTCAGATTGCCCGTAGCAACCGTTGTCGCGGTGCCCGTGCCGCCCGTGTCCGCCGCCGGAATGTTGATGTTGTAGCTCCAGCTGTTGGCGCCCGTGTTGGTGTACTGAACGGTAAGCACGTGCGAAGCACCCAGCGAGTCGTACACCGTGATCGGTGTGCTGAACGTGTCACCGACCGCCGCGCTCGAGTCCAGATTGGTGGTCATGTCGAAAGAGCTGGTCGGCGACGCCGGGATGTTGGCCGCCTGAGTCACATCGATCGGCGCCAGCGCCGAGCTCGACGAGACCACGCCGTTCACCGCGGGATAACCCATTACAAGCTGGCCGCCCGGTGTGGCAAGCTGGCCCTGGTCATTCACCTCAAAGTTGCCTGCGCGGGTATAGGTCATCTGCCCGTTGCTGCCTTCCACAACAAAAAACCCGTTGCCCTGCAGCGCCATGTTTGAGGAGATGCCGGTCGAAGTTACGCTGCCGTCGGTAAAGTTGGAGACAGAACCGTCAACCTGCACACCCGAGCCAACCTGGATCGGATCGCCATTGCCGGAGATGCCCTGGACCTGGTTGAACACATCCCCGAAACTCAGGCTCTGATCCTTGAAGCCGTCGGTGTTGAGATTTGCGAGGTTGTTGGCAATCACGTTCAGAGATTCTGAAGTGGCTGCCAGGCCGGAGAGTGGAATCGAAAATGCTGACATGTTATCTGCCTCCCATATAGGTAGAAGTCGGTTGAGTCTTGTAGCTTCCGTAAAGATTCATCAGGCCCGCCGGACTTGCGTTCCCTGTGGAGGGAACAGACATCTGGTAGGGCGTTGTCGCTGTCGAAACCGGGTTGCCGGTGCCCTGCGTTGAACTCTCAGTCGCATTCGGCGTAAACTGCTTCGGCTGCGACGTCGATGCCGTATCCGAAGTAGGGTCGGTCGTCGAGGGCGTCAAATTCGACAACGTCTGGTTGATGGAAATGAGCTGATCGAGCTGGTTCAGTGACACCATCTGGCTCACCATCTCGGTCGGGTCCACAGGCTGCGTCGGATCCTGGTTCTGCAGCTCCGTCACCAGCAGATTGAGAAACGTCGTCTGCAGGCTTGAGGCTGAGTCGGTGCCGGTCGTCGACGACGAGCTACTTGAGCTGTCCGCCGCCTTCGCCGAACTGGCCCCCTGCGCCTGAACCGGCGCGGTAATCGCGGGAGTAAATCCTTGAATGTTCATCGCATTGCCTCTCTTCTTTTCTGTCTCTATGCCCTGATGTCCAACCGCACTCCGTCGCTTGCCGTCGGCGGTGGCCGGTGCACAAACGCTTCATTCTCCGCGGTCATCGCCATGCCTGCGCCCGCGGAGCGTACAAATGCTTTCTGATCCTGCGGCGAAGCCTGCTGCCGCTCGCCGGAAAGATCCGTGCCGCCGTGGCTGACCTCGATTGATGCGTGCAGGCCGAAGTCATTGCTGAATTTTTCCTGCATCGACGGAATGTGCGCCGAGATCGCCGTCCCCAGGTCGCTGTGCGCAACCGAGATCTGTGTCATCAGCTGCTGCTGCGAAACCGACGTGCGGATCGAGATATCACCGAACTCACTCGAGTGCATGCCCACGCGCATCTCCGACTCGCTCATCGACTGAATCACCCGCGCCGTATTGATGCCCTGGGTTACCGCCTGCTCACCGGCGCTGGTCTCTGCCGCGTGAAGACTTCCGCCCTCGCGCACTGGGACACCTGTATTCGCCGGAGTGGTGCTCGAACCCGTATGTTGTGCTCCAGACTGCTGCGAACCCGCGTGAGCGGCCATCGCGTTGTCCAACGCTGCTGCGGGAGGGCTGTTTTTCGTCGTCGCCACCGCACTCTGCGTTGTGTCTGCCTGCGCGTGCTGCCCCGGCTGACCGCTTGCTTGCGTCTGGTTTGCTGGAGACGCTAAATCGTCAGCGTTGCTGTTCTTCCCACTCGGAGTGGTCGTGGCAACAGGCGGGTTCGCGCCGATAGCCGTCGTCGTCCCACCCGTAACAGGTGTCAGCGAAGATTTGCCCGCCGCTGACTCCATTCAACGGTGCGACAGGAGCAGGGACCTGACTCTGGGTCGAGGCGGCTGGAAGCGTGAGCGTCGCGGCCGCAGCCAACGCGACAGCAACAGTACTGCTCTGCACGGCCTGCGCAATCGGCTGTGCGCCCTGCTGCGAAGAATTCAGAAGCGGATTCGACGGTTCAGCCTTTGCACCTGCTGGAGTCACCTGCCGCTCGGGCTGCGTGACGCTGGCCGACTTCTGCGCCGCTTGGTCGCCTTGATTGGCGCTCGCATCGGACGGAGTCGCCGCGGCGTGATGCGCATCATTCACAGCCTTCGAAGTGTCCCCTGCGCCGCTCGCGAGCGCGGGAGATGCAGCAGTCGACGTAGCCTGCTTCACCAATGTCTGTCCGGGCGCAATCGTGGGCAGCGAAGGATTGCCGCGTACGACAGGCGTCGTCTGCCCGCCAAACTGCTTGGGCGCGATAGCAACTTGCAGCGACTTAATTGCGGACTGCGTTGCCGCATCAGGCGTCGCCGGCGTCACAGTCTGCGCAACATCAGGAACAATTGCTTGTGCTGCGGAGGCGAGCGTGATCATAGGAGCAACGACAGCCGTATTCGTCGAAGCGCTGTGACCGCCGGACGGTACATTTATGGATGGAGTCGCTGAAGCAACTGCGTCCGAACCACTGCCCGACGAGGTCACTGCGGCGCTCTGTTGTCCCACATGAGTCGAAGCTGCGTTTGCCGGTGTGACTGTTTGACCGCTTACGACCGGATCCGAGGACGCTAGAGCGGCGTTCGCCGCTGACTCCGACGGCAAAGCCGAATTGGTATCGTCAACTTTCTGCGGCGCACCACTTTGGACGCTAAGTTCGCTCAGCTCAGGCGCGGTTTGAATCGAAGCCGGCAGCGAATTGATCGCTTTCTGCGAGCTGGTCGCGCCCTGCGCGGTCACACCCGCCGTCACACCTCCAGCAAGAGATTGCGCGGGCGCCTCTGCCTTGTTCGACCTCGTCAACGAAAGAACGCTGTCAGCAGCACCCGATACGGACGCCGTCTCTATATCCTGATTGCCGCTTTGAGCCTGGCCGTGCGAGCTCGCGATTAAAACGATAGGAGCCACATTCGTCTCGACCGAAGGCTGCACCGGAACCGTGACGGGAACAGAAGACTGGGGCGTTTCGGCAACGGTCTGTGTTGAAGACGTCGCGTCGCTCTTCTTCGCATCGCGATCGCCTGACTCAGAGTTCGTATGGCTTTGCGCGCGCGACCCGGAGCCTGCTGCGGCCTGCACCACGCCAGGCAAAGCGCCTAGCAGGATGTCGAGAAACGATCCGCCGGCAGACTTCGCAGTCGCCACGGAAACCGTGCCCGCATCGGAGGCAATCGTTTTGAGCGCAATTCGCACGCCTCTTATACAGCAGGTCGCGGTCCATCATTGCCAAGCCGCTCATGCGCTTCATGCCGCCGTGCAAACCACTCATATCATTGAGCGTCATCCGGCAGCGTTGAATCATCTCGCCGCGCGCACTCGGCAAACGCGGCAATCGTTGCCGCATCCACTAGGCAATCGCTGCCTAGTGACGCAGGCGTCTGGGCAGCGCGCCGAGCCTCGAGAATGCAGGAAAGCGCGCCCAACGCCGCGCACAGAAGGATGTCTAGTGGAGAGTAATTAGTCGCGCTGGCTGCGCGAGGCAAACATGTCATCGATGCGCTTCTGCTGCGCGCGCACCTGTTCCTGCTCATACGTGCTCTGCTGCTGCGCTTCCATGTCGGTCAGCATCTGCCGATCACGATGCGCTGCCTGATACAACTTCATCTGCTCATCGCGTTGCTGCTCGAGAGACGCCAGTTCCGCGCGCAGAGCCGCAATGGTGGCGAGCGCCGCCTGGCGTTCCATCGCGAGGCCCTGCAGAGTGCCGGCCTCCACGGGTTGTTTGAGAGCCAGAGCGCGCGTTGCATCCACGCGCGCAACCGCGGCCACCTGCTCATCCATGCGCCGCCGTACCCGCGCCATCTCATGCTGGATGCGCTGCAGCGAGCGTTCTTCGCGCTCTTCTTCGCTTTCGCGTACGCGTAACACGCTCGCCAGTGGAAATCGAAATGCCATAATCGCACGATCTCCCGTCGATTGCGTTCTAGCTCGCCAGCGCCATCATCTGGTCCACTGCCGACTTGAAGGTACACAGCGCGTCAGGCCTCTGGTGCAGGAACTGATTCAGCGCGGGAAGATTCTGCAACGCATTGTCCAGTACCGGATCGGTGCCCTTCTGATACGCGCCGATGCGAATCAGATCCTCGGACCGCGCATATGCAGCCATCAATCAGCCGCAAAGCGTTCGCCTTCGTCAAATGCTCTTCCGAAGCCATGCTCGACATCAATCGGCTGAGGCTATCCAGAATCGAAATCGGAGGATAGTGGCTGCGCATGGCCAGGTTTCTGATCCAGCACCACATGCCCATCCAGCAGCGACCGAACCGTATCGACAACCGGATCCTGCTGATCGTCGCCCTCCATCAGCACCGTATAGAAGGCCGTGATGCTACCCTGCGAAAAATTTCCCGCCCGCTCCACCAGCCGGGCCAGCATGTTCAACACCGAAGGCGTATAACCCTTCGCCGTCGGTGGCTCGCCGGCGGCCAATCCAATCTCGCGTTGCGCCATCGCAAAGCGCGTGAGCGAATCGACAATCAGCAGTACATTCTTGCCCAGGCTCGCAAAGTACTCCGCAACTGCGGTTGCGGCGAGTGCCGCACGGATGCGCAGCAGCGGCGACTGATCCGACGTGGAGACGATCACCACCGCGCGCCGCAGACCCTCTTCGCCCAGCACCTCAAGAAACTCGCCCACTTCGCGGCCGCGCTCGCCAACCAGCGCCAGCACTGTCATGTCCGCCGCCGTTCCGCGCGCCATCATGCCAATCAGCGTGCTCTTTCCCACACCGCTGCCGCCAAAGATGCCGACGCGCTGCCCTCTGTCCGCATGTCAGGAAGCCGTCAATCGCGCGAATACCGCAGCCCAGCGGCTCGCGAATCGGAACGCGCTCCAACGGCAGCGGAGCCGAGCCATCGATGCGACACCGAATGCGTCGCGCGGTAGTCCCCTTTTCCGTCGAGCGGATTTCCTGCTGGTATCGATCACACGGCCCAGCATTCCCGGACCAACGCGAACCGAAGGCCGCGCGCCCCACGTCATGATCTGTCGCCGAAGCGAATGCCCTGCGGACTGATCGGCCGCCATCGACAGCATCGTCGATCCGCGAAAGCCGATAATCTCCCCCGCATAGCTTCGTCCGCCGGCGCCGAGAATCTCGCACAGCTCTCGCCCACAAAGCAGAATGGCCCGTCCGACTCAATCAGATTGCCGACAACCTGGTTGATTCGCCCGCTCCAACGCAACGTCGAGCCCGCTTCAAGATAGTGTATCGTAGGCAGCCAGCAGCGAGTCGGTTCATCGGCTTACCGGCCTCAACGCGAGCAGATCGAAGAATCCCTGCTCGACTTCCTTCAATTGAGTGTCCAAACCAAAGTTGGCCGATCCCAAGTTCTGTTTCCAGCACGCAATCCTGCTCGCTGAGCTGCGCATCCTCCACCACTTCAGAACGTGCACAGTCGAACTATGCCGGCAGCAAGATACTGCTTCCACTGCGCTGTCATCGCCCGGCTGCACCCGGACTGTCACGCTCGATCCTTCGCGCATCTTCTCCATCGCCATTCGCACCAGCGCCGCCACCAGCATCGGATCGACCTGCGCTTCGCGATGCAGAATCTTGGCGGCAATCGCCAGCGCAAGCTGAACCACCTCCGCTTCCACGCGCGCAAAGTATTCGTTGCGCTGTTCTCCAAAGGCTGTGAGCGCCTGCTTTCAGCTGTGCGCGCGCTGCCTCCAGCTTCTGCTCATACTCCTGGCGCACCCGCTGTTCTGTCTCCCGCACGGCATTGGCCCGTTCTCGCTGGATAGCAGCTGCAGCCTCGGTTTCAGAAATCAGCTCTTCCGCGCGGCTCGATGCACGGCTCGTCCACCAGGTCGCTCGCCTGCACCGTGCAGCGCATCCGCCATATCCCGGTACTCCAGCGCAGTGACGGGCGCCGAAACTGCATCGTTGTATCCTGCGCTAGAGGACATACTCATCTTCTCCCTCACTCTTCAGTACAATCTTGCCTTCGGACTCAAGTTTGCGCGCAATCGCGACAATCTCGCTCTGCGCCTTGGCCACATCCTTGCCTCGCACCGGCCCCATCACCTCGGAGTCTTCCTTCATCATTTCCACTGCGCGCGATGACATGGTCCGATAGAAATGGCTTCTTCACTTCTTCGCTTGCTCCCTTGAGCGCCACCATCAGCGTCTTCTTGTCGATCGAATTCACAAGTTCGCGCAGCTCCTGCTCAGGAACCTAAGAAAGTCGTCGAAGGTAAACATCATGTCGCGGATGCTGATGGCGATCTTCGGCTCTTCGGTCTCAATGAGAGTCCAGGATCTCCTTCGCCACCGCCGGCGCCAGGCGATTCATCATCTCTGCCAGGTTGCGCAAGCCGGAGTCGCTACGCTTGTTCTGCTCAGTCGAACCACGCAGCCGGCGATTCAGCACCGCGGATATCTTGGCAGCGACCTCCGGAGATGCCTGCTTGGCCGTTCGCCAGCCGCTTGACGCACTCCGCGCGGACCTCCGGCTCCATCTTCATCAGCACGGCCGAGGCCTGCCGCGCATCGAGTTGCGCTAGAATCAGTGCTTGGTCTGCGACTGCTCGCCGGCCAGAAAACGTGCCAATCTGCTGCGGGTCAGCTTTCTTCAGCACGTCCACGCTGGCCGCGCTCGGCTCCTCGCCGCGGTTAAGCCGGTCCACCATGCTCTTCGCGCCGGCTTCTCCAAATGCCTTCACCAGCAGGCGCAGTGCCACATCCTCCCGCCCACCGCGATGAATTCCTGCGCGGCCATCAGCTGCTGATACTCCTCAAGCACCTGCAGGCTGACTTCGAAAGGCACGCGCGATAGGCTCGCGACCTCGCGGTCACGCGTTCGCAGATCCTCGTTGGAAAGGTTGCGCAAGATCGGTGCCGCAGCTTCTTCGCCTAGCAGCGAAAGCAGAATCGCCGCCTTGCGTGCGCCGCTCGGCATGGGCTGTTCTGCTGTGCTCATGAGGGCTCCTCCCTCATCCATGCCTGCACCGCACGCGCCGTACCAAGCGGCTTCTGCCGGATCAACTCAATCGTCTGTTCTTTCAGCTGCGCCGCCCGCATTGCCTCATCGCTCGGAACCGGCGCTCCCATCAGCGCCTGCCCGCGAGCTGCGGCAAGCGCTGGCTGTCCGTCGGCGCCCGCAGGAGCCGAACTCAGCACTTGCTTCTGCATCGGCCGCAGCACAAACAGATACGCCAGCATGAACAAGCCCAGCAATGACAGCGGCCTCAGCAGGCTGGAGTAATCCGTAACCGCCTTCTGCGCCTCTGCGGTCCACGTCAGCGTCGGAACTTCCGCGTCTGCCGCATCACCGTCGAACGGCATATCCTGCACGCTGATCGTGTCGCCGCGCTTGGCATCGAATCCGATGGCCGCCTCGGCAAGCTCGCGAATCTTCGCGAGTTCATCAGGCGTGCGCTTGCGATGCGTCAACGTCACCTTGCCGCCATGCACTGTGCTGCACCGTAGCGTCGTCCACCAGCATCGCCGCGGTTACGCGCTGAATCCGCCCCGCGGGCATCACCGTATGCACCACAGTCTTGTTCACGCCGTACTGCGCATTCTCGGTCTTCGACGACTGCGTCTGCACTGGGCTTAGGAGCATTGCTGCTTGGCGGGAATATTGCTTGCTGTTCCCGGCACGCCAGTCTGCACTGGCGCATTCGCCTGCTTGATCCTCTGACCTCTGATCGCTCAGCAGCGCACTCACGGTCGGGTCGTACTTCTCCTGGCTTTCGTCGGTCGTGTCCTGGTCGTAGTCGACGTTCACGCTGGCGCGAATCTTGTCCTTGCCCACCACCGGCTCCAGCGTGCTGATCAGCTGCTGCGGTCAGGTGCGCTTCTTCGCCCGCGCCAATCATCGCTGTCCGTCATGGCTTGAGTCCAAGCGATCGGGCGGAGTCCGCATCGATGATGGAGACATCCTCAGGCTTCAGCTCGTCCACCGCGCCGGACACCAGCCGCGAGATCGCGAGCACCGCATCCTTCGAAAGCTGTCGTGCCGCAGCTTCAGAATCACCGAAGCCTTGCGCCGTCGCTGGCGGTCGAGAAACACCGAATCCGTCGGCATCACCAGGTGTACGCGCGCGCTCTGCTACATCGAGAGCGTCTGAATCGGTTCGCTCCAGCTCGCCTTCCAGCGCCCGCTGATACGTCACCTTCTGGTCGAACTCGGTCTGGCCCCACGACATCTTGTCGAAAATCTCAAAGCCCATGCGTCCGCTGTGCGGCTGTCCCTGCTGCGCAGTCTGCATGCCGCGCCGCATCCAGCTTGTCGGCCGGCACGCTGATGCGTCTTGCCATCCGCGCTGGTCTGGTGCGGAATGCCCTCGGCATCCAGCTGCGCGGCCAGCGCCTGCGCGTCAGCCGGCTCCAGTCTTGTGTAGAGCGGCTTGTAGTCCGGGCGTGCCGATCAGCCGCACAAACAGCACCATCAGCAATACTGTCGCCGCAGCGCCGCCCAGAAGGAATGCACGTCTGCTGACCGGTGCGCGTCGCCCAGAACTGCTTCGCCTGTTCGCGTGATGTCGTTGAATCCTGCCATAGTCGTCTCAGTCCTAGAACTGCATCTTTTCGATGTCCTGGTACGCGCTCACGATCTTGTTGCGCACCTGCATCATCAGCTGGAACGAAACATCCGCCTTCTCCACCGCGATCATCACGTTGTTCATATCGCCGCCGCCGCCCTGCAGCAGGCTGCTCACCTGCGTCGCCGCGTCGTCGTGCAGCTTGTCCACCGTGTGCACCGCGTTCTTCAGCACATCGGAGAAGCTCGGCCCCGAACTCGCCGCTCATTCCGTCGAGCTGGGACGTGTCCGGCATCGAGAAATTCGGAATCGTATTCAGACTTACATTGCTCATCGTCTGTTCTCTCCCTACGAAGTCTTCAGGATGTCGATCGATTCCTGAATCATCTGTTTCGCCGCGCTTACGGCCGAGGCATTCAATTGGTATGCCCGTACTGCGCCCATCAGGTCCACCATCTCGCTCACCGGATTGATCGCCGGATACGCGACATATCCATCCTTGTTCGCGTCTGGATTGCCCGGCTCGTACCGCATCACCGGCGGGCGTCGTGTCGTCCACCACCTGCGTCAGCTCGCACCGAGCCGCCCGGCGCGCCGGCAAACCCGCCGACGTGATTCATCACCGTGCGGAACGGCGACGTGTTCGACGCGCTGAAGACTACCTCCTTGCGCACGTAAGGGCCGCCTCGTCGGTGTGCGTCGTCTCCGCGTTGGCCAGGTTCGCCGAAGTCACCTCCGCCCGCTGCCGTTCGCGCCGAGAGTGCCGAGGCACTGATGCTCATCATGTCAAATAATCCCATGATCAGTTCCCATCCTTGATCGCCGTCAGCAGCCGGTGAAACTCGGCTCTCATCAGCTGCACGCCCATCTGGTACTGCAGCTGCGTCTGCGACATCAGCATGCTTTCGCGATCGATGTTGACGTTGTTGCCATCGGGACGTTCGGGCAGCCCTTCGACATCCTCCGTCGACGCTCGACTGCATTGCGTGTCATCCGTGCCGCTCATCACCTGCTGCATCGCCGCCTGGAAATTGATGTCCTTGGTGTGATAGCCGGGCGTGTCCACGTTTGCCATGTTGGACGCAACCATCTGCTGCCGGTCCGTCGTCACCTTCAGATAGCCCTGCAGCAGTTGCATCATCGGAGTGGTGGCCATGTTATGCGTACCTCCTTGGCGGAAGCCCGTACTCGCGAATCTTGTTGCGCAGCGTGCGCAGGCTGATGCCCAGCATCTCGGCGGCGTGCGTGCGATTTCCTTCAGTCAGCGCCAGCGTGCTTTTCGAGATGCTGCCGCTCCACCTGCGCGGATCGGCGTTCCCGCCGCGACTTGCCGGCGCTGTGGCGTGCGAAGCGCCGAGTGGCGTTCGCCGGCAGCTGGAACTCCATCTCGAAGCAGCTCGCGTCGATCTCGATGGTTCCGCTCAACGTGATCACCCGGCGCATGAAGTTGGCCGAGCTCGCGCACATTTCCCGGCCAGGTGTGCGACTGCAGACGCTCAATAAACTCCGGGATGCAAGCTGCGGCGCGCTGCCCCTGCGATGTCGCGGCATACTTCTCCGCAAAGTACCGCGCCAGAACCGGAATATCTTCGCGCCGCTCGCGCAGCGGCGGCAACGACAGCGGAATCACATTCAGCCGGTAGTAGAGATCGCGCGCGAAACTGCCCGCGCTCCACCATCGCCGCCAGCGACACATTGGTCGTGGCGATCACGCGAATATCCACGTGCACCGGCTCGCCCTCGCCCAGCCGCTCAAACTCGCGCTCCTGCAGCGCGCGCAATAGTTTGGGTTGCAGATTGCAGCGGCATCTCGCCAATCTCGTCCAGCAGAATCGTGCCGCCATCGGCCAGCTCGAACTTGCCCGGCCGCGCAGCAACCGCGCCGGTGAATGCGCCGCGCCCGTGCCCGAACAGCTCGCTCTCCAGCAGCGCTTCCGGCACCGCCGCGCAGTTCACCGCGATAAATGGCTTGCGGCTGCGGTCGCTGGAATCGTGAATGAACCTCGCCAGCAGCTCCTTGCCCGTTCCGCTCTCGGCCTCAATCAGCACGTCCGCGCCGGTGCTGGCTGCGGCACGCGCCCGCTGCATCGCGCGCAGCAACAGCGGCGCGCGGCCCACAATCTCGCCATTCGCGCCAGGCTCTTCGGCCGGCGTCTGGCTGGCCCGGCGCATCACCTGCGCGGCGGTCGCCTGCAGCTGATCGAACGGGATCGGCTTGGTCATGTAATCCAGCGCGCCATCGCGCATCGCGCTCACTGCATCGGGCACCGAGCCGTACGCGGTCAGCAGAATCACCGCGGTCTCGGGCGAGCTACTTGCGCGCCGCGCGCATCACCTCCATGCCCCGTGCCGTCGGGCATGCGCATATCCGTCACCACCAGATCGAACTCGCGGCCCTCCAGGCTGCGAATCGCATCGCGCACGCAGGAAGCCGTCTCCACGCGCCAGCCGTGACGAAGAAAATTCGCGCGCAGCGCGGTGCGAATGCCCGGCTCGTCATCCACCACCATCACTGACCGACTCGGCATCCATCGTCATAGTGCCGGAAACTCCAGTTCGAAAGTGGTTCCTTCGTTCACGCGGCTCGCCACGCTGATCGCGCCGCCGTGCTGCGCCATAATCCGCTTGCATACCGCGAGGCCCAGGCCCGGCGTCTCGCCCGTTCCGCTGAATCCCGCATCGAACAAATGCTCAATCATCTCTTCGCGAATCCCGCAGCCGCTGTCCGCGATTTCCGACAAGTGCCACACGGCGTCCATCGCGCATGTCGCCGCGCGCGGCCACGCGAATTGCACCGCCTGCCGTCGTATGCCGAATCGCATTGCAAACCAGGTTCAAAATGATCTGCCGAATGCCGTCTTCATTGCCTTCGATCGTCGGCGTGTTTTCAGCTGCCGTGAACGAAAGCTCTACGCGTGCCTGCGCCGCGATCGGCCGCACAAACTCAACACCGCTCCGCACGCATACCGCAAGCTCCACCGCCTTCAGCCGCGGATTGCCCTCGCCATTCATGCTCAACACGTTGTTCACTGTGCCCGATAGTGTACGAATGCCCGCGCGCAGATTCGAGATCCACTGCTCCGCGGCATCACGATCCTCTGCGATAAGCCGCGCGAAGAGCTCCAGGCTCGCTAACGGATTTCTAATTTCATGCGCGAGGATGGTTGAGATCTCGGCCAGCACTGTGGCCCGCCTTGCCGCTTCGCGCTGCTGCTCCGCCTGCTTGGTTGCCGTCATATCGCGCAGAATCCAGATGCTCTCAATCTGCCCAGGCGCGTCGGCAGCAGCGCCGCTCAGCTTGCGATTGCTCACTGCCAGCCAGCGACGGCCAGCATCGCTCTCGATGCTCAGCTCGGACTCGCACTCCCCATTCGATCCCGCCGCCAATGCATCCAGCGCAACCCGGCTCATACGCGCAAGCTCCTGCAAAGTGCCCACGGGGGCATCGTCAATCTCCAGCAGCCGCCGGCCCTCCGGGTTGATCATCACCACACATCGCCGCATTGTTCACCACCACAACGCCGCAGGGCATCGAGTCCAGCATCTGCTGCAGCGCCGCGCGCATGCGGTCGTTCTCCGCCAGACTGCGGGAAAGCGCTACGATTGCGTTCGGAGAGTTCCAGTCCAAGGTGCGCGACTTCGCTCTGCAGGTCGCGGTACGATGCCTCCAGTTGCGCCGACGCGGAGATGAACTCCGAAAATGCATCGGCGAGCAACTGCGGACTGTGCAGACAGTCGGCGATCGCGGCGTTCATTGGAACTGCATGAGAGGTCGGCAGCATTTGCCTATCTCACATGCAAGACGCGTGCCAAACTGGCATTTATTGCCCAGAATGGGAGGTTACCCTACAAAAGAATGTGTTCAGCCTTGATTTCGTCGCCACTTCCAGCCATGATCGTCGCCCGCTCAATCACATTGCGCAGCTCGCGCACATTGCCCGGCCAGTTGTGCTGCGCCAGAACGTGCATCGCCTCGCGCGTGATCGTCGCTCCGGCCTGAAAGCGCTCCACAAAGAAGTCCGCCAGCGCGTCCAGATCGCTCAACCGGTCGCGCAGCGGCGGCAGGTGAATCGGAAAAACCGCAAGCCGGTAGTAGAGGTCCTCGCGAAATTGCTGCTCCGCTACCCGCTTCTTCAGGTCCGCATTGGTCGCGGCAATCACTCGTACATCGACCTTGAGATTGTCGTTGCCACCGAGCCGCTGCACCTCGCCCTGCTCCAGAAAGCGCAGGATCTTGCTCTGCAGGGAAACCGGCATGTCCCCAATTTCATCCAGAAACAGCGTGCCGCCATGCGCCGCATGGATGCGCCCGATGCGCGACTGCATGGCTCCGGTAAACGACCCTTTGGTGTAGCCAAACAGCTCGGCCTCCAACAGCGTTTCCGGAATCGCGGAGCAGTTCACCACCACAAAGGGCTGGTTTCTCCGCGGGCTGATCAGATGAATCTCCTGGGCGATCAGGTCCTTGCCTGTGCCGCTTTCACCCGTCACCAGCACCGTGGTGTCGCGCGCGGCCACCATGCGCGTCACGGCGTAAATGCGATGCATCGGGTCGGACTCGCCAATCATGTTGCGCAGCTTCACGCGCCCTTCAGTGATGACCCGCGGCATCTCGGGCACAGGTATCGGAAACCCCACCCCGCGGCTTGACCCACTCTGATTCACCACGTCGGCCAGCTTGCGCGACACCGGCGTAGGCGAAGCTGTCCCCACCAGCAATTGCCCGGTATGCGGATTCAACATCAGCACCTGTGCGTGAGGAAATCGATTGCGCACAATGGCGTGAAATTCATTGGCCTCAAGATCGGGCAGCATCGGATCGAGCAGCAGCACGCCATCGTCGATACCGCTCTTACGCAGCAGCTCCAGCGCTTCTGCTCCGCCACCGGCCTGCAGCAGATTCCAGCGAGGCAGCGCGAGCTTATCCTTCAGTTCCTGTCTGAGCCGGGGATTCGGGCTCACCACAAAGACGTCGATCGGCATTCGATCTTCGAAGCGTTCGTATTGGGTCGCCTGCGTTGCCATCGATCAGTCTCCAGCCTCAAATGAAAAGTTCGTGAGAATCGTGGCCCGTTCTGCCAACATGGTCTGAGCCATCACAGCTGGCCTCGCAGCAGGCACCGCTGGCAGCGTCAGCACAATGCGCGATGGGTTCTCCATAACCGCAAAACTTCCTCGCTGGCTGCGCATGCTCGCTTGGGCAGATGCCAGGCAGAGGCGGTCCGGCGCGCTCAGGCGTCCCATCGGTCTGCAGGTATTTTCGAGAGCAATCTCCACGCAGTCCTCGCTCGCTTCCACTGAGAGATGAATCACGTCGCTTTCCGCTGCCAACGCGGCCACCACAGTCACTGCCGCCAGGAGTGCCTGTCTTGCTCTTTCCGCATCGCCGCGCACCCACGCAGGCTGCGCTGGACCGGTTGCGGTCAGTCGCACTCCGGTTGCAGCAAGCATGCGCTTGCGCTGCTCGACGATCGGCGCAAGGGCGTCCAGAAGATCGAAGTCTGAGCACTCCGCCTGATGCTGCTTTACCACCAGCAGGTGCTGCATACTCGCCATTACATTGCACAGGCGGTCCACCTGGCGCGCCGACATCTCCATATAGTGATGGTGATCGATTTCCTCACGCAGCGTCATGGCAGTCAAGGCTCCGCGCAGAATCGTCAGCGGCTGCGCCATGGCATGCAGCCCATCGGCAAGTTCGCGATAGAACCGCATGTGGTCCTCGGCGCCGCTCTCCGATCTCGGCGCACCGCCCGACCGATCATTCTGCCCGAAGTTCATAGCCGAATCCTCGAACCGTGTGCGTGAGACGCGGCTCTCCTGGGAGATCTATCTTGTCGCGGACGTATTTCACATAGACGTCCACAATATTGGTGGCGTTTTCCGTCGAAGCGTTCCAAACCTCTTCAAGCAGCGTCGCCCGCGAGACCGGCTTCCCCGGATTCCGCATCAACACTTCGAGAATGGCAAACTCGCGCGGCGTCAGTTCAATCCGCCTGCCGTTCCGTTCCACCCGCCGCTCGTCGCGGTGGAGGGTCAGGTCGCCCACCATGGACCGGTTCGGAACCACTCCGGAATTGCGCCGCAGCAGTGCGCGAATCCGCGCCAGCAGTTCAATCAATGAAAACGGCTTGGTCAGGCAATCATCTGCGCCCGCATGCAGCGCCTGCACCTTGTCCTCCACCCGCGTCCGCGCGGTCAACACCAGCAGCGGCAGCCGCGGATGCGCCGGCCGGACTCGTCCGATCAGCCCGATGCCATCCAGCGTGGGTAGATTCAGGTCGCAGATCAGCATGTCATACGGATGCTGGGCCTCCAGCCGTGTCCGCGCCTCTTCACCGTCGTGGACCACGTCCACCGCGAAGCCCTCGGCCTCGAGTTCCCCCAGCAGGAAGCTTGTCAGCGCCACATCATCCTCGACCAGCAGGATGCGCCGGCAGGCACTTTGGCTCTTGGCTGCCGCCGTTCTTTGTGGTGCGATACGCTCTTCGGAAATCGTATTCTCAACCCTATCCATGGCGATCAGTGGATACAGCTCTACCCAGCATTTCCCCTTCGCGACCCAAAACTGCGCTGCCTAAGCCGCATGATGAAGCAAGGCACGCTAGCCAGAGTTCGGTTGAGATGCATTTACTCTGTTTCGTTGTAGTCAAATTATAGGTTTATGAGAACGTTCTCAAGGTTGAATGGCGTCCCGCGAACCATGCTCATCAATAGCACCGCACGGAATGTCGTGGTAGATATGCGCGCCCCGGGTTTCCGGATGGCTGGCCGCACCGTACCAGGAGCTCGCTGGCACCTCGGACCGATGAAAGTCCTCACTTGGTCACGATTTCAGGGCCCGTGCGCAGATAATTTCGACCGGAGCCCATAAAGAACAGAAATTTATCGCCCAATGTGCCGATAGGGTGTGCGGCGCAGCCGTAACTGCTGCGCGCTATACTGTCCCCATTCGCAGGCGGCCCATGCAGAAATTTGACTATCGAGCTCCGCGTTTTGCTGTCGATATCCCCGTACGGATTGTCGTCGAGGGGGCGACGCATGGTGGCCGCTGCAAAAACATCAGCGTCGAGGGCATGAAAGTAGAACTCCGCGAGCCACTCCCCGTGGACGCGCAGGGCGTGCTTTCCATGGACCTCGATGGCCAGATTCTGGAGATTGGCGTGCAAATCACCTACTCCAGGTCCGTACGCCACGGCGTCCGCTTCCTGTGCGAGTCCGAAGACCAGCGGGAACTCCTCAACCGCTACATGGCTTTCCTCGCCGCGCCGCAAAACCGCCCCGGCCTCGTCGTCGTCCGCTAGTCTCCCATCCTTTGACAACTCTGAAAAGCCCGCATCGCACAGCCGTCAGGCGGCGCGATGCGGGCTTCGTTGTTTCTCGCGGAAGTCCCCTTACTTGTTGGGGCTGATGGCCGCGGAGTGCGTCAATGCCGCTGGCGGAGCCACTTCGGCATTGTTCTGCACCTGGTACTGCACAATCAGGGAGATGCGGCGGTTCGACGGATTCATCGGATCCTTGGGCAGACGCAGCCGCTGGTCCGCAAAGCCGCGCACCTGTGAAACCTGGTCGGACCGCACGCCCAGGCTCTGCATCAACCGCCGGGCCTCGTTGGCGCGATCGGTCGAAAGGTCCCAGTTGTCATAGGCGCGCGCACCCGAGTACGGCTTTGAATCGGTGTGCCCCTCGATGGAGATATTGTTTGGCAGCTTGCCCAACTCCTGCGCTAGAGTCTGCAACAGATCCCGCAGCGCCGGCGTCGGCTTGGCGCTGCCCAGCTCGAAGAACGTGCCCTTGGCCGACTCCATCAGCTCGATGCGCAGTCCTTCCTGCAGTGATCGTGATTTCGATCTGACTCTTCAGCTTGTCCATCGGGTCCAGGTGATGGATGGAACGAAGGAGCTCATCCTTCAGCTTCTTCATGTCCTCTTTCTTCACCGGGATAAATTGATCGGTGCCGTTGCGGTTGGTGCCCACCATCTTCGCCGAGCCGCGTGGATCCTTGAAGTAGCCGCCCACCGCCTCCTGCACCTGTTTGCTGGCGTTCATCAGCCACAGCACGATGAACAGCGCCATCATCGCCGTGACAAAGTCCGCGTAGGCCACCTTCCACGCGCCGCCGTGATGGCCGCCGTGACTAACCTTTTTCTTGATGATGATAATGGGTTGTGCGTCGGCCACGATCGTGATCCTTCCTTCAATCCCTTAGGCCGCGGCTGCTGCAGCGGGTTCTTCCTTCTGACGGCAGGCCTTTTCAACTTCCTGGAAGCTGGGCCGCACGTGTTCAGGGATCGCGCGGCGCGCCACTTCGACGGCCAGCGTAGGCGACATGCCTTTAATGAAGGAGAGCATGGCAACGCGCAGCACATGATAGTAGGAGTGCTCATCCTCAATGATCTTGGCAAGATTCGAGCCCAGTGGACCCACCACGCCGTAGCACATCAGAATGCCGAGGAACGTTCCCACCAGCGCGGCCGCTACCTTGTGGCCAATCTCTTCCGGCGGCCCGCCCAGCGCGCTCATCGTCACCACCACGCCCAGCACCGCGGCCACAATGCCCATGCCCGGCAACGAATCCGCCATCGCGCTCAGCGCGTTTGCCGGCTGTGTCGCCCCTGCATGATGCACATCCATATCCAGCTCCATCATCTGGTCCAGATCGAACGGCGTTGCTCCGCCGGTGATGGCCATGCGCAGCGTGTCGCACACAAAGTCGCGCACATGATGGTCCTTGAGAAATGCCGGATACTTGATAAACACCTGGCTCTTGCTCGGCTCTTCAATATCGGGCTCAATGCCCGCCATACCTTCTTTGCGCGCCTTGTTGAACAGCGCGTATAGCATCTTCAGCGAATCGGTATAGCGCTGGCGCGAAAACTTCGATCCGGCCAGAATCGCTCCGAATCCCGCGGCGACCTTCTTCAGCACGTGCATCGGGTTCGCGGAGAGCAGCGTGCCCAGCGCCGCGCCGCCCAGAATGACGAACTCAGACGGTTGCATGAGCACCGCGAGCGGTCCCTTTTCCATCAGGAACCCGCCAAGCACCGCGCCAAACACCATCACCACGCCAATAATCGCAAACATCGGTCTGATTCCCCCGGGGCATCGCCTCCGCAATCAGCCAGCACGACCTGTTTTTGGTCGGTCGGCCAGATGCGGCGCAGAGATCGTCTAGTGCTGGCACTCTATCGGCACCGCGGTCAGGAATTTCCAGTCCCACCCGCGGACGATCCGGTTACGATGCGCGTCTTGTTCGCTGCAGAAACCCGCAGCGGAGCCGCTCGCCGATCTGGTCGGCAGCGATTGGCTTGCTGAAATAGAAGCCCTGAATTGTGTAGCACTGCTGTGTCCGCAGAAACGCCAGCTGATCCTCGGTCTCCACGCCTTCGGCCAGCACGGAAAGATTCAGCGCCTTGGCCATGCGGATGATCGCGGTCGTGATCGCCATGTCGTCCCTGTTGGCCGGAATATCCTGCACGAACGAGCGGCCGATCTTCAGCCGGTTCACCTTGAACTGCTTCAGATAGCCAAGGCTCGAGTAGCCCGTCCCGAAGTCGTCGATCGCCAGCATCACACCCATGTCGCGGAACTCTTCGATGATCGAGAACATCACGTCCGCGTTGGTCAGAAGCACACTTTCCGTCAACTCCAGCTCAAGATATTTTGGGTTGATGCCCGTCTCGTGCAGCACGCTGCGCACCAGGTCGCGGAAGCCTTGCTGCCGGAACTGAATCGCGGAGACGTTTACAGCCATGGGCACGGCCGGCAATCCTTCGTCCTGCCACTGCTTCGCCTGCCGGCACGCTGTGCGCAGCACCCACTCGCCAATCGGCACAATCAGCCCAGTGCTCTCCGCCAGGCCAATGAACTTCACCGGGGGCACTACACCAAGCTGCGGATGCCGCCAGCGTACCAGCGCCTCCAGCCCAATCACCGTGCCCGTGCGCAGGTCCACCTGCGGCTGGTACACAAGGAACAGCTCATCGCGCGAGAGCGCCAGCCGTAGCCCGTTCTCAAAGTTCACCTTCTCCAGCATCGCGGCATTCATCGCCTCGGTAAACACGCTATAGCCGCGGCCGCTGTCTTCCTGCGCCGCGCGCATGGCCACGTCCGCGCTCTTCATCATTGTTTCGGCGTCGCGTCCGTGCTCCGGAAACACGCTGATCCCGATGGAGCACTGCACGCTGAGCACATTCCCCAGCAGCGAGAATTCCACGCCTAGCCGTTCCCGCAGTCGCTCCGCGCAGCGTTCCGCTTCGCTTGCATCCTCCACGCTCGGCAGAATCACGGCAAACTCCGCCACTCCCACCCGCGCGACCACACTTCTCTCTCCCGCGCTCGCGGCAATCCGCTGCGCAGTCTCGACCAGCAGATGGTCTCCCAGCCGCTCGCCAAACGAGTCGTTGATCACGCGGAACCGTTCCAGCTCCAGCAGCAGAGCCGCACATCTGCCATTCTTCCAGCGCGCAGTCGCCATCGCTTCATCCAGTCGCTGATAGAACAGCGTCCGGTTCGGCAGCCCCGTTAGCGCATCGTAGTAGGCCAGAAACTGGTTGCGGTCCTCGGAGCGCTTGTGGTCTGTGATGTCTTCACAGGTGCCCTCGTAGCGCACCACACGGCCATCTTCGCGCACCACGCGTACGTTGACCCGCACCCACTTCCGCTCGCCGCTTCTCGAGCGCACCTGCGCCTCAATGCCACGCCGCACATTGGTCTGATCGATCGAGGCCTTCCAGGCATTCCACTGGCCAGGCTCCATCACCATCAGGGCCGCGTAACTCGCAATCTCGGCCAGAACCTGCTCAGGCGTCTCGTATCCAAAGATGCGTGCCATCGCGCGATTCAACTGCAGCGGCTGCCCCTCGGGAGTCATCTGGAAAATTCCCACCAACGCCTCTTCAAACAGATCGCGATACTGGCTCTCGGCGGCTGTGAGCTCACCATTTGACTTCTCTAGGCTCACCAGCGAGCGCTGCAGGCAATCGAGTGCCTCCTGCCAGGAGCCGTCAACCGCGCGCCGACGGCGGCGCTCGACAAAGGGACGCGGCGCCGCGGCCGTGCTGCTCACTTGGTGGCGGGCGTGATCCTGCGCGGCCTCAAAAGAGGCTCCCGCTTCCAGAGCCACTGGAGGCGCACAAGAAGGCTTGGCGGAGTGCATGCACCCTCATCGGCCACTCCGCCCAGAAATTCCATGCTTGCACGCAGTTAAAGTTCTCCGTCCGCCAAATCGCCGCGCCCTCCCGTGGCATCGTGGCCATCCAATTCAGCCGCGTCGTCCACCGACCGCTCTAACCGGTTTCTCATCGACACGCAACATCGTTTGTTTGCAGAGAAATCCACAGCCCTAACACGGAAGTGTCACGGCTCTCCCCAGCCCATCAATATGGAATTTCGGTTCCCACCTGCCGATAAGTGCGCATCCCGTCGGTCGGCGTGCTGTTCGGCGGTGGCATACAGTCACCGCCACGCGCCGCGTGACCTGGGGACGGAGAGAGCGAAGTGGATAAGAGCACATTCGGCGGATTCCTGTTAGCTTTCTTCGGCATCGTCTGCGGCCTCATGCTCGACGGCGGCAAGCTCGCGCAGGTCATCCAACCCACCGCGGCGCTCATCGTTCTCGGCGGCACCATCGGCGCGGTTATGGTGCAGTTTCCGCTCCCCGTCGTGGTCGCGGCGCTCAAGCAGCTCAAAGACGTCTTCGTCAATCCCGACACCGGCTCCGACGCCCTCGTGCAAAATCTCCTTCGCTATGCCTACAAGGCCCGCAAAGAAGGCCTCCTCTCGCTCGACTCCGAGCTCGGCAAGATTCAGGATCCCTTTCTCAAGGAAAGCCTCATGCTCGCCATCGACGGCGTAGGCGCTGACGACCTGCGCAGGATGATGGAGCTGCAGCTCGACTATCGCGGCGAAAAAGACGAGCGCGTTCCCAAGGTGTTCGAGGCGGCCGCCGGCTTTGCACCCACCATCGGCATCATCGGCGCGGTGCTCGGCCTCATCCAGGTCATGCAGCACCTGCAGGACATCAACGAAGTCGGCAAAGGCATCGCCGTCGCCTTCGTCGCCACCATCTACGGCGTCGCTTCAGCCAACCTGTTCTTTCTGCCCTGGGCCGGCAAGCTCAAGATTCGCATTCGCGAGCGCCAGGTGATTCAGGAGATGATGCTCGAAGCCGTGCTCTCCATTATTGAGGGCGTCAATCCCCGCTCACTTGAAATGCAGCTCGGCCGCTTCCAGGTAGCGCCGGTCAAGCCCGGCCTCGCCAAGGTGGCCGCGCGATGAGGCATCGCAAGCATGCTGAAGAGCATGTCAACCACGAGCGCTGGCTGATCTCCTACGCCGACTTCATCACCCTGCTCTTCGCATTCTTCGTTGTGCTCTTCGCCTCCGCGCATCGCGACAATCAGGCCGTGCGCAGCCTCTCGCGCGCCATTCGTCATGGCTTTGAGAGCATGGGCGCCTTCTCGCAGGACAAGGGCGAGCGCGTCTCCGGCTCCTCGAGCAGCGCATGGGAGGCAACCCCGCACGAGCCGCGCGTGCAGAGCACCGATGCGACCGACGATTCCTTGAGCGGCACGGCTCCCATCGACATCGCCGAATTGCGCAAGGAGCTCGAAGCCGCATTGGGCAAGGAGCTTAAGAGCCACGAAGTCACTATGCAGGTCACGCCGGAGGGCTTCGTCATCAGCCTCAAGGAACTTGGCTTCTTCGATAGCGGCCAGGCTGTTCTGCTGCCCGGCGCGGCGCAAAAGCTCGAGCGCATCGCCAAAGTCCTCTCACGTCCCGGCCTCGAGCTGCGCGTGGAAGGACACTCTGACAATCAGCCCATCCACACGGACGAATTCCGCTCCAACTGGGAGCTCTCAACCGCGCGCGCTATGGCCGTGCTCTCGCTCCTCGTCGATCATGCCGGCTTTGATCCGACCCGCATCTCCGCCTCCGGCTACGGCCAGTACCGTCCCACCGCGGATAACTCCACGCCCGAAGGCCGCCGCATGAACCGCCGCGTCGATCTCGTCGTCGTGGAAGCGCGCGAGAACCAGACCACTGCACATTAACGATCACCCCAAAAACGCATGGGCCTATCTATATAGATAGGCCCATGCATTCTCGAAGCCGTCAGTCTATTTCGCAGAGACCCGCAGCAGTAGGATGCCATGGGATGGCACCTCTCTCGAGTAGGCTCCCTTCGCGAACTTCACGTCCTTGTGCGCCCACAGATCGCGCGCCACTTTCACCTTCTTGCCAGGCAGCAGGTCGGCGGCATTCACTGTCGCCGTCGCAGCGGCGCTGCCAAGATTCACCACGCCCACCGCCACACCGCCATCCGCCAGCGGCTTCACCCACGTCTCAAGCTCGCCATTCTTCACCGGCGAAGCCTGCTTGCCCAGCGGGTCCTGATCAATCGCGATCACTTCCTTGTTCAGCAAGATGGACTTCGTCACATCCGACATCGTGCGAATATCGTTGCCCGCAAGCAGCGGAGCGGCCGTTAGCGCCCACAGACTCATGTGCGTGCGATACTCGTCGGCAGTCATATGCCCGTTGCCCACCTCCAGCATGTCGGGATCGTTCCAATGCCCCGGCCCTGCATAAGGAGCAGTCGGCGCCTGCTTCTCGATGTTGAACATCATGCTGTCCCATTCATCGCGAATATCGTCGGTCGTGCGCCACAGGTTGCCGCCGACCTTCGGTCCCCACGTCTCCACCTTGCCCATGCCGTACTCACACAGGCTATAAACAATCGGTCTGCCAGTCGCTTCGAGCGCGTCGCCCATCCGCTGGTAGATCGGCTGTAGCTGATCGTTCGTGTAAATCGTAGCCGCACTGCACCAGTCGTATTTCAGGTAGTCAATGCCCCAAGAGGCAAAGAGCTCGGCATCCTGCTTCTCATGCCCGTAGCTCGCCGGGTAGCTGCCGCAGGTGCGCGGCCCGGGCGACGAATAGATACCGATCTTCAATCCCTTGGAATGCACATAATCCGCGAGCGCCTTCATGTCAGGAAACTTCGAGTTCGCGTGCAGCACGCCGTTTGCGTCGCGCAGTCCCTCCCACGTGTCATCGATGTTCACATACACGTAGCCCGCGTCGCGCATGCCGCTCGAGACCATGGCGTCGGCCATTGTGCGCACGGTCTTATCGTCCACCTTGTCCGCGAAGAGATTCCAGCTGTTCCACCCCATTGGCGGCGTCTTGGCCAATCCGTTATACGGAACATCGTGCAGTGCTGGCGGATCAATGTAAGGCAGCTTAGGAAACTCATCGGCCGCGGTCGCGGGCTTCGCCACAAATTTGGTGCCCCACTGCGTCCCGCGCAACTCTCCGTCTTCGAGATCGCCCACCACGAACGGCTTCTTGTCATTCCAATCGGCGCCGTAAATCTCAAAGTGGCTGCCATCCACCGTGCCTTTCACGTTCACAATGAAACCCAATCCCCGCACTGTGCCGGTCAGTTGATTGCCGTCCTGCTTCAGATCGAGAATCGCCCGCTCTTGCTCGCCGTTATAGAGTGTCTTGCCTGTTGCAGCCCAGCGTCCCGTGATGCTCTGCGCCGGAGCCGCGACCCATGCCGCGCCCAGCAACAATGCCAAGGCTCCCCCGGCAATCGCCCTGTTGAATATCTTGCGAACCGCCCATGCCTTCATTCTGTCTCCCCCATTGATGTGCCTCTGTTGTTTCAGTGGTTGGTTTTGCTCAACGTTTGTTTGCTTCCAGAATCTCCGTTGCGGCGAATCTCAAGCGATCTCATCATCTCCAGATCGCGTGCATCCTTCTTGTCTTTGACCTCCTCAAAGCGCTTCGCTTGCTGCTCGCGCCGCGGATCATTGGTGCGCGCATAAAGTTGCAGCAGCCCAAAGTTCGCGGCATAGTTATCCGGATCAAGCTGCACAGCACGCTCCAGATACATTGAGGCCTGCGCGTTGTCGCGTCGCGCCACGGCAATCTGCCCCAGCTCCGCCATCGCGCTGGCTTGGTCAGGCTCCTGTCGTAGCGTCTCCTTCAATTCAGTTGTCGCTTCGTCCAACCGCCCTTCCTGCCGGGCAATGCGCCCAAGATAGTAGTGAGCCTCAGCCGCCGTCGAACGATTCGCCACCGCCTGCTTCAGCCATGTTGCAGCCGTGTCATAATCCTTCGCGCGAAACGACGCGCTGCCCAGCGCCAGCACGCCGTTCGCATCCGTCGGACGCAGCACATGATACTTCTGCAGATAAGGAATTGCCTGCGCAGGGTCTTCCGAGAACGACACCACCAGTCCCATCCCGAGGTTGTAGTCAGGATTGTCCGGCTCGATCTGCAGCGCTGCCCCAATCGCTTTGCGCGCCTCCGCATAGAGACCCATGCGCAGGCAGATTGCGCCAAACTCGTACGGCAGAGCCGCATCTTTGGGATCGAGGTCGCGCGCATGCGCCAGGTACCCCAACGCTCCCTGATGGTCGCCCGCAGCTTCCGCCACGCGGGTCAAGTCCACCAATGTCCCCACTGACCCACCGCCGGCAGCAAAGGCGCGCTCCAGCGTCGCCCGCGCCTCTGCGCGCTCGCCGCTCGCTTCTTGCGCCAATCCCAGCATGCGCACCCCGCTGGGCGAAAGAGGCTGGTGCGCAGCGGCAGCCTTCAGCAATATCTCAATCAGGTCCGCGCGACGAGCTGTCCGCAGCGTTGGGATGCACTCATTCGCGTCTTGCTCAGTCAGGTCCGCATTGCCCGCAAGCAGCCGCGCTGCAGCATCCGTCGCTTCGCGCTCTCCAATCCCAGCCTGGTCTTCGCACGCAAGTGCCTCTGCGCCCACCGCGCTCCGCGCTTGCTGGCTCAGCCGATTCAACTCCGCCAGCGACCGCGCATAATTTTTCTGCCACGCGAAGATCGTCGCAATTTGGTAGCGCGCTTCATCATTCGACGCATCGAGCTGCAAGACCTTCCCGCTCATTTGAAGAGCTTCATCCCTCGCCTTCGCGTCGCTCGCCGCCGTCTGCATGTCAACCCGGCTCAAATTCAAATACGCGCCAACGAGCTGCGGATCATGCCGCACTGCGGACAGAAACGCCTGCCGCGCCGCACTCGCATGTCCTTGCTGAATCTCGATCACACCCAGCAGATTCTCCAGTCCACCATCGGCTGGATAACGCTTCATCGCGTCGCCAAGGGCCGATCGCGCACCCGCAAGGTCGCCCGATTCAATCTGCTGCTGAATCGCCAAGACGCTCTGGCGATAGGCGCCGGCACGGTCCTGCGCACTCGCTCCGCCAGCCGCAAGGAGCGCGACAATCAGCGTGGCGAAGCAGCGCGCGCATGATTTCATTCGTATCGTGTCGTTGCCCCTCTCCACTACACTGGTCTCCATGATCCGCCGCGCATTATTCATTCGCGCTTCGCTGCTTGCGCTCATCCTTGTGGATCGTGCAGCAGGCTCTGCTCTCGCTCAGTCCCCGCCTGATGACAGTGTGCCCGCCGTTTCGAGCACCACTTCGCTCGGGCTGTCTGCCGAACGCGCCGCCCAGTTACAACAGGCGATCGGCGCGCACGACTATCTTACGGCTGAAAAGATTCTCCTCGCTGAAATCGCGCGCGATCCGCATTCGCCGGCTACTGGTCGCATGCTCGCTTTTGCCGGCACCGTCTACTTCTTGGATCACGACTATCTGAACGCCGCCATCGCATGGAAAAAGTCTGAAGCCATCGCACCGCTCACGCCGGAGCTCCGCTTCTCGCAAGCCATGGCCTATATCCGCATCGCGCATCCGGAGTGGGCGCGGCAGGTGCTCGACTCGCTGGCATCGCAAGATCCCCATAACGCTCTCTATCCCTATTGGCTCGGCCGTCTCGACTACGACGCCCACGAGTACAACAGAGCGATACTCCATTTTCGGCACGCCATCGAACTCGATCCGAAGATGGCGCGCGCGTATGACAATCTCGGCCTTTGCTACTACTACCAAAACCAGAATGCGCTAGCCGTGGACGACTTCAAGAAGGCGATTGCGCTCGATCAGGATTCCCCGCATCCATCGCCGTGGCCCTACCTGAATCTTGCCATCACACAGCACTTTCTCAATCAACTTCCTGACGCTGAAACCAGCCTGCGCACATCGCTGCGCCTCGACCCATCCCTCGCGTCAGCACACTTTCAACTGGGCACAGTGCTTGAAGATCTCGGCCGTCTCGATGAAGCGGTCGCCGAACTGAACGAAGCCGCCCGTCTCGATGCCAACTATGCCGAGCCTCACATGGCGCTCGCCCGCATCTATCACAAACTCGGCAAGCAGCAGGAAGCCAAACAGGAAGTTGCCATCTACCTCCGGCTGCATCCGCACTCCACGCCCTGACCGGACTTCGCACGCCCTCCAAGAAAGAAGCGCCATCTGGCTCAGTGCGGCGGAGCCAGATGGCGCTGAAGAGAGACATGCGAGCTAGTGCATCCTAGAACTCAATCCGACCCGAGAACTGAATCGTGCGCGGCGTACTAACCGCCTTGTTCCAGCTTCCGAAGGGATTGTTCACATCCGTCGCATTGACGTCAGTCACAAATGCAACTGAAGGCCCACCATAGTTCCCTCCCTGGGAATTGATGAGGTAGTGGTTGTTGAATGCATTGAAGAAGTTCGCCTCGATCTTGAAATTCACCTTCTCGGCGATCTTCGTGTTCTTTGCCAGAGACATATCCAGATCCTTGAAGCTAGGGCCATAGACTGTCGTTACTGCTCTACCCGTGCCCGTGTAACCGAAAGACGAGAAGTCCTTCTCAAAGGCATTGCTGGAGAAGTACGTACCGCCATGGGCTGGATTGAACCCGTTGCGACCATGGGGCTGCACGAGCTGGCCGGGCAGGATACCCGGGACGCAACCTTCACGGAACTCTGGCACATTGCTTGAAATGGGGCACGACGAGGAGAAGAACGAGAACGGCGTGCCGTACTCATAGCGCCACAGTGGACTCACCTGCCATCCGCCGAGAATCGCATTCGCCGGCCCAGCAGTATTCAGGAACGGCTTGTTCCTCCCGAACGGCAGCTCGTAGACCACCGCAACCTGCACCGTGACGGGAACGTTATCTGGTGCAATTGCCCATGCACGCGGGAACTCGTTGAACGGTGAGAATTGGCCATTGTTGCCCTGGTTCCCAGCGCCCGTGTCGTTGCCCGATTGCGTGGTATCCGAAGCATCGGTGTACAACTTCTGCACCGTGAGCGAACCCAGCGTATACAAGCCGTCGGTGAAGTGGCGCTCGACGCGTGCCTGGAATGAGTTGTAAAGCGATGTTGCATGCTGCTCGTTCTCTCCCTGCAGCGTGCCGCAATATTGCGGATACGGCAACAGCGCCTGCGCGAGCGTCGGATTGCACGAAGTCATCTGTGACGCCCATCCAACGTACGGAACATTGACGCCGTGCGCCAGGAAGGTTGCGGGGCCATTCGGATCGTTATAGCTGACATTGAGATCGCTACCGATTCCAAAAATGGCCGGGTTGTTGGGATTGAGCACGTTGAGCGGGCTCATGGCCGAGGGAAGATGCGTACCCTTGGTCCCGACGTAGGAGAGCGCTGTGAAGAAATTGTGTGGCAACTGCCGCTCCACCGTCAGGTTCCACTGCGATGAGTAGGGCCGTCTGTTGCCGTCCAAAGGACGATACAGGGACGGAGTTGTTGCCGTTGTCAAAGTCGGAGGCAATATGCTGGGTCGACCCACCTGCCCCGAACTGATGCCGCTTGTCAGGTACATCGCGGGTATTTTGAAATTGCCGCTCGACGCTTCATTCAGGTTGAGCGTCTTGTTGAATCCGTCCTGGCTCATACCGCCATTCCAGCCCGGATAAAACGCCTGACCGAAGTAGATGCCATATCCGGCACGGACCACGGTCTTCTCGTCGATTGAGTAGGCGAAGCCCACGCGCGGCGCAAGAGCATCCTTGAACGGTCTCTCCGGGAAATCCGCGCCGTAGCTGGCCGCGCCCCACTTAGTGCCCGCGAAGGCAAGCCGTCCGGGCAGTTCCTTCCCATCGGTAGTGACCGCACCAGGATTCAATCCTTCCGGATCGAAGAAGGAAAGGTTGTCGAACTTTTCCTTGAAGGGCGCAATGTAGTCCCACCGCATGCTGTAGTTCACGGTGAGCTTCGGAGTCACTCGCCATGAATCGCCGAAGTGCGCCGCATAGGCGTACTGACGCGGATACTCTGCGAAGACATTGTAGTAAGTGCCATTGGCATTGCCGACTGCGCCAAGATAGAAGCTGGCCATGGCATCACCAGGGCAGCTTGAATTTGCGCAGCCGGCATTGCCCGTTGTGTCATCCGAGAAGCTGAAGGTACCGCCCTGGTTGTTGCCCTCGTGAATGCTGGTGCCTGCCAGGCGCCACTCGAAGCCTGCCTTCAAAGTGTGCCTGCCAATCACTCGCGTCAGCACTTCGTTCAGTGCATAGGTTCCGCGCGTCGTCTTGTCGAGCGAGGAATCCGGCACCGTCGAGTTGCCCAGCTGGTTGTAGCCGCCAATGTTCATTTGCGGCAGGAACACTGGGTTTGCTACGCCCGTCACGGTCGGCAGACTCGCGTGGCCGTTCAAAGCATAGTACCCTTCATTCCGGTTCAGGTAGCCCAGGGTCAGGTGGTTGGTCATCACGCCGGAGAAGTTGTGCTCCCAGTTCAGGCGCTGAATTGGCGCATTCTCCGGGTTCGCCGGGCTGGCCGTAGACAGGGCTATCGGCAGATCGCTACCGAGTGTTCACGCCCGCGTACTGCCACCAGTAGGTGTAGTACAGGTGATCCCTGTCGCCGATGTTGAAGTCAGCGCGCCAGAAGTACACATTCTCGCTGTTGGTCAGCGAACCCTGCCCGGACTTCGGAATAAAGTAGTTGCTGGTCTCGCCGGGGTTGGTGGGTGTCGGGCAGCGCCGCCATCCACGCCTTGCGCGATCGGATCCTGATAGGCGGGTTGATCTGGTTCATGTTCCCGCCGTAGTTGATCGGCTGTCCCGGCATCCGAACCATACTTGGCTGGATCGTTCGGGTAGTAGAGCTGAGTTGGCGATGGCGCTGAAGTTGCCGGTGCTCGCATTGAGAGAGGCGATCGAAAGCGTCGCCGAATTCGCGCCGCCGTGGTCCTGGAAGCCTTCCCAGTTGAAGTAGAAGTAGCCCTTCAAGAACGAGTTGATCTCCGTGCATCTGCGGCAGCCAGATCGGGCCGCCGATGTTCGCGCCGTAATCGTTCTCCTTGTCCGGGCTCTTGGTCATCCGGGTGCGGGAGTCGCCGTACTGGAAGGCGTTGAAAAAGTCGTTGCGGATGTACTCGTATCCGCGCGCCGTGGAATTTCTCGCCGCCGCTCTTGGTCTAGATAATGAGCTGGCCGGAGGTCGTGTCGCCATACTGCGCGTCGTAGTTGGCCGTCAGCACCTTCACTTCGCTGGTGATATCCGGAGACATGCCAAAGTCGGTCTGCAGGCTGACCATGCCGCTCTGGTTCATGAAGCCTTCGATCGCTGTCGCGCCGTCGACGACTGCTTCATCGCCGGTAACCAGACCGCCGTTGATGCGCGCGTTGAAAGCGTTGCCGCCGCCGCCCGTCGTCACACCCGGCATCATGATCGCCACCGCTACAGAGGAACGAGGCGCGCCGGAGACCGTCAGCGGGAAGCTCTGCAGCGTCTCAGGTGCCACGCCGCCTTCCAGAGTCTGGTTCTCGTAGTTGATCAGGGACGCATCGCCGATTACGGTCACCGTCTCGTCGGCTTTGCCGATTTGCAAGTGCACGTCGAGGCGCGCCGTCTGGTTCAGAGACAGCTCGATTCCCTTCTGCGTCGACGATTTGAAACCAGTCGCTGTTGTGGTTAGATCGTATTTGCCTGGTGTGAGGTTGTTAAACGTGAATTCGCCGGTTTGATCCGATACGAAATTTGTCTGGAAGCCGGTCGCCTGATTGGTCAGCGTTAGCTTTGCGCCCGGAATCACAGCATTGCTTTGATCTGCAACCGTACCGCTGAGAGCGGCATTTGTATCCTGACCGTAGCTCTTCGAGCCAGCGACCAGGACAAATACTCCCAGCAGAGCGAGTAACAGGGTGCGCGTCACCGTTCTAGTCTTGCTTGTCATAGCATCTCCTGTTCAATGTGTTGACATTTACTTCCGGCTGCACGCCTTCCTGGGCGGATCGACACCGGTCTCTGGTAACGCTTTCATCGCGCCACCGTTGCTTACGACCCATGCCGCCGAATTCGTATCTTCGCCGGACTTCCCTTGCGCAATCGCCGTCAATCGGCGTGTGCGTATCAACTGACCTGCTCTTTCTCTCTACCCCGGCCGGATGCATTGTCCTGCCAGTGCAACGTCCAACGCGGCGCCCGATTCCTCGCATCGAATTCGGAGGCCCGGATTTGGGATTTACCTCGCAGGCCGGGCGGATATGCCCGATTCGATCCATCGCCACCGGCCATGAATCGAAAAAATGGAAACGTTATCAGCGCTTCAAATTCCTCACCCAAAATCCGCATCGAAGCCTACTGCATCGAGAATTTTGCTGTCAACACGTTTTTTAGAGCTACTCTCATTTGAGTAGACATTCGCTCCAGGCGCCTTCTCGCCCCGATCTGCCCATCCACGCATCAACATTGCCATTCCTGGGCGGAATTGCAGCCGTTGGCGGAGCGGGTTCATCGCGCGGATTTGCCATGCACTCCCTTTACACAGCCCCTCCTCCGGCGCTTCAATACCCTCGGGCGACGGTCTCCGCTACGGCCAATTTCATCCCCAAATGCTGGATTTGCCATGACGTTCCTGACTCGTCGATCCCTCCTGGCCGGACTCGCCACAAGCCTGCCGGGCCGCCTCCTGCGCAGCGCCCCCTTCAGCGATCCGCTCCTGGGCAACCAGGCCTCGGCCCAGCCCAAAGCTGCTGCCGCCCCGCCCTCTTCGTCTTGGTTTACTGACGTAGCACCCCGCTCTTCCTTCGCCTACCGCACCAACAACGACTTCACCGGCCGCAAATACTTCCCGCAGCCCATGTGTGGCGGCATCGCAGCCATCGATTACAACAACGACGGCTTCATGGATCTGTTCTTCACCAACGGCGCCCGACTGCCCGAGCTCCATAAAACCTCGCCGGAATACTTCAACTGCCTCCTGCGCAACCGCGGCGACGGAACCTTTGAAGATGTCACTGCCAAAGCGGGCCTCACGGGCGCTTCCCTCGGCTTCTGTTTCGGCGTAGCCGCAGCTGACTACGATAATGACGGCTTTGACGACCTCTTCCTTTGCAACGCAGGCCGCAACGCCCTCTACCACAACAATGGCGACGGAACTTTTACCGATGTGACCCTCGGTTCCGGCCTCGATCAAAAGCCCGACAATGTCCTCAGCGTCGGCGCGGCCTGGTTCGACTACAACAACGACGGCCTGCTCGACCTCATCGTCACCAACTACACCGAATGGACGCCCGCAATCCGACAAGCATGCCTCATGGACCCGCAAGCATGAAGAATATTGCAGCCCCACCATCTACAAAAGCGTGCCCTCCCGCCTCTACCGCAACCTCGGCAACGGCAGTTTCGAAGACGTCACCGAGTCGAGCCGGCATCGGCAAGGCCCTCGGCAAAGGCATGGGCATCGCCATCGCCGACTTCAACAAAGACGGCCGCATGGACATCTTCATCGCCAACGACACCGAGCCCAACTTCCTCTTCTCAACCAGGGCGACGGAACCTTCAAAGAGGTCGGCCTTGAATACGGCGTGGCCTACAACGCGCAGGGCGACAGTGTCTCCGGCATGGGCTGTGACGCCCAGGACTTCGACAATGACGGCCTTGTCGATGTTGTCTACAACGACCTTTCTGGCCAGGTCTTCGGCTTGCTGCGCAACGACGGGGGCAAGTCTTTCACCGACGTCACCTGGAGCAGTAAATTCGGCCCCCTCACCCACAACCTCTCCGGCTGGAGCATCGGCTTCATCGACTACGACAATGACGGCTGGCAGGACATCTACTCCTCCAACGGAGATGTGGACGACTTGACCGCCACCGCAAAACAGCACGACACCATGTTTAAGAATCTCGACGGCAAGACCCTCGCCGACGTGACCGCGCAAATGGGCCCCGATTTCACATTCAGCGGCTATCAGCGTGGTTCGGCTTTCGTCGATCTCAACAACGACGGCTTTCTCGACCTCGTTGTCACATCGCTGGGCGAGCGCCCGCGCATTCTCATCAACAATGGCCTCAGCGGCCATCACTGGATCAAGCTTCGACCTGCGCGGCCACGCCAGCAATCGCAACGGCATCGGCGCGCGCATTCAGGTCGTCACCGCATCCGGCCGCGCGCTGTACAACCACGTCACCACCAGCGTCGGTTTCATGTCGTCCAGCGACCGCCGCGCCCACTTTGGCCTCGGCGCCGAATCAAAGATCGATCACATAGAAATCCGCTGGCCCAGCGGCATCGTGCAGCGCATTGACCATCCAGCCGCCGATCAAATTCTTAAAGTCGAAGAGCCGGCCAAGTAGTTATTTGGGCTCCACAATCGTCAGCACCTGGTCTGCCTTCACGTTCGTCAGCGTCTGCTTCACGCCGGTCGGCCACGCCAGCTCGATTCTTGCGATCACGTCTGCCTTGCCTAATCCGAAGTGCACACGCTTGTCGCTCGACGAGTTATAACCAACGGCAGTCGTCGCCTCGTTCCACTGCACGCCTTCGCTGGTCGTGATCTTCACCTTCGTGCCCAGCCCGTCGCGATTGTCTTTCGTCCCCACCAGCTTCAGCAGAATCCAGTGGTTCCCATTCGTGGTCCGATTCATCAGAATCTGCGGATCGCTGCCGATCGAACTCGTCACCACATCCATTCGCCCATCGTTGTTCAAATCGCCAAACGCAGCGCCCCGATGCGCGCGCGGCTCCAGAAACGCAGCGCCTGCGCCGCCGCTCACATCGGTAAAGGTAAAGTTCCCGTTGTTGCGCAGCAGCCCATCCGGCTGCAGCGTCGGCCGGTGCAGCACTTCCTGTTCGTTGTCCAGAATCGCGCCGCCATCGACAAAGATGTCCTTCCACCCATCATTGTCAAAGTCGAAGGCGCCCGTGCTCCACGCCGTCATGCGATGACTGAATGCGGTCATCCCCGAAGTCTCCGTCACATCGTCGAACTGCCCGCCCGCATTCCGATACAGCGGAAACGTATTACCGAACATCGCCGTGTGAAAAATGTCCGGCTTCCCATCGTTGTCCAGATCGCGAAATTCCGCGCCCATGCCAGCCACCAGCGATCCGTTCGCCGTGTACGCAACGCCTTCCTCAAGCGCAACATCTTTGAATGTTCCGTCGCCGTTGTTATGCAGCAGAAAATTCGGAAACGTATCGTTCGACACAAACACATCCGTAAATCCGTCGCCATCGTAGTCGGCAAACGCCAGCCCCATCCCCTTGCCCACGTACTGCGCAATATGCGACTCCTTCGACACATCGGTAAACGTGCCGTCGCCATTGTTACGATAGAGAATATTTGGCGTCCCCTTGAAGTTCCCCGGCGCGCAATACGTCCGCACATCGCCAATCGAGCAGAGCTTCGCCGTGGCAATGTTGTAGTCGAGATAATCGATCACCAGCAGGTCGAGCCGTCCGTCGTTGTTATAGTCAAACCACCCCGCAGCCACGGCCCATGGCTTGCCATAGCCGGGCACTGTGCCCGCCACGCTGGCCTTCGCCGTCACATCGGTAAACGTGCCGTCGCCGTTGTTGTGCAGCAGTTGGTTGCGGTTCACGCCCGTCACATAGAGATCGACAAAACCATCGTTGTCGTAGTCGCCCGCGGCCACGCCCATCGAGTAGCCCGCACCTTGCACGCCCGCCTGCACAGTGACGTCGGTAAACGTTCCATCGCCGTTGTTGCGGTAAAGCCGGTTCCAGTAGCTCGGATCCGTCTTCTCCAGCGAAGGAATCGCCGCGCCATTCGTGAAGAAAATATCCAGCAGCCCGTCGTTGTTATAGTCGAAGACCGCCACCCCGCCCAGCATCGTCTCAATCGAATAGCGCTGCGGGCTCACGCTGTTCTTCAGCTCGAATTGAATTCCTGCCTTCTTCTCGATGTCCTCGAAGGTGATGCGATTCCCTGTCGCGGGCTTGGCCACCGGCGTCTGCTGCGCGATCGACCGCGCGCTCAAGACCGCGCCAGCCAGCATCCCGAGTACAACCAGTGCGTTCTTGTTCACGATTCGCGCCATAACCAGCCCAGTATAGAAGTCCGTACGCGCTCGCGTATTATCATCCCTCCATGCCGACACGCCTTCGCATGTTCACCATCTGCGCATTCGCGCCCCTGCTCTGCGCGGCGCACGCGCAAACCGCCATCAAAGATTTCCAGGGAACCTTCGACGCCACACTCCAGCGCCACGGCATCGTCGGCGGCGGTTTCGCGCTGGTACATGCGGGCGAACCGGCCATCGAAGTCTCCTTCGGCGAAGCGCGCCGCGACACGCATCAGCCCATCGACGCGCAGACGGCGTACAACTGGGCCTCCATCACCAAGACCTTCACCGCCATCGCCATCCTGCAGCTCCGCGACCGCGGACTGCTCTCCCTCGACGATCCCGCCGTGCGCTACGTGCCGGAACTGCGCCAGGTGCACGACGCCTTCGGCCCCGTCGATGCCATCACCATCCGCCAGTTGCTCACCCACAGCGCCGGCTTTCGCAACCCCACCTGGCCCTGGGATTGCGACGACCCCTCCAACTGCGACTGGCAGCCCTTCGAGCCAACCAGGTGGTCGCAGGTCGCGGCCATGCTGCCCTACACCCACGTCGCCTTCGCGCCGGGCAGCCGCTGGAGCTACTCCAACCTCGGCTACGTCTTCCTCGGCCAAATCATCGAGCGGCTCAGCGGTGACGACTTTGAAGTCTACATCGATAAAAACATCCTCAAGCCCCTCGGCATGACGGCAAGCTACTTCGACCGCGCTCCCTACTTCCTCGAGCCGCACGTCTCCGCCAGCTATCTGCGCGCCGGCACCACGCTCACGCCGCAGCCCTTCAACTTCGACACCGGCATCACCACCTCCAACAGCGGCCTCAAAGCGCCCATCGCCGACATGGAAAAATATCTCCGCTTCCTCATCGGCGATCCTGCAAATCCGCTCTACGACATCGTTCTCAAGCGCAGCTCGCTCGAAGAAGCGTGGACCGCCACACTGCCCGCAACAGAGCCCGGCCAAAAGCCCACACCGTACACCAGCGGCCCCGCCGGCGCGCAGCCGCACATGGGCCTCGGTTTCTTTGTCATTGATGCCGGCAGTCAGCGCTTCATCTTTCACGATGGCGATCAGGGCGGCTTCTCTTCCGAGCTCATCGTCGATCCCGCACGCCACTGCGCTGCCATCCTCGCCGTCAACACCACTGACACGGGCGCACCCGCTCCTTCCACCGAGCTTCACCCGCAATCGAACACCGAGCCCGATCCCGGCACCGATCTGCGCCTCACTCTGCGCGGTGCGCTTATCGACAAGGTCTTCCCTTCCTGTTCCGCTGCAACCGGCCGCTAGCCCGCGTCGAGCCCGCTATACTTGAGTTTTCTTCGAGCCCGCGCCCATGACCGCATCGACATTCACGATCGTCATTCTCGCCGTCTCCGCGCTTGCGGGCTTTCTCGGCGCGCTCACCGGCCTCGGCGGCGGTGTGATCGTCGTACCCGCGCTCACCCTCGCCCTCGGCGTCGACATCAAATACGCCATCGGCGCATCGCTGGTCTCTGTCATCGCCACCTCGTCCGGCGCAGCTGCTGCCTACGTGCGCGAAGGCTACTCCAACATCCGCATCGGCATGCTGCTTGAGATCGCCACCACCCTCGGCGCTCTCGTCGGCGCCATCATCGCCACCCGCGTCACCACGCATGCCATCGCCATCGTCTTCGGACTCGTGCTCCTGCAGGCCGCCTATCAGTCGTTCAAGGCGGAGCGCGAAACCGGCCTCGTCGTCGAATCCGATACGCTCAGCCGCAAACTGCGTCTCGGCGGCGCTTATCCTGTCGATGGCGAGTCGCGCAGCTACGGCGTGCGCAACGTGCCCGGTGGCTTCGGCCTCATGTTCGGTGCGGGCGCGCTCTCCGGTCTCCTCGGCATCGGCTCCGGTGCGGTCAAAGTCATCGCCATGGACCGCGCGATGAAGATCCCCTTCAAGGTCTCGACCACCACCAGCAACTTCATGATCGGAGTAACCGCAGCGGCCAGTGCTGGCGTCTATCTAAGCCGCGGTTACATCGATCCGCGCGTAGCCATGCCCGTGATGCTCGGCGTGCTCGGCGGCGCGTTTCTCGGCACCCGCGTACTCGCCCGCGCCCGCGTCAGCACCCTGCGCCTGGTCTTTGGCGTCGTGGTTCTCGCCCTCGCCATTGAGATGATCGTCAACGGCGTGCTGGGAAAGGTATAGAAATGGACGATCGCCGCCTTGAATCCATCATCGGTAATCTGCTCCGCGCCGGCGTCCTGCTGGCGGCGGCCGTTGTCTTCGCCGGCGGCGCGCTCTACCTCGCACAGCATCACAGCCAGCCAGTCAACTATCGAACCTTCGTCGCCGGCGGCCCAGATACCCGCACCTTCGCCGGCATCCTGCGCTCCGCCGTGCATCTCCAAAGCCAGGGAATCATTCAGTTCGGTCTGCTGTTATTGATCGCCACGCCCGTCGCGCGCGTCGCGCTGGCTGTCGTCGGCTTCGCGCTCGAACGCGATCGGCTCTATGCGCTGGTCAGCTTTATCGTGCTCGCCGTCCTGGCCTTCAGCCTGATGCACGCAACTTAGCTCAGATCGCCGCCCTTGCCGATATCCATCGAAGGCGAAATCGGGTTGCGCTCGTCGATATACGCCTCGATCACTTCGTCGAGAATGCCCTTCGCCTCGAGAATGAACTCCACTGCATCGCGTCCCGCGCCGCGCCCACCCGCATTCGGCGTCACATAGTGCGCAGCAGCCTTCACCTGCGGCCGCGCATTCGCCACCGCCACGGCAAAGCCGCACTCGCGCATCACCGGCAGGTCGATCACGTCATCGCCCACATAGGCAATCTCCTCCATGGTCACGCCTTCCTGGGCCATAATCTCGCGCGCCGCCTGCATCTTGAAGGCCTGCCCCATGTAGACAAATTCGAGCTTCAGATCCCGCGCCCGTGTCGCCACCGTCTCGCTGATGCGCTTGGTGATTACACCGCACTTCATTCCGCCCAGCCGCGCCATCGAGATCGCCGTGCCATCATGCGCGCTGTAGCCCTTCGCTTCCATCATCGTCGCCGACTGCACCCCGTAGCCAATCCCATCCTGATGCTTCGACAAGTGCGCCTGCGTCTCCGTGCTGCCCGGATGCGGCGCCGGCACCAGCCAGATCGTGCCGTCCGTCAGCACTCCATCCACGTCGAAGAGAACAATCTTGATGCGCCGCGCGCGATCCTGTGCAGTACGCCCATGAGAAGTCGCAGTCATGCTTCGATTTTACCCGCAGCCCAGCCGTCCAGTTGCCTCGCGCGCGCCGCAGTGTATCCTCAACTTGATCGCTGCAACAAATTCATCCGGGAGACGCGAAAGGCATGATGAAGGGCTTTGCTTCACGGCTGGCGCGCCGCGCGCGAACCTTTCTCGTGAGCGATCTCGAGAAGCAGTCCGTGAATACCCAGCTCCTCCTCGGCCGCATCGCCTGCTCCGCCGCACGACGGCTCGAAACCATCGCAACCCTCGAAGAAGTTGAGCTCCGTGTCTTCTCGCAACAGGGTGAAGACGGCATCCTCGACTGGATCATCGAACGCGCGGAGATTCCCGACCGCCTCAAAACCTTCATCGAGTTCGGCGTCGAAGACTACCGCGAATCCAATACCCGCTTCCTTCTGCAAAATCGAAACTGGCGCGGCCTCATCCTCGATGGCTCCTCCGCCGCCGACGCATTTCTCAAGCGCTCGCAGCTTGCCTGGCAATACGACATCACCGCCGTCACCGCTTGGATCGCGCGCGAGAACATCAACGGTCTTTTTATGCAGTCGGGCTTCACCGGGGAGATCGGTTTGCTCAGCATCGATATCGACGGCAACGACTACTGGGTCTGGGAAGCAATCGAAGCCGTGCAGCCCATCCTCTGCGTCTGCGAATACAACGCAGTCCTCGGCGATATCTGGCCGCTCTCCGTTCCCTACAGCGAGCGCTTCACCCGAACCGCGCCCGGATACAGCAACCTCTACTTTGGCGCGTCCATCAAGGCGCTGCGCTCGCTTGCGCATCGCAAGGGCTATCGCTTTCTCGGCACCACGCTTGGCGGAAACAACGCATTCTTCATTCGCAATGACTATGCCGCGCCCTTCGACTCAGCCCTGCGCAGTGCCATCGAAAATCCATCCCTGTTCCGCGAATCCAAAGACGAAAAGGGCGGCCTCACCTTCGTGTCCCGAATCGACAGGCCCCGCCTCATCGCCAGCCTCCCGCTCGTCAATGTCGAAACCAGTCAGTCGGTAAGCCTGAGCCAGCTCGATCCCATCTACAGCAACGACTGGCTCGGAAGACTCACAGCGCCACGCACTGCCGCCACTGCCTCCAGCGAGCGATAGGCATGAGCCCTGCGCAGCCGCCGAATCCCGCCGCCACGCCGGCCGCTCTTGAGCCCGAAGATTTTTATATGGAAAACGGCAATCTCGTCTTTACCGCCGCATACCACCTCAAGCGCGGTTCCTGCTGCGGTTCAGGCTGCCGTCACTGCCCCTACCGCGACTCCGAATCAAACCAGCCTCCGCCGCGGCCCTAGAAAGCCAGCACCGGCTCTGCCACAGGCTCAGCGCGCTGCACCCGTGGCGTGGGTTGCGTCTTCTCCAGGATGTAAAGCATCATCCGCGCCATCTGGTCAGGATCGAAAGGATCGGTAATGCCAAGCCGCCCCGCCGGCGGCTGTTCCCATCCATCGGCCCGCGCCGTCCGCACCAGCCCCGGCTCAATGCTCGATAGGTGCACATCGGTCTTGCTCAGTTCCATGCGCAGCGCCTCGGTCAACGCCTCGAGTGCATACTTCGTCGCCGCATACGCGCCCAGCGTCGGGCGCACTTTTTGTGCCAGCACATTCGATGTGTTCACCAGATGTCCGTGCCGTTGCTGCACAAATTGCTGCAGAAACGTATACGCCAGCCGGAACGCGCCTTCGACATTCACGCGCACCATATTGCAGATGCGCTCCACATCGATGGTCTCAATCGAACCGGCCTCCAGCAGCCCGCCATTGTTGAAGCACACGTCACAACCGCCAAACTGCTCCATCGCCGCCGTCAGCAAGGTCTGCGGCATCCCTTCCGCATGCAGGTGGCCTGCCACCGTGATGCATGGCCCTGTAAGCTGCGCGCGCAGCCCCATCAACGACTCACTCGACGGCGCATTCAACACTAGCGAATAGCCCGCTGCCGAGAGAGCCCGCGCCATCGCCGACCCGATACTTCCCGTCGCGCCCGTAATCACCGCAACCTTGCCGCCGCCAGCATCCATCACAACCCTCGTCCCCTCAGAATACGCACAAATCGGTGCCTCGCAGCCCCGGCAGAAACGCGAGGACTCAGTTTTGTTACTCAGCGCCCATTTCGGGAGTGTAAGATGGCTCACCACGCGGGCGCCCCCTCCCGCTCTGGGCAACACAGATCGACCCCTACAGGGTAGAGGAGGACGCAATGCATTTCATCTGGTGGATTCTCGTTGGACTGGTGGCCGGGTGGGCTACCGGAAAGATCATGAAGGGCGGCGGCTATGGTTTCATCTTCGACGTGCTTCTCGGCGTCGTCGGCGCCATGGTCGGCGGTTACATCGCTCGCTTCTTTGGATTCTCACCCGCAGGCGGATTGATCTACACGATCATCATCGCCATCATCGGCGCGGTGGTCGTGGTCTTTCTCTTCCGCCTCGTCACGCGGCGAGCCTGACCCTCGCATAGCCAGCGGCTGCGCCGTCAACGCCCCGACGGTGCAGCTGCCGGAGCGGCTGTCGGCGTAGCCGCCGCGGGAGTCGCAGGCTCGCGCAGCAGCACCGCGAAGCGCGGAAACGCAAAGCTGCCGCCCGCATCGTCCACCACGTTCAGCTGGCAGATGTAGGTGCCCGGCTTCAGCGTGCTCAGCGGCACATCCAGTTCCACCGCCACCGCGTCGCGCCCGGCCACATTGGTCGCCTTGGCCTGCACCAGCGGGCTCTCGTACACCTTCGTCGATCCCTGAATCAGCTCCAGGCTGCTCAACAGATTGATGCCCGCCTTCGCGCCCTTCGTATGATCCTCGGCCAGCTTCTCGCGCGTCGGGTCATACACCTCGTACAGCAGATACAAATGCTGATCCTGCCGGAAGACATGGCTGATATTCGGCACATACTCCTCGCCCTCGCGCACCAGAGGCGTATTCGCCTTGCTCGGCCGCCGCTGCGAGGCCAGCACAATCGAGCTCAGCTTCAGCGGCGTCTTCTTCATGTCCGGCAGCGTGATGTCCGCCTCAAACGAACCCATCCGGCCCGTCTGATTCTCGCGCACCACAAACTTCAGGTGATACTTGCCCGGCGGCAGGTTGAAGCTCGTTGTGTACTCAATATTCCTCTGCCGCGCCTGCAGACTGGGATCGAGATTCAGCTTCACCGTCTCGCGCGCCTGCCCAATCGGCCGCTTCACCTCGTCAATCACTTCGCCGATAATGTCCAGCGTCGCCTTGTCCTTGTCGCCGCCCTTCACAAACGGAATCTGCGACCCCGGCACGATCAGCGATACCGGCACATAGAAGCGATTCTCATCGAGCCGGAAGTACATCGCGTCCAGATACACAGCCATATCTGTGGCCGGCAAATCGCTCGCCAGCTGCTTCTTCGAGCTCGCGCTCGCGATCCTCGCGTCCCGAATGCCTGAAGTCCGCCGGCGCATAATAGCCCGGCCGATACTCGAGCTTGATGCCCGGCCGGTTGATCTTGATCGTCAGCTTGCGATACTTGCCATCCCGCGCCAGATTCGACGAGTGAAATCCAATCGCATAGTACGCCGACGTATCCCGCTGCACCTGCGCAAAGGCCGGCGCAAAATCGTTCGAGTCGAAGAACGCCTTGCCTCCCGTATCCGAACTCAGCGTCGCCATCACCTCCTGCGACGCAAAGTTCGCGTTCATGTTGTTCATCAGCGCGCCGCCGTTGTACGCGCCAGACCCGCGCAGGCTACCCGTCGAGGCATCGCCCAGCGGCGAAATCGCCTGCAGCCCGCGCGTGTCCACGCTGTAGATCGAGAGGTTCGCACGCACCGCTGCGTTGATCGCCGAGCGCAGCGAAGCCTGGTTCTCAATTCCATCGCGCGAAATGCCACCCGAGAAATACAGCAGCGACTTCTTCTCCGTAATCTTCTCGAGCGACTTCGAAATCGCGCGCAGCGCAAACAGTTCGCGATCCGTATTCAGGTCGTTGTACTCACTCTCATCGGGCGTGTACCCAGTCGTGTCTTCCACCTGGTTCGAGTTCGCCGTCGCGCCCTGCGCAAACCCCTGCCCTTCGGTCCCGTTGTACACGCCCACTTCGTTGATCAGCGCATTCTTGTCCGCCGTAAAATCCTGATCCACCCTCAGCGTGTCGCCCAGCGAAACCAGCGCCACCAGGTCCGCCGGCTGCATCTTCGTCTTCAGAAATGCCTTCGCCGCGTCCACGCTGCGCTCCAGATCCTCGGGCTGCATCGAGGTCAGATCGAAGAACATCACGATCAGCCGGTGATTGAGCAGGTCCTCGGGCTTGGCCACCACCACTGCCTTGGTGCCGCTTGGCCCAGCCGCCAGTCCGCTCACCGTCGCCTCATTCAGCGGCTTCGCCATCTCCACGCTTTGATAATCGAATGTCGCAATCTGCTGCTTCTTGCCGTTCTCGTAGATCGTAAAATCGCTCTGCTTCAGCCCGCGCACAAACTCGCCCGTCTTCGCATCGCGCGCCACCACATTCGTCAGCACCAGTTCGGCATTGGCCTTCAGACACAAAGCCGCCTTGCTCTGTGCCGTCGCCGCTCGACGCGCTCGTGCTGCGCTGCGCGCCGGATGCCGTGCCCGGCATCACCAGCACTGCCGCCATCAACCCCGCAATCGCACTGCGCATCGCACTCAACCATTCCCGCCACTCGCTAACTCGCTAACTCGCTGACCCGCTAAAACCTGAACCGCGCCATGAACTGAAATGACCGCATCGATCCCACCGACGTCACCTGCCCAAAGGTCGGCGAAGCCACATTCGTATCCACACCCGAATACTGCACCGTGTTGAACGCATTGTTCAGCGTTGCGCGAATTTCCATGCTGCGCGTATCGCCCATGCTCATCGTCTTCGAAAGAGCCATGTTGTTCTCAATTGTCCCCGGCCCTCGAATCGGATTGCGCGGCGCATTGCCGAACACCCCGCACGGATAAGCAGCCGAAGTAGTCGTCGTCGCAGGCGCAACAAACGCTCCGGGATTGAACCACTGCTTCAGCGAGCCGCCGCCCTGCGTAATCGATTCGCCTGTCAGATTCGGCCGGAAGGTTCCCGCCGTTCCGCACGCCACGCTCAGCACCGCCGCGGAGTAGCTCGGCGAAAGTGGCGAGCCCGTCGCAAACGTAAAGCTGCCCGAAACCGAAAGCCCTTCCAGAATGTGCGAGCCCACGCCGGTCGTCAGCCAGAACTTGTCCTGCCCGAACGGCAGCTCATACACATAATTGCCGCTCACCTTGTGCCGCACGTCCAGGCTGCCGTTGGCCTCTTCCCCATTCAGGTTCTGCCAGTTCTGCGCGCCCACGCCGGCGGATCCGCCCTCCGAGGCCGCATTGTCAATCAAGTGCGAATACTGATAATTCGCGCCCATCGACATGCCTTGCGTCATGCGCTTGTTCACGCGCAACGTGCCTGCCGGTAAACTTCGAAAACGCCACCGCCTGATCGTAGGTGAAGATCAGTGTTTCCCGGATTTGTCGCCGGGCTGCTCGCCGTGGCGCGCGGCGCGCTCGTTATGTCCAGATGATTGCCCTTCGACCCGTTGTAGCCCACGTTCATCACAATGCCCCACGGCAGCGTCTTCTGCACGTCCAGATTCCACACCTCCACATAGGGCAGTTGATAGTGCGGATCGAGCGCATAGTTGCCGATCAGTGCGGGCGCAGGAAAGCCCGCGGCCAGCGTCAGGCAGCTCGCCGGCACAGTCCGCGCGCACGCCGAAGTTGGCGTTCCGTCCGCATCGGCTTCCTGATTCGTCTGCTCATTCGCAAACGGCGGCTCGTGCGCCATCTTCGTCGCGAAGCTCGCATACTGTCCCACGGTGTAATTCATCCCAAAGCCCGCGCGGATCACCATCTGCTTCACCTTGGGCACGCGCAGCGCCAGCCCCAGCCGCGGAGCGAACGCCGTCTTGAACGGAAACACCAATCCCTCCGGCAATCTGCCGTTGAACGGCCCCACTCCGCCCGACTGCACCTCGGCCAATCCCGTAAAACCCTCCGAAGAATTCGTATCCACCACGCCCAGGTGCCCAAACTTCTCCGTATACGGCGCATAGAACTCGTAGCGCACGCCATAGAGCAGCGTCAGGTCCGGCAGCACGCGCCAATCGTCCTGCGCATACGTGTCGAACACGTTGTCGCGCAGATAGCTCTTGCTCGTCACCGAGTCCAGCGTCGTCTCCTGCGGATACCCCAGCAGAAAATCCGCGAATGGCGAGCCCGTCGTCGCATCGCCCGCCGCGTCCTCGGTAAACAATCCCGAGAATGTAAAGCTGCCCGTCGCATTCGAGCCTGCTAGAAAATCTCGATGCACGCGCCGATAGTCGCCGCCGAAGCGCAGATTGTGCTTGCCGTGAATCCAGCTCAGCGTCTCAGAAACTGAAATCGTCTGCGCCACAGTGAAGTTCGGCTGCTGCTCGTTCAACCCCGCAATGTCGCTGAGTTGCACATTGGGCAAGCCGTAGTTGATCGGCGTCGCCGCCGCGGACTCGCCGCTCGGCACGACAATGCCCAGTTCATTCGCAATATCCGTCGTATTGGTAAAGAAATTCGTCGTCTGGCTGCTGCTGCGGTTCCAATTGGAGTTAAAGATGCTCGTGATCTTGTGATACCCCACCGTGTAGCCCGCCTGCAGCGAGTTCGAGTCCGACGAATTCTTCCCGCCCAGCTCCGGAAAGATGTTCACGTTGTCCGCGGCCGAGTGCGACCAGTTGTAATTCGCATTCATGCTCTGCCGCAGCCCCTGGTTCTGCTGCGCCCGCCGTCCGCCGCCACCACCACCACCGCCGCGACCGCCCATCCCGAACGGCGAAGCATTCGCGCCAAAGCCTCGCATGTAGCGCACGCCCGCCTGCGTCGCGTTCGACTGCTGCGTCGAAAGCAGATGATAGTTCTGTACTGTACCCGGCAAATTCGGCTCGGGGAAATACCCAAGCAGCGCCCTCGCCTGCGACGTGATGCGGCCCGATGGAATCACGTTCGCCGCGCCGTTCGACGTGAACTGCGTCTGCGTCGCCGGATCGTAGATCGCCGGCAATCCCGTCGCAGAAAAATCGCCGCCCCGCTCCGCATCCGTCGGCACCGTCGCATACTCATCCAGCGGCGTTGAGTTGCGCGAGCCCGAGAGCGTCAGAAACATCGTGTCCTTGCCGCTCGGCTTGGTCAGCCCCGGAATGTACGGCGGCTGTCATGAGTGTCAGCCCGAAGCGGTTCGTGCCGCTCGCAGGCTGCTCCTGCTCCTGCCCGCGCAGGCTGAACGGTTCCGCGTTCAGCGCCGAGTTGCTGCCGGTCCAGAAGATCGCCCCATGCGGCTGCCCCGGCTTGAAGCCGCGAAAATTACCGCGACCGCCGCCAAAACCTCCCCGTCCACCGAAACCGCCGCCACCAAATCCGCCGCCGCCGAACCCTCCACCATCAAACAGCCCCGCGCCGCCGCTGAAGTTCCCGCCATTCTGCGCACGCAGCGTCTCAATCGCATCGCGCAGCCGGTCCATATCCACGCCGGCCAGCGGACTCACCGCACCCGCCTGCCCGCTGATCGCCACCGACTCATCGCTGAAGCCCGAGTTGCCCGCTGCCGAGGGCAGCGCCGCGCCGCTCGCTCCCGCCGCGCCAGCCTGCGTGTCCGTGTCGCTCGTGAGCGTGTTCAACAGATTCAAACTCTGCGCGCCGTTCCCCGCAAGCTGGCGAATCGCCTGGTCCACCTGCGTCGACTGCGCCTGCTCCTGTTGCTCCTGCTGCTGCGCGCGCGAGGCCAGCATCAGCTCGAAGTTCACCGTCGCGTCGTGACTCGTCGCATTCAGCAGTGCTTCCTGCGCGCCCTGCGCAAACGCGGCAAACTGCGTGCGAATCACATAGCGACCATTCTGCGGAATTGTGAGCGCCCATGCGCCGGTAATGTCCGATGTGGTGGAGTAGCGTTTGCCCGTCAGCGTGTTCTGCGCCGTGATCGTCACGCCCGGCAGCGGCACCGCACCGCTCTTCACGGTCCCATGCAGCCGCCCGCCTGCAATCGCCGCCGCTTCTTGCTGCGTCGCATCCGGCGTCGTGATCGGCGCAGGAGTCTGCGCCGCCGCGGCCACGCACGCGGCAAGCACACCCATACCCGCCATTCGCCGCAAAACCGCTCGCCGCATGCGCTCTCCAGGGACTGATACGTCTGCATAGGAACAGACGTTCCGCCCCCTCCGAAGGTTTACCCGGCAGCCCGTCTCAGTCCATCGTAAACTTCAACCATGCCTGCCCATCCGGCATCAAAAGCCATCCATCTTGAAGAACTCTCATCCGCCGCGCCCGAGCCCACGCTCGCGCAGGCCCGCGCCTTGCTGCTTGAATACGGCCGCTTCGTCATCGCCCAGCCCGGCGCAGCGCGCTTCTGCTTCGGCTCGCTTGAAAGCGAAGCCGCGCGCCTTCCCCTCAGCTATATCGAACAAGGCGGCGGTCTTCTCCTTGCCTTCGTCGATCGCGAACCCGCGGGCTGCGTCGCATGGCGCGCCCTTGAACCATCGCCAATCGTCGCGCCCCACGCGTGCGAGATGAAGCGCCTTTGGACCCGCCCGTCCGCGCGCGGTCTAGGCCTCGGTCGCATGCTCGCGGAAGCCGTCATGACTCGCGCCGCCGCTGCTGGTTACAAAGCCATGTACCTCGACACCGCGCCCGCCTCCATGTCCGCCGCCCATCGCATGTATCTGGCCCTCGGCTTTGAACCCTGTCCGGCTTATAACGACAACCCTGTCGAAGATCTGGCGTATCTTGTAAAGTTCCTGTAGCCGCGGCATTCAGTCGTCGCCAACGTGCTGGTTCCGCCCAAGAGGTCTTCCATGAAACTCACGCGCTTGCTCTTCTGTGCCGTCTTCGCTCTGGCCACCACACTCTCCCTTCGCGCCCAGCAACCCGTCACCTTCCCCAGCGGCGGCGGCATGGCGCAGGGCATTCTTTATCTGCCCTCCACGCCCGGCCCGCATCCGGCTCTCGTCGTCATTCACGAGTGGTGGGGCCTGAACGACTGGATCAAGCAGGAGGCCGCCGGCTACGCCGCGCAGGGCTACGTCGCGCTCGCCGTCGATCTCTATCACGGCAAGGTCGCCGCCGATCCCGAAACCGCGCACGAGCTCTCCCGCGGCCTGCCCCAGGATCAAGGCGTCCGCGACCTCGTCGCCGGCTTCAACCTCCTCGCCGCCCGCAAGGATGTGGACCCCAAGCGCATCGGCGCCGTCGGCTGGTGCATGGGCGGCGGCTACGCGCTGCAGCTCGCCATCGCCGAGCCCGCGCTCAAGGCCGTCGCCATCAACTACGGCGCGCTCGCCACCGATACCGCATCGCTCGACAAAATCCACGCCGCCGTTCTCGGCAACTTCGGCGGGCTCGACCAGGGCATCCCCCCCGACGCCGTACACGCCTTCGCCGCCGCCATGCAGTCCATCGGCAAACCCGTCGACACCAAGATCTACGCCGATGCCGGCCATGCCTTTGAAAATCCAAACAATAAGATGGGCTACCGCCCCGCCGACGCCGCCGACGCCCTCGCCCGCATCGATCGATTCTTCGCCGCCGAGCTCAAGAAGTAGCCCTGCCGGCGCGCGCCTTCCCATCTCCTGCCTTGGCGCCCGTGTGTCCGAAGGAACAGCACGAAAATATCCCCTTGCGCTCCCACCTCGCGCATGTTAACTCTTGAGCCAATAACTCCTAAGTTGCTACCGAGGAAGTAACTCCCCCGGAGCAACCAGACAGGACCGCTCGCATGATGAAGATCGGCACCACGATTCGCTGCGCACCGCCTCCAGAAGGGCCTTTCCCAGGGCGACATCGAAAAGAAAACCGGCCTGCTGCGCTGCTATCTCTCGCGCGTAGAGAACGGCCACACCGTTCCCTCGCTCGACACGCTCTCCAAGATCGCGCTCGCTCTCGACCTGCCCATCGCCCAGTTCTTCGCCGAGGACTCGGTCGGCCGCCAGTTCAACACCCAGCGCCTCTCTGACGATGAGCTGCGCTTCCTCACCCAGATCCGCCGCTACTCCACCAATTTGAATGAGAGTGACCGCAAGCTGCTGCTCGCCATGGTCAAGAAGTTCGCCACCACCGCCGTCCGCTAGCGGCGCCGATCCAGCCTTATCCCGCCAGCCGCGTCAGATAGAACGCGAACAGCACCAGTGCCGCCGTCACCATCGCCGTCGCCGCACCCAGCCGTGCGCGAAACACCGGCCGCGGCGATCCCAGCCGCGGAACCATCGGCATGGCAAACAGCAGCCCACACAGAATCCCTCCGAGATGGGCCATATTGTCGATTAGAATTCCCGCTCCCAGGAGACGTGTGCCACCGGTGATCGAAAGATCAAGCACGAGGTTGATACCCACAAAGTAGATAACCGATCTTCGCAGCCGCTTCAGCTCGTAGGGCGGCACAGGCAGCCGTCGGCGACTTCAACAGCACAATCAGCGCTCCCGCAATCCCAAACACCGCGCCCGATGCGCCAGCACCCACCGGAAAAACGAACACGTCGTGAACCTTCTGCCAGTCTGGGTTGAAGCTCCACCAGTTACAGAATGTCGACAGCAAGTTCCCCGCAGATCCCGTGAGCAGGTATACCGCGAGGACGCCTGCCGACCCCATCAACGGTTCGGCCAGCAAGCCCAGATTCCACAGGCACCACATATTCGTCGCGAGATGCAGAATCCCCACGTGCACAAACATCGCTGTCACAATGCGCAATCCACTGGCCGCCAATCAGCACCAGTCCGGCGTTATCTGCACCCCAATGCAATAGTTGCAGAGGTGTCGGGCTGAACGCGCTCACATGGTTCGCCACCATCGCCACAAACACCAGGCAGTTGATCGCCACCAATAGATACGTCGCCGGAGCCGCCTGCCACGCAGGCTTGGGCCGCCTGCGCTCCTGCCGCGGCGCGTACTGCACGCCAGGCGGAAGAATCTCAGGCTCGGGAATGGAGTGGGGGCTGCTTCCCATAGCTTCATCGTACTGTATTTCCGTTTCCTCCATCGCCAGCCCGCGCCACAGCTGTTGAAATCCAAAAAACGGCGCGTCCCGCCTTCCCACAGCCCCGTCGCGCGCGGGTTGTAGTCTGTTCTTTGGTCCTGCGCGTTTCCTCTTCATCCATGCGCCGGGATCACTCGGGAAACTCAAGGAGCAGCAGCCGCATGTCATCGCCCTCATCTTCATCCTCGCCCAAGCCCATCCGCCGCGCCCTCCTCAGCGTCACCGACAAAACCGGCCTCGTCGACTTCGCCCGACCCTCGCCGGCTTCGGCGTCGAGCTCATCTCCACCGGCGGCACCGCCAACGCCCTGCGCGAAGCGGGCCTCACGGTCAAGGACATCAGCGATCTCACCGGCTTCCCCGAGATGCTCGACGGCCGCGTCAAGACCCTCCATCCCCTCGTCCACGGCGGCCTGCTCTACATCCGCGGCAACGCCGAGCACGAAGCCGCCGTCGCCGCCCACGGCATCCAGCCCATCGACATGGTCGTCGTCAATCTCTACGCCTTTGAGAAGACCGCCGCGCAGCCCGGCGTCGCCTTCGGCCATCTCATCGAAAACATCGACATCGGCGGCCCCTCCATGGTCCGCTCCGCCGCCAAGAACTTCGAAGACGTCGCCATCGTCACTCGCGTCGCCGACTACGCCGCTCTCGCCGGCGAGCTCAACGCCAACAACGGCGCACTCACCCGCGCAACCCGCTGGCGTCTCGCCAAACAGGCCTTCGCCACCACCGCCGCCTACGACACTGCCATCGCCAACGCTCTCGACAGCATCGCCGATGCGCCCGAACCGCAAGCGCCTGCGGTCTTCGATCGCACCGCCCTGCCCACCACCCTCCGCATCAACATGCCCCTCGCCCAGCCTCTGCGTTACGGCGAAAATCCCCACCAGCGCGCCGCCCTCTATTCCGACGGCTCCGGCCTCGGCGTCGCCGGCGCGACGCAACTACAAGGGCAAGGAACTCAGCTTCAACAACCTCGTCGATCTCGATGCCTGCTGGGAGCTCACCCGCGAATTCGACGAGCCCATGGTCGCCATCATCAAGCACACCAACCCCTGCGGCGCGGCCACCGGCGCAACCATCCTCGAGGCCTACCAGAAGGCTCTCGCCGCCGATCCCGTCTCCGCCTTCGGCAGCGTCATCGGCATCAATCGCGAAGTCGACGCCGACGCCGCGGAAGAAATCGCCAAGCTCTTCGTCGAAGCCATCGCCGCCCCCAGCCTTCACGCCGGAAGCCCGCGAGCGTTTCGCCGCCAAGAAGAATCTCCGCCTCGTCGAAGTCCGGCCCGCGCCCGCCGCGCCCCGTCGTCAAGAACGTCTCCGGCGGTCTGCTCCTGCAGGATGCCGACACCGGCCGCATCACCGAGGGCGAGCTCGACGTCGTCACCTGGCGTCCGCCCACGGCCGAGGAGCTGCGCAGCCTCATCTTCGCCTGGCGCGTCTGCAAGCACGTCAAGTCCAACGCCATCGTCTACGCCCGCGACGGCCAGACCGTCGGCATCGGCGCAGGCCAGATGAGCCGCGTCGACGCCGCCAAGTTCGGCGCGCAGAAAGCCGTGCTCCCGCTCGCCGGCACCGTCGCCGCCTCCGACGCCTTCTTCCCCTTCCCCGACGGCCTCGAAGCCGTCGCCGCTGCCGGAGCCACCGCCGTCATCCAGCCCGGCGGCTCCGTCAAGGATCAGGACGTCATCGCCGCCGCCGACAAGCTCGGCCTCGCCATGGTCTTCACCGGCATCCGCCACTTCCGCCACTGAGGCGCAACCGGGCGCATCCCTGCCGTACCTGTACCTCCGGGTTGCAAAAACCGGCCCCCAGCCGCCCGCCTGCGACTAAACACGGGTAAAATCGTCTTTAACACAGGAGGCGGGTCGGCCCGGCCACCCGCCGTCGCAGCCTTAGTGTCTTCCGGGAGTCGGAACCCCTTACGCCCGGATCTGAAAGGCATGGATTTCTCTAGGATGAAGAGACTAAAGCACTTCCCTGAGCCGCTTCGGCTCGCCCTTATCGCAGCCCTCTTCGCGCTGCCGTCCGTCGCCGCAGGCGCCCAGACCACCCAGACCACCCCGGCCGTCGCGCCCGCGCCCGCCAAACCGGCCGCCGCAGCCCCGGCAGACTCCTCCACCCCCGACCGCGCGCGCGCCTACTATCACGCCGCCCTCGCCAGCATCGCCGAGGAAGAAGCCGTCAACACCGGCCAGTCCGAGTACATCTCCCAGGCCATCGATCAGTACAAAAACGCCCTCGACGCCGACCCCGGCTCCGCTGAGCTTAACGACGCCCTCGCCGATCTGTACTTCCGTGTCGGCCGGGCGCGCGACGCCGAGACCACCGCGCGCAATCTCCTCAAGACCTCGCCCAACGATCTCGACGCCCACAAGCTGCTCGGCCGCATCTATCTGCGCCAGCTCGGCGAGGCGCAGAACTCCGTCTCTTCCTCTTCGCCCAGCGGCAACATCCTCGATCAGGCCATTGCCGAATTCGAGAAGATCATCGCCCTCGAGCCGCGCAACGTCGACGATCGCATGGTCCTCGGACAGCTCTACACCGTCAAGCATGAGCCGCAGAAAGCGGAAGACCAGTTCAAGACCGCACAATCCATCGATCCCGACTCCGAAGATGTCGTCCTCAACCTTGCCCGCCTTTACGTTGAGAGCGGCGACATCGAGCACGCCGCCAAGGTCGATCGAAGCCGTCTCTCCTGAACGACCGCACCGGCAAGATGGAGTTCGCTCTCGGCGCTGCTTACGACCAGCTCAAGCGCCCCAAGGACGCCATTGCCGCCTACGAGCGCTCCGTCGACATCGATCCCGGCGACGTGCGCGCCCTCGACGCTCTCGGCCAGGCGCTGCTCGACGACGATCAGCTCGACGCCGCGCTCAAAATCTACCGCGAACTCTCTGACGCCGATCCCGACGATGTCGGTTCCCTCATCCACATCGCCGAAATTCAGCGCCGCCAGGGCAAGTACGAAGACGCCCTCGCCACCATCAAGAAGGCCATTGCCAAGGACCCCGACAACCTCGAAGCCGGATACAACGAGGGCCTGCTCCTCGATGTGCTCGGCCGCTACGATGAGGCCGCTCAGGTCTACGAGCACATGGTCGATCTCACCTCGCACGCCAACGGCGCCTACACCGCCGAGGAGAAGAACAACCGCGGCATCTTCCTCGATCGCCTCGGCGCCATCTATCACGAGCAGAACAAGACCGACCTCGCCATCGCCACTTACCAGAAGATGATCGACATGGGCGGCGACTCGGCTCTGCGCGGCTATCAGGGCCAGGTGGATGCCTACCGCGATGCCAAGAACTTCGACAAGGCCTCTCGAGGTCGCGCACAAGGCCGTCGACGCCAGACCCCAAGAACAACGACCTCAAGCTCATGCTCGCCGATCGAGCTCGCCGATCAGGGCAAGACTGGACGACGGCCATCGCCCTCGCCAAGGGCCTGCTCAACAACACTCGACAAGGACCGCGCCGTCTGGCTCGAGATCGCCCAGATCGACACCCGCGTGCGCCGCTGGAAAGACGCTGAAGACGCGCTCAACAAGGCCGCCGCGCTCACCACCAAGAAGGAGGACCGCATGTATCTGCTCTTCCTGCGAGGCGCTCTGGCTGAGCGGCAGAAGCATTACGACTCCGCCGAAGACCCTCTTCCGCCAGGCCCTCGATCTCGACCCCTCGAACGCCATGGTCCTCAACTACCTCGGCTACATGCTCGCGGACAAGGGCCTCAAGCTGCCTGAGGCTGTGCAGTACATTCGCAAGGCCGTCGATCAGGAGCCGATGAACGGCGCTTATCTCGACTCGCTCGGCTGGGCCTACTTCAAGCTCGGCCAGTACGAGCTCGCGGAAGAAAATCTCCGCCAGGCCGTCGAGCGCGACCAGACCGATGCCACCGTCCACGAGCATCTCGGCGATCTCTACGAGAAGACGGGTCGCATTCGCCTCGCCGCCGCGCAATGGCAGCTCTCTCTCACCGAGTTCGCGCGCTCAGCCGCCGCCGATGTCGAGCCCGCCGACGTCGCCAAGCTCCAGCACAAACTCGAAAGCGCGCGCGTCAAGCTCGCCAAGGAAGACAGCATCTCCGGCTCCTCCAAGCCCGAATAGAATCGCACATACGCCGGCAAATAAAACGGCGGCCTCTCTTTCGAGATGCCGCCGTCATTTGTTTTGAGCGCCGCAATCGCCGCGAGCCTTACTTCGCCTGCGCCGCCGACGCGATATACAGATCCACGTTGTTCTTGTCCATCAGCGATGTTCCCGTGTCCACAAACACCGGATACGGCGAGAACGGGTCGGCACTGATAGTCCTTGTTCAGGTTCTGCGGCGGCGCGTGAAACACCTCGTCCAGCGCCTTCAGCCCGTAGTAGCCCATCGTGAACGGCTTCTGCGCAATGGTCGAGTCAATCGTCCCCGCCTTGATCCCGTCCAGCGTATCCGGGTTCGCGTCCCACGCAATCAACACGCGCGAGCTGCCGTGCCCGCTTGATCGCATCCGACACCGGCTTGCCGCTCGCCGACTCCAGACACACAAACGCGTCGATCCTCTTCGGCCCCGTCAGCGCCAGCATCTGCTGCGCCTGGTCAAAGGCCACGCGCGCATCGCTCTTGGTGTCGATCGTGTCCACAATCTTGATGTCCGGCCGCGTCTCCAGAACGTCCTTGAAGCCCTTCAGCCGGTCCTCGATATTCGGCTGACCCGCCAGCGTGAAGAACACCACGTTGCCGTGCCCACCGAGTTTTTCAATCAGCCGCCTGCCGCCCAGGCGGCCCGCTTCCAGATTGTTCGTCCCGATGAAGTACAGCCGATGGCTGCCCGCGGCGTCCGAATCCATCGTGATCACCGGAATCCCCGCGCTCACCGCCGCGTCAATCTCCGGCTGCAAAACAGCCACGTCCGCCACCGAGATCAGAATGCCCGATGGCTTTGCTGCGACCGCCTTCTGCAGCTCCGCCAATTCCGCCTGCGGGTCATAGTTCGGCGGACCCACCACGTTCGCCGTCACCTTGTAGAGCGCAGCCGCCCGGTTAAACCCCGCCGCGGCCGTCTGCCAGTAGGGCAGTTGCTGGTTCGCCGCCACCAGGTAATAAACCTCTTTCGTCGAGTGCCGGTCGCACCCGGAAAGGAAACCCGCTCCCAGCGCCAACACCACCAGCGCCAGCCGATTCGTTGTGTGCATGGCTACCTCCTGCTTTGGGTTCCAACATTTCTACAGTCGTAGTGCCAGTCCTCCGCGCGCCCTGTTTGCAGCCTTCGGCGCGGCTCCTCGCAAATCCGGCTGGATGGTACTCCCGGCCCGCGCCCGTTGTCCATCACCGTTCTAAGCGTCTGCCTGCGGTATAACCAGAACGGGACCCACCGCCATGCCAGCATCCATCTCATCCATCGTCCTGCCCTCGGGCATCGCCGTCCCCGGCTCCGGTCCGCTCACAGAGCGCGCTCACGCCGAGCCGCCCCACCCTTATCGCACGCCATTCGCCCGAGACGCCGCCCGCGTCCTCCATGCCCGCGCCTTCCGCCGCCTCGCTGGCAAAACCCAGGTCTTCTCCCGCCTGCCCGACGATCCCCCCAGCGATCATTTCCGCAGCCGCCTCACCCACACCCTCGAAGTCACACAGATCGCCCGCACCCTGGCCCATGCCCTCGGCCTCAATGCCGAGCTGGCCGAAGCCCTCGCCCTTGCCCACGACATCGGCCATCCGCCCTTCGGCCACGCCGGAGAAAAGGCCCTCGACCGCGCCCTCCACGCTCACGGCCTCGGCTTCGATCACAATCTCCACGCCCTGCGCATCGTCACCTGGTTCGAAGAGCGCTCGCCCGCCTTCCGCGGCCTCAACCTCACCCTCGCCGTCCGCGAAGGCATCATCAAGCACTCGCGCGACTATGCCGCCAGCGCCCATCCCGAGCTCGCCGACTACTTCCTCGGCCAGTTCCCGCCTCTCGAAGCGCAGCTCATCGATCTCGCCGACGAAATCGCCTACCTCACCGCCGACCTCGACGACGGCCTCGGCTCCGGCATCCTCTCCCTCGCACAGGTCCGCGGCGGCGTGCCCCTCTTCCGCCGTTTCCACAATTCAGTTGTTCAGGAATTTCCCGCCGCGCCGGAGAAGGTCGCGCTCAACGAGACCCTGGCACGCATGCTCAACGCCCTCGTCACGGATTTGATGAGCCAGGTCCGCGCCGCCGTCGCCGCCATCGGCGCCAAACTCTCGACGACATCCGCAGCGCGCCCAACCGTCTCGCCGAGCTCAGCCCCGCCGTTGAAGCCGAGCGGGCCCAAGCCAAAGCATTCCTCTATGCCAACTTTTACAACTCACCCGGCATGGAAGAGATTCATCGCCACGCCGAATCGTCGTAACCGAACTCTTCGCCGCGCTCATCGCCGACCCCAGCCTGCTCCCCGAAGATCATCAGTCGCAGATTCCCACCGAAGGCCTCGCCCGCACCGTCGCCGATTACATCGCCGGCATGACCGACGCCTACATCGAGCAGCTCTGGTCCCGATGCCGCTGAGAGATAGCAGAAAGCCAGAGTTATTTCGCCGCTAAAAACTCGATGCTGACCAGGGTTTCTATGTTCTTGAAGCCATAATCCGCCGTCACCAGCACGCGATCATGCGATTCGTTCGCCAGCTCAAGCGCAAACGCGTCGGCATATCCTAGTTTCTTCTCGACTTTGTAGATTCCAGCCCGTGCACTGCACGTTCCGCGGTTGCCGGCACAATCTCCACCTCGCCCGCAACAGGCTGCTTAGGCATGCTCCATCGCACGTGCTGCATTCGGCCCGCCGCGCCGAGATTTCCTGCCACTTCGCCCCATTGCACAGCGGAGATGCACCCCTCTGGCTCGCCCAGCAACGCATTCGAATAATAGTGCTTTACCCGCTCTCGCACCCGCCTCCCCATCGACGTAGCGGATCAGCGCCGATGAGTCAAAAATGTAGACCGTCATGGACTTCTTACCAGCCTTCCTCGGTCCGTTCCCGTTCCCGCTCCCGCCGCCGCTCTTCAAGCAGCAGGTCAGTACCGGAAGGCAGGTCAGCCGTAATGCCGCGCATCTTCTCGATCATTTCGCAGCTTCGCCGCCAGCGTCTCCGGCTCCAGAATCACTCGGCTTCCTTCCTGGTGGATCGCCACGCGTGTTCCGGGCTCGATCCCCACTGTTCGCGAATGGCCGCCGGGATCACCAGCTGCCCTTTGCTCGAAAATGTCGCGTAGGTCTTCGCCATGGCTTACACCGTAGCAAAAGTAAGCATAAATTGTAAAGTAAGATCATTCGATAATCGTCTTACCCGAGAAATCTGTCTTACTATTTACTGGCTTCTCACTGCACGGCCCCCTGCGGTCGTAGCCGGCTATGAGGCATCGATGTCTTCGTAAGGCAGACTATCGAGATCCACGTCGATGAAATCCGGTTGCGGGTCCTCGGCAAACTGCACCGCATCGATCGTATCCCGCCCTAGCAGCAGCGCCTTGCAGACGCGATGCATGCCATCCATCACGCGCCCATCGCTTGAGAGAATCACGGGGAAATCAAGACTGCACTGCTCCATCAACCGCGCATGGTCAGCCACATCGCGGCATGTGAAGGGTCCGCCGCCTTCGTGCTCCCAATACGGCTCATCCAACTCGCGAATAGCATGGAGCGGCACGCGTTGCACCGGAAGCGCCTGCGCCAGTACAACCAACCGGCGAACGTCCCAGACGTATTCACCGCGCGGCGTTTTTCTCGAGTGATATTGCGCCCGCACCGCATTCCCCGCTTCTTACTGAACCGTTCCCTGCGGCCTAAGCCGCCGCAGCTCCATCGCGCACTCCAGGGCATTCAGCGCATGCAGACGCAGATTGTCGCTCGCCGCCCACAGCCAGATGCGGCTGGCCTCCGCCGGATTCCGCCCCACCTCGGGCCGCAGCCGCACCAACACGTCATTCTGCCCCGTCGCCGCCAGGTTTGAAGGTGAATCCGTATCCTCGAGCACCAGATCCAGGTGATCGCTGCTCAGCGCCTCTTCGAGAGCCGTTATCTCCACCGGCCGCTGCAGCTCCACCGCAATCGAAAACGCATGCCCATGAAACGTCGGCGCAAGAATCGCCTGCAGGCTCAGCGCCGGCCAGCGGTTCCCCGCCAGCGCGGCAAAGTGCCGCCGCACCCGCGCCTCCACCGCAGCTCATGCTCGCCGTCGCATTCTCACCCAGCCCGGAGAGCAGGTTATACGCCGCCTGCGCGTCATAGATCGCCCGTGGCAGCGTCTGAAAGCTCAGCAGATTCACCGTCTGCTGATGCAGCTCGTCCATCGCCCCGCGGCCAAACTCGCTGGCCGGCAGCAGCACCGTGGCATACGCCGTGCGCACCGGCACGCTCTCTGCAGCCGCTCCATCACCAGAGCCAGCGCCAGCGCCGCCGCATGTGCCGGCACAATCGCCGGCGTAAACAGGTCCGCGCTCACATCCTCCGTGGCAACCCACGGCGCGCGCACCAGCACGCCCGCCTCGCGATCCAGCGCGCCCGAGAGATCGAGCACCGTCGATCCCGCCTCAAGCGCCCGCTTCCAGTGCCGATGCGTCATCTCCTCCGAGCCGCAGAAAAACGTGAAGTCCGCGCGGTCAAAGGCATCCGGCGTAATCGGCTGCACAAACGTGACCTCATCGCCCACCTGGTCCAACTGCCCCAGCGCATCGCTTTCATCCAGCAGCACAAAGCTCGCCGCGGCCAGCGGCGAGTCGGAGAGCACATCCTTCAGTTCCTTGCCCAGCAGCGTCGACGCGCCGGCAATCGCAATCTTGTACACAAAACTCCTCTTCTTGCATGAATCTTAGGCCAGAATCCTACGCGTGCGTCGCCGGATCAGGTTCCGCCGCAGAGCCCGCCGGCACGCCCGGCCGTCTCCGCCGCCGCGACCACGAATACATCGCGCGCGCCCAGATGCCCGAGAACATGTACACCAGCGCCAGCGCCATCAGCACCACGTTCGAATAGCGCACCATCACATAGAGCACGATCGCCAGCACAAACAACAACTGAAACGGATGGCTCCGCGACAGGTTGATCTCCTTGCCCGACCAGAACCGCCACGTGCTCACCATCAGGAAACCGCTCAGCCCCACCAGCACCAGCCACGGAATCGCCACCCACCACGCCTGCACCGGAATCCCGTAGAAGTAGTGCACCACCGACGCCAGCAATCCCGCCGCCGCCGGAATCGGCATGCCTACAAAATACTTGCGATCGGGCCGTCCAGGATTGCGCGGCAGCGCATCGTGGCTGATGTTGAACCGCGCCAGCCGCGACGCTCCGCCAATCAGATAAAGAAAGCAGAAGAATCCGCCCGCCTGGACGAGGTGCTGGCGCAGCACCGGATTGATCGAGTCCGGCAGAAACTGAAAGCCCCACACAAACGCAAGCAAACTCGGCGCAACCCCAAACGTGATCACGTCCGCCAGCGAATCCAGTTCCTTGCCGAAATCGCTGCACGTATTCGTCATCCGCGCGATGCGTCCATCCAGCGCGTCAAACGGAATCGCAAACAGAATCGCAATCGCGGCCCAGTCCAGGTGCATCTCCGCGTTGCCGCTGTTGGCTCGGATCGCCGCGATCGTCTGCATAATCGAGAAGTAGCCCGCGCCGATATTGCCCGCCGTAAACAGCGAAGGCAGCAGAAACATCCCGCGCCGCAGCCGCGCCTGCGCATTGGCCCGCGCCTGCACCGGATCGCGCTGGCTCATGCCCGCGCTCCCTGCGGTTCATCCGGCAGCGCCTTGGCGCTCGCCGCGCGCAGCGTCATCGGCACGCCCACCGCCGCAACTGCCTCAGGCATTGCCGCCAGAATGCTCGCCGCGCCGCGCACCCGCTGGCCCACCTTCACCTGCAGCACCGCTTCGGCCGGCACAATCACATCCACGCGCGAGCCGAACTTGATCAGCCCCACGCGCTGCCCGCGCTCCACGCTGCCGCCCTCGGCCAGATTGAACACAATCCGCCGCGCCAGCAGCCCCGCAATTTGTTTGAAAGTGACCTCGATCCCCTCGCCGCGCACCGTCACAATATTCTGCTCGTTGCGGTCAGCCGACGCGGGATTCATGGCATTCAGATACTGGCCCTTCTGGTAGCGCACCTGGGTCAGGATGCCGGCAATCGGCGACCGGTTCACATGCACGTCAAACACGCTGAGAAAGATGCTGATGCGCTGCCGCGCGCCGTCCGGCGTCGAGATTGTGACCGTTTCAGTCACCAGCCCGTCGCCCGGAGACACAATCAGCCCCGCGCCCGCAGGCACCAGCCGCTCCGGATCGCGGAAAAACCAGAGAAAGAAGAGCGCGAGAAGCACAGGCAGCGACGCCCATGCCCAGCCATGCGTTGCCCATGCCACCAGGCCCGCAACCACCAAAAGACTCAAACCGTATATGTAACCGTCACGAACCATGGTCCCCAACGATTATACGGTTGAATTCCTCCGCCGCAGCGCACACCCAACGCGCAGGGCCTCACTTCGGTGCGGCTTGCGCCGCCGGCCCACCAATCGCCTGCTTGTCGCCGAGTCCCTTGAGAGCCTACGCCAGAACCGCCGAGCGGTGTTCCAGAGCGTAGATCAGGTCCTTGGCGTGGAGTTTCAGCTTCTTCAGGCGCACCTCTTCGAGCTGTTCGTCCTCGGAGAGGTAGGGCTTCTGAATCAAGTCGTCGAGCCGCTGAGCGTAACGGCGATGTTCCGCCTGCAGGCGATCAACTTCTTCGCCCAGCGTTGAGTCCTTTATCTCATCCATCAAGCACCTCCGCTGTCTGTGGAGCTAGTTCACGGAACATTTACATATAGCTCTCCGGTGCCGCTCCCCGCAAGGGCCAAGCGTGGCAAAGCTGCGTCTGTCTGTGGAATTTCGGGAATTAACCCATCGAGCGTGACGCGGGTCACAATCGGGACGCTGCTCGTCCCATCAGTCAAGCCTCAGCCGCAGCACCAGCGCATCCTCCACCGGATCAGCATAGTAGCCCGTCCGGCGTCCGGTTTCAGTAAAGCCCAGAGCCCGGTAAAGCCCCAGTGCAGCCGCATTCGAAGGCCGCACCTCGAGCAGGATCTCCGTCACTTCGGCCTTGCGAAGCGCGCGTGCGACCGCCTCAACAAGCCCCCGCGCCACGCCCGCCCGCTGAAACTCCGGAGCCACCGCAATCGACTCAAGCTCCGCCTCGGGAGCCGTCACACTCGCAATCGCAAACCCCGCCACCGCGCCCGATGTTCCATTTTCAGACACCAGCACAATCCGCCGCGGCGTCAACGCTGCATCCAACCCGCTATCAAGCATCGCCCCATAGGTGGCGCGCGGCCAATGCGGCGCGTGCTCCACCCGCTCGGCCAGCGCCATCACGGCGTCAATGTCGTCCTTGGTCATCGCCCGAATCGGAAACCGCGCGGCCGTCATCTTTGCTGCGCCGTCCCGCCCGAAATCTCCGCGTCCGACCGCCGCAGATAGTGCCCATCCAGAAGCGCCAGATCGACAAACTGCCCCGCGCGAATGAGCGGAGCCGCCAGCCCAATCGCATCCGCCGCCGTGGGCGCAGCCGTCATCTCCAGCTCGCTCTCAACCCAAGCCGTCGTCAGCAGAGCAGCCGCAGTCTCATCGCATACAGCCACCGGCCCGCTTGGGAGATCGAGCGTAGCCAGCTCCGCAGCCCCCGCCAGCAGCTCCCAGGCCTCGCCGCCCTCCGTGCACACGCGCAGAAACACCTCGCTCCGATGCGCATCGAGCGCCGCCGAAGCCGCGCCAGCCCGGTGTGCCAGCACCGCCAGCCGCGAAACCGAAGCCACCGGCGTCGCGCCCGGCTCCGCCAATCCCTTCACCGCAGCCAGCCCTACGCGCACGCCGGTAAAACTCCCCGGCCCGTGGACGGCGACAATCGCGCCCAGATTTTTGAGGTTGGTCCCAGCCTCCGCCAGCAGCGCGCCAATCGCCGCCACCAGCGTGGCAGAATAGCTCGGCCCCGCCAGCTCCGTCTGCCCCAGCAGCTCCACCGAATCGGCATCCACCCGCGCCAGCGCCACCGTGCCCGTGGGCCCGCAAGTGTCCACGCCCAGCACCAGCATCGTCTACACCGCAGCCAGCGCCTGGTCGAGGTCGGCAATCAAATCGTCCTTGTCCTCGATGCCGATCGACAGGCGAATGCGCCCTTCCGTGATGCCCATCTCCGCGCGCGTCTCCGCGCTCACTGAGGCGTGCGTGGTCGTCGCCGAGTGCGATGCCAGCGACTCCACCCCGCCCAGCGACTCCGCGTTCAGGAAAATTTTGATCGCCGCCAGAAACCGCGCCGCCTCTTCGCGCGACTTGACCTCGAAGCTCATCATCGAGCCAAAGCCCTTCTGCTGCCGCACCGCCAGCTCATGCTGCGGATGGCTCTTCAACCCCGGATACGCGAGCTTGATCACCTTGGGATGCGTCGACAGAAACTCCGCCACCGCGCGCCCATTCTCCTCGTGCTGCTTGATGCGCAGCGGCATCGTCTTGATCCCGCGCAGCACAAGGTAGCAGTCGAACGGCGAAAGCACCCCGCCGCTCGCTTTCTGCACCAGCAGAAACCGATCCTTGTGCTCCGGCTTTGACCCGATCAGCGCGCCGCCGATGCCGTCCGAGTGACCGTTGAGATATTTCGTCGTCGAATGCATCACGATGTCCGCGCCCAGCTCCAGCGGGCTCTGCAGCGCCGGCGACATGAACGTGTTGTCCACGCTCACTTCCACGCCGCGCGCGTGCGCAATCTTCGCCACGCCGGCAATGTCCGTCAGCACCATCAGCGGATTGCTCGGCGACTCAATATGCACCAGCTTGGTGTTCGGCCGCATCGCCGCTTCCACAGCCTTCAGGTCGCTCGATGTCCACATACGTGATCTCGATGCCGTAGCCGGAGATGATCTGGTCGAACAGCCGCACTGTGCCCGCATATACATCGCGCGAGCTCACGATATGGTCGCCCGCGCGCAGCATCGCCACCAGCGCATGAATCGCCGCCATGCCGCTGGCAAATGCGTGCCCGCTGGTGCCGCCCTCGAGCGCCGCCAGCGCAGCTTCCAGCCGGTCGCGCGTCGGGTTGCCGGCACGCGTGTAATCCCAGCCGCGGTCCGTGCCGATGCCGGTCAGTTCAAACGTCGACGAAAGATACACGGGCACATTCACGGCGCCCGTCTGCGGATCGGGATGCTGCCCCGCATGCACGGCAAGCGTTGAGTACTTGTAATCAGACATTGCTAGGGTTCTGGCTCCTGAGAGATCAGGTTCCAGTTTATCGCGCGCAGCCGCGCCGCGCGCTCACTGCCCGCTCGACTTCTTCGGCACCCGCGCCACCGGGAAGTATCCCGTGCGCGTCCGCACGTCCAGCTTGCCCATCCCCGGCGCGCTGGCCGTCACCACCACGCGCCGGAAACCTGGCTCCGTGGTCGGCTTGGTCGAGCGATACCCGATCGTGTACTGGCTGCGAATATCGCGCGCCACCTCGGCTGCAATCTGGTCCACCTGCTCAATCGTCTTGGGGAAAAACGCCATGCCGCCAGTCTCGCCCGACAGCATCTCCAGCGCCCGCCGCGCGTGCCGCGCTTCGGAGCGCGTCATATCGTCGCCAAACAGCAGTCCAATCGAATAAATCACCGGCCCGCTCAGCTGCTGCACCCGGCGAATCGTCTGCTCCAGCGTCAGCGTTGACGCATTGTCTTCGCCGTCCGTGATAATCACGATCACCTGCTTGGGCCGTTTGCCGTCTGCGACCAGCTTGTCCGCCGAGGCCACCACCGCGTCATAGAGCGCCGTGCCCCCGCGCGACTCAATGTGCCCCAGCCCGTCGCGCAGCTTGCTCACGCTCGAGGTAAAGTCCTGGTCGATGAACGCCTCGTCGGAGAAGTTCACCACAAACGCCTCATCCTGCGGATTCGAAGCCTCAATCAGATCGAGCGCGCTCTTGTTCACCGCCGGCCGCTTGCGCGACATCGATCCCGAGTTGTCGATCACCAGCCCGATCGACACCGGCAGATCGGTGTGCTGAAAGCTCAGGATCGTCTGCTTCACCCCGTCTTCGGTGACCTCGAAGTTTTCCTTCTTCAGGTCCTGTACCAGCTTTGTGCCTTCCAGCACCGTCGCGTTCAGCACCACCTCTTCCACATTGGTGCGCAGAATGTAGCCTTCGCCCGCTTCTTTCTTCAGCGGCCCGGCGGAGCCGTTTGGCGCGGCATCCGGCGAACGCACCGGGTCGCGATCCTCGGTGAGAGAAGGCGCGGGGGGCTGTGTGGGCTTGGCGGGGGGCTGCTGCGCACAGAGCGGCAGCGCCATTGCACACAACACAAGAGCAAAAAGAGCGTTATTGCAAAGGCGCATAGTAGCCGGTGCGGGCATGAACGGTAAGCGGCGGCAATCCCGATGGAGGATTGAGCTTCACCTTTAATTTACGCCACTTGCCATCCTGGCTCATGTTCTTGGGCCGGTACCCGATCACGTACTGGTTGCGCAGCTCGGTCGAGATTTTCTCGGCAATGTCGCCCATCTCGGCAATGTCGTCCACGCGATACAGCCGTCCGCCCGTCTCCTCGCTCAGGTCGTTCAGAAGTGTCGGGCCGGTGCGCTCCTCGGGCGTCGCCGCATAGGGGTCGAAGATGCCGATCGAATAAATCTCCACATCCGCCTCGCGCACCTGCGCCCGCACCTCGCCCTCTGTGTAGCGCGAGCGGTTGTCGCCGCCGTCTGAGACCACGAGGAGCGCCTTGCGCTCGTGCTTGGCCTCTTTCATCTTTTCAATGCCATAGTAGATCGCATCCAGCAGGGCCGTGCGATGCCCGCTGCGCACCGTCGCCAGCCGCGCCTCAATGTCGTCGGTCGAGCTGGTAAAGTCCTCGATCAGCTCCGGCCGGTCGTTGAACCCGATCACAAAAAACTCGTCCTCCGGGTTCGCCGTCTTGATGAACTGCAGAATCGAGTCCCGCGCGCGGATCAGCTTCGACGTCATCGAGCCCGAAAGATCGAAGATGACGCCGATCGACACCGGCGCATCCTCGCTGGCAAAGCTCGTAATCTTCTGCTCGCTGTTGTTCTCATACACCTGAAAGTCTTCCTGCTCCAGCCCTGTCACCAGCCGGTTCATGGGGTCGGTCACCGTCACCGGCACCAGCACCAGGTCCACATTCATGCGGATCAGCGCACCGGGCCGCGCACGTCCCGCGGCATCGCCGGTCAGCGGAGCAGGCTGCGCTCCAGCCGGCGCGCCTGTAGCCGGGGTCGCAGTGGGCGGCGGCGTCACATGTACTTTATTGAGCGGGTCGTCCTGCGCCGCGGCCATCGCGCCCGCAGCCAGCAGAATCCCCAGACAGACCCATCCCGCGCGGGCCGGCAAAGAAGAGCCGCACCGCCCGCGAGAGAAGCATGCACGCCGATCCGATTGCGTTCTCATTCCAGGCATCCAGAGATCGAAGCCGATGGTAGCACGGTTGATAGACGCCCCGCGCCCTGTGGTTGTCATCCGATTGTCACATCATCAAACACGGCCGAGTGCCCAATCCGGCATCCGCCCCTGCGATACAATCGACCCTGAACGCGGCAGCCACGGCCCGGCCTGCTAAGCGCTTTGACGATCTATGCAATGGAGTAAGTTGCTCCGCAAACCCAACACAACTCGCAGAGGGGTGCTCCCGGTCTCGCTGGGATGGGTGCTCGGGCTCGCCGCAGCCTGCAGCACGACCTCTGCCCAGGCCGTGCCCGCAGCCCGCTTCGTTGTCGTGCTCGACGCGGCCCACGGCGGCGACGACACCGGCGGCCGCCTCGCCAGCGGCCAGATGGAAAAGACCGCGACCCTCGCCCTCAGCGTTCGCCTCCGCTCGCTGCTCGCCGCACGCGGCATCGCCGTCGTCACCACCCGCGAGTCCGACGAGACCCTCGACCCCGACCGCCGCGCCGCCATCGCCAACCACGCCCGCGCCGAAGCCTGCCTCAGCCTTCATGCCACAGAGAGCGGCAACGGCCTCCATCTGTTCACGTCCTCGCTCGCGCCCACGCCACCCAGGCGCTTCCTCCCCTGGAAGACCGCGCAATCGGCATCCGTCGCGCGCAGCATCGCCCTCGCCGGCTCGCTCAACGCCGCGCTGCGCCAGGGCGGCTTCAACGTCACCCTCAGCCGCACCGCGCTCATCGCCGTCGACAGCATGACCTGCCCCGCTCTCGCCGTTGAGCTCGCGCCCGAGCGCGGCCCCAACGGCGCCGTCACCGCCGAGCCCGACAACGCCGATTACCAGGCCCGCGTGGCAGAAGCCCTCGCCGCCGCCATCCTCGCCTGGCGCTCCGATCCCGATCGCACGGGGCCGAATCAGCCATGATTCCCCGCTACCAGAAAGTCCTCTTCTTCGTGCTCCTCGCCGCCGCGCTCATTATGGGCGGCGTGCTCTGGCACCTGCGCCAGCGCGCCCATCAGCGCCTCCTCGCGGGAGAAGACTCCGCACCCACCCAGGCTCCCGTCGTCGCACCCGACGAGCAAGCCACCCTCCTCGTCGCCAACGACGCCGACGGCTCCCTGCTCACAGAAGTACAGTCCCTGCCCCTGCCCGCCGACCCCAACTCCCGCGCCCGCGTCATCCTCGGTCGTCTGCTCGACCTCTACGCCCAGCCCGGCGCGGCCCATCCCGTCACCGGCGGAGCCGCCGGCATCGCCCAGGTCTTCCTGCTGCCCGCGCCAGACGCCAAGAGCTCCGGCGACCCCGACGCCCAGCTCGCCGTCGTCAATCTCACCGCCGCCTTCGCCGCCAGCCATCCCTCGGGCCTCGAAACCGAGACCCTTACGGTTCTCTCCATCTGCGGAACCCTCCGCGCCAACCTGCCCCACGTCGCCGAAGTCCGTTTCCTCGTCGACGGCCAGCCCCGCCCCAACCTCGCCGGCCACGCCGACCTCACCCGCACCTACCTCACCGCCGACGCCGTACCCACCACCCAAGGTCCAACGCAATGAGCACACCCAGAATCAGCATCCCCACCATCGGCGTCTTCGACTCCGGCTTCGGCGGCCTCACCGTCCTCCGCGCCCTCGTCAATCGCATGCCCGCGGCCCGCTTCGCCTTCATCGGCGACACCGCCCGCCTGCCCTACGGCTCCAAGTCGCGCCGCACCATCGCCCGCTACGCCGTCGAGAGCGCCCAGTTCCTGGTCAGCGAACAGGGCGCCGACTTCCTCGTCATCGCCTGCAACACCGCCAGCGCGCTCGCCCTCGACGCCATTCAGGACGCCGTCTCCGTCCCCGTCCTCGGCGTCATCGAGCCCGGCGCAACCGCCGCCCGCGCCGCCTCCGCCAGCGACGACGTACTCGTCATCGCCACCGACGCCACCGTGCACAGCCACGCCTATCGCGAGGCCTGCACCGCAGCGCGGCCTGCGCGCCCTCGAGAAAGCCTGCCCGCTCCTCGTCCCGCTCGTCGAAGAAGGCTGGACCGACGCACACCGTCACCGACCAAGTTGTGCGCGTCTATCTCGACGAACTCAACGCCGAGCCGCCGCGCAGGGCATGAACCCCGACACCCTAGTCTTGGGCTGCACCCATTACCCGCTTCTGCGCCCGCTCATCGAGCGCGCCGTCCCCGCCGGCATGCGCGTCATCGACTCCGCCGAATCCGCCGCCGACGCCGCCGTCCATCTCATCAACGGCCAGCGCCGACGCCGCCCTCATCTGAAGCACCTGCAGCGCCAACCACAAATCGCCTGCTTCGCCACCGACTCTGTGGAAAAATTCGAGCGCCTCGGCTCCCGCTTCCTCGGCCGCCCCGTCGGCCAGGTCCAGCTCGTCGATCTCGGCGGCTGAGACCGCAACCGGCTGATATTCTAAGGAACGGTGATCCGGCATCAAATCCGATTAGGTGTGGGCTTTGGAGGAACTGAAAAAGCATGATCGATCTGGCAGGTAAGACGGCCGTAGTCTTCGGGCTGGCCAACAAGCGTTCCATCGCCTGGGGCATCGCCCAAAAGCTGCACGCGGCCGGCGCAACCCTCGCCATCTGCTACCAGAACGAGCGCATGAAGCTCGAAGCCGAAGGCCTCATCCAGGATCTCCCCGGCGCCTCCGGCTTCCAGTGCGACGTCTCCGCCGACACCGAGATCGACACCCTCTTCGCCGCGCTCAAAGAGCAATACGGCAAGCTCGACATCCTCGTCCACGCCGTGGCCTACGCGCCCGCCGCCGACCTGCGCGGCGAGTTCATCAACACCACCCGCGAAGGCTTCCGCATCGCGCTCGACGTCAGCGTCTACTCGCTCATCGCCGTCACCCGCGCCGCCGCGCCGCTCATGACCGAGGGCGGCAGCATCATGACCCTCAGCTACTACGCCGCCGAGAAAGTCGTGCCCAACTACAACGTGATGGCCGTCGCCAAGGCGGGCCTCGAATCCACCGTCCGCTATCTCGCCTGGAACCTCGGCTCCAAAAACATTCGCGTCAACGCCATCTCCGCCGGTCCCATCAAGACCCTCGCCGCCCGCGGCGTCGGCGACCTCAGCGAGATGATGCGCTCCCACGCCGAGCGCGCCCCGCTGCATCGCAACGTCGATCAGCTTGAAGTCGGCGGCGCCGCGCTCTTCCTCGCCAGCGACCTCTCCGGCGCCATCACCGGCGAAGTCATCTACGTCGACTGCGGCTACAACATCATGGGTTTCTAGTTATTGCGATTTCGGAGCGGTATGCGCAGGATGATACGGCGCGCGCTTCGGACGCCCTTTCGGCGCGGGCGGCTGCACCGCCTTCACCGAGTCCGAGGACTCCACACCCACCACCACTTTCCTCGAACTCAGGCTCGCGTCTGAACCCGCGATCGCCGTCTTTCCGTCCACGGACTCCATGCCAATCACCACCGGCTGATGCCCCTTTTGCGCCGCGCCTTTGTGCGCCGGCGGCACGCCGCCCTTGAAGACCTTCGTCGAGGTCTGGGTCCCGTTCAGAATATTCACTTGCGTCACGCCCCGCGCCTGCACGCTCTTCCGCGTGCGCTGCGGCTCAAAGGTCGCCGTGCTCCAGCTCGTCCCGTTCAGCACGCGAATGCTCGCCTCGTTCCCCACAACCTTGCCGCCGCGCGCATCTTCGGGAAAGCTCTGCGTATGCACCGAGGTCCCGTTGATCACTTCGATCGTCGCCGGTGCGGCTTTCTTGCTGGCATGGTGATGCACCACCGCATGGGCCGGGCTCGCGATCGGAGTCTTCGTCTGCGCCGGCGCACACACAACCCCCGCAGCCATCAGCGCCAAGCTCACGGCAAATCCGCGCACTCCCCGGCATCCCATGCGTCGAAGCATATCAAGGCCTGCGCTCGATTGTCAGAAATGAGTCTGCCCGCCGCAGGGATTCAGTCCTTCAGCGTTTGTCAGAAGCAAGGGCCGCCCCACCGCAGGTGGTCAGTCCTTCAGCGTCACCGTAATCCGCCGCGCATCGCCGCCGGTCGAGACAATCGCAATCTCACCCGTCGCCTTCTTCCGGATGCTTTTGAACTTCTCGCCCCACTCCACCAGCACCAGCGCATCCGGCGTCAGCAGCTCATCCAGCCCCAGCGTCTCCAGTTGCCGCTCGCCTTCCAGCCGGTACACATCCAGGTGATAGAGCTTCACCGGCCTGCCGTCCTGCGTGCCCTCGTACTCATGCAGCAGCGTGAACGTCGGGCTCGTCACCTCATCGGGATCGGCCGCGTCCAGCGCCTGCGCAATGCCCTTCACCAGCGTCGTCTTGCCCGTGCCCAGGTCGCCCTGCAGCAGCAGCAGTTGCGGCGGCCGCAGCAGCGCCGCCAGCTTGCGCCCCACGTCAATCGTGTCCGCGCCGCTCTGCGTGGTGAACTCGTGCTTCCTGCCTTCGGCTACGGACGAAACGCTGGTCATTCTCAAACCTCACAGGGGGCTGCCGCACGCAGTGCCTGCAGGCAGTGCCCCTGCAACGCAAACATACCCGCTGGCCCCGCGCGAGCGAAAGCGAAAAGCCTGAGAAAATGCGCGCAGCGTATCGGTCGCCAGCAGCGTGTGCTCATCCGCCTCGCGCACCGCAAAGTCCGCCGCCAGCCCATGCAGATACACCGCCGCCTCCACCGCGCGCGCGCGTTCGTCCGCAAACTGCGCCAGCAGCCCCGCCATCAATCCTGTCAGCATGTCGCCGCTGCCGCCCTTGGCCATCGCCGGGTTGCCGCTCGTATTCACCGCCACGCTCCCATCGGGATGCGCAATCAATGTCCGCGCGCCCTTCAGCACCAGCGTTACATGATGCTTCTGCGCAAATCCGCGCGCCACATCCAGCCGCCGCGCCTGCACCTCCTCCGTCGTCGTTTCCGCCAGCCGCGCCATCTCGCCCGGATGCGGCGTCAGCACCAGCGTCCGCCCGCCGCGCCCATCCTGCTCAGCTTTTTCAACAACGGCGCATGCGCCGCAATCAGGTTCAACGCGTCCGCATCCATCACCACTGGCAAATTGCTCGCATCCAAAAGTCCGGAGAGAAACTTCAGCGCACCCGCGCCCTGTCCCATCCCCGGCCCAATCGCCAGCACGGTCATGCCCTTGGTCAGCTCTTCAAAAAACTCCGCCGTCAATCCCCGCGCCGCAATCTCGCCGCCCGCGGTCGCTGGCAGCGGCCGTCGTCATCAGCTCCGCCGCAAACCCCGCCACCGGCCCCAGCACCGTCGCAGGAACCGCCGCCGTCACCAGCCCCGCGCCCGCGCGCAGTGCGGCCAGCGAAGCCATCGCGGGAGCGCCCGCCTTGCCGCCCGCCGTTCCAAACGCGCCGCCCACCACCAGCACGTGGCCAAATTTTCCCTTGTTCGAATCCGCAGCGCGCGGCGTCTCCACCAGCGCATGCGATGCGCCCGCCCACGTGAGTCCTTGTTCCGAAACAATCGCCGCATCCGGCGACCCGATCGGCGCCACCACCACCGGCTGATCCCATCGCCGCGTCAGTTGCCCAAACACATGCGCCGGCTTCGGCGACGTGAACGTAATCACCGCATCGGCCGGAAACACCGGCCCCTCGCAAACGCCGCCTCGGTCGAATCCGCCGGCCATCCCGAAGGCAGATCAACCGCCAGAATCGGCGCCAGAACAGGCGCCGCACTCGCCTTCATCCACTCCAGCGCCGCCAGCGCCAGCCCGCGCAGCGGCGGCGTGAACCCCGTCCCCACCACCGCGTCAATGATCAGATCCGTTTGCAGAGCGGAATTGTGCTGCGCCAGCTCTTCCGCCGCGCGCACCACCAGAACCATGCCCTGCGCGGTCCCCGTCATCTCGCGCCACGCCGCCGCCGCATCGCCCGCCAGCCCATCCGGCGCGCCCAACAGGATCGTCGTCACCTTCAGTCCCGCCGTCGCCAGCATCCGCGCTGTCATCAGCCCGTCGCCGCCGTTGTTGCCGCGCCCGCACAGCACAGTCACCTTGCGTGCCTGCGGAAACCGCTCCCGCGCAAAGTGCGCCACAGCCTCGGCCGCGCTTCCGCATCAGCGCCAGCGACGGCACGCCGAATCGCTCCGTCGTCACCCGGTCGCACGCCTGCATCTCCGCTGCTGTCAAAACACGCATCGCCTTCATGGTAGTCGATGTCAGAACTCGATCCGCGCCTGGAAGGCAATCATGCGCGGCGAACTGTCCCCGCCCAGACCCACTCCCAGCAATCCTGTCGGCGGTGAGATCGTGCTCTCCAGCGTCCCGAAGCGCGCCGGAATGTCCAGGCTCGCCTGGCCCGGCACACCTGCCTCCACATTGCTCGGCAGCGCAAAGTTCGGGTGATTGAACGCGTTGAAAAGCTGCGTATCGAAGCGCAGCGATACTCCTTCTGCAATCAGAAAGTTCTTCGTCAGATACATGTCCGAACCGGCATAGTGCGGCCCGCGCACCGTGTTCCGTCCCGCATCTCCAAACTGGCAATTGGCAATCGAATCCCCGCCCGTGCAGCCGCCCATCGCCGGGTCCACAACGGAAACAAACGCATCCGGATTCAGCCACTGCCGCGTCCCCGCCACCGTTACACCGGGATAGCTCGTCTTCCGGTAAAGCGGCACACCGGCAACCCTGCGCGCATACTGCGGCCCGCTCGCCTGAAAGATTCCGCGGTTGTTGAACGTGTACGGCTGGCTCAACACCGTAAACGGAAGCCCGGTATGAAAGAACACCGTCTCCGAAATCGACCAGCCGCCCAGCATGCGCCGCAGCATCGCATGATGCGATTCAAACGGAATCTGATAGATCCCGTAGCCCGACACATTATGCCGCACGTCGTAATCGCAATTGCTGTAGCTGCGGCTCAGCTCGCCCGGCAGCGGCGACAAAATCCCCTGCGACGAAAACGACAGCAGGCCGCCATTCGAGACCTCATCCAGGCAATGGCTCAACGTGTAATTGCCGCGAACCGTCAGCCCGGCAATCTGCTGGGTATACACAGCCTGCAGTCCTACATAGCTGCTGTTGGCGTCAGTGCGGAACTCATTCACGCTGCCGAACCGCGCATCCGCCGGCGCTGCGTAGGCATATGGCGCGAAACATCCTGCGCACACCGTCTGATAACCGTTCAGCTCCGCCTGATAGGGCTCATGCAGACCGCGTGTACCCACAAAGTCTGTGCGCAAGTCTCCTTTGGCGCCCACCTGTTTCTCGACACCGAGATTGTATTGGTAGTAGTACGGCGTCTTCAGCGTCCCGCTCGCAAACGTGTTCATCCCCACCGCATAGGGTGTCGCCGCGCCCGATGCAAACGCCGTCTGGAATGCGCTGTTCGCATTCACGGCGGCATCCACAGCGCTGCCCGGCACGCCGGGCGCAATGCCCACTCCTCCCACCTGTCCGCCCAGCCCGCCCACAAAGGTCGACGCGTAGGGCGCGTTATCCGCGGCAAGGTCCGCAATCTGCGCAGGAATAATATCGTTGAATCCGCCAAAGCCTGCATGAATCGCAAGCCCGTGCGCAAGCTGATACGCGCCTGATACTCGCGGCTGCCAGATGAACAGCGGCGTCGATGGAAACAAATCGTGCACATTGGTCAGAATCGCCTGATCCAGCGGCTGGCCGGCATAGTGCGCCATATCTCCGAACGACCCCGCCGGCCGGGCGAACAGTCCGCGCTGGTTGGTCTCGTTCGTATTCCACGTCACGCGCATCCCATAGGTGAATGTCGCTCTGGCTGTCGGCTTATACGAGTCCATCCCGTAATACTCGAGATTGCCGGCAGCGACACGCTCCTTCACGGTCAACGGAAATGTCCGGCTCGCCGTGTACGCCGCGCCATACGTAAACTGCGCAAGATCGTTGTAGACCACCGTGGGCACAGTGCCCTCGCCCAGGTCGTAGTTGCTCACATCCAGGCGGCGTGTATTGATTCCGAACTTCAACGTGTGCCTGCCCGCGGTCCACGTCAGGTTGTCGTTGATCTGCCACTGCGTGACTTTGCGCCCCTGCGGATAGGTCTGGTCGTTGCCGCCAATCGTCGTGAACGGCACGCTCGAGCTGCCCGCCATCAGCACAATCGGAAATGCCTGCTGCACCTGCGCATAGTCGTTCGGCTCAAAAATGCTCGCGTACCAGCTCGCTCCCGGATTGAACTGGTTCACGAGGCGATCGTTGAAGATGTGCGTGTAGCCGGCCACCAGCGTCCGCTGCGGCTGCGGCGAGTAGGCATTGAACATCGCATTCACCGGATCGGTATACGCCGCCTGCAGCCCTGTGTCCTGCTGAAAGCGATACCACACGCTGTTCTTCGCATCGATCGTGTGATCGATCTTCACTACGATCAGGTTCTCGCTGTCGCTGTTGTTCAGTGAAGCCTGCCGCTGGTTCGCGCATCCGTCCCCATTCGTGCCCAGCGGACAGCCGATAATCCCCACCGGCGTCCCGCCCGCCTCCGGCAGCAGCGAAAACATGTTCTGATAAAACGGAATCTCCGCCGGCTGCGCCGCCAGCATCGTTCCCGTCGAGGGGTCCATTCCTCCGCTGGCAAGCTGGCTCAGCACATACTGCTTGTAGCCAGTCGAGGGCAGCGTAAGCTGCGACACCAGCGGCAGCGCGATCCTGATCCCCTCATAGTGGCCAAAGAAAAAGAGCCTGTTCTTCCGGATCGGCCCTCCCGCGCTCACTCCAAACTCGTTCACCGTCGAGCGCGGCTTCTTCGCAACGTTTCCAGGCGTGTCGTTCGCGTGCAGAAAATAATTCTCCGCATTCAGCAGCGAGCCATTCCACACCTCATACACATCCCCGTGGAATCGATTGGTGCCGGACTTCGTAAAGTAGTTCACCTGCGCAACCGCATAGCGGCCCTCATCGACCGCGAACGAATTCGTGTTCACCGTCGCTTCCTGCACCGCGTCCAGACCGATCACAAGATTGGTGGACAAGCCGATGTCGAGCCCCAGCCACGGATCGTTCGTGTCATAGCCGTCGAGAATGTAACCATTCGATGTCGCCGGTAAGCCGTTGAACTCCACGTTCCCGTAGCCCCCGGCCGCCTTCGCGTCATTGGACGACCCCGCCGTATTCATCAGCGCCCCCTGCGCAAACTGCGCGATATAGGTAAGGTCCTGACCGGGGTTGGGCAGGCTCTTGATCGTCTTCTCCTCAATGGTCGTCGTCACGTTCGGGTTGTCGAGGCTGATCAGCCCCTCCTGCGCGGTCACCTCCACGCTTTGGCTCGTCGATGCGAGCCGCAGGCTGAAGTTCAGCGCGACCGTGCGCCCCACGCCCACGGCCGTCGGCTCAGAACTGGCATCGGCAAATCCTCCCGCGTGCACCGTGACCTGGTACGTACCCGGATTCAGCTGAGAGAAGAGATAGTGGCCTCCGCGATCGGTTTCGCTCGTGCGCGTAGCTTTGGTATCCACATCCGTCGCAGTCACCTGCGCATGCACCACCACCGAGCCGTTCTGGTCCGCAACCGTCCCCGCCAGCGCCGCGGAAGTCCCGCTTTGCGCCCATAAATCTTTGTCATTAACCATAGTTAATGCAATAAAAATGAGCAGGATATGCGTTCGTCTCGGTCGCATCAAAAATGTTCTCCAGGGAAAAAGAAGAAACGATGAATCAGAGAATGGGAATCAGTGCCCCATCGCGATCTGCACCAGCAGCCACCCATTCAATCCGGCAATCACCACCGCCGTCGTCCACGCCAGCGCCTGCAATCCGCGCCCATTCGCAAACTCGCCCATGCGCGCGCGGCTGCCGGTAAACATCACCAGCGGCACCACCGCAAAGCTCAACTGCAGCGACAAAATCACCTGGCTCAGGATCAGCAGCTTCTCCGTGCCCTCTTCGCCAAACAACGCCACCACAAAGATCGTCGGCACAATCGCCAGGCTGCGCGTAATCAGCCGCCGCAGCCACGGCTGCACCCTGAGCTGGACAAATCCCTCCATCACCACCTGCCCGGCCAGCGTGCCGGTGATCGACGAGTTCTGCCCCGAAGCCAGCAGCGCAATCGCAAACAGCGTGCTCGCCCACGTCGCGCCCACCAGCGGGCTCAGCAGCTTGTACGCGTCTTCAATCGCCGCAACCTCGTAATGCCCGCTGCGATAAAACACCGCCGCCGCCACAATCAGGATCGCCGCATTCACAAACAGCGCCATCGTCAGCGCCAGCGCCGAGTCCACATTGGCCAAATGAATGGCCTCGCGCTTGCCCTCCGGCGTGCGCGCATAGCGCCGGCTCTGCACGATCGATGAGTGCAGATAAAGATTGTGCGGCATCACCGTCGCGCCCAGAATGCCAATCGCGATATACAGCATCGCCGGGTTCGCCACAATCGCCGTCGACGGCACGAACAGACTGTGCAGCGCCGGCAGGTAATCCGGATGCGACAGAAACATCTGCACGCCGAACAGCCCCATGATCGTGCCGATCAGCGCAATCACCAGCGCCTCCACGTAGCGGAAGCCCCAACGCTGCAGCAGCAGAATCAACAGCACATCGAGGCCGTGATCAGCACGCCCTAGAACAGCGGAATGTGAAACAGCAGTTGCAGCGCAATCGCCGAGCCAATCACCTCAGCCAGGTCGCAGGCCGCAATCGCAATCTCCGCGCCGATCCACAGCGCGAAGCTCACCCCGCGGCCCATAGCCTCGTGGCATAGCTGCGCCAGGTCGCGCTCCGTCGCCACACCCAGCTTCAGCGCCAGGCTCTGCAGCAGGATCGCCATCAGGTTCGACAGCATGATCACGAACAGCAGCGTGTAGCCGAACCGCGACCCGCCCGCAATGTCCGTCGCCCAGTTGCCGGGGTCCATGTAGCCCACGGAAATCAGAAACCCAGGCCCGATGAATCCCAGCAGCCGCCGCCAATAGATCGGCGAGCGCGACACGCTCACGGTCGAGTTCACCTCCGGCAAAGAGGGCTCGGGCGCAGTGATCGTCGATGTCGTCCAGTCAGCCATGAGGATAGGGAGGGCTACCGTCGCGCGCAGGCACACAACAGCCCCGCACCACGACAAAACCAGTATGCCATAGGATAGTTAATTATAGTTAACTGGTTTTATTATTTTTGATTACATTTAACTTTCGGGCCGCAGCCAAACCGCCTCTGCCGCCGGCCGCCCCAGCACCGTTACTCCCACAGGTAGCTCAATTGAAACAGTTTGATCGTAGTTCTGGCTCACCACCCGCAGGCTCCGGCTGGGCCCAATGCCCATCTGATGCAGAAACTGCAGCAGCTTGGGGTCGCGCTCGTGCAGGCTCGTGACCATGTAGCTTTTACCAGCCGCAGCCTCAGCCAGTTGCACCTCGCCCCGCTGCTTCCGTGCCGCCGGATTCTCCGGCAGCACCGCATTTCCATGCGGACAGGCCCCGCCCTCGCCCAGTTTTTCCTTCAGCTTGGCCTCGAATGCCGGAGAAACCGCATGCTCCAGCCGCTCCGCCTCCTCGTGGATCTCGTACCACTCCATCCCGAAAACTTCGCTCAGCATGCGCTCAATCAGGTGATGCCGCAGTGCGGTGCGATAGGCCGTCTCGCGGCCCTCCGCCGTCAGGCGCACAATGCCGTCCTCGCCCACCTCGGCCAGCCCATCGCGCTTCAGCCGCTTCAGCGCCATGGTCACCGCCGGCGGAGAAACCTCCAGCCAGTGCGCCAGCGTGGCCGGAATCACCTCGCGGCCTTCGGCTTCCGCCTCCAGCACGGCCTTCAAATAATTCTCTTTCGAATACGTAAATCGCGTCTTTCATCGCTGAACTCACCCCAGTCTACCGGGAATTACCTCTTCCGCGCCGGTAACTTCCCGCCAGCCCATCCGGGGGATACATGCTGAACCCTCCGTGGGAGCGCGCTCCCACCATCGTGCGATAACGCTTGCACCCGGAGTTTCCTAGAATCAGGGTCGTGGAGTTGATCGATGGATAACAACATTCCGCAGGATATTTATCAGGCCGCATACACAGAAGCTGAGCAGGAGCTCCGTCAGATCCAGTCGGAGTTCGAGCGGCTCACCGTGCGTCATCATCACGTTGCTAAGGTTGTCGAAGTCCTTAAACCCACAGTTCACTTCGACGGCCATGTTGCCGCTGGCAACATGTCACTGACGAGCCGCAAGGCGGGGCTCTCCGTGGTGACTCGCCTGACGGTTATGGAGAAGCTGCCCGGGGCTTAAGCCCGCAGGGACTGCTTCCTTTGCCGTACACGCAGGGTTCGGGCAAAACCGCCCGCTCCTCGCGCACGGCATATTGCCTTGGTTCTTTCCCCAGTTGCAAAAAGGCCGGCTCTCCACGGGAGAGTCGGCCCTTTTGCATGTTGCGCTTGCTCCTTACTTCACCTGAACCTTCGGCTCCACAGACAAGCCCGGCCGCAGTGCATGGCTCGAGTCTTCGTCCTTCAGGTCCGTAAAGTCGATGCGCACCGGCAGCCTCTGCACCACCTTCACATAGTTGCCCGTCGCATTCTCCGGCGGGAACAGCGACAGCACCGAGCCCGTGGCGCCGCCAATCTGCGTCACCTTGCCCGAGTAGTCCTTCCCCGTCGCGTCCACGTGAATCTCCACAGCCTGGCCCGCGTGCATGTGCCGCAGCTGCGTCTCCTTGAAGTTCGCCGTGATCCAGAGGTCGTCCAGCGATACCAGCGTCATCAGGTTCTGACCCACCGAGACGTTCTGATTGATCTCCACGCTCTTGCGCGTCACAATCCCGTCCACCGGCGCCACAATCTTGGTGTAGCTCAGGTTCAGCTTCGCTTGGTCCAGCTCTGCCTGTGCCTGCTGCACCTGGGCCTGCGCCTGCCTGGCCTTCGCATTCTGCGCCGCCACTTGCTGCGGACCGGTCTGCGCATACTTCAACAGCGCCACCGACTGCGCCTCGCGGTCGCGCGCCACGCGCACTCCGTCGGCCGCCGCCTTCTCGCTGGCCATCGCGTCCGCCACAGAGGCCTTGGCCGAATCGGCCGCCGCCACCGCCGCGTCAAACTGCTGCTTGCTGATCACGTCCTTCTCAACCAGAGGCGTGTACCGCACCAGGTCGGCCTGCGCCTTCACATTGTTGGCCTGGGCCTGGGTCACGCGTGCCTTGGCCGCATCCAGTTGCTGCTCTGCCTGAGACACCGCCGCATGCGCTCCGCTCAGGTCCGCGCCCGCAGACGACAGGTTCGATCCTGTATTGATCGTCGTGATCGGCACATTCACCTGCGCGGCAACAGCGTTTGCCTGGGCGCTCGCCAAAGCCGCCTGGGCATTCTCCACCGCCACTTGAAAGTCCCGCGGATCGAGCTCGGCGATCGGGTCGCCCGCCTTCACCAGCTGGTTCTCGTCCACGTCCACTTTGATCACCTGCCCGGCAATGCGCGAGCTGATCTGGATCAGATGTCCGTTCACCTGTGCGTCGTCCGTGTCTTCGCTGAACGTCGAGCGCCACCACAGTCCCGCGCCCACCACCACCAGAATCAGCAGCACCACAATAATGATGCCTCTGCGGCGAGACGGCGGCTTCACGGTCTCTGTGCTCTCGTCGGTTGCTGGCCGCTCGGTTGTTGGGGTCGTTTCCGCCACGCTACTTTCCTCCCAGATAGTTCTTGTAGTTCTCTGCCGCGCCCAGGGCACGCGCCAAGCTCAGCTTGGCAATGTTGTGCCGGTAAAGGCTGGCGACATACTGATCGTTCGCCTGCGCCACGGACTGCTCGGCCTGGCTCACCGCCAGGTTGTCGCTCACTCCGTTCGCATAACGCTGCTGCGCCTCGCTCAGCGCTTCGTTGGCCAGGTCCACGCTGGAGCGCGAAACCGCCACTTGCTTCTCTGCCGACTCAATGTCCAGTAGCGCATCCCGAACATCCGCGTCCACCTGCGCCTGCTGGTCGCTCAACTGCGCCCGCGCCGTGTCCAGCTGCGCCTGCGCCACTTCGGCATCGCCGCGCAATCCATATTCCTTGAACAGCGGCGCGCTCAGCGTTCCGGAAGCGTCGCCCGTGCCGTGCGAACTGTTCACGTTCACGCCAATGTCGCCGTAGTCGCCCGAAAACTCTACCTTCGGAAACCGTTCCGCGGTCGCCGCCTTGCGCTGCTCTTCAGCCGCCTTGGTCTGCTCCACCATCGCCGCCAGATCCTTGCGGTTGGCCTTCGCATCGCGAATCGCCGCCTCTACATCGATCTGGTCGAACGCCGCATACGGCGCCGTATCCGTCAGCGTGAACTGCTGCGCCAGCGGCAACCCAATCACCCGCGCCAGCGCCAGCTTATCTTTTTCCAGTCCATTCTGCGCCACAATCAACTGCTGCTCGAGCGACTGATAATCCACCTTCGCCCTCAACTCATCCAGCAGCGGAGCCGTCCCCGCATCGTGGTTCGCCACCGCCTGGTTCAGCGAAACCTTCGACGTCGCCACCTGCGACTGCACGCTCGCCACCTGCGACTCATCGGCCAGCACCAGCAGGTAGGCATTGCCCACCGTCAGCACCACCATGTCCCGCGCGTCCTGCGCCGAGAGCTGCGCCGCCTTGAAGTTGTGCCGCGCCGCCAGATAATCCCGCAGCGAAGGCACGTCCACCAGGGACCAGGTCAGCGTCGCCCGCAGGTCGGTGTAGCCAAACGGCCCAATCACCGTGGGAACGCCCGGAATCCGCAGTCCTTCCGCGGCCAGGTCAACCTCGGCCACGCTCTCCTGCGCCTTCAAGTCCACCTCAGGCAGCAGCGCCTGCAGCTGGCTCATCCGCTCGCCGCGCATCTGCGCCGTCTGCTTCTCGCTCAGGATCGCGCCCAGGTTGTTCTTGAGGCCCCGCTGCATCGCGTCGTCCAGGGAAATCTCAATCGGCTGCGCCGAAGCCTCGCCCGCCGTCACGCTGCCCTGGTAGCTCTGCGCCGTCGGCGCAGTGGAAACGCCGGTCGAAGGCACCGACTGCGCCGCCACCGTCCCCACCGGCCCCAAAACCGCCGCCAGTGTCAGCACCCTGCGCAGCCCAGCCATCGCCATTCGGGCGCAAAAAGATTTCGTGTTCTGTTTTGAGTCGTAAGGAAGCATCAATCGTCTTCGAATCACCGCAGAGGTTTTCGGCTCGCGCCGGAAAAGGTATGCACAAGTATGGATGCGAATCAGTTTCGCCACGCTTCTAAATCTAGTGTATCGAACAAAGGAATCGTCCGGGGACCGCAATCCGCCCGCCGTCCGTTATTTAACCCCGCAGAATAAACGACTTTTCAGTGCGTGTTCGCCGCATGCAGCAGTTGCGAAGCCAGCGAGCACAGCGCCTGCCGAAACACCTCGCGCACCTGCTCCGCCGTCCATCCCGCCGCGCCCGGCCCGCCATGCGCCGCCACCAGCGCCGCCGTCTCGCCCGCCGGAATTGCCCCCACCGCCCGCAGCACAAAAATCGCCCGCTGCTCCGTCGGAAGGCTCTCGAGCCAGGCCCGCACCCGCCCGCGATCCGGCCCGGCCATCATCCGTTCCAGCTCGGCTCCCGACATCCCGGCCGCGTCCAACTCGTCATCCTCAATACAAGGGTGCGGGCCCGATGCGGCGCGCGGCGCGTCCAGGCTTCCGGGCGCACGCTGCACCAGCAGCGCAATCGCCGCCTGCGCCAGCGCCCGGCGGCTGCTGCGCTCGGCCTCGCCAGGCCCGCGGCCAGAAACCTCCGCCGTCGCCACCGCGCTCTCAACCACCCGCACGCCATCCTCGCCCGCGCCCACCAGCATCGACGCCATCCCATACAGTCCGGCGACAATCTGGTCCAGCGTCGCTGCGCCTGCCTCCGCGCCCTGTGCATTCCGCTTCGAGTCGGCCGTCTGAGACATCGCAACGCTCCTCTCGCGCAGAGAAAAACATCCGGGCGAGCTTCTATCCTCCACCCACCCCCCGTCGCGGGTCAACGCATCGGCGCATGCAATCCCCACTCAGTGCAGGAATGGTCCGTCCCATCTGCTACAGTGGCTCCGCCATGCAAATCGCTCTCCGCCGCGCACTCTTCGCCGCCCTCATGCCTTTCGCCTTCGCGCCCGCCGTCTTCGCGCAGACCCCCGCCGTCCCCGCCTGGGCCCAGCCCGGCTCGGCCACCCACACCCAGGTCCCGCCCCCCGCCGATTTCCACCGCCCCTCCACCACCTTCAACACCCCCATCGGCCTCTTCGACGCCCAGTCCGACGTTGGCTCCGCCGTCATTCCCGGCAGCGCCGGCTATGACGCCGCCACCGGCACATACTCAGTCACCTCAGCCGGCTACAACATCTGGTACACCCGAGACGAGTTCCGCTTCCTCTGGAAGAAAATGTCCGGCGACGTCTCCCTCGCCGCCGACGCCAGCTTCCCCAACCCCAAAGGCTACGACGACCGCAAAGTCGTCCTCGTCATCCGCCAGAGCCTCGACGACGACTCCATGGAAGCCATGCTCGGCGAGCACAGCACCGGCATGATCCACCTCGCCTGGCGTCCCCAGCCCGACACCAACATCGTCGACATGCAGTACCGCTTCGGCGGCGGCCTCGAAGGCATCATGGCCCAGCGCATCGGCATCCAGAAGCAAGGCGACGAAGTCGCCATCTTCATCAGCCTCAAAGGCGAGCCCATGCACCAGTTCGGCCCGCCCGTCAAAATCCACTTCGACGGCCCCTTCTACGTCGGCATCGGCTTCTGCTCCCACCAGCCCGCCACCCCCGATACTGGCGTCTTCACGCACGTTCTCCTTGAAAACAAGGCGGGTGCGGTGCAATAGTGTCGCTTATTGGGACACGCACTGCCACACAACCCTGCCATCCTGAGCGGGAAAGAGTGTCCCTCTTGCAGAACACGACACGGGGATATGGAGCAGTCATTTCAAAAGGGGGTACCACCGTTGGCCAGAATATCGATGGAGAACGTGCTGCGAGGGGCATTGGCCGCAGGTCTGAGCTTGATTCTTTCCGGATGTGTCGCGGGGTCCCAAAAATCAAGCACTTCTGGAAATTCAAGCGGGTCTATGGCGCAAGACAGCGACATCACCATAGCCGGCAGTCAACCGGGCGTCACTCCCTTCATTGCCTCGGTTCACTTCACCGGAAAAGATATCCCCGATGTGACCTCGGTGCTCTTCACCATCGCTCCCATGCCGAATTCGGTGTCTTTGCCCGTGTCTGTAACCTGGAGCAGTGCGGCTCTCTCTGCCCGTGGTTACCTGCAGACCAGTGACATCCAACTGCCGGTGTTTGGCCTTTATGCCGGATATCAAAATCAAGTAAGTTTCTCGCTCACGTTCTCCGACGGCTCCGTCCAGAAGTTGCAATACCAGATTGGGACCAGTCCCTACACCGATGCGAGCGGAGTTTATCTGAATCCCACCATCCTCCAGGCGAGGGCGCCCGGAAGCACGTTCGGATTCAATTTCTTCATCCTGAAATCCTTGATCGGTTCCCCTGTCATCGTCGATACCGACGCGCAAGTGCGTTGGGTCGTTCCCGCAACAGCGAGCGCATCTGTCTACTACGCAAATGGCCAATTCATCAGTGGCAGCCAAACCGCTCCAACCGTCACCGTGCTTCAACTCGATGGCTCGCAGGCGGTAGCGCCAGCTAATCTTACGCAGCCGCTTCTGGCCTCGTTTACCCATAACATCGATCCCGGTCCAGTCGGCCTTTTGGCGGAATTCAATGGAACCGACGATCTGGGCAACAGCATCGACGATATCGTCGCGGAAATTCAGCCTTTATCCACTCAGCCTCCCATTCAGACGTTTGATATGGCGGACATCCTGACGTCGTACATGCAGGCCAATGGCGATGATCCAACTCAGTTCGTGCGGCCTGGCATCGACTGGTTCCATGTCAACGCCAGCACCTACGATCCGAGCGATGATACGGTGATCGTTTCCAGCCGCGAAAACTTCCTGATTAAGGTGAATTACACAACCCACGACATCGTTTGGATCCTGGGCGACCCCACGAAGTACTGGTACACGTTTCCGTCGCTGAAGGCCAAAGCGCTCACATTAAACGCCGGCGGTGAATATCCGATCGGCCAGCATGGGGTCTCCATCACACCAGACGGCTATGTCATGGTCTTCAATGATGGCGATGCGAGCTTGAATGAACCTTCTGGAGAGCCACGTGGTCTTAACCGGACGTACAGCGAAGTGTCTGCCTACTCGATAAATACCTCGACAATGACCGCGCAGAATGTATGGAATTTCGATGATGGGAAAACGATCCTTTCCACAATTTGTGGAAGCAGCTACGAATCGGGAAATTCATACCTCGTCGATTTCGCGACAGCAGACGCCGCCAAGGAAGCGCGATTGATTGGCCTGGACTCGAACAAGAACGTCGTATTCGATTTTCAATACACATCGCCCACATACTGCTCCGCGGCCTGGAACGCGATTCCGATACCCATGGAGAACCTGCAAATCAACTGACGGCCGCGCAATCCGCTAACGGCAAATCATCGCTCCAGCATCGCTGCACCACCACGAAACTCTGTCATCCTGAGCGAGTCGCCGCGGCGACGAGTCGAACGCCTGCCCGCCGTGGCGGGGACCCGCGGTTGCTTTTGCGCAGCCCACCCACCTAAAACCCTGTCATCCTGAGCGACCGTAGGGAGCCGAAGGACCCGCGGTTGCCTTTCAGGAATTCATTCGATCGATGGCCCGCTTGTAGTCCGCAGGCTCCGCGTCATACCAGTCGCGGCTGAGATCGGCCCACGTAGGATTTACGGCCTCAATCAGCGCGATCTTCTTCGAACGCCGCCACCCCTTGAGCTGCTTCTCGCGCGCAATCGCCCGCTGCACGTCTTGAAATGCCTCGAACCAGACCAGCCGGTCACAGTTGTATCTGGCGGAAAACCCTTCAAATTCCTTCCACTTGTGCTGAAAGACGCGCTCCTGCAGATCGCCCGCCACGCCGATGTAGAGCGTGTGACTGCGGCTGGCGACAATGTACGTGAAGTAGCTGCCCTCGTGCATGGAAGGGAGCATAGCGCACCGACTTGACGCAATGCACTCGACGCTACATGCAGTCCATTAGGCGCTCGTCAAAGCGCGGCGCACCGACCACCGTACCTTCTGCATCTACATCTGCGTCTAGCACAATCGTCACTTCATCCCCGCACCCGAAAATCTGTACACATCCGCGCTGGGTTGTCATTCCTTCGATCCTCGTGGGCCCGTATACGGCATAAAACGCCACACTCATCCCGTTCTCTTTTAGAAATCTAACTGCATCCTCCTTCCGCGTCCCGATCTTTAACCGCTCATTCGCCTCCCGCTTCAGCCGTTCGATACGCGCATCTAGCGCCGCCCCTCTGCGCAAGCACGCCTGATGCTCCTGGTACAAACCCCAGCCCCAGTAGCCGCCGGCACTCGCGGTCACCAGCGCGAGTGCACCCAGACAACTCCACAGCTTTCTGCCGCCCATGTGCATCTGAGTCCTCTGTTGCGCGCTTTTTGTCCATCATTAACACAACTTACGGCCATCATCCTGTATCAGTTCCGATAGACCCTTGTTTCTCACGGCACGCTTCCCCGGCCTGCCGCTGACGCCCAAAACGCGATAAACTGACCAACACGGCGCACTGGACGGATCGCATGACCCGCACCACGCAGAAACAAAAGCTCTTCAACGGCCGGGACTTCTCCTGGATGCAGTTCAATCGTCGCGTCCTCGAAGAAGCCGAGGACCCCGCCAATCCTCTGCTTGAGCGCGTCAAGTTCCTCGCCATCACCGGCTCCAACCTCGACGAGTACGTCGAGATCCGCCAGGCCGGCCTCATGCAGCGCATCGAGGACGGCTATCGCGAGCCCGGCTACGACGGCCTGCGTCCCGAGGAATCCCTCACCTCCCTCACCGCCGAAATCCACGCCTTCGTCCGCGCCCAGTACCGCTGCTGGAACGAGCAGCTTCTGCCCGCCCTGCGCAAACAGAACGTCCGCCTCCTCGACTGGGAGGAGCTAGATGAAAATCAGCGCGGCTTCGCGGGCAGCTACTTCCAGCGCGAAGTCGATCCCCTCCTCACGCCCATCGCCATCGATCCCGCGCACCCGTTTCCCCGCGTGCTCAACAAGGCCCTGTGCCTGGCCATGCTGCTGCGCCGCAAGCGCAAAACCTCCGGCCCGCTCATGCTCGGCGTGGTCACCGTGCCCCGCGCCCTGCCCCGCTTCGTGCGCCTGCCCGCCGCCGACGGCAGCTTCGACTACCTGCTCCTCCAGGAACTCATCGCGCAAAATCTCGCCGGCATGTATCGCGGCTACGAGGTAGTCGCTCGCACCGGCTTCCGCGTCACCCGCAACTCCAACCTCTACTTCGAAGAGGAAGAAGCGCGCTCATTACTCGAGACCATTCGCTTTGAGTTGCACAATCGGCGCAAAGGCGACTCCGTCCGCCTCGAAATCGAAACCGGCGCAGACCCCGAGATCGTCGAACGCCTGCGCATCAACTTCGAACTCGACGAGGACCAGGTCTTCCACGGCGATGGCCCCCTCAACCTCTCGCGCCTCATGTTCCTCTACAGCGACGTGGCGCGCGCCGACCTCAAGTTCGCGTCCTTCACCCCGCGGGCTCTCTCCCTCAGCCGCAAATCGGCCGACATCTATGAGGAGCTGCGCCACCGCGACATCCTGCTCCACCACCCCTACGACTCCTACGATCCCGTCGTCGAGTTCATTGAGAACGGCGCCATCGATCCCGCCGTCGTCAGCATGAAGCAAACCCTCTACCGCACCAGCCAGGACTCGCCCATGTTCAAGGCGCTCATCGACGCCGCCGCGACCAAGGAGACCACGCTGGTCGTCGAGCTCATGGCCCGCTTTGACGAGGCCTCCAACATCCGCTGGGCGCGCAGCATGGAAGACGCCGGCGTGCAGGTCTTCCACGGCGTCGTCGGCCTCAAGACCCACTGCAAGCTCGCCATGCAGGTCCGCCGCGACGAAGACGGCGTCACCCGCCGCTACTGCCATCTCGGCACCGGCAACTACAACCCCGTCACCGCCCGCTTCTACACCGACCTCAGCCTGCTCACCTGCGATCCGCAGATCACCGAGCGCGTGCACATGGTCTTCAACTACCTCACCGCCCACGCCGAGGTCGACGACTACCGCCCGCTCCTCGTCGCACCGCTCACCATGGCCGAGAGCTTCCTCGGCCTCATCCGCCGCGAAACCGACCACGCCCGCGCCGGCCGCCCCGCCCGCATCACCGCCAAGATGAATGCGCTCCTCGAGCCCAGCGTGATCGAAGCTCTCTACACCGCCTCGCAGGCCGGGGTCGAGATCGACCTCATCATCCGCGGCCTCTGCATCCTTCGCCCCGGCGTCAAAGGCCTCTCCGACAACATCCGCGTCCGCTCCATCGTCGGCCGCTTCCTTGAGCACTCGCGCATCTACTACTTCGCCAACGGCGGCGACGACGAAATCTACCTCGGCTCCGCCGACTGGATGCCCCGCAATCTCTTCGAACGCTGCGAAGTCGTCTTCCCCGTCCGCGACGCCGCCGCCCGCGCCCGCATCCACGGCGAAATCCTGCCCGCCTACCTCGCCGACACCGTCAAGGCCCGCCTGCAGCAGCCCGATGGCTCCTACCTCCGCGCGTCAAAGCTCTTCAAAGATGCCCCCGTCTTCTCCGCGCAGGAGTTCCTGATGAAGCTCGCCGAAGGCAAAACCGATCTCGACACCATCCCCAAGCCCCTCGCCGCTCCCAAAGCCGCAGCCGCTTCAGTGTCGGCAACAGAATCGAATCCGCAGGAATCCCCCAAGCCCGCAACCCCATCCCTCAAACCCACCCGCCGCCCCGCCACCAAAAAAGCCACCGCCGCCGACTGATCTTTCAGCGTAGACCTCTCCAATGATTTGTCATCCTGAGCGAACGGGGCCCCGAGCGCTTTTCAGCTCGGGGGTGGTGAGTCGAAGGACCTGCTTTTGTTTTTCACGCAGCCCCAATCCCCACGAAAACGGGTGCCCCAGGTCTGGATGTTCAGACCTGGGAAAGCAACACCGCATTCCAGCCAAAGCACAGCCTCAATCCCCACAAACCCCAGGTGCCCCATCCATTGCGCAGCCTCATCGCGCAATGAGTGGGAAACCACAAACCCATTCCACTCGGCCTAGCTACAATTATCTGGACTCACACACAAACAGGAGACTCCGGCTCAAATGAAGTACTTGCTCTTGCTCCCAATGATGGCCATTGCGGCGCAGTACGCCGCCGCGCACCCTCAACCTTCCGTAGTGGTAGCCAATATTGCAATCGTTCATGAGGAACACGGCTGGCGCGTGCAGGAGAGCAAGCCCGGCCAGATTCACTGGAACTTGATGAAGGACGACCTCATCATCCGGATCGAAGGAAAGAACGCATCCGAGACCGGACCGATGCAAATGGCCAGCTATTTCAACGAGGGGCATCGGCGCGCCATCAATGCTTACATTGAACGCGCGGGCTTTGGTCAGCAGATCACACTCCGTGACATCCCCGGGCAGGATCTCGACCCCGTTGGAGCAAAGCCATTTGCGCACGTAGCAAAAGGATTCAGTGCTCCCGACCTGGAGTTTGAAACCGTCAACAGCGGACCGGTCACGTTCGATCAGTACAAAGGCAAATGGGTCCTCGTCGAGTTCGGCGCATCCTGGTGCCCTCCTTCCGTCGACAGACTGCCCGAAATTCTCTCGCTGGCCGAAAAGGAAAAGGACCGCATGGCAGCCGTGACAGTTGAAATGGATTACAAGCCGAAAGCGATTCAGGAGTTGATCGAGCATTTTCAGATCAAGATTCCGCTCGCAGCGATGAGCCACATGTCGCCCTTGCCCATCCAGATGGGAGTGAGCACGCCCGACTTCTTTAGCGAACTGCCCGCGTTCGCATTGATTCAGCCCGATGGCGAAGTCGCGCTGATCGTTGTCGGCGCGGGAGAACCCGTAAACGTGACCAAGACCGTGGAAACTTATTTAAATCGCGGAGAATAGGCGCGCGACCCCAGTCACACCCACCTTTCCAAACCACAACGAGTGGCTTCCCCCGGTCCCAAGCAGTCGGGGACCGGGGACGGTGAGTCGAAAGCCTGCCCGCCGTGGCGGGGACCCGCATTTGTTTTTCACGCCGCCCCAATCCCCACGAAAACGGGTGCCCCAGGTCTGGATGTTCAGACCTGGGAAAGCACGAATCCCCAGCCCTCTCCAAGCTCAAATCCACCCCGTTATCCACACCGCCCCACCCCACCTCATCCGGCGAAAATAAAACCAGACATGCCGGAGACCCTAGTGACAGGCAAGCTCGAGCTCATCGTCGGGCCCATGCGCAGCAACAAGACCGCGGAGCTCCTGCGCCGCGTCGAAATCCGCCGCCAATACGCCAAGCAGCACGTCCTCCTGCTTAAGCCCAGCGCCGACACCAAAGCCGCCGCCGGCCTCGTCGAAAGCCGCAACACCAACGGCTGCGGCAAAATGGAAGCCATCGAATTTCCCTCGACCGATCCCTGGTCCGCCCTGCCCATCCTCGCCGCCACGGAGCAGAAGATCGGCAAGCGCGTCGAGTGCGTCGCCATCGACGAAGGCCAGTTCGTCAACGACCTCTTCCTCTTCACCAAGCGCCTGCTCGAGTCCGGCCACGACGTCATGGTCTCCGGCCTCGAGCTCGACTTCCGCGGCCTGCCCTTCGGCGAAATGCTCCAGCTCTCCTGGCTCGTCCGCACCTTCGCCGGCAATCTCACTGAACTCGTCGCCTACTGCAGTTGCGGCGCGCGCGCCCTTTATCCCCAGCGCTTGATCGAAGGCAAGCCCGCCGACTACGCCAGCCCCATCATCATGGCCGGCGACAACTACGAGCCCCGCTGCGCCGAGCACTTCGTCCTCCCCGGCCGCCCCCACTAGACCCGCGCCAACACCCGCACATCCGCAAGAAAATTCCCGTTGACAGTTGGAAACCACTCGGTTACCGTAACCACATGGTTACGAACTCACGGAAGCAGTGCGATGCCGTCTTCCGCGCCCTCTCCGATCCCACCCGCCGCGCAATCCTCGGCATCCTGCGCCGCGGCCCGCACACTGTCGGCTCCATCGCCGGCAACTTCCGCATGAGCCGCCCCGCCATCTCCAAACACCTGCGCCTGCTCCATGCCGCTCAACTCGTCGCCACGCGCAAAGAGGGCACCGCCAGCGTCTGCTCACTTCAGGCCGCGCCCCTGCGCATGGTCGACGACTGGCTCCACGATTACCAGGCCTTCTGGAGCGACTCGCTCGCCGGCCTCAAACGCTATTTGGAGGAAAAGAAATGAACCTCGCACCCGTTCGCGAAGACGTTCTCGTGCAACACATCGAAATCCAGGCTCCCGCCGCGCGTATCTTCGCCGCCATCACCAGCCCGGAAGAGCTCCTGCGCTGGTGGACCAAGCCCGGCAAGTTCGTGCCCACGCATGCCGAGTGCGACCTGCGTCCCGGCGGCAACTGGCGCATGCGCCTTGAGGGCGCCTGCGGCCCCGATCAGTCCTGCACCATCGTCTATGGCGTCTATCGCGAGATCGCCCCACCCCATCGCCTCTCCTACACATGGATTCGCGAGGGCGAAGACTATCCCGAGTCGCTCGTCACCTGGGATCTCGAGGAATTCGGCGGCATCACCACCGTCCGTGTCACGCACTCTGGCCTCATCAGCGAAGCCATGCGCACCCGCAACGCCGGCTGGCCCATGATTCTCGAGTTGCTCGACGCCTGGGCCACGCAACAGCACTGAACCTCGCCAGGAGACACCGATGCCCACACGCGAAATCCTGCATGAGCTGCTCGTCAATGTCTCGCCCGAGCGGCTCTACCAGGCCCTCACTGATCCCGCGCAGATTTCCCACTGGTGGACCACCGGCGCGCGCGGTGAGTCCGCAGTCGGCAAACAGCTCGAGTTCTGGTTCGCCGACTACTGCGCCTCCATCGCCAAGGTCACCGCACTCGAGCCCGGTAAACTCGTCCGCTGGCATGTGACGGGTGGCCACGCCAAAGACTGGCTCGAGACCGATCTCGAGTTCCGCATCTTCGTCGAGGAGGGCCGCACCACGCTCCACTTCCGCCACTCCAACTGGCGCGAGGACGCGTGGCAGTTCGCGCACTGCTCCTTCGGCTGGGCCATCTTTCTGCTCAGCCTCAAAGAGTTCGCCGAAACCGGCAAGGGCCGTCCCTATCCCTACGACATGCCTGTGAATATGTGGACTCCGCCCGCCACATCCGCCGCCTGAGTCTGCAACGCATTCACCCGAGCGGCAGCAGCTCAGTCCCATGTCAACTGCTCGCCGCCAACATTTCTCGCAAACTCTTCAGCGCAAAGCGCAAATAGCCGCGCGCGGTTTGCGTACTATTTCCCCCGCCTGGCGCACAATAGAGACAAATCTCGAAGAAGGACCAGATTTTCACGGCAGGAGAGGGGCATACCCCCCTCCCCCTCCAATTCTCCTTCTCTTCGCTTTTCAGGAGCACGCAATGGGTCAGTCCCAGCCACAGGTCTTCTCCGGCATTGCGCCGGAACAATTCGCAGCACTGTGCGAGAAAGCCAAAGCCGCAGGCATCGCAATCACCGGCAACACCGGCGCCGCCACCAAATACGGCGTCGAGGTCAGCTGGAACTATGCGCCCGAGGCCCAACAGCTCACCCTCCAGGTCCTCAAAACGCCGTTCTTCGTCAACGCCGCCGACATCGATTCCAAACTCCGCGACCTCGTCCAGCAAAGCCTGGCCTGAATCGGCAAGTCCATGCGAACGGATCGGTGGGATCTTCGGACGGTATCAGTCCTTTGTCGCCATATGGCACATGCTTGCAATCCACTCTTTCACGGTTTGGCGGCTCGATTTCGCAGCTGCTTGAACACTCTTATAGTCTTCGGCGGTGAGCCGAACGGAGACAACACGGACTTCAACCTTGGGCGGCATGAATACACCTCGTGCGCCGAGTTGCGGCGCTCTGCTTATTGAGGCAGAGTAGCGAAGCGTCTAAAAAAATAATGGTCAAAATTGCACAACAGCGGTCGCACTAGCCCACAACGGTCCGCACAGGCCGGCCGCTCCCGAGGGACAAACCGCAGCGACTGCGCCAGCGGCGGATTTTACAATCAAAGTATGCCGCTTCCGCTCGCGCAATCCCGCGCCAGCCATCTTCCAGCCGCAGCCGCCGCTCCGCGCGCCCTGCCTCGGCCGCTGCGCCTCTGGCACCTCGCCAGTCTTGATGCGCCCACCGTCGCCGTCGTCTGGTCGCTGGCTTTCGCGCAGGCCGCCGCCATCCGCCTGCCCGCGTGGGTTCCCATTCTCCTCGCCCTCGGCGCGTGGGCCGTCTACATCGGCGACCGCCTGCTCGACGCCCGCACGGCCTTCCGCGCCGGCAGCCTCGACCAGCTCCGCGACCGCCACTTCTTCCACTGGCGTCATCGCCGCCTGCTCGCGCCCATCGCGGTCATCGCCGCGGTTGCCGCCGCCGCCATCATCGTCGCGCTCATGCCCGCTCCGCTCCGCGAGCGCAACTCCGTTCTCGCTGCCGCGGCGCTGGCTTACTTCTCCGGCGTTCATCTGCCCCGCCGCCCGCGCTGGCTCACTCCGCGGCTCTCCAAGGAATTACTGGTGGGCATTCTCTTCACCGCCGGCTGCGCCGCGCCCACCGTCATGCGCCTCCGCGGCGCTTTTCTCGCGCCGCTTCTGGTAGCTGCGTCCATCTTCGCCGCGCTCGCCTGGCTCAACTGCCACGCCATCGACCGCTGGGAATCCGAGCCCACCGCCGACATCGCGCCCAGGGCCGCAATCCTCGCGGTCCTCAGCCTCGTCGCCTCCGCCATTCTCGCCGCCAGCCAGCCGCGTATCGCCGCGCTGCTCGTCTGCGCAGCCGCCAGCGCCACAATGCTCGCGCTCCTCGACCGCACCCGCTCGCGCCTCACGCCGCTCGCTCTCCGCGCCGCCGCCGACCTCGTACTCCTCGCGCCGCTCGCGCTGTTGACCATCCCGTACCTGCCGCGATGAGCGCACCGCCCAACTTCAACCACCTCGCCCGCGCCTACCGCTGGATGGAGGCCCTCACCTTCGGCCCGTTCCTCATGCGCGCCCGCTGCGCCTTCCTCGCCGAAACGCAGGCCGCAACCCGCGCCCTCATCCTCGGAGACGGCGACGGCCGCTTCACCGCCCGTCTCCTCGCCGCCAACCCGAACCTCACCATCGACGCCGTAGACGCCAGCCCCGCCATGCTGCAGCAGCTTCACCACAACGCCGGCCCCAACGCCGCCCGCATCCACACCCACTGCGCCGACATCCGCACCTGGCAACCTCAGGCCAGCTACGACCTCATCACCACCCACTTCTTCCTCGATTGCCTCACCACCGCCGAAGTCGCCACCCTCGCCACGCGCCTCCGCGCCAGCGCCGCACCCGGCGCGCTCTGGCTGGTCTCCGATTTCGCGATTCCCTTGGGCCCCGCCCGCCTCGTCGCGGCGCCGCTCATTGCCGCTCTCTACCGCGCCTTCAGCCTGCTCACCGGCCTCCGCATCCGCCGCCTGCCAGACCACCACTCCGCCCTCGCCGCCGCCGGTTTCATCCTGGCCAGCCAGCGCGCCATGCTCGGCGGCATCCTGGTCAGCCAGCTCTGGATTCCCGCGCCGTAGACCGTCTGTGCCGAAGCCGCAAATGTTACAAATCTGTTAAAATCGAACCAGCAAGGAGCAGGCGACCAACCGGTAGGCCCCATCCAACCCTATGATTCTCTATCTCATGCGCCACGCTAACGCGGGCATCCGGCGCGAAAATCCCACCCTGGATGCCAAGCGCGCCCTTGTCAAAGAAGGCAAGGAGCAGTGCATGCTGATGGCCCGCACCCTCAGCGCCCTCAACGTCCAGGTCGATGTGATCGTCTCCAGCCCGCTCAAGCGCGCCCTGCAAACCGCGCAGTTTGTCGGCACCGAGCTCGGCTACGAGGCCAAGGTCGAAGTGAGCCCCGCGCTCGATCCGGCCGCCGACTTTGAGGACTTCCAGAAGCTGCTTGAAAAGTACTCCGATCGCGACGGCGTGCTGATGGTCGGCCACAATCCCAACCTGTTCAAGTTCCTCGGCCGGCTCATCACCGGCAACGGCGGCGCCGGCGTGCGCATGCGCAAGGGCTCGGTCGCGCGCATCGATACCGTCCAAGCACCCGCCGCTGCTGCAGTGGCTCATCGATCCGCGCATCGCCCGGCTAGATCTACGCCAGCGTGGCAAAAAGCTCGCGCCCGAAAACATCGCGGAAGTAGTCCGCCTCTTTCCGCAGCGACCACAGCTCCAGCTCCGCGCCCGTGCGTCCCGGCTCCACTTCCAGATACACGCGCTTGGGATACACCCGCGCCGCCACGCGCAGCACGTCGCTCGCTCGGTCCTGGTTCAGCGCCACGGCCAGCCGCAGCAGCAGCACCGCCCGCCGCACATTCTTATGCTCCTCGGCGGGAATATTGCGTAGCGCGCGATCGCCCGGCTGCGGCCGGCTCTTGCCCAGGTAGCGCGCCAGCGCCGACACCACCGTCCGCTGCACCTGCGTAAACCCGTACATCTCCGAGCTCGAAATAATGTACTGCGTGTGCCGGTGATGGCCCTGGTGGTTGATGAACTTGCCCGTATCGCGCAGCACCGCCGCCGCCGCCAGCCAGCTCTCGTACTCCGGCGGCAGATCGTGCAGCGACTTCAGCTCACGAAACAACTGCATCGCGTGCGCCCGCACCGGCTCGGCATAGCGCGGATCCACGCCATACCGCTTCGCCGTTGCCACCACGCTCTCCCAGCGCTCATGCTCAAACTCGCTGTGCGCCGCCGCCCGCGCATCCTGCTCCGCCAGCATCTGTGCCAATATGCCGTCGCGCAGTCCCAGCGGCGAATAGCGAAACCCCTTCAGCGCAAAGCTCTCCATCAACTCCGCAAACACCTGCGCTCCGGCCACAATAATCTCCGCGCGCCGCGGCCCAATGCCCGGCACCGCTTCGCGATCCGGCAGCGACATCTTGGCCAGCTTCGCCGCCAGCTTGCGCACCGCGCGGTGCAGGCACCAGCCCGTCCAGAGCGCCTGCTTTCGCGACCTTGCGCGGCCGCCGCATCGCCTTGTTGCGCACGCGCATGCCTCAGCCAGCGCCGCCGCCGTGCCGGAAGTCGCAATCACCAGCGGCACGCGGCTGGCCTGAATTTTCCGGTGCGCCCGCCGCAGCTCACGCGCAATCAGCTGCCGCATCCGCCGCTGCGCCTCGCGCTGGGGCGGGTCTGCCTGCAGAAACTCCTCGGTCAGCCGCACCGCGCCCAGCGGCAGGCTCACCGTCTCCTTGATCCGCTTGTGCTCCGACAGCGTGATCTCGCAGCTTCCGCCGCCCAGGTCGATCAGCAGCACGCGTCCGCCCGCGCCCGGCTCGGCATTCATCACGCCGCGATGGATCAGCCGCCCTTCTTCAAGCCCGGAGATAATCTCCATGCTCCAGCCGGTCTCGGCCTTCACCCAAGCCTGAAACGCCGGCGCATTGCGCGCATCGCGCATCGCCGCCGTCGCCACCACGCGCATCTGGTCCACGCCGTGCGACTGGATCGCCCGTCTGAAACCGCTTCAGCGCCCGCAGCGTCGCCGCCATCGCATCCGGCGACACCAGCCCCGAGTCGAACACGCTCGCGCCCAGCCGCGTCACTTCCCGATCTTCGTGAATCGTCTTCAGCCGGTGCGCGACAACCTTCGCAATCTTGAGCCTGCAGGAGTTGGAACCGATATCGATGGCAGCAAAGGTGGGCATAGGGCGGTGGCGCGCACTCCGGAGGGAAAGTATCGGCCTCTGCGCTCAAGATACACGACCACGGCAGCGTCCTATTGCCCGCTGAAACACGCCCGCACCACGGCTGCTATCCTTTTCTCTGGGCATGTGCGCACCGTGCGCAGTGAGACTCAAACGCCGCGCGCTCCAATCACGTAAGGGCGGCGGAATGGCCGGTATCATTTCCACCCGCAGACCCCGCACCTTCAGACCATGACGAACGAAAATCCATCCCTTTCCCGCTCTGGCCGTGCGCCCTCCGCGTTCGGCGCATGGGCGCTTCTGCTGGCCATCTTCTTCGCCGTGCAGTTTGCTTCCCTATTCACGCCGCCGCTGCTGGACGATGCCGACGCCAGCCACGCCGAAGCCGCGCAGCACATGGTGGAAACCGGCGACCTCGTTACCCTCAAGATCGACAGCATCCGCTACCTCGAAAAACCGCCGCTGCCCTACTGGATCGACGCCGGCCTCTACAAAATCTTCGGCCAGAACGTCTTCGCCACCCACCTGCAGAACGCGCTCGCCATGCTGGGCTGCGCATGGCTGGCCTGGCTCTGGGCCCGCCGCGCCTTCGGCAGCCGTGCCGCCTTCTACGCCGCGCTGGGCGTGCTCACCTCCATCGGCCCATTTCTTTTCACGCGTTTCTCCATTCCAGAAGCGCTGCTGAGCTTTCTGTTTCTGCTCGCGCTCTACTGCTTCATCACAGGCATGGAGTCGCGTCGCCCCGTGCGCTTCTATGCCATGTGGGCCGCGCTCGCGCTGGCCACGCTCACCAAGGGACTCATCGCGCCGGTCTTCTTCCTCGGCGCGGCCATTCCGCTGCTTCTGCTCAGTGGCCAGTGGCGCAAGCTCGGCCAGTTCAAACCCTTCAGCGGCATCGCCCTCTATCTCGCCATCGCCGCACCGTGGCACATTCTCGCCGGCCTCGCCAATCCCGACCAGGGCCATCCCATCGGCAACCATCCCACGCCGGGCAACGTCCACGGCTTCTGGTACTTCTACTTCGTCAACGAGCACTTCCTCCGCTTCCTTGGCCAGCGCTTCCCGCACGACTACAACAAAATGCCCTTCCTCTGGTACTGGCTCGGGCATCTGGTCTGGCTCTTCCCGTGGAGCCTTTTTCTCCCTGCGCTGCTCGTCGTCGGCTGGCGCACGCGCGGCCGCTGGATGCAGCATCTGCGCCGCGATGCCGGACAGACCGTCGACTTCTATCTCGACTACGCCGCCCGCGAAGACGTGGCCAGCTACGTCGCGCGCCTCAAGTTCCGCGTGCGCTCCATCTGGCTGCTCAGCCTCTTCGCGGCCTTCACGCTGCTCTTCTTCTCCATCTCCACCAACCAGGAGTACTACACCTTCCCCGCGTGGACGCCGCTGCTCATCCTCGTCGCCGGCGTGCTCGCCAGCATTGAGGAAGGCCACGAGCCCGACAGCACCAAACCGTTGCTCTCCACCGCATGGCTCACCGGCGCACAGGGCCTCTTCGCCATCGTCGGCATCGTCTCAGCCACCGCGCTTGGCTGGGGCCTCTGGACCTCGCGCCATCTCCCCTTCGTCTCCGACATCGGCACGCTTCTCGCGCACCGCGACGTGGGCGGCTACACGCTCTCCATGTCCCATCTCTTCGACCTCACCGGCCCGTCCTTCGCCGCGCTGCGCCTGCCCGCCGCCCTCGCGCTCGTGACCCTGCTGATCGGCCCCGCCGCGGGCTGGCTGCTCCGCCTGCGCAAGCGCCACATCGCGGCCACCGTCAGCGTCGCGCTCACCTCGGCCGTTTTCCTCATCGCTGCACACATCGCCTTCGCGCGCTTCGAGCCCATGCTCAGCTCCAAGCAGCTCGCAGACACCATCCTCCACGACGGCGCGTCCACCGACACCTTCATCATCTACGGCGACCAGTCCGATGCCTCGTCGGTCATCTTCTACACTCACAACTTCCTGCAAAAGCCCGCCGACATCGTCATGCGGCCCTGCTCGCCCCACGGCAACGGCTCGTCCATGCTTTGGGGTTCCTGCTATCCCGACGCGCCGCACATCTTCCTCAGCGAAGACGACCTCGCGAAGATGTGGGGCACCGGCGAGCGCAAGTGGCTCTTCGCGCAGGACACGAATCAGTCCAAAGTCGAGCAGTTGCTGGCCGGCCGTCTCTTCCCCGTCCAGTCCATCGCCGACAAGACACTCTGGACCGACCGGCCGCTGACCAAATAGCCTTAGCTCTTCTCCAAAAGGGGTCCGGGTGCCGAACGACAAAACTCGAACCAACAGCGCGCGAACCAGCGGCAAAAATTTCGGCTTATCCCCGGCCGACCTGCGCACGCTCCGCGCGCTCAAAACCCCAGCACGCATTCAGCGCTTCGTCGACGAGCTCACCTACGACTACGCCGACACCGCCCGCTCCCCGCGCCGCACCCTGCGCGAACGCCGAGGCCACTGCCTTGAAGGCGCGCTGCTCGCCGCCGCCGCACTGCGCGTGCAGGGCCATCCGCCGCTGGTCATGGACCTCGAATCCGTGCATGACGACGACCATGTACTCGCGCTCTATCGCGAGCGCGGTCTGTGGGGTGCAATCGCCAAGTCCAACTTCGCCGGCCTGCGCTTTCGCGCGCCCGTCTATCGCACCCTGCGCGAGCTGGCCATGAGCTACTTCGACAACTACTACAATCTGCGCGGCGAGCGCACCCTGCGCGCCTACTCGCGCGCCATCAGTCTCGCCCGTCTCGACAAGCAGAACTGGATGACCGCCGAGGAAGATGTCTGGTGCGTCACCGATCTGCTCATCGCCGCGCGCCATTATCCGGTGATGCCGGACAAAGTGGCCCGCGCGCTGCCGAGGCTCGATCGCCGCAGCTTCGAGGCCGGCCAACACGGCGCAGTCAAACACTAAACCCCGCGCATCCGTCCGCCCGGCAGCAGCTTGAAGATGCGGTCGCGCCACACAATCTCACTGGACCCGTAGCTCGCCGCCCAGAAGCCGAAGCCCATCAGATCGCGGATGGGATAGAGCACCAGCAGCCCAAACCAGCTCGGGTCTTCCACCACCGCGCGCCCCACGGCCAGCGAAAGCGCCAGCCGCGTCGCCACGCTCCAGCCGAACAGCGCCAGCCCCAGCAGCGGCCTGCCCATCATCGCCGCCGCAGCCCACGCCAGAATCCCAAACGGCAGGCTGAACGTCAGCGCCGTGCCAAAGTGTCCCTTGGGCCGCGAGAACCGCGTCGACTTCATCCATCGCACCTGGTGTTTCAGCGATGAAGCAAAGCTCGAGTTGATGACCATGTGGTCGATGGCGTGATGGCTCAGCACCACCGTCTCGCCCAGCTTCCATGTCTCGTTGCCCAGCACAAAATCGTCCGCGCAATAGTCCGCCGAAACCGCAAAGCCGCCCATCTTGCGTATCGTCTCGCGCCGGAAGGCCATCGTCGGCCCCAGCGTAAACTGCATCCCTTCCATCATGCGCGCCACCAGCACGCCCGCGGTCATCTCCACGCTCATGCCCACGGCCTCGAGCCGCGCCCACAGCCCGCCCTCAGCCGCCACGCCGCGATAAGGACAGGTCAGCCGCGCCCACCTGCGCATCCGCAAACGGCAGCGCCACTGCGCGCAGATAATCCGGCGTCACGCGCACATCGCTGTCGCTGATGACCAGGATGTCGTGCGCCGCAGCCGCTTCCATCAACTCCATCGACCGCACCTTGGCGTTGATGTACTCCGGCTCGCCGGTGGTGAAGAACCGCGCAGGAATGGAGGGATAGCGCGCCGCCACGCGCCGCGCCATCTCCAGGCCGGCGATCGTCTTCCGTCCGCGCGCAGAAAAGAATTTCGTACTCGGGATAATCCTGTTCGAAAAATGTAGCGAGGTGGGCTTCGAGATCGGGCTCAGCCCCATGCAGAGGCTTCAGCAGCGTAAGCGGCGGCGTAAACCCCGGCCGCTCAGCCAGCTTCTTCAGCGCCGCGCGGCGCTCGCGCAGATAGCCGGGCACCGCCGCCAGCACCATGCCGGCAAAGACCGAGGACGTAACGAGGCCAAAGGCGGCAATCGCGAGCAGCACGTAACTCATGCAGGTTCCAGCATACCCGCCGCCGCGCAGGAATGACAGCAGGAAACTGACTTCAGTCCGAGACGTCGCGGACGGCTTATCGCGCCGCTTGGGCATAATCACCGGCCTTGCGCAGCGGCACAATCGCGCCGGCGAGCGCGGGCCCGGCCTGCTGGACGCGCGTCAGCATCTCCGAGCGCACATACTCCACAAAGCTCTGCATCTGCCGGTTCATCTCTTCCATGCGCTCGCGCATCTGCAGCATGATGGCGATGCCGGCGATGTTCACGCCCAGGTCGCGCGCCAGGTTCAGGATGAACTCCAGCCGCTCCAGATCCTCATCCGTGTAGAGCGCGTGTTGCCCTCGGTGCGCGACGGCTTCAGCAGCCCTTCGCGCTCGTAGAGGCGCAGCGTCTGCGGATGAATCTCATACATCTCGGCCACCGCCGAGATCATGTACGCGCCTTTGGATTTGCGTTTCGCAGCCATGGGTTTGTTGCCCCCAGCTTACCGCATGTCGCCCGCGCGCGTTCACAGCTTGTCGAACAGCGTTACGCGCGGGTCCTGGTTGTTCAGCTTCGCCAGCTCGCGCATGATCTCGCGGCTGCGCTCGTCCTGCAGCTGCGGCACCACCACTTCGACGGTCACAATCTCGTCGCCGCGCTGCCCCGGGTGCGGCGCGCTCTCCACGCCGCGCTCGCGCATGCGCAGCTTCTGCCCGCTCTGCGTGCCCGGCGGAATCTTCAACTGCGCGCGGCCGTCGATCGTCGGCACATCCACCTTCGCGCCCAGCGAGGCCTCCGCCACCGTCACCGGCACCGTGATGTGAATGTCGTCGCCCGCGCGCGTAAACACCGGATGCGTGCCCGTGCGCACAATCAGGAACAGGTCGCCCGCCGCGCCGCCGTTCACGCCCGCATTGCCCTTGCCCTGCAGCCGGATGCGCTGCCCGTCGCGCGTGCCCGCCTTGATGCGGAACTCCACCGTCTCCGTGCGGCTCACCGTGCCCTCGCCGTGGCAGGTGGGGCAGTCGTTCGAGACCCGCCCCGTCCCGTTGCAGCGCGGGCAGGGAATGTTGAACTTCATCCGCCCGCCCATCTGCGTCACCTGGCCGGTGCCGTTGCACTCCGGGCACTGCATCGGTCCGCCGGTCTGCGCCTGCCCGTGGCAGGTGGGGCACATCTCCTGCCGATGCACCTGGATGCGCGCCTGCCCGCCGCGAATCGCCGTCCAGAAATCCACCGTGGCCTGGTATTCGAGATCGGTGCCCGGCTGCGGTCCGCGCGGCCGCTGCGGCTGCTGCGCGCCGGTAAAGATGCCCGAAAAAATATCCTTGAAGCTGCCCCACGTCGCCCGACCCCGCGCCCGCCTGCTGCTGCGCGCCGCCCGCGCCGCCAAAGCCGGAGAAATCGAAGCCGCCAAAATCCACCGGAGGCTGCTGCGCCCGCCGACTGCTGCCGCGCATAGGCCTCGGCCTGCGCCGGGTCAATCTGGTCGGAGTAGAAGCCAAGCTGGTCGTAGACCTTGCGCTTCTTCTCGTCGCTCAGAATGTCGTTGGCCTCGGAGATCTCCTTGAACTTCTCCTCCGCCTTCTTGTCGCCGGGATTCACGTCCGGGTGATATTTGCGCGCAGCTTTGCGAAAGGCCTTGCGAATCTCCTCCGGCGTGGCCGTCTTCTTCACGCCGAGCGTCGCGTAATAATCTTTGTTCGTCGTTGTGGCCATTGTAGGGTTACTCGATCTCCAGTCAGTTGCAACGCTCTATCCCGATCGCGTTCACTGTCCTTATCGGCGGCATGCTCCCTTCAAGAGAAGGCTTCGGAATCTGCCTGCCTCGCCATTCTTGTCGCTCATCCCGTCCGCGGATAGCCAGCACCAGGCAGCTCTCTTCTTCATGCTCGAAGTCCCGGATTCGTTCGACTGCATTGCGGAGCACGAAATCGATGCGTGCCGTGGTGCAGTTGCCAATACGTAGCCAGATCACCTTCGGCGGCCCGCCCAGCAGGAAGCTCCTCTGCGAGAAATCCGAATCTTTCGAGACAAGGACAAATCCGTTGTCGTGCGCATGCTGCCAAACTTCCAAATCCGAGGCGCCGCGCAGACCGCAATCCCGAAGATGGCGTGAGTCCGGATACAAATCGGCCAGAGCAAGCGCCAGTCGCGGCGAAAGGTTCTCGTCGAACAGAAGCTTCACAGTGAGACGATCTCGAATCGCCGCTCCGTGTCTGCCGCAAATGCCAGGCAGGCGCGAATGTCGGTCTCCGTCAAATCCGGAAAGTCGGCCAGCACCTGCTCGTGTGTCATGCCCGCTGCCAGATAATCCAGCACATCGTAGACCGTAATACGCAGGTCGCGAATGCAGGCCTTGCCGCTTCGCCGTCCAGGATCGATGGTGATGATCTTCGAGTAGTCCATATCCGCTCCGTGCCGATGGCGTGAACCCATTCTAGTGCAGCCTCTGCGGGACTGCTAACCTGCCTCAAAGCCGCAATGCTCCGTATGCACTGCGGGGTGAGCGGCAAATAGCCGCTCACCCCTTGCAGTCTTCCCGCCGCGAAGCGGGTGCTACTTCTTGTCTTCCACGTCCACGTACTCGGCGTCGATCACGCCTTCGTCTTTCTTGGCTTCAGCAGCCGGAGCACCTTCCGCCTGAGCAGCCGGTGCGCCCGTCGCCTCTGCGCCGCATTGACCTTGTACAGCACCTCGGCCAGCTTGTGGCTTGCCGGGTCAGCTTCTCGTGCGCCGCCTTCATCTCCGCTGCGGAGGGCTCGCCCTCGAGCGTCTTCTTGGCCTCGGCCAGCGCCGCTCTCCACGTCGGTCTTGTCGGCTGCCTGCAGTTTTTCGCCGGCATCCTTCAGCATCTTCTCGATGTTGTAGACCAGGCTGTCGAGCCCGTTGCGCGCCTCAATCTGCTCGCGCTTCTCCTTGTCCTCGGCCGCATGCGCCTCGGCTTCCTTGGCCATCTGCTCCACCTCTTCCTTGCTCAAACCCGAGCTCGAAGTGATGGTGATGCGCGTGTCCTTGCCGGTAGCGTTGTCCTTCGCCGTCACATTCAGAATGCCGTTCGCGTCGATGTCAAACGTGACCTCGATCTGCGGCACGCCGCGCGGCGCTGGAGGAATACCTGCCAGCTTGAACTTGCCCAGCGTGCGGTTCTGCCCGGCCATCGGCCGCTCGCCCTGCAGCACGTGAACCTCGACTTCCGTCTGCGAATCGGCCGCCGTCGAGAAGGTCTCCGTCTTCTTCGTCGGAATGGTCGTGTTGCGCGGAATCATCGGCGTCGCCACGCCGCCCAGCGTTTCGATCGCCAGCGTCAGCGGCGTCACGTCCAGCAGCAGCAGGTCCTTCACTTCGCCCGCCAGCACGCCGGCCTGCACTGCCGCGCCCACGGCCACCACCTCATCGGGGTTCACGCCGCGATGGGGTTCCTTGCCGAACAGCTGCTTCACCAGTTCCTGAATCTTCGGCATGCGCGTCTGCCCGCCGACAAGAACAACCTCGTCGATCTGGCTCGCCGTCACGCCCGCATCCGTCATCGCCTTCTTGCAGGGCTCCAGCGAACGCTCCAGAAGATCGCCCACCATCTGCTCCAGCTTGGCGCGCGTCAGCTTCCGCACCAGGTGCTTCGGCCCGGTCGCGTCCGCCGTGATAAACGGCAGGTTGATCTCCGTCTCCAGTGTGGTCGAGAGCTCGATCTTGGCCTTTTCCGCCGCGTCCTTCAGGCGCTGCAAGGCCATCTCGTTGCCCTTCGAGGCCAGGTCGAGACCTTCTTCCTGCTTGAACTCGGTGATAAGCCAGTCCACGATCCGCTGGTCGAGGTTGTCGCCGCCCAGGTGCGTGTCGCCGTTGGTCGACTTCACCTCGATGACGCCCTCGCCCACTTCCAGAATCGAAATGTCGAAAGTGCCGCCGCCAAAGTCATACACGGCGATCGTCTCGTCCTTCTTCTTGTCCAGCCCATAGGCCAGCGCGGCCGCCGTCGGCTCGTTCACAATGCGCTTCACGTCAAGGCCGGCAATCTTGCCCGCGTCCTTGGTCGCCTGGCGCTGCGCGTCGTTAAAGTACGCCGGAACGGTGATCACAGCCTCCGTCACCGTCTCGCCCAGGTAGGCCTCGGCGCTCTTCTTCAACTTCTGCAGAATCATCGCCGAAACTTCGGGCGGGGTGTACTCCTTGCCCTGCGCGACAACCGCCACATGGTCGCCCTGCTGCACCACCTTATAGGGCACCATCTTCATCTCGCTGTTCACTTCGTCATAGCGGCGGCCCATAAACCGCTTGATCGAGAAAATTGTGTTCTCCGGGTTGGTGATGGCCTGGCGCTTCGCCACCTGACCCACCAGCCGCTCGCCGCTCTTTGAAAAGCCGACGATCGAGGGCGTAGTCCGCGCACCCTCTTCATTTGCAATCACTTTGGGTTCGCCGCCCTCAAGGACAGCGACGCACGAATTGGTCGTGCCGAGGTCAATTCCAATAATTTTTGCCATGGTGTTATTCCCGCCTGCGTTTAGAGTTCTGACATTAGATAAGATGCATCATTGAGTGTATTAGTGTCAACTTTTGTTGATTAAATCCCCATAAACAGGCCCGGTCCCCCGTGGAGACATTTGATCACCGTCAGACACCCGTTATATCCTTGCAAAACAATAGATTGCGGTCGATTAGACGCGACTCAGGCTGTATGACCGAAGACTTTCCCGCCAGCCTTGCGGGCAGCCTCAGCAAGCTGGCGGTCAAAAGTAGCGAGAGGCTGGCCGGTGCGCAGAACGAGTTCGAGATATATGGCGTCATAGCCCGTCAGATTGTAATTTCGGGCCAGCGAAAGCACGGAATCCTGCACGAGGGCTGGCCGGACCTCATCCTCGCGGATCGGCAATTGACCCAGCAGATCGAGAAACGAGGCTGAAGTCGCTGTGTCGACCGTCTTACGGCGCTCGGCCACGAGGATGCCGTTCGCGACCTCCGGATACCAGAGAGCCGGAACTAAACCATCGCTGGAGTGCAGCCACTTCAGGGCCGCTTCGGCAAGCGCCGCCTCGGCTGAGTTAGTGCGAGTGATGAGCCAGGCAAGCGCTGCGGATGCGTCAAGAATTAGGGCCATCGCGAGCTACTTGCGCCCCTCGCGAATCCACTCCAGGACCGTGTCTCCGTCTACTCCCTCGACGCGGGGAAAGTTTAACAACCGCTCCACGGCCTCGGCGGTGCGCTGCTTGCGCTGGTCCTCGCTGGGCACCACGTCAGCCACAGCACGACCTCTGACAGTGATCGTAAACCGCTCACCCTGCTCGACTTTACGCAGAATCTCAGACAACCGGGTCTTGGCGTCGAAAGCGCCGATTTCGGTATACCGGGAGCCAGCCATAGGAAAGAACCTCCAGCGGATCCCAGTCTACAACAAACTAGTTGATTCAACTAGTTTGTTCGGGCGTCAGCAGCGGTCTGAACCGCCGCTCTGCATCGTCGTACTGCTCAATCCGCCCGGTCAGAATGTCGTAGTACCACCCAAAGACCTGCAGCCGCCCATCGGCCACGGCCCGGGCCACAGAGGGCTGGGCGCGCAAATTCTGCAGCTGCGCCACCACGTTGCCGCGGATCAGCGAAGCCAGTTCTGCACTCGGGCCGTCCTCCGGGTTCAGCGGCTGGCGATGGCTGAAAGCCGCCTCCACATGGTGCAGCCAGCGACTGGCCTTGGGCAGTTTGTCCAGGCCCACGCGCTCCAGCGCAGCTTTCATCGCGCCGCAGTCGGAGTGGCCGCAGAGAATCGCATACGGCACCTTCAGCACTTCTACGGCATACTCAATGGTCGCCGTGCAGCCGTCCACATCGTTCGCCGTCACAGGCACCACGTTCCCGGCGTTCCGCGTGATGAACAGGTCACCCGGCCCGGTGCCGAGAATGAGATCAGGAACGATGCGCGAGTCCGAGCAAGTGATGAAGAGCCACTCCGGGGCCTGCGACTCAGACAGCAGGTGAAACTGGCTCCGACGCGCCGGAAACACCTCGGCGTGGAATTTCTTGTGCCCCTCAATCAGCCTCTGCATGCGAATTCCCCTCGGCGGCGCACCAAGGCGCAGCGCAAAAACCAGCCTACCGCACCCAGCCCGCCCCGTTATCCTGATGCGAGACGCGCCGCTGCCCGCGCGCCAAGGAGATTGACTAACCGTGCGACCGATTGCCAAATGTCTGAGCGTATCTCTGGCTGCCTTGCTCTTTTCCTGTGCCCTGTCCGCACAGACCGTCGATACCATCGACCCCGCGCTCAAGGCCCGTATCGATCGCATCGCCAGCCAGGTCCTCGCCCTCCGCGGCGTGCCCTCGGCCAGCATCGCAGTCGTCCAGGGCGGCAAGCTGGTCTACACCCACGCCTATGGCCTTGCGCATATCGACCCCAACGTGCCCGCCACGCCGGAGATGCGCTATTCCATCGGCTCCATCTCCAAGCAATTTACAGCTTCGGCGATTCTCCTTCTCCAGCAGCAGGGCAAGCTCTCGCTCGATGATGCCGTGGGCAAATACGTTCCCGGCCTCACCTGCGGCGACGAGGTAACGATCCGTCAGATCCTCTCGCATACCTCCGGCTACCAGGACTACTGGCCAGAAGACTATCTAATGACGCCGATGATGAAGCCCGCCACGGCGCAGTACATCGTGGATACCTGGGCCAAAAAGCCCCTCGACTTCGAGCCCGGCACCCAGTGGCAGTATTCCAACACCAACTTCGTCATCGCCGGCCTCATCGTCGAAAAAGTCAGCGGCCAGCGCCTCATGGACTTTCTCGAGGAACACATCTTCCATCCCCTCGGCATGCATTCGGTCTGGAACTCCGACGAAACCAAGCTCACCTCGACCGACGCCACGCCCTATATCCGCAACGCGCTCGGTCCCCTGCGCCTCGCACCCAAGGAGGGCCGCGGCTGGATGTTCGCCGCGGGCGAGTTGGCCATGACGCCCCACGACCTCGCGCTCTGGGACATCAGCCTGCTCAACCAGTCCATACTCTCTTCCGAAAGCTATAAAACAATGTTCACCGAAGTGAAGTTGAAGAATGGCAAAGGCACGAAATACGGCCTCGGCGTGGAAGTAACCGAGCGCGACGGCTATCGCTCCATCGAGCACTCCGGCGAAGTCACCGGCTTCGTCTCCGATGACGAAGTGCTCATCGACGATGGCGTTGCCGTGGCCGTAACCACCAACCACATGGCCAGCGGCGCAAGCCAGATCGCCCAGCTTGTCGCCGCAACGGTAGCAGGCAATGCCCACGCGAATCCCGCCGAGGTGCAGGCGCTCGACCTCTATCGCGGACTGCAGCACGGCACCATCGACCGCTCGCTGCTGGCCCCGAATCTCAACGACTACTTCGACGCGCAGACCGTGGAAGACTTCAAGAACAGCCTCGCCCCGCTGGGCGAACCGCTCACCTTCAAGCAAACCAGCGAAACCTTGCGCGGCGGCATGACCTTCCGCGCCTTCTCCATCGTCTATCCCGGCAAGCGGCTGCGGCTGACGACCTACACCTACCCCGACGGCAAGCTCGAACAGTATCTAGTCGAGCCGGCGGACTGAATCGCGCAATCCATGACCGCAACGACTGGTAGCCAACTCGCGCATGCTGCGGTCGAGCCGGTCTCCTCCACCCAGCGCGTCGCTTTCACAATCGCGTTGTCCGTCGCCAGCCGCGCCATTTATCTCCGCGACTGGATGCTTGGCCACATCCGCCAGCCGCACGTGCACGCCGGCTTCGAACTCACGCCACTCACCATCCAGAGCGGCCGCAATCGCCTCGAAGCCGCATTCGTAGCACCGGCGAACGGCTCCGCCAAAGCTGCCGTGCTCATCTGCCACGGCATCGGCGAGGTGGTGGAGCAGTGGGTGCCCATCCAGCAGATGCTGGCCGCGCGCGGCGTTGCCTCGCTGGTCTTCGACTACTCCGGCTACGGACGCAGCACTGGCTGGCCTGCTCCCGCGCAGCTTGAGCTGGATGCAATCTCCGCCTACGCGAGTTTGCGCGATCTCACTGGCGGGCCGATTTCCCTGCTAGGCTTTTCGCTCGGCACGGGCGTTGTCCCCGCAATCCTCGATCGCGCAACCGCACATCGGCTGGTGCTGTGCTCTGGGTTCACCAGCTTTCGCGCCGGAGCCCGCTGTGTGGGTATTCCGCAGTCGCTCGATCGTTTTGTTCCGCCGGTTTGGAATGCGCAACCTGCCTTGTCCGCAGCCACGCAGCCGGTCTTGATCGTGCACTCCACCCACGACCGCCTCTTCCCCGTCACGATGGGCGAAACCCTGGCGATCTGGTGCGGAACCCGCGCCACGTTGCGCATCGTGCCGGGTCTGCGTCACAACGAGCCCTTCTATAAGCCCACCGCCGACTACTGGGACCCGGTCGCGGACTTCCTGACCGCAGACGAAACGGCCCAGACTGAACCGGCCTGAAGGCGCAGAACAAATCAGCCCGCCGCCTGCACGGCAGAGTTTCGGTACACTTGAATCTGACCTATGTTTGAGACTCTGACAGACAAACTGCAGCGCGCCTTCAAGACCCTCCGCGGCCAGGGCACGCTCACCGAAGAAAACATCGCAGGAAGCCCTCGGCGAAATCCGCGTGGCCCTGCTCGAAGCCGACGTGAACCTCAACGTCGTCAAGGACCTCATCGAGCACATCCGCGCCAAGGCCGTCGGCACTGAAGTCCTCACCGCCCTCTCGCCCTCCGAGCAGGTCATCAAGATCGTCCGCGACGAGCTGATCGAGACGCTCGGCAAAGACACGGCGCGCTTCAAGTTCGCCTCGCAGCCGCCCACCGTCATCCTCATGGCAGGCCTGCAGGGCTCCGGCAAAACCACCACCAGCGGCAAGCTGGCCGCGTGGCTCAAGAAGGGCGGCCACCGGCCCATCCTCGTCTCCGTCGACGTCTATCGCCCCGCCGCGCGCGAGCAGTTGAAAGTCGTCGCCAAATCCATCGACGCCAAAATCTACGAGGGCGACCTCAAGGGCGAAGCCCCCGGCTCCGCGCTCGTCGAGCGGCTCGCCGCCGAGGCCCGCCGCGAGGCCCGCAACTTCGGCTTCGACACCCTGATCGTCGACACCGCCGGCCGCCTGCACATCGACGAAGACCTGATGGGCGAGATGGAGCGCCTCAAAAAGCTCCTCAACCCCCAGGAAATCCTCTTCGTCGCCGACGCCATGACCGGCCAGGACGCCGTCAACTCCGCGCAGGAGTTTCATTCTCGTCTCGGACTGACGGGTGTGGTTCTGACGAAGATGGACGGCGATGCCCGCGGCGGCGCGGCCCTCTCCATCCGCCAGGTCACCGGCCAGCCCATCAAGTTCATCGGCGTGGGCGAAAAGCCCGACGCCTTCGAGCCCTTCCATCCCGACCGCATCGTCGGCCGCATCCTCGGCATGGGCGACATGATGTCGCTCATCGAAAAAGCCGAGTCCACGCTCGACCGCAAAAAGTCCGAGGAGTTCGCCAAGAAAGCCCTGCTCGGCGACGGCTTCACCCTCGAAGACTTCCGCGATCAGCTCAAGCAGATCAAGAAGCTCGGGTCGATGGAATCGATCCTCAAGATGCTGCCCTCGGTCGGCCCCTTCGCAGGCATGCAGCAGGCCGCGCAGAATGTGGACGAAAAGCAATTCGTCCGCCTCGAAGCCATCATCAACTCCATGACGCCCCACGAGCGCCGCAACCACGAAATCATCTCCGGCTCGCGCCGCAAGCGCATCGCCGCCGGCTCCGGCACCACCGTGCAGGACGTGAACCAGCTCCTCCGCCAGTACGCGCAGATGAGCAAGGTCTTCAAGCAAATGGGCAAAGGCGGCCTGGCCAAAAGCATGATGCGCGGCGGCATGGGCGCCCTAGGCATGGGCGGCCGCCAGAAGTTCGGGCGGTAGAGACGCACAATGGCATTGACGATCGAGCAGATCCAGACAACGCAAGACAATGAAGCGCTGTTCGACTTGCTTTCCGGAGAATTGCAGCGGCAGCTTCCCGATACCGTGCAGGAAGACCGCGACCTTTATCACCGCACCATTGGCACACTGCCACCTGGACTTCGCGCAATGGCCGGTATGCATTTTTTCGATGTGAGCATGAGCCTCGATAGCCTTGCGTGGCACTTCGGAAATCAAAACGACGAACGCGACTTGCAGGAAACGCTCGATGGTTTGCGTGAGTTGGAAATGCCTGAAATCGCCGACCGCTTCGAGCAGATGTGGGATTTCATGAAACCCCATATCACTGCATTGCAAACCGGAGAGTATGGCGGTAAGGATTTTTCCGATTGGCTCGTCGATATTGGCGCTGAAGAATTCGCATCGGAGAAAGACAAGTTTATCTGGGACTATTGCGACAAGATTGGAAAATCGGGACTGCTTGAATCGTGGGCTCTCTACGCTCGGAAATACCCTGAACGCTGCGTAGTGTCTGGGGCACTCGCATGACTCCGCTTCAAGACCAGCTCGACGAAATCACCGCCCGCACCCGCCACCTCGTGCAGGCCGAGCGCCTCGCCGTGGGCGAAAGAGCGGTCGCCGAGTTGTTTGCCTCGCACGTCGAAGAAAAAATCCTGCCCGTCGGCGCAACCGCACCCGAGTTCGCGCTGAAGGACTGCCAACGGCAAACTGGTGCGCTCCGCCGACCTGCTCGCGCTCGGCCCGCTGGTCATCGATTTCTTCCGCGGCCGCTGGTGCCCCTACTGCATCACGGAGCTTGAAGCCTGGCGCGATCTCTACGGCCAGCTTCGCGAGCGCGAAGCGCTGCTCGTCGCCATCGGCCCGCAGCTCGCCCGGCAGTCGCGACTTCATGATCGGCCAGCACGGCCTGCCCTTCCCCATCCTCGCCGACCCCGACAACAAAGTCGCCGAGCAGTTCGGCCTCGTCTACACCGTGCCCGAGTATCACCGCGACTACTACATGTCGATCATGGTCAATCTGCCCTTCGTCAACGGCGAGAAGAGCTGGCGTCTTCCCCTGCCTGCCACCTACGTCATCAGTCCCGCTGGACGCGTAGTCCTCGCTGAAGCCCACGCCGACTTCCGCGTCCGCCCCGAGCCGGAAGAAGCCCTAGCGGCCGCCTTCGCCGCCTGCGGCCGCTGACTCTTACTTCAGCTTTGGCAACACAGGTTCAGTCTGCGCGGGCACACCGCGCGCAACATTAGTCCTGAATCTCCGGCACGGCGACCGGCGCGCGCTTGCCAAACAGCGCCGTGCCCACGCGGATGCGCGTCGCGCCCTCTTCAATGGCCAGCGCAAAGTCGCCGCTCATGCCCATCGACAGCACCTTGAGATGCAGCTTGGGATGCGCGGCGGCCCAGCGGTCGCGCCACTCCCGCAGGCTGCGGAAGCACGCACGCGTCTCTTCCTGCGGCGCGCCCCACGGAGCAATCGTCATCAGCCCACGCACTTCTAGGTGAGGCAGATCAGGCAGCCGCTCCAGCAACTGCGCCGCCTCATCCGACTCGGGAACAATGCCGGCCTTTGTATCCTCGGGGCTCAGCTTCACCTCGATCAGGATCGGCAGCCGCTTGTGCAGGTGCCCCGCCGCATCGTTCAGCCGCTCGGCCAGCCGCAGCGAGTCGACAGAATCGATCGCGTCAAACAGTTCCACCGCGCGCTGCGCCTTATTCGACTGCAAATGCCCGATGAGGTGCATGGCGATCGGTACATCCGTCGCGGCCAGCATCCCGGTTTCGCGCAACTGCGCAAGCTCCGGAGCCTTCGCCGCAAACTCCTGCACACGGTTCTCGCCAAAGAGCCGCAGCCCCAGCGCCTCTGCCTCGCAGATAGCCGAAGCCGGAAAAGTCTTCGACACCGCCATCAGTTCCACTGAATGGCGTGACCGGCCCGCCCGCTTGCAGGCCGCGGCAATCTGCTCTTCAACCTTTTCGAGATTTTCCTTGAGCGGCGTCATCGCGCTCCTATGAACGCTTCAGCGTCCGTGCTCTTCCAGATACTTCTCCACCTCGAGCGCAGCCATGCAGCCCGAACCCGCCGCCGTAATCGCCTGCCGGTAGCGGCGATCCTGCACGTCACCGCAGGCGTAGATGCCGGGCAGCGCCACGCCGTTGTGCGTGGTCAGCACGTTGTGCTGCGTCCTGATGTAGCCGTCCTCGTCGAGATCGAGCTGGCCGGTAAACATCTTCGCATTGGGCTCGTGGCCGATGCCGAGAAAAAGGCCTTCGATGTCGAGAACACTGGTTTCGCCGTTCGCGATGTTGCGCAGGCGCAGGCCCTTCACTTCTTTTTCTTCCACGCCCAGCACTTCATCCACCACCGTGTTGGTGCGCAGCTCGATATTCGGATGCGCCATGGCGCGCTCCAGCATGATCTTCGAAGCCCGGAAGGCATCGCGGCGATGCAGCAGCGTGACCTTGGAGGCGAAGCGCGTAAGGAACAGCGCCTCTTCCATCGCGGAGTCGCCGCCGCCGATCACCGCGATCGGCTTGCCGCGGAAGAAGAAGCCGTCGCAGGTGGCGCAGCTTGAAACGCCGTGGCCGATGAGCGCCTGCTCGCTGGGCAGGCCCAGCCAGCGCGCGCTGGCGCCGGAGGCGATGATCAGCGTGCGCGTATGAATCTCGCCCGCCGTGGTGCTCAGCTTGATGGGCCGCGTGCTCAGGTCAACCGAGTTCAGATGCGCAAGCTGAAACGTCGCGCCGAACTTCATCGCCTGCTTCTTCATGTTCTCGATCAGCTCGGGACCCTGGATGCCCTCGGGCCAGCCGGGAAAGTTTTCCACCAGCGTGGTGATGGAGAGCTGGCCGCCGGGTTCGTGGCCTTCCAGCACCAGCGGCTTAAGGCCGGCGCGGGCGGTGTAGATGGCGGCGGTGAGCCCGGCGCAGCCGGAGCCAAGAATGACGGTATCGTGAGTTTCAATCATCGGGTTTCCTGTGTCGATTGTAGCCGCTGCGCTCGCGCTCGCCAGCCGCCGGAAACCTGCCGGCTGGGTCGAGCCTCCGCAACGGAACCATCCTATGTAAAGATGACGGACATGGCGAATCTGACTCTTGTATACGGAATGCGGCTGCTGCCGGAGGGTGAAGTCAAGCATATCCACGATGGAACCATCGACCTGGTGAACGGCCACCAGGCCCACGTCACCATGCACGTGCTCGAGGGCTCACGCGAGCAGATTGAGACGCAGCTCAAGCAGAGCCTCGACGCGTTTTTTGATTTCTATCCGGAGATTTGACGCGGGATGTGCACGTCAGCGCCCCTAGATGCGGGCGTGCGTGCCCTCGGAGCGCTTCTTGTTGTTCTTCACGCGCAGGTTGTCGAGCGCGTAATCGATATAGCGCGGCTCAAAGTGCAGAGGCTGGCTCATGAACTTGCAGGTGGCCACCACCTGGTCCACGATAAAGCGGGGCATATAGGCTGCGCAGTCCAGCTTCTTTTCATCGCGCAGCGTGCGCACCACATGGTCGAAGATCTCGTCGTCGAGCGTCAGGCCCTGCTTCTGCGCTTCCTTCTGAAAAATGATTTTGAAGTTCTCCAGGCTCGGTGAGTTGACCTCGATCTTGTAGGGCAGGCGGCGCAGGAACGCTGGGTCCATCAGGTCTTCCGGCTCCAGGTTGGTCGAGAAGATGATCAACTCCTCGAAAGGAATGCTGAAGCTTTTTCCGGTGTGCAGCTTCAGGTAGTCCACGCGGCTTTCGAGCGGCACAATCCAGCGGTTCAGCAGCGTGGTGGGGCTTACAATCTGGCGGCCAAAGTCGTCGATGATGAAGCACCCGCCCAGCGCCTTCACATGCAGCGGCGCCTCGTAGTAGTGCCCCGTCGCATCGTAGCGCAGGTCCAGCATCTCCAGCGTCAGTTCGCCGCCGGTCACCACGAACGGCCGCTTGCACGGCACCCAGCGGGAATCGAATTGCTCGCGGCGCACGACGGAGAACTCGCTGCCGTCGTCGGCCGTATCCGTCTGGTCCAGCGGGAAGTGAATGCTGGGATCGTACACACGGATGATCTGCCCCTCGACGATGATCGCGTAGGGAACGTAGATCACATCGTTGTACACCGAGCTCAGGCGCAGCGCCACCGAGGTCTTGCCGTTGCCCGGCGGTCCGTAGAAGAGAATGGCGCGGCCGGAGTTGAGCGCTGGCCCGGCCTGCTCGATCAGGCTGTCGTCGAACGTAAGGTCCGCGACGCCTTTGCGGATGCGCTCCGGCGTGATGAGTTCGTTGGTGAGCTTCTGCATGTTCACCTGGTAGTTGAACTCTTCCAGCGTCACCGGCGCCGGCCCTGTGTAGTGCAGCCGCGTCAGCGAATCCAGCGTCCAGCGGCGGCCCTCATCGGTAAACGCATAGCTCAGGTCAATCGGATTGTCGGAGTAGCGCGACCCCAGCGTCTGCAGCAACTGGCGGTTCACCGCCATCTGCACCAGGTCGAGAACGATGTGGTACGGCAGCTTGATGGCTTCAATAAACTGGCGCGTGGTCTCCAGACGATCGCGATAGATGAGCTTGAGCAGCATGCCCATCAAATCCACTTCGTCGATTCCGGTGGACTTGATGTCGGCAGGCTCCGACGGGATGCGGTGCATGAACGAGTGCAGCCGCTCCTGCGTGATGGCGCCAAGCGCGACCAGATTGTCGCCGAGACGGCCGCCCTCCGTGGCGAGGCGCTCCAGGGCACGGGCAATGTCGTCCTCCGTGACCAGCTTGGCGAGCACCAGCAAATCCCCTAAGCGCAACCGTGTAGCGATGACGTCCCCCTTGGAGTTTGGCCGGCTGGATCGTGGGCGGAATGTCCCGGGAAGTAACCGCACGACCGCACGCTGTATCTATCGGCTCCGAAATGATTTTAGCCGAGACCTCTAAATCATCGCGGAACTCTCGTAATGTGTTGACGTTACCAAATGGGGACGACTGTTGATTCCAATCAAATGCATTCCATCCTATCGCACCGGGAAGGAACTCCCGCGGCTCAACAGGTTGCTCCATCGGCTAGAGACCCGCGTGCAAGTCAAATTAGAAAAATCACATGGATGGTGGCCAGATTCGTCCATGTGACCCGAATCGAGTCACTTTGATTAGTTTGCTCAAATCTTTGAATCTCCTCATTGGCGCGCCGCTTGCCATAGATCCGCGTGAGGCCCTCCCTCATGAACCGATCCTCGCGCGGTGCAGCCAATTGCGTTCGATGGAACAGACTGATCCTTCTCCTCGGCTGCCTGTTGTGTCTCGCCCCGGCCGCCCGTGCGGGAGGGCCGAAGTACGTCGCCGGAACCAGCTTCTTCAATCCAGCCGTGGTGGGCCAGCCGCTGCACTGGGCAGGCGGCCAGGTCTCCTATTACGTGGATCAGGGCCCGCTGAGCGCGACAGTCACCAACCAGCAGGCGACAGCCATGGTCGATGCCGCAGCCGCGCTGTGGAGCGCGATCCCGACCGCCGGCGTCACGCTCACCGATGCCGGCTCGCTGAGCGAGGACGTAAGCTCCGACAACGTGCTCGCGAGCAACGCGGTCTTTGCCGCACCGGCCGATGTAACGCCCACGGCCACCAGCTTCCCTGTCGGCGTGGTCTATGACGCGGACGGCTCGGTCATCAACCTGCTCTTTGGCGCGGGCGCGAGCGACGTCACCGCCTGCCAGACCAACGGCGTCTGGACCTGGACCGACACCTTCAACCCCGATGCCACCTTCGGCCACGCCATCATCCTGCTCAACGGCCTCTGCACCGCCACGGCCAACCAGCTCGAAATGATGAGCTATCAGCTCGAGCGAGCCTTCGGAGAAGTCCTCGGCCTCGGCTTCTCCCAGGTCAACCCCGGCGCTTTCTCAAGCGGCGACCCCAACCAGACCCTCGGCCTGCCGGTCATGGAACCGCTCAGCGGAGCCTGCGGACCCTCCGGCGGAGCATGCATACCCTCGCCCAACACGCTGCGCTTCGATGACATCGCCGCCCTCAACCGCCTCTATGCCATCACCGCGGCCAACCTCGCCAGTTTTCCCGGCAAAAAGCTGACCGCGGCCAACACGGTTTCCATCGCCGGCACGCTGAGCTTCTCCGGCGGCACCGGCATGCAGGGCGTCAACGTGGTCGCGCGGCCCCTCGACGCCAACGGCAACCCGCTCTACGCCGACACGGTGACGGCTGTCTCCGGCGCGCTGTTCAGCGGCAACCACGGCAACCCCATCGCCGGCTGGACAAATGCCAACGGCGTGCTCCTGTCGCAGTGGGGCTCGAACGACCCCAGCATGCAGGGCTGGTTCGACCTGAGCGGCATGCCGCTGCCGCCGGGCATGACGACCGCGACCTACCAGATCACCTTCGAGCCCATCAATCCCCTCTACATCCTCGAAGACACGGTCGGCCCCTACGTCGACGGCTCGCCCACACCTTCGGGAACCATGCCCGTGCTGACGCAAGCGAACCTGTCCGCAGGCTCGACGGTAACGCTCTCCGTCCCCATCGCCAACTCCGCCGCAGGCGGTGCAGAAGATGCCATCGCCACTTCCACCACGCCGCGCCCGGTTGCACCCAGCGGCCAATGGGTCGGCCGCCTCAGCCAGGTCGGCCAGACCGACTGGTTCACCTTCCCGGTCCGCGGCGGCCGCACCTTCACCGTCATCACCGAGGCGCTCAACGAGACCGGCACCCCGAGCGAAACGAAGGCCATGCCCGAGATCGGCCTGTGGAATGGCTCCGACGCCGTCACCGCCGCGCCCGCCGTGGGTGCTCCTGGGCTCAACGGCTACGCCACCGGCGAGAGCTTTGTCAGCGCCGCCTCGGCCTCGAACGACGTCATCCGCGTCGGCATTGCCGATGATCGCGGCGACGGCCGGCCCGACTACGAGTATCTCGGCTGGGTGCTCTATGCGGACACGGTGAGCCCCGTGCGCCTTCCCGCCTCCGGCGGCCCCATCGTGATTCACGGCATGGGCTTCCGCCCCACGGACTCGGTGAAAGTCGGCGGCGTGGCCGCAGTCGTCGCCAGCATCTCGCCCAACGAGATCACAGCCGTCGCTCCCGCATCGGCCGCCACCGGCTCCGTTGATGTCGAAGTCGACGAGCTGCCCAACTTCTCGGCCTTCGCCATCATCTCCGCCGGCGTCAGCTACGACGCGGGCACCGGCGATGCGCTCACCCTCAACACCGCCCCGTCCAACACCGTGCCCATCGGTGTCCCCATGCCCTTCTCCGTCACGGCTCTCGGAGCAAATCTCGCACCCGCGGGCGGCGTCACCGTCACCTACACGCTCACCAGCGGCGCAGCCACGCTGGGCTGCGGCCAGTCGAGCTGCGCAGTCACTGCCACCGGCGACGGCATGGCCACCATGACAGTGACGGCAACGACCTCATCCCTCGCCGTGGTCACCGCATCGCTCGCCAACGGCGCAAGCCTGCAGGCCCACTTCACCGGCGGCACAGCGCCCGAGCTCACCGCGCTCACGCCGTCGCTTTCGGTGGCCGCGGGCGCTACAGTCAGCTGGCCGGTGCAGGCCCTGGTGCTCCAGAACGGCGCGCCCATGAGCGGCCAGACCGTGGCCTGGCAGAGCGCCACAGGTATCACGCCCTCGGCCGCAGCCACCTCCAACGCCAGCGGCGTCGCGGCGAACACGCTCACCATCAGCTCACTCGCAGAGGGGCAACAAGTAATCGCCAACGCCTGCGTCAACGGCACCGCCAACTGCGCCGCTTTCACCGTGCTCGGCGCGCGCCCGGAGTACGCCGTCGTCGAGCCCGTCTCCGGCGCCGCACAGAGCCTCAGCGTCTCCGCCACGCCTGCGCAGATCGTCCTCCGCGTGCGCGACATGAACGGCAACCCCATGGCCGGCGGCATGGTCACGCTCTATCAGGCCATCTACGCCTGGGCGCCGCCCTGCCCCACCCATGGCCAGTGCGCTGCCGCCGAGTTGCTGGCCACGCAGGTCGCCACGGCCACCTCCGCGCTCGATGGCACGGTCATCTTCACGCCCGCCTCGCTGCCCGGCGTGCCCACCGAGCCGCAGTCGGCCTCGCCGCCACCGGCAACACCAGCACCGTCGCCATCTCCATCGAGCAGCACCCCTAAGCGCTACTCTCTGTCACTTTGGACCGCGCTCAAGCATCCTATAAGCAGAGCGAGGTCGATTTGAGTACACTCAGCAAGCCTCTTTCCCCCGGCAGCCGTCCCCGCGTGGTCATCGTGGGCGGCGGGTTTGCCGGCCTGCACGCCGCGCAGAGCCTGGCGCACCTCAATGTGGACGTGACGCTGGTGGACCGGCGCAACCACCACACCTTTCAGCCGCTCCTTTATCAAGTCGCGCTGGCCGTGCTCTCTCCGGCCGATATTGCCCAGCCTATCCGCTCCATCTTTCGCCACCAGAAGAACACCGAAGTCCTGATGGACGAGGTCGTCTCCATCGACACGGCCGCTCAGCAGGTCGGCCTCGGCTCCGGCGCGCGCCTCACTTACGACTACCTCGTCCTCGCCACCGGAGCCACGCACTCCTACTTCGGCCATGACGACTGGGCCAAGCAGGCGCCGGGGCTCAAGTCGATCGAGGACGCCATCGAGATTCGCCGCCGCGTACTGCTGGCCTTTGAGCTCGCCGAGCGCCAGATGCAGGAACAGGGCTGGCATCCCCCGCTCAACTTCGTCGTCATCGGCGGCGGCCCTACAGGCGTGGAGCTCGCCGGAGCCATCAGCGACATCGCCAAGCTTTATATGAAGCACGATTTTCGCCACATCGATCCCTCCAAAGCGCGCGTACTCCTGCTCGATGGCGGAGCCCGCGTGCTGGCCGCTTATCCTGCGGACCTTTCCGCCAAAGCCGAGAAGGCGCTGACCGAGCTCGGCGTCGAAGTGCATACACACACCCAGGTCACGGGCGTAGGCCCGGCCTGGGTCGAGGCCAGGAACGGCGACCACACCGAGCGCTTTGACGCTGCGGTCACCGTGTGGGCCGCGGGCGTGCAGGCCTCACCGCTCGGCAAGCTGCTGTCTGCGCCGCTCGATAAGCGCGGCTGCGTCCTCGTGGATGCGCATCTGAATCCGCCCGACATGCCGCAGGTCTTCATCCTCGGCGACCTCGCCCACGTCGAGCAGAACGGCCGCCAGGTTCCCGGCGTAGCGCAGCCCGCCATGCAGATGGGCGACGCCGTCGGCAAAATGATCGCAGCCGACCTCAAAGGCAGGCCCCGGCCGCCCTTCCACTACTTCGACAAGGGCGACATGGCCACCATCGGGCGCATGGCCGCCATCGCCGACGTCAAGTGGCCCTTCAAAGCGCACCTGAACGGCCTGCCCGCATGGGTCACATGGCTGGTGGTGCACATCTTCTTCCTCATCGGGTTCCGCAACCGCATCTCCGTCTTCGCCGCGTGGATCTGGACCTACTTCACCTTCACGCGCGGCGCGCGGCTCATCACCGGCGACCAGAGCTTGCCCGGGTGGAACCAGCGCGTGGCCGAGGGCCCCACCCAGGAAGGCGCAGCCACCGAAGATCCCGAGACCGTGGATCCCCAGACCGTCGAAACCCGGTAAAGGACCCTGTCAAGAGAGCGACGCAGTTGGTGCGCCCCATCCTCTTCATTCCAAACGGAAGAAACACGCGCTCATGTTGCGGATTAATTCAGCAATCGGCGCAAACTAACCATAGTCGCGCACCACAGCATCGGTCGCCGGGCTGTGGCTCCGTCAATTATTCGCATTTTCTTCGCCATTGATCCTCATCCGCCACACACCGAGGAAGAAAATAAACAAGTTAGGAGAGTTCAGCGCCCCCTCCCCCCTGGGTTGGATTCGGCGCGTCTTCGCCCTTCCCGGCCGCTCCAACCGCGATTCAGTTAACCGGAGTCACGACCAGCGTTCCATTGACCTCGTACACCGCGTTGGATCCAGCCACTGCGCCAATGCCGGCAATGCCCTGCGACGGGCCCAGCCCTTGCCAGGTAACAAGTCCTGTTGAGAGGGAGTAGATCGTGTTCGTCCGCTCGTCATAGACGGTACTGCTGGACGGAAACTCCGGATTTGCGATCAGCGGCAGAGTGGTCGTCGCGGGTAGGGTTGTGACCACGGCTCCAGTGGCATCGTAAATGGTGCTGCCATTAGGATTAGTCCCGGTCTGGTTCGAGTAAGTGAAGTTGGCCGCGAGCAGGTGATTGTTGTCGCTCCAGCCTTCCGATTCGCCGGGGACTACTGTGACGATTACGCCATTCAGGTAGATGTAGGTGAGCCACTGCGACGACGCGTCACTGGAGACAGCGATGAGCGTGCCATCGGGGGAAAGGTCGATCCGCCCGTTCGTTCCGGTATCACTCCAGATCAGCGGAGTACCGTCGATGCCGGTGACCTGGCGTGAGTATGAGAAGGGTGATTCCGTAAGAAGCACCTGCCCTATGGTCGTGCCAGAGCCTGAGAGGCTGAAGTCCGTCAGGAATGGCATGGAGCTACTGTTGTACGTATACGGAAAGCTTGAGAGCACGGACGCGGAGGGAAGTGAATAGAAGTTGAGCGTTAGGTCAGTTGCATATTGGGTGCCGACACCACGCGCAGCAGCGCCGAGAACGGTGCCATCGGACGAGAGCTCAACCTTGCCCGCAGGGAAGCTGATGGTGCCGGTCTGCTGCGCGGTGGACAAATCGTAGAGCAGAATTTCTCCGATGGCAGTGCTGGCGGCAGCCACATTGTTTGCAGCCGCAATGCCGTAGACCGCACCGTGACCGAAATACCGCGGAGTGGTGGACAGGCTTTCTCCATCCAGCACAACACCGTTCTGAGTGCCTGCAATCCACTGCGAATCGGAAGCGGCCGCGAAGGACGAAAGAGAGGCGGATGTAGCAGGAAGCGTGTAGCTCGAGATCGCGGGACTTGCGCCCGACAAGTCGATGACGCTCATCTGAGGAGAGCCAGAGGCGAGCGCACCAAGAAAGGGGCCCGATGAAAGGTAGGTAGACACAACGGGCAGCGAGTAGGTCGCAGCCGCGGTCGAGCCGCCGAAGGGAAATATTTGCAGCGAGTCGGTATCAGATTGCGTGTCAAGGGTATCGGTCCAGAGCCAGTTCCCCACCTCGCCGTAGGCGACGATATGAGAGGGCAACACCTGCGACCCCAACTCAACTCCCGCGGCCGAGTACTCCCAAATCACGTTATCGAGGGAGGTGTAGAGGTTGCTGCCGTCAAAGGACCACCCAGAGAAATTTCCCGAGAAAAAAGCCGCACTCACGGTATCGACCCCTGTCGGGACCGTGATCGTCTCAATCACATTGGTTCCGGCGGGTCCTTTGCCTATCTCGACCTGGGTCGGCGTAGCAGAGAGCTTCGCATTGCTGTAGTCACCGCTGTGAACCAGTTCCTGCTGCCCCGTCGCCGACCAGACAGTGAGATTGGTGCTCGTTCCCACGCAAACGTAACTTCCATCCTTTGCGACTGCGAAGCTGGGCGGAATCCCTGATGAAGTTGAATACGGGATGACAAAAAGCAGTTGCCCGCTCATGGCCGAACGCACTTGCAGCTCGTCCGCCGTCTCAATGAGGAATGTCTCGCCTTCCAGGTCCTCAGCAGTGCCGCCATACCCATCGGTAATTGCGCTGCCGGTTGAGTACTGCCAGAGCACCCAGTGACTTCGGCTGTCGCCCGTCAGCAGGTGGTCGCTGGTAGCAAACATCTGGGTAATTTTGTTTTGATGCCCCTGATTGAGAAGCACGCTCCCCGGAAGCGTCGCAGTGATCGTGACCTGAGTCGACGTGGTTCCGCCCGCATTTTGAGCAAGAACCGTGTATGTGGCTTGCGCCGCTGGCACAGTGGCCGTCCCCGAAATAGCACCCGTGGAGTAGTCGATGGCCAAACCGGCCGGGAGATCGGGAGAAATGCTGAAGCCCGAAATAGTCTGGTCGACTGTCGGCACATCGGGCTGGATCGCCGTACCGACGATGGCATTGATCGCGGTCTGCGGATACACGAGATTGCTGGGCGGCGCCTGTGCAACGGCGATCTGCACGGTGGCAGAGGTGGAACCGCCGTCGTTGGCCGCTGTGACCGTGTAACCTGCCTGAACGGTCGCGGCAGTGGGCGTGCCTGAGATGACGCCGGTGGTCATGTCCAGCGACAATCCCGCCGGCAGCGAAGGGATGACCGAATACGCCGAAACCGTTCCGGTAACGGTGGGCGTGTCAGAAGCAATCGCGGTTCCGGTGACGGCATTGATCGTGGTTTGCGGATAAACCAGGTTGGCAGGCGCCGCGACGGTGACGGTGATTTGAACCGATGCAGTGGCCGAGCCACCTGCATTGGAGGCGGTAACGGTATAGCTTGCCTGCGCGGTCGCGGTGGTGGGCGTGCCTGAGAGGACGCCGGTGGTCATGTCCAGCGATAATCCAGCCGGCAGCGACGGGCTGACCGAATACGCCGAGACGGTTCCGGTGACGGTGGGCGTGTCAGAAGCAATCGCGGTTCCGGTGATGGCGTTGATAGCAGTTTGCGGGTAGACCAGATTGGCAGGCGCAGCGAGCGTGACGGTGATTTGAACCGATGCCGTAACCGAACCGCCGGCATTCGAAGCGGTAACGGTGTAGCTTGTCTGCGCGGTCGCGGCAGTGGGCGTGCCGGAGATCGCTCCGGTGGCCGAGTTGAGCGAAAGCCCCGCAGGCAGCGCAGGTTTTACCGAATAGGCCGTGACGGTTCCAGTCACGGTGGGTGTGTCCGCTGCGATTGCGGTTCCGATCGTCGCACTGATAGCGGTTTGCGGATAAGTGAGTTTGGAGGGCGGTGTAACTTTCGCAGGGGAACTGCCGCTGCCGCCGCACCCAATCGCCATGCCCAGGAGCAGGATCGCAGACAACGGTTTGAGTGCATGAAGACGGTATGACTTCATCGCGGGCAACCTCCAGGCCTGTTAGGCGAATGTGTTTCAACTGACTTGAGAGCGTGCACTCCACGGGACGCTCGCTTCTTGCCTGGCGTGTGCCTTTGAAGTGAGGTAATTATCGTGCGCTAAGAAGTTAGGCGCAAGGCAAATTCAGGAGCAAGGATGCAGCGTTGATGCGGCTAACGGATTGATTCCACTTCCGTCGAGTAAACTGGTAACAGGATGCTCGATCTGGGATTTGTCCGGGGAAACCTGGAAAAAGTGGAAGAAAAACTGCGCGCGCGCGGGGCCGACCCGGCAGCGCTGCTGGGCGATTTTCGCGCCCTGGATCAGCGCCGTCGCGAAGCCATCACGCAGGCCGAGCAACTGAAAGCCCGGCGCAATGAGCTTTCGCAGCAGGTGGGCGCTCTCAAGAAGTCCGGACAAGATGCCGACGCGCTGATGGAAGAAACCCGCGCCCTGAAGATTCCAGCTCGACGATCTGGACACGGCAGCCGCCGCGCTCGACGAGGAGATGCGCCTGGCGCTGGCGCGTATGCCCAACCTCACCCGCGATGAGGTGCCGGCAGGCACCTCGGAGGCCGACAACGTCGCCGTCAAGACCTGGGGCGAGAAGCCCACATTCGACTTTGCCCCCAAGCCGCACTGGGAGCTCGGCGAGAGCCTTGGCATTCTCGATCTCGAACGCGCAGCCAAGCTCAGCGGCGCGCGGTTCGCGGTCTACATGGGCGCAGGCGCGCGGCTCGAGCGGGCGCTGATCAGCTTCATGCTCGACACGCACACCCAGCAGCACGGCTATACCGAAGTCCTGCCGCCCTTCATGGTCAACTCCAAAGCCTCTTCGGCACCGGCCAGTTGCCCAAGTTCGCCGAAGACCTCTTCCGCTGCTCCGACGCAGACGCCGAGAGCGTAGCGCGCGGCGAGTTCAAGGACAACGACCATTGGCTCATTCCCACCGCGGAAGTGCCGGTCACCAATCTCTATCGCGACGAGATTCTCGACGAAGCGCGTCTGCCCATCTGCCTTACGGCGTATACACCCTGCTTCCGCGCAGAAGCCGGCGCGGCGGGCAAGGACACGCGCGGCATCATTCGCCAGCATCAGTTTCAAAAAGTCGAGCTGGTCAAATTTGCAAAGCCCGAGGACTCCGACGCCGAGCACGAAAAGCTGACGCGCCACGCCGAAGAAATTCTCGAAGCCCTCAAGCTGCCCTACCGCCGCATGCTTCTCTGCACCGGCGACACCGGCTTCTCTTCCGCCAAGACTTTCGACCTGGAAGTCTGGCTGCCGGGCCAGCAACTCTATCGCGAGATTTCTTCCTGCTCCAACTTCGAGTCCTTCCAGGCGCGCCGCGCCAACATTCGCTTCAAGGCCGCAGGCAGTAAAGGCAAAAACGAATTTGTCCACACGCTCAACGGCAGCGGACTGGCCGTGGGCCGCACCTGGCTCGCAATTCTCGAGAACTACCAGCAGGCAGACGGCTCGGTCGTTGTGCCAGAAGCGCTCAAGCCCTACATGGGCGGCCTCGAGCTCATTACGAAACAAGGTTAACGATGAACAAGACTCTGAAAAGCTACTTCTACTGGACCTACCCGCGCGGCAACTTTCACTATGACGTGATGGTGACGCTGATTCTGCTGTTCATCTTCGTCACGCCGCACCTGTGGGACTTTGGCGACAAGCCCACCAGCCCTGCCGCGCTCGCGCATCCCATCCAGGTGGTGGGCGATGGCGGCCGCGGCGTGATTGTTTCGCTCAGCGCCGCGGACGTAACCATCCCGCCAGGCGCCAGCGACAACGAAGTGAAGAAGGCCCTGCGCCAGGCCATTGAGCCGGTGACCGGCGACGCTGTGTATGTGGAGCGGTGGATGACGACCAAGGATGATCAAGGCAATCTGGTCTGGAAAATCTGGGCGCACCGCTAGAAAATTCCGCGTGTCGATAGCCTCGTGGCATCCAACACACTGAGGACGTTTATGACTTTCAAGAGACATCTGATGGCGGCAGCCGCGCTGGTTTGCCTCGCGCTCCCGGGCCGTCCCGCGCATGCGGCCGACGACCTGCAGCGCGTACTGCACGAACTTGACGTCGCCGCAGCCAACTTCCACTCCACCGCCGCGGACTTTGAGTTCGATACCTACCAGACCGATCCGTTCCCTGAGAAGGACACGCAGAAGGGCACCGTCTACTACGAGCGCAAGGGCACGGCATTCTCCATGGCCGCGCACATCAATGAGGTGGACGGCAAACCGAATCCCAAGGTCTATACCGTGGTCAATGGCGTCTTCAAGCTCTTCGAGCCGATGATCGACCAAGTGACCACGTCCAACAAGGTGAGTAAGTACGAAAGCTATCTTGAGTTAGGCTTCGGAGCTAGCGGCAAGGACCTTGCCGATAAGTGGAACATACAGGATCTCGGCCCTGAAACGATCGACGGTATCAAAACCGAAAAGCTTGAACTCGTCGCGAAAGACCCGGCCGTACTCAAGTTGTTTCCCAAGGTGACCATCTGGATTGACACCACGCGCGGCGTCAGCCTGAAGCAGGTATTCGACGAAGGCCAGGGCCAATCGCGGGTCTGTGTCTACTTCAATATCAAGGTGAACCAGTCGCTGCCGTCGGATGCGTTCAAGCTCAAGACCGACTCAAAGACACAGTACATCGAGCACTAAGTCGGGGCATAGATTGCTCGTCACGCTCCACGTGATGCAAACGCGCGTGCGATCGCGACACCGCCCAACGCGAACAGCATCGGAAAGCACTCGATGGTATAGCGCGCTTCTGGTGGGCATACGGTCAGGAGCATCGCACTACGCAGCAGCATATAAGCCAGCAGCCATGGCCAGATTCGTGGCCGCAGACAAAGGCCCGCAATTCCCAGCAGCAGATAGAGCGCGTTGAGCGCAGCGTAGGCCCAGCTGAACGCGGTCTCAACGTTGTGGTGCGCGTAGACCCACCAGTCGAGATCGATGGGCAGATTCTCGACGCGCGGGCGCAGCCACATATCGGCGACGCGGCTAAGCGGCAGAGCCAGATGTAATAACGCAGTGGATGCGCCGCTATGCGCTGCGCAGCCAACCGCGCGAATCCTGCATCGATCTCCGGCGTGAGGGTATAGCCGTTGTCGTTGTAGGCGTCGGCGAGCGCGGCGGTCTCGGCGTGCTGCGGCGGGCGAGTCGAAGGCGCGGCCAGGCAGTTGATTCACATCAAGCACGTCGCCCGGCACGTTCCAAGCAACGTAGTACGTCGAGATGAAGTCGAGGCACCAGGTCTTCACCCAGCGATCCCAGCCCGGAGACACTGGATCGCCGGGATCGGTGGCCGAGCGTGGGCGCGAGCGGCTGAAAGATGTGGAAGACATGCCAGTTGCGCGCGGTCCACACGGCAAACGGCGCAAGGCAAGCATGCACACACCAGCGCGATGCGCAGCGCACGTCGCCTCTCAATGGATGCCGCACTGCGCAGGCCGACAAGCAGCGCAGGCGCAAGCGCAACGGCGACCAGCGCGCCATCAGGACGCAGCAGCGCGGCATAGGTGACAGCGAATGTGAACGCGAGAGCGAAGCTCCAGCACGGCCTGCTCACGAAAGCGCACGGCAGCCCACAGCGCCAGCGCGATGACGAAGAGCGTCGGTCCTTCGGTGAGCGGCGTCGCCGCATAGATGGCGGTGAAGGGACAAAGCGCGCGAGCCACAGCGTCGCATGCAGCGCGGCGGTGCTCAGTCGCGGTGGCGCGATGCGGCGCGCGAAGTCCGCGAGAAGCAGGCAGCCCGCCAGCTCGAGCGCAATCTGGAGCCACGCAACCGCGGCGTAGTTCTCCATGCCGAAGATGCGGAAGCAGGCGGCGAGGAAGAGCGGATAGCCCGGCAGACGGATCAGCGTGGGAAACGTCTGACCGTTAGCCAGCGTGAGCGCGTAGCGTCCGTGCAGCAGAAGATTCTTCGCGATTCCGCCGTAGACGAGCGTGTCGCCGTTGGCCTCAAAGAAGTGCAGATACATCCAGACGCGCAGGGCCAGCCCCGCCGCCAGCGCCAGCGTCACCCAGATGGCGGCATGCACTCTGTCCGCGCCTTGCGCGGCCTGCGATGGATGCAATTGACTCTGCGGAAGCGGCTTCCATACGATTCGTTATGTATAGCCTAAGACCGTTTCCGCGGTTTGCGCGTACCCGGAAGCGAAGACTCTTATGCCCGACCACCAGATATTCTTCGATCCAGGCAGAAAACGCTGGAAACGGCTGCGCCGCATCCTCGATGCAACGGCCGTGCTCACGACGCTGGTGCTGGCGGGATTCATCTTCAACGTGCTGCGCAATCAGCCGCTGCCCGAGCTGCTGCTGCCCACGTGCCAAGCACAACTACAAGGCGCTGCCCGATCGCGCCGCTGCAGCAGCGGGCCAAGGCGCTGCGGCCCGCGCGGCGCAAGACCGACGCGCAAGCCCTCGGAGATTCCGCTTCAACACCGGCGAAGGTTTGCGCGCCGCCTACTACGTGCCCTACGACGAGGCCAGCTACTCCTCGTTCAAGCAGCACGTGCACCAGATCGACATGCTCTTTCCCGAGTGGCTGCATGTGGATGCGTCAACGCGCCGGCGCTGCTGGCATCGACAACGACAGCCATCGCGCGTATCCGGTCGTCGACGGCAACGTCGGTTCACGATCCCGACGACCTGGGCCGCATCAAGCGGACCATCCAGCAGGCCAAGGAAGACACGGAAATTTTCCCGCACCTCAACAACTACAACTCCGCGAATCAGGACTGGGATGCGGACGTAGGCGATGCTGCTGAGGCGACGAAGACAAGCGCGCCGCGCTGCGCGCGCAGATCATGCGTTTCCTCGCCGCCTTCCCCGCCTACCACGGCCTCTCGCTCGACTTCGAGAGCCTGCCCGATGAGGCGATGCCGGCCTACACGGCGTTTATCCACGAGCTCTACGCGCGATCTGCACGCGCGCAACCTGCGGCTCTATGTCACGACTGCCGCGGCACCGACGACACGACGCTGAAGGCGATCGCGGCCAACTCCGACGGCATCGTGCTGATGAACTACGACGAGCACGAGGCGACGAGCGATCCGGGGCCGATCGCCAGCCAGAACTGGTTCGTCGGCCAACCTGCACGCGCGTGCTCAAGTCCGTGCCCAAGGAAAAGCTGATCTGCGCGCTGGGCAACTACGGCTACGACTGGACGCTTTCGATTCCGCCGCCGCCCAGGCGCGGACACAAGGCGGCAAAGCCGCAGGTGCTCAACACCGAAGACCTGCCCGTGTCCGACGCATGGCAGCGCGCCTCAGACGCCGACGCCGATCTCGATCTCGATTACGACTCGCTCAATCCCCACTTCGACTACATCGACGAGGACAACAACCAGCGCCACGTGGTGTGGTTCCTCGATGGCGTGACGCTGCTGAACGAGATGCGCGCCGCGCGCGAGCTGGGTCTGCAGACCTTTGCGCTTGTGGCGGCTGGGCACGGAAGACAGCTCGCTGTGGAACGTGTGGGACAAGCCCACGCAATCCCGACGTCGCTGCAATGCGCTCGGCGCAGGTCGCAGCCGGGTCACGACGTGGACACCGAGGGCGAAGGCGACATTATGCGCGTGACCGGCTTGCCGCAGGCCGGCAAGCGCACCGTGCAGATCGACACCGACGAGCCCGACCCGCGCAAGAAGCTCATCATCGACGAGCACATGGATGTGTATCCGCACACGTACACGGTCGCAGTATTACGGCTACCATCCCAACGAAGTTGCGCATCTCGTTCGACGACGGCCCGGACCCCAAGTGGACGCCGCAGCATTCTCGACATCCTCGAACAGAAGAACGTGAAAGGCACGTTCCTGATCATCGGCGAAGAAGCCCTGGAGAACATCGGCCTGCTGCAAGCGCGAGCTGCGCGAAGGCCACGAGATCGGCAACCACACCTACACGCATCCCGACATCAGCGAAATCTCGCCGCAACCGGCTCGATCTTGAAGTCAAGCTCACCGAGCGCCTGTTTGCCAGCAAGCTCGGCGTGCAGCCGCTCTACTTTCGTCCGCCCTACGACATCGACGAAGAGCCGGACACCGACGACCAGGCCGCGCCCGATCGTGCGCATCCAGCAGGACGGGCTACATCGTCATCGGCAACAAGATCGACACCAACGACTGGGACGAGCGCATCCACGAAAACGCCGGCAGGAGATTACGCAGTCGGTGCTCGAGCAGCTGCGACCGCATGAAGACCAAGCCGCAGTTTCGCGGCTCGATCATCCTGATGCACGACGGCGGCGGCGACCGCTCGGCGACGGTGGCCGCGCTGCCGGTGCTGATCGATACGCTGCGCGCGCACGGCTACACGATTGTGCCCGTCTCCGCGCTGATGGGCAAGACCACCGCCGAGGTGATGCCGCGGCTCACGTTCTGGCAGCAGGCTGCGCGCGCTGCCCGACTCGATCGCCTTCTCGACGCTGGCCATCATCGGCAACTTTCATCGTGATGGTCTTCTTTGTCGGCGATGTCCTGATGAGCGCGCGGCTGATTCTGGTGGGCTGTTCGCCGTCATCGACCGCCTGCGCCGGCCGCACCGGCAGGCCTCGCCGGGCTTCAATCCGCGCATTGCCGTGCTTGATTCCGGCATACAACGAAGAGAAGGTCATCGTGCGCACGATTCGCTCGGTGCTGAACTCGGACTACGAGAATCTGCACGTGATCGTGATCGACGACGGCTCGACCGACCGACACTGTCGAGGTGGCGCGCAAGCCGCGTATGCGCGCGAAATTGCCGCGGGCCGCGTGCAGGTGCTGACCAAGGCCAACGGCGGCAAGGCGGCGGCGCTCAACTTCGCGCTCGAGCAGCTGGACGAAGAGTTCTATGTCGGCATCGATGCGGACACGGTGATCGCGACCGACGCGATCTCCAAGCTGCATTCCGCACTTTGAAGACCCGGCCATCGGCGCCATGGCGGGCAACGCCAAGGTGGGCAACCGCGTGAACCTGTGGACGCGCTGGCAGGCTCTCGAATACATCACCAGCCAGAACTTTGAGCGGCGCGCGCTGGATCTGTTCAACGTGGTGACCGTGGTTCCTGGCGCGATCGGCGCGTGGCGCACAGCGCCGGTGAAGGAGGCGGGCGGCTATCCGCTCAACACCGTCGCCGAAGACGCCGACCTGACCATGAACCTGCTGGAGCAGGGCTACAAAGTGGTCTACGAAGACCGCGCGCTGGCGTTTACCGAAGCGCCCATCGACGCGAGCGGGCTGATGCGGCAGCGCTTCCGCTGGTCGTTCGGCATTCTGCAGGCGGTGTGGAAGCATCGCGCTCGCGTTTGTGCGCAACAAGGCGATGGGCCTGTTTGCGCTGCCCAACATTCTCATCTTCCAGATGCTGCTGCCGCTGGTTTCGCCCTTCATCGACCTGATGTTCGTGGCGGGCGTCGTGCACTACTTCATCGACCGCCACTACCACCCCGAGGCCGCGTCGGCGGCGAGCTTCGTGAAGCTGCTGGCCTACTTCCTCACCTTCCTGCTGATCGACTTTGTCACGTCGGCCGTCGCCTTCTGCCTGGAGCGGCGTCATCCCGCCAACAAGGGCGATGGATGGCTGCTGTTCCACATCTGGCTGCAGCGCTTCGCGTATCGGCAGGTGTTCTCGATTGTGCTGTTCAAGACGCTGAAGCGCGCCATCGACGGCAAGCCCTTCAACTGGGACAAGCTCGAGCGCACGGCGCAAGATGAGCAAGCAGACCGAGGCGCTGACGGAAGCGCGTTAGCGCGCCTCCGCCGCGCGCTTAGCGGTGATGATCCGAGTGACTGTGGCCGCCGCCAGAGGAATGTCCGCCGCCAAAGTGGCCTCCCGAGGAGTGGCTTTCCTTCGGCGCTTTATATCCACCACCGCCGCCGCCCCAACCTGACCGGCCGCCGCTGGAGTGCTCGGAACTGTGACCGCCTCCGAAGAGATGGAAGCCACCGGAGTGCGGCTGGGAGTATCCGCTGTAGCTGCGCGGTTCCGTTGATCCGCGATACGTGCTCTCAGGCCGATAGCTCCCCTCAGACCGATAGCTGTTCTGCGGCGCGCGATAGCCGGGATTGGCGAAAGCCATGCCGCCGCCCGCGCGCGGTGCGTACGTGCTGCGCGGCTCACTCATAGTCCCCGAACCGTAGCCAGGCCGCGTGTATGAGTTGCCGTAATTCTGCGGACGCGGCACATACGCCTGCGGACGACTGAAGTTCTCCGCTCCACGGTTGTAAGCCTGCTGCGTCGGCATCGCGGAACGGCCCCAGTTCTGCTGCGTCTGTCCGCGCGAAGCGTAGCCGCGATTGAAGCCTTCAGTGGTGCGGGCATCTCCCCAGCGCTGCGCGGGCATCGCCGGGCCGCCGCGCGGGCGTTCCCCGTTCCAGCCGTTGTTGCGGGCAAAGGCCTGCGTGCCGCCTTCGCGTCCCCAGCCGCGATCGTTGCCGCGATTCCATCCACCGCCCTGCCAGCGCGGGCCGCCGTGCGGGAAACCCCAATCGCGCACGGACGCGCTGTGGGTCCAGTAGCTGTTGTGGTCGAAGAGTACAGCGTGAGCGAGCCAGTCGAGGCCCCAACCTAGCCAACCCCACGGCGTATTCATAAACGCCGACATGGCAATGCCGGGGCCGTAGTGAATGAAGCCCGAGCCGATGAATGACCCGATGGCTCCGAACAGCGAGAAGCCCGGATACGGCGAGACCGGCGCGCCGTAGACGGCCCAGGGATCGTAGCTGGGCACGTAGACCACCTGCGGATTCTGCGGCGCGATGTCGATGTCGCCGCCGTTGTCGTAGACCTGCTCCTGCGGCGTGGACTGCAGATTGCCCGCCTGCTGCGCGCGCTCGCGCATCACCTGAATAGTCTGCATCACATCCTGCGGCTGGTTGTAGTAGGCGTTGCCGAGCTGGGTAGTCCACTGCAGATTCTGGTCGAGCATGGCCAGCACCTGCGGAAACGCGGTTAAGCGCCTTGATGCTGGGGTCCCAGCTGGTCTGCGCATTGGCGCCGTCGGCAATCTGCGCGGCCGGCGCATTGCCCATCGAGCGCAGCCACTGGTCGGCCGCAGCAACCTGCGCGGGATACGTGGACGCGGCGAGAATCTGCGCAACCAGCGCGTCAGGATAAAGCGCGATGGGCGCGACCAGTTGAGTCAGCTGGTCGGGACTCATCGGCTGCTGCGCGTAACCCTGTTGCGGCGCGTAGCTGCTCTGCTGCGGGTAATTCTGATAGCCGTTCTGATCAGGATAGCCGCCCTGACCTTGCGGCGCATAGCCGGTAGGCCTGCTGCGGCGGATATGCCTGCTGCTGCGATAAGCCTGTTGTTGTGGATAGCCCTGCTGCTGTGGGGCGTACGGTTGCTGGGGCTGCGCCTGCTGGGGCGCGTAATCGTCGTCCTGCGGCCATTGCTGTTGCTGGGCGCGCCGCAGTGGAAGCTGAGCAGCAGCATGCGAGGCCGCAGCGAGGCCGAAAATCAGCTTGAGCTGCGCGACATGCGCGGGAAGAGACGGTGGCGGCAGAACGGAGAGCAGGCAAAGTGATGCGCGGTTTCATGGTTTCCTCGTTTCGGTCTGCGCCGCCGCGCTCGGTGTCGCGGTGTGTCGCCGCCCGCCGCCGCTCTGCTTGCCGAGCCAGCGGTCTGAAACTGCAAGGCCTTCCAGCTCTCGTCAGGCCAAATCCGTGTGCGTGCGGACCAACCGAGAGGCTACAAATCCTGACACTTTATTAAGCGGTTAGTTTCGGCCACGCGCGAATAAGGTCGGCTGTGAGTGGGCGTGGCGGCGCTGCCGCAATCCGGCTACACTGGAGGGGCTATGGCTACTGTGACACTCCCCACCGCAATTCAGCCGCGCTCGCCCCAGGGCGGGTTCAAGAATGAACCTTTTGTCGACTTCAAGCAGCCAGACAATGCTCGCAAAATGCTGGAGGCGCTCGAGTTGGTGCGCAACCACCTGGGCCATGAGTATGACCTGGTCATCGGCGGCCATCGTCTGAAGACCGACGGCAAAATCAAGTCGCTCAATCCCGCGCGGCCGTCGGAAGTGGTCGGAGTTCACCAGAAGGCCGGCGCTGAACATGCCGAGCAGGCCATGCAGGCAGCACTCGCGGCCTTCGAGATTTGGAGCCGGACGACGGTCGGGGAGAGGATTTCCCTGCTGCTGGGTGCGGCGGAGATCATTCGCGCGCGCAAGTTTGAATTCTGCGCGTGGCTGACCTACGAGGTGGGCAAGAACTGGGCCGAGGCCGACGCCGACGTGGCCGAGACCATCGACTTCCTCGAGTTTTATGCGCGCGAGGCGCTGCGGCTGGCCGAGGCGAAGACGCCGATTCAGATGCCCGGCGAGCGCAACGAGTTGATCTATATTCCGCTCGGTGTAGGCGCGGTCATTCCGCCGTGGAATTTTCCCTTCGCCATCATGGCGGGAATGACGGTGGCATCCATCGTCACCGGCAACACCGTGATCCTGAAGCCTTCGAGCGATTCGCCCACAATTGCCGCCAAGTTTATCGAAGTGCTGGAAGAGGCGGGCATGCCGGGCGGCGTGGTGAACTTCTGCCCCGGCTCGGGTGCAAGCTTTGGCAATGCCATCGTCGAGCACCCCAAGACACGCTTCATCGCCTTCACGGGATCGAAGTCAGTCGGTCTCGAAATTCACGAGCGCGCGGCGAAGACGCAGCCCGGCCAAATCTGGATCAAGCGTACGATTCTCGAGATGGGCGGCAAGGACTCGATTCTGGTCTGCGCTGATGCCGATGTGGACACGGCGGTTGAGGGCGTGGTGGCTGCGGCCTTCGGCTTCAGCGGGCAGAAGTGCTCGGCCTGCTCGCGGGCAATCATCGAAGCGCCGATCTACGATGTGTTTGTGGAACGGCTGCGCGAACGCGTGGCCAAACTCACCGTCGGCGACCCGGCAGTGAATCCGAACATGGGCCCGGTGATCAACAAGGCCGCGATGGAGTCGATCCAGAACTACATCGCCACGGGGCAAAAAGAAGGCCGACTGGTGGCCGGCGGCAAAGCCGTTACGACGCCAGAGGGCGGCTATTTCCTGGAGCCGACGGTAATTGCCGACGTTGCGCCGGATGCGGTCATCTCGCTCGAAGAAATCTTCGGGCCGGTGCTGGCGGTCATTAAGGTGGGGAGCTTTGCCGAAGGTCTGAAGGTGGCGAACAACACCGAGTACGGGCTCACCGGCGCCGTCTACACCGAGGACCGCGACCAGTTGGACGAAGCGCGCCGCGAGTACCAGGTGGGCAATCTCTATCTCAACCGCAAATGCACGGGAGCGATGGTTGGCGCGCATCCCTTTGGTGGCTTCAACATGAGCGGCACCGACTCGAAGGCCGGCGGGCCGGATTATCTGCTGCTGTTTACCCAGGCCAAGAGCGTGGCGGAGAAGCTGTAGCGCGCAACGAAGTTCTGGCGCAACAAAAAGAGGGGCCAATTTGGCCCCTCTTTTCTTTTTGGGTTGATACGCTTACGCGACAGCGGGGGGCGCGGCGGCCTGCTCTTCGGCTTCGAGGCGGCTGCCCATCTCGGCGGCGGCGGCGGCCAGCTGGCGGTGATGGATGGTGAACAGGGCCAGCTCAAGCCGGTCGCTGACGCCGGTCTTGTCGTAAATGGAGCGCAGGTAGTTCTTGATGACCTGCTCGGTGGTCTTGAGGCGCATCGCGATCTCGCGGTTCTTGCAGCCCTGCACAATGAGGGCGACAATGCGCATCTCCTTGGGCGTCAGCCGGTCGCGCACACGCGCACCGACCAGATCGTCCTCGGGTGACTCCTGCACCATCAACTGCGGAGGCGTCCAGGTATCGCCCGCAGCCACACGGCGCACGCACTCCACGAGTGCCGGCCCGGTTACGTTGCGGAAGACCACGCCGCGGAAGCCCTGCTGCAGAAAGGCGCTGGCGGTTTCGTTATTTTCGGCGATCACGATGCCGCGGGAACTGGTGGACTCAAGCAGCGAGCGCAGGCGCGCCATATCCGGGCGAAGTGATGCTGCGAGCACGACGATCGAACCAGGGAATGTAGAAATCGCGTGCATCATCCGGTCCAGGTCGGTGCACTGCGCAATGATGCGCAGATCTTCGTCCATCGCCAGAACTTTGGCGGTGCCTGCCCGGAAGATAGCCTGTGAATCGGCGAGGATGACCTTGTTCATGTTTCGCGTCCCATCCTTCGGGGGGAATCCAATCATCAGGCAGGAACGTGCAAGCTATCCCGCCAACCGGTACATCGCACTTCCAACCCAGGTGCTTCACCCTCTGGGATTGCACATCGGCAGCGCGGAGCGAACCCCAAACTGCCTGATCCTGAGACAGCTGGCTCGGGAACTAAACCCTTTCGTAACCATTCCCGCCCAGACACGGTGCATCCTTTGGTGAAAGACCTTTCCAACAGCTTACAGCCCAAACCGTTTTACGTCACCTGAAACCGTAGAAGTGCAGTTGATTGTATTAACTGACTAGGCTCGCCACGAGGCGGAACTTTCAACAACTCAAAGAGCTTGCCAGGCAATAGACTGGAAGTATGGCGCGGCCCATCCTACTGGCGGTAGACGACGACGTAAGCGTATTGGAAGCAGTAGTTCAGGACCTGCGGCGGCAATACGCCAGCGAATACCGGGTGCTGCGCGCGGCCAGCGGCCAGGCGGCGCTGGACACCCTGGAGCAGGTCAAGGCCCGGCAGGAGCCCGTGGCACTGATCGTGAGCGATCAGCGCATGCCCGGCATGACCGGCGTCGACTTCCTGGAGCGCGCGCGGCCCATGTATCCGGATGCACGCCGGGTGCTGCTGACGGCCTATGCCGATACCGAAGCAGCAATTCAGGCCATCAATTCAGCGCGCATCCATTACTACCTGAACAAGCCCTGGGACCCGCCGGAAGAGAAGCTTTATCCCGTCCTGAGCGATCTGCTGGAGGACTGGAAGGCAGGCTACCGGCCCTCGTTCGAGGGATTGCGGGTGCTGGGCAGCCGCTGGTCCTTCAAGGACCACCAGCTGCGTAACTTCCTCTCACGCAATCACATCCCGTATCGGTGGATGGATATTGCCGCGAACGAGGAGGCCATCAAGCTGCAGGCCGAGCGCGGCCTCACTCCCGACCAGCTGCCCGCAGTGCTATTTGCCGATGGCAGCGTGTTGGCTGCGGCCGAGCCGGACACTCTGGCTGCGCGCGTGGGCCTCCGCACTCAGGCGACCCAGGAGTTTTACGACATGATCGTGGTGGGCGCGGGGCCTGCGGGCTTGGCGGCGGCCGTCTACGGGGCAAGCGAAGGTCTTAAGACTTTGGTCATTGAGCCCGATGCGCCCGGCGGCCAGGCCGGATCAACCTCCAGAATCGAAAACTACCTTGGATTTCCTTCCGGTGTCTCCGGAGCTGACCTGGGGCGGCGCGCCCACGTACAGGCCACCCGCTTCGGCGCTGAGTTCCTCACCCAGCGGGCCACGGGCATGCGCATCGACGGGCAGTACCGGTTCATCCAGCTCGCCGACGGCCGTGAGGTCTCGAGCCACGTCGTGCTGCTGGCTCCCGGCGTTCAGTATCGTAAGCTGGAGATTCCGGGAGCAGATCACTTGACCGGCTGCGGCATTTACTATGGCGCGGCGCTGGTGGAGGCTGCGGCCTGCAAAGGCGAGGACGTCTATGTGGTGGGCGGGGCAAACTCCGCCGGCCAGGCAGCCCTGCACTTTGCCAAGTATGCCTGCAAGGTAACGGTACTGGTGCGCGGACAGGGACTTTCAGCGACGATGTCGAAATACTTAATCGATGAGATTGGTCGCACATCGAATATTGTGGTGGAAACAGAAACTCAAGTCGTCGGGGCATCCGGGCAGGACCATCTGGAAGCGCTTACTCTGCGTGGGCCGGGAGGCGATACCACGATTTCCGCAACCTCGCTGTTTGTTTTCATTGGCGCGGAACCGGGGGTAAAGTGGCTTCCTGCTTCGCTGCTGCGCGACGAGAAGGGCTTTTTGCTGGCCGGGCAGGATCTGAAGCACGACGGCAAAATGCCGGAGAGCTGGCACGAGGCGCGCGAACCGTTTCTGCTGGAGACCAGCGTTCCCGGCGTGTTCGTGGCCGGCGATGTGCGGCACGGTTCGATCAAGCGGGTGGCGTCGGCGGTGGGCGAGGGTTCCATTGCCGTGCAGTTCGCGCATCAGTATCTGGCCGGGTTCTAGGCGGAGCGATGCGCGGGATTTTCGGGAGAGAGTTGAGCAACGGGAGATGAGCGAGGCAGGCAAACCGGTCGAAGTGGAAACAGTTGCGCTGAGCGAGCTTGCCGAGGCGCTGCATCGGACCCGTCCCTTTGCGGAAACCAAAATTGAGGAACTGCGCGGGGTTGAGCGCGCTGAGCGCATGCGCGTTGCGGCTGGCACATCGATTGCAGATGCCGGCGACGTTCTCGACTCGTACTGGATTGTGCTTGAGGGCGAAATTCGCGCCGAGCGGCTCGAACCGAACGGCAGCCGCTCAATGGCAGGAATTGCGGCGGCCGGCGACGGGTTTGGCGAAGCCTCTCTGGTGCTGAATAAAACGACGAGTCCTTTCTTCGTTTTTGCTTCGCAAGACTCCGTGCTGGTGCGCTTCACGCCGGACCAGTTCTGGAGCATGCTGGCCTGCTGCCCGGCCCTGCGCACCATCGTCCTCAAAGACTCGGCCGCGTGGATCCAGGCGCACCAGGTGGATGCGCTACACCGCGAGAAACTTGTCTCTTTGGGTACGCTGGCTGCGGGCCTGATGCACGAGCTGCACAACCCCGGCTCGGCGGCTAAGCGCGCCGCCTCGCAGTTGCGCGAGAACCTGATGCGCCTGCAGGAGGTGAGCCTGCGCAACGGCAGCCGCCTGAAGACGCCGGAGCAGTTGGAGTGCATGAAGGGGCTGCTCGAGCACAGCCTGAACGGCGGCTGCCGCCTGGCTGCGATGAGCAGCCTGGAACAGGCCGACGCCGAAGAAGAGATGGGCGAGTGGCTTTCCAGGTCTGGCGTGGAGAACGCTTACCAGATCAGCCCGGTACTGGTCGGCATGGGTTTCGACCGCGAGGAGCTGGAGTGCGCGCGGGTTCTGTTTGCGCCGGACGCATTTTCTGACGCGCTCAACTGGCTGGGCGCTCTGGTTTCAAGTGTCAGTCTGGTTTGCGCCATTGAGGAAAGCATCTCCCGCATCTCCGACCTGGTGATGGCGGTAAAGAAGTTTGCTTACGATGAGAAGTCGCCTGCTAAAGAGCTCGATGTGCACGACAGCCTGCAGAGCACTTTGACTATTCTCGGCCATAAACTGCGTATCAAGCAGATCAAGGTGGAGAAGAAGTTCGAGGCTACACCTTCGACCATCCGCACCAAGGGTTCGGCGCTGAGCCAGGTGTGGACCAACCTGATCGACAACGCAGCGGATGCCTCGCCCGCCGGTGGCCAGATTGAGATCTCCTCCTGGACCGAGCCGGAAAAGGGCTGGCTCGTGGTCTGCATTGAGGATCACGGCGACGGCATTCCCGCCGACGTGCTGCCCCGCATCTTCGAACCGTTTTTTACCACCAAGCCGCAGGGATCGGGCACCGGCCTTGGCCTGGAGATTGTGCACCGCATTGTGACCCAGAAATTCGGTGGAAAAATCGAGGTGGTATCGCAGCCCGGCGACACCCGTTTCATCGTTCGCTTGCCACTGAGCAGTGTGGAAGAACCCGTCAAAGTTAAATCCTAGACTCCTCTATTCCCTTATCTTTCAGCCTGATCGACCCTCTCTGAACAGGATCACGCACCAAAGACGCCATCCCGCGCACCGATTTCCCCGCCCGCGATCTTCTGGCTCGGCCTTCTCCTTCAAAGCAATCAAGATACCCCATCCTCTGCCGATGAGGGAATTGAGGGGTTTGCATGGTCGATCGCCGAGAACTGATGGAGGCTGCGCTGGATTGCTTCGCCGAGGGCGTGGTGCTTACGGACGCTGACGGGCAGGTGATCTTCTGGAACCACGCCGCCGAAAGCGTGACCGGGTTCCCGTGCATTGATGTTGTCGGCAGGCCGGCACCCTGGGCCGTGGAACCGCTGCTGCTGAAGGACGAGGTTGAAGAGGACATCAACGGCCGGGTGCGCGGCGTGCTGGTCCATGCCCATCACCGGCTTGGCCAGGAGATCGCGCTCAGCGTCCATGCGCACGTACTGCGCAACGCCCTGGGACGCAGAGTCGGGCATGCCGTCCTCTTTCATCCGGCGGAAGACTGGGATGCGCTGCCGCATGGCGACGTGTCCGCGGATCCCGAGGTAAAGGAAACGCAGGCGCGGCTGGAAGAGCGCGTGGAAGAAGTGTTTCGCGAGTTCGGGCGCAGCGGCACGCCCTTCGGGCTGTTGTGGATCACGGTGGATCAGGGCGGTGACCTGCGGCGCACACATGGAGCGCGCGCCTGCGACGCGATGCTGGAGCGCATGGAGCGCACCCTGGCCAACGGCATGCGGCCCAACGAAGAAGTGGGCCGCTGGGGCGACAACGAGTTTCTTGTGGTGACGCGCGAAGCCACGCCGGAGGCGCTCGGCACGCGCGCGCAAACCTTCGCCGGGCTGGCCCGCACCACGGATTTTCGCTGGTGGGGCGATCGCGTCTCGCTCACGGTAAGCATTGGGGCGGCGCAGGTTGAGGCCGGCGAGACCCTTGTTCAACTTCTCGAGCACGCGCAGGCCGCCATGCGCTCCAGCTCGCATGCGGGCGGCAACCACATCATTCTGGCTCCCGGGAGACGCGCATGTTCGCCATTATAGGAATTGTTCTGGTCTTTGGAGCGGTCATCGGCGGCTTCCTGATGGAGAAGGGCCATCTGGCGGTTCTCATTCAGCCGGCCGAGCTCATCATCCTCGGAGGCGCCGCCATTGGCACGCTGCTGGTGGCCAATCCGCTTCACATCATCACGGGCATCCTCGGCGGCCTCACCGGCGTGCTCGGCGGATCCAAGTTCAACAAGGCTCGCTATCTGAGCACGCTCAAGATGATGTATGAGTTCCTGAACAAGGTGCGCAAAGAGGGGCTGTTGAGCGTGGAGAACGACGTGGAGAAACCCCACGAGAGCTCCATCTTCAAGAACTACCCAGACTTTCTCAAGGACCATCACGCGGAGCATTTTGTGTGCGACACGCTGCGCATGGCCATCACCGGCGGCGTGGAGCCGTTCGACATGGATCAGATGATGGAGCTCGATATGGAAGTGCATCACCATGACGCCAGCCAGCCCATCAGCGCGCTTTCCACTGTGGCCGACGCGCTGCCCGGTCTGGGCATTGTGGCCGCGGTGCTGGGTGTGGTCATCACCATGGGCGCGCTCGGCGGCCCGCCCGAAGCGATTGGTGAAAAGGTGGCCGCGGCGCTGGTGGGCACCTTTCTCGGCATTCTGATGTGCTACGGCGTGGTGGGCCCAGTGGCCGCGAACATGACCAAAATCGCCGAAGACCACAATAGCTACCTGCATGTGCTGCGCGTGTTGCTGCTCTCGTTTCTCAAGGGCTCGGCGCCCATGATCGCGATTGAGATTGGCCGCCGTGCCATCCCCGCGCATGTGCGTCCCACGTTCGACGAGATGGAAAAGAACTGCAAGGGCCAGCCCGCCGATGCGGCCGCCGCGGCCTGAGAACCGCAGCAACAGGAGTGAACAGCGATGCCAGCCACCAAGGCGCGGCCGATTATCGTCATCAAGAAAAAGGGCGGGCACGGCGGCCATCACGGCGGCGCGTGGAAGGTGGCCTATGCCGACTTTGTGACGGCGATGATGTCGCTGTTTATTGTGCTGTGGCTGATGGGTTCGAGCAGTAAGGTCAAGCAGGCCGTCGCCGGGTACTTCAACGATCCCAAGGGCACCGCCAAGCTGCTGGGCACCACCATGAGCGGCACCGGCGTCACGCCAACCCCCGCGACCCAGGATTTGCAGAAACTGAAAGAGAAGCTCGAGAAAGAGATTGCCGCGAAGAAAGACCTTCTCAAGCTCTCCAAGCAAATCGAGATTACTGTCACCCCCGAAGGCCTGCGCATCGAACTGATCGAAGACAAGAACGGAACCTTCTTCCAAAGCGGCAGCGCGCGCCTGAGCGATAAAGGACAGGAACTGCTGGCGCTGCTCGGTACCGAACTAAAGACGCTTCCCAACAATCTGCTGATCGAGGGATACACGGACGCGGCCAAATACTCCAACAATTCCGACTACGGCAACTGGGAACTCTCCGCCGACCGCGCCAACTCCGCGCGGCGTCTGTTACAGCAGGATGGGGTGAGCGAAGACCAGGTAACGCAAATACGCGCTTACGCCGATCACATGCTGCGCGTGCCCGCCAATCCGTTCGACGCGTCGAATCGCCGCGTCTCGATTCTGGTCAAGAATCTGGAAGGCCCGATCCCCAACCTGAAAGGCGGCGAGATGACAGGCGGGTCTTCGCCGGAACCTCCGGCTCCCGCGAAACCAGAAACAGCCGAGGGCGGAAAGCATGAGCCTGCAGTCGCTGCTCCGCCAACGCCGGTCAAACCTTCTGCAGCCAAGCCCGCGGCAGCGGCCGCCAAGTCGAGCTTCTTCGGCAAGCTCAAGGGCCTGCTCCCCGGTAAGAACTAGCAGACTCGCAGCGCGGTTCTGCGACGGTGGGTTGGATAGTGTACTCTGGTGGGCGGATGAGTAAGCGTTTACTGGAGGCGAAACAATGACGGTTGTTGCCGGGGTCGATTTCGGCACTTTGAGCGTGCGGGTCACGCTCGTGGGCAGCAGCAAGGGGCCTATCGGCACCGCCTCCGCCGCCTATCCCCTTCATCGCCGCCGCGAGGACCCGGACTTTGCCACGCAGTCGCACGCCGACCAGATGAATGCTTTGGCCGAAGCCACGCGCGAGGTGCTGCGCTTGACCGGCATCGACGGTCGGTCTGTGGCCGCCATCGCGCTCGACACGACGGGCTCAAGCGTGATTCCTGTGGGCGAAAACCTCGAACCGCTGGACGACTACTACCTATGGTGCGATCACCGCGCGCACAGCGAGGCTGAGGAGATCACTGCAAAAGCGCATGCGTTGGGCTTCGAGGGCATTGATTGGTGCGGCGGTGTCTACTCGCATGAGTGGGGCTGGGCCAAGCTGCTGCACTGGCTGCGCCACAATCCCGGCAAACGCGACAAATTCGTGACCGCTCTGGAGCACTGCGACATGGCGGCCGCGACGCTGAGCGGCGTGAAGACGGCCGATGCGTTGAAGCGCAGCGTCTGCGCCATGGGCCACAAGTGGATGTGGAATCCGAAGTGGGGCGGGCTTCCGCCGGAGGAGTTTTTAGTAGCTGTCGATCCCCTGCTGGCCGGCGTGCGCGAGAAAATCGGCGGCGAATACCTGACCAGCGACCGCATCGCGGGCACGCTTGCGCCGGAGTGGGCTGCAAAGCTCGGACTCAAGGCCGGCATTCCCATTCCCGTCGGCGCGTTCGACGCGCACTGGGACGCGATCGGCTCGAACTGCCGCGAGGGCGACGTGGTGAACGTGGTCGGAACTTCGACGTGCATCATTGCCATGGCGAAAAAATCCGAGCTCGTTCCGGGCGTCTGCGGCGTGGTGCCGGGCAGCGTGCATCCTTCCTACACCGGCATCGAGGCCGGCCTCTCCGCAACTGGCGACATCTTTGAAGCCATTGCGCGCCGTGCGCAGACCACAGTGGCCGAGCTGTCAAAGGGACTCGACGCCTTCAAGGCGGGACAGACGGGCCTGCTGCGATTGAGCTGGGATAACGGCGACCGTACCGTGCTGGTGAATCCCGAGCTGGGCGGCGTAACGCTGGGCTGGAACATGATTCACACCGCGCAGGACGAGCTGTTCGCGGCCATCGAAGGCACGGCCTTCCACACACGCATCATTCTCGAGCGCATGGCAAAGCACGGCGTGCGTGTCGATCGCGTCATCAACGCCGGCGGCATTCCGCAGAAGAACGAAGTGCTGAACCGTGTGTACGCCAATGTATTGAACAAGCCGGTCCTCGTGCCTGCGGGCGTTCCCACGAGCCTGGGTTCAGGCATCTTCGCGCTGCTCGCTGCAGGCGCTTACAAGACCATCGAGGAAGCGCAGGCCGCTGTGTGCTTGCCGCTGCGCACGGCGGAGCCGGACGCGAACGAAGCAGCCGTATATGAGCCGCTGTACCAGCTCTACCGCGAGGTCTATTTCGCGCTGGGCACTCGCGATGCCGCTCCGGCCGCGCTGGGCCGCGTGCTACCGGAGTTACGGAGGATTGCGGCAGCGCGCAATGCAGGCTGAGCCGCGCTTGCACATCGCCGATGCGCGGTTTACCGTGGTCACAATCCAGTTATCTTCGGGAGTCCTGTGACCTATCGCATGCTGTGCCCTCTTGCCGCAATTTCCCTGTCGCTTCTCTTCCCTGCCCTCGCCGGCGCACAGCAGTCCGTGCAGCCGTGGAAGGCTCCTCACTTTTCCATCGATGCCAAGACGCTGTACGATGGGGCCTCTGCCGTGAATGCACCGGAGAGCGCAAATGTCGCCGTGCTCGAGGACGACGAGAGCTTCAGCTTCGATGAGCAGGGCCGCAGCGTGCACACGGCCTATGTGGTCTACAAGGTTCTGAACTCGAAAGGCGCCGAGGGATGGGACTCGATCTCTGTCGATTGGGAGCCGTGGAACCAGGAGCGGCCGCGCATCCAGGCGCGCGTGATTGCGCCCGATATGTCGGTGCACCTGCTCGACCAGAAACAGATCACCGAAGCACCCGCTCGCGATGGCGATTACAAAAGCTATAGCGATGCGAAGACCCTGCGCGCACCCTTCCCTGCGATTGCGCCCGGTGTCGTTGTCGAGGAAGAGTTCATCACAGTTGAAACGGTGCCGTTCTTCTCCGCCGGCCGGGTGGGACGCATCTACTTCGGACGGCAGGGTGTGCCGGTGGCACACAGTGTCGCGGAGATTGATGCACCGGCCTCTCTGCCGCTGCGTGCGGAAACCGTTTTGCTGGATGGCATGAAGCCGCAGCGCACTGAAGCGAACGGACGGGTGACGCTTCTGGTGGAGAAAGGCATGCTCGATCCGCTCGATCCGCCGGAGCCGAATCTTCCCTCTGACGTTTCTGAATCGCCAATGGTGGTGTTCTCGACGGCGGCCTCGTGGCAGGCGATGGCGCGCGAGTACAGCCGCATCGTCGACGAGCACGCGGACCAGACTGCTGTGCAATCCATCGTCGATGGGCTCATCGCAGGCAAGAAGACGACGGCCGACAAGGAAGCCACGATTCTTGACTGGGTGGATCGCGAGATCCGCTATACGGGCATCGAGTTCGATCAAGGCGCGATCATTCCTCACGAACCCTCTGAGGTGCTGGCGCACAAGTACGGCGACTGCAAGGACAAGGCAACGCTGCTGGTGACGATGCTGCGTGCGGCGGGCATTCCTGCGTATGTGGCGCTGCTGAATGCAGGCTCGCGGCTCGACGTGCCGGCGGATATGCCGGGCATGGGCCTCTTCGACCACGCCATTGTGTATGTGCCCGGACCGCCTGCCCTGTGGATCGATGCAACCGATCCATGGGCGCGGCTGGGGCAGTTGCCGAGCGGCGATGAGAACCGGCTCGCGCTGATCGCACGGCCCGATTCCACGTCGCTCACGCGCACGCCGCAATCTGCCTCGAAGGACAATGTGCTTCTGGAGACGCGCGAGTTTACGCTGGCGGAGAATGGCCCAGCGAGCGTGGTCGAAGTGACCACGCCGTCCGGCGTCTTCGAGGGCGAATTCCGCAGCTACTATGCCGACAAGCCGGACAAGGACACACGCGACGGTCTGACAAACTATGTGAAGTCGCAGTACATCTCAGACAAGCTCACGCGCGTGGACCGCACGGACCCGTCCGATCTATCCAAACAATTTGAGTTGACGCTGGGCTGCGAGAAAGCCAAACGTGGCTACACCGATCTCGATAACGCCGTGGCCGCGATTCGGCTGGAGTCGATGTTCCAGAATCTGCCCGGCGACCTGCAGCGCAAGGCCGATGACGACGATCAGAAAAAAGACGACAAGGAAAAAGCCAAGAAGCCGCGGACGGACGATTGGGTGTTTGTGCCTTTCGTCTCGGAGTGGCGCTATCGCATTGTGCCGCCGCAGGGCTTTGTGGCCAAGCCGCTGCCCAAGGATGCAACGCTGCCGATTGGGCCTGCCACGCTGACAGAGCAGTTCTCGCTCGACAAGGACGGCGCGGTGCAGGCGCATCTCACCTTTGACACGGTGAAGGCCCGCTACACCGTGGCCGAGGCCACCGAGTTGCGCAACAAGGTCGCGGAGTTTGCGAATGGCCCGGCGATCCTGGTGAACTTTGAACCGCAGGCAGAGGCGCTGCTGCGCGCAGGCAAAGTGAAGGATGCGCTGGCGAGCTATCGCAGCATGATTGCGGCGAATCCCAAGGAAGCTGTGCATCATCTGCAACTGGCCAAGGTGCTGCTGGATGCCGGCATGGGTGAAGCGGCGCGAGCCGAGGCGCGGCACGCCGTGGAGCTCGAACCGGATTCTGCGCTGGCGGAGAAGACGCTGGCGGAGATTCTGAAGCAGGACATTGTGGGCCGCAATCTGCGCGCAGGCAGCGACATGGCGGGCGCTGCAGCGGCGTATCGCGCTGCCGTCAAGCTCGACGCGGACGATCACAGCACGCAGGCGGACCTCGCCATTCTGCTGGAGTACGACGCTGTAGGCCGTCGCTATGGCAGCGGCGCAAAGCTGCAGGATGCGATTGCCGAGTATCAGAAGTTGGGTGGGGACAAGCTGCGCGACCTGGGCCTGCCGAACAACCTTGCCTTTGCGCAGTTCTACGCAGGAGATTGTGCCGGAGCAATGAAGTCCGCGCAAGACCTGAACCCGCAGCCGCAGGCACTGATGGCCGCATGCGTGGCAGTGCTGCAGGGCAGCGCGGCGGGCCTCGCCGAGGCCAATAAATTGGCCAGCGACGACAACGGCTACAAGGACACTGCCCGCACTGCCGGCGAGATGCTGATGAACATCCGCGCGTATCCCGCTGCAGCCGATTTTCTCCAGGCTGGTGCGGCCGGTGACGGAGCGGCGCAGACTCTTGGTCTGGCAAACATGCTGCGCGGCGCGAAGCATCACGAGGATATACAGTTTGCCAATACGCCGCAGGACTTGGTGAAGCAGGTTTTTCTTACCTCCATGTCTCCCGATCTGACAGAGGCGAAGCTGCTGTCGCTCACCAGCCGCAACGCAGCGATTGTCCTCCGCAAAGAGGACGCCGATACCCTAAAGGACACCCTCGACACGGGCAAGAAGCTCGATATGCAACTGGCGCGCAACGGCGGCTCAATGGATGTGACCATCGACATCCTGATGCAGGCTTTTCAGCCGACCGTCGATGGCAACGACGCGACAGGATACCGAGTGAAGGTGCAAATTCCCGGCGAAAACAGCACCACTTTTTATGTGGTGAAGGAAGACGGGAAGTACAAGCTGCTGGACACGGGCGAGAAGCCGAACTCGATCGCGCTGGAAATTCTGGATCGTGTGAAGAGCGGCGACCTTGAGGGCGCCAAAACACTGCTGGACTGGCTGCGCGAAGATCAGCACCTGGAAGGCGGCGACGATCCTCTGGGCGGCCCGGTCTTTCCGCGCTTCTGGATTCGCGGCGAAGCTCCAGATGCTCGTAAGATGAAGCTGGCCGCGGCGGCGCTGCTGGTGGGCACCAAGCCCACGGCTCCGGACGGTCTCGCAACCCTTGAAGCCATGAGGAAAGATGCCGCGACCGACCGCGAGAAGACCAACATCGAGCTCGCGCTGAGCTTGGGCTACGGCGTGCTGAACAACTTCAACGCTCTTCTGCCCATCGCTGCCGATCTGGCGAAACAGGTGCCCGAGTCGCGTCGCGCGTTTCTCGATGAGCAGTGGGCGCTTGCCGGTTTGCAGCGCTACGATGAGGCGCTGGCGCGCGCAGATGATCGCCTGAAGTTGCTCGAAAACGACCCTGACGCGCTCGAGGCGAAGATGCGGATCGAAGCGGATCGCGGCGACTATCAGGCTGCGCGCGGATGGACGCAGAAGCTTATCGATCAGGGCAAGGGCGACGCCGAGGTTCTGAATTCGATGGCGTGGTTCGCGCTGTTCACGCCGAATGTGCGGCAGGAAGACGTCGCCGACGCGATCAAGGCGGTGCAGATGTCGAAAGAGAACGCGCACATTCTGCACACGCTGGCCTGCCTGGACGCGGTGACTGGGCAGACGCACGATGCGCACGACCTGCTGCTGCGCAGCATGGATGAGCTGAACCTGGAAGAGCCGAACGATGACTACTGGTATGCGTTCGGCCTGATCGCCGAGCAGTACGGCGAGCGCGACATTGCCATCGCTGACTATCAGAAGCTCAAGAAGCCGAAGCAGGCGATCGAGCTTCCCAGTTCCAGCTACCTGCTAGCGCAGGCGCGGCTGAAGGCGCTGGGCGCAGGTGGCAACTAGCGGGCCCGAATCGCGTTTCCATAGAGGTCAAGGCCGGAGAGCGATCGCTCTCCGGCCTTGGTTGATCGCCACTCGATGGCGGTTAGAAGTCGAGGCGCAAACCGAATTGCATGCGGCGGAAGGTTTTGTCACCAAGCGTCGTGGAGTAATAACCCAAGCTCGGATAAGTGAGGGCATTCCCGAGATTTTCGGAGAACGTGCTGTCGTCGAAGCGCACGGAGTTGGAGACGTTGTAGACTTCCCAGGCAAATTTCAGCTTGGCTCGTTCCGTCACATCCCAGCTCTTCGTCAGCGATGAATCGATATCGAAGACGCCATCGCCGCGGAAGTTATTCCTCATGCCCGCCTCTCCGGGATACGGCAACCGAATAGGTGAACCCTTGGTGACGCCTTCACTGATGGCGGAATCGTCGGCGAAGACCTGTGGCAATCCATTTTCGATATGCTTGTGAACCTTCACCGGAGCGGTGGTTACTGCCCACGCCTGGAGTTCCCAGTTCGTGGTCCAGCCCGGTTCAATCAACGAGAATGGAAGGCCGCTGGTCCAGCGCCCCAGGCCAGCCCACTGCCAACCGCCCCAAATTGCGTTGCCGACCTTCCCCGATCCGGAGAGCAAGGATTTGCCGGTACCGATCGGGAGCGCGTAGACCCAGTCTGCGGTGATGAGGTGCTTCGTGTCGAAGTCGGAAAGACCGCGACTCAAGGACGGGTTCCAGACATTTTGAATTGCTCCGTAGGAAGTAGCCGACCGCTCGGCATCCGAGCCCATGTCGACGGATTTCGAGAACGTGTAACTGAAATCCATCGTTAAGCCATGGCTTTCTGGATGACGCAAAGTAACCTGTGCAGCGTTGTAGTAACTCATGCCGATTGAGGCAAGCGAGATGAGAGAAGAGAACTGCTGGCTCCAGAACTGGGTTCCGTTCGGGCAACCGTAACCGCAGTAGAAGTCGATGTCAGCCAGAGCTCCGGTTTCGCCGTAGGTGTAGCGCTGAGGCGCCCATTCATCGTTGTAGATGGCATCAGTAGCAGTCTCACCCGGAAAATCCAGGTTTTGCATCTGCGGGAAGACATCCTCGAAGTACTGAATCGTCGGTATGTACTGGAACGTTCCGTCGCAGTAGTAGCAGGACCCATTGAGTTGATCGGAGGTCTTGGACATCTGCGTACCCGCAGTAAAGTAATCCCCGGCGCCTTGGGGATCGACGAGATCCACAGGCTCCGCAAGATCAAGCTGCTGGAACAGGTGGCGGCCAAGGCGGCCCACATAGGCGGCATCCAGGAGGAATCCGCCGGGAAGTTCGCGTTGCACCGACAGGTTAAAGGCTTCGACGTACGGAGTCTTCACGTGATTGTCGATGCCCCAGTTGATCCCGAACGTGCCATCTGGGACGTCGTAGGGGTATGCCTGCGAATTTGGAGATGGCGGGACGGGCAACCCTGGCATATCATGCGGCCCGGTGAATCGCGGCGCGTCTTCATACCCTACATAACTGGCCGGACTCTCAAACTGCGAAAAGAGACCGAAGGAGCCGAGATTACTGAACCGATTGGACAGTGCTTCTCCATAGTGATCGAAGTACAGCCCAAAGCCAGAACGAATCGAGGTCTTGGAGTCAGGGGCATAGACGATGGCGATACGCGGCGCTAGATTCAGTTTCTGCTTGGGCCAGAATCCCTGTTTGCCATTGGCTTTGCCGATAGGCGCGAAGAGAAGATCGGGCTCATAGACCTGGCCTTTGGCGGCAGCAGCTCCGCGCATGTGATACCACTCGTCCGTGTCGACCGTCGGGGCAATTTCTTGTCCTTTGGTTTCATAGGGCGTCTGGAGGATTGTGTGGCGAAGCCCGAATGTGATGGTCAAGTTAGGCTTGACGCGCCAGGAGTCCTGTACGAAGTATTCGAATTCGTTGGTTTTGAAGTGCCGGGTGATGAACGAACCGTCGGGCTGGAGCGTAGCACTGGTTGGACCTGTTACAACATAGTTCGCAACGCTATCCTGCTCGGCCACATTTCCAACGAGAGTGGAATACGCATAGTCAAACGAAGTTGCGTAGCCAGGATCAACTGCTGGCATGCCGATCGTGGTTGGGTCAGGCTTGCCGGTAACGCTGTAGAGATAAGACGGGTTGGTGCTGGCGCCGTTGAACGAGTTCGTGTTGTTCCGGGCGTTGTTGTCCACCATCCGCCAGTTGCCGCCGACCGATATGGTGTGCGTGTTCCTTGTCCAGCTCAACGTGTCATCAATCGTATTGAGCGGTATGTTGACGCTGGAACTGCGCGTTTGCGCCGTCGGTTGCTGCAAGAAACGAACCGAAACATAATCGCCGTCGCCGATGCCTGCGCTTGCATATCCTTGTCGGATATAGGAGTAGCGCAAGTCGTTTACCAGGTTGGCGGTCGGCGAAAATGTATGGCCGAAGGCCATGCCCTTGGTGTTGTCTTCAAGCGAGCTGGCGGCAGGCTGACCGGGCAGATTCTCCGCGCCGAGTGATGCGTCCTTCTGCAGATTGCCGCGTGCGAAGATATGGTTCTTGGCATTGGGGGTCCAGTCGATCTTGCCAATGTTGGTATTCAACCGGCTCGGGGTAGGCGAACTGAAATTGTACGTGCCGTTGTTGTAGCCGTCACCACCCGCCAGCACGGTTGCTGCCGGCTCGGTCGAGAGATATTGGATCATCGCCTGATCGGGTCCGGGCGCCGAGGGCGCAGTGCAGGTACTGCAGCTCGCATCCAACTGCGTGACCTGTTGCGGCGTTAACAACACATTAGAACCATCCGCTGCGAGGTAACCGAGTTGCCCGCTCAGAAAAGTCGCAGAAGGGGTAATGGCGGAAACGTCCGTGTTCGTTGCGAGCCGTTGTCCCTCGTAGTTGTAAAAGAAGAACAGCTTGTCCTTGAATATGGGGCCGCCCAGGCTACCGCCGAAGGTATTCACGATGTACTTGGTGGGACGATTGGGCTCATCATCGGTAACTTGCTCGTTCTTGATGAACCAATCGTTTGCTACCGTGTTTGTTGGGCGATGGTATTCGTAGAGAGCACCGTGAAACTTGTTGGTACCGCTCTTGGTAATGAGAGAGATTTGAGCACCCGATGAGCGGCCAGCATCAGCGTTGCTGTTCGATGTCGTCACACGGAACTCTTCGGTCGAATCCAGCGTGGAACGCAAAACGCCGGTAAATGCGAATCCATTCACCTGGTCGTTGTCATCGACGCCGTCAAGCGTAACGTTGCCCTGGTCGGAGCGAGCACCGGATACCGAACCCTGCCGGCTGTCGGTGTCCTGTGGCGACATCTTGTCGATTGCGGTTGATGATTCGCCAAGGAAGAGAACACCCGGCTGAAGACTCAGGAGCCCGATCGGATCGCGGCCGTCCATGGGCATCGCCTGAATCTGCTCGTTATTAACGGAGTCTCCCATCGACGCATCTGTCGTGTTCAGCGTCTGCGCCGATGCGGAGACGTCGACCGTAACCGTGCTGCTTTGGACCGTCATCGTGAAATCGACTGTGGCTGGCTGGTTGACCAGCAACTCCGCGGTCTTGACCTGATCGCCGAACCCGGGTGCCGCAGCCGTGATGGTGTATCGCGCGGGCGGAAGGGTGGCAAAGGTATAGAGGCCCGTGCTGCCCGCCGTGGCTGTAAAGGTGGTTCCCTGGGCACGGTCAACGAGCGTGATCTTAGCTCCCGGCACGAGGGCGCCGCTGGGATCCTTGATGACGCCGCGAAGTGAGGTGGTTGCAGTCTGGCCAAAGGCGAGGGTGGCAGGGGCGAGGATGCACACGAGCACCCATCCCCAGAAGAATCGTTTCACGGCTGTTCCTCCAAAAGTCCTGCATGTATGCCTGGAGCGACGGTGTGGCTCTGCCGTCCGGCGGCTATCGTGCCAGTTGCATTTCTGGTTTTGCCTTGCTGGTAATGTCCGCCAGCTCAACAAATTGGGGAGCCCACTCTGCGGATGGAAGGTGCCGGGGCAGCGCGTCGTGCCTGGGACGCCCACGGCGGGTAAATCCCTGTCAAACGGATACTTCATCTTGATGGATATTGGCTGAATATTCAACAAAAAAACGCTTCCATTGGTGCGAAACGCACCGCAAGAGATGCAAATCGGATTTCGACTAACTCATTGCTGCTGTTGCATCTGCTGCAGGTCGATCAAGGGCTGAGGCCGCTCCTCGGGCTGCCGGGCGCGTTCCACCAGCACGCTCCAGTCGTCGGGAATGGGCAGCTTGCGGTCGAGCGCCGGAGGGGTGTCGCTGGCCTCTACGTGGACAGCCACGTAGAGTTCGCTGGCCGTCGAGCCGCGAAAGATTCCGTGGGTCGGCGGCACGTCGGCATAGTCGCGGCCCACGGCGGTGCGAATGTGCCGGTGGTGGGCCACAAGGTTGTTGGTCGGGTCAAAGCCCACCCAGCCAAGGTGCGGCAGCAGCACATCGACCCAGGCATGCGTGGCATCGGGCGTGGAGCGGTCATGATCCTCGCGTCCGCGATAAAGATAGCCGGAGACATAGCGCGCAGGAATGCGAATGTGGCGCAGCAGCGCGATCATGGTGTGCGCAAAATCCTGGCAGACGCCCTTGCCGCTCACAATCGCTTCATCGATGGGCGAGTCGACACGGGTGTGGCTGGGGACATAGTCGAAATAATTAAAGAGCCGCTGATTGATCTCGTGGACCACCATCAGCGGATCGTCGCGCCGAGTCACGTCAAGCTGCTTGGCCAAAAGAGCGAGTGCAGGGGTCTCAATGGCAAAAGCACTGGGGAGCAGCATTTCCCAGTAGTCGCCTGTATCGATCAGATCGTCGAGCGCGCCCCAGGCATCGGGCGAAAGAAAGCTGGGCACATCGGGCAGTGCCTGCTGCTCGACCACCGACTCGGCAATGATGACCAGCTGCGTGTGCTCGCCGGGAATATCGAAATGCTGCACGTTGTTGCCCAGATGGTCGCGATAGCTGAAGACGCGGCAGCGCGGGCTGACGGAGAGCGAAAACGTGAGGCAGTGCTGGTTGGAATCGGAGCGCGGGTGCATGCGCGTTTCCATAATGCTCTCGCTGATGGGGCGCGAATAGCGGTAGCGCGTGAGGTGCCGGATGGAGTAGAAGTTCATGCCTGTCCCGTCAGATCGTCAGCGCCGATTGAATCGAATACTGAACGTAGTAGCGATACACGAGTTCGTGAATCCGCAGGCACTGCGCGCGGATGGAGTGGAGAAAAGCCGCTGTGTCGCCGGAAAGAATCTCGCCGATGGTGGTGTAGCCGAGCATGGCATGCAGACGGCCGAGGCCGGCGGTCAGCTCGTCAGGCGGACGGCGGCCGCCGGTGCGTTGAATCGCTTCCACCGCGTCGCGCAGGCCATCCACGCAGTAGCGGATGGCATGAGGGAAGTCGCGATTGAGAAGCAGAAACTCGAGAATGCGACCGGCCGAGAGATCTGCGGTGTAAACCTGACAGTAGGCTTCGAAGGCTGTGCAACACCGCAGCAAACCCACCTGTTCCAAATATTGGTAGCCGGTGTGCTCATTCTCCTGCGGCGCGGTCAGCCCGGGCTGATAGACCTCAAGTAGTGTGGCCGTGGCGTAGGCGCGCTCGAGGTAGCGGCCCAGGCGGATGAACTGCCACCCTTGGCCGTGGATCATCGTAGTGTCGGTAACGCCTTTGAAGAGATGGATGCCGTCAATCACCGACGACAGCACGTCGCTGATGCTGGCGCGAAACTGCGACTGCACCTGCGCCGAGTGCATCTGGTGATAGAGGCGATTGAGCCGCTGCCATTGCTCGCTGGAAATTTCCTCGCGCACCTGCCGGGCGTTTTCGCGGGCCGCGTTCACGCAATAAAGAACAGATGCGTGGCTCAGCGGATCAAAGACCAGCCTGCCGGCCATTGCATCCATGTCACCGTTCCAAAGCAGGCCGGGAGGGCCGCCCAGAGCGGACAGCAGCTGTTGCCAGCGCGTCTCCGCGCTCGAGCCGCCGGTATCGAGCATCAGGTTCATGGTCACGTCGAGCTGGCGCACGGTATTCTCCGCCCGCTCGAGATAGCGGCTCATCCAGTAGAGGCTGTCGGCAACGCGGCTAAGCATCGTCGTTCCCTCCCGAACTGCGAGTCTCACTTCGATTCCAGAACCCATGTGTCCTTGCTGCCGCCGCCCTGCGACGAGTTGACCACCAACGAGCCTTTCTCAAGCGCCACGCGCGTCAGGCCGCCGGGAACGATATTGACCTTGTCTCCGAAGAGAATGTAAGGCCGCAGATCCACGTGGCGGGGCTCCAGATGATTGCCGATGAGGCAGGGAGCGCGCGAAAAAGCCAGCGTAGGCTGCGCAATGTAGTTGCGCGGATTGGCTTCGATCTGCCGCGCAAATTCCTCGCGCTGCTGCGCCGTCGATGCCGGCCCGATCAACATGCCATAACCGCCGCTCTCGCCCACTGCTTTCACTACCAGCTTGTCAAGATTGGCGAGCACATGGGCGCGCTCCTTGTCGTCGGTCATCAGATAGGTCTCGACGTTAGGCAGAATCGGATCTTCGTCGAGGTAGTAGCGGATGATGCGCGGCACATAGGCGTAGAGCGCCTTGTCATCGGCCAGTCCCGTACCGAACGCATTCGTAACCGTGACATTGCCTGCGCGATACGCGTTGAAGAGGCCGGGGCAGCCGAGCGACGAGTCTGAACGGAAGACGAGCGGATCACTGAAGTCGTCGTCCACGCGGCGATAGATAACGTCCACGCGCTTCAAGCCATCGGTGGTGCGCATGTAGACAATGTTGTCGTGCGTCACCAAATCGCGGCCCTCGACGAGATCGACGCCCATCTGGCGCGCGAGATACGTGTGCTCAAAGTAAGCCGAGTTGTAGACGCCGGGCGTGAGCAGCACGATGTTCGGCTCAGGCCGCCCCTCTGGCGCCAGTGAGCGCAGGGTTGCCAAGAGTAGTTGCGGATAGTGCTCGATGGGCCGCACGCCGTAGCTGTGAAAGAGCTGCGGAAAGGTGCGCTTCATCACGCGCCGGTTGGTGAGCATGTAGCTCACGCCCGAAGGCACGCGCAGGTTGTCTTCGAGTACGACGAACTCGCCCGAGTCGAGCCGCAGCAAATCCGATCCCACGACCGCGATGTAGACGTTGCGTGGCACCTGCAACCCGCGCATCTGGCGGCGATAGTGCTTGCAGCTGTAGACGAGCTCGCGCGGCACGACGCGGTCGTTGAGAATTTTCGCGTCGGAGTAAACATCGCGAAGAAAGAGATTGAGCGCCGTGATGCGCTGAATGAGGCCGCGTTCGATGCGGTCCCACTCCGCCGCAGTCACCAGGCGCGGCAGCAGATCGTACGGAAAGATGCGCTCGGTGCCTTCATCGCGCCCGTACACCGTGAAGGTGATTCCCTGAGTCAGGAACGAGAGCTCCGCGGACTGCTTGCAGCGCTCCAGCTCAGCCTGTGGCAGACGTGCGAGAGTGTCGGCCAGCGCTTTATAGTGCGCGCGCACATCTCCGCCGGCCTCGCGCATCTCGTCGAATGCCCGGTCGAGCGGGTAGTCTCCGTAGAGCGTTTCCACTTCAGCGGGATGGCCGGCGCTCATGGAGCGGCGATGTCCTTTGGAAAAGATTCAGGCGGCGCGAATAGGACTGCGCCGCTGGCCGTCACAGCGTCCCGCTCCGGCCCCTGGCAATTCCTATCCCGCTGATTCCTGTTCCTTAGCTTGTACCACGCGCAGCATAAGGGCACAATGAGGATTCCCTGCCCCGCTTCGGCCAACCACTTGATTCGATTCGATAATTCCGCATATCCGCGACGCACGGGCCCAGCATCGCGCCACGATGCGATACGCTGGGAGGCACAGGAGACGCGTTTCCCATATGGCGATGAAGTTCCGCTCAACTTCCCTGCTCGTTGCCCTTGTCACTCTCGTTTGGTCCACCGCTCACGCGCAGCATGCACCCATCCACATTACCGCGGACCTGACCGACGCGCCGCGCAAGCTCTACCACGCGGAGATCGACTTGCCGGTGAGCGCAGGACCGATCACGCTGATCACGCCCGAGTGGATTCCAGGCACGCACATGCCCGCGGGGCCGGCCGAAGCCATCACCGGCGTGGTCTTCACTGCGGGTGGAAAGACAATTCCCTGGCGCCGCGACGATGTGAACCTGTACGAATTCCACCTGACCGTGCCAGAAGGCGTGACCACGCTGCATGCGCATCTGGATTGCATCGTGACGGCGCGCGTGACGCAGAAGATGGCCGTGCTCGAGTGGGAGAAGCTGCTGCTTTACCCCGCCGATATGCCGGTGCGCGACATTCCCATCCAGCCCGCGGTGAAGGTGCCCGCAGGCTGGGGCATCGGCACGGCGCTTACGCCGGAGGGTGCGGCCTCGTATCCTGTGCCTGCGGCCGGAGCGACAACAGAGTTTGCCGCGACGAATGTAGAGCAGCTCGAAGACTCGCCCATCATCACCGGCGAATATTTCCACGAATATCCGCTGGCGCCCACGATCACCCCCAAGCACTACCTTGATGTGGCCTCAGACTATCCCGAAGATCTCGAAGCTGCGTCCGGCGTTTCTGGCCGAGGTTTCGAACCTTGTGCGCGAGGCCGATGCGCTCTACGCCTCGCATCACTACCACGTCTATCACTTCCTGCTCACGCTGTCTGACGTTGCCGGTGGCGAAGGCCTCGAACACGGGCAGTCCTCGGACAACGGTGTAAACGAGAAGGCATTTTCGGATGCGAATCATCAGCTTCCCGATGCCGACCTACTTTCGCATGAGTTCACGCACTCGTGGAATGGTAAGTATCGCCGGCCCGTTGGCCTTTACCAACCAGACTTCGCCACGCCGCAGCAGGGAGCCATGCTCTGGGTCTACGAAGGCATGACGCAATACCTGGGCAACGTGCTGGCGGCCCGCTCTGGACTCAAGACGGACGCCGAGTATCGCGACATTCTGGCGATGACCGCAGCGAGCCTGGACTACACGCCGGGCCGTGCTGTGGCGGCCAACCGAAGATACGGCGGTTGCAGCCAGCATTCTGCGCGGCGGCGACCGATCCTGGGCCAACTGGCGGCGCGGCCAGGACTACTACTTTGAAGGCGAGATGCTTTGGCTCGACGCCGACACGCTCATTCGCAAGCTCACCGACGACAAGAAGTCACTAGATGACTTCGAGAAGATCTTCCTCGGCAAGGGCGGCAACACCGGACCGCTGATTGTGCCGTACAAGTTCGACGAACTAGTGACCGACCTCAACGAGGTTGTTCCCTACGACTGGGCAAAGTTCCTGCATGAGCGCATCGACGACATCAATCCCCACGTGGATGCTGCGGGCATTGAGCGCGGTGGCTACCGCCTTGTCTACCGCGACAAGCCCAGCCCCGGCGAGCGCATTGAAGACAACGAAGGCCGCCGCCGCGGCACGGTGAACTGCTGGTACTCGATCGGCCTCCGCATCACGGGAGACGGGCGCATCAGCGATGTGCTGTGGAACGGCCCCGCGGACAAGGCGCCGCCTGGCGCCGGGGGACAAGATCATCGCCGTGAACGGCCAGATATTTTCGAGCGATGCGCTGCGCAAAGCCATCCGTAATTCCATTGCTCCACCGAGCCGATTCACCTGATTGTGCAGGCCGACAGCTTTGTGCGCACCGCCGAGATCGACTTACCACGGCGGCGAGCGCTATCCCGTGCTGGAGCGTGTGGACGGCACGCCTGATTATCTCGACGAGATCCTCAAGCCGCTGACCAAGCCCGAGGTAGTGCCGGAGCAAGCCAAGCCAATTGCGGATCCTAACGACTAATCGATGGAGATCCCATCGCGGAACCGTGATCTATTCTTGTGTCTCAGGAGAAAACCGCGCCTCATGCCAAGACTCCATCGCTTCCCTGCTGCTGTACTCGCATTCCTCTTTGTTGCCCTCGCGGCGCTGCATGCGCAGCAGGCTCCCGCGCCCGACGAAGACTTTGTCCGCTCGCACTACACCAAGTACGAGTTCCGCATTCCCATGCGCGACGGCAAGCACCTGTTTACAGCTGTCTATGTGCCCAAGACCTCGGCATTCCCTAACGATTCCGGTCCCTATCCGTTTCTGATGGAGCGCACGCCGTACAGCGTCGGCCCCTATGGCGAAGACCAATATCCGAAGCAGTCTGGGGCCGTCGCGAGGAGTTTGAAAAGGCCGGCTACATCTTTGTCTACCAGGATGTGCGCGGCCGCTGGATGAGCGAAGGCGACTTCGTCGAGATGCGACCGCACATCGACGACAAGAAGACGCCGCAGGACGTGGACGACGCCTCCGACACGCACGACACCATCGACTTCCTGCTGAAGCATGTGCCCAACAACAACGGCAAGGTAGGCATCTGGGGCATCTCTTATCCGGGCTTCTATACGTCGGCATCCATCATCGATTCGCACCCAGCTCTGGTCGCAGCCAGCCCGCAGGCGCCCATGACGAACCTCTTCGAGGGAGACGATGCCTACCATGGCGGCGCTTTCATGCTCGATGCAAACTTCGGCTTCTACGCGCCGTTCTTTTACCCGCAGCACACCCCGGAGTTGCCGCATCCGACCGTGACCTTCGACTTCGGCACACCAGATATGTACCGGTTCTATCTCGACGCGGGCAACATCGAGAACTTGGACAAGCTTTATCTCAAGGGCTCGAACTGGCTCTTCAACGACCAGTTCAAGCACGACACCTACGACGACTACTGGAAGGCGCGCGACCTTTCGCCGCACATGAAGAACGTTAAGTGCGCGGTGCTCGTTGTCGGCGGCTGGTATGACGCAGAAGATCTGAGCGGCCCCTATCGCACCTTCTACGCCATCAACAAATTCAACCCGGAGACGCCGACCACGCTGGTGGAGGGCCCCTGGGTGCATGGCGGCTGGGCGCGCGGCGATGGCAGCCATCTGGGCGATGTGGAGTTCAACGCCAAGACCAGCGAATACTTCCGCGCCAACATGCAGTTTCCGTTCTTTGAGCACTACCTCAAGGGCAAAGGCGAAGCACAGCCCAAGGCCGTCGTCTTTGAGACGGGCACCAACGTGTGGCGCCACTTCGATGCGTGGCCTCCCAAGGCCGCAACGCCAAAGACGCTTTACTTCCACGCCGACGGCAAGCTCAGCTTCGATCCGCCCGCGGAAGAGAAGAGCGTAGACGAATACGTGAGCGACCCGAATCATCCGGTGCCTTTTGTCGGCTACACCACGGACACCGTGCCGCAGCGCTACATGGTCGACGATCAGCGCTTCGCCAGCTACCGGCCCGATGTGCTTGTCTATGAAACCGAGCCGCTGACCGAAGATGTGACCATCGCCGGCCCCATCTCGCCGAAGCTCAAGGTCGCAAGCTCGGGCACCGACTCGGACTTCGACGTGAAGCTCATCGACGTCTATCCCGAGGATTATCCTGATCCCGAAGACACATCACACGGCAACAAGCGCATCCTCGATGCGCCGCCGCTGCACATGGGCGGCTACCAGCAGATGGTGCGCGGCGAGCCATTCCGCGCGAAGTTCCGCAACAGCTGGGAAAAGCCCGAGCCGCTGATGCCGGGCGAGAGGACGGACATCGAATTTCACCATGCCCGACCTCTTCCATACCTTCCGCACGCGGCCATCGCATCATGGTGCAGGTGCAGAGCTCGTGGTTCCCGCTCACCGACCGCAATCCGCAGACCTTCACCGACATCCCCTTCGCCACGCCGGAGCAATTCCAGAAGGCGACGGAGCAGGTCTTTCACCAGAAGGACGCAGCCTCGGGCGTTGAAGTGTTGGTGATGCCGCTGCCTTAGCGAGTCAGGATCCCGCCGCTGCGCCACCCGGCCCAGCGGCAGGATTTGCCGATAGGATCGGCAACAGTGCAACCATCGCGATCAGCGCTGCAGGCAGTACAAGAATCCCCATGCGCAGGCTCCCGCTGTGCGTTGAGATCCATCCTGCGAGCCACGGCATCACCGATCCACCGCATCCCGCCGCCGTCAGCACCCAGCGCGAATCGAGCGTATGCTGGGCGCGCGCGAAGAAGCCCGCGATCAATAATGGATAGATCGGTGCAAGGGTGATGCCGAGCAGAATCATCGCCGTCCCACGTATTTCTGCCGAATGGGTTGCGACCAGCCCGATCGCAGCGAGCAGCGCGCCGCCCAAGCAAATGCGCAGGATCAATGCGGCCTTGATTCGCAGCAGAAGAAACGACGCAATTCCGCGCGACGCAAGAAATCCTGCCCAGTAAAGCGCCATGGATGCGGCCGCCAGCGCAATGCCCGCTCCGTTCGCCCGTTGCGTGAAAGTGGCGAGCCATGTTGTCGCTGTATTCTCCATGCCCACCTGTAGAAATGCCGCGAAGGCAAACAACGCAATCAACCCGAGACTGCCGAAACGCGCGGAGGATGTGGCCGGTCGCGCCGACTCAGAGACCTCCCGGAGTCCCAGCGCGCAGGCAATCGCGGCCGCCATCGCTGCACACGCCAACACTAAGTAGACAGCGCTATAACTGTGCCGCTCAAGCACGCGCGCGGCCAACAATGGCGCGGCCAGAGCACCAATGCTCCACGTGAAGTTGAGGAACGAAAGCATCGGGGCACAGCGTTCGGCAAACGCGCGCCCGACATAAAGGCTGCCGCCTGACATGGGGATTCCTACGCTGACACCGAGCAGCAAAAACAATGGCCACAACATTGGCCGCCCGGCGAACGCGAGCGCCGTGCAACACGCAGCCATCAGGACAAATCCGAGAACCATGGTCCGCACATAGCGCGCGCGAAAAAAGAACGGCCCGGCCGAGGTTCCGGCGAAGTAAAGCAGAAACAGAAGGCCTGAGTCGCTGTCGCGGAGATGAAACGTGAGCGCGAGCGCAGGCAGCAGCGCACCACCAATCGCCTGCAAGACGCCCGTAAGCGCAAAGGCCGGATGCAGCACGGCAACGGTACGCCAGGCCGAGCGATCCGGCTGCTGCAACTGCTCCATCGCTTCAGCTCCGGCGTGCGCGCGCCCGCTTTAGATTCGGCGGACAGGTAGATTCGCGAATCACGAGCTCGGGATGGATCGGAACGATATCGGGAAACGTGGCCTGGCCGCGAATTCTCTGCAGCAAAATGCGAGCAGAGACGGTGCCCATCTGCGTCAATGGTTGTCGAATCGTGGTCAGGCTCGGATTGTGAAACGCCGCGCTCTCAATGTCGTCGAAGCCGACCACTGAGATGTCCTCCGGCACACGCAGTCCGTGATTCATCAGCGCGCGAATGGCGCCGATCGCCGAGATATCGTTGTAGCAGACCAGCGCGGTAAAGTCGCTGCCGCGCAGGATCAATTCATTGGCCGGCTCGAAGCCAAGCTCCGGCGTGGAAATGCGGAGCTTGAGCTGCACCGTTAGCTCTGGCGGAACGGCCAGCTTGAGCTCGCGCGCTACCGTCATCAAGCAACTCCAGCGATCGTCGGCGTCGGAGCTGTGACTCCCGCCGCGCATGAACGCGATCTTGCGATGGCCAAGCTGATAGAGGTGCCTGAGCGCCAGCTCAGCAGCGCGCCGCTGATCGAGAACCACGTTAGTGACACCTTCAATTTTGCGATGCCCCGCGACCACCACCACAGGCACGTTGAGGCTCTTCTCCATCACCGTGTCGATCACGATGAAGCCCTCCACCGAGCGGTCCATCAGCAGCCGCGGATACTCTTCGATCAAATCAGGCTTGCGGCGGTGGCTCGCAGTGAGATAGAAGTAGCCCTCCTCGATGAGCAGTTCCTCCACGCCGGAGAGCACTTCGGTCGCGTAGTGATCGCTCAACTCCGGCACCAGCACGCCCACTGTGTAGGTTTGCCGCTTGCGCAGCGAACGCGCATAAAAGCTCGGCCGGTAATCGAACTTCGCTGCGGCTTCAGTCACCCGGTCGCGCGTCTCCTGCGGAATGGAGCGTACGCCCGGCGCATTGTTCAGCACCAGAGAGATAGTGGCGGGAGAAAGATTGAGGTACTCGCCCAGCGTACGCAGGCTGATGGGCTGCCCGGGCTGCGGTGCGGCGCCGCTCCCGTTGCCGGGCTTCAATCGCTTGTTCATGCACTCCTTTTGTAACACCCCGCGCAGACCTCTGGCCGGGGTTCGATCCCGCGCAAAGCGGCCCTGAAGTACACTAGGAGCGAGGCAACGCAAGCGGCTTGCACAGCCGAGATGGGCGTTCGCCTTCGACATGCGGAGAGGTGGCCGAGCGGTTTAAGGCAGCGGTCTTGAAAACCGCCGAACCTTTGCGGGTTCCGTGAGTTCGAATCTCACCCTCTCCGCCATAAAATCATTAGAATCTTGCATTTAAAGAGAGGGTCAGACCAATTGCCATTTTCTTGGGCAAATTTACGAGATTCCCGTACAAAAAGGGACGAGAGAGCACCCTCCGCCAAACAATTTTGCAGAAGACTTCGGGACATTCTCTAATGGAGAATTGGTCAGTCCCTTTTCAAGTGCACTGTGAGCAGATTGGTCTTAAGGCCAGTGCAATGGACCCTGATTTGCTCAATCAATGGCAACCGCTCCAGAATACCGCGCGGATTTGTTTTCCGAAGGCGTTTTCGTGTGCCAGATGTGTGCTTCTTTCGAACTTTTGTTGAGAGTTCTGTCGGGCAATGGCAGGACGGGTATGGAGTGTCCGTCCATTTTTGTACGAGTTCAAATGAGAGACTGGACAAAAAGGAGTGGGTACTCCGGCGGTGTCGCTGCTCGCATCACTGCAAAGTAAGTTTGATCGCCTCTGACTTCGTGGCTGCGCCTGACGCACCGGTGACAGGGACCGAGTAACTTATCCGATGTTTTGAAACGAGATGCCCTTTTGCGAACGAAACTAACGTCGATCCGTTTACTTTCTCCTGGGGTTGCTTGGACTTGGGTGCGCAGTAGCCGCATTGGCACAACAGTGCGCTTCGCCGTGCGGTCACAAATTTCCTCCACTTCCCTATATTTCTTCCGCGGCTTCACACCGGACTTCGGAGCTAGCACCTGGTCCATAACCTTATAGAAAAATGGATGGGCAGTCTCGCGTGCGTGGGAAGACCGTTGGCGGCAGTCAATTCCACGCTGGCTCGGGTGGAGATGGCTTCGACACAGATAACTGCTCGCGCAAATATATCGCCCGGCGATGGACGACACTGTCCAATCTTGGTCAGGTTTCGTGGCCAGAAAGTTAGCGCCCTGCATGAGTCCCATCGGCGCCGGTCGTCCTTCCCAGAATCCGCGATTTCCCTAAATTATTTCTCTTCAAGGTCGTTGGGGTGCAACCTAACGACACCGAATGACATCCTCTCGTTTGGGTTTGTGCGCCCGCTCATGTCGATTCACAGTTGCAAGGCGCCTGGAGAAGAAGGCCGTAAGTTTATCTCTCCTAAGTTTGGCAATTGTAAGCAGATACGCCGTGCGCATGATGCTTTAGTCGCCGCTGACTTCCCAGGTAGGAAGCCGGCGACGATGCGGGGCTGTTGCGAGCTCAATCGGAGACTCCGCAGAAGATCCGTCACGCGCGATATCGGGGCAGGGCCAGAAACTCGCATGTACCCGATCGTCGTGGCAGTCGTCCTCTGAGCCGTCGAATGGACCCATCGCCAGCCCGCCATCTCTTTGACTTGAGGCGCAGCGATGCAATCAATCGGTTCAGAAAGACAAGCTGGTAACGTGCGGAGCCAGGCAACGTCCATTCGGATGGCTCTGTGGCTGACGGGACTCTTGCTGTTCGTGTACATTCTTCCCGCTCACGCACAGTTTCGTGCGTCCTTGCATGGGACGGTGGCCGATCCAACCGGCGCCGTGATCCCGGGCGCGACGGTGACGCTGGTTGACAAGGACACCAACGAGACCCGGACCTCTATCTCGGACGATGTGGGCAACTACTCGTTCAACGCGCTGCCACCGGATCACTTCAGCATTGTGGCCTCCCGGCCCGGCTTCAAGAAGCAGGAAATCGCTCAGGTCGTCCTGATTCCCGAGCAACCGAACGCGTTGAACCTGGAGCTTGCTATTGGCGATGTCCAGCAAACGGTGACGGTGAACGGTTCAGCGGCGCCCCTGCTCGATACGTCTACGGCGACGGAAAGCGCCACCATCAGCAGCAATCAGGTGGAGCACATGCCGTCTTTCCAGCGCAACGTGCTGGATCTCACTCAGCTGACACCCGGTGTGCAATCGGATGGAGCGCAGAGTGGCGGAGGGGGTGGATTCGCGGCGCCTGGGACGCAGTCCGGCGCCAGCTTCGGCGGCGGCGGGAACCTGGGAGGTTCGAGCAGCATCTTTGCCACGGAAAGCGGGGCCTCGGCAAATACCAACGGCCAGCAGTTTGAGAACAACGGCTACACGGTAGACGGTATCAGCACGGAGAGCGCAGTTTGGGGCGGAGCCACGGTCATTACTCCCAGTCAGGATTCCATCAGCAGCATCAGAATCGTAAGCAATGCCTATGACGCGGAGAATGGCCGCTTCTCGGGCGCGTTAACCGAGATCATTTCACAGAGCGGAACCAACCAACTCCACGGCAGCTTTTTCGGCCAGATCTATCGCCCGGGATTGAATGCGTATCAGCGTTGGAACGGCCCTGCCTCGGTGGCGCCAGGCACGCCAACCGCGCGTGGCCTGCTGCGGGACACGAGCCGCTATAACCAACTTGGCGGCAGCATCGGCGGTCCGATCTGGAAGAACAAAATCTTTGCCTTCTTCAACTACGAGGGACAAAGCCAAAACACATCTGAGACGGGCACAGGATGGTACACCACTTCGCAGCTTGTGGCGCTGGCTCCCGCAGGCAGCATCGCCTCAACCTACCTCGGCTTCCCCAATGCGGCGGTTCTGGGCTCGCTCATCACCTCGGCAAACTGCAGCACGGCAGGACTGACAGCAGGTACAAATTGCGAAAACGTCAGCGGGGGCATCAACATTGGTTCGCCGCTTTCCACCGCATTGGGCACGCAGGACCTGACCTACGTGGATAGCAGCAACCCCGGCGTTGGCAGCGGGCTCTCGACCACTCCTGATATTGCTGACTACAGCACCAACAGTCCACTTACGACCGATTTCAAGCAGTACAACGGGCGTCTCGATGCCGATGTGACGAGCAAGGATCACGCTGCGTTTGTCATTTACTGGGTTCCAGCCAACAAGACGAACTACAACGGCGCTCTGGGCTATGACATCTTCGCTCACTCACAAATTAACGACGCTTTCACGCTCATCTGGAACCACATCTTCTCGCCGACTTTCCTGAACGAAGCGCGTGCCAACGCGGCCGGATGGCGTTACAACGAGCTTGCCAGCAATCCGCAGGCTCCCTTTGGCCTACCCCAGGACTTTGTCTCCGGGATGGGGAGTATAACTATTGGGCAGTTTGGCCCAGGTTATCCCGGCGATCTGGACCAATGGACCTACGGTTACAAAGATGTCGCAACCAAAGTTCTCCGCGAGCAAACCATGAAGTTCGGCTTCGACTTCACGCGGCTCTACTATTTGAACGAGCCAATCAGTGTGCCGCAGTACACGTTCTACAATCTGTGGGACTTTATGAACGACGCGCCGGAGGCGGAAGGCGGAGCGTTTCAAGCAACCACGGGCATTCCCGGAGGCTACCGCAACGACAACCGCGACAATATTCTAGGGGTCTTCTTCCAGGATGATTGGAAGGTCCGTCCCGACCTGACCTTGAGCGCCGGCTTGCGTTACTCCTACTTCGGACCGATCACCGATAAAGACAACCACATGGGTGTGGTGAACTTTGGAAGCGGAAGCACCCTATTGACAGGGATCTCGTTGAAGACCGGTGTCGGAGCATGGAGCGCGCAAAAGATGAACTTCGGACCGGAACTCGGCTTCAACTGGAGTCCCGATAGGGTCATGAGTAAGTTCGTTGTGCGCGGCGGATTCGGCTTGAACTATAACCAGCAGCAGATCGCAACCGCAAACAATGCAGACGGCAACCCGCCGGGAACCAGCAGCATACCAGGCCCATACAGCACAGGTCCTATGTTCATCGACCCCAATATCATCTACGCGGTCTCGAGCAGCTCGCACGACTACTTCGGCTACCCGGCCAACCCCCACGCCATAACGACCTTTAACTCCGCCGGTCTGCCGACCGCGGGCGGCGCCGGCCTGGGCGCCTTTCCCAACAATATGCCCACCGAGTACGTCGAACACTACTCGCTCCAGACTGAGTACGACCTGGGGTATTCGATTGTCGCGAAACTGGGCTATGAGGGCAGCGTCGGCCGCCATCTGCTGTACAACTATGACGCCAATGCCCTGGGCGAAATTATTGGCGCTCCGCTGAATCCTCTTGTCAGCGGAATCAATACCTTTGGCAGCGGCGGCAAGTCGTCCAACAACCTGATGATCGCCGAGGTCAAGCACGAGTTCTCCCACACGTTCTCCGCCGATGCACAGTTCACCTGGGGCCACAGCGAGGATACAGACTCCGGCCCGTACTCCCGCAGTGCGTATCTATACAACCCCGGGTACTCCTACAGCCGGTCGGACTTTGATATCAACAAGTCCTTCAAGTTATTCGGATTGTGGCAGCCGGTTCTTTTCCACGGCGGCCATAACTGGGAGGAGAAGGTGGCCAGTGGATGGTCGCTCGGCGGCATCATGACATTTCACTCAGGCTTTGGTTGGACGCCGACTTATACGGAGCCTCACCAGATCTACTGTAATTCCTGTAACTATGGATACCAGAGCTTGCGGCCCATCTATCTCGGAGGCGCCGGAAAGAGCACCGGCAACTCCGCCTTTGAGACGGGAAGCAACTTCACAAATCCAGGAACGATGAACACTGGCGTCAACAACGATCAGTTTTCCGACAATTACTTTGAAGTCCCGAACTACGCCAACGCCATCACGGATAACTCTGGGCAGTCGTCAACTACTTTCGTCCCTCCCCCGGGAATTGGTCGCAATACTTTCCCCGGTCCTGGATACCGGGATGTCGATATCACCGTCTCCAAAGACTTCGGCTTCCCCCGGATGCGGCTTCTGGGTGAAAATGCGCAGCTCGAATTCAAGGCCGACATGCTCAACGTCTTTAACATCACGAACCTTAATCCCAGCAGCATCTCGACGAATATCGAGAGCTCCAACCTTGGCCAGGCGGGGACCGCGCTCGGTTCGAGAATTGTCGATTTCCAGGCTCGCTTCAGCTTCTGACAGGTCCTGAATTTCCTGATGGAGGGGTGCGCATCGCGCGCCCTTCTTTTTTTGCCTCGGATAGGTTGAGCCTCATCAATCGGCCTGTGGGTTATTCTCCGATCTCTGGAGTCTAAGCGAATCGTCGATTAAGCCCACTCATGCCGGCAGCCCCTTGCCGTGGAAGCCGGCGCGCGTGAGCGCAAGCGTGGCCTCGGGATTACGCATAAAACTGTTCCACACTAGCCCTGACCGAAGGTTCTCTGCCATGAGGACGGAGATGCCCTGGTCAATTCCCAGCACGTCGGTGTCGTACCACTTTGCGGCCGGATGGAAAGCGTCGACGAATCCGTAGCGGCCCCAGGCACGTGTGCCCCACCTGGCGCGCATCGCGCGCAGGACAGAGATGCAATCGACCGGCAGAAACGCTAGAGAGCCTGCCGCGGCGGACGGGACAACCGTTCCGTCCAGCGGTCCGATCGGAGGCGGCCCTCCCCAGGCGACATAGCCGTTAATAGAGTCCGATGACGTGACGCCCCAATAGTTTTCGTTGTACCACCTCGGATAGGACAGACAGAACGCCTTGTGCGCCCGCGTAGCGGTCACGGAGTTTTGAAAGTAGTTGGCATAGGCGTCGCGCTTGTCGCGAAAATCAAACCAGGCCTGCGAATATTGGTGCGTAAACAGCGGATCGTCTCCGGTGATATAGCTGAACCAGTCGTAATGAAGCACCGTACGGGTGAAGTTGTTCCAGTGGTCTGGAGAAACACCGTGCGTAGGCGAGCCGATGGCCAGCAGATCGATCATCATGAGCTCGCAGTAATGATTCCAGCGCGCATTGAGGAAACCTGATTCCGGGTGCCAGCCCATGGAGAACGCTGCGCCACCGTCCAGCATCCATGGCCATTCCACCCGTTCATAGATTTGTTGAACCAGAGAATCGATTTGCCGGTCATTGAAGTACCCGCGCGCCGTGAGCATGCCGCACAGCAGGATCGACGTATCGATCGAAGAGAGCTCTGAGTCGAAGACCCGCTCCCCGGTTTCAATGTCGTTGAAGTGATAGAAAAAGCCGCACACTTCCGGCATGGTATTCAGGTGCCAGTCAAGCGTGGTTCGCACGCGCTCCACGATCTGCGCGTGGGGCAGGAAGTCGCGGTGATCGGCAATACACAACGCCGTGAGGCCAAAACCGGTTGAAGCGATACTGGCTACACGCCGCGGATCGCGCGCCCCGCCGAGATCGTTTCGCGCGCGGTCGAGAATCTGTCCTGTCTCGGGACTTGCTTGTTCCCAGAAGAAGAGGCAAGCCTGGCGCTCCAGGTCATCGAGGAAAGCGTCGTCGCCATCGTTCGGTGTCCAGTCCTCAGCGTGCGCGAGACTGGCGGGCAGAAGGGTACAGCCGATCGTCGCCGCCATCGCGGTCAGCATCTGGCGTCTGCTGATCAGTTGCGCGTTGCCGCGATGGATCATGAGTGCTTGTCTATCAGGGTGTTTCATCTGCCAACAATCTCGATCAGCGTGAGCCCGTTTACCGGGATGGTCATCGTCAGGGTGCCATGCTCAAGTTTTTTGTGCTCCGGTGCGGTCAGCGCCGACGCCTTGTTGAGTGCGTCGATCTGCGCCTGAGTTGGATAACGTGGGCTGCCCATGGCACGGTAGGCCGTCATCGGATTGCCGTGCAGCGCATCCACGCGCTCGATGGAAACGGCGGCTCCCGGTGCGACGCCTTTGAAGTCCAGGCGAACTGAGATAGGAGTTCCTTCACTGACTTTGTCCATATTGACAAGGTTCCATGCCGCCACAACGAGCCTGCCATCCTTGCGGCGGGTCACCAATAGGTTATCGGTCGGATTAGCCAATCGTTCCTCTCCCAGCTTGTGCAGCAGCGTGAAGTCATAAAAGCTCGGCTTCTTGATCCGTCCGGCCGCGATGAGCCCGAAGCCACCGTCGAACGGTTCCGGTGTGACGCCGCCCTCTTCAAATACATCATCAAAGGTCCACCACGACATCAGCGTGACCGAGCCGTCGCATTGGCTGATGTCTCTGGCGAGCGCAGGCCCCACATACCAGTTGTCGCGCGCATCCAGGTCGCCGTAGGAGGGAACGTTCCACTCGGTCCACATCAGGGGCAGTGCGGGCATCGCGGAGTCGCGAATTTCGCCATGCACCTTCTCCACCGCGCGGCACACGCGATCGCGCATGGGTATGTTTTCATGCGTTCCAAATAAGTCTTCGACGGTGTCGTCAGCGTAGCCGTGCGTGGAGACAAAATCCACGGGCACATGTTCTTTGCTTACGTGTTCAATAAACGCGGGAATCCAGTGGGCGGATGATGTTGCGGGGCCGCCGACGCGGATTTTGGGATTGACGGCCTTGAGGGCGCGCGAGGTGTGGTCGTAGAGCTCGAAGTAAGTGGGCTGTTTCGGGTCTCCGGCCCAGAAGTCGATGTTGGGCTCGTTCCACACCTCGAAGTACCACTGCGACACTTCGTCGATTCCGTAGCGATCAACCAAATGCTGGGCAAAGGCGCGGATAAGCGCGTCCCAGCGCGCATAATCCTTCGGCGGCGCCACGTTCGGCTTATACCAGAAGGCCTGAATCGCCGGACGCGACGCCAGTTTGTAGGGCATGAAGCTGATCTCCACAAACGGCCGCACGCCCCGGGCCAGCAGGCCATCGTAGATCTGGTCGATGTAGGAGAAGTTGTACACCGGATCGCCCTTGGCGTTCTCGTCGTATACGCCCACTTCATCGTCGAAGATGCCGTGGAAGCGCACATAGCGCATACCCACCTGATCGTGCACCGCTTCGAGGTCCTGGCGATAGTTGTCCCGCAGAGCCAGAACAGCGTGTCCGGCACCGAATACCTGCTCCCAGAAATGCGGAAAAGGCGTTCCCGCCGCGCTGGCATCGATCGTGATCGTCGCCGGTGCAGGTGCCTGCGCTTCTGCGGCTAAGCCGCACGACGCGCCTGTGAATGCAGTACACACGGAAAGTGCCGAGAAGAGGAGACGCGCTCGTAGAGCCATCTCCGCAAGCACCACGCTTCGGATGCGCCGTCCGGTGGCTGCGTCAAATTTGGGTGAATCGACCGGGTTCATGGTGGTGGCTCCTTTCGGCGTCGCTGCCGTATTGCTTCGATGCCGCCGCCGCGGCGAAGGGAGCAGGAACCGCAGCCGGCGTCCCCTCTGCGGCGTGCTTTCGGCCCGGCGAAGAATGAACTCCAGATAAAACCCTAATTGATCGGGCTTTTCTGGCCAAGATTGGACAGCTTTCTGCGCCTTCGCTGGCTGATACTGCATGCGCACGCGCGGAAACCAGCGCGATGATGACAATGGTCTGGATGGGCATGCGCGTCGGCTCTGAGCGCCCTGATGCTCTCACAGGTCGCATCGTCATGTGCGAATTGTTGAATTCGTCCCCCTCGACTGTTTACCCGAATCCGCTTGAATTGCATGCGAGCATCAAATTCGGAATTAGACCATTACTGTATTCGATTCTGAGGCGTCAATTCCTCCATCCTCGAGGCTTCTCAGTATGCCCTATTACCGAGTGTTGCGGGTTCTTCAACATCGAACGTGCCGGACAGCGGTTTTGCAATGCCGGGTGCTCACTTCGTCAGCGCCAGCGAGATTATTGGCAAACCAAAGGACAGAAGCGAAGGAAGAAGAGGAATGCCAAGCGCCAAGAGCGAGACAGATAGAGCATGAAGAGGCTCTGATCGGCCCCGCTATTTGCGTACCAGTTCAGATGAGTGAAAATGGCACAAGAGGTCGAGCAGGCCAAGCCCACGACTTTGATCTAAACTTTCTCTATGGCAAATTGGACACTGTATGTGGCAAACACTCGAGGAATAGCGGTGAGCGTGGAGCCAACTTACCTTGAGACGAAATCATCGCCGGACATCTCGCAGTATTTTTGGGCTTATCGAGTGATCATCGAGAATCAGGGACGGGAAACGGTGCAACTGCTGAGTCGGCACTGGATGATCACGAATGCGCGCGGCGAATTGACCGAGGTCAAGGGACCAGGTGTTGTCGGGGAGCAACCGGTTCTCAAGCCGGGAGAGCGCTTTGAGTATACGAGTGGCGCGCCTCTCAACACGCCGTCGGGGATGATGGGTGGGGCTTACCAGATGGAGACTGAGAACGGTGAGCGTTTTGATATTGAGATACCGACGTTCTCGCTGGATCGTCCGAATCAGGCCGCATTACTGAATTAAGAAACAGAGATTGTGGATTAGGGATCGAAGGTGAGAGCGCGCGCTTCGCGCGAATTAGCCTTAGTGCCCATTTATCTTAGAAACCTGCTTATCGGAGCATTTGAGAAATACGGTAGCAGTCTGAGGGTGCTCTACGTGTCCAATTTCTGAGGAAACGCTCGCACTTCTATATCACAAGACGCGGGCGGCTTCAGACCGTAGCTTGCGCTCTTCTTCGTCCTAGCGCAGCCACGGCCAGTTGCCTGTTCTAGCGGAAAAGCCTTGGCGCGAAATCATTCAGATCCCGGCGCCATGTCTGCCACTCGTGAGAAGTGCCCGGTGACTCGTAGAAGACGTGTTTTACGCCGGCCTCGGTAAATGCATCGTGCAGTCTGACGATGCCGGCATGCATCTGGACCGGCTCTTCGGTTCCGACGCCGATCCATAGCAGGTGCACCTTCTTCGCAAATGCCGCCGGATCGGCTAGCGCGCCATTGAAAGCTGTCTTCAGGTCCGGCTTCTCTGCACTTCGTAGCATCATCATTCCCCCGGCGCCGCTGAACCCGCCGATGTAGGAGAACAGGTCGAGATGGTCGAAAGTGACCTGGAAGGTCTGCATTCCGCCCATGGAGAGTCCCGCCATGGCGCGATGGTCGCGATCGGCAATGGTTCTAAAATTCGAATCCATATATGGAATCAACACCTGGGTGAGATCGTCCTCGAAGGTCTGCGACATCTCCTGCATCGCCTTCATCATTTCAGGAGAACCGAAAGGCTTTCCCGTCAGGTCCGGATCGGCGTGACCGGCGCGCCGCGCATAGCCGTAAGCCATCACGATGATCATCGGCTTCGAGGTCCGGCTTGCGATCAGGTTGTCGAGGATAAAGTTCGCATGCCCCTGCTTGATCCAGCCCGTTTCATCCTCGCCACCGCCGTGCTGCAGGTAGAGCACTGGGTAGCGCATCTTCGTCTGCGTGTCGTAGCCGGGCGGCAGATAAAGCACGGCGTGCCGCCAGCCTCCGGTAACTTTGGAAAAGTACCAGATCTCGCGCACCGCGCCATGCGGCACATCATGCGGCAAGTAGTAGGTCGCTCCAGGTTCGGGTATCTCAATTCCACTTGCATCTCTGCTGCCACCGAAGAAGGCGTGACTTCCCGCGTCGTTCACATCCACTCCGTCAATGACGAAGTTGTAGTAGTGAAAGCCGGGTACGAGTGGTGGCGTCGTGACGGTCCAAAACCCATCGGGGTCCTTCACCATGTCGAGCTTCGGATTACTCCAGAAGTTGAGCTTTACGGCCGCGGCGCTCGGGGCCTTGATGCGAAATTCAGCTCGTCCGCTGGAATCGACTCGAGGATATTCCGCACCCCACACGTTGGTGGAAGCCGGCTCGAATACGGTGGCAGATTGTGCACAGCAGTAGCTCGAAAATAGAAGTGCCGCGATTGCAAGTCTCTTCATCGAATTCTCCCCGTCTCGACTGCCCCCACCGAGGGCTCATTCCCTAAAAAGCTCTGTCAATCCGCTTCGGCAGCGTTGCTGGGAATCGTTTACCAGACCACGTGGATTACGCCGCTTGCGGACTCTGTTCCCGTCGACATGCGGCATAGTACGCGACTGAGGTAGGCCAAGGACAGTGCTTTTTTCGGCCAGTATATCGATTTATTCACTTGCCCATTCGCTCAGAATTTCTGTATATTTCGAATCCCAGAGAACGTTTACGCGAAATCATGACCGCGTGTGAGGTCTAACGACCATGGTGCGAGGGGCACTTGCAGCCGCACCTCGGCGTTCTCCCCGGGAGTTGTGATGAAGTTCGGTGCAGGTATTCAATCCGTTGTTCGCGTCACTTTGCTCTTGCTCGTACCTGCCACACCTCTTGTGGCCGCCCAAACCGCTCACTTGTCGATTGACGCCTCCAAGCCCGGCGCAAAGATCGATCGCAACATCTTCGGCCAGTTTGCCGAGAACCTGGGCCACGGCCTCTATGAAGGCATCTGGGTCGGCCCTGACTCCTCAATCCCCAACACCCGTGGAATCCGCAACGATGTCGTCGCAGCGCTCAAGGAACTGAAGGTGCCCAACGTTCGCTGGCCAGGTGGCTGCTTCGCCGACCAGTACCACTGGCGCAAGGGGATTGGCCCGCGCGACAAGCGCCCTGCCACCGTGAATTCAGCATGGGGCGACGTCATCGATACCAATGCCTTCGGCACCGATGAGTTCATGGATTTCATCCAACAGATCGGCAGTACACCTTATGTGTCCGTCAACCTGGGCTCGGGCACGCCGCAAGAGGCGGCGGAGTGGCTGGAGTATATGACGGCCGCAGCACCGACCGCGCTTGCCAGGGAGCGAGCCAGCAACGGGCATCCCGAGCCGTACAAGGTGGGCTTTCTCGGCCTCGGGAATGAGAGTTGGGACTGCGGCGGCGCTATGACGCCCGACTACTACGTGAGCCTGATGAAGGTCTACAGCCGCTTCGTGCTGAACATGAATCCAGCGCAGCGCAGCAAGGACGAAATGCTGAAGATCGCCGTCGGCCCCGGCACCCCGGATACGGAGTGGACCGAAGAGGTGATGAAGGCGTGGAAGAAGCACACCTGGTCCTGGGACATCAACGGTGTCTCGCTGCACTGGTACACCGTTCCCAACGGCTGGCCTCCCTCGACCGATTCACAGAAGTTCGGGCTAGACGATTACGTGAAGAGTCTCAAATCGACCCTCTTCATCGAAGAGTTTCTGCGCAAGCAGGAAGCCGTAATGGACAAGTACGACCCGGAGAAGAAAGTGGCCTTGAGCGTGGATGAGTGGGGCGCGTGGCACGCGCCGCTTCCTGGCTCCAATCCCGCGTTTCTCTTCCAGCAGAACAGCGTTCGAGACGCCGTGCTCGCCTCGCTCAACCTGAACATCTTTGCCCGCCACGCCGATCGCGTCCGCATGGCCAACATCGCCCAGATGATCAATGTGCTCCAGGCAATGATCCTCACGGACCAGGACAAAATGATCCTGACGCCCACCTACTACGTCTTCAAAATGTATGTTCCATTCCAGGACGCCACGTTTATTCCTGTCGCCATTGATGCAGGTACGTACACACACGGCGGGGTATCCCTGCCTCGTGTCGATTCCATCGCGGCAAGAGGCGCAAACGGAAAGCTCTTTCTTGAGATCACCAACCTCGACGCGGAAGCTCCGACCGAAATCGATGCGGACCTGGCGGGAATAACGGCGAGGTCAGCGACGGCCGAGACGTTATCTGGGACGGCTATGGATAGCATCAACACCTTTGATTCGCCGAATACAGTTGTCCCGAAGTCGACAACAGTGAAGGTCCGGGACGGCAAGCTCTCGTTGACGGTAGAGCCGGGATCAGTCACTGTCGTTTCGATCGAGCAGTAGCGGTGGGCGCATTCGATTTGCGAGTCGGAAGATGGATCGGGACATTTAAGAACTGAAAGACAAGTCGCTATCAGCGCGTGCCTTCAGCTAGCGCATTTCAAGGCAGAATCCGGAGAAGAAACGACTATGCCCCCGTTCAAAATGATCGCGGCCCCGAAGGTATATTTCTTGACGCTGCTCATGATTTTCCTCCTGGCCTCTCCGTCCTTCGTGCAATCCCAGGCGCGCACCGTCACAGCCACGATCGATACTTCGAAAACCGGAGCGCCCATTTCGAAGTACATCTACGGACAGTTCCTTGAACACGGCGGCGATATTGTGAATACCGGCATCTGGTCGGAGATGCTGGTCGATCGCAAGTTTTTCTATCCGGTCGCCGCCGGCGCGCCAACGCCCCCGCCGGTCATTGGCAACGCCGCAGGGAATCCGCGATTCAGGCGCATTCCAACGCGCTGGTGGGCTCCAATCGGCGGCGCCGCATGTGTCACTATGGACACCAAAGCGCCCTACACCGGAGATCAGACACCGTTGGTCAGTCTCGATGCAAAAGAAGCGCACGGCTTCAGTCAATCCGGGATTGCCGTGCGCAAAGGCAAGGCCTACGCCGGACGCATCGTACTCGCCGGAAGTCCCGGCGCAGTGGTCAAGGTCACGCTCATCTGGGGCAAGGAAGCCACTGCACGTCAGACAGTCACGATTCACGCGCTCGGCGTAGTCTACCGCAAGTTTCCCTTGCACTATAGCTCTCCCGCCGATACGGATGACGCCACCCTCGAGATTACCGGTACAGGCGCCGGCTCCTTCCACGTCGGCGCTGTCTCGCTCATGCCCGCAGACAACATCGACGGCTTCCGTCCCGAGGTCATAGCCGCGCTGAAGCAGCTGCGCTTTGGCGTCCTGCGCTTTCCGGGGGGCAACTTCGTCTCCGCGTACGAATGGCGTTACGGAGTCGGCGACATCGACAAGCGCCCGCCCATCTTCGATCCGGTGTGGCACGCCGTGCAGCCCAACGATGTCGGCACCGATGAATTCCTCACCCTCTGCCGACTTCTCGGCGTCGACCCTTACATCACCGTCAACGCCGGCTTCGGCGATGCATGGTCTGCGCGTGAACTGGTCGAGTACACCAACGGAGCCGCTACCACGCCCATGGGGAAATGGCGCGCGCAGAATGGCCACCCTGAGCCCTATCACGTAAAGTTCTGGGGAGTGGGCAACGAGCCCTGGGGCGACTACCAGATGGGAGCGATGTCGCTTCCGCAGTTTGAGTTGAAACACAACCTCTTCGCCAAGGAGATGAAGAAAGTCGATCCGACCATCAAGCTCATTGCCGGCGGTGCCATGCCCGATGTGATGGAAGGTGCGGACCAGGCCCGGCGCATCAACGGCCAGTATGTTCCCGACTATCTCTCCTCTGCCGACTGGACTGGCCAAATGCTTCTTCACTGCCTCGACAACATCGACATGGTCAGCGAGCACTACTATGCTTCGGGAACGGAGCACACCGACATCAAACTGCAGAAGAAGGTGCCCATCAATCCGCCACTTTCATTTATCGAGTGGCAGCGCGCACCGGCCGTGCAAGTCCGGGCGAAGTATGAACACTACCAGGAGTATCTGAAGCTCATTCCGGCGCTGCGCGCCAAGCCGGTTCCCATCGCCATCGACGAGTGGGCTTACTTTGGAGGTGGGCCGAACTCCTACAAGACCGTCCCCGCCTATGGCTGGGCATTTCACGAAATGTTCCGCCACTCGGATGTCTTCCAGATGGGCGCCGTTACCTTTGCAACATCGATGATGAGCGAGAACCGTACTGAAGCTGTACTCAATCCCACTGGGATGCTCTTCAAGATGTACCGCGATCACTTTGGCACTATTCCGGTTGAGGTATCCGGCAACTCGCCACAACCGAAGCCCGTGTTTCCGGCCGGTGGCGACCAGCCTGCGGTGAATCCGGGCAGCGACACCTACCCGCTCGACGTGAGCGCCGCACTCAGTGAGGATCGCAAGACGCTCGCCATCGCGGTGCTTAATCCATCGGATGCTGAACAGAGCATCAAGATCACGATGATCGGGACCAGGCTCGCGCGTTCGGGACACCTTTACCGCATGGCTCCTGACTCAATCAATGCAACGGTTCAAGTGGACAAGAAACCCGAAGTTCAGGTCGAAGACCAGACACTTGGGCCTCTGCCTGAAACTATCACCGTGCGCCCCTTCAGTGTGAACATCTATTCCTACCCGGTGCAGTAACCCGAAGCTTCTCGAGAGAAGGTCAAGATGAAAATCCTAAAACTGATTTCTGCGTGCGCAAGCGCGATCCTCCTGGCCGGCTACAGCTCGGCGCAGGTCAAGACGATAGTGCCGGACGTTGTGCCCGGAGCAAAGCCGGCAACGGTGGAGCACATCAAGATCCACGGCACAGCTCTTGAAGGCAATCTCGAAGGCGATGCCGTCGATCGCGATGTCATCGTCTTTCTTCCCCCCAGCTACAACAAAGATAAGAAGCGCCATTATCCGGTCGTCTATGCGCTCCACGGCTACTCGATTGGCGCCGAGCAGTGGACGCATGAGATTCACGTACCGCAGACCATCGAAGGCGCATCCGCGACAGGCTCGCGAGAGATGATCGTGGTCCTTCCCGATTCCAAGACCATCTACAACGGCTCGATGTATTCGAGCTCCGCCACCACGGGCGATTTCGAGAAGTTCATCTATCACGACGTGGTTGCCTATATCGATGCTCATTACCGGACCATTCCCAATCGGCAGAGCCGTGGTCTCGTTGGTCACTCCATGGGAGGTTACGGCGCATCGCGTATTGGCATGAAGCATCCGGATGTTTTTGGCGCGCTTTACATCATGAGTCCCTGCTGCATGTCTCCGATGGCCGGTGGCGGACCTGGCACTCCCGATCAGATCAAGGAGCGGGCGATAGCCAGCGAGAAGAAGGTCGCGGCGGCCAAGTCTCCAGCCGACCTGGCGGCGCAGTCGCCTGGTTTTGCCTCTGCCCAATATGCGACTGCAGCCGCGTGGGCGCCCGACCCCAAGAACCCTCCGCTCTACTTCGACCTGCCCACCAAGGACGGCGTTCCGCAGCCGGATATCGTAGCGAAGTACGCGGCCAATGCGCCGCTGGCGTTTGTCGATCAGTACATTGGCAATCTCAAGCAGTACCGCGCCATCGCGATGGACGTGGGGGATCAGGATGGGCTGCGGTTCGATGCCATCAAGCTGCATGACATCCTCGACGGCTACGGAGTCGCAAACAGCTTTGAAGTTTACTCCGGCACGCACACCAGCGCTGTTGCCGATCGATTCCAGAACCATGTGCTGCCATTCTTCAGCAAGAATCTCTGCTTCACGGCGGATTGCCGCTAGAGCCTGCCGGCCAGCCCAAGGCTCAATTTCGTTTCGTTCGCGGGCGTCGCCCACTCGGTAAGGTACTGGCGAAGAGAAAGTCGAGATCAAACATGCTCCTGAATGGCGGAATTCTCCCTTCGAGCCGAGGTTTCTGGATTGCCACGGCCGTTGTGTTTCTGTTCATGGCTATCCCTTCAAGCGGGGCACAAATGCCGGGACAGGATGCACCGGGTCCTCCGCCTGCTCACGTGGAGCAGATAAGCCACGGGCTCCGCGCGAACGCAGGCATGGAATTCATCGATGTCACAGTGTGTACGGACTCGGTGATTCACATTGTCGCCACGCCTGAATCCTCCGCTCCCGCGCCGCCGCGTCCGTGGATGCTCGATGCGCGGCAATCCTGCCCGGGAGTGCCGTTCACCTTCACGCAAGACGGGAAAGCAGCCCACCTAAAGACAGCACAGCTTGAGGTGATCGTCCATCTTGAGCGCGACAGCCTATCGTTCCAGACCGCCAGCGGAGAATCGCTGCTGAATGAAGGGAACAGCATTCCGCGTACCTACGAGCCAGTCGATCTGAATGGTGAGCACACGTATCGCGTCACGGACCGATTTTCTCCCACAATCTCAGAGGCTGTGTACGGGCTTGGCCAACACCAGAACGGCATGTTCAACTATCGCGGTGCCACGGTGGAACTGGGGCAAAACAATACCGATGTCGCGATCCCGCTGCTGATTTCGAGCAAGGGCTATGGGCTGATGTGGAACACGGCGGCTCTCACCTACTTTGACAATCGCTTCCCATTGGAGATGAAGCTGAGTTCGATCGCGGGCAAGTCAATCGACTACTACTTCCTCTACGGCCCCGAGATCGACACGGTCCTCCACGAGTACCGCGCCATGACGGGACACACGCCCATGCTGCCCAAGTGGGCCTACGGCTTCTTCCAGTCGAAAGATCGCTATGTCTCGCTCGACGAGATTCGCGAGATCGCGCAGCGCTACCGCGAAGAGCATATCCCGCTCGACGCGATGGTGCAGGACTGGTTCTGGTGGAAGACAGAGGGCGATCCGGTTTTCAACTCCAACTATCACGACGTGGCGCACGACCTCGATGCCCTGCACAAGGAAAACGTGCATGCCATGATCTCGGTGTGGGGCCTGCTCGATCCCAATTCAGAGACGTACAAGACGCTCGACGCAAAGCACGAGCTTGTGCCGGGCGCGCACGTCTACGATGCTACAAATCCCGACGCGCGCGATATCTACTGGGAGCACCTCTCCGGCAAGCTGCTCGCGCAAGGGTGGGATGCATTCTGGCTCGATAGCGCAGAGCCGGAAGAATACTGGCCGCACATGGGTGATGCCATTCTCAGCAGCCGCCAGCTCGCCATCGGCAATGGCGCCGAATTCACCAACGTCTTCCCGTTCTTACATACCCTTGGCGTCCAGGACCACTGGAAGGCGCAAGACCCGAGCAAGCGCGTCTTTCTGCTCACACGCTCGGCGTTCCTCGGCCAGCAGCGCGTAGGCGCCACAGTCTGGTCGGGAGACGTGTACGGCACGTACTGGGGTCTGAGTCACCAGGTACCCGCGGGCCTCAACTTCGCGTTGTCAGGTTATCCCTATTGGACGACCGATATTGGCGGCTACTGGCCGCCCCACGACAACCCCGTCGCCGATCCTGCCTTTCAGGAACTCTACGCACGGTGGTTTGAATACGGCACGTTCTGTCCCATCTTCCGCACGCATGGCCATCGGCCGCATAACGAGCTGTGGAGTTTCGACAAGGTCGAGCCGATCCTCGTCAATTACGACCGCCTTCGCTATCGACTGATGCCGTATATCTATTCGTTGGCCTGGAAGGTTACAAGCGAGGACTACACCATCCAGCGCGCGCTCGTCATGGATTGGCGCACGGACCCGAAGACCTGGAACCTGGGCGACGAGTTCATGTTCGGGCCAGCCATCCTGGTTAACCCCGTGCTCAAGGCCGATGTCAACAAGCGCAGTGTCTACCTGCCCGCCGCGGCCCAGTGGTACGACTTCTGGACTGGCAAATCGCTCCACGGTAGCCAGGAGATCGAAGCCGATGCGCCCCTCGCGCGTATGCCTCTCTTTGTGCGCGCTGGCTCCATTCTCCCCATGGGCCCGCAGATCGAGTACACCGCAGAAGATCCTGCCGGGCCCGTCGAACTCCGCATCTACCGCGGCGCCGATGGCAGTTTCGATCTCTACGAAGACGCAGGCGACGGCTACGAGTACGAAAAGGGCCAGCATTCCGTCATCTCCATCCGGTGGGACGATCGTAATTCGTCTCTCACCATCGGCGCACGTCAAGGCTCGTTTCCCGGCATGATCGAACACCGCAAGTTCCGCGTAGTGCTGGTGGCAGATGGGCATGGGGCGGGCGCTGATATAACTGCCGAGGCCGATGCGGAAATCAGTTACGAGGGCAAGGAAGTTCAGAGAACCATCCGGTAATGCACTGCGGCGCGGGTTCTTGCGAAGCAAGACAATCCGCGCTGCGTGCTCATCGATTTCGCGATAAAGAAGGCTGGTTATGACCCAAGGCAAACTCGCGCTTCTGTTGGTTGCCGTGCTGTGCGCACCTTTTACGGCCCGTTCTCAATCGGCGACTCCGTGTGCCGATCTCACGCGTCTCAAACTTGAGGGCGTCGAGATCACGAAGTCCGAGGTTGTATCCACGGGCATGACCATCCCGCCGGCGTACCCTGGCGCTTCGGCCATTGGCCCTCTCCCGGCGCACTGCCGTGTCGATGGTGTCATCCATCGCCGCAAAGGCGTCGGCGGCGAAGAGTTTGGCATTGGTTTCGCGGTGGCTCTTCCCGAGCCCGACGCCTGGAACGGCGACTTCATGATGCAAGGCGGAGGTGGCGGGAACGGCGTCATCTCCTATCCCGCCGGCGCGTCGTACACCGGCGATAAGCCGGCTCTCACGCGCGGCTTCGTGGTCGCCAGTACCGACACGGGACACAAAGCGAAGACGGGACCGTTCGACTTCTCTTTCATGCGCGACCAGCAGGCTTATCTCGACTTCGCATTCCTCGCAAACGCTGAAGTCGCAGATATCGCCAAGCAGATCATTGCCCGCTACTACGCAAAACCCGCAGCGTACTCCTACTTCGTCGGCTGTTCCACCGGCGGCCGCGAAGGAATGATCCTCTCGCAGCGTTATCCCACGGTCTTCAACGGCATCGTTTCCGGCGACCCAGCCATGCGTACTGGCCTCTCGAACCTCGCCATCGCCCAATGGATCCCCGTGGCTTACAACCAGGCCGCCCCCAAAGATGCCTCCGGTAGGCCGCAGATCGACAAGTTTCTGACAGACGACGATCGCAAACTGTTTATGAAAGCGCTGATGAAGCAATGCGATGCGAAGGACGGCATCGCCGATGGCATGATCTCCGATCCTCTTGGCTGTAACTTCGATCCCGCCGTCATCAGCTGCAAGACCGGCCAGACCGAGGCGTGCATTGCCCCTGAAAAGATCGCGGCAATCAAGAAGGCCTTTGCCGGGGCCAAGAATGTCTATGGCACGCAGGTCTATCCCGGATTTCTTTATGACACAGGCATCACCTCGAAAAGCGGAGTGCCGGGCCTGCTTGCGCTGGGAACTAACGGGCTCTTCGGGCCCTACACTTCAGCAACTGAACTCGATGTCGATAAAGCTGCGCAGCATGCATCCGACCCCCTCGTCGAACCCGCATCCACCAACCTCTCTACGTTCTCTCTCAATGGCGGCAAGCTCATCTTCTTCCACGGCGACAGCGACCCCTGGTTCTCGCCGCTCGATACGCTCCAGTACTATCAGTCGCTCGCGGACGCGAACGGCGGCGCAGACAACGTGGCGCAATGGAGCCGCATGTTCCTGGTGCCCGGGATGGGCCACTGCGGCGGCGGACTCGCGCTTGATCACTTTGACATGCTCACGGCGGTTGTCGATTGGGTGGAGAGAGGCGCGGCGCCTGAATCCGTTATCGCGACAGGCTCTGCGTTCCCCGGGCGCAGCCGCCCCCTCTGCGCCTACCCAAAACACGCGCAATACAAGGGGAACGGCGACACAGAGAACGCGCGCAACTTCCAATGCCAGGGCCCCACACATCCATAACGTGAGGTTTCGCAGTCATGCGTTCCAGGTCAATTTGTTTAGCAGCCCTTGCCGCAGGGTTATTGTTGACCGCCCCAGGCGCAGAGGCACAACCCACGCCGGTCAAGCAGGGTCCTCTCCGGTTGCTGCAACTCTACCTTTTGTCAGTCCTATATTTGGCGACAACATGGTGCTGCAGCGCGGCAAGCCTTAGTGAGAGACACGCCTTCGCCCTCCTGGACTTGCGCCGATCGCGGTGCGCTACGCGAGATGTGAGGACATTCACTGTGCTCAAGCAAGACGGCGAAAAACCTGTCAAGGTCGAGGCAATACCCCACTCGTAAAAAATTGGATCATTCGCCGCTCACAAACGCGACCGGCCGCGCGCCGTGTTCAGCCCTCCAGGCCACCAGTTCCAATCGCCTGCAAGCCGCAGGAGTGCGGGACCGATCACAATTCGCACCAGGGTTGCATCAATAAACACTGCAACCGCCAGCGTAAATCCAATCATCTTGACCACCAGGAAGTTTCCGAAAGTGAATGCGGCGAATACCACGATCATGATCGCGGCGGCACTCGTAATCAGGCCCGCCGTCCGAGCCAACCCCTCCGGGATTGCATCCGCCTCATTCAGCCCGCTTCTGCGGGCTTCCAGAACCCGCGCTACCAGGAATACTTCGTAATCCATGCTCATTCCGAAGACGATGGCAAAGGTAACGATAGGAACAAGCGGGAACACGCTGCCTGTTCCTCCTTGAACTCCCAGTAAGCTGCTTCCGTGTCCGTCCTGAAAAACTAACACCAATGCTCCAAAGGCGGACGCAACCGAGAGCAGGTTCAATGCAATCGCCTTCACAGCCACGAAAAGCGATCGGAACCCCGCCAGAAGTGCCGCCAGAGTCGCCGCCACCACCATCGCCATAACCGGCAGAAAACGGTTCGTGACAATTGTTTGATAATCGGCGTTGAGAGCCGGAATTCCTCCAATTTTTAGAGTTGCGCCCGGCACTCCCGTGAGAGCTGCAGCCCCAGTCTTGCGGAGCTCCCGTACCCAGTCAACCTGATCGCGCAGAGAAACAGAACCCGCGGGTAGCACTTCAAGCAGCGCTGCCCGTCCGTCGCTGCTCAGAAATGTTCGGTGCGTCTCCCGCGACAGGTCAATGAGGTTCGATCGGTTGCCCTCTGCGATCGTTGTGATGGAAATGACCCGGGCGCTGCGAGGGTCGCTGGCCAGTCTCTTGGAGAGACGATCGACGGCGTTCCATCCCGCGTCGGTTTGCCCAACAGAATCCTTGGGCAGTTCGAGAATGATGCGCATCGAATAAACAACGCCGGCTCTGTCCATTTGTTCGAGGGTGTGAAGCGCCTGGACCGATTCTGCCGACTCCGGAAGCCAGTTTCCTTTGGGGACCCTTGTATCGAGATGCCTGGCCTGCCAGGCCAGCAGAAGCAACGGGGCGACCGCGAGAAGGAGGGCATACCACGGATGGGTAACAATCGCCCTTCCCCATCGTCTCCAGCGAATTCCCGTGCGTGCATCCCGATCCGCTTCCAACCTGGGAGTAAAGGGCATCCGACCAAGGTCAATCCGCGTACCGAGCAACGTCAGCACTGCCGGAACAAGAGTATTGGTCAGCAACACACTCATTCCTGCCACCAGGAATCCAGCGACGCCAATCGAACGGATTTCGCTGATGGGAACGGTCAAAAGGGCTAGAAATCCAATGGCGACTGTCGAGGCTGAAATCAGAAGTGTGCGGCCTGCCTGGCGTGCCGCAATCTCTGATGCCGCGGGACCGTCATGGCCGGCGCAAATCGCCTCACGGAAGCGGCTGACCATGAGCAGCGCGTAGTCAATCCCCAGACCCAGCCCGAGCATGGTCGCCAAATTCTGAACCAGAATGGACAGGTGGAGGCGCTCTGCCAGCAACCCGGTAATTGCCAAAGTGGTCGCAATGGCAAGCTGGCCAACGGCCAGGGGAATCAGGGCCGCGACGATGCTTCCAAAGGCCAGTAGCAAAAGTATGAGGGTGGCGGGAATTACCAGACTTTCGCCGTGCCGCACATCGTCGGCACTTGCTTTCCGAATGTCGAAATTCAGCGGAAGCTCGCCCGTAAGTTCCAGTTTTATGTTCGGATAACGGCCAAGCAATTCATTCGCGAGAGACTGGGCTCGTTCGTGAAGTTTTGGTACCAGAGATTCCACGGGAACGTCGGTCGAGGCGAGGCCCACTAATACAAATGTCCCGCCGCCTTTGCCCAGGAAAATCGGGTCGCGCAATTCCAGATAAGAAACCACTCCCGACACGCCGGGTTCGTCTCTCAATCCCGCCACGATGGTCGATAACGCTTGCGCACCTTCTTCAGAATCCGCGGGCGGCAGGCCCTGAATCACAAGGACTACCTGATCCACAAAGGGCGAACGAAATCGGCTTACCAACTCCTGCTTGACTGTCTCCGCTTCGCTACCCTCGACTCGGGTTGCCGTCTCCAAATGGCGCTCGGCATGAAAAGAGAACGGCAGAAGCGCTAGAACCGCGAAAAGGACTAAACCGGCCAGCCCGAAACGGCGCACATGCATAGGGCTCATGATTTCATACAAAGTCGGCGCAAGGTAAGGAACATCGCCATCCTCTTCCGGCATCGAAAGAATTCAGGGCCAGAATGGTGTCCGGCTGCGGCACTGGTTCGACGAGGCACGCTTCGCGTCAGGTGGGACGATCGACCTTGGTCATGCTCACCTCCCGGTAGTCTTAATCTGCTAGATTGGTTCCGTCGGATTCCGGCAATCTCTGGTTCTGCATGAGGGGGCTCAATTCTCAGATTCGCGTTGCTCACGATTCTTCTCGCTATCCAACCTGGAGCCGCTGATCCGCGCACTGGCTCCTGGACGCTTATTTCTGCGCAATCTACCCTGAGTCCGCCCAACAAACTTTCCGTGACTGCCATCCATGATGAAGTGCATGTCGTCATGTCAGGCGATACCCACTTCGATTTCACAGCCAAGGCGAACGGCCACGATACGTCGGTTTCGGGAAATCCGGCGTTCAATCAGGTCCAACTGCACAAAATTGATAAGAGGCAAGCCGAGGTTAAGGAGAAAAAGGACGGAGATGTCGTGGCGACGATTCGCGAGAGGATTTCTAATGATGGGAACGAGCTGATCATCACAACTGCGACCATCAGCCATCCCGACCAGATTACCGCTTGGACGCGAAGCGGAGGTGCAAAGATCGCCGGAGATTTACTTGCTGGGGAATGGACGCAGGACCTTGGCAAGACTCGTTTGCGCCAGGGTTTGATGCTCAAGATCGAGCCGGACGGAAGCGGCGGCGTTCGCTTTTCCGGCGATTTCAGCTACACCGCCCGTTTTGACGGAAAGCAGTACGATCTGAAGAACTCCCGCAACGATACCGTGACGCTTCAACTTGTCGACGCTCACACGGTGGATTCATTCTACCGGCGAGACGATCAACTGGTGGAAAAGGATCGATGGGTGGTTTCCAACGATGGGAAGCTAATGACGCAGACAGACACGGGCACGCTGGAATCCGGTCAGCGTGTCGCCGAGAAGCTGGTATTCAAAAGGCAGTAGCCGATTATGCATCTGTGCAGACAACAGGCTCGGCGGCCGATGAAGCAGCGCGGACTTCACGAGCCGCAACCGAAATGATCCCCTTGCGGTGCATGAATTTCAAAATGCCGTTAACCGTATCCTCGAGCGATGGGTCCGCTATTCCTCGCGCTGAAGCATCCCGAGCTTCTTGATAGGAGGAGCTCTCATAGCGTTTGAACTCCATCGCGGTGATGTTATCGACAGAGCCCACCAGAAAATCGAGCAGCGGAAAGAGCAGATCTTCCTTTCGGCATCTCCGGATCAGTTCAGGAACGAATTCTTTAACGCTGAATATTTCGAATTGTCGCCCCGTCGACTTGGTAATGAGCCCGGTAATATCCAGCATGTTCGCGTAATCGTCCCGCACCACATGGTACGTCTTGTTCTGCGTGCCAGGGGTGGTCGAAATCGCGACGATATTGTTCGCCACAATGTCGGCGGGAACGAAACTAACCTGATTCAGAGCATCCACTCCAATGCCGTGATTGACCATGAACGCTACCAGACGAACCGCGATATCGAAGTTGTTTCCCCCTCCCGTAATGGAGGGACTTACGAGTGCGGGACGGAAGATGCGTGTGGAAAGACCTCGGCTGCGCGCGTCTGCAACCACTTGTTCTGCGACCCATTTGGACTGGCTGTAACCGAAATCGAGAAGCTCCATATCCTTGTTGAAGTCGGTCTCATACAGGACGCTCTTGACGGCCCAGCCAAACACGAAGGTTGTCGAAATGTAATTGAATTCCTTGGGACGGCCCTCGAACGCGAGCCTCAAGACCTCGTTCGTTCCCATCACGTTCGCGTCACGCATCCGGTCGTAGTTGAACAGGTAATTCACGGTGGCGCCGTTGTGGAAGACGGTGTCCAATTCGTTGGCCAGGAAATCCCAGACGTCCTGCGTGAGACCTAACTGCGGTAACCCGAGATCGCCGCAAATAGGAATCACCCGAGCCTCGAACATCTGGAGTAGCCCAGCCGGGCATGGTCCCATCGAGTCCATCGCCGCCCTTAGTCTTTGCATGCCCTGCACTTCATCTGAAGACCGGACGAGAACGTAGATCTTTGCCTGCGTCTGCTCCAGCAGACTTCTCATGAAGAACGGTCCGATGAAGCCGGTACCGCCCGTCAGGAGCACATGACTCATCACCGGGATCTCGGGCAATTGCGCAGGTGTTGCAGGTGTGAAGATGAGCTTCGTGTCGTTGCTCATCATCTCCATTTCCGCGGCGCGCAGCTCTTCACGGAAAGCCGCCAGCGAGTGCCGCAGCTCATCCAGTGCTTCCTCGGGAGCACGCTCTAACTGCTCAGCCAGTCGAAAGAGTTCGGCAACACTAACACGCTGAATCACACTGATATCGACCTGCCGCGCCAGCATCTCGGCGCCTTTGTCCTTCAAGCGCTCTTTGAGTTCGTGCATGAACACCACAAGATCGAGCGAATCCAGCCCTGCTTCGACGAGATTGTACGATTCCGTGCCTGTCAGGTTGTACCTGGCCTTCATTTCGTCGAAGGTCGACTGTATTTCAGAACCCGACTCAGTGAATCCGGCATCCTTCTCCCGCGAAAACTCCGAAAGCACAGTAAATTCGCCATCAAGCCACATCTGCTTGGTCTTGTGGCGCATGATCTTGCCCGAACTGGTTCTCGGTATTGCACGAGGCGCGATGAAGGAGATCAGCGCCACTTCGACGTTGAGATAGTTACGGACCGCGGCGGCAATCTTCCGCGCTTCTGGAAGCGCCTTGGGGTTTTTCACTTCGGCCACGATTGCCAGCGCAGGCTCGCTGTCTTCGTTGATCTGGAAAGCGGCAACGCAATTGTGACGGATCAGGCCCGACCCTCGTTCCACAGCATTCTCGATATCCTGAGGGTAATAATTCTGCCCGCGAAGGATAATCATGTCTTTGATGCGACCGCAAACGAAGAGCTCCCCGTCGTGGAAAAATCCCATATCGCCGGTCCGGAGGTAGCCATCGTCATAGGGGCTGTCGTCCACGAGGCGCGCGCGAAACTGCTTCAGCGTCAATTCGGGATTATTCCAGTACCCCAGGCACTTCCCGCTTCCGGCGATCCAAATTTCACCAACATGGCCGGGCTCAAGCGCGACGTGCTGATCCGGATCCACGATCCGAACGTCCATACTCGGCAGCGGAGTTCCACAGCTGACAATCTGCGTGGCAGCGTCGACTTCGGAAACCTCGGTCGTCATGCGCGCCTTCCCCAGTGCGAGAGCACGCTTGTTCACCGAAACGATGTTGCGGCCGCCCAGTGAAACCGCCAGAGTGTTCTCAGCCAGTCCAAAGGCGGCGTAAAAGCTCTCCGACTTCAGTCCGTACGGCTGAAAGGCCTCCAGAAACCGCGTGTATGTATCTGGTTTCACGGGTTCCGCAGCGCACATCAAAACCTTGAGCGAACTGAGATCGCAGCCTTCCAGGCTCTCCTTGGAAAGCCTCCCGGCACGCAGGCAATAGTCGTAAGCGAAGTTGGGCGCCGCCGTCGCAGTTGCCTGATAAGTGCTGATTGCGTCGAACCAGAGGGCCGGACGCTGAATAAAGTCCGTCGGAGCGAAGCCATGTGTCGTGCCACCTCGAAGCGCCGGATAGAGGTAGCACCCAATCAGCCCCATGTCGTGATACTGCGGAAGCCAGGACACTACTACCGGGTCAGCATGGTCGATCACCATTGCATAGGTCTGCAGGATGTTTTCATGCGTCACCATCACACCCTTGGGTTCCATCGTGGAACCTGAGGTGTACTGGAGAAACAATATCTTCGAATGATTGACAAAACGATCGTGCGAAGTCGATTCCACGAAGTCTTCAGTGACGATCCATGGAAGTCCCGAAATGTAATCGACGTCAACTCCGGACGCCGAAACGCCACTTCGGGTGAGATTCGTCTTCAGAGACGCGTGGTAGTCCTTGCTCGTCAATATTCCGGCGGCCTGACAATCCCTGGCGATGTGGACCATTTTGTACAGAGCGCTCAGAAAGCCACGAGAGCTCGGGGGATAAACGGGCACAGGGATCAAGCCGGCGCGCACGCAACCAAAAAATGCGCAGATCATCTCGAGCCCCGGAGGGTAGGCAAGCAGAAGGCGGTCCTCCGCCGTGAATTGACCGTCCTTGAGCAAGTGCCAGGCGATCGATTTCGTCCGTTCGATGAACGACGCATACGTGTAGCTTTCGATCGGATTGCCATTCAGGTCGATGTACGAATAAAGGAGTTTGTGCGGGTGCTCATCCCCCAGCCTATCCAGTTGGTCCAAAATCGACGCCATAGTTGATCTGGAAAACCCTCCGAGGTGGAATAGAAAACTGATTGCGCAAAAACATGAAACGTCGTGCTATTCCCCGTCCCTTTGTGAGGTGACATTCGATTGGGCTTCGAGTGGGGCACTCGAGTGTAGGCTGAGGCGCGGGAAATCTTGTAGGACCGCGACCGGGCGTCCAGCGCGCCATTCGATACATCCTCGCTCTATTCGATCGATCTGTTTATGTTATCAGAGCACAGAAGCAATGCAACTAATCTTCCATTCCAGGAACCAGAAGCCACAGGGCCGCCCCGTCAGGAGCGAATTTCCTTGATCCTCCATAAATCTTCACGCTACTATCACTTTCGACGCCTGCGGCCGGGCAACGGGTCCGCTGGTATCCTAAGAACAGATTGCAATAGACCGGGTTGAGACGGCCCTTTTTGCCATGATTTTCAAAGCGCCTTGGCGTCCGGAACCAATCCTGTGATCGACCTACAGCCGGATCTCGATGATCTTGTGCCTTCAGAGGCCACGCCGCGGGAGTCCGCAGGCGACTCCGGAAGTGTGTCTTCCTTCCCGAAAGTCTTACGCCGCCGCCTCGATAGATTCTTTGCCGATCAGAATATTTCTCCCAAAGCAGACCGCATGATGTGGGTCAAAATTTCGGTCGGTCTGGCGATCCTTCTGGGCAGCTGGATAGCGCTTTACGCGCTCAGGCCAGATTCCTGGAGATTCATTGCCCTCTATCTTTTGAGCGGGCTGGCGCAGACATTCCTCTTGCTGAACATCGCCCATGACAGCAACCACAACGCCATCTCGTCTGTGCCGTCCGTAAACAAGACCTTGAACTATATCTTCGATGTGTGCGGAATCAATTCGTACATGTGGCGGATTCTCCATCATCGTGGGCATCACTCCTGCATCAACCTCCACGGCGAAGATGACGCGCTTACAGGAAGGGGCATCTTCCGGTTTACGCCCTATGAGCCCCGCGCGAGCTATCATCGCTTCCAGCACATCTACGCGCTCTTCTTTTATGCGATGTTTTCCCTCGACTACGTATTCGTCAGGGACTTCGAGGCCTTCTTCTTCCCGTCCCACGAGTATCTGAAGCGCGCCCGGCATCCGGCACGAGAATACGCCATCCTCTTTGCGGGGAAGGCTCTCTACCTTACCTACATGATCGTTTTGCCGATCGTTGTTCTGAGAAAATCCCCCTTACTGGTCGCCGGGGCTTTCCTGCTGGTCCATTTGATCATCGGCTTGACCGTATCGCTGGTATTCCAGACAACCCACACGATTGACAGCACCTACTTCCCATCGGATCGCGGCGAGTTTGACAACGGAGTCCATCACATCTTCGCCACAACCGCCGATTATGCAACGGATAACCCGGTCGTCGGTTGGCTCGTTGGCGGGCTCAACCATCACATCGTGCATCATCTGTGCCCATTCGTTTGCCACACCCACTATGCTCCGCTCACCCGGATTGTGAGGGAGACCGCCGAAGAGTTTGGCATCCCTTATCGGCAACACCCCACCATGACGCGGGCAATCCGTCATCATCTGCTTCTCTTGAAGCAATTGGGAATCAAAACCTGATTTTGAGCGATTAGTCTCTAACCTATGGCTACCCCACTGATTCAGGCTGAAGACATGAGATTTCGAGCGGTTCCGACCAAGCAATTGAGTAGCGGCGTGTGAAAATGCCCACGCCGATACCCGCTGTTTCCCGATTCCGCTCCTTCGCCGATTCGCGGGCCATGGCCCGCAATCCAGTGCAGATCTTGACGAAGTACACCGAAGCCTTCGGTGCCACATTCCGGTTCTATCTGGGCGGTCTCAAAGAGGCCATTGTGACCACCGATCCGGCCGTTATCCAGCATGTATTGAAAACCAATGCGGAGAATTACCAAAAATCCGAGATCCAGGTGAAGCGGATGGGCCGCTTCTTGGGCAAAGGTCTTCTGACCACGCACGGAGAAGCCTGGCGCACCCAGCGGCGTCTAATCCAGAAAGGTTTCGATCGAAAACAGCTCGAGATCCTTTCTTCGATCATGCAGGGCTCTCTCACTGAGTCGCTGCGGGAATTCGATAGAAACGTTAGTCTCGGCTCCGTCGACATCTACCCCCAATTGATGAAAATGACCTTTTCGATGGTCGCCAAATCGCTCTTTGGCGCCCGGCTGAAGGAAGACGACATCGACCTCGTCAGCCATACCATCTCGACGGTCCAGGAATTTATCGTTCAGCAAACCATTCGGCCCTACCTGAATCCCTGGTTTGCCGTCTCGGGCGATCTGCGCAAACACCAGGAGATGCGCGTCCGCGCGGATGGTGTTCTGCAGGAATACATCCGGGTTCGTCGCAACCAGGAACCCGGACACGATCTTCTGCAGATACTGATGGATGCCCGCTACAGCGACGGCAAAGGCATGAGTGATGAACTAGTCCTGAGCGAAAGCATGCAGCTCCTGGTTGCCGGCCACGAAACCTCTTCCAATGCGCTGTCGTGGGTTCTCTATCTCCTGAGCACGCACCCGGAATGTCTCCAAAGGGTGCGGCAGGAGTTTCACTCCATATTGGGCGATGCACCGCTGAGTTTTGGCGACGTGCCCAAGTTCGAGTTTGCCACTCAAGTGATTCTGGAGGCACTCCGCCTCTATCCGCCGTTTTGGATGGTTGACCGCATGGCTGTTGCGGACGACCACGTCGGGGATCTCGCTATACCTCGAGGATCGACGGTCATCGTGTTCATCCACGGCGCTCATCATGCACCACTCTACTGGCCAAATCCCGAGAGTTTCGACCCCGGGCGGTTCACGAAAGCCAATGAGATGCTGCACACGCCCTTTACCCATCTGCCCTTCGGCGCTGGCCCGCGTGGCTGCATCGGCGGAAACTACGCGATGCTGCAGATCCTCATGATCCTGAGCGAATTGCTCAGACGATACGACCTTCAGCTAACGCCGGGGCAGACGATCGAACCACGTCCGATGGTGATCCTGCGGCCGAAGCATGGAATCCACATGAACTTTACCAGGACGATCGCATCCGACCTCGACGTCGCAAAAACTCGGCCCGAAGGAATCGCGCACGTTTAGTCACGTCGTGAACGCCTGTGACCGGATGATCTTGAATGCCGGATCTGCTGAGAAATTCACCTCCCCATCCGCGCATTCGGAGTGGCGCGGAATCATCAGGTAGGCATCGCGAAAGCTTTTCCTGATTCAACCCAGCCACGCCGTCCGGATGCTGAAATCCTGCGATTGCTCCTCAAATGTCGGCGTCACGTCTGGAATCCGCCAATCGAGCGACGATGGATGATGGCCGTTGCAGGAAACGGCAGTTCCCTGTTCTTCGAGCGATCATTCGCCGTTCGAGTTGGCCATCCGTCCGGCTATATGTGATTGAAGCCTAACCTCGAAGCCTCTGTTGACGAACGTCGCGATTGAAGGCAACACCCAGGCGCCAGTGACGTGCCCATACTGCTGCGCCTCATCCGATCTTCACGATTTCCAAATATTGACCTTCTAGAAACATTCCCTTGATAGTCTGCCAACCATACATTTATGAATGTCCTTCTCATTGAAGATGACAAGCGCGTTGCAACCCTTGTTGAGCGCGGCCTCAAAGAGGACGGCCACAGTGTGTCTGTCTCGCACAATGGAACAGAGGGCGCTGACATGATGATCGAACACAAGTTCGACGTCGCCCTCCTGGACATTCTCCTTCCGGGTATCTCCGGTTTATCGGTTCTGGAAAAGGTGCGGTCGCGCCGCTGCACCACGCCGATTCTCATGCTGACGGCGGTCGATTCGGTGCCCAAAATACTCGAAGCCTTCGATCTGGGCGCAGATGACTATCTGGTCAAACCCTTTCTCCTCGAAATTCTCCTGGCCCGGGTAAAGGCCATCACGCGCCGGACGAAGACCGCCGCCTCGGCCATCCTGCAGGTCGGAGAACTTTCGCTCGACTGCTCGCAGCGCATTGCCATCCGCGACGGGCAGGTAATCGCCCTGACCCGCAAGCAAGTAGCCCTGCTGGAAGTGTTGATGTGCCGCAGCGGGCTGGTCACGTCGCGCGAGGAATTGATCGAGGCTGGCTGGGGCGCTGCAGAGAGGGTGAAAGCGAATACCCTCGATGTCTATATTCACAGCCTGCGCAACAAGCTCAAGGACTACTCAGAGAGCTCTCCTTTGATTCGCACCGTTCACGGCACCGGCTACATTTTCGCAAATGAATAAGATCCACACGTTGCCAATCCGCGCAAAAATGACGCTGTGGTATCTCCTGGCAACCTTCGCGGGCATGGTGCTGTTTGGAGTGATCTCGTACGGGGTTTTGTATTATGCCCTGCTCCAGGAAAAGCGAGCGCATCTGGTGGGCCGCGAGGAGCGGCTGCTTCGACTGCTCGATGAGAGCCGCGCTCGGCAGTCCTCTTCGCAACTCAACGATTTGTTGAGCAATTATGCGCTCATCACGCATGAAGGAAATTTGTTTCAGCTGCGCAGAGCCGATGACTCCCTGATGTTTCCTTCGAGGGCAAACGATGTCGATAAAGCCTTTGGGAATGCTTCAGGCTGCCGCTCACGGCGATTCAAATTGATGCAGATCGACGGCGTTCCCGCGATGGTGATGTGCCACGAAATCGAGCTCGGCGGAACGGTGGTGAAACTATTTCAGGGTGGCTCGCTCGATGAAGAGCTGGATATTCTGCGCATTTACCGGAATGCGCTTTTCCTGCTCCTTCCGGGGCTCCTCATTCTCTCTTCATTCTGCGGTTACTTTCTGAGCCGGCGCGCCATGGGTCCGGTACACCGGCTTACCAAAGCGGCTCTTGGCATCGGCATTGGCGATCTCTCCGCTCGCGTGCCGGTTCCGGCAGCCAAAGACGAGGTGCAACAACTTGCCGCGGCGTGGAACCAATTGCTGGGACGCTTGGAAGTGGCGGTCTTGCGCCTAAGCCAGTTCTCTGCCGATGTGTCGCATGACCTGCGCACTTCCATTACCATCACCCTCGCGACCGCACAGCTCGCCCTTAACCGCAGCCGCTCGGAAAGCGAATACCGCGAGGATCTGAACCGAATCGTAGCGGAGTGCTGCACGGCGGCGATGCTGCTCGACACGCATTTATCGATGGTCCAGAGCAAGAATTTCATGCATGAGGTGTCTTTCCAGCGCATCGACCTCTGCGCGGTGGTTCTGAACGGATGCCGGCGCGTCGAAGAAATCGCCGAATCCAAAGGCCTTCTTCTCGACTGGGAATTGCCGGCAGCACCCGTGTTTATCGAAGGAGACGGTCTTCTCATCAACAGGCTGCTGGGCATTCTGCTGGATAACGCCATCAAGTACACGCCGGAAAATGGCGAGATCCATGCAGAAGTGTTCGCCTGCGGCGGAGAAGAGGCAGGAATCATCGTGCATGACACCGGAGTTGGTATTTCACCCGAGGTGCAGGAGAAGATCTTCGATCGGTTCTACCAGGTTGATTTGCGCGAAAGACCAACGCAGGCTGGGCACGGCCTGGGTCTCGCGATCGCGCGATGGATTGCCGATGCGCATCGCGCCAGGATCACGGTGACAAGCATTCCGGCGCAAGGCTCGTCGTTCAAAATATCCTTTCCCGGAACGCTTGAACGGCATGCCGCTCAGGCGCTGCAACCATCTGCATGAGTTTAAGAGAAATACGTCGCGTGCCTATGGAAGCGGATCAGGCTCGTGGATCAGGCGTTGTTGCACCAGATGTCCGGCCGCATCGAAATGCAGGAGAATCACCCAGGCATACTCTGAATCCGGCCATTCGCCACCGGCCAATAAGAGAGCAGGATCGGCGCCCAACGCCGTCAGCAACGCGGGAATTTTCTTGTGCCGCCAGGCAATCAGAAGGTGATCCCCGTGTGGCTCCGTTGCCAGCGCGTGGACAAGTTCCTCCGGTTTTCCGGTCGAGAAGCGCACGTCGAGAGGAAGTCCTGTAGCGCGGCTTAGTGGCTCAAGAGTGAGACGCGGCCGCATGCTGTCCTGCGAATCGGACCCTGCGTAGAGCGCATTGATCGATATCGCTTTTCCATCCACGACAAAGGGATTAAAGTAGCCCGCATATTTTTCAGATCGCGCCACTCCGTCAGGAGTCAAACCGGTTCCTTCCGCAGGTTTCTCCGCGTGACGAATTACCAGTACGGTCGAGTTGGCAAGATAGTTGTGCGCTTGCTGCGCCCGCAAGAACGGGATGAAGCAAAGGCCAAGGATCGAGACACGGACAGCACGGACAGCTGTACGCCGGCTGGCAATGGTGGAGACGCGGCTCATACTGAACTTATAGCCGCGCGCAACGCCAGTGACAAGACGTCCTTAATTGTTTCAGCAGATTGTCACATTCGTGCCGCATTCGCCGGATAAGCGCCGCGAAAAGCTGAAATTTATCTTAAGAAAACCTGAAGAGAAATTCAGATCACGATCCGCGACTCGATGCAGACGTGTGCACGGCGCGAATATTTTGAGGAAGAGAATAGTCTCTCGTAACTTGCACAAAACAATAGTATCGAGATCCCTTCCTGCTGCACTTTCACTGTCCGTGGTGATCGTGGCTGCTGGCGATTTTTCGCCGAGCATTCGCAAGGCATGGCCTGTAATCAGATGTTCACGCCGCATGGTTACGTTTCAGGCATACGAGCACTCCTCCCACGGAGCGGCATCTAGGCGCCACGGAAGCGTGGCAATACCAGCAATCCAGATTCCAGCAGTTGGTCGCGTGGCGCGGAAAACCCTGATTCACCTCTGTACTGTTCGTTACAACCAGCAGGCATGCGCGTATCACCGCGCGGCCCTGTAGATTGCCAGGAGACGAAATACATGAAATTCCTCGAGATGCCACTGCGCATCGCCGTTGTGTTTGCGTGCCTCAGTGGCTTGGGCGCGATGAATTGTGCTTTGCAGGCTCAAGGAAACGCAACCGGGTCGATCCAGGGAACGGTCGTTGACCAGAGCGGTCATTCCGTGCAGAATGCCGCGATCTCCGCGAGTTCAGCTTCGCAGGAAAGCCGCGCCGCGGTCACCAATGCGGAGGGCAAGTTCACGGTATCCGGTCTCAAGCCGGGCGTGTACAACTTGCAGGTCTCGGCGCCTGGCTTTGCGATCAAGGCGCAGCAAGGAGTCACCGTCACTGCCGGAAATTCGACTGCGACGACGTTCACGCTCTCGCTGGCCTCTGTGTCGGAGGAGGTGACGGTCGAAGCCGACGCCGACACTTCCCTCGCCTCACAGCTCTCTCCGGTCAAGTCCGTGCTCGATGCCGGGTCGGCGCGCACCGAAATCACCAGCACATATGTGGACCAGTACACTTCCCCCGTTACCGATTTTGCCGACATCACTCAGATCGCGCCGGGCACGGTGAGCTGGAGCCCCAACGGCGTCGGCCTGGGACAGGCAGCCATCTACTTTCGTGGCTTCGTCGATGACGACTACACCATGACGTGGGACGGCATTCCTTTCGAGGACGCCAACGACCCGAGTCATCACTCGTGGGCTTACGTTCCGGGGCCAGCGATTGGCTACGTGGACTTTGACCGCAGCCCCGGCACTGCTTCCGACATGGGCCCCGCCAACTACGGCGGTTCGATTCACTTCTTCTCACGGGAACTGCCCGCCGCGAGATCGATGCGCATCTCCGAGGCCTACGGCTCCTTCAATACCAACCAGATTCTCGGCGAGTTCAACTCGGGTCTCTTCGACAACGGCAAGGCCAACTTCTGGTTTGAAGGCCATCACATGTCTTCGGACGGCTACCAGACCTTCAACTACCAGTACCGCACTGCCGGCAGCGCGAAGTTCACTTATAAGTTTTCCGACAAAACCGATCTCTCACTTGTCAGCACGGTCGTGATCGTGGACGCCAACACGCCCAACAACGATCCGTACCGCTACCAGTTGGCTGAGTTTGGTGACAACTTCTACATGCAGAACAACTATTACAACGCTGACGGCAGCGTCAACGGCCTTTACTACAAGTTCTATACCAACCACATTCCCACTAACTTCGAGATCGTGACGGTGAACCGGGATTTGGGCAAAGGCTGGCGCCTCGAAGCCAAGCCCTACACCTACGCCTACTCGAACCACCAGCACTACAACAATAGTCAATACAGCGACGACGGCGACGACGGCGGGCAGCTCACTGGTGCTCCTGTCACCGCCACCAGCGCCATCGACAAGATGAATCAGTACGTCAAGGGCGGCGTGATCGCCCACCTCAGCGAAGCCTCGAAGTACGGCGTCTTCCGCACCGGCGGCTGGTACGAGTACACCAGCACTGACCGCTACCAGATCGACACCGATCCGCGGACCTGGGCCGACTCGAATCTGATTGGAAAAATCAAGCTCCACGAGGGCTTCATCACCCGCGACTATCAGCCCTTCGCGGAATACGAGCTCGTCGCCATCCCCCGCTTCACCCTCACCGCCGGCGTCAAAGATGCCGAGTACAACATGACGGTGAAGCAGTGGGCCTCCAATAAAGAAGTCGGCCCCCTGGGTTGCGCCAAGACGGATACAACGGAGCAGTGCCCCAATTACGTCATCCACGAAAAGCAATACAACAGCGTGCTGCCCTCTATCGAGGGGAACTACCGCATTCAATCGAACTGGTCCGCCTACGGACAGTACGGTCGCGGCAGCATTATTCCATTCAGCGCCGTTTTTGATGTGACGGGTGCCGAAGTCGCGGTGGCGCCGCCTCCCACCATAGCCTCCACTTACCAGGCAGGCACGGTGCTGAAGCTGAACCACGTGAGCTTGGATGCCGACGCGTTTCACATCCACTTCATCAATCAGTACTCGAGCTTCACGCCTACTTCGGGACCCGATAACGGCCTCACGTATTACTACGCCACGCCGCCGTCGAACACGAACGGCATCGAGGGCGAAGGCAATATCGTGGTTGGCAAAGGCATCAGCGTGTTTCTTAACGGCACATACGGCCGGGCCAAGTACGAAGCCGCGCCTGCTTCTACCGTCACGGAAGGCGGGGTTACGCAGACCACCGCCGCCACTCCGTCCGCGTGGGTCCCGCTGGCGCCGCACGATACTGAGACGATCGGGACAACGTATCAGAGCAAGGGCTGGGACGCGGGCTTCTTCAACAAGCGCGTCGGTACGCGCTGGGAAGTGGATGGCGCGGGCAACCCCCAGACGGTGCCGCTCGATCCGTGGTGGATGAGCAATCTCTTCTTGAACTACACCATTCGCAGAGACTCGCGGTTCGATCAATCGAAGATCAAGTTCAGCATCAACAATCTCTTCGACAATCACAACATCGCCGATATCGGCGCGGCAAACTCGAACGGGGTGGGTGTCCTTTACACGCCGTCTACCCTCGATACTCTGGAGTTGTTGCCCGGCCGCAGTGTCATGGTCACCTTCCAGCTCGGGTTCTCCCCGAGGCGGCGGTAAGCGCACAAGAGAATGGGCCCTCTTGCGCTGAACCCGGAGCGCCATCTGCTTCGAAGTTGGAGCGAGATGGCGCATACGGGGACCGTTTCCAACACCATAAAAACCTAAGAACTGAAGAGTCGATCCAATCCACCTGAGCAGATTCACAAACTGCTCAAGCATTTATTTCTCTGTCGCCTTGTCTGTTCTACCTGTCCAGTCCCCTTCAGTGGAACGGATGCCCAAGGCCCGGGCAGGCTCCCCTCGAAAGCAGTAGCCGCGCCAGCTACGTGCGCCTGAGCTTCCACTCTTCGCAGATGAAGTAAGCGGCGCTTCCATCGCGATCAACGCAGCCTGATAACCAGCGCATTCTGCGCGCTACAAGCTGCTATCGACGACCGCAAGCTGGCGTCCCTTGATGTCGCGCATCGGAGGCTGGCCGAAGACCCGCCGGTATTCGCGGTTGAACTGGCTTGGGCTTTCGTATCCCACTTCGAAAGCCGCGCTCGCCGCATCGAGGCCGTCCGTCATCATGCGCTCCCGCGCCATATGCAGGCGCAGCCGCTTTTGATACTGAAGCGGGCTCAACGAAGTGAGCGCGCGGAAATGATGGTGAAATGTAGAGATGCTCATCTGAGCCATGGCAGCGAGATCTTCTACGCGCAACGGCTTGGCGTAATTCTCTCTGAGCCACGACACTGCCCTGGCCGTACGGTTGCTCCGGTCGCCCACCGTCGCAATGGCGCGCAGATGATTTCCGAGCGACGATCGCAGCAATCGATAGACGATCTCCCGTTGCATTAAATTGCCCAGAAAGGGAATATCCCGCGGGGTGTCCAGAAGATCCAACAGGCGAACACATGGGCTCAGCAGCTCCGCAGTGGTCTTGCCCACGGCCATGCCGCGAGTCCCTGCGCGCGCTTCGGACGAGATGAACTCTTCCTGGCTTAGAATCTCCCGCACCACGGGCATCTGGAGTTTGAGAATCATGGCGAGAATTGGCGCTTCCTTGCTGGCCCGCGTCACCTGGCTGATGACAGGCATATCGACCGACGTCAACTGAAACGTGGACTTGTCACAGATGTAAATGGCTCCGCCGGCGCTCACGCGCTTCTCGCCCTGCCCGTAGAGGATCAACGACGGCTCATAGGCTGCTGAAACACAGCTCGTCGGCACGGTCTTGCGATAAAGAACAAGGCCATGTACGGGTGTAATCTGGCTCCCTTCCCCATGCATGTGGGCAGCAATTTTCCGCGCCAACTCCGCACGCATCGCAACAAGTTCCGGAGCATCAGCCGGAACATCTGCATCCTCGCGAGAACACGTCGCAATCTTCCTGGCCATCGTCATTTGAAATTGGAATCCTCCGTTTTCAGCCTAATCCCGAACCGGAGTTGCGTGTACAGAAATGATGGAAACATCGTAGGAATAGGCAATAAGCAAGTAGGATCGTTCTACCGCCTCCAGACCGTTGCCGCATAGCTTTGAGCAAGAGGGAGACGCGCGGTGTGATGTGCATTCGAACGGGTGAGACGCCGAGAGATATTTGACTTTCCGTCGCTCCCCAACACGTCCTCTGATTTTCGATGAGCGCAGAAATTCGCTCCGCCGGGTTCCATTGAGCTGCATTTGATTGAACCGAATCACGAACCAGAAACTGGAGAAATGCAATGCTAAAACGCGTATTGGGAAAAAGCGGTCTTGAGGTTTCTGCTCTCGGCCTCGGCTGTATGGGTCTGAGCTTCGGCTATGGCCCGGCCACGGAAAAGCAACAGGCGATCAAGCTCATTCGGACCGCCTATGAGCGCGGCGTCACTTTCTTTGATACCGCCGAGGCATACGGTCCCTGGGAAAATGAAGCGCTGCTTGGCGAGGCGCTGGCGCCTTTCCGCGACAAGGTCGTGATCGCAACCAAGTTTGGCTTTGCGGATGGGAAGCCAGCCCTGGGAATGAACAGCAAGCCGGAGCGCATTCGCGAGGTCACTGACGCTGCCCTCAAGCGGCTCAAGACCAATGTAATTGACTTGCTCTATCAACACCGCGTTGATCCGGCGGTCCCGATCGAAGATGTCGCGGGCACGGTCAAGGACCTCATCGCGGAGGGTAAGGTGAAACATTTCGGCATGTCAGAAGCAGGCGCTGAGACCATTCGACGCGCCCATGCAGTGCAGCCCGTGGCGGCGCTGCAAAGCGAGTATTCGTTGTGGTGGCGCGAACCGGAGAAGGATATCTTGCCTACACTTGAAGAGCTCGGCATTGGCTTTGTTCCGTTCAGCCCGCTCGGCAAGGGTTTCCTGACCGGCGCAATCACAGAGAATACCGCCTTCGACAGCACGGACTTCCGCAATATCGTTCCGCGCTTCACTGCGGAGAACCGCAAAGCCAATCAGGCGCTCGTTGGCGTGCTCAGCAAGATCGCCGCGGAGAAGCGTGTAACCAACGCTCAGATCGCGCTGGCATGGCTGCTCGCGCAGAAAGCATGGATCGTGCCAATCCCCGGCACCACAAAGCTGCATCGTCTGGAAGAAAATCTCGGCGCCGCGTCCGTCGAGCTCACCGCGGATGACCTGCGGCAGATCGAAGAGGCCGTTTCAGGAATCGAAGTGCTGGGCGCGCGCTATCCGGCACAACTCCAGCGACTGGTCGGCCGCTAGAGCCGCAAAGCTCGGTGGAGCGCACGCCAAAAACATCGAGGACGGCGTCAGCCGTCCCCGAGTGTTTGGCGCACCTTCGCGGGTAACGGTGCTAGTACGTGAAGTGGATACCCATGGTGAAGGCGCGGTTGCCGCCGATGGTGCTCAGCACGGAGCCAAAGTTCGCCGCGTTGTTGGCGCAACCCTGCCCCGGCGCTACAGCATACGCCGAAACGCAAGTCCCGGAGTTCAGCGGAGTCACCGTCGGAATACGCATGCTCTTACCGGTGCCCGTGGAATACGGCAGTTGGTCCAGGTTAGCCAGCGCCGATTGCTGATCAGAGGGCTGATTACTGGTGGCAATCTGGCCGTAGTTCAGGTAAACGTCGCCGGGATAGCAGTTATTACCTGCGGTCGTTGCGGTGTTGGAGCACGCATAGTTCTGGCGGATCTGCCCCTGGTCCATGGGCACATCCAGGCTGGTCGTGTTGGTCACGTTAAAGATGTTGAGCTGATATTCCATGCCGACCTTCTCAGTCAGATGGAAGTCTTTGCGGACCGAGAGATCCAGCCGCTTCTGCAAAGCCTGGCGGAAGATATTACGCTCGCCAGTGTTGAACGACGTTTCGTAAATATCCTGCGGATCGGAACCCGTGGAAACCGGAACGCCCATGGTGCCCGGACTCACGTAGTTGATTGCGATCTGCGTGGGATCGATGGCCGGGATGTAACTCCCGCCCGTGCCACGGAAGGCGCCCTTGTTGCCAGTAATCGCGCTCTTTGGATGAGTTGGATCTTTAATTCCCAACACTGGATTCATCAGCGTCGGATAGTTGCCGAAGTTGAGGCTGCCCACCGCACCGTAGAACTCGTAAAGCGAATACGGCTCGCCGCTCTGCACAATTCCCACTCCGGTCAGGCCCCAGTCATTCACAAAATACGACGCAATAGACCCCTTACGCGCGTAGTTCGGTGCCTGCGCCGCGAAATCGACGCTGAAAACGTTGGTGCGGTCGAAGTCGGAAGAGGCCCATGAATTGCGAAGGTTCTTGGGGTCGTTGCCCGTAAAGAAGAGGCCAATGTCGCTCTGTTCGTCGAGCGAGTGGCTCCACGTATAGCTCGCGCCAGCCTGCAGATTATGCGAGAGCCGCTTATCAATGTGAGTCTCCAGGGCATCGTAGGCGGAGTTGCCAACTGTCCTGAAGAGCGCTGCGTTGGGGCTGTAACCGACATAAGGCGCCCGGAAGTCGGTGTTGCCGCCATCGAGCGTGTTCCAGGGTTCGCCCGCAATCGGATCGTAGTCGTAGCCATCGCTCAGCGAGTTCTGGTTGAGGACTTCAAATCCGTAGGTTGAGTTTTCGCCCCAGATCGGGTTGCTCGAAGTGGCGATAGTCGGCTCGTTGAACGGAATCGGGATCACCGCATGGCGGCCGCGGTTGCCCGTGTAGCCAATGGTCACAGCAACGTCAGAGCTGGGTTGCCACTGCACGTTCAGCGTGTAGTTGATCGTGTAGGGCAGCACGTTGTGTTTGTCATAGGCGCCAAAGTTCAGCGTAGCCGTGCAGTCTGTGTAGCCTTCCTGGTTGTCGATGCCGCCGCAATTCTTGCCATAGCCGTCGGAGCTGTCGCCGGTCATGATGTTGAGCTGTTCCTGAAGTGCCGTCTTAATGGTGGAAGGATCGGAACTGGGCGGCACATAAGTCGCGCCGGTGAGCGCCGTGCCAAAGGGATCTTCGATGGTCTTGCCGGTGCCGACCACATAGCTGACCAACGGAGCCGACTCGGTCACGCCGAACGGTCCACCGTTGCCGCTGCCTGCCGGCTGCGAAAGGTAGCTGAAAAGCTCGCCGCGATCGTAGTAGATACCCGCTCCGCCGCTGATCACGAAGTTGCCCTTGTCCCTCCGCGGCGACCACGCAAAACCGACGCGCGGCGAAATGCCCCACTGGCGGCCATCCAGCGTGGAGTCGCTCACGCCGGAGGTCGGATCGTATTTGTTGTTGCCTGCAATCACAAAGCCGGCATTGTTCACCACAAATCCATTGGTAGTGTCACCGGTCACGCTGTAGAGGGACGGATCGAAGTTGAACATGTTGCCGTATTTTTCGGTCAGGCCGCCATGATAGTCATAACGCGCGCCCAGAGTGATGCTCAGATTGGTCAACACCTGCCACTTGTCTTGCAGATAACCGTCAACTTCATTGGAGCGGTAGTACCGATCCGAGTTGTTGCGGCCGCTCTGCGGGTCAATGCTCTCAATTACGCTCGAGCTGCTCACCTTGCCTTCAAGAAAGTTTTCAAAGCCATTCTTGAACTTGATCTGCGGAAGGCCGGTCCGGTTGTTGGTGATGTTCAACTGCGTATAGCTGTAGCCGCCGCCTGCAACAAAGGTGTGCTTGCCCAGCGTGAAGATCACATTGGTCGACGGATTGAGCCGATTCTGGTAATAGCCCATATCGGCAAAGGAGCTGTATGGGCCGACCTTGAGTCCAGCAGCATTGCTCCCCGCGCTCGCGATTCCCGCGATGAGCAGGCCCGGCAATCCGGGAGCAAAATCGCCCGCTGGAGCCGTTGTACCCGCATTCACCCCGAAGGCCGGGTCTCCGCCGGAGTCAGCCAGCGCGGGATCCTGTTTGAAATAGCTGTAGGAGCCCATGCGTGCAAACCCCAGTCGCTGTTCCCAGTTCAGCCTCGAGCCGATGGAAATCGTGTTGTCGATCGCCGCCACTTGCGAGCCGTTATTCTGCGTCACCGGAAATCCACCGGTTTGAGAATAGCCATAGGGCTTACTAACAGGAGCGTTCTGGTAGAAGTACTTCGTCGAAAGGCGATCAGCGGGGCTCAGGTTGACATCCACCGAGGCCGTGCCTTGATCGGTCGTCATCACCGAGGTGCCCAGCAGGTTTACGTTCGACACACCGTATTGATAAATCCCGGTTGGATCCTGCGAGGACGGAATCAGGTATTGTCCATTCGGCAATTTGGCATTCATCAGTTCCGCAGCCACCGGGTCAATGGCACCGGTAAACGCCGTTCCAGTTCCAGTCCAGCTTGTCGCTGCCGCATCCAGTCCTGCGGTTGAGCGGTCATCGGTTAAGGCTGTGGGCACGTTCAGCTGCGAGAGCCCCGAGGCTTGGTCAGACGTATAGGTGCGCTGATATGCGGCGAAGAAGAACACCTTGTTCTTCAGCACCGGTCCGCCAACGGTCAGGCCCGTGTTCCAGACATGCAGCGCGGGATTCGCCATCGATTCGGGCAGATCGCCAACGCCTTGCTGGCTGAGCTGATATTGCTGACTAAAGAAGAATGGCGCGGCATTCAGCGCGTTATTTGCGAATCCTCCGTAGAGCTCGCCATGCCATTGATTGGTGCCAGTCTTGGTATTAACGTCGATCTGCGCGCCGCTCGTCGCGCCCTGTTGCGCGTCGTACATCGAGCTGTTCACACGCAGTTCCTGCGTAAACTCAGGCGGAGGCGAAGGAAGGCTGTTGCCGTTGGAGCCATACACCGAGGTGCCCACCGGAGATGCGCCGCCCACGGACGAAGAGCCCGCCGAAGAGGAGCCGGATGTGCTGCCGCCGCCGATGTTGAAGTTGTAGCGCTGCGATGTGGACCCGCTGGAGCTCTTGCCGTTGAACAAGTTGGTGACGTCGACACCATTCACCTGGAAGGTGTTTGAGGTGTCGCGCTGGCCGTTCGCCCAGATCGGCTGATTGCCCAGGCCGGCATTCGAACCGAGATTCGTCAGCAATTCCGCGTTCACACCCGGCGACAAAACAGCCAGCTGCGTAAAGCTTCCAGTGGCCAGCGGTGTCAGTGCAATCTGCGCGGAATCGAGCGTGTAGCCGTTGGTCGCATCTGTGGCATTCAACAGCGGATTCGCGGTCACTTCGACCGACTCGGTCGCCTTGCCGACTTTGAGAGTGACATTCAGAGTTGTGGCGCGCGCTTCCTGCACGCGAATACCGCCAGCCGTCGTCATCTCGAAGCCTTGCTGACTCACTTTGACGCTGTAGGTCCCAATCGGCAGGTTGAATATCTGGAAGAAACCTGACCCCTGCGTGGTGGTGGTCTGCGTAACGTTGATGGAAGCATCACTGACGGTTATCGTTGCGCCGGCGATCGCAGCTCCAGTCGGATCCACCACAGTGCCGTTCAATGAACCGAGCGTCTGTTGCGCTGTCGTCTGTTGCGACAAGCCTAAGACGATGATCAGGAACAGGCCAAAATGAACGACGCGCTTACAAAGGGTTTGCATCTTTCGTCTCCTCCAAAAAACTCTTTGCCGCCTGCTGCTTCGGTTGCACCAGGTGGGTAGAGATAAATGATCGGTTGCCTTGAAGAAAATCGTTCTTCAGGCATTCTTGCTCTGCAATATGCGGAACCAATGCGCCCGGCGATCGAAGCGGACGAACAGGGTGATCGAGCCGGACGGGCTTCATCAGCTCAAATGTCGAGCCCCTGAGATACCCGGAAGCACCATAAAATCATCAACTACCTGTCTGTTTAATCTATTCCCGGCCGATGAAAATGCAATGAAAAAGTTTTCCGCTGGTCGCGGCCATCACCGGGATTTCCGCTGGTTTTGGCCAGAAACGCAGTGATTTCGTCGCGCAGAATTTTTCCACGCCACATGGTTGGGAATATCTCACATCATGATTTGTCGAAGAATTGGTGCAGACCTGCGCTCTCCGCTTCGCATGAAATACTGGACGCGAACGTGCACGTCTCTTGAGCGGAGCGAAACGTTGAGCATGGGAAACAGGAGCCGCCGCGAATTCCTTGTCGGCGCAGGATTTGCTCTCGGTAGCGCGACTTTGGGTACGCGCCTTCTGGGTGAAGCGCGCACGATGGACACCGAATCGACGAACCCCGACGAGCAATCAACGCCTCAGATTTCCACAGGCCCCGGAAGGATGCGCGGCCTGATGGTCGATGCTGCGCGTGTGCCGGAGCCGATTGACTACTATCGGCGGGTCATCGATTTCTGTGCGGACTGGGAGCTGAATGCGCTCCAGTTCCGGGTGGCCGACGACCAGGGAACCGCGCTTCGTTTCACTTCCGTTCCCCACCTCATCACCCACAAGAACGCATTTACGCCGGAGCAGCTGCACGGCCTGGCCGAATATGGCAAGAGCCACGGCGTCGATCTGATTCCTGAGCTCGAATCCTTCGGACATACCGGATTCATCACGCGTTCTTCCGCGTATGCGCACTTGCTGGACAGCGACGCACAAGCTTCCTCGGAATTCTCGGGCATCATTCCCGTGCACCCGGAAACATCGCAGATTTTTCGCGAGCTGTACAGTGAAGTCGCAGCAGTCTTTCCCTCGACCTATCTCCACGGCGGCTGCGATGAGGTGAACTGGGGAGGCTCCGAGCTATCGCGAAAAGCACTTGAGACAAAAACGCGCACGCAGATATGGGCCGAGTATCTCAACTCGCTCGATCAAATTGCCGCGAGCAATGGGCGGCAATTCATTGTGTGGGGAGACATGGTCGTTCGCAAAGAGCCGGAGATCCTGAACGCTCTGAACAAGACCATCATCATCATGGATTGGAATTACCGCGATCACAATTCCGAGGCGGTTCACGACATATTTTTGAAAGCCAGCGCCGCAGGGCACCGCGGAATAGGCGCGCCGGCATTGGTGAACTACCAGTGGGGCCCGCGCGCCGGCACCGCGCAGTTGCGCAATATCGACGCGTACGCGGACGCGTATCTCGCCGTGCCCGATCCCAACTCCCTGGGAGTGATTCTCACCAACTGGGAGCCCTGCCGTTACATTCAGAATTCGATCTGGGATGGATTCGCCTACGCGGCCGTGGCATTCAACAAAGGTTCGGCCGATGCGCGGACCTCAGCCTTTCGCAAGTTTGTCGAGAAGCATTATCGAGCCAACTGGAACGACAATTGGCACGAAGCATTTCAGATCATCTGGGATGCGGCTCCCGGAATTCAGGAGCGACCCGTATCACCGAATGCAGCACCACCGCTGCGGGTCCCCTGGAGCAGCGACGAACAGCTTGCAGCCGCGCTCAAACTGCCGCCGCAAGGACAGAATCCATTTACCCGCCTCCGCAGCCTTCTCGTTCAGTTGGAACCGCGGGTACTCCAGAATCTCGCCGATTTTCAAGCGTTCGCACTCTCCGCTGAAGCTCTCGAAAGAATGTTCTGGCGCGATGCGGTTGTCACTGAGCACGCCGCCAAGCGCCCGCTCGATCGCGAGACCGCTTCCCTGTTGATCCAGGCAATCCCCGAGCGCGATCAAGCGCTAGTCCAAGCACTCTCAGACGATTGGGATCGTGGACGCTTCCCCGACTCCGTGGCAAAGACCGACCTCGTCTTTGACCTTGAACCCAAGGATCAATTGCTCTTTGAGTGGCGGCAAGCTGCAAAGTATTCGGCCTCCCTTGCCAGCCAACCGGATCGGTTTTATCAGCTTCTCGAAGCCGAAAAACCTGCGTGAAGCTTTCTCATCTCCATACATGAACAAAACGAGCAAGCGACGTTCTCGACAAGGGCTGACGTGACCATTCTGGATGATGCATCAAGCAATGGACTCGCGATTCATGTATTGAATGCTCGCGCCGAGATGGGCGCGCGGGCAGCCAGCGATATTGCAAGCGAAATTCGCGCCAGCCTTCGTGAGCAGCCAGGTGTGCGCATGATCTTCGCTGCCGCGCCCAGCCAAAGCGAAATGCTCGCTGCTCTTCGCAACGAGAAGGACATCGATTGGTCGCGCGTCACCGCGTTTCATATGGATGAATATCTAGACCTGCCCGCCGACGCACCGCAGCGTTTTGGGCTCTGGTTGCGCCAGGCGATCTTCGATCATCTCCCCTTTGCAGCCGTGCATCTGCTCGATCCCGGCGATAACCCCGCGCACGCAGCCTCCGATTACTCCGTCGCGCTCAGCGCCGCGCCGATTGATATCGTCTGCTGCGGCATCGGAGCCAACGGCCATCTCGCGTTCAATGACCCGCCGGCCGATTTCGATGATCCACTCGCCGTCAGGATCGTCGAACTCGATCAGGCATGCCGCCAGCAGCAGGTTGACGATCGCTGCTTCGCCGCGCTCGGCGAGGTTCCCACCCGCGCAATCACTGTGACGGTTCCCGGTCTGCTCGCCAGTCGTGCGATCTTCTGCACCGTGCCCGGCTCGCTCAAGCGAGAAGCCGTCCGGCGCACATTGCGTGAGCCCATCAGTCCCATGTGTCCCGCCAGCGCGCTGCGCACGCATCCCCGCTGTGTGCTTTATCTCGATCCGGACTCAGCCGCAAAGATCTAGACCGCAAGACGTCTCATCAAGACTGCGCACGGAATCAAGTACGATCGATGTTATGGAAGAATCGTTAGCCGGCCGCGATCCTCACACCGGAAAATCGCTCATCATCAAGTATGCAGACGGCCGCATCACTGGCATCAAAGCAGGCGCTGACGACGAGACAGCCTGGATCGCTCCGGGGCTGATTGATCTGCAAGTCAACGGCTATCGCGGTGACGATATCAACGCCGACGATCTCACCGTCGATACCGTCAGCAGCCTGGCGCGCAGCGTGCTTGCCTCCGGCGTGACCACATTCCTGCCGACTCTCATCACCGCCTCGGAACAGAAGATCGTTCGCAACCTCTCCATCATCGCCGCCGCACGCAAAGCTGACTCGCTTCTCGCGCACATGATTCCCTGCGTACACGTCGAGGGCCCACACATCGCGCCCGAAGATGGTCCGCGCGGTGCGCATCCTTTGGAGCACGTGCGCCCGCCGGACATCGCCGAGTTCCATCGCTGGCAAGCCGCCTCTGGCGGCCTGGTGGGCATGGTGACACTCTCGCCGCATTCCCCTGAAGCTCCTGCGTACATCCGCGAAGTTTGTGCGCTCGGCGTTCTCGTCTCCATCGGTCACACTGGTGCGAGCGCCAATCAGATTCGCGCAGCCGTGGATGCCGGCGCACGCCTCTCCACACATCTCGGCAACGGCGTGGCCAACACGCTGCCGCGCCACCCCAACCTCATCTGGACGCAGCTCGCAGAGGATCGGCTCACAGCAACCTTCATCGCCGATGGTCGTCATCTTCCCGCTGACACGTTCACTGCCATGCTGCGCGCCAAGACAGCGCAGCGCGCCATCCTGATCTCCGATCTCGTGGCCCTCGCAGGGCTTCCGCCGGGCACGTACGAAACACCCGTCGGCGGCAACGTCGATCTCCATCCCGACGGCCACATCAGCATTTCCGGGCAGAACTATCTTGCCGGCGCGACCACAGCGCTCAAGGACTGCGTCGCCAACGTCGCCGCGCACACCGGCTTCAGCCTCGGCGACGCTCTGCAGATGGCGACCGCGAATCCGGGAAGTTTTCTAGGTGCGCGCGGCCTGCTCCAGATTGGCGCACCAGCAGATCTAATTCGCTTTCATTGGCGCGACGGCGCCACTTCGCTGGATGTCGAAGAAGTCATTGTGCAAGGCAAGAACCGACTCTGAGCAACCGCTCAATCGCAACATCACGATCGCACGAATCCAGCGCCCGTCGCTCAAATCAGCCCGCAATCACTGCCCATCCACTCCGTACAGCAGATATTTCGCGCGCGCCGCTCCAAACCTCACGTCTGCATCCTGCCAGTCTTCGTCAATGCGGCGCGGATCCTCGCCCGCCAACAACGCCTTCAGCGCAGCCTCGTCGCGCATCAGCGCGCCAATCTGCTCTGCCTTGAATTGTCCTCGGTAAAGAGTGCGCAGCGCGGCGGCAATTTCCAGACCCAACTCCGGCGCGTCAAGGCTGTCGCGCGCCGTGAGCAATATGTTCACGCCACCGCATAACTGGTTTGCATACTCCGAGGAATTCGGCGTGAACTGAACCGGAACGAAGCGCACGCCGTCAATCTCCCGCGCATTCAGGTAATCAGCCAGTGCGCCAGCCGCGATCCATGGCGCGCCAACAAGTTCGAATGGCGTGTCCGTGCCGCGCCCCACCGAAATATTCGCGCCCTCAATCATGCCGATGCCCGGATACAGCGTTGCTTCCGTAAGGCTGCGCATATTGGGTGAGGGATTCGTCCACACTCTGGCCCGTCGAATCGAACCAATCGCCGCGCATCCAGCCTTCCATCGGCACCACGGTCAGCTTTGCGCCGAGTGGCGCTCGCCGTTGAACAAGCGCGCGAGTTCGCCCATGGTCATGCCGTGGCGCACCGGAACCCGCGCAGTAGCTCACGAACGATTCGCTGCCCGCATCGACGATCGGCCCCTGCACATAGCTGCCGCCGATCGGGTTGGGCCGGTCCAGCACCACCATCTCCTTGCCCGCTTTGGCCGCCGCTTCAAGAAAATATCCAAGCGTGGTCTCGTAGGTGTAGAACCGCACGCCGGCATCCTGAATGTCGTAGACGATCACATCGACGTCGGCAAGCTCTTCGGCAGTAGGCCGCCGCTTCGCGTCCGTATCGCCGTAGACGCTGTAGACCGGCACGCCCGTCGCCGCATCGCGCGAGTTGCCGATCGCCGTCGTATCGAGCATTCCGGCAATGCCGTGCTCCGGGCTGAAGATCGCGGTCAGCCGGATGCCCGGCGCGTGTGCCAGCACATCAGTCGTGCGGCGTCCGCCGGCATCGAGGCCGGTCTGGTTGGTCACCAGCCCAATGCGCACCGGATGGGCCTCATCCGGGATGCAGCTCGCGAAACGCATGCTCTTCCAGAACATCGATGCCTGCCTTGACCGATCCATTGCGCGCCGTTACCCGCCGCTCGGCCATCATCGATTCGTTGTATCCCGTGATGCGCGCCAGCCGATCTTTGTCCTGCTCGCTCACGGTGAGATGGAGCGAGTGCACCACTGCCGTCGCAAGGCGTGTCCGCAGCGAAATCACCGATCCATTGCCATTCGGATGCACAGCATTGGTCAGCAGGATGATGTAGGTATCCGTGACCGGATCGATCCAAAGCGAAGTGCCCGTGAAGCCCGTGTGCCCGAATGAGCCAACCGGCAGCAGTTCGCCGCGATTGCTAGCGAATGGCGAATCGATGTCCCAGCCCAGACCGCGCAGACTGGCGGCGTTGGCGGGTTGCTGCGGAGTGGACATCTTCTCGATAGCCGCTTCGCTCAGCACAGTGTGGCCGTGCAGCAGATCCTCCGCGAATCGCGCGAGATCGTCGGCGGTCGAGAACAGTCCTGCATGCCCTGCCACGCCGCCCATGCGCCGCGCAGTCGGATCATGAACGACGCCGCGCAGCATCTTGCCATTCTCGTCATATTGCGTCGGCGCGATGCGCGGCCTCCATGCAGCGGGAGGAAGAAAACTGGTATCGCGCATACCGAGCGGCGCAAAGATGTGCTCGGTCGCGTATTCGTTGAGCGGCATCCCGGTAATTTGCTCAACGAGAAAGCCCAGCGTCTCAAAGTTGATGTCGCTATAAACAAAGCGCACACCGGCCGGGTTCACCGGCTTGGAAGCCATGGCCATCGCGAACGCGGTCTCTTTGCCACTCCACGGCTCTTTCAAATCGAGATCGGGCGCCAGGCCGGAGTAGTGCGTCATCAATTCGCGAACCGTGATCTGGCCCTTGCCGTTCTGCGCAAACTCTGGCAAATACGCGGCCACCGGATCGTTCAGCTTGATGCGTCCTGACTCAAACAACTGCATCACCGCCGTGGTCGTGGCGATGCACTTGGTCAACGATGCGAGATCGAAGATCGTGTCAACCGTCATCGGTTCGCGCGTGGGCTCGAGCGAGCGCGAGCCGTACGCCTTGCGAAAAATGACTTTGCCGTTATGGCCAATCAGCACAACGGCGCCGGGCATCTTGCCCTGGTCGATAGCCGCCTGCACAATCGTGTCCACATCCGCGAACGGCACCTTCGCCGCGGGCCGCGCAGGAGCCGCGCTCCACACCGGCACTGCGAACGCCAGCAACAGCCCGCCTACCTTCGTGCACCACCCACCATTCATTCTGTCGTTTTCCGCCATTTCACTTCGTTAGAGGAGAATCCTGTTCGGGCGGGCAGTGGGCAGCACACCCGGCTCATCGCCATCGCGTCCATAGAATCGTCCGCATAGAAAGTTAACCATGCACTGCAGCAGTTGCGCGGCGCTCCCTCGCATAGGCTCTAGGAATTCGCCGCCGGACCTCATCTCTCCGGCCGGACCGCTCGTGTGCCCCCGCCAGACGCCTGGCTCCCAAATCCCGTGCGATCAAGTACCGCAATGTGCAACTCGCCCTCAGTACCAGCGACGGGCCCCCAGGGAATCTCATCCTCGTCCAAGGACCGCTCAGGATGCCTGCCTTCACCGCGCTCGAACTCCCGCCCGGCATTCTCGTTTGTCGTCTCTTGCCTCCCGGCTCGTTCGACTATTTACCCCATCTTTGCGTCCTATATAGGGTAGGCTTGCTGGTGCGCCGTCATTGCATTTGCTGCCGTGATCGATCCACGCAGCAAGGCGCCCGACAGCACGCAGTGGGTTCCTGCGGTGGCGGTTGCCCGTTCCACGCATCGGCCCGCGCATTGCTCCGCCGTCTCCCGGTATCTTCAGGCTGCACAACGGATTGTCACGCAACACAACTCTGAGACTTTTTACGCGAGACCAAATGGATCAGTCATTGTCTGCTTCGAGCGCACGTCCTGCAGGCTCCCCAGACCCCAACGAACCGACCCAGCACCGCCGCCATCTGTGGGTGTGGGTCGTGGTTCTGCTGGGGTTCGGCCTGCTTTTCTACTGGGTCATCTCCCAGCACAACAAGAGCCAGGCTGCCGCTGGCGGCGGGCGGCGCGGCGCGATGTCCGGCAGCGTGCCGGTAACCGAGGCCACCGCGCATACCGGCTCCATCGGCGTTTACCAGGACGCCATCGGCACCGTCACGCCTGTCTACACCGACCAGGTCACGGCCCAGGTCACCGGCGTCATCACGGCCGTCCACTATCGCGAAGGCCAGAATGTCCGCAAGGGCGACCCGCTCATTGACATCGATCCGAGGCCCTACGCGGCCCAACTCGCCCAGGCCGAGGGCAGCCTCGAGCGCGATCAGAACCTGCTGGCCGAGGCCCAGATGGATCTGGCGCGCTACCAGCAGGCCTGGGCCAAGAACGCCATTCCCCGCCAGACCCTCGAGGATCAGGAAAAGCTCGTCCTCCAGGACCAGGGCACGGTCAAGAACGATCAGGGCACGGTCGACTACGACAAGGTCCAGGTCGGCTACTGCCACATCACCTCGCCCATCAGCGGCCGCGTCGGCCTGCGCCTGGTCGATCCCGGCAACCTGGTCACCGCCAACTCCACCACTGTCCTGGTCGTAGTCACTCAGGTCCAGCCCATCACCGTCATCTTCACCCTGGCTGAAGACAGCCTGCCGGACGTGCTGAAGCACTTCAAGGGCGGCAAGCCGCTGCCGGTCGATGCCTAGGACCGCTCCCAGCAGACTCTGCTCGCCACCGGCAAGCTCATCACCATCGACAACCAGATCGACACCACCTCCGGCACCGTCAAGCTGCGCGCCACGTTCGACAACCACGACCGGCATGCTCTTCCCCAACCAGTTCGTGAACACGCGCCTGCTCGTCAACACGCTCAACAACCAGACGCTGATTCCCTCCTCCGCCATCCAGCACAACGGCAGCACCGACTTCGTCTACCTCATCCAGAACGGCAAGGCCGTCATGCGCACCGTCAAGACCGGCGTCAGCGACAACGGCAACACCGCCGTTCAGGGCATTGAAGCCGGCGATGTGGTGGCCAACAGCAGCTTTGAGAAGCTCCAGAACGGCTCCCAGGTCACTCTCTCCAAGGTCAAGCTGCCCACCACCTCCGGCACGGCGGAGACCACCGCGCCATGAATCCATCCCGCCCATTCATCCTGCGGCCGGTCGCCACCGCGCTGCTGATGGCCGCCATTCTGCTCGTCGGCATCGTCGCCTTCTTCCAGCTGCCGATCTCCGCGCTGCCGGAGGTCGACTACCCGACCATCCAGGTGCTCACGTTCTATCCCGGCGCCAGCCCCGACGTGATGGCCACCACCGTCACCGCCCCGCTCGAGCGCCAGTTCGGCGAGATGCAGGGCCTCAGCCAGATGACCTCCACCAGCTCCGGCGGCGTCTCGGTCATCGTGCTGCAGTTCAATCTCTCGCTCGACATCGACGTGGCCGAAGAAGAAGTGCAGTCCGCCATCAACGCCGGGCAAAGCTTTCTGCCCTCCGATCTGCCCACCCCGCCGGTCTACAACAAGACCAATCCGGCCGATGCGCCCGTGCTCACCCTGGCCATCACGTCAGACTCCATGCCTCTGTCCGCAGGTCGAGGATCTCGTCGACACCCGCCTTGCCCCGAAAATCTCGCAGTTGACCGGCGTCGGACTGGTCAGCATCAGCGGCGGACAAAAGCCCGCGGTGCGCATTCAGGTCAATCCGGTGCAGCTTTCCTCCTACGGCCTCAACCTGGAGGACGTGCGCACCGCGCTCACTGCAGGCCAGCGTCAACTCCGCCAAGGGCAACTTCGACGGCCCGCGCCAGGACTACCAGATCGACGCCAACGACCAGATCACCGACGCCGAGGACTACACGAACGTCGTCATCGCCTACAGCAACGGCGCGCCGGTCTTCGTCAGAGATGTCGCCAATGTCGTCAACGGCGTGGAAAACACGCGCCAGGCCGCGTGGATGAACCAGACGCCCGCCGTCATTCTCAACATCCAGCGCCAGCCCGGCGCCAACACCATCACTCGTCGTCAAGCGGATCAAGGCGATCCTGCCGCAGCTCGAGGCCAATCTCCCGGCTTCGATCCAGGTCACCACCATGACCGACATGACCACCAGCATTCAGGCCTCGGTCAACGATGTCGAATTCGAGCTGATGCTCACCATCGGCCTCGTCGTGATGGTCATCTTCCTGTTCCTGCGCAGCCTTCGCGCCACCATCATTCCCTGCATCGCCGTGCCGCTTTCGCTGGTCGGCACCTTCGGCGTGATGTACCTGCTCGGCTACAGCCTCGACAACCTCTCGCTGATGGCGCTCACCATCTCCACCGGCTTCGTCGTCGACGACGCCATCGTGATGATCGAGAACATCTGCCCGCTACCTCGAAGAGGGCATGGCCCCGCTAGAGGCCGCGCTGAAGGGCGCCGGGCAGATCGGCTTCACCATCGTTTCGCTGACCGTCTCGCTCATCGCCGTGCTCATCCCGCTGCTCTTCATGGGCGATGTCGTCGGCCGGCTCTTCCGCGAGTTCGCCGTCACCCTCGCCGTCACCATCATCATCTCCGCCGTCGTCTCCCTCACGCTTACGCCCATGATGTGCTCGCGCATTCTGCGGCACACCCCGGAGGAGCAGCAGTCCCGCTTCTACCATGCGTCGGAAAAAATGTTCGAGCGCATGATCGCCTTCTACGGCCGCACTCTGAAGCGTCGTGCTGCGCTTCCAGACCATCACGCTGCTCGTCGCCCTGGGCACCCTCGTGCTCACCATCGTCCTCTACATCGTCATTCCCAAGGGCTTCTTCCCGGTGCAGGATACGGGCGTCATTCAGGGCATCTCGCAGGCCTCGCAATCCATCTCCTACGCCGCCATGGCCGCGCACCAGCAGGCGCTCGCGCGCGTCATCCTCAACGACCCCGCGGTCGAGAGCCTCTCCTCGTTCATCGGCGCCGACGGCACCAACACCACGCTCAACAGCGGCCGCTTCTCCATCAATCTCAAGCCGCTCAACCAGCGCCACATCAGCGCCTCCGACGTCATCCGCCGCCTGCAGAACAACCTGCAGCAGGTCTCCGGCATTCATCTCTACATGCAGCCGGTGCAGGACATCACCGTCGACGACCGCGTCAGCCGCACCCAGTATCAGTACACGCTCGAAGATCCCGACACCGACGAGCTCAACGAGTGGACCAACAAATTCGTCGCCGCAGCTCAAGAAGCTGCCCGAGCTCGAAGACGTCGCCACCGATCAGCAGACCGGCGCGCGCGCCATCTCGCTTGATGATCGACCGCGTCACCGCCTCGCGCCTCGGCATTGCGCCCACCACCATCGACAACACCCTCTACGACGCCTACGGCCAGCGCGAGATCAACACCCTCTACACGCAGCTCAACCAGTACCACGTCATTCTCGAAACGCAGCCCGCAGTGGCAGCGCGATCCCAGGAAGCTGAGCGACCTCTACATCCAGTCCAACGCATCTTCCGGCGCCACCGGCGCCGGCGCCGTCACGTCGTTCTCTTCCTCGGCATCGGCCTCGGCCGGTTCCAATGCGCTCACCACTTCGGTGCAGCTACACGCCGTCCTCGCGGTGCGATCTCCGCGCCCGCCCGGCGTCCTCGGCGCCACCGCCGGCGCCTCAGCCGAACACTTCAACCATCGACCACCGCGCGCTCCAACGCCGTTCCGCTCAGCGCCTTCACCACGGCCACGCCCACCACCGAGGCGCTCTCCATCAATCACCAGGGCCAGTTCCCTTCGGTCACCGTCTCCTTCAATCTCGCGCCCAACGCATCGCTCGGCACCGCCATCGCGGACATCAACAAGGTCGCCGAAGGACATGCATTTCCCCGCCAGCCTGCAGGCCGGCTTTCAGGGCACCGCGGCATCCTTCAGCAATTCGCTCTCCAATGAGGCGCTGCTCATCCTGGCCGCGCTGGTCACGGTTTACATCGTGCTCGGCGTGCTCTATGAGAGCTTCATCCACCCCATCACCATTCTCTCCACGCTGCCCTCGGCCGGCGTGGGCGCGCTGCTCGCGCTCATGCTCTTCCGCCAGGATCTCACCGTCGTCGCCATCATCGGCATCATCCTGCTCATCGGCATCGTCAAGAAGAACGGCATCATGATCGTCGACTTCGCCCTCGAAGCCGAGCGCGAGCACGGCAAATCCTCCACCGACGCCATCTACGAGGCCAGCCTGCTGCGCTTCCGTCCCATCATGATGACCACCATGGCCGCGCTGCTCGGCGGCCTCCCGCTGGCCATGGGCACGGGCCTCGGCTCGGAGCTGCGCCGGCCCCTCGGCATCGCCATGGTCGGCGGCCTCTTGCTCAGCCAGGTCCTCACCCTCTACACCACGCCGGTCATCTACATCTTCTTTGACCGGCTCGGGCAGCGCATCACCGGCCGCAGCCCCTCGCACACCGCCCCGCGCAATCAGTCGCCGACGCCCGGCGCCCCATCCGCAGCACAGCCCGGAGCCGAGCCTGCATGAGCCTCTCGTCTCCATTCATCAAGCGGCCCGATCGGCACCACGCTGCTCACCATCGCCGTGGCGATCGCCGGCGCGGTGGCCTTCACGGTGCTGCCGGTTTCGCCGCTCCCTCAGGTCGATTTCCCCACCATCAGCGTGAACGCCGGCCTGCCCGGCGCCAGCGCGCAGATCATGGCCGCCTCCGTGGCCACGCCGCTCGAGCGCCAGTTCAGCCATATCGCCGGCGTCACCGAGATGACCTCGTCCAGTTCCCTCGGCAGCACCAACGTCACGCTGCAGTTTGATCTGAGCCGCAACATCGACGGCGCAGCCCGCGACGTGCAGGCCGCCATCAACGCCGCGCGCACCTATCTGCCCGCCAACCTTCCCTCAAACCCGTCGTATCGCAAGGTGAACCCGGCCGACGCGCCCATCATGATCCTCGGCCTCACCTCCAACAAATACGACGTCACCAAGATCTACGATCTCGCCTCCACCATCCTTGAGCAGAAGCTCTCTCAGATTCAGGGCGTGGGCCAGGTCTTCGCTGGCGGCGGCGCAACGCCTTCAGTGCGCGTCGAGGTCGATCCCAAAAAGCTCGAGAGCTTCGGCCTCACGCTCGGCAATCGGTCGAGTCCGTGCTCAGCCTGCAGAACTCGCATGAGCCGCGCGGCCAGCTCTCTGACGACGGCGTCACCGAAGACATCTCACCAACGATCAGATCTCCAAGGCCGCCCAGTACCAGCCTCTGATCGTCGGCTATCACAACGGCGCGGCGGTGCGCCTCTCTGACGTCGCCGATGTCGTCGATTCCACCCAGAACCTGCGCACCGCGGGCTATCATCGACGGCACCCGCGCCGTCTTCATCATCATCTTCCGCCAGCCCGGCGCCAACATCATCGAGACCGTCGACCGCATCAAGGCGCAGCTTCCATTCCTTGAGGCGGTTCTGCCCAAGGCATCAAGACCACCTCGTGCTCGACCGCACCACCACCATCCGCGCCTCCGTGCGCGATGTCGAGACGCACCCTGATCGGCTCGGTCATTCTGGTCGTGCTGGTGGTCTTCATCTTTCTGCGCAGCCCGCGCGCCACGCTCATCCCCAGCGTCGCCGTGCCCGTCTCGCTGATCGGCACCTTCGCCGCCATGTACCTGTTCGGCTACAGCCTCGACAATCTCTCGCTCATGGCGCTCACCATCGCCACCGGCTTCGTCGTCGACGACGCCATCGTGGTCATGGAAAACATCACGCGCCATCTCGAGGCCGGCATGGAGCCCGTTCGCGCGCCGCGCTCAAGGGCGCGCAGGAGATCGGCTTCACCGTCTTCTCCATCAGCATGTCGCTGATCGCCGTCTTCATTCCCATCCTGATGATGGGCGGCATCGTCGGCCGGCTCTTCCGCGAGTTCGCCGTCACGCTTTCCACGGCCATCGTGATCTCCATGGTCATCTCGCTCACCACCACGCCCATGATGTGCGCGCACCTGCTCAAAGCCGCACAAGGAGGGCGAGCAGCACAACTGGTTCTACCGCACCAGCGAGAGCTTCTTCAACGGCCTGTCGCGGATCTACCGCCACTCGCTCTCCTGGGTGCTCGACAATCCTGTTCTCATGCTCATCGTGCTCGCGCTCACCATCGCGCTCAACGTTGTCGTCATCGTGCGCATCCCCAAGGGCTTCTTCCCGCAGCAGGACACCGGCTCCATCGTCGGCGGCGTGCAGGGGCCGCAGGATGCCTCCTTCCCCTTCATGAACTTCTCCGTTCAGCAGCTGGTCGGCATCATCAAGGCCGATCCCGCGGTCGAGCATGTGAACGCCTACACCGGCGGCAACGGCTCCAGCAACGGCGGCTTCATCTACATCGCGCTCAAGCCGCTCGGCACCGGAGCGCAAAGTCGTCCGCCATGGACGTGATCAACCGCCTGCGTCCCAAGATGAACCGGCTCCCCGTCGCCTCGGCGTTTCTGCAGCCGGCGCAGGACCTGCGCATCGGCGGCCGCTCCAGCGCAGCGCTCTACCAGTACACCATTCAGGCCGACAACATCAGCGATCTGTTCCACTGGGGTCCGATCCTGCTGGCCAACATGAAGAAGCTGCCCGGCCTGCAGGACGTCAACACCGACCAGCAGAACGGCGGCCTGCAGGAGATGCTCACCTACGACCGCATCACCGCCGCGCGTCTCGGCCAGACCGCGCAGTCGCTCGACTCGCTCGCTCTACAGCGCCTTCGGCCAGTCGGAAGTTTCGGTCATCTACACCCAGCTCAACCAGTACTACGTGGTGATGGAAGTAGCGCCGCAGTACTGGCAGGATCCGTCGCAGCTCAATAACATCTACTTCACGCCGCCGCAGCTCGCGCCACCACCGCGGGCACTCAATACAGATCTCGCCGCTGCTGAGCGTGATGAAAGCCGCAGACCGGCACCACGCCGCTGCAGGTCAACCACACCGGCCTGTTCCCGTCCGTCACCGTCTCCTTCAACCTGGCCAACGGCATGTCGCTGAGCGACGCCACGCGTCGAAGTTCAGCGCATGGAGCAGAGCCTCGGCATGCCATCCACCATCCACGGCTTCTTCGCCGGCACCGCGCAGGCCTACCAGGATTCGCTGGCCACCGAGAAGTACCTCGTCATCACCGCGCTGCTGGCCGTCTACATCGTGCTCGGCATCCTCTATGAGAGCCTGGTCCATCCGCTCACCATCATCTCCACGCTGCCCTCGGCCAGCGTCGGCGCCATGCTGGCGCTCATGCTCTTCCACATCGATCTCAACGTCATCTCCATCATCGGCATCATCCTGCTCATCGGCATCGTGAAGAAGAACGCCATCATGATGATCGACTTCGCGCTGCATGGCCGAGCGCGAGCGAGGGCAAGAACACCCACGACGCCATCTTCGAAGCCTGCATGCTGCGCTTCCGTCCCATTCTGATGACCACCATGGCCGCCATCTTCGGCGCGCTGCCGCTGGCCTTCGGCACCGGCACCGGCTCCGAGCTGCGCCGGCCGCTGGGCATCACCATCGTCGGCGGCCTGCTGCTCAGCCAGTTGCTCACGCTCTACACCACGCCGGTTGTTTACCTGGCGCTGGACCGCCTGCGCCTCCGCGCGCTGGGCAGATCCCGATGCGACATGCCGATCGCGAGGCCGAAGGAGCCACGTCCTGAACGCAAGAGAGAGTATGACCATGCTTGAATCGCAAAACATCGACGTCGCCGCATGCATTCTGGCCGTCGCTGCCTGCACTGCTGGCTCTGCTCTCCGGCTGCCGCGTCGGCCCGCCCTACCACGCGCCCGCGCCGCCCGCCGTCACCGCGCCCAACTACAAGGAGTCCACCGTCAACTTCCAGGACGCCGACGGCTGGAAGGTCGCCAGCCCGCAGGACGCCATGATCCGCGGCAACTGGTGGGAGATCTTCAACGAGCCCGAGCTGAACGCGCTCGAAGAGCAGCTCAACATCAACAACCAGAACATCAAGCGTCTCCTTCGAGAACTTCATGGCGGCGCGCGCGCTCATCGCCGAAGCGCGCGCGCAGTACTGGCCCACCGTCACCGCCGGTCCCTCGTGGAACCGCTCGCGCAGCTCCGGCCAATCTGCAGCAACTCCTCGCACGGCCAATACCGGGCAAGACCTCCACGCTCTGGTCGGCTCCCGCTCGACGTCACCTGGACGCCCGACTTCTTCGGCAAGATTCGCAACGAAGTGCGCGAAGCCCAATACGCCGCGCAGGCCAGCGCCGCCGACCTCGAGCTCGAAAAGCTCACCGAGCAGGCCAGCCTCGCCCAGTACTACTTCGAGATTCGCGGCCAGGACATGCTGCAGCAGATCCTGAACGACACCGTCGCCGCCGACCAGAAGGCCCTCGACTCCGCGCAGGGCGCTTACGACGCCGGCACCGGCGACTACATCTCCGTCGTCGAGGCCAAGACCACGCTCAAGCCGCGCAGGCCTCCGCCATCAACGTCGGCCTCTCGCGCGCGCAGTACGAGCACGCCATCGCCATGCTGCTGGGCAAGGTCGCCACCGACTTCTCCATCCCCGTCAAGCCCATGGTCTACACGCCGCCCGCCATTCCCACCGGCGTGCCCTCGCAGCTTGCCGAGCGCCGTCCCGACGTGGCCGCCGCCGAGCGCACCCTGGCCGAGGCCAACGCCACCATCGGCATCGGCTACGGCGCATTCTTCCCCCAGGTCACGCTCTCCGCCGCCGGCGGCTTCGAGAGCTCCACGTTCAAGCACCTCTTCGACTGGCCCAGCCGCTTCTGGTCCATCGGCCCCTCCGCCTCGCAGACCATCTTCGACGGCGGCCTCTACCGCGCCGAACTGCACCAGTACGAGGCGCACTACAACGCCGACCTCGCCACCTACCGCCAGACCGTGCTCACCGCCTTCCAGCAGGTCGAGGACGCGCTCGCCGCCACGCGCATCTATTCGCAGCAGATTCTCCGAGCAGCAGGAAGCCGTCAAGTCCTCGCAGGAATTTCTCGACCTCGAAACGCAGCGCTACAACACCGGCGTCGATCCCTATGTCGATGTCGTCACCGCGCAGACCACGCTGCTCAGCAACCAGCAGTCACCCTCAACAGCCTCCAGGTGGAGGAGATGCTCTCCGCCGTGCAGCTGGTCCAGGCCCTCGGCGGAGGATGGGATCGCAGCCAGCTTCCCACGCCTGCGCAGGCCGGCGCCAAGACACGCCAACAGCCGACTACACCATGCAGCGCCAGTAAGCGCGGGACCGGGTTTCCCATCGTGAGACTAGCGGTCCCAGTCTGCGAAACGCCAGTCCATCGGCTCGCGCAGTGCGATACAGCGCCCGCGCGCGGAGTGTTACTCTCTGAGAGTGGAAAGGGTTGCGGCAGTTCCGCTACACGGCAAGCTCCTCATGCTCCGCCGCCGCTCCTCTTTATTTCGCATTTTTATGCACCCACTTTCCAGAAGGACTGATCCTCGGTAGTGAGCTAGTCTTTCTATCTTGGTAGCCGGGCGGCCACTCGACCGCGCGGCTTCTGTCCAGTCTTCTGCCTTCACCGGGCCGTGTCGAGTCTGCGCTCAACCGCCCGCTGCAGTTGCAGGTGAGGATCGCAATGCTGTTTTCTCCCAGCCTCGCGACGCCCGGTTCGCTCTATGCGAGCCTCGCAGCCGGGTTATATCCAGATGGCCTGCACAACACACTCGCCCTCTGGTTCGCCCAGTCCTCCACCAGCATCTTTGCGCCCCAGGCCTCGCCGGCCCGCTCCATCTTCGGCCTCTCGATGCTGGTGCTCGGCATCTGCGCGCGCCATCTTCCTCGTCGTCGCCGGACTGCTGCTCTATACCCTCATCCGCTTCCGCCATCGCCGCGGCGTACACCGCCCGCGAGCCCGCGCAGATCTACGGCAGCAACCAGATCGAGCTCTCCTGGACCGTCATCCCCATCCTCATCGTGGTCATGCTCTTTCTGTCGACCGCCCGCGTCATCTTCGCCACCCAGAGCGCGCCCAAGCCCGCCACAGCGCTCGATGTCACCGTCATCGGCCACCAGTTCTGGTGGGAATATCGCTATCCCAAGCTCGGCATCGTCACCGCCAACGAGCTGCACATTCCCAGTCAGCGATCCCAATCACCCCACGCCCACCTACCTCACCATGTCCTCGGCCGATACCGACCACAGCTTCTGGGTGCCCCGCCTCGCCGGCAAAATGGACCTGATTCCCAACAGCGTCAATACCATGTGGATCGATCCCGACCACGCCGGCCTCTATCTCGGCCAGTGCGCCCAATACTGCGGCATCGCAGCATGCCAAGATGCTCCTCCGCGTCTACGCCGACACGCCCGCACAAGTTCGCCGCCTGGGTCGCGCAGCAGAAGCAGCCCGCCGCGAACGACCCAGCCGTCGCCGAGGGCCGCGCCGTCTTCGAGCACAACGCCTGCATCAACTGCCACACCGTCTCCGGCACCAGCGGCCACGGGATCTTCGGCCCCGATCTGACCCACGTCGCCAGCCGCGACACCATCGCCTCCGGCTCCGTGCATCAACAACCCGGAAAACCTTCGCGCCTTCATCAACGACCCCGCCACCTTCAAGCCCGGGGCGCTGATGCCGGCCATGCACCTCAACGACCACGACCTCGACGCCGTCACCGCATACCTGATGACGCTCCACTAGCACCACGAGAAGGCAGAACCATGGCAACGCAAACACGACCGGCTACAGACATCGATCCAGCACTCGCTCCCCGCGCGCGACGCTGGCTTCTTCGACGTCCTGCAGGACTGGGTGACCACGGTCGACCACAAGAAGATCGGCCTGATGTACATCGGCTACGCGCTGATCTTTCTGGTCGTCGCCGGCGTTCGAAGCCCTGCTGATGCGCGTCCAGCTTGCTGGTCCCCAACAACCACTTCGTCTCGCCCCGAGGTCTTCAATCAGCTCTTCACCATGCACGGCACCACCATGGTCTTCTTCGTGGGCATGCCCATCCTCTTCGGCTTCGGCAATTACCTTATCCCGCTGATGATCGGCGCGCGCGACATGGCCTTCCCGCGCCTGAACGCCTTCAGCTTCTGGATCTCCGCCTTTGGCGGCCTGCTGCTTTACTTCAGCTACTTCGGCGGCAGCGGCCTTTACGGCGCCGGCACCGCGCCCGACGTAGGCTGGTTCGCCTACGCTCCGCTCACCGCGCGCGTCTTTTCGCCCGGCCACAGCACCGACTACTGGACGTTCGTCGATCTTCCTCTCCGGCATCGGCTCCATCGGCACCGCGCTCAACATCGTCGCCACCACCCTCTGCATGCGCTGCCCGGGCATGAAGCTCACGCGCATGCCGCTGCTGGTCTGGCTCTATCTGGTCACCAGCGGCCTGGTCTTCGTCACCATCAGCCCGCTCACCGCCGCGCAGATCATGCTCATGCTCGACCGCTACCTCGGCGCCCACTTCTTCGATACCCAGGCCGGCGGCTCCGCCGTTCTCTGGATGCACTTCTTCTGGATCTTCGGCCACCCCGAGGTCTACATCCTCGTGCTGCCCGCCTTCGCCTTCGCCAACGAGATCATTCCCGTCTTCTCGCGCAAGGCCATCTTCGGATACCCCGCCATGGTCGCGGCCTCGGTCGGCATCGGCTTCATCAGCCTTAGCGTCTGGGCGCACCACATGTTCACCGTCGGCATGGGCCCGGGCGCCAACACCTTCTTCACCTTCGCCACCATGGTCATCTCGGTGCCCACCGGCATCAAGATCTTCAACTGGCTGGCGACCCTCTGGGGCGGCAAGATCCACTTCACCGTCTCCATGATGTTCGCCATCGGCTTCCTCTTCCAGTTCCTCATCGCCGGACTCACCGGCATCATGCTCTCCGTCGCGCCCTTCGACTGGCAGCTCGGCAACTCCTACTTCGTCGTCGCTCACTTCCACTACGTGCTGGTCGGCGCCATCCTCTTCATGATCTTCGCCGCCTTCTATTACTGGTATCCCAAGATGACCGGCCGCATGCTCACCGAGACGCTCGGCAAGTGGCACTTCTGGCTCTTCCTCATCGGCTTCCACCTCACCTTCGACTTCATGCACATCCCCGGCCTGCTCGGCATGCCGCGCCGCATCTACACCTACGAGGCCGACCGCGGCTGGGCCATCTGGAACATGATCGTCTCCAGCGGCGCGCTCTTTCAGGCCGTCGCCACGCTGCTCTTCGTCTACAACCTGGTCTCTCCTACTTCAAGGGCGAGAAGTCCGGCCCCGATCCCTGGGATGCCTGGACCCTCGAGTGGGCCACCGCATTCGCCGCCGCCCAGCTACAACTTCGCCGTCACGCCCACCGTCGAGAGCCGCCGTCCGCTCTGGGACCTCAAGCATCCGGAGGAGCCCGATGGGCAATTTGAATAGTCCGCCTGCACGCCACAGAGATTTCGCGGAGAAAGGAGACCGCCGATGACCTCCGCAGCCGTTGCCGTCCCGCACCCGCCGGCAGAAGAATGGCGTCAGCCCTCGCGCGGCATCGTGGGCATGGCCTGCCTCATCATCGCCGAGTCCGCCATCTTCATCATCTTCGTCGTCGCCTACCTCTTCTACATCGGCAAAAGCCTCACCGGACCGCACGCCGCAGGATGTCCTCGAGCTGCCCATCTTCTCCACCATCTGCCTGCTCTCGAGCTCCATCACCGTCCACTTCGCCGTCCACGATCTGCGCCTGCGACCGCGTCCCGCGCTTCATCGCGTGGCTCGCTGCAACCGTCCTGCTCGGCGGCTCTTCCTCGCGTCCACGGCCAAGGAATGGTACCAGCTCATCTACCACGACGGCCTCACCATCCACACCAATCTCTTCGGCACCACCTTCTACTCGCTCGTCGGCCTGCACGCTTCGCACGTCATCGTCGGCCTCATCATGCTGTCCCTCGCGCTGGTCTTCGCGCTCACGGGCAAAGTCAGCAGCCATCATGCCGAGCGGCTTGAAGTCCTCTCCATCTACTGGCACTTCGTCGACGCCGTCTGGGTCGTCGTCTTCACCGTCGTTTACGTCCTCGGCAGCTAGGCCCGCACGAGGTACTGCATGGATCACGAGAACCAGAACGGCCACGCGGGCGTCCACATGCCGCTGCCCACGGCCTGGCCCATCGTGCTCGCCTCGGCGTCACGCTCATCATCACGGGCATGGTCACCAGCGGCGTCATCAGTCTGCTCGGCCTGCTGCTCTCGCTGGCCGCCGCCGTCGGCTGGTTCCGCAACGTGCTCCCCGTCGAGGCCGCTGAAATCATCTCCGTCCCCGAAGAACCCGCACAGATCGCCAGCGCCCGCACCCGCATCGAGCGCCTGCCCCTCAGCCACACCCAGCGCAAAATCCTGCCCGTCGAAACCTTCCAGTTCTCCACCGGCATCAAGGGCGGCATCGCCGGCGGCATTGCCATGATCGTGCCCGCCACCCTCTTCAGTCTGCTCAAGTACCACAGCCTCTGGTACGCCATGAACCTGCATGGCCGCGGGCGGCTTCGTCAGCTGGGCCGGGCAGAGCGATCAGTTCCTCGCCCAGTTCCACATCGAGGGCCTGCTGGCCGCGCTCGCCATCCACGCCATCACCTCGCTGCTGGTCGGCCTCGCTCTACGGAGCCATGCTGCCCATGTTCCCGCGCTAGCCTATCCTCACCGCGGGCTTCATCGCTCCCCTGCTCTGGACCGGCCTGCTCTCCTCCGTGCTCGGCGTCGTCAGCCCCATCCTCAATCAGCGCATCGACTGGTTCTGGTTCGTCCCCTCGCAGATCGCCTTCGGCCTGGTCTGCGGCTTCGTCGTCAACCTGCAGGCCAAGGTGCGCACCCCGCAGTTCCAGGCGCTGCCCTTCGCCGTGCGCGCGGGCTTCCACGCCAACCTCGGCGAAGAAGACAACGACGGCAAAGGCGGTCCGGCATGAAGTCCGCGCTCCTGGGCAGCCTCGCCGCTGTCGCGCTCGCCGCGACTCTCACCGGCTGCGCCTCCGCGCCCGGCTATCCCCGCGCCAGCGATGAAGTCGTCCGCCCCGACAAGCAAACCGACTTCGCCACCCTCTACAAGCAGAACTGCTCCGCCTGCCACGGGGAAGATGGTCGCGGCGGCGCGGCCCTCGCGCTCAACAACCCACGTTTCTCGCCATCGCCGGCGCATCGAACATCCGCGCCGCCGTCGCCAACGGCGTTCCCGGCACGCTCATGCCCGCCTTCTCTCAGCATGCGGGAGGCATGCTCACCGATGCCCAGGTCGATGCCCTCGTCTACGGCATGACCCACGAGTGGAGCATGCCTTCCGCCGCGCTTCCCTCGCCCGCTTCCGCCCTACGCGGTCGCCGCCGGAGACGCAACCCGCGGCGCGGCGATCTACCAGGCCGCCTGCGCCCGCTGCCACGGCGCCGCAGGCGCCGGCACGCCTACCGCAGGCCACTCCATCGTCGATCCCTCCTACCTCGCCCTCGTCAACGACCAGACTCTGCACACCATCATCCTCGCCGCGCACCCTGAGACGTCCGCGCCCGACTGGCGCAAATACATCGCCGCGCGTCCTCTCACCGCGCAGGAAATCGACGACATCGTCGCCTGGCTCGCGCAGCATCGCACATCGATGAGCCCCGCCCCGGTCGGCGCGACGCCCGTCCCCGCAGCCCCGGAGAAAGCCAAGCCATGACCACGCCTCACGATCCCGCCTCTCCGCAGCCCGTCTCGCCCGCAACGTGCGGCGCAATCCTCGCGCCGCGCCTTCCTCTTCAAGCTCTCGCTCGCCCTCAACGGCGCGGTCGGCGCGGTCCTCGCCGTGCCCCTGGTCGGCTACCTCCTCGGCCCCGCACTGCGCCGCGACTCGAGCTACAACAGCTGGATCTCGCTCGGCACCGTCGGCGACTTTCCCGAAGGCGAAACCCGCCTCGCCGACTACGTCAATCCCGTCACCTCGGTCTCCGACGGCGAAACCGCCAAGGTCGCCTGCTGGGTGCGCCGCGTCTCCGGGCAAAAATTCCAGGTCTTCGCCATCAACTGCGCCCACCTTGGCTGCCCGGTCCGCTGGTTCCCGCAGTCGCGTCTCTTCATGTGCCCCTGCCACGGCGGCGCCTACTACGAAGACGGCAGCCCGCGCCTCCGGCCCGCCCGAGCGCGGCCTCTTCGAGTACCAGTACACCATCGTCTCCGGCAACCTCATGATCAACGCCGGCGAGATGCCCACGCTCGCCAACGAAGCCTCGCAACAAAAAGCCGCTCATCCAGATCGCCGCCCGCTGACGCCGCGAGGTCCGACGCATGAGCCACCCTCAAGCAGCGCGTCATCGGCGTCTATGACTGGTTCGAGCGCCGCCTCGGCCTCGAGAAGCCCTCACTCGAAGCCGCCGCGCATCCCACGCCGCCCAAGAGCGCCAGCTGGTGGTATGTCTTCGGCTGCGCCGCCACCGTGCTCTTCATGCTGCAGATCGTCACCGGCATCCTGCTCGCGCTGGTCTACACGCCCTCCGCGGGCGAGGCCTGGTCCAGCCTCCAGCTCCTCAACCACGACATCCCGCTCGGCTGGCTGTCTGCGCGCCATTCACGGCTGGGGTTCGGACTTCATGGTCGCCATCGTGCTCATCCACATGGTCCAGGTCTTCCTGTTCGGCGCGTACAAATATCCCCGCGAGCTCACCTGGATCCTCGGCGTCTTCCTTCTCCTCCTCACCCTCGGCATGGCCTTCACCGGCCAGGTCCTGCGCTTCGACCAGGACGCCTACTGGGGCCTCGGCATCGGCGCATCCATCATCAGCCGCGTCCCGTGGATCGGCGGCCAGCTGGTCCATCTGCATGCTCGGCGGCCCCATCATCGGCGGCGCAACCCTCTCGCGCTTCTTCGCGCTCCACGTCTTCGTCATTCCCGGCATGCTGCTCGCCTTCGTCGCTCTCCATGTCTGGATGGTCCTCCGCCTCGGCGTCAACGAGTGGCCCATGCCCGGCCGCATCGTCCGCAAAGCCACCTACGACCGCGAGTACCACGAGCTCACCGCCAAAGACCGGCATGCCCTTCGTCCCCGACGCCGCATGGAAAGACGCCGTCTTCGCCGCCGCCATCCTCCTCGCCGTCATCGCCTGCGCCATCTTCTTCGGCCCCTTCGGCCCCAGCGGCCAGCCCGACCCCACCATCATCCAGACCGCGCCCAAGCCCGACTTCTTCTTCCTCTGGATCTACGCGGTCCTCGCCTACCTGCCGCCCGAGCTTGAAACGCCCTTCCTCTTCATCGCGCCCGTGGTCGTCATCGGCGCCATGCTTGCTGCTGCCTCTGGTCGCCGGCGAAGGCGAAAAGCACTGGTCCCGCCGCCCCGTCGCGGTCCTCATGGTCTCCGTCATCGCCGTCACCCTCGCCGTCTTCACCCACCTCGGCACCTACACGCCGTGGAGCCCCATCATGAACGCGTGGACCGGCGACCCCACGCCCACCGCAGTACCTCAAAGGCCGCACGCCGCTCGAGCGCCAGGGCGCGCATCGTGCTCCAGAACAAGCAGTGCCGCAACTGCCACTGCGCTCGGCGGCGTCGGCGGCCAGCGCGGCCCCGCGCTCGACGCCATCGCCACCGCATGACCGAAGACCAGATGATCCGCCAGGTCCTGCAGGGTGGCGGCAACATGCCCGCCTACGGCAACGCCCTCTCGCCCGCCGAGACCCGCGCCCTCGTCGCCTTCCTACTCACCCTGCGCGAAGGCAACCAGGCCCCGGCCACCGATGCCTCACGCTCCCTCACCCGCGCCACGCCGCCTCAACCGCCAGCCAGTCCGGCTCCCGCGCCGGCTCACTAGGAGAACGGCCCCGCAGTGGTCCTTTCGCCCATCCCGTCCAGTCCGCCCGGCTCTCTCGACCCGCTCTTCGCCGACTGGACCTTCCCCTGGGCCCTCACCCTCGCCATCGTCCTTCCCGCGCTGCTCTACGTGCGCGGCTGGCTCGCTCTCCGCAAAACCCGCCCCGATCAGTTCAATGCCACACGCCTGCTCGCCTTTCTCGCTGGCCTGGCGTCGCTCTGGATCGCCATCGGCTCGCCCCTCGAGGCCGTCGCCGACGCCCTGCTCTCGGCGCACATGATCGAGCACCTGATTTTGATGTCCGTCGTCCCGCCGCTCGTCTGGCTCGGCCTGCCCATCGTGCCCATGCTCCGCGGTCTGCCCCGCTTCCTGCGCAAGCCCATCCTCGGCCCGCTGCTGCGCTCGCGCTTCCTCCGCGCCCTCGCACACCAGCTCACCCGCCTGCGCGTCGCCTGGCTCGCCATGAACCTCGTCTTCATCGGCTGGCACCTGCCCGCGGCCTACGACTTCGCCCTCGAAAACGAGACCTGGCACGACATCGAGCACCTCTGCTTCCTCTCCACAGCCATGCTCTTCTGGTGGTGCCTCATCCGCCCCTGGCCCGCCCGCCGCCGCCCCAACAACTGGGGCCTGCTCCTCTACCTCATCGCCGCCGACGTGGTAAACACCGGCCTCTCCGCCTTCCTCGCCTTCTGCAACCGCCCCGTCTATACCTGGTACGTCGACCACCCCAACCCCCTCGGCATCCAGCCCCTGCCCGACCAGGCCCTCGGCGCTGCCATCATGTGGGTCTTCGGCTCGGTCGCCTTCCTCATCCCCGCCGGAGCCATCACCTACTCCCTCCTCATGCCCGCCAGCCGAACCCGCCCGCACGCCCGAGCCTCACTCTAAGCGCATCTCCAGCCAATCCTGCTTGCTGTAACTCATTGATCTAACTCCAGACTTGTCATCCTGAGCGGAGCGCGTTTGGGGCCCCATGATTGCGCAAGCAATCATGGGGTAAGCGGAGCGAAGGACCTGCTTGTGTCTTTCGCGCATTTCCAGTCCGCACAAAAATGGGTGCCCCAGGTCTGGATTCTCAGACCTGGGAAAGCACGAACCCTAAAGCACTTACCCCAGCCCCCAAAATTCCCCTTGACCGCGGATAACTAATCCTTTAGTTGTTACGTCTTAATAAGTGACGGGACAAATGCCTCCGAAAAAGTCCAACACGCTCACTGAAGCCGAGCTCCGCCTCATGAAGATCCTCTGGCGTCGCGGCGAGTCCGCCGTCACCGACCTCGTCGCCGACCTGCCCGAAGGCGAGGCCCTGGCCTACAACTCCGTCCTCACCACCGTCCGCATCCTCGAGCAAAAGGGCTACGTCGAGCACCGCCAGGAGGGCCGCGCCTTCGTCTACAGCGCCACCGTGGCCGAGCATGAGGCCTCCCGTTCCGAGGTCCGCCACGTCCTCAACCGCTTCTTCGGCAACTCCCGCGAGCGCCTGCTCCTCACCCTCCTCGGCGATGAAGACCTCTCTCCCGAAGAGTTGCAGCGTCTAAAAGAAGCCATCGCCCTGGCCGAACCCGACCTGAAGGAGGCCGAATGACACAGCCTCTTCTCGCTACCTTCGATCACTTCGCCCAAACCGCCGCGCCAGCTGCCATCACCTCCCTCTGGCAGGGACTCACCGTCGTCGCCGCGCTCGCCATCGGCCTTCGTCTCGCCCCGCGCATCTCCGCCGCGCACCGCTTCCTGGTCTGGTCTGCAGGCTCCGCCGTCGTCGCCGCGCTTCCGTTCTTGCCCACGCTGGCCTCGCTCGCCGCTCATTCCGCCGCTCCGGTTGCCTCCCCCACTCCCTCCGGCGCATGGCTTGAGCTCACCCCACGCTGGACCACCGTCATTGCCGCCTTCTGGCTCGCCGCGTCCCTCATCCGGCTTGGCGATCTAGCCATCCACACCCTGCGCCTGCGCCGTCTCTGGCGCTCCGCCACCCCCGTCGATCTTCCCGTCGAAAACGCCTCCGTCCGCAGCGTCCAGGTCTGCACCACCACCAGCCTTGACCGCCCCAGCGTCATCGGCTTCTTCGCTCCACGCATCCTCATTCCCGCGTGGCTCTTCGCCCGCCTCACTCCCGGCGAGCTGAACCAGATCGTCCTCCATGAATCCCAGCACCTCCGCCGCCGCGATGACTGGACCAACCTCGCCCAGAAGCTCGCCCTCGTACTATTCCCGCTCAACCCCGCGCTCTGGATCATCGACCGCCGCCTCGCCCGCGAGCGCGAAATGGCCTGCGACGAAGGCGTCATCCGCATCACCCACGCCCCGCGCGCCTACGCCGCCTGCCTCGCCTCGCTGGCCGAGCGCGGCCTCGCCCGCCGGACCGAAGCTCTCTCCCTCGGCGCATTTGAGCGCCGTCCCGAGCTCGTCCATCGCGTCCACACCATCCTGCGCAGCCGCCGCGCGCTACCCCCCATCGCCGCCCGCGCCGTCTTCGCCTCGCTCGCCTGCGGCCTCGGCCTTCTCAGCTTTGAACTCGCCCGCTGCCCCCAACTTGTCGCCATCGCCCCCGCCGCCAAGCCGGCCCCAATCATGACCTCCAACCTCGCCGACGCCGTCTACTCCGCGCGCCCGCGCCTCGCGCCGGGCTTCCGTGCCGTGCAGGCCAAAGCCGTCATGCCCATCGCCGCCGCGCAGCCGCTCACGCACCGCACAACCACGCACCATCCCGTCACGCAGCCCTCCGAGCCGTCATTCGAGCAGCTGGCCGCCAAAGCCCCCACACCGCTTATCGCCCCGGAGGCAAAGCAGCCACAGCAGTGGATCGTCTTCACCGAGTGGGAGCAGGTCGAAACCGCCGAGCCCGCCGCAAAGGCCGCGGCCCAGCAGCCCACCGCCGACTACGAAACCGGTCAGCTCGCCGACGCCGTCAACCCCGCAACGCCGCCGGCCGCACCCGCAGCCCAGCAGCCCACCAGCCACATCCGCGTCACCCGGCTCGTGTTCAAGGTGCTGCCCACAGCTTCCAAATCCCACCAGCGCACCGCGATTCCCTTCGGCGACGGCTGGCTCGTTATCCAACTCTAACCGCATCAACAACCTGGAGATGAAAAGCCATGCAAGCATCAACTAATTCATTAGTATCAAAACTCCGTAAGTTCGCCCTGCCCGCCACCGGCGTCTCGGCCCTCGTTCTCGGCGGAGCACTCTACCTCAATCACAACGCCGTCCACGTCCACGCCGCCAGCGCAGCCATGCCCATGGACGACTCCAGCGTCTCCTCGCTCGTCAACCTCGACAACGCTGTCGAGGCCGTTGCCGCCCGCGTCACGCCCGCCGTCGTCAATGTCTCCGTCACCTCGCGCGGCTCCGCCGATGACAGCGGCGATGACGGCGGCCAGGGCCAAGGTCAGGGACAAGGGCAAGGCATGCAGAACATCCCGCCCGCCTTCCGCTTCTTCTTCGGCCAGGGCGGCGGAGGCCAGATGCAGCCCCAGCAGCCGCAGCTTGAGCACGGCATCGGTTCGGGCATCATCCTCACGCCCGACGGCTACATCCTCACCAACGACCACGTCGTCAACGGCGCTATCAAAATGAACGTCACCCTCGACGACCGCCGCATCTTCCCCGCCAAACTGGTCGGCGTGGACAAGCTCAACGACCTCGCCGTCATCAAGATCGACGCCAGCAACCTGCCCACCATTGCCTGGGGCGATTCGACCAAACTTCACCCCGGCCAGACCGTGCTCGCCTTCGGCAGCCCCTTCGGCTACTTCCAGTTCTCCGTCACCCGCGGCATCGTCAGCGCCCTCAACCGCCCCAACCCCTACACCGATGACCCGCGCAAGCCCGGCGACTTCATCCAGACCGACGCCGCCATCAACCCCGGCAACTCCGGCGGCCCGCTGGTCGACGCCCATGGCGAGCTCATCGGCATCAACACCTTCATCATCACCGGCACCGGCTCCTTCGCCGGCGCAGGCTTCGCCATCCCCTCGCAGATCGCCCGCGCCTCGGCCGACGCCATCATCAAGACCGGCAAAGTCGAGCACGGCTATCTCGGCATCAGCATGAACGACGTCACGCCCGACAACGCCAGCTTCTTCAACCTGCCTGACGCTACCGGCGCCATCGTCAGCTCCGTCACGCCCGACTCGCCCGCTGGCAATGCCGGTCTCAAGAACGGCGACGTCCTCCGCAACCTCAACGGCAAGAAGATCGTCAACGGCAGCGCCCTGCAGGTAGCCGTCTCGCAGACCGCTCCCGGCACCACCATCGATCTCGGCATCCTTCGCAACGGCAAGCCGGAGAACATCAAAATCACCGTCGGCGAATTCCACAAGGACACCGAAGTCGCCTCCAACGACAACAGCGGCGACCAGCACGGCCGCCTCGGCCTCACCGTCCAGAACCTCACGCCCGATGTGCGCTCGCAGCTCAACCTTCCCGCGCAGGTCAAGAACGGCGTGGCCATCGACAACGTGCGCCCCGCCAGCCCGGCCGACGAAGCCGGTCTCAGCGCTGGCGACGTCATCCTCGAAATCAACCGCAAGCCCGTCGAAAGCGCCGACAACTTCGTCAGCGAGGTCCACGCCGTCCCCGCCGGCAAAGACATCCTGCTCCTCGTCTGGTCCCGCGGCGGCACCACCTACCGCGTCCTCCACATGGACCAGAGCAACGAAAAAGAAAGCGGCATGTAACCTCAACAACCTGTCATCCTGAGCGAAGTTCGGCGTGCGCGAGCGCGCCGAACGCAGTCCAAAGACCCGCATTTGTCTTTCGCTTAGTTTCAATCCGCACAAACACGGGTGCCCCCGGTCCCTAGCCTTTGGGGACCGGGGACGGGAGCCGCGGCCGCCCCGAACCTCAGTGGTTGAAGACTTGAGCACGAACATGGGTTCCCCACTCTTCGCGGCGTTCTTTGCCGCGAAAGGTGGGAAACTACAAACCCCAACCCACCAACCTCTCTCAAACCTCAGCTGTCAACCCTCCCTCCGCAAAAGAATCTTCTAAACCCCTCGTTCCAAAAGCAATTCTCTTCCCGCCGATTTGCGTATCAATTCCCCACAAAAGCGCACCATAGAACCATGTCAGAAATGCCTGCCCAACTCCCTGCCCAATTCATAGATCGCAATTCCAAACCCTCCCACAGACTCCGTGCATCACAGCCTGCGTGGACGCGCCCCGAAACGCCTCGCACCACAGCACTTCCAAAGCGCATCTCCACAGAAAAAACAAACGCGTCAAGCGTGGAACTGTGAACCGCCGCCACCCCGCCGGTTTGCAATTTCCCCCGCATCCTGCCATCATCAATAGGTATGGAAATTCACCTCTGTTGTCGCTGCTGTACGCCGCCTCGCGCGCACAGGTGACCTGAGTCTGAACATCCGGCCGTAATTCAAGGTTTCCGAAAGCCCGCGAGCCAGCATCTGCTGCCGCGGGCTTTCTGCATCTCTAAACGAGGGAAAATGGATCAGGTAGTTCCAGTCAAAGAAACCAAGGCCCAGCGTTCCGAGCGTCTCAAGCTCGCCAAGAACCCGTGGGAAGCCTTCGACGACGTGCGCCAGTTCGCGCGCGAGGGCCGCACCAGCGTCGTCCCCGAGTGGGCTGGCTTCTACTTCAAGTGGTGGGGCGTCTACACCCAGGGCGACGGCGCGGGCGTCACCGGCGGCAAAGGCGGCGAAGGCCTGGCATCCGACTACTTCATGATGCGCATCGGCATCCCCAACGGCATCCTCACCGCGCATCAGCTCCGCGTCATCGGCGGCATCACCCGCAAATACGCGCGCAACCTCGCCGACATCACCGTCCGCCAGAACATCCAGCTCCACTGGCTCACCATCGAGTCGCTGCCTGAGGTCGTCGACGCCCTCGACAAGATCGGCCTCTCGCCCAAAGGCGCCTGCGGAGACGTGGTCCGCAACGTCACAGGCTGCCCCCTCGCCGGCATCGCCGCCGATGAAGTTCTCGACGCCTCATCCATCGCCGTCGAAGCCGCGCACCTGCTCACCGCCAACCCAGAGTTTTACAACCTGCCGCGCAAGTTCAAAATCTGCGCCACCGGTTGCACCTCCTGGTGCTGCTACCCAGAGATCAACGACATCGGCCTCACTCCCGCGACGCGCGACGGCGAAAAGGGTTTCTCGCTCCGCGTCGGCGGCGGCCTCTCCAACGAACCGCATCTGGCCGTCCGCCTCAACGCCTTCCTGCGCCCCGACCAGGCCGTGCCCGTCATCCGCGCCATCGCCGAAATCTTCCGCGATCAGCAGGGCCTGCGCCAGAGCCGCGAAAGCGCCCGCCTCAAATACCTCTTCATGAAGGAAGGCTGGACTCCCGAAAGCTTCCTCGCCGAACTCCAGTCCCGCGTCGACTTCCCCATCGCTCCCGCGGGCGAAGAATCCGTGCCCGACGACGTCTTCCGCGACCACGTCGGCATTCACCCGCAGCGCCAGCCCGGCCTCAGCTACGTCGGCGCAACCGTGCTCCGCGGCCGCATGACCGGCGAACAGCTTGAGGCCGCCGCCGATCTCGCCGATCGCTTTGGCGACGGCCAGCTCCGCTGCACCGTCTCGCAAAACCTGATCTTCATCAACATTCCCAACGCCAAAACCGGCGAACTGGTACGCGAACTCGGCACCATCGGACTTCACGTCGAGGCCACCAATTTCTGGCGCGGCACCGTCGCCTGCACCGGCACCGAGTTCTGCAAGCTCGCCATCACGGAAACCAAGGGGTTCGCCCGCTGGCTCGTCGACGAGCTCGAAGAGCGCCTGCCCCAGTTCGATCAGCAGCTCCGCCTCCACGTCACCGGCTGCCCCAACAGCTGCGGCCAGCACTGGATCGCCGACATCGGCATCGAAGGCAAGAAGATCAAGCACGACGGCAAACTCACCGACGCCTACTACTTCTGCCTCGGCGGAGCCGTCGGCCAGCACGCCGGCGTCGCCCGCCCCGTCGGCTATCGCTGCCTCGCCACCGATGTACCCGTCGCCGTCGAGCGCCTGCTCCGTCACTATCTCGCCGGCCGCCACGAAAGCGAAAACCTTCGCGCCTGGTTCGGCCGCCACACCAACGACGAACTCCGCGCCCAGCTCGCCGGCGAAATCCTCGCCCCCGTCGAGCGCGATCTACCCACCGCCCGCGTGCCCCACGGAGTGGCTGAATAACATGAGCCTGCTGCCCATCTTCCTCAAGCTCGACTACCGCCCCGGCCTGCTCGTCGGCGCGGGCACTGTCGCGCTCGATAAAGTCGGCAGCCTGCTCCAGACCGGCCTCCGCCTCCGCGTCATCGCCCCGCAGGCGCACGAAGAAATCCGCCGCCTCGCGCAAGAGGGCAAGCTCGAATACATCCCGCGCGCCTTTGCAGAGCAGCGATCTCGACGGCAACTTCCTCGTCATCGCCGCCACCAACGACCCGCAAGTCAACGCCGCCGTCTACCATGGCGCGCTCGCTCGCAACATCCTCTGCAACTCCGTCGACGACATTCCCAACTGCGACTTCTTCTTCGGCTCCGTCGTCCGCCGCGGCGGCCTGCAGATCGCCATCTCCACCGCCGGCGAAAGCCCCGCCTTCGCCCAGCGCCTTCGCCGTGAAATCGACGAGCAGCTTCCCGCCGACATAGGCCCCTGGCTCGAACAAGTCGGCCAGCTCCGCCGCGAAGTCCTCGCCACCCATCCCCGCAGTGAAGCTCGCAAGCTCCTGCTCCACGAGCTCGCCCAGCGCCACATCTGCGATTCGCCCACCTGCTCCACACGCCAGCTCGCGCACGCGCCGCTCGAAGCCGGCAAAGTCTATTTGGTCGGTGCGGGTCCCGGCGATCCCGACCTGCTCACTGTCAAAGCCTTGCGTCTCATCCAATCCGCGCACGTCATCCTCCACGACGATCTCGTTCCAGCAGTAATCCTCAATCTGGCGTCGCCTCACGCTCTGATCGTCAACGTAGGCAAGCGCTGCGGCACCAAGTCCATCACCCAGGACGAAATCAACGCGCTCATGATCGAGCACGCGCAGGCCGGCAAGAGCGTCATCCGCCTCAAGAGCGGTGATCCTCTCCTCTTCGGCCGCGCCGCGGAAGAGATAGCCGCACTCACCGCCGCCGGCATCGATTACGAAATCGTCCCCGGCATCACCGCCGCCTTCGCCGCCGCGGCAGCCGCGGGCGCTGCGCTCACCAGCCGCGATGCAGCTTCGAACGTCGTCTTCTCCACCGGCCACCACGCGCAATCGCACGACCACGCCGCCCTCCCCGAGCGCGAAAGCGCCACGCGCGTCGTCTACATGCCCGGCCGCGACCTCAGCCTGCTCGCGCTCCAGTGGCTCAGCGAGGGCCTGCCCTCGGACTTCCCTTGCGCTCTCGTCTCCCACGCGGGCCAGCCCGATCAGCAAGTCCTGCACACCACGCTCGCCGCACTCGGCAGCGCCACCGTCCCGGCGCCGAGCATTCTCCTAGCCGGATGGGCGCTGCGCACGTCGGCCGTTTGCTCCATCGTCGCTACATCCGCCGCAACCGTCTGACTCCCACTCGCCCTTTATACTGAACTGTTCCCATCTCATCCGGGGCACACGCCTTTGTACGCGTGCGCCGCGTTCAGGAGCGCTACTTGTCTCAGGCGGAAATCGGCATCATCGGTGGCAGCGGACTCTACTCCATGCCCGGCTTCACCAAACAGCATGAGGTGCGCGTCGAAACGCCCTTCGGCGACGCCTCGGAAGTCTTCGTGCTCGGCGAGCTCGAAGGCCGCAAGGTCGCCTTCCTCGCCCGCCACGGCCGCGGCCATCGCATCCTGCCCTCAGAGCTCAACTTCCGCGCAAACATTTACGCTATGAAGAAGCTCGGCGTCGAGCGCATCCTCTCCGTCTCCGCCGTCGGCTCGCTCAAGGAAGAACACAAGCCGACCGACTTCGTCGTGCCTGATCAATTCATCGACCGCACCTTCCATCGCGTCTCCACTTTCTTCGGAGAAGGCATCGTGGGCCACGTCGCATTCGGCGATCCCATCTGCGCCACCGTCGCCAAAGCCGCATTCGATGCCTGCGCCACCGCCGGTGTTACCGGCAAACACGGCGGCACCTACGTCTGCATGGAAGGCCCGCAGTTCTCGACCAAGGCCGAATCGAACCTCTACCGCTCGTGGGGCGCAGACGTCATCGGCATGACCAACCTGCAGGAAGCCAAGCTCGCCCGCGAAGCCGAAATCTGCTACGCCACCGTCGCCATGGTCACCGACTACGACTGCTGGCGCGAGGGCCACGACTCGGTCACCATCGACGAAATCGTCCGCGTGCTGCATCAGAACGCCGCCAACGCGGCCCTTGTCGTCAAAGCCGCCGTCGCCGCCATACCCACTCAGCGCACCTGCGCCTGCGCCACCGCCGCAAAATTCGCCGTACTCACCGCCAAGGAAGCGATCCCCGCAGCGACCAAAGAAAAGCTCTCGCTGCTCTTCGGAAAATATCTCAGTTAAACGCAACCACTCTTATTCAAGACGAGGACAAGAATGCCCATCACCGTAGTCGGCAGCGTCGCCTTTGACACCGTCGAAACTCCCTCCGGCCGCCGTGAGCGCTGCCTCGCCGGCGCAGCCACTTACTTCTCTCTTGCCGCCAGCTTTTTCGCGCCCGTCCGAGTCATCGCCGTCGTCGGAGAAGACTTCAGCCCCGCGGAAGAGGCCGTCTTCTCCTCCCGCGCTGTCGACATTCGCGGCATCGAGCGCGCCCCCGGCAAGACATTTTTCTGGCAGGGCTCCTATCTCGAAAACCTGAACGAAGCCAAGACCCTGCAGACGGATCTCAATGTCTTCGCGGGCTTCGAGCCCAAGATCCCCGCAGCCTATGCCGACTCCGACTTTCTCTTCCTCGCCAACATCGATCCCGTGCTGCAGCGCCGCGTGCGCGAAGCCACGCCTAGCGCAAAACTCGTTGCCGGCGACACCATGAATTACTGGATCAAGGATCACAAGCCTGCGCTGCTCGAAGTTCTCAAGGGCCTCGACATCCTGCTCATCAACGACACTGAAACGCGCATGCTCGCCGGCAACAACAACATCGTGCAGGCCGCGCGCGCCGTCATGCAGATGGGTCCGCGCATGCTCGTCGTGAAGCACGGCGAATACGGCGCGACACTTTTCTTCGGCTCCAACGCAAACGCCCACCGCACGGAGTGCTTCAAAGTGCCCGCCTTCCCGCTCGAGCAGGTCACCGACCCCACCGGTGCGGGCGACAGCTTCGCCGGCGGCTTCTTCGGCTATCTCGCTTCGCAGACCGAACTCACGCCCGGCGCGTTTCGCCGCGCCATGTTCTACGGCTCTGTCATGGGTTCGTTCACCGTGGAGCGCTTCGGCACTGACCGTCTGCAAGCCCTCACGCGCGAGGAAATCGATCACCGCTTCAACCTCTTCCGCGAGCTGACTCACCTTGACTGACGCACCTCGAAGCCGCGCGGAAAGCCTTGCCGTTCTGGCTTCCTGCGCGGCACTATCCATCGCCGCCGTCTGCTGGAGCTGGCAGCACAATGCGCTGCTCAACTACGGTGATGCCGTGGCGCATATGCAGATCGCGCGCCGCGTCCTCGACGGCCATAACGCCGGCTTCCGCCAGCTCGGCTCCGTCTGGCTCCCGCTGCCGCACATCCTGCTCATGCCCTTCGTCGCGGTCTACGCGTGGTGGGCCAACGGCTTTGCGGGCGTCATTCCATCGGCGCTCTCGTACATCGCCTCCTGCGCCGGGCTTTATCGTTTGCTGCGCCGCTGGCTCGCGCCCACAGCGGCTGTGCCTGCACTTGCCTTCTTCGCGCTCAATCCGAATCTGCTTTATCTCCAGACCACTGCCATGACCGAGACGCTGTTTCTCGCCGAGCTCATCTGGTCGATCGTCTGGCTCGTCGAGTGGCGCGCCTCCCTTGACACTGCGCCGGAACGCAGCACGCGCCTCGCCTGGCAGATCGCCTTCGTCCTCGTCGCTGCCGTCTTCACGCGCTACGACGGCTGGATTCTCACCCTTCTTGCCTGGAGTGCGATGGGCATCGTCCTGCTGCGGCGCGGACAGTTGCGCAACACGGCCTTCTGGCTCGCCAGCATCGTCGTCATCGCCGCGCCAATCGTGTGGCTTGTCTACAACCGCGTCATCTTCGGCGACTGGCTCGACTTCGCCCGTGGCCCTTACTCCGCAAAGGCCATCGAGATTCGGACGACACATCCCGGCGCCGGGCCGCCCCATCCCGGCTGGCACAATCCCTGGGTCGCGCTGCTCTTCTTCATGCGCTGTGCCCAGCTCGACGCGACCGCCGCTCTCTGGGCCAACCGCATGTTGGCACTCAGCGTGCTCGGCGCCATCGGCGGGTGGCTCGCCGCGCGCCGCCGCGCCTTCACCTGGGCCCTCCTGCTTTGGATTCCCGCTCCCTTCTACGCCTATTCCGTCGCCTACGGCTCAGTGCCCATCTTCATCCCGTTCTGGTGGCCGCACTCCTGGTACAACACTCGCTATGGCATGGAGCTGCTGCCCGCCTTCGCTCTCGGCCTCGGCTTCTGTGCGCAGGCCGTGCTCTTCGCCATTAGCCAGTTCAAAACAAAATGGGTGCGCCCCGCAGCCGTGCTTCTCGCTCTCCTCGCCATCTGGAACAACTGGAAGGTCACCGCCGAAAAGCCGCTCACCTACGTCGAAGGCATCAAGAACATCGAAGCCCGCCGTCCCTTCGAACAGCAGATTCCGCCTGTCTTGCGCGCGCTGCTCGCTAAGCGCCCCGGCGGCCAGGTGCTGATGAAGACCTCGGTCTATCCGAATCTCGTCGCCTTCACCGGCATCCCACTGCACCAGACCATCAATGAGGACGACGGCCCGCTCTGGTCCGCCGCGCTCGCCGATCCCGCCGGCAAAGCCGCCATCGTCGTGGCCTTCGATGGAGACGACGTTGCCGCTGCGGTCAAGGCGCACCCGCAAGACCTCAGGGAGATCGGCCGCTACGCCGCGCCCGGCCAGCCGACCGCCACCATTTACGTCTCCGGCACCCCGCCGCTCAACGCGCCGCAGCGGTGATAGCATCGGGCACAGAGATCGCCATGAGCACGCTCCTCGCACAATTCGCGCAGCCATTCGACTTCAGCTGGTTCCAGCAGATCGTCGTGGTCAACGGCGCTGTCACGCGCCTGCTCGCCGCCTGCCTGCTGGGCGGCCTGATCGGCCTGGAGCGCGAAGCCAAACGCCGCGCCGCGGGCGTCCGCACCAACCTGCTCATCTGCATGGGCTGCGCGTTTTTTACGCTGCTTTCCGCCGTGCTCGCCGGCGACGGCAACCCCGACAAGGGCCGCGTTGCATCGAACATTGTCCAGGGCATCGGCTTCCTCGGCGCGGGCCTCATCATTCACAATCGCAGCCGCATCAGCGGGCTCACCAGCGCGGCCAGCGTCTTCGTCGTCGCCTCCATCGGCATGGCCTGCGGTGCGGGCCTGCTGCCGGCCGCGGCCGTCGCGACCGTCATGGTGATCATCGCGCTTGAAGTGGTTGGCTTCCTCGAGCGACGCGCCAGCATCAAGATTTACTCGCTCGTTTATGAGGCACGCGGTTCCGATCAGACCGCCATGCTGCGCTCTATTCTCGATGCGATGGACAAAGCCGGCTGGCGTCTCGCCGACTACCAGGCCGACGCCATCGGCCCGCTGCAGCGCGTGAACTTCACCATCACCGCCACCAAGAGGGAACACGAGCGCTTGCACGGCAAGCTCCTTGCCGAGCCTTCCATCGACGCATTGTTTAACTTCCGCGATCCGGAGGAAGATTGATTCCCTTTACCAAGGCCCATGCCTGCGGCAATGATTTTCTCATCGTGGAGCAAGGTGCCTCGCCCGAAGCGGGATGGCCCGACCTAACGCGCCGCCTCTGCGCGCGCAATACTGGCATCGGCGCCGACGGCATCGAATTCTTTGCCTGGACTGGAGCCAACGCCGGCCGCATCCGCTTGCATAATGCCGATGGCTCCATCGCTGAAATCAGCGGCAACGGCACGCGTTGCGTCGCCGCGTGGATGGCACAGCAAAACAACGCCAAGCCTGGCGATGAACTCGCCATCGACACCGACGCCGGGTTGCGCATCTGCAAAGTCAACGCCGTCCTCGCAGGGCGCGAATACTCGGTCGACGTCACCACCGGCATGGGCATTCCCACCCTCGCGCCGCGCACCGTCACCATGCCTGCGGGCGTGCAGGTCGTGGGCGTCGAAGTGTCCACCGGCAACCCCCACTTCGTCGTATTCGTCGACAACACCTGCTTCAAAGTCGAAGGCCAGTCGTGGCAAAGCGTCGGCCAGCAAATCTGCGCTCTGCCCGAATTCCCGCATCAAACCAACGTGGAATTTGTCGGCATCGTCAGCCCGACTGAGATTGAAATCCGCATCTTCGAGCGCGGCGTCGGTCCTACCACGTCTTCCGGAACTGGGAGCTCCGCATCGGCAACCGCAGCCATCGCCGTGCATGGCTGCCGGTCGCCGCTCACCGTTATCGCCCCCGGCGGACCTCAAACGGTTGCCTGGGCCGGACCGGAGGCCGAGTTGTTTCTCACAGGCCCCGCATCTCTCATCGCGCGCGGAGAATCATGGTAGCCGGACAGATACGGAAGCTCGCGCCCGTGCCGCCCGGCGCGGGCATTCGCGTGCTCTCTCCCGCGTCGTTCGCCAACGATGACCGCGTGAAGCGCGGCGTAGATCACCTCCGCGCTCTCGGCTATGCGCCTACACTCGGCGCGCATACACAGACACGCGGCCCACTCTTCTTCGCGGGCACGCCGCAAGATCGTCTTGCAGATCTACATGCCGCCTTCGCCGATCAGGACACGCATATCGTCGCCGCCGTGCGCGGCGGCTACGGCAGCAACTATCTGATCGAGGGTCTCGATCTGGATCTCATCGCTGCGCATCGCAAGCCATTTTTTGCCTACAGCGATCTGACCGGCATTCAACTTCACTTGCTCGACCGCATCGGCCTTCCCGCATTTCACGGCCCCATGGTCGCCGCCGATTTCTCTCTCGACGATGGCATCCATCTGGCCAGCTTTCAATCCGCGCGCGCCGGCAAGCCCTATTCTGTCGCAGCCGCCGAGGGTCTGCGCACACTCAAGCCTGGCACAGCGCACGGCACGCTCTACGGTGGCTGCCTCAGCATCCTCGTCGCCATGCTCGGCACACCGTGGGCGCCTGCGACAGAAGGCAGGCTGCTCTTCATTGAAGACATCGGCGCCAAGCCCTATCAGGTCGACCGCATGCTCTGGCAGTTGCGCGCAGCCGGCAAACTCGAAAACATTCGCGGCATCGTCTTCGGTGAAATGCTCGACTGCACCTCGCCCGGCGCACCCGCGTCTCTGCTTGACGATGTGATCCTTCATTTCTTCCGCGACGCAGAAATCCCCATCGTCATCGGCTTGCGCTCGGGCCACGTCTCGCGCGCCAACGTCACGCTCACCTTCGGTGCAGCTGCCGAGCTGCACGCCACAGCCGACCCGCACCTCGATCTCGTGGAGCCTGTTATCCAGTCATGAATGCCCGTCCCCGCCACATCCATCTCACCGGCATCTGCGGCACTGCCATGGCCTCGCTCGCCGGCCTGCTCCAACTCGAGGGCCATCGCATCACCGGCTCCGACAAAGCCGCTTATCCGCCCATGAGCGATTTGCTCCGCTCGCTGGGCATTCCCATCCTCGAGCCGTACGCTGAACAGAATCTTGATCCGCACCCCGACCTCGTCGTCATCGGCAACGCGCTCTCGCGCGGCAACCCGGAGATCGAGCGTATCCTCGACGAGCGCATTCCCTTCACGTCGATGGCCGCGCTGCTCAAAGAAGAATTTCTCCCCGGCCGCGAATCGCTCGTCGTCGCCGGCACCCACGGCAAAACGACAACGACAAGCATGCTTGCGTGGATCTACCAAACCGCCGCAGCTTCCGATCCGACGCATGAGCCGTCCTTCCTCATTGGCGGCGTCGCAGAGAACTTCGGCTCCAGCTTTCAGCTCAAGCCCACGCGCACCTTCATCCTCGAAGGCGATGAGTACGACACCGCCTTCTTCGACAAGGGCCCCAAGTTCCTCCACTACTTCCCTGACGCGCTCATCCTCACTCACGTCGAGTTCGACCACGCCGATATCTATGCCGATCTCGCTGCCGTCAAAGTCGCCTTCAGGCGACTCGTCAATCTGATTCCGCGCCGCGGCCGCATCGTCGCCTTTGACGGTAATCCCAACGTCACCGAGTGCGTCGCGAACGCCTTCTGCCCCGTCGAGCGTTACGGCTTCGATGCAAGTTCCGACTGGCAGCTCCGCGATCTGCGCCACGAAGACGGCCTCACACGCTGGGAAGTCTGGCACGGTGGCGCACTCTGGGCCACGCTCGACATGACGCTCGCTGGCGAGCACAACGCCCTCAACGCCACCGCTGCTGCTGCGCTCGCCGCAGGACAGGGCTTAGCGAAAGAATCCATCGTCGCGGCGCTCTCCGCATTCAAGAGCGTCAAGCGCCGCCTCGAAGTCCGCGCCGAAATTAACGGCATCACCATCATCGACGACTTCGCGCACCACCCCACCGCCATCCGCGAGACACTGCGCGCGCTGCGCAGTGTCTACCCTCAAGCGCGCCTCATCGCCGTCCTCGAGCCGCGCTCCAACACCCTTCGCCGCAAAGTGCTCGAACACGATCTCATCGCGAGCCTCGCCCTCGCAGACCGCGTCATCCTCGCCGGCGTTTATCAGCAGCAACGCATCTCCGATGCAGAGCGCCTCCATCCTGAGGATGTTGTCGCCGCGCTCAATCTCGCGGGCACGCCTGCCGAACTGCATCCCGGCGTGGCCGAGATCGTCGACACCCTCGCGCCGCAACTCCAATCCGGCGACGTCGTCGCGATCCTCTCCAACGGCGGCTTCGATGGCATCTATGAGAAACTGCCCGCACGCCTGCGCGTGCGCGTGCGTGCGCAATAGACGCGCATGCTCGTCTCGCTCACCATCTTCGTCACCATCGTTGCTCTCGGCATCCCGGCGGCTATCGTCTTCATTCCCTGGGCGGTCGTCGCCGGAGACGTAACCCCGCTCTACAACGCTGCCGTTCGCATTGTGCGCATCGCCTTCCGCCTCGGCGGCATCCGCGTGGTGCTTACCGGCGCGGAGAATGTACCGCAAGGTCGCGCGTGCATCTTCATGTCCAACCACGTCTCCAATCTTGACCCACCTGCACTTTTGCCCTGCATTCCCGGCCGCACCTCGGCATTTCTCAAACGCTCACTCACGAGGATTCCTGTGCTCGGTTTCGGCTTCCGACTTGGCGAGTTTATTCCGGTTGACCGCGCAGGCAGCACCGCGGCGGCTATCGAGAGCGTGCGCGCCGCACGCGCCGTCCTCGACAAGGGCATTCACATTCTGACGTTTGTTGAAGGTACGCGCTCACGCGATGGCCGCATGCTCGCGTTTAAGAAAGGGCCGTTCTATCTCGCCTCAGAGACCGGTGCGCCCTGCATCCCAGTTTCCATCCATGGCAGCGAGCAACTCATGGCCAAGGGCAGCCTGCGTGTCAAGCGCGGCGTCATCCAAATCGACTTCCACGCACCCATTGATCCGAGCGACTTCGACTCGCGCGAAGAACTGATGTCCGCCGTCCGCGCATCCGTAGCCTCCGGTCTGCCCGAATGGATGCGCACCTGATATCTAGAAAAGTGCTTACGGAAGAACGACGGCGTTGTAGCCGTCGCCCAGCAGCTTCTGGCTCATCGCGTTCGCTTCCGCTCGTGAAGCGAATGGCCCAATCTGTACATGAATCAGGCTGTCACCTACCATGTGCCGCGCTGTCACCGCGTAGCCGTGCTTACGCAGCGCACCCATCAACACATCGGCGTCCTCGGCGTGCGACACCGCCGCAATCTGCACCATCGGCCCTGATGCCGGGACTGCTGCAGGCTGAGCCGTCGTCGCTGCCTGTACCGTCGTTGGCTGCGGCAGTGCCGGATGTACCAGTGAAGGCGCCGCAGGAGACGAATTCTCGGCAGGCGCATTCGTCGCAGGTGCATACGAGGTGAGCGCATTGCCCGCAGGTACTGCATTCGCGGGGGCAGCCTGCTCCGGAACCGCAGGAGCCGCGGGAATTGTGCCGCTTGCCATCGGCTTGCCCAGCGAGCCGGAAGGCTGCGCCGCAGGCGTTTGCGTGTCGCCGGGCTGCGCTGCGGTTGCTTCGGCGCGCGCGCCGTGCCGCCCCATTGAATAGCCCACCCCGAAACACGCACCGCACAGCAGCAGCAATCCGCACACCAGACCGATCAACATCGCCGGACCCAGCGTCAGCTCGGTGTCTTTCTGCTGCGGCTCATCGAGTTCGAACTCTTCCATGCGGTTTCGCATTCTGCTCCGCCTCTATTTCTGCTCCGGAGCCTTGGACGGCGTGCTCAACTTGTTGAACAGCGACATCAACTCCACCGGCAGCGGAAACACGATGGTCGTATTCTTTTCCACGCCAATCTCCGTCAGCGTCTGCAGATAGCGGAGCTGCAGTGTGATTGGCTGCTCGGCCAGCAGCGCTGCCGCATCCACAAGCTTTTGCGCCGCGTTGAATTCTCCCTCTGCATGAATGATCTTCGACCGCTTCTCGCGCTCCGCCTCAGCCTGCTTGGCCATTGCGCGCAACATCTGCTCGGGCAGATCCACCTGCTTCACTTCCACCGAGGTCACCTTCACGCCGAATGGCTCCGTGCGCTGATCGATGATCGACTGTATGCGCAGGTTCAGCTTGTCGCGATGGCTCAGCAATTCGTCCAATTCAACTTCGCCCAGCACCGATCGCAGCGTCGTCTGCGCAAACTGCGATGTCTGATAGACGTAGTTGGCCACCTTGATGGCAGCAGCGTTGGGATCAACGACGTACAGCGTCACCACCGCATTCACCTTGATGGTCACGTTGTCCCGCGTGATCACATCCTGCGGAGGAACCTCCAACACATCCTGCCGCAGCGAGATGCGCACCATCTGATCCAGCGGCCGGAAAACGAAGATAATACCTGGCCCTTTCGGCGGCGTCAGCGCGCGACCCAGCCTGAAGATGACCGCGCGCTCGTAGTCGCGCAGAATCTTGATCGAGTTCAACAGGTAGAGAACAACAATGGCAACGATGATCAACATCGGAATCGGCAACTCGGACATCGGTCTTCCCTCATCGATCTCACGGAAGCATCATCCTCCGTGGTATCGCTCAGCAGGGATTGTACTCCTGCAGTGTGATTACAGCGGTCTACGCGCTTTGCACCGGTTCGCGCTGCGCATCGGCCGGTGTTACGCGCAGCAGGTACTCGTCATGCCCAACCACGCGCAGCCGGGCGCCCACCTTCACCGGCTCGTTGGACACCGCACGCCAAATCTCGCCCTCCACTAGCACATGTCCCTCGGGTGTCAGCGGCTCCATCGCCGCTGCGGTACTGCCCACCAGAGCATCCGGGCCCAGCCGTACTTTGCGCCGTCGCGCGCGCACCGCCAGCCGAATCAGGAATGCCGTGATCCCGCCGAAGGCCGCGCTTACCGCGAACGCCACCCATGGGCTTACACCCAGCTCCGGCACTGGCGCAGCCACCAGCGTCAGGGTGCCGAACATCAGACACACAATCCCTGCAATCGCCAGCGCGCCGTGGCCGCCAAACTTGGCCTCGAGAGCAATCAGCGCGACTGCGGCGATCAGTAGCAGAACTGCCGTGTAGCGTATCGGGAGCAGGTCAAGCCCGAAAATCCCCAACAGGACCAGCAGCGTGCCGAGTGCGCCGGGCACAATCGTTCCCGGCGTGTTGAACTCCAAATAAATCAGGAGCGCTCCACCCACCAGCATCAGCAACGCGATGTTGGGATTCACCAGCCAGCCCAGCAGCTCTTCGCGCAGCGTCGGTTTCAGCGTCACGATCCGCGCGTTCGCCAGGTGCAGCGTCAGCTTCGATCCGTCGAAGCGCGTGATCGTCTTCCCGTTGAGGTCCTGCAATAGTTGCGCATCGCTGTTCGCGATCAGATCGATCAGGTGCTGCGTGAGGGCCTCCTCAGCCGTGTAGGAGTGCGACGACGCTACCGCCGCAATCGCCGCATCGGTGTTGCGGCCGCGCCGCGTCACATAGGAGCGCAGAAACGCTTCTGCATCGTTCTCCACCTTCTGCATTTCGGTGTCGTCCGGCTTGCCGCCTTCAAAGACGACGTGTGCCGCGCCCGCCTCGGTCCCCGGAGCCATCGCTGCCACATCGGCCGACTCCAGCAGGAAGAACCCTGCAGAACCCGCCCGCGCGCCCGTCGGACCCACGTACACAATCACCGGCACACGCGAGCTCAGGATCGCGCCGGCCATGGCGCGCATCGAGTCCACCAGTCCGCCCGGCGTGTCCATCTCGATCAGCAGCGCCGCCGCGCCGTCCGTGTTCGCGCGCGCCAGTGCACGCTCCAGCATGCCCGCGCTCACTGGCTGAATGGTGTCTTTGAGAATCAGCTTGTCGACGAGTGGCTGCTGCGCGCTCACCACAACGGTCCCGGCCAGCATCAGCGCCGCCGTCAACAGCTTCACCGCATTTCGCAACCCGAAACCGCGCACGTGCTGCAGCATGGCCTGCTCCTGTCGTCTTCCTTATTGGCTCCTGCCCGCTTTCAATGCAACCTGCCGGTTCAGTTCCTGCACCGCCTTGCTCGCGGGCTCCAACTGGGCTGCATGATCAGCATCTTTGCGAGCCTCGTCCACATGGTTCGCGGCCAGGTCCAGCCGTCCCAGCACAAGATACGCTTCCGCGGAGGGCTTCAGTTCCAGCGCTGCCTCGGCTTCTTTACGCGCCGTCTCCGTGTCGCCTGTTCGCTCGCGCACTTCGGCCAATCCTGCGTGCGCTTCAGCTACGCTGTTGTCGTCCGCGGCGGCCGACTGATACAGACGCTCGGCCTCCAGCAGCAGCCCGCGATTCAGATAATCCGTCGCTTGCGCCGCCAGTTTCTCAGCGCGCTCGTGCGGAGTCAGAGCCTGCAACCGCGCGGCCTCCATCTGGTCCATCATCTCCGCAGCCTGACGGAACGCCACCGCATCGAAGCTGCGCTCGATCCGCTCCAACGGATCGGGCGGCGCTGCATCGCCCTGGTCCACGCCGCCGGCGGTCGCGCTCGCGGGAGCCGTCCAATTTTTCTCGAGCGCCTGTGCTTCGCTGTCGTTGGGCCGCAGCTTCAGGCACTGCCTCAGTTCGCTCAGCGCGCCGCGCGCATCGCCGCGCCGCTTCAAACTCACGGCCAGATTAAAGTGATAATCCGCGGCATTCGGGTCCGCGGTCTCCGCGGAGACAAACAGCGCGCTCGCGTCTCGCCCCTGCCGGCTCACGGCCACCGCCTGGTTGTTCAGCACTTCGGCCAGCGGCAGCACCTTGGCCACTGCGGCAAATGCTTTCTCCGCCTCCGCATAGTTGCCGGAGAACAAGAGCGACAGACCGCGATAGAAACCTGCTTCCAGGGCATCCGGATCGTTGCCGCCCACCCTGGCAAACGCCGCTGCGGCCTCATCGTACTGCTCGGCGCTAAAGTCTTCGCGTCCCAGCGCCATCCACGCAGGACTCAGCCCCGGGCTCAACTTCACCGCCTGGTTCAGATGCTTTTCCCGCTCCGCGTGGTCCGACTCGGTGATGCCGCGAATGTACTGCTCAAACGCGTCGAGGCGCAGGCCGCGCCCCGCGGCCACAAACGTCTCCTCCGCCACACTGAATTCCGGGTCCATCACCCGCGTCAGCTTCCACGCCAGCGAGTCCAGCACCGCGATCATGTCGCCCATCTCGCCACGCGCACTTACCGGCGCGCTCATGCGCAGATGCGGCACATCCACCACCTGCGCCTCGACCGCAATCTGCGTGCCCTCAGTCTGATAACTGCCCACCACAATCGAATCGGCATCCAGCGTCTGCGCCAGCTTCAGCGCGCTGGCCCGCGACGGCTGAAACCCCGCCGGCAGTCCAAGATGATCCAGCGCATACAGCCGGTCCGCACGGCTCATCGGGGCAAACCCCGCCGAAGCAAACCGTCGCCCCAACACTTCCGGCACCGCCTCGCGAATCCAATCCAGGCTCGGCTGCCCGGTCCGATTGTCGAACGGCAGCACCAGAAGAATCCGCCCGTGCCCGGCGCTCGACTCATCCTCGGCGTTCGTCTGCGCATGTGCCGCTACAGCCGCGCACACAGCCACACTCAGCGCGACAGCTGCCGCCGCGATCCGGTACCCGCGAAAGATAGAAGAGACGAACACGACAGGTTGATTATAGGTCGTTCGCCTCGCAGGAAGCGCAGGCTCAACGCTCATGCGCTTGCGCGTTTCGCGCATCAGCCGCCTGCACTTGACGGTTGAACGCAATCACTGCCGCCCACATGCCATGATCGCGTCGCTCCCACACCACCGCGCCGTGCAGCTTTTCGGCAATCTGCTCCGGCGGCAAATCGTGATGCAGCCCGAAGTACTCTTCATCCAGCGACTGGCTCCTCGGCCCCAGCAGTGGTGGCGGATCGTATTTGGTCGAGAACGCCATCGCGATGCCATACTTCTCCGGCTCTTTGGCGGCGCGGTCGATCTCCGGCCCGGTAAAATCCTCCATCCGATACACAGTCCACGGCTGCTTTACATAGCCCAGCTCGGGCCGCGTCAGGTCGTCTGTGACCGGCCACGCCGTCAGCACTGTCTCTCCAAATGCGCGCTGCTTCAGCTGCGCCATTCCGGCCATCTGCATCCGAATCACCCGCGCATATTGCAGATTGTCCTCCGGAGCAAACCCATACGGCGGATTGATAAACAGCCCCAGCACAAATGCCGCCGCGGAAAACACCGCCAGAGCTTGCCAGTACGGCACCCTCCGGCGAAATGTTGCCACGGCCATCACCAGCACCAGCGGATACATGGGCAGCAGATACCGCGTCAGCAACGCACCGCCCAGCAGGCTGAACAGCACCGCATTTGTGCCCAGCAGCACGAAGATCCGCCAGCGCGCGCCCGCGTCAATGGCCTCCGGCACGCGCCCGTCCGCATCCTTGCGCGGCTCCAGAAATAGCGCAGCCACCGTGAGCAGCACCGGCACAAACATGTTCATATGCGCCGTCAGATGCAGCACGCGATGTGCGAATGCGTCCAGCACCCGCACAGGCGTCAGCGTGGCCTCGGCGTTGTAGCGCAGAAATTCAGGATTCCCAAAAACAAACCCCGTCTTCGCGTAGTGCCATGCATACCAGGCCGCCAGCGGAATCACGCTCGCCGTCAGCCACGCCGCCTCAGCCCACGCCTGCCTGCGTTCCGCGCTTGCACCGCGCAGCCCACGCCATGCGGCCATCAGCGCCAGCGTCAGCGGAACTACAATCGCTGTCTCCTTCGAGAGCGCCGCCGCGACAAACCACGCCATCGCCACGCGCGGCTTCCGCCCGCTCGCGGGCAGCGCGTATACCAGGCCCCACAGCGTGCACGCAGCGGCAAAAATATCCGCATGCGCCAGCGTGCTCTGCGCAAACCAGATCGGATACAGTCCCGTCAGCAGCACCGTCCAGAAGGCCACTACGCCCGAGCCCGTAAGCCGCTGCGCCAGCCGCCACACCGCCAGCAGCCCCAGCGAGGCCACCACTAGCACCGCCTCGCGCGTCACCTCGGGGTCGAAGCCTGAAGTCCTCCACCACAGCGCCAGATAAATGCTCGGCAGCGGCGGATGCGCGTTGCTCACCGTCGAAATTGGAATCAGCGATCCGGTGCGAAAAAAATCCCACGCCGCGGGAACGTAGTATCCCGCCTCGTCCCACCAGTAGGGCAGCCGCAGCAGGTCGACGTGGCTCACATACAGCGCCACAAAGATCACAGGAAAGATCATCCACGCCGGGAACGGCGCGTCGATGCGCGGCGCAAGCAGTCGTGTGAGGTGCGGGGATCGCTTCATCGGTCTGCGCAGCCGTCCGGCGGCTAGTTCACCGACCCCTGCGGAAAGTTCGGCCCCTGCTGCGGCTCGAGGTGCAGCGCACCAAAGGCCTGCTCATACTGGGCCACATTCTGCCCCAGCACGTTCCACAGCGCCTTGGCCTGCTGCGGGCTCAGGAAGATCGCCGCGTGGTTGCGAATCGTGACCTGCTCGGGACTCTCGCTCTGCGCCAGCCCAAAGACCAGCTGGAAATCCCACACGCTCACGCGCACCTGCACGCTGTTGGCATAGGACTCGCGATAGTCGGGGGTCTGGGCAAGATTCAGTTGGGGCTGTTGTGTCGGACTCATGGTTCCACCAGATTACTCCGGCTCACCCATCTCAGTCCGCGAAGCAACCGGCCAGAGCCTCCCAAAAGAATCCCAAGCGTAGCGAGGGAATACAGGCTGGCCCCAACGCAGTTGGTGGTGCGGAAGGCGGGACTTGAACCCGCAAGCCTTGCGGCGCCAGCTCCTAAGGCTGGTGTGTTTGCCATTTCACCACTTCCGCGCCTGCCTCAAGTGTAAGAGGCCTTTAGCCCTGTGGCAACATAGCGCTCGGTCTCACGCATCCGCCAGGCCATAGGCCCGCGCGCAGGTCCCGCCCATCACCGCCGCGCGCTCCGACTCCGTCAGCTGCGCGATATAGCCCGTCACAATCCCCATCGTCGCGGCATAGTCCGCGCTCACGGTGCACACCGGCCAGTCCGACCCGATCATCACCCGCTCAGCCCCAAACGCCTCCAGCACCACGTCGAGATACGGCGCGAAATCCGCCGGCGTACCCGCACCCCAGCGCGCTTCCGTCACCATCCCGCTCAGCTTGCAGGTCACATTCTCATGCTTCGCAAGCGCACGGAGATCGCGCGCCCACGGCTCCACGAGGCCCGCGCGGATCACCGGCTTGGCGATGTGGTCGAGCACAAACCGCTGCCGCGGGAACGCCCGCACCAGCCGCTCCGCTGCCTCCAAATGCTTGGGATAGAGCAGAAGATCGTAGGCCAGCCCGAATTCCTCGAGCAGGCCAATCCCGCGCTGAAAATCCTCCCGCAGCAGGAACTCCCGATCCGGCTCGGCCTGAACAACATGCCGCATGCCAACCAGCTTCTTCCGCCCCGCCAGCCGCTCCAGGTCCGCGCGCACATCGGACGAGCGCAGATCTACCCACCCCACCACGCCACGGATAAACGCGTTGGCCTCGGCCAGATCCAGCAGCCAATCTGTCTCCGCCAGCGTCTGCCGTGCCTGCACGGCAATCGAGCCGCCAAACCCGTTCGAGTCGAGCAACGGCTTCAGGTCGCTGGGACAAAAATCCCGCCGCAGCGACGCCATCGCGTCGTCAATCCACCCATACTCCGCTGCCGAGTACCGCCAGAAGTGCTGATGCGCGTCCAGTCTCATCTCGCAGAAAATCCTACCGCCCCGCCGCATCAAGCGCCTAATTCCCCGCGAGCGCCGGGTATAGTTCTGCTATGCGTTCACTTACCCTGCGACTCGCCCTCGCCCTTGCCGCGCCCTGCCTCGCCTTGGTTGCCGCCGCTCAGGCAAAGCCCGGTATCACCCTCGACGAGTACCTCAACACCACCGAGATCACCGCCGCGCGCCTCTCGCCATCGGGCTCTGCCGCCGTCATCGGTACCGAGGCTCCCGACTGGAAGAACAGCCTCTACCGCAGCGACCTCTGGCTCTGGAAGGCGGCTTCCGGGCTACAACAGCTGACTCACTCCGGCAGCGAAGAAGACCCGCAGTGGAGCCCCGACGGCCAGTGGATTGCCTTCGCCAGCGACCGCGCCCTGCCCGGCGAAGACGCCGACGCCGATGGCAGCGCATCCAGCGACAGCGACAAATCCCGCCGCATCTGGATCATTCGCGTCACCGGCGGCGAAGCGCTGCCGCTCTACACCGAGAACCTCGACGTCCACGCCTTCGCCTGGTCTACGGATGGCGCTTCGATCTACTTCACCGCCACCCGGCCCCTCACCGCCGAGCAGAAAGAAGCCAACAAGACCGAGTGGCATGACGTTGTGCGGTGGCGCGAGCAGTATCGCGGCGACGTCGTTCTCAAGCTGGCCGTCGCGCCGGCCCTTGCGCGCGCCCTTGCGAATCCTCTGCCTGAGCACGCGGAAAAAAGGCGGTAAAGGCAAATCAGACAAGGCCGACAAGAAGGACAGGTCCACTCTGCCGCCGGAAGCGCAAACACTGGCCAGTTCCACAGAGGCCATTGAGGAGCTTGTTCCCTCGCCGGACGGCAACACGCTCGCGCTGCTTTCCGGCCCTGTGAATCATCGCGAGGAGAACCCCACTGACTATGAGATCTTCACCCTCCCAAGTTCGGGCGGCGCGTTGAAGCAGCTCACCCACAATCAGGCCCTCGAATCGCAGCTTCACTGGTCATCCGACAGCCGCTGGCTTTACTTCGCCATCCCCGCCGCGGCCGGTTCTCTCGAAGGACCCTACCGCGACGTGCAGGGCCGCATCTATCGCATCGATCCCACGGCGGCCGACAGCAAGCCGGAGCGCTTCGGCGCATCCTTTACCGGCTCCTTCGACCAGTTCACGCTGCTGCCCGACAACCGCATCCTCGCTCTCGGCCTTACCGGCATGGAGACGCAGTTCTACCTTGTAGACGGCGACAAAGCCACCAAGCTGCCCGGATTGCCTGGCACTTACGCGGGCCTCGCGTCCTCGCTGCACGCCAACGCCATCCTCGTCCGTCACTCCACAGTCGACGATCCACCGCAGGTCTATCTGGCTGCCGATCCGCTGCACCCGGACCAGCTCACAGCCCTCACCGCCTTCAATCTCGTCTTCGCCCAGCGCGCCCAACCGGAGTACGAGCCTTATACCTGGAAGTCCGATGACGGCCGCACCGTCGAAGGCATCCTCATCTACCCGCCCGGCAAGAAGGGCGCGAAGCATCTCCGCATGCTCACGCTCATCCACGGCGGGCCTGCCGACGCGGACGGCAACCGCTTCGGGGCCGACTGGTATGACTGGGCCACCTTTGCCGCCGATCAGGGCTGGCTGGTCTTCCGGCCCAACTATCGCGGCTCCACGGGCTACGGCGACGACTTTATGCTGGCCATCGCGCCGCATCTGGTCTCCGCGCCCGGCCGCGACATCCTCGCCGGCGTTGACGCGCTCGTGAAAGACGGCATTGCCGATCCCGATCATCTCGCTATCGCCGGCTACAGCTACGGCGGCTACATGACCAACTGGCTCATCACCCAGACCACGCGCTTCAAGTCCGCGCTTACCGGCGCAGGCGCGGTGGAACACGCCGCCAACTGGGGCAACGACGATTGCTCCTTCGACGATGCCTGGTATCTCGGCGGCCGGCCCTGGGAGAATCCTGCCCTCTATGAATCCGAGGGTGCGCTCTTCCGCTTCGACAAGGTGAAGACGCCTACACACCTCGTCCAAGGCGGAGCGGACATTCGCGTCTCCTACCTGGAAGGCGAAACCCTGGAGCAGGCTCTTCAGTCGCTTGGCATACCGCACACGTTCCTGGTCTTCCCCGGCGAGGGCCACGGACTGGGCAAGAACCCCTGGCACGGTTACATCAAGCTCCGCGACGAGCTGGCTTGGCTGGAGAAGTACGACAAGCAGTAATCCGCGATCCAACTGTGAGCGCTCGGGAGTGTGCTCACAGTTCCACGCTTGAGACGTTTGTTTTTTCTGTGGAGCCGGCGCAGCGAAGTGCCGCAACTGCAGGCATTTCGCTGCTGCTCCACGCATACTTTGACTCACAGGGTCTGTGATGGAGCCGCGGTTGAAGCGATGGCGTGAGGTGCGTGTGATTGGCGCGCCGACGGATTGGGCTGCTGATTGCATTCTGATTCGAGGATAGGCGGATTGCGGAAATAATCGGCAAAGCGATGTGGCTTGGTTTCAATGGGTTACAAGCGCTGCATCTTGACAACGATGTGCCCGCCGGCTCCCCGCCGGCGGCTTGCTTCTCATCAACTCCCCTGTTTCTGAGCATGGCCTATCTTTCGCTTTAGAAATTCCTGAGTCTGTATAGATGCATATACATCTATCTTTATATGACTGTGCCATCGCTGCCCTGTCTCTGCGCCAACCTCCGCCGCGCAGCCCGCGCGCTCACTCAGCGGTATGACCGGGCGCTGCGCCCGCTCGGCATCACCATTACGCACTTCACCATCCTGCAGGCGCTCACGCTCACCGGAGAAGTCTCCCAGGGCAGGCTCGGGGAAATTCTGGCGATGGACAGCACCACCATCACTCGCACACTCGCGCTCATCAAGAAGCAAGGCTGGATCGACACCCGCAGCGGAGCCGATCGCCGGGAACGCCTGATCCGCCTCACGCCATCGGGAAGAACGAAGTTCAGCCGCGCTCTTCCTCATTGGGAAGCCGCCCAGGCCGATCTGCGCACGCGGCTCGGCGAAGAGCGCTGGATTCAACTCACCAGCCTCATCAACAACGTGACCTCAGCGGTCACAGAATAAGGAGACTCATCATGTCGGGCTATGCAAAGTTGTCAGCCAGCCTCATCGGGGCCTGGTTCATCGTCTCTCTCATCGCCGCGGGACGGCACGTTTACCAAACCGCTCCCAATCGGCCGCCGCTGCTCTTCGGCGTGGCCGTTCTCGTTCCCATCCTTGTCTTCGCCGCTTGGTTCACCTTATCGGCATCGTTTCGCGAGTTTGCACTGTCGTTGGACCTCCGCATCCTAACGTCGATTCAGAGTTGGAGAGTTGCCGGCTTCGTCTTTCTCGCGTTGACGGCTTACGGCATACTGCCCCGATCCTTCGCCATGTCAGCCGGCCTGGGCGACATGGCAATTGGCGCAACCGCGCTGCTAGTGGCGCTCAAACTGGCGACTCCAGAACATCGCGCCAGCTTCATCGTGTGGCAGCTTCTGGGGATTGCCGATCTCATTTCCGCAATCGCGCTCGGCACGCTCACCGGCATTGTCGATCCCCATGGAATCCCGACGAGCGCCATGACGGTGCTTCCCATGAGCCTCATCCCCACCTTCGCGGTTCCGATCTTCTTCATCCTGCATGTCATTTGCATTGCGCAGGCGCGGCGCTGGCGCAAGATGGCCGCCCCGCCCATCAGCCGGCAAAGCTTCTCCCCAGCCATCTGAGGCTGGAAATCTACGCCTTGGAGAGGGGTTGCGGCAATCGCAGAGCAGCGATGCAGCCGTTACCCCTCAGGGAACCAATCAGTTCCCGTGGACTGTCATCGCCCAGCGTTCCACCCCCAATACCCGATAATGAAATAGAGCCCGCGGCGAATTCGGGAGTTCCTCCCGCATTCGCGGCGCATCTCTACTCTTAACCCCATGAACCCTGTCGACCAGGCCGCCCGCCAGCAATCCTTCCAGCAGACGCTGCTGAGCGCTCGCCGCACCATGATGATGAGCGAGATTCTCAAGCTGGCCATCGACAGCTTCCGCGCCAACAAGGTGCGCCTCGCGCTGACCGCGCTGGGCATGGTCATCGGCACTGCTTCGGTGATCCTGGTTGTCACCATCGGCCTTACCGGCAAGGCCTACATCCTCGATCTGATCCAGAAGATCGGCACCAATGAAGTCGAAGTGGAATACGCCGGCGGCGGCGCAGCCGGCGAAGACCGCCTGCTCTACAACGACTATCTGACCCGCGACGACGAAAAGGCGGTGCTTGCTCAGGTGCCGAGCGTCCTCTACTCCTCGCCGATCCTCGAGACCCACGATCGCATCAGCTTCGGCGGCGGGGTGGTGAAGGATACCCTGATCCTCGGCGTCAGCCCCGAGTACCACGATGTGCGCAACCTGGTTGTTCTGGCCGGCCGTTTTTTTGACGACCAGGATGAGAGCAATCACATCGAGTGCGCGGTCGTCACCGTTCCCTTTGCGCGACAGATGTTCGGGAGTCCGGACGCCGCGATCGGCCGGGAGTTCTCGATCCAGGGCATTCCCTTCACCATCATCGGCACCTTCAAGGAGAGCGTGGATACCTTCGGCCAGTCCGAGATTACCGACAACACCATCCTGATTCCCTACTCGGTCGCGCGCTATTTCACCGGCACCAACGCCGTGAAGACTCTCTATTTCTCCATCCGCAGCATGAACGAAGTGCCTGACGCCACGCGCGAGATTGTTCGCGTGATCAGCTCGCGCCACAAACCGAGCTCGGTCTACAAGGCGCAGAATCTTTCCGAGCTGCTCACCACGGCGGCCACCATTGCGAATGCGCTGACCGCGATCCTGGTGCTGGTCGCCGCGGTCACCCTCGCCGTGGGCGGCGTGGGCATTATGAACATCATGCTCGCCACGGTCCGTTCGCGCATCCGCGAGATCGGCATCCGCAAGGCTCTGGGTGCAACTTATCGCGAAATCAAACTGCAGTTCCTCGCCGAGGCCGTGATCATCTCGCTTCTCGGCGGACTGGTCGGCGTGCTCGTGGGCCTTACCATCCCGCTCTCCATCCGCCTCTTCACTGATTACGCACTGCCCTTTTCCTGGCTTTCGGTCCTCATCGCGCTCGCCGCAGCGACCTTTGTCGGCGTTGTCTTCGGCACGGTGCCCGCTACGCGCGCCGCGCAAATGGACCCAGTCGAGGCCCTGAAGTATGAATAATGACGAGCAGCCGCAGGGGCCAAACCTGATCGTTCTGTATACGCTCATTCTGCTGGGCGCACTGCTGGCCATGGCCTGCGCTGCGGCCATCGTCTGGCCCTTCTACCATCGCCGCTGATTTCTCTCATTCGGAGACCTCCATGCCCACCCAGGCTGAAAAAGCCGCGACATTCCAGACTCTGCATGCCCGTCCCGGTGTTCTCGTCCTCGGCAACCCCTGGGACGCCGGAACCGCGCGTATCCTCACCGGCCTTGGCTTTGCCGCGCTCACCACCACCAGCGCGGGACTTGCCTTCGCTCTCGGCCGCCGCGACGGCACAGCTTCCGTCACGCGCGGTGAAGCGCTCGCCAACGCGAAGGCCATCGTGGATGCCACGCACCTGCCCGTCGCCGCCGACCTTGAAAACGGCTACGGCGATTCGCCGGAGGCCGCTGCGGAAACCATTCGCCTGGCAGCGGAAGCCGGGCTTGTCGGCGGCTCCATTGAAGACGCGACGGGCGACGAAGCCCATCCGATCTACGACTTCAATCACGCTGTCGAACGCGTCGCAGCAGCTGCAGCAGCCGCTCGCGCGCTGCCGTTTCCTTTCATGTTCGTGGCCCGCGCGGAGAACTATCTGCACGGCCGCGCCAATCTCGACGACACCATCCGCCGCCTGCAGGCTTACGAGGCCGCTGGAGCCGAAGTGCTCTACGCGCCCGGCATCACCAGCGCAGCGGACATCCGCGCCGTCTGCGCTGCGGTCAAAAGGCCGGTGAACATTCTGATGGGAATGAAAGGAGCGCCGCTGCTCTCGGTCGCAGAGCTTGGAGCGCTGGGCGTGCGCCGGGTGAGCATCGGCTCCGGCTTCTGCCGCGCCGCGCTCACCGCGTTTCTGCATGCCGCACGCGAACTCCGCGACGACGGCACCGTGACCTTCACAGAGGAAGCGCTCTACATGTCGGAGATTGTGAAGCTGTTCGGCTGAACGGATTCGAACGCTCGCGGAAACCTAGCGACGGACGGCGACAGAGCGGTCCAGATCGCTCAGCGGGCGGAAGAGGCAATCGAAATCGACGGCCGAGGCCTTGTCCCGTCCGTGATACCCCACGGCCTGAATCTGAGCAGGCACAAAGCCCGCTTGAAACATGAATTCGACTGCCTCGTGAAAATGCCACTCTCCCTCATAGGTGTGAATGACGGGCAGCTCAAGCAGCACCCCTGACATGCGCGGGAGCGTTGTGCGCGCGCCCTTGAGGACCTGTGTCTCATATCCCTGCGTGTCGATCTTGAGGAATGACTTCTCCGAAAATGCATCGGCAAAGTGATCCAGGGGATAGATCGTGATCTCTTCCGTTTGTTCCACCTTCATGCGGCTGTCGTGCAGCTGTGCGACATCACTCAGCTCCAGGATCGAATTGAAGACCGAGAGCTCCGACGCATGCAGCGTCGCTGTGCCGTGCTCCGCGCCGAGGCCGCAATGGTGAGCCTCCCAGTTGCCGTCCGCAGCCGCTTTCCTGGCAAGTACGTCGAAGACGGACCGGGTCGGCTCAAAGGAGAGGATTCTGCCTCGATAGCCGTTCGCCCGCAGCGATTCGCCAAACTGGCCTTCGTTCGCGCCCACATCAATCACGGTGTCGATAGACCGGCTCTCCAGGAAATCCATGAGGTCGCGTGCTCTGCGCCGGCCCACATGGACAACGCCGAGGCGCTTATAAATGGCTCGTACGATGCGATTCAATGAAGACCTACCTGACACTCCGATTTTATGACGCGGTGAACAGGCGGCTCGGGATCACTCCGGCCTTTCTGCTCGCTCCGCAATCAGCACCGCGATCCCATCCACCACCGGATATGCGCGCCCGCACGCCGCGCACACCGCACGTGCCGGATCCAAGCGCAGGTCTCCAAAGCAAACCGGGCAGGCCAGTTGGCCCGCCCAGTCTTTTGTCCGCTTCAAATTGCTCTGGCTGAATTTCTCGGTCATTGGCTCTTACTGAATCGTTGGCTCTTACTGAATCGTCGCGTCCGGCGCGTCGTCCGTTCCTTCGGGCTTGCGCGGCGGCCGGCTGGCGAACTCGCGCTCGATCTTCTCGTTGGTGCCCGCGCGGGCAAACTCGTATGCCACGCGAATGCCGTTGAAGATCGCGTTGTCATTGGAGGAGCCGTGGCCGATGATGCACACGCCGCGTACGCCCAGCAGCGGCGCGCCGCCATATTCGGTGTAATCCAGCCGCCGCCGAAATTCGTTGAACGCCCGCCGCGACAGGAGCGCACCGACCTGGGCCGTCACCGTCCGGGTGAGCGACTCGCGCAGCACGTCGCGCACAAATCGGCCGATGCCTTCGCTCGTCTTGAGCGCCACGTTGCCCACAAAGCCGTCGCACACAATGACGTCGGCATGGCCGTTGAAGATGTCGCGCCCCTCGACGTTGCCGATAAAGTGAATGGGCAGCGCCTTCAGCAGCGGAAACGCTTCGCGCGTGAGCTCGTTGCCCTTGGTCTCTTCTTCACCAATCGAAAGCAGGCCCACGCGCGGCTTGGCGATCTTGAGCACGCTGCGCGCGTACATCTCGCCCATCACCGCAAACTGCTCCAGGTTGTGCGCCTTGCAATCCACGTTCGCGCCCACATCCAGCAGTACGCAGGGATTACCTTTCGAGGTTGGCATTGGCGTGGCCAGCGCCGGCCGGTCCACGCCCGGCAGCGCGCCCAGCACCATTTTGGCCGTGGCCATGGCCGCGCCGGTGTTGCCCGCAGTGACAAAGCCCGCGGCCTTGTGCTCGCGCACCAGCTTGAGCCCCACGCGCATGGAGCTGTCCTTCTTTGTGCGCACCGCATGCGCCGCCTTCTCGTCCATCCCGATCCGCTCGCTAGGCGTGATGGATGACGATGGGAAGGTCTTCGTTTTCGAGGTGTTCGTCGAGCAGGTCGCGCAGCTCCGCCTCAGGGCCCACGAGGTGCACCCGCACGGGCAGCTCACGGCAGGCGAGGATCGCCCCCCGGATCTCCGGTTCTGGAGCTTTGTCGGAACCTACGGCGTCAAGCGCGATGTCAATGAGCATGGCGTGCTCAGACTACAGCATGGGCAGAGATTGCAACATCTCTGCCGCGTGATTACTTGGCCGCATCCTTGGTTTCGAGAACGGCGCGGCCCTTGTACTCGCCGCACTTGGCGCAGGCGTGATGGGGCAACTTCTTCTCGTGGCAGTTGGGGCACTCTGACACGCCCGAGGCGGTCAGAAAGTCGTGGGAGCGGCGAAGCGCAGTGCGGCGCGTGGAGTGGCGCCTTTTCGGATTCGGCATGATGCAATTCCTTTCGTGTTTCCGCCCGCCGTTTCCGGTCCGACTTAGGCAGAAATCGCCTCTGCGGCCCTTCGGCTGGTGCAAAACACCCTCAATCTCTTGGGGTCGTTATTCGGACTTTACCTGCCCCCGGAGCCCTGCCAGCGCTTCCCAGCGGGGGTCCGCCGGACCATCCTCGCAGGAGCACGCTTCCAGGTTTCGGTTCTTGCCGCAGTGCGGGCAAAGTCCTTTGCAATCTTCCTTGCACAGCGTCCGCGCCGGCAGGGACAAAAGCACCTGCTCCCGCAGCACATCCTCAAGCAAAAGACTGTCTCCTTGATAATACCCGATTTCGGTTTCCACCGCAGTAATGGACCGCTCCGGCGCGTCGGAATCGACGCCAACTGGCCGGAAAATAAGGTCATAGTCGCCCTCGAGCGGCAGTTTTACCGGGTCCACGCAGCGCGCGCAGGGCACCTCGAACGCGCCCGCATACTGCCCCCGAAGCCGGATGTCGGCCACGATCTCCTTGGGGCCCCGGTGCTCGTGAATGACCTCGGCCTGGCCCGAGGCCTTCAGCGGCCCATCCTGCACCGCTTCTTCGCCAAAATCTATCGCCCCGGCCTTCAACTGGAGGTCGAACTCAATCGGCTCCTTCTCCAGCTCGCTTACCTTGAATTCCATCTTTTCAGCCTAAGGCTACCTCTCCGCGGCGTCAATTCGCCGCCCCTCCAACGGGCAACGCATTCTGGCCCGCATAAGCCTACGCAGAAATCGCCGTCGCCTCCACACCCTGTTCCTGCAGCCTGACGCGCAGCGCGTCCACGCTCATCGGCCTGCCAAACAGCCATCCCTGTCCGAGCTGCACGCCGCGGCTGTGCAGGTACTCGGCCTGCGCTTCGGTCTCCACGCCCTCGCCTGCCATCGTCATGTTCATGGAGTGGCCCATCTCGATGATGTGCTGCACCACCTGGCTGGTGGGCCCGTTGGTCCCGATTGTGTCCACAAACGTTTTGTCGATCTTCATCACATCGATCTCCAGCGTTTGCAGCGATGCCAGGCTCGAGTAGCCGGTCCCAAAATCGTCCATGGCAACGTGAATCCCAAGCCTGCGGATTCCGGCGATCACGTCGCGCGTGCTGCGGTCCTGCAGAAAGCCGCGCTCCGTGGCTTCTACCACCAGGTTGCGAGGCTGAGCGCCGCTGCGCCGCAGCAGTTCGGTGAGCTTGTCCAGTGTGGCCGGAGAAGACAGATCTGCCGCGGAAAGATTGATGCTCACCCGGAACGCGGCATCAGTGGCAAGCAGCTTCGGCAGGTCGCGGGTCACCGTCCGGATGACGCTGTCGGTAATCAGCATGATCACGCCGCTCTCCTCGGCCATGGGAATGAAACTCGCCGGACTGACGGATGTCCCGCCGCGTTTCCAGCGCACCAGCGCCTCGGCCGCCACCGTGCGCCGCGTCTCCATCTCGACAATCGGCTGGTACTCCACCGTGAACTCGTCGTTGCGCGCCGCGGCCCGCACCAGCGCGGGAATTGATGACCGCGACCGCGAAATGTAAATCACCGCCCACCCCAGAAGCAGGCCGCAGCCCAGCCCGATGGGAATAAACGCCACCGCGAACTGCCGCACGTAGCCATAGGCATAGCGCGTGGGAACTACCGAGATGGCAGCGTAGTCATAGCGGCCGGAGCGCACCTGCGACACCAGATAATCGCCGTCGAAAAAACTTGCCGTCGCGCCCGGCGCCGCCGGCTCAAACCAACCTGGCTTGAAGTACGTTCCCTTCTGTACCAGCCGCACACGGTTCGGCGTCGAAGGCACCACCACAGCGAGCTCAATATCGTTGCCTTCCGTCGGCATATCCACCAACAGGGTTGAGTCGACGAGAATCGCGACCCCGTGCTGGTCCACCAGGTCCAGGTTGTCCAACTGGTTCGGGCCCAGGCTCACGTTCACCCGCTCGGCCGTGCCCGAGACCGTGGTCAGCGTTGGCTTGCCCACTGCAATCGGCGTCGTTGTGCCCAGCGACGTGCACTCCAGAGAGTCGCCGGAGATGCGGCCCACCATCTGGATGTAACTCGAGCCCACATCGATCTGCCGCATGAGATCGATCTCCTGCGGCGAGCAGCGGGCAAAATGATCGTTATTCAACAACCGGATGGCGCGCCCAAACTGGAAGCTCGTCTCGTTGCAGTGCCGCAGCACTTCGTTGGCGTAGCGCTGCCCTTCCCGCTTTTCGTCTTCGATGCCCTGCAGCCATGCGAGGCGCAGGGAAACCGCAATGGGCATGAGGAATGCCAGCACGCCAACAATCGCGGCTACTGTAATACCTTTACGAGATCGCACTCACATACTCCCGTTGGTGCAGTCCCAGAAACCACCAGCTCAACCTGCAAATAATCTAAGTATTCAGCGCATCATACACATCTGGGATTTCACTCCGCCATATCACCATCGGCCCGCCGCACCTCTTTCTTAAAACTTTTGTGCCTTTCCCATATTGCAATAACCACGGTTCTGTTGCCGTTTCCCTTATCCGCCGGAGCTTTGCTCGCGGCGCAACGCTTCAATCTGCTTGGCATGACGGGCTGGATGCACCGCCATCGTCAGCAGAATCTCCACCACATTCACCGGGCCCGGAATCACCGGATGATCCGTCACCCAGCTCCGCGGATCGCCGTCGAAGCTCTCCACAAACGCCTCAGTCTCCGCCCGCGCCGCGTCGAAGTCGGCAAGTGCCGCTTGAACGGTGCCAAACCGTCCCGTTGGCAGCCCATTTGCCGGGCACACCACCGGCCTCGTCCGATCCATCCCGCGCGCCAGAATCGTCGCCTCGCGCACCCGGTTCTCCAGGCTCCGCTCCGCGGGCTGCGCCGCCCGCAGCCGCCCCAGCAGATAGCGCTCCGACACCGCCACATGCTCCACACACTCGGCGATGGTCCAGCCGCCGTTGGCAGGCCGACGGTGCTCCGCGTAGGCGTCAACGCCTTCCAGCGCCCGGCCCAGAGCCGCGCGGCCATCTCGCAGCGCCTGCACAATCGCGTCCCGCTCCATCGGCAGCCTCGGCTCCTCGTTTCGCGTCACTTTATCCGATCCCGATTATCCTCGATCTTGACGTTACCCGGAACGGCTACGAAATCTATCGCTGGAATTGTCGATGTCCTTTCTCAACGCGCGCATTCCGCCGCCCATCCTGTGTTTCGGCGTCCTGGTTGCCATGGGCAGGCTGGCGCGACGAATGCCCCCTACGACGATTGCCTTCGAACTTCGCGCAGGATGCGCTCTGCTGCTCTTTCTGGTTGGAATCACATGCCTGGTCGCCAGCCACCGCTCCTTCAGCAAGCAGGGAACCACCAGTGACCCGACTCACCCGTCACGCGCCTCGAGTATGGTCAGCACCGGGATCTTCCGCTTCAGCCGCAATCCGATGTATGTGGGCTATGTGGCTCTGACCATCTGCTGGGCAGTATGCCTCAATCGGCCCCTCTTGCTGTTTGCTCCTATTCTGATGGCGCTCTACCTGACTCAATTCCAGATTCTCCCCGAAGAACGTGCTCTGGATCGCAAGTTCGGAGAGCAGTACCGCGACTACCGGAGCCGTGTCCGGCGGTGGATCTAAGTGCCGCACCACGAATCTCATTGCGTCGTTGATCCGAAAGAAGCTAGCATCCCCTCCGTGCCTGATTTGCCCCGCGAACTGGCGCAAATCAGTTGCCCGGAGAGAGCCATGCGACGGTTGATTCTTCTCGCTCTTCTGGCCGCGCCTCTTGCGTCCTATGCTACGGATCGCGCCACAGTCGACCAGCTTCGTCAGGCCCTTTTGTCTCGGCAGGCGGCGCACGATTCGGACGAAAATCTCGCCCGGTACATCGGTTCCGTCGAGTTGACCGAACGGCTTACCCCGCTGACGCAAAGCCAGATACGCGCAAGCCTGAGCGCTGGGCCGAAGACCGCGCAGGCACTTGACCTGCTCACCGACGAATCTGCCCTTCTTGATCCACCGGCTGCCGAACTGCCAACCCGCGCCGCACCCGAGACAGCCGAGCAACAGGCTATGCTGAACGCCGCCGTCCACTTTGTCGCGGTCACGTTTCGCAGCCTGCCCAACTTTCTCGCCAGCCGCGTCACCCGCAGCTTCGACGACTCCCCGCTCGTGGTCACCCACAGCGGCTGGGCCCCCTCGCATACGGATCTCCATCTCGTCGGCACCTTCAACCAGGAGATCACCTACCGCGACGGCCGCGAGGCCACGCTGCGCGCGGTTACGACCTCCGGATCTGACACAAAGCAGGGCGCATCCCCGCCCGGGCTCACCTCGAGCGGTGAATTTGGCCCGATACTCGCCGTGGTCCTGCGCGACGCCTCCAAGGGGACAATTACCTGGAGCCATTGGGAGCAGACCGCCAACGGCGTCGCTGGTGTATTTCACTTTCAGGTGCCCGTCGGAGCCTCCCATTATGAAGTGAACTTCTGCTGTGTCCTCAGCGCTGAAGATCCGAACGCCTATCGCACCGACCCTGGGGCGCCCAACTCAGCGAACTTTTATCGCGGCATGCCTGCGTACCACGGCAGCCTGGCCATCGACACCGCAACCGGCAGCATCCTGCGCCTGACTCTTGATCCTGAGCTCAGCGCGGACGGGCCGATCTCACGCTCTGCCATCGCCGTCGACTACGGCCCCGTGGAGATTGGCGGAGAAAGCTACGCCTGCCCCATCCGCAGCGTCGCGCTCTCGCGCGCGCGGGCCCGGCTGGGCGGCGACATGAGCGACCGCATCATCAACCGCCTCAATGAGGTCAGCTTTACCAGCTATCATCGCTTTGGTTCGACGATGCGCATTATCACCGACGCTTCAGCCCACTGAAGAACGCACGCGAGGTTTTGCTTGGTTGTGGTCTACTTGCCGGCCGCGGCTGAGCTGGGGACGTGCAGGTACCGGCTGGCGAACTCGATGAACGTCGGCCAGTTGGGGCCCGGTGTGTGCCCTCCGGTGTGCTGGCGGAACGCAATGTCGCCGGCGATCAGCGGCGTTTCGATGGGCGGGAAGGTTGTCGTGCCCATGTCCTGCTTGCCCAGCAGCTTATAGACCGGCCCTGCGCCAGCGGCTGCCAGGAACATGCCCTTCGCATCCACCCAGCCGTCGCCGGCTGCCGTGGACCCGCCGCTGATGAAGACGGGGCGCGGCGCGACCAGCGCGATCAGTTCGTGGTTATCGATGGGCAGATCGGCGACGGTCAGGGTGCTGTCGTATCTCATGAAGTTGCCGGCCATCCAGTAGAACTCGTCGCCGGCGATGTTGCCCACCTGCTCGCCGTAGATATGCCGGTAGAGCTTGGCGCCCGCCTCGCCCGAGGAACTGATATAGCCGATAGCAAAGCGTGGATCGTAGGCCATGGCCACCAGTGACGCCTTGCCGTAGCGGGAGTGGCCCTCGATGCCCACCTGTTTCGCGTCGACGTCTTTGTCGGTCGCAAAGTAGTCGAGGCACTTGCTGGCGCCCCAGCCCCAGGCCTTGAGCACGCCCCAATCGTCAAGCGCGCGCGGCTGGCCCTTGTTGACGAGCCCGATGATGCCCTCAAACAATCCCGCTCCGTTGTCGGGCTGCACGCTGGTCGGCACATATTCCGCGTAGCCCCAGCCTTTGGCCAGCACCTGCTGCTGCCAGGTTGGTCCGTCCGCGGGCTTGGGCGCGAACTGCGGGAACCGCTTCATCAGCATGGCCATGAACTCTTTGCTGAAGCCGAGTTCCATGATGACCGGCACCGGGCCTTTGGCGTTTTTCGGAGTTGAAAGTGTCAGGTCAATGTCGACCTTGATCGTAGGATCGGCGGAGTTATCGACGTGGCCGATCAGCTTCTTGGTCACGATGGGAACGTCGCCGTTCTTTTCGTGGGTCACGCTGACAACCTCCCATCGCACGGCCGGCAGTTGCGCCGGCGTGCGCCCATAGATGTCGCGGTCAAATAGCTCGACAATCTCCGGTCGCCGTTTGGTCCACCATTGTTTCGCTGTGGTCACGCGCTTGCCATTGTTCATGCGGAGAGGGTCAGGCAAATTGGGATACTGGTCTGCCTGGGCTTCGTCGTAGTTTGCCGCGCGGGGTGACTTGGGATCGCCGTCGGCGCCGGGGCGCAGCGTCTTGATGCCCAGCGCATCCATCTCCCGCTGGTGCTCTTTCGCAGAGGCGGCCTGGATGGCGAGCTGTTCGGCCGTGGGCTGCGGGGCTTGCGCGGCGGCATACGTCGCGGTCGAGCCGCACCCGACGAGCAAGGCAAGGAAGGCCGATGAAAGTTGTAAAGCAGCAGATCTGCAGGCCATAGCGGTCCTCTTGAGCCGGGGGAGGGCATAACATCAAGCGCGCCAACTATATCGATTTACTCCCTAATCTGACAAGCTCAACCGACTCCAACTCCGGCCTGATTCAAGGTTTAGCCCGATCTGCCGATGACGGCAATGTCTGGCGCTCTCCTTCCATCGCGTCACAGCGCGAGTGCTGCGGCACCCGGAAGATAGCGCCCCCTGAAAAATCAGAAAGGAACTGACTCACCATGTCTGCTCTCCGAAACATTCCCATTGCGCGCAAGTTCACCTACGCGTTCAGCTTCGTTTGCATCCTGTGCATCGCGCTGGCGACCTATTCGTTCTTCACTCTGCGGAAGATTTCCACGAAGAGCGACGACATCAGCAAGAACGCTTTCCCATCATTGGTCTATCTGGGCGAGACCCAACTGGCGATCGACCGCATCCGCCGCGCGGACATTGCCCTGATGCTCTGCCAGACGCCGGCCTGCACAGCCACCCGCCAGCAAGAACGCCAAACAGCCTTGAGCGACTACCAGGCGGACGTCAAGGCCTATGAGCCTTTCATCAGCTATCCCGGTGAACGGGAACTGTATGAGCAGTTCAGCACAAGCGTCAATCAATACATTGACGTCAGCAATCGTATCCGCACACTGCAGGATGCGGGCAAAACGGGCGACGCCCTTGATCTACTCACCGCAGCTTCGACAATGACCATCGTCGATCAAGCGATCAAGGGGTCCTCAGATGATTTCGCGCTTAATGCCAAAGAGGGCAACAAAGAAGCAGACGGCATGACGTCCAGCAGCCAGAGCGCAACCTGGATCAATGTCTCTGCCAGCGTAGTGATTGTGGCTCTCTGTGCGCTGATCGGCTGGCTGCTGACGAGCCTGATTGCGCCGCGGCTGGCCGTGGTGAATGACGCTCTGCAGCGGCTGGCGGCGAAGGACCTGACGACCAATGTGGACGCCAGTGGCGAAGACGAACTGGGCCAACTGGCGTCGGCGTTGAATGCAAGCGTGGACTCCATGCGCGAAGTGCTGCAGTCTGTGGCGCGGAGCGCGGAAACCCTGTCTTCGGCGACCGCCGAGATGAGTTCGCGTTCCGTGCAGACTGCTGGCAACGCCAACACGCAATCCAGCAAGACGAACCAGATTGCCGCGGCGGCGCAGGAGATGACCGCCACCATTGGCGAGATCAGCCACAATGCGGAAAGCGCCGCGGGCGCCAGCCGCGCCTCGGCGGAGATGGCCGACCAGGGCGGAGCTGTGATGCAGGCAGCCGCCTCGACGATGGAGAAGATCGCGCAAGCTACCGGCACGGTGTCGGAAAAAATGACCTCGCTGGCGCAACGCTCGGAAGAGATCGGCAAAGTGGTCAGCGTGATTCAGGAGATCAGCGAGCAGACCAACCTGCTGGCGCTGAACGCAGCCATTGAGGCAGCGCGCGCCGGCGAGCACGGACGCGGCTTCGCTGTCGTTGCTGGCGAAGTTCGCCGCCTGGCCGAGCGCACCAAGAGCGCGACCGAGGAGATTGCCGGAACCATCCGAAGCATTCAGGATGAGACCCGCGCCACGCTCGACGTGATGCATGAAAGCCACTCTGCGGTAGAGTCCGGCCTGAGTGAGACTTCACGGGCTCGCAAGAGCCTTGAGGCGATCATCGACTCTTCAAAACAAGTGGAGCATCAGATTCAGCTGATTGCGACGGCGGCCACGGAGCAGACCGCCGCTTCCGGCGAAATTTCGGAGTCGGCGGGGCATATTTCACAGCTTGCGACTGAGAACTCGCAAGGCGCCGAGGAAGCCGTGGAGGCGCTCAAGAACCTGGCCTCGCTGGCAGGCGAACTCGACGGCATGATCCGCCAGTTCAACCTGGATGACGATGGGCCGCGTTCCGGCGGAGGTATTGCCGGACGCAGCCGGCCCCCGGTGAAGTTCTCTGCGCAGCCTGTGCGGGCCTAGTCGCAGACTGCTTCGCAGGATTGGTTCAATGGCTCCGGTGATCGCGCGATCGCCGGGGCCATTTCTCTTTTGGAACTGCACCCCAGGAGCCGGTTATAGCATCCATTCAGCGAATGCAGGAGTTGGAATTCACCCGGCGGGACTGTTTCGAGTGCGGCGCGCTATGGTAGCCTCCGGTTAAGGGAGACGCTCGCTCTTCCGCCGCTCCGCGAGACCGCAACCCCAGCCGCAACCAACCCTGTTGGAGACTTCACATGAGCGCCGTTAAGTACGATTTGGCCGTCGTGGGTTCCGGGCCGTCGGGCCAGCGCGCCGCCGTTGCAGCATCCAAGATGAAGAAGCGCGTGGTCGTGATCGAATCGCGCTCGGTGGTTGGCGGCGTGTGCATCAACACCGGCACCATCCCATCCAAGACCATGCGTGAGGCCGTGATGCATCTCTCCGGCTACAACTACCGCTCGGTCTACGGCATGAATTACCGCGTGAAGGAAAAGATCACCATGGCCGACCTGGCGTTCCGGGTGCAGGCGGTGATCAAGACTGAAGTGGACGTGACCGAGGCGCAGCTCTCGCGCAACAGTATCGATGTAGTGCATGGCGTTGCCCACTTCGTCGATCCGCATCAGCTGCGTGTGGAAGGACCGCAGGGCGATACCACGGTCGAAGCCACCAACGTCATCCTCGCCGTGGGCACGCGGCCTGCTTCCTCACCCAAGGTGCCTATCAACGGCCGCACCATCATCAACAGCGATCAGGTTCTGGATCTGCCCACGCTGCCGCGCTCGCTCATCGTGGTGGGAGGCGGTGTGATCGGCGTCGAATATGCCTGCATGTTCGCGATCCTTGGAGTGCGGGTCACGCTGATTGAAAAGCGCGCCAAGCTGCTGGAGTTCGCGGATCAGGAGATCGTTGAGTCGCTCAGCTACCACCTGCGGGACACTCGCGTGACGATGCGCCTGGGCGAAGAGGTGGAAAGCGTGGAGGAACTGGCCGACGGGACGGTCGTCGCCAACCTCGAGAGCAAGAAGCGTATCTCCGGAGATGCGCTGCTGTTTGCCGTGGGCCGCCAGGGCGCCGTGGACGAGCTGAACCTTGCCGCAGCCGGCCTTGAGGCCGACAATCGCGGCCGCATTCCGGTGGACGAGAACTACCAGACCAATGTCGAGCATATCTTTGCGGTGGGTGACGTGGTCGGCTTCCCGGCCCTGGCCTCGGTCTCGATGGAACAAGGGCGCATCGCAGCGGCGCGGGCTTTCAACGACAACGCGACCACTTCGAACCCGAGCTTCTACCCCTATGGGATCTACACCATTCCCGAGATCAGCTTTATCGGCAAGACCGAAGAACAGCTGACGGACGAGGATGTGCCGTACGAAGTGGGCATGGCGTACTATCGCGAGGTCGCGCGCGGGCAGATTCGCGGCGACACCACGGGCCGGCTGAAGCTGATCTTCCACCGCGACACACGCAAGGTGCTCGGCGTGCATATCATTGGCGAAGGCGCGGCGGAACTGGTGCACATTGGCCAGGCGGTGATGACGCTCGACGGCACCGTTGATTATTTCGTCGAAACGGTTTTCAACTATCCCACACTCGCGGAGTGCTACAAGGTCGCGGCGTTCAACGGTCTGGGCCGCCTGCATCGCTACCAGGCGGGTTAAAAGGAGCTCGAAATGAGTACTGCGATCGGCGTCGTGATGACAGCGCGCATTGTGGCCGGCCTACTGGTAGACAACAAGCTCGCCTGCAAGCCGGTTCGCTTTCCTGCCGACCGGGACGAACTGGATGCCTTGATATCAATCCCAGCCAGCGAGATCGTGGAAAGGCTGGCGGAGCAGATTTTGGCCGTGGCTGGCGAATGCAAGACGCCGGTCGATGCAATCGGCGTGGCCGTTCCCGGCGTGGTGCGACACGGCATTGTGGAAGACGCGCCGAATCTGGGGCAGCTCAAAGGCATGCGAATGGCCGATGAGCTGACCGCCGTGCTAGCGGAACGTGGGATCAAGGCCCCGGTTTATATCGCGAATGATGCAGATGCCATTGCCGCTGGAGTTGCGGCGACGCGCGGGCAACTGAACCGCCTGACTCGCGTATGGACGCTGGGCAATGGCATCGGTTACGGCCGCTGGCCCTATGTGGAAGGCGTGTGGGAAGGCGGCCACATCACCGTCACGCTGGATCCCAAGGAGCGCTACTGCGGTTGCGGCGGCATTGGGCATCTCGAGGGCATCATGGGCTACCGGGCGATGCGCCTGCGGTTTCTCGACCTTGAACCGGAAGAGGTGTTTGCGCACGCCAAGCAGGGTGATGCGCGCTGCGCCGACTTTGTGGATCTGTGGCACCGGGCGCTGGCTGCGGCCACGGCGTCGTTCATCCACCTGGCTGGGCCGGGACGATTCTACTTCACGGGGCACAACGTCGGCTTTCTCGACTTGCCCACGCTGCGCGCGCACCTGGAGACGATGGTGAAGTTCACGCCGCTGCTCAGCTATTCGTTGGAGAAGCTGGAGCCGGACGATGAGACCGCACTTATCGGCGCAGGCGTGAGCGCGCTGCGTGCACTGACGTGGTAGTGAGGCGAGAACGCTATCTCTAGCACTTCCTGAGGTAGGTCCGCGAGAGGCGGTCGTGCCAGCTCAGGTGCTCCTCGTCAAACGCAGACCAAGCAAGACCCAGCCCCACAGGCAACAGCGATATCAGCATGGCAACGAGGCGATCGCGAAGTTGCGCGCGGGTGGGCTGCTCGTCTTCGAAGGTGCAGAGAGCGATGCCGGCGTACATCATGCCAGGGGTGACATGCATGGCCATGAGGAAGAAAGCCTGATACATGAGGGCAACGAACACGACTGACGCAACGCCCATCACCTCCGCGACACGCAGCGCAGGCGGGTGCGCCAGGTGGCCGGTGACACCGAAGATCGCAGCCGACACCAGGCCAACAATCAGCGCAAGGTCAATGGCAGTCGCCATGAGGCGCAGCTCGAATGGCGCGAGACACACACCGGGAGCATACGTTGGCGGCTCCTCGCTGTATCTCCATTCCTCTTCCTCAGGCGCATCGAGCTCAATATTCGACCACTCGGGACCGGTCCACGAGGGAGCAGGCGCCGCCTCGGCGATGGAGGCTTCCGGCTGCGTTGAGACTGTCTCCGGATCAACCTCGAAGATGCTGAGCTGACCAAAGAGATCGCCCGATCCGTTCACAGGTGTGCCGGCGAGCCGGGGGCGCATGCGGCGCGTGGCGACGATCTCGCGGGGAAACTGGATGAGATTGGCGTGGATGGGCTGCGCCGCTTCGACCGTTTCAACGGCCACGTCGGCGCGAGGCGCGATTGCCGGGCCCGGCATGTTCCACCACTCCTGAACACTGCGGCCTTTGGGCATGTCGGACTCCCAGCGCACGGCGACGGACGGTGCAGGCTCGTCGCGGACTGGGACCACATGGGCATGGGGCACGGCAGGCTCGGCAGCGGGCTGGTCCGCAGTTATCGGTTCGGCAGCAAGCTGTTCCTCGACATAGATCTCGTCCGCATACATTTCTTCGGCAAGCGCGAGTTGCGACTCGACCGTCTCAATGCCCGCGAGCACGGCCTGCGCCTCAACCTGCGCTTCGAGTGCGGCGCGGGTGGCGATCTCAGCCTTGCGCAGAACCGCGCGGGCTTCGGCAGCCTGCATTTCGCTGTAGCTGGGGGCCTTGGCATAGCGGGCGGCCACGCGCGCAGCCGCTTGGGCAGCGCGACCGCTCACGGAAGTGGGCGCTTCGCTCGCGGCAGCGCAATCGACGACAGAGATGCCCCTGCGGCTCTTGTGCGCTTCGAGTCGCCGGTTTACTTCCTCTTTCCAGGATGGCGTGGGGGCAGGCTGGCTCACCAGTGTACTCAATTCTCCAGTTTCCCTTCTAACCCGTTTCCTGGGCCGATCTTCTGGCCGGAAACATTGTTCCCGTGCGCTGCTCAGGCTCAACGAATTCGCCGTTTAAAACGAGCCGGGAAGTTCATGGGCCCGAAAGCGCCGCTGCTTCCTGTGCGAAGCAGGCACTCCTGCTTCTCAAGACTGCCCTCTGCTGACCGAGCTGCGCCGCGAGCGTCCCATCTACATGGCCCGCATTTGCTATGCTGGCCTTGGTCTACGGATGCATCCTCGCAATTTCGTGTTTATCACGGTGCTGGTCCTCTGTCACTTGCAACTTCGAGGACAGGTGTTGACCAATGCGTTACCTCCCGCCCAGACCGCATCTTCTGCTGCGAGTGGGACATCGGACGCATCGCTGCCGGACGATCCCGGCCAGGAAGTGCTGCCTGTTGCACAGCCGGAACCGGCGACGCAGACCGGCTTTCCGGTGCACTGGGAAGCCGAGAGGCAGAGCCGGCTGGGCGATACCTGGACGCTGAGCGGCAACGTCGTCATTCACTACCGCACCTACACCGTGCGCGCAGACAAGGTGGTCTATCACCAGTCGACCTCGGAGCTTGAGGCCGAAGGCCACCTGCAGATGACCGGCGGGCCGGAGGATATATTCCTCACCGCGTCGCACGGCGATATGCGCCTGAACGCGCACACTGCGCGCTTTTTCGATGTGAATGGATCGCTGGGCGTGCGCCGCGCCGGCAGCGCCATGGTCTACTCGACGGTAAATCCGTTCCTGTTCTCGGGCCGGGTGCTGCTGCAGACCGGCGAGGGCAGTTATCGCATCGTCGACGGCACGATGACCAACTGCCGTCTGCCACATCCGGACTGGGTGCTGATCGCGCGCGCCATCAAGGTGGACAAGGATGAGGCATCGACGGCGAATACCTTCTTCAAACTCTTCGGCGTGCCGATCTTCTATCTGCCATACCTGCGCCATCCGGTAGACGAGACGGGCCGCCAAAGCGGATTCCTGATTCCGGTCGTCAGCAACGGCTCGTCGATTCGCGGCTATACCTTTGGCGAGCAGGTTTACTTCGTCCTCAACCGCAGCGCCGACATGGTGGTGGGGTCGGAGTACTACTCCAAGCGAGGCTTTGCGCCCAACGGCGATTTCCGCTACAAGGGGCCCGGCCTGGATCATCTGACGGTGCGCTGGAACGCGCTGCTCGATCGCGGGGTTGCCGCTACGCCACCGGCGACTGGTCTGGTCAACCAGGGCGGCGTGGACATCCTCGCGCAGGGACGCAGGGATTTTTCGCCAGATACCCGCATCACCGGCAATGTCGAGTACCTGTCGAGCTATGTCTACCGGCTGGTCTTCAACGACAACTACTCGCAGGCCGTGAATTCGCAGGTGTCGAGCACGCTGGCGCTGACGCACGACTTTGACGGCTACATCGCGTCTGGCTCGCTGGGCCGGCAGCAGACCTTTGCCAGCAGCACGCCCGGCGACGAAGCGCGCATCCTGCATCTGCCCAGCCTGCGCTTCGACGCGCTCGACAGGCCGCTCGGCTCGTCGCCGCTCTATTGGGGTGGGGCGGCATCCTTGAGCCACCTGGGCCGCTCGGAGACAAATTTCCATGCGCACAATGTGGGCCGCATCGATGTCTACCCGCACCTCTCGATGCCCATTGTCGGCGGTGGATGGAGCGTGGTGCCGGAGGTTGCGCTGCGCGAGACCTTCTACTCCGGCAGCCAGACGCCGGACCTGACCGGCACGAACGGCGGAACGCCCTACGTGAGCCACGACCCGCTGGAACGCGGCGATGTGGAAGCGTCAGTCGACGTGCGGCCGCCCGCAGTGGAGCGCGACTTTACCCTGGGTCGTTGGAACCGGCAGCTGCGGCATGTCATCGAGCCTGAGCTGACCTATCGCTATGTCACCGGCATTGGAACGCAGGCACAGAACGTGCTGCTGGCAGACACTACAGACATTGCCACCGATACCAACGAGGTTGGCTACTCGCTCACCCAGCGGTTTTATCTGCGGCCGACTGACCAGCAACCCTGTACGAGTGCCGCGACCGGTGACTGCGCCGTACAGCCGCGCGAGTGGGCGAGCTGGCAGATTGCGCAAAAGTTTTTCATCAACCCCAGCTTCGGCGGGGCAGTCCTGAACGATCGCCGCAATGTCTTTGACTCCACGCTCGACTTGAGCGGCGTCGCCTTTCTCACCACGCCACGCAACCTGTCGCCGATCATCTCGCGGCTGCGGTTTGAGGCGGTGCGCAATCTGCGCGCGGAGTGGGATATGGACTACGATCCCCGCGAGGGACGCCTGGGCGCGAACAATCTCTTCGCCGGCTACAGCTGGGGCCGCACCACGGTTGGCGTCGGACACGCGATGCTCAATGCCGTCGATGAACAGGGCAGCGCTGCATCTACGATCCAGAGCCAGCAGGTGCAGCCATTCCTCCAGATTGGCAAGCAAAGCGGGCGCGGCTTCAACCTGGCGGCCAACGGCGGTTACGACTTCGTGCACGGTGCGCTCCAGTATGCGGGTATTCAGGCTGTCTACAACTGGGACTGCTGCGGCCTGACGGTCGGATATCGGCGATTCGAGCTTGGCAAGGCCGGTTCGGTGAGCCGCGACGAGACGGAGTGGCTCTACAGCTTTACGCTGGCCAACTTCGGCTCAGTGGGCGATATCCGCCACTCCACCTCAGTCTTCCACGACCCGAGCCAGCCGCCGGCTTACTAGGACGCGCTGGAGTATCCTTGAAGAGAGAGGATTTGCCTTTGTTCCGTTCCCGCTTTTTTGCCGGCCTGCTTGTTCTGGCCCTGACCGCAGGCTGCAAGGCGCAGCCAGCCTCCTCCGCCACAAGCCTTGATACGAACCGCCGCATTGAAGTGCTGGTGCGCGCGCAGTTCAATGTGCCCGAGAACTACTCGGTAAATGTGGGACCGCGAAAGCCCAGCGATATTCCCGGTTACGACGCGGTCACCATTACGTTCTCGCGCGCGCCGAAGAGCTCGACCTTCGACTTTCTGCTTTCCAAAGATGGCGCCAAGCTGGCGCGCCTTGAGACTTTCGATCTCGAAAAGAATCCCGTTTTCTCGATCAACACCGCCGGACGCCCGATCCGCGGGAACCCCGATGCCAAGGTCACGGTCATCAGCTTTGACGATCTTGAATGCCCGTACTGCGGGCGAATGCACGAATCTCTCTTCCCCTCGACACTCGAACACTACGGAGACAAGGTTCGTTTTATTTATAAAGACGATCCGCTGACCGATCTGCATCCCTGGGCGATGCATGCCGCGGTGGACGCCAACTGCCTGGCCGCGCAGAGCGGCGAGGTCTACTGGAAGTATGTGGATTATCTCCACGCGCACGGCGGCGACGTGAGCGGACCGGATCGCGACGTGAAGAAGAGCTTCGACGCGCTGGATCGCATTGCGCGCGAGCAGGGAGTGCTGGGCAAGCTGGATGAAACCAAGCTCGACGCTTGCATTCAAGCCCAAGACGAGACACAGGTGCGCGCCTCCGCCAAGGAAGCCGACGATCTGGAGATCGATGGGACGCCAGCACTGTTCGTCGATGGAGAGCGCATCAATGGCGCGTTGCCTGAAGAACAAGTATGGATGGTGATTGATCGCGCTTTGCGCGCCGCGGGCGAAGAACCGCCGCCCGATGTGCCGCCTTCTCCCAGTGCGGACGCGCCGAAGGGCTCTGGAAAGTAGCGCTGCCCGCGAGTTTGCGGCCACATGGCTCTATCGCGGGGTCGGTCCAGCCATTTATCCTGTAATGCCGGGAGACCTCGCGCCTCCGAGGAGAGATCAGGTTGCACGCTAAGTCGGTGTCTATCCCGCGCTGTTTCGTCGTTCCGATCCTCACCAGCGGTCTGCTGATCACCGCGCTTGCGGGCTGCCACAGGGCGCCTTCGCCCGACGTGATGGCGACAGTGAACGGCAAGAACATCATGCGCGCGGATGTAGAGAAGTACTATCAGGCCAGCCTCGGAGAGAATCCGCAGGAACCCAGCGCCGAGCGCGCCGACATTGTGCGGTTGAACATTCTGCACGAATTGATCGAGGACGAAATCATCCAGCAGCGCGCGGCGAAGCTAAATCTGGCGGCCACCGACGAGGATGTGAACGCGAAGCTGACGGAGATGAAAGCTCCCTACACGCAGGAAGAGTTCGACAAGCAACTGAAGCAACGCAATATCACACTCGACGACCTGAAGCGCGATATTCGCCGTTCACTCACGCGCGAGAAGTTGCAGAACAAAGAGATCGAATCGAAGATCAACATTACGGACGCGGACATCAGCAACTACTATGCCGCGCACAAAGCGGAGTTCAATCTGATTGAGCCACGATTTGGCCTGGCGCAGATTGTGGCCGCGGTTGGACCTGTGCAGCAGAATGGCGGGATGCCGAGCAAACCGGCGACCGACGCTGATGCCAAGAGGAAGATCCAGACCATCTACAATGAACTCAGGAGCGGCGCCGATTTCGGCGGTGTTGCGATGCAGGTCTCGGACGATCCAAATACGGCATCGAGCGGCGGCGATATGGGTTTCGTTGGCGAGTCCGCGCTGCACAACGACCCTGCGGCCTACGATGCGATCAGCAAGCTCAAGCCCGGCGAGATCACAGAGCCGCTACCGGTGTTTGGCAATGCCGGCCCGACGCAGCGCGTCATTGGCTACGCCATCTACAAGCTTCTGTCACGCGAGCCGGCAGGACAGCGTGAGTTGAACGATCCGCGCGTGCAGCAGGCAATCCGTCAGTCGCTGCGCGAGAGCCGCGCCCAGTTGCTCAAGTACGCATACTTCGAAGTGCTTCACGATCAGGCTACGGTGCGCAACTACTATGCCGAAGAAGTCCTGAAGAACGGCGCGCAGTAGGCTGCGACACTCGGACCTCCCCAGAATGCATCACAAACCCTGTACGTGAGCGGGCTGCTCTATCCGCAGCCACGACTCAGGACACGGCAGAGATGTGCATTGGAAGATGACGATGCACGATCCGGCCGGATGCGTGTGCCGAACGTTGACGCATGCGGTCATAGACAAAAGGAGAAGGCCTCCGCAAGATGCGGAGGCCTTCGGTTCTTCGGTCAGGCGTGGACTGAGCGCTACTTCATGTTTCCGCTCGAGTCCATCGTGATGCCGCCGGGGCCCTTGTTCTTCTTCTCTTCGTTGGCTTTGCGCGTGCCCATGGCCTTGTGGGTCCAGTCTTCCGCTGCCGCCAAGTCCGCGGTAACCGCAGCCGAATCTCCAAAATCCGCGTCCGCCTTATTGCGGTACATCAGATTCAGGTACTGCATGGCGTCGTCGTAGTTGGGGCGGTTGTCCACGGCCTGATTCAGATACTGCAGGCCTTCCTCAACAAGGGGGCCATTCTGCACCTTCAGGTCGTCCATCACCTTCTTGGGAGCCTTCACGTTGCCCTTGCCGTCATCGTCCATGCCGACAGCCTGAAGAGCCTTGAGCTTGTTCTCGTGCGCCTCGGTCCAGTCGACCACGCCCACGGTATAGGCGGCTTCAGGGTCCTTGGGATCGACCGCGAGAACCTTCTTCTGCCAGTCCTTCGCTTCTTCAAGGTTCTTGACGTTGAAGTAGATGCCGGCGATCTGCTTCATGCTGTTGACGTCGGTCGGATTCTTGGCCAGAACTTCCTGGAAGATGCTGATGGCCTGCTGCGCGGTCTTGAGGTTCTCAGGAGTGGAGAGGCCAGGCACGATGTTCTGCGACAACGCCGTTGCGAGATAGCTCTTGGCCATGGGCAACGAGGGATCGAGTTCGGTGGCGCGCTGGAAGTGGCCGATGGCCTCTTCGTACTTGCCGCTCTTGTAGGCATCCACGCCCTTGTTTAACTGATCACGGGCTGCCAAGCGGTTGCACCCGCTGATGGAAAGCACCAGGCCCGCCAGAACCACCGCGAGCGCCGTAATACGTGCGGGTCGATTCATGTTCTCTTCTTCTCCTTCAGGTCGTGCCCGTTTCGCGCGCGCCTGGTAATCCTAAAGTCGCTGGCCAGTGTACAAGACGCCTAAACCAGGATGAACGAAATTGTACCTGCGCCCGGCCCGCCACTGTAAGCACCGGAAGAGCGCTCAATGCACCGATTCGACGCCCGGAGTCAGCAGACCGATGTGATCCACACCTGCTGCGTGCCCCATGTCGATTGCAGTTGCCACTTGCGTGAAGCTCAAACCATCGTCGCCGCGAATGAAGAGCACTTTGTCGGCGCGATTCGCGAAGATTTCAGCCAGCCGCTCCTGCACACTCTGTTGCGCAACACCCTGCCGGTTAATGCGGAAACTGAGGACTCCATTGCTGCCCTTCAATACTTCGAGCACAACTGCAGTGCCAGGCTCCGTTGTGTTCGCACTTGCCTGTGGAATCTGAGCAGGTTCTCCTTTGGGAATTGCAGGAACGATGACCATGAAAATGATAAGCAGGACCAGAAGCACGTCGATCATGGGCGTGACATTGATCGAGGACGTCAGTTCGCGTGTATTGCTGCTGCTCATTGTCATAGAGGAAGCCCGCTTTCTTCCCATGTGGGAGGAGTCAGGTTCAGCTGCTCTATTGTCCGGCGAGAATCTTGGGCGTCATCAGACCGATGTGATCCACGTTGGCAGACTTGCCAATGTCGATGACCTCAGCCACATAACGGAAATCGAGATCGTCGTCGCCCTTGACGAACATGACGCGCTCGGCACGGTTGGCGTAGATATCGGTCAACTTAGCCTGCAGTTCCGACTTCTGCACCGGTGTCTCGTTGATCTTGTACTGTGGCGCACCGCCCTTCTGATAGAGCACCTGTACGACGATGGTACGATCATTGGGCTGCTGCTTCTGCGGGGTCTTTGGCGGCTGCGGCACAAGCGCGTCCAGGCCCTTGGGCGTGACCGGCACGATGACCATGAAGATGATCAGCAAGACCAGAAGAATATCGATCATGGGCGTCACGTTGATGCTGGAGGAATAGCCTCCGCCGCCCCCGGTTGAAAATGCCATGGCTGCAAACTCCTCATTTGTTACAAATGCGTTGAGACTTCGCTCCCAATGAGCTATTGACCGCCGGCGAGATCGCTTTGGCGTCTCTGCACCAGCAGGCCGACCTCATCCACACCGGCGGTACGCACGGCGTCGATGGCGTCTTCCACACCACGGTATTGAGCACGCGCGTCGGCGCGAACAAAGATGGTTTTGCCGGGCGTATCGGCCAGCTTATCGCGCACCTTCTGCCCCAGATCGCTCAGAGCGACGCGATCCTGGCCGAGATAGACACCGCCATCGCGGGTGATGGCCACGACGATCGCATCTTCCTTGTCGGCGTCGGGCATGGCGACCGGATTGTCCGCCTTCGCCATATCGACGGCCACCTTGTTCTGGAGCATGGGAGTGATCACCATGAAGATGATCAACAGCACGAGCATCACGTCCACCATGGGGGTGACGTTGATGTCGGAGTTGATCTTACTGCCTTCGTTGCGAACTGAGATTGCCATTATTCAGGCTCCGTGCCTTTGGATTTTTTATCCCGGATGGCGTCCGGCGCTGCCTTGCCAAACTTGAACCGGCGGGCTGAAACCGGCGGACAGGAGAGAGTAGCCGCTCTCCTGCCCCCGAAGGATCCCGCTCGAGCTGCTGCCGTGCTTAGCGCTTGTTGCTCTGCTTGATGAAGTAGTCGACGAGCTCGCTCGACGAGTTATCCATCTCCACGTCAAAGGCCTCGACACGGCCGGTGAAGTAGTTGAAGGCCATAACGGCGGGGATGGCGACCAGCAGGCCGAAGGCCGTGGTGACGAGCGCCTCAGAGATACCGCCGGCGACTGCGCCGATGCCGGAGGTCTTCTGTGTTGCGATGGCGTCGAATGCGTGCAGAATGCCGACGACGGTGCCGAACAGGCCGACGAAGGGAGCGGTCGAGCCGATGGTGGCAAGAACGCTGAGGCCCCTCTTGAGCTTGGCGTGCACGATGGCTTCGGCGCGCTCGAGGGCGCGCTGCGAGCTCTCGATGGTCGCCTCAGTAGCGGCGCCGCCGGAAGCGCGGAACTCCTGCAGGCCGGCGGTGACAACCTCGGCCAGGTGCGACTTCTTGTTGCGGTCGGCGATCTTGATGGCTTCCTCAAGCTTGCTGTCCTTGAGGGCGCCGGCAACCTTGGGGGCGAACTCGCGGGACTGCTTGCGGGCCGCGGAGAAGTAGAGCCAGCGGTCGATCATGACAGCCAGCGACCAGATGGACTCAATGAACAGAATGATGGCGACGCTGCGTGCCATCCATGCCATGTGGTCCCAAAGTCCGATCGGGCTGAAGCTGACGGTCTGGTCCCCTTCTTGCAAGAGAAGAGCCAGGCTGCTGACCGTGTGCGAAGCGAAATGTGAAAGCTGAGCGAGAATCACTGAATCGTTCCTCCTAAGGAGTTTTCGTGTGAACTGCGAAGGTCCGCCGCGGCGGAATGCTGGGAATGCGGCTCTTTCTGGATTCGCATTCAGGTCAAAAGCATGACCCTTTCCCCGCTACGAGGGAAAGGGCCAGAAGAAATCTCATCCACCGAGGCTGAAGATCACGTTAATCGTGGTCTGGACCTCAACGGGTTCGTTGTTGAGCAGGTAGGGGCGATAGCGCCAGTTCCGTACCGCATCGATGGCTGCCTGCTGCAACATGGCCGGACCGCTGACCACCTGCAGATTCTCAATGGTGCCGCTCTTGGAGATGTTTGCCTGCAGGATCACCGTACCGGAGACGCGCGCCGCCTTGGCGATGGGCGGATAAATCGGCCGCACCTGCTGGATCAGCATACCGATGGCAACGCCAGCGGAGATGTTGACCTTCTTGGGCGGCGCGGCTTTCACCTGAGGTGCATTGCCGCTGCCGAACACGCTGCCCATGACGCCGCTGCCGCTGCCGCCGAGGCCTTCCATGCCGGCTACGCCGAAGCTCGAAGGCGGCGCTTCCTTCTCAGCGACCTGCTTGATGCTGTTGGGAATCTTGGTAGGGGCGATGAGCTGGTTGTTCATCATCTCCGACTGCACGTGCACGATGTGCACTTCAGGCGGAGGTGGCGGCGGAGGTGGCGGTGGAGGCGGAGGTGGCGCGGTGAGCAAGGTCTGCTGCATGGCAGCGGGGAGAGCCTCCGGGTAGATCAGGGGAATCAGAATCAGGGTCACCAAGATAGAACCGTTGATCGCAAAAGTGAAGATCATCCAGTACTTGCTTTTGCTCTTGATCCTGTTTCCGGATTCAAATGTGGAATCTTCAAACATGGCCAACCTCGAATCGGGTTTGGTTACCTCAACTTAGACACCGGAAATTGATGAAATGTTCCCGGCCGCCTAAACTGTACCACCGTAGCGTCCTTCACCTATACCAGAACTGCACGCCGCTTGCAAAACCTGCCCCAAAAACGGTGCAATCACTTGAAAATCTTCTACACGCGCGGACGCTTGGCGGCTGGAAGCACCGCAGCTTTTCCCTGTCCCGCGCGCCACGACTGCCACGACACCAGCATCGGCGCCGCCACGGCGATCGACGAATACGTGCCGATGAGGATGCCGATGACGAGCGCGAATGAAAATCCCTTCAGCACCTGTCCGCCGAATACGTAGAGAGACAAGACGGTGAGGAACGTCAATCCCGAAGTCAGCACGGTTCGGCTCAGAGTCTGGTTGATGCTGCGATTGACCACGTCCGGCAGTGACTCGCGCCGGCTCATACGCAGATTTTCCCGGATTCGGTCAAAGACCACGATGGTGTCGTTCATGGAGTAGCCAATCAGCGTCAGAATGGCCGCAATCACCGTCAGGCTGATCTCCTGATTGGTGAGCGCGAAAGCGCCCACGGTGATGAGCGTGTCATGGAAGCAGGCGACCACGGCGGCGACGCCGTAGATGAGCTGAAAGCGGAACCAGAGATAGATGAGCATGCCCAGCAGCGAGTAGACCGTCGCGAGGCCGGCCTGCTTCTCCAGCTGCTTGCCAACTGTGGGGCCCACTACCTGGACATTCCGCACTTCAAAGGGATTGTCGTAGTGGCTCTGGAGCGCATTCACAATCTGCACGCGGCCGGCGTCGAGAGAGGCCTCGTTGGTCTGCTCCGGCAGGCTGATCAGCACATCGTTGCTCGACACCTGATCGGTTTGGCGGATGGCCTGGATGCGGGCATCCTTGATTCCGGCTGCATCCATCGCCTGGCGGATCTTGGTGTCGTCCGGGCTCTGCTTGAACTGCACCTGAATCTGGGTGCCACCACGGAAGTCGACGCCGAGCGGTACCGGGCTGCCGATCTGGTGCCAGTGCGCAGCCATGGAGATAATGCCGGCGACGCTGAAGATCAATGAGAAGCCGAGGAAGTACCACTTCTTCCCCAGCCAGTCCACATTCACGCTGCGAAACAGTTCCACTTGGTTCTCTGCCTTCCTGGGACCGAAGCCGCATCGGCTCCGGCGTTCTGTTGTGCGCCGCTCACACGGGAGCCCGCGCCTAAATCGATACCATCTGCCCCGGCTTGAGCTTGTTCAAATGCGCCTCAAAGATGACGCGCGAAACGTAGACGGCTGTGAACAGGTTGGCCGCCAGACCAAAGGTCAGAGTGACGGCAAAGCCCTTCACCGGCCCGGTTCCGAAGAGGAACAAGATGGCCGCCGAAACGATGGTCGTGACGTGCGTGTCGATGATGGTGACCCAAGCGTGGGCAAAGCCCTGATCGACGGCGGCCGAAGGCGCCTTGCCTGCACGAACTCTCTTCGCGGATGCGCTCGAAGATCAGCACGTTGGAGTCGACGCCCATACCGATGGTGAGAATGACGCCGGCGATGCCGGGCAACGTGAGCGTGGCGCCGGAGAAGCCCATGAAGCCGAGCAGGATCACGAGGTTCAGGAACAGCGCCAGGTCGGCGTTGATGCCCGAGCCGCGGTAATAGATCAGCATGAAGGCCATGACCAGCAGCACGCCGACAACAGCGGCCGTTACGCCTTCCCTGATGGAGTCTGCGCCGAGCGAGGCGCCCACGGTGCGGTCCTCAAGATAGTTGAGCGAGGCCGGCAGCGCGCCGGTGCGCAGCATCTTCGAGAGCACTTCGACTTCGTCCGGCCGAGAAGCCGCCTTCGATTTCGCCCGTGTCGCGGATAGCGCTCTTGATGTTGGCGACCTCGCGCACGCGGCCGCCGAGAACAACCGCCATGGCGTGGCCCACATTGGTGCTGGTGTAGTCGTAGAAGCGATCGCCGGCTTCGTTGGTGAGCGTGAAGTGGACCGAACGGCAGACCGTTTTCGCTGGTGCTGGGGTCGGCGGAGCGGAAGTCGCTGCCGGCCACGATTGGCACGCGCTGCAGAACGTAAACGCTGTCGGAATCCGAGCCCTGCATGCCGGAGTAGTGCAGCATTTCTTCATCCGGAGGCAGCGCACCGCCTACGCTGGCCAGCGCCGACTGCTCATCCTGATACGGGCCGCCAACGACGGGGTGAATCTCAAGCCGGGCCGTGGACTGGATGATGCTCTTCACGCGGTCCAGATCTTCAATGCCGGGCAGCTCGACCAGAATCTGGTTGTCGCCCAGGCCGTACTCCTGGATGACCGGTTCGCTGACGCCGAGGGTATCCACGCGGTCGCGGATGGTCTCGATGGCCTGCTGGACGGTTTTCTTTTCAAGCGCCAGCTCGACCTGCGGCTTCATGGTGACGGTGAAGCTGGTGTCTGACCCGCCGCTCACGTCGTACTCGTTCGAATACTTCGAATCGAGCAGCGAGCGAATGTCGTTGGCTTTGGCCGGATTCGTGCCCTCGATCTGAATGATCTCGGGCTTGCCGGAGCCATCGGGCTTCAGCGGATCGGGCTTGATGACCTGCGAGAAGGTCAGGTTGGCGGACTTCAAATCCTGCTGGATGCGGCCTGCGGCACTGTCCGTCTCCGCGCTGACTGCTTCTTTCACGACCACCTGCAAAATCAGGTGAGCGCCACCGCGAAGGTCCAAACCAAGATGAATGCGCTTGGTCATGCTGGCAAGCAGCGCCTGGCCGGTAACCCCCGAAGGGATACCGAAGATGCCGTAGATGAACACCACCAGAACCGCGATGATCAGAGCGATTCTGCCGTTGAGATTCTTTTTCATTGTCCCAATTCTCGAATCAAAAAAATCAGTAGCGACCGTGCTACGAGGCCGATGAGCTGTCCTGCGTGGTAACCGAGGCGATCGCGCTCTTGGCGATCTCCATTTTCAGATTGTCCGGGGCCACGCGGATGATGATGGCGTCGTCCTTGATGGAGATGATGGTTCCGCGAATGCCGCCGGCGGTGGTGACGCGGTCGCCCGATTTGATGCCGGCCAGCATCTCCTGCCATTGTTTTTGCCGCTTCTGCTGTGGACGGATCATCACAAGGTAGAGCACCGGAATCAAAAGCAGCGGCAGAAGCATGGAAAGACCGTTGCCGCCTATGGGTGCTGCCACCAACAAAGCCAAACTTGTTGCCACGTTCATCCTTTACTTACCCCGCCGCGCAGATTTGGCCCGCGCTCAGGGCATGGGCTTACACGGCCCTGGGCCGGCAGCCCGCAATCAGATTTGTCTCCGGGAACGTTCCCTGGCCGCCGACTCGGTCTGGCGAAGGAACTGGAAGGCGGGGTAAGGCGGCAGAGCAGGCGCTTCATCGCGCGCCACTCGCAGACCCTGAACCCAGCTACCGTCTGCTTCCTGTTCGACACAGCCTTCCCCGTGCATCTGACCCGGTCTGCTGCACTGCTCTCGCTGCAAAACCGAACCAAAAGCCCAAAGAAGTCCTAGCAAGATAAGAAACGTGCAACCGTAGGTGTGTCAAGGCTGGCGAGTGTCTGCGGGGGCAACGACTGCGAGGCCGGACCACCGGAACGCCTTTAGAAAGACTTTATGGATTGCCTGCTTCGGCTTTACGGGGCCAGCTGTCTCCTGAGATGGAGGCCGACCGCAGCCCCGTTGCAGTGCGATGACGCAGCGCACGAGGCTTCGGCGTGATTTCCCCCCATGCGACTGTTTTCCATTGCCGATGTATCTATTGCCGATTCCCTGTTTCTGCTGCCGTTCGCCGTGGCTATCGCGTTTCTGCTCTGGGTGCTTTGGAATCTGAATCGGGAGCTCAAGCGATGAGGCCGGCTTGTCCGCGCGCAGCGCCCGTGGCGGAGATGCGCTAGTTGGGCTTGGCGGGCGGAGCGCTTTCGGGCTCATCGTCTGAGTCCTCGACCAGAACGGCAGAGCCGGGAATGAGATCGAAGCCCACAGCGTCGCCGCCGGTGGGATGAAAGGTCACCTTGAGCGGCTCGCGCTGCCACTCGACGGGGCCACACGCTGAGGGCGGCGGATTCTCAGCATCGTATGGGGCGAGTTTTTTGGAGAGCACCGGCTTCCGCGCACCAAGCTGCGCCACGACGGCGTAGAGACTCTTTCCACTGGGTGTGACTCCGCAGTAGGCGCCGTAGTCGCGAAACCAACTGACCTGGCTCACGCCGGGGTCGTAGTCGGGCAGTTTAAGTGCGGTGATGCGGCCGGTGGTGCGGTCGACGAGCAGCCACGGCCCGCGCTGCCACACCCAGTGCTCTTTAGCGGCTGCGGGCGCATCGCCGGGCAAGGCGTCGTTGAGCCGGATGACGCGACGCACCACGAAGCTGCGGTCGGTGACGTCGTGGGAGTCGCCGGTGGTCCACTCCTTCACCTGGCCGTCCACGAGCAATGCGCGGATTTTGAGTTCGTTTTCGCCGGTCGCGGCTCCGGCCGGATCGCCGGCTTTGGAGTAAGGCACGCGCTTGACCGCGCCGAGATAGACGGTGTGCGGCTTGCGCGGAGCGCTATGCGCGAACGGACTAGCGGCAAGCATTGCCGCCATCGCAAGCGCATTCAAGCTCTGCACGCGTATCATTACCTCTGCGCCGCCTCAACGGCTCGCGCAACGCGGAAGGCTGTGCCCTCGTTGAGATGCGCGGCCAGCACCTGCATGCCTACAGGAAGACCGACCTTCGTGGCTCCGCACGGGACGGTCACGCCGCAGATGCCGGCGAGGCTCGCGGTGACGGTGTAAATGTCGGCGAGATACATGGCCAGCGGATCGCCGGTCTTCTCGCCGAGCTTGAACGCGGGCACCGGCGAGGTGGGCGTGACGATGGCGTCAACCTCGGCAAAGGCGCGGAGAAATTCTTCGGCGAGGAGACGCCGCACCTGCTGCGCCTTGAGGTAGTAGGCATCGTAGTAACCCGCCGAGAGCGCGTAGGTGCCGAGCAGAATGCGCCGCTTGACCTCAGCGCCGAAGCCCTCGTCGCGCGAGTGGCGATACATGGCCGAGAGGGTGTCCGACGCGGGCGAGCGATAGCCGTAACGCACGCCGTCAAACCGCGCGAGGTTGGCGCTGGCTTCAGCCGTGGCGACAAGATAGTACGCGGGAATGGCGTAACGGGTGTGCGGCAGCGACACGGGCTTGACCGTGCAGCCCGCCGCCTGGAGCGAGGCGATGCCCTGCTCGATGGCCGCGCGAACTTCGGGCTCGAGGCCTTCGCCGAAATACTCGGCCGGCACGCCAATGCGCAGACCTTCGACCGGCTTGTCGCTCTCGGCGGCGTAGTCCGGCACGGGTGCGGGTGAGCTGGTTGCGTCTTTTGGATCGTGGCCGGCAATCACACCGAGCAGCGTTGCGGCGTCGCGCACGTTGCCTGCGAATGGCCCAATGCGATCGAGTGACGAAGCAAACGCAATGAGCCCGTAGCGCGAGACGCGGCCGTACGTGGGCAGCACGCCAACAACGCCGCAGAAGCTGGCCGGCTGGCGGATGGAGCCGCCTGTGTCGGTTCCGAGCGTTGCTACCGCAAGATTGGCAGCCACTGCTGCGGCCGAGCCACCGCTGGAGCCACCAGGGACACGCTCTGGATCGACAGGGTTGCGCACCGGGCCGTACGCCGAGTTCTCATTTGAAGAGCCCATGGCGAACTCATCGCAGTTGGTTTTGCCCAGAAGGACCGCGCCCGCCGCTTCCAGCTTTGAGACCACCGTGGCATCGTAGGGCGGCCGATAGCCTTCAAGAATCTTCGAGCCAGCCGTGGCGGGAGCACCTTTCACGACAAGAACGTCCTTGATGCCGACGGGCACGCCGGCGAGCTGACCGAGCGGGTCGCCCTTGGCAGCTGCAGCGTCCACGCGCGCAGCCTGCTCGAGCGCACGCTCCTTCGTGAGGCTCAGATAGATGTTGAGCCGCGGGTTGATCTCCGCGATGCGCTCATAGTAGCTCGAGGCCAGGTCAACTGCTTTGGTTGTGCCAGCGGCGATGCCGCTGCGCAGTTCAGCCAGGCTCCTGGGCTTCTCAACATAGGATTTGACTTCGCTGGTCAATCCGGGATTCCTCTCCGGGGCTTCGCTTGGCCCCTGCTGCGGCGATTCGCTGAATGCTAGCGCTCGATCACCTTGGGCACTTTGAAAAAGACCTGATCGGTCTCCGGCGCTTCTTTCATCACGACTGCCCGCTCGAGCGAGGGCACGCGCACATCGGGACGGAGCACACTGGCAGCACCGGCGAGCTCGTTGACTTGCGCGAGCGGCGCGACGCCGGCGGTGTCAAGTTCATTCAACTGCGTGATGTAGTCGAGGATTGCGCTCAGATCATGCGCCATGCGCGCCGACTCGTCGGAGTCGAGCTCAAGGTTGGCGAGCTCGGCCACGCGCTCCACTTCATCAACGGATACCCTGGCGGTCATCGGACCTCTCCCTTATGTTTCTGGCTACACACCCTGCCGGTGTTGCGATCATTCCTGCTGCTGAACCTCAAGTATAGCCCGTCTTTGCGTGCATCCTTCCCCTGCCAATGGCTGCGCATATTGGCTCCTCAGTCGACCGTAAGCGAGAATGTTGCCGTGTGCGAAATGCCGTCCGCAGAGACCGTGACCTGGATCGAGTAGGTGCCCGGTGGTGTGTTCGCGTTTCCGCCGCCGGGGCCTGTTCCTGAGCCTCCACCGGAAGCAACGCAGCCTGAACCGCCCATCAACAATGCGAAGAGTGCGACCAGCAGGAGGCTGCGCTGGCGGCGCCGCAATGCGAGCGGGAGCAAGAACAATCCGCACAGCGCAATGGGGATGGCCCAGCCGGTTCGCGCAGGCGCATGCGCAGCCGCAGCCGCGCTACCCGTGGCTATCAGCACGGAGACGGCGCTGGTAGCGTTGGCGCCAACCACATCACTCGGCGGAGTGAAGCTGCACGATGCGTGCGCGGGCAAAGTGCCGCAGACATAGGTGAACGTAGCGCCCGAGCCACCCAGCGGCGTCAGGTTCATGGTGAAGGTCGCGGTCTGGCCGCTGGCGATGGTCTGGCTCGCAGAGCCGGTGACGAGCGAAAAATCAAAGCCCGTGCCGGAGAGACCCGCGGTCACGCTGGCGGGCAGTGCGCTGCTCGCCAGCGTCAGAGTGCCCGATTGAGAACCTGCGCTGGTGGGTGCGAAGCTGATGCCAACTACGCAACTGGAGCCGGCCGCGAGCGTGGAGCCGCACGTGGTGCTGGCGATCTTGAAGCCGCTCGACGTGCTGAGCGCAAGGCTGGTGAGCGCGACCGCGCTTGTGTTGGTCACGGTGATGGATTGCGCAGTGCTGGTGGCGCTAACCGGCGTGGTTGGAAACACCAGCAATGCGGGCTGTAATTGCACGGAGCCAGCGGCGCCTCCCGCTCCGCTGAGCAGGACTTGCGCGGCATTCAGGTTGGTCGAGCTGATGCCGAGAGTGCTCGATGCGGTCCCGTTTGTGGTGGGTGTAAAGACAACGCCGACCGTGCAGCTGGCACCGCCGGCGAGGCTGGAACCGCAGGTGTTCTGCGCGATGGTGAACGGGGCGGCGATGGAGAACGCAAGCCCAGCGGCTGCGCTGGCGCTTGTGTTGGTGAGTGTCACCGTTTGCACGGAACTTGATTGGCCGAGCGTGGCCACGGTGAATGCGAGCTGTGCCGGTGTCACATTCAAACCTGCTGATGCAGTACCGGTGCCGCTAACAGCGACGGGGACTGCCTTTACGCCGGGCGTTGGCGAGGTGACCGTCACGGTTGCGACATTGCCGCCAGCGACCGCCGGTGTGAAGACGATCTGGGCCTTGCAACTGCTGCCCGCGTTCAGCGTGGCGCCGCATGTGGTGGAAGCAACCGAGAAGCTGGCTGCCGACGGCCCTGTAACGGGAAAGCTAAGGCTGGCCATGGGTGCGCCGCCGGTGTTGGTGATGGTGAGAGCGAGCTGTGCGCTGGCAACGCCCACTTGCTGGGCCGGAAACATGAGCGACGACGGGCTCACGCTGATGGCTGGTGGCTGCAGGCCGGTGCCGCTGAGCGCGACGGTTTGGGTGCGCAAGGCGTCGGTCACGGTCAGCGTTCCGGACTGCACGCCGGTTGCGGTGGGATTGAAGACTACGGTGATGGCGCACGAAGACTGCGCGGCGAGTTGCCCGCCGCAGGCACTCGACGCCTGAAAGGGTCCGCTTGCCGCGACGGAGATGGCCGTCAGCGGAAGATCGCCGCTGTTGGTCAAGGTGACGATCATCGCCGAAGAAGGCTGGCCGACGACCGTCGCAGGAAAAGAAAGCGATAACGGTGCGAGCGTGTCCGTCGGCGGCTTTGCTCCTGTTCCGGTGAGAACTGCGGTCTGCGTACCGGCGCTGTCGACCAGTGTCATGGCGCCGGAGGCAGCGCCGGCCCCGGTGGGCGTGTAGGTCACCGTCAACTGGCAGCTGCTGCTGGCTGCGATCGACGTGCCGCAAGCGTTAGTGGCAAGTGCGAAGGGACCGGCGAAGGCTAGCGAGGTGACTGAGACGGCGGTCGATTCCGTGTTCTGCACGGTGATTTGCAGCGGGCTCGACGTGGCGCCGAGAGCAACCTGGCCGAAGTTCAGCTCGGCGGGCAGAAGCGCCACAGCACTGGGACTTCCGCCAGTGCCGCTCAGCGCCACGTTCAGCGCGCCTCCCGAGACATTGCTGTCGATCGTGAGTTGGCCTGTGCGGCTGCCGGCCTGCGTGGGGGTAAAGATCACCTGGGCAGTGCAGGTTGCACCGGCGGCGATGGAGCCGCTCTGACAGTTATCGGTCTCGCTGAAATCTCCATTTGCGGTGATGGACGAGACGGTGAGAGCGATGCCTCCCGTATTGGTGAGCGTGACGCTCTGCGGCGTGCTGGGCGTGGCGTAAGCCTCTGTCCCGAAGCTGAGGCTGGTTGGGTTCAAGGTCGCGGTGGTGAGTTGAGCGTCCGCGGTGAAGAGCGGAATCTGCCAGATGCCGCGACCAAACGTGCCGGCAACGAGCACGTTTGGAGATACCGCTGCCGGAGCCGCACTCAACTGCGTGACGGGCGCCATCGGCAATCCGACGCCGTAGGCAGACCAACAGGCCGAGTTAGCCGTGGCGCAGCTTGCGACCTGCCTCGTCGCGAATACTCCGCCGTCGGTTGCGACATAGACGGTGCTCGCGTCCTGCGGATCGACGACAATGCTATTCGCCGGTAGCGACGGCAGCCCCAGCGAGAGCAGAGCCCAGTGCGCACCGCCATCAGAGGATGTATAGACGGTACGTACCACAGAGGCGTTGCCGAGAACGCCCTGCACCGTCAGGTAGACCGTGTTGCCCGACGCGTCGTGCGGATCAATGGCGATGCTCGAGACGTCCATGCTGAAGGGGTTCAGCACCTGGGTGTCGTTGGTCACGGGGTTGACGGTCAGGTCCTGCCAGGTTGGGGTCGAGCCCGGCGTATAGATGGCGCGTAAGACATGCCCAGCGATGGTTGCGCCTCCGTCGTCGGCGCCATACATGCCCACGTAGATGACCTCGCCTCCGCCCGGCAGCGCTGCGGCAGCCATGGAGCGGATGAGTGCGTTCCCGTCGCACGAACTGCTGCCCGTCACACCGTCGAGGAAAGGGCTGATCGCATTCGCGCTGCTCCATGCGGAGCCATCCGCGGGCCCGCGCCACACGCGGCAGGTGCCGATGAGCAACTGCGAAGAGTCGAGCGGATCGACGAGAAACGGAGCGGGAAGCAGCATGGTATCGCCGTCGCCGGCGACATCTGCATCGGTGACCACCGGAGCGGCGCCGAAATCGGCCGGTGTGCAGACGCCCGTTTGCGCGCACGCATGAATCGAAACACCGGCACCGTTGTTCACGTACCAGTTTTGCGAATTGGTTGAATCGATGGCGACGGGCCCTCCCTCGCCGCCGAGCACCTGCGGCCATTGAGTGGTGGGGCCGCTGGTACTCTTCACACCCGCGATGCCGTTGTCTCCGAGGCCAGCCATCATGGTGTAGGGCGAAGTGGTGACCTGCGACATGGCCGCGATTTCAGACAGCGAGCCCAGGCTGGCGTTCAGGTTCTGGTAGTGGGTCGCATCGCTCGCGTTACAGACTGCTCCGGATTCGCCAATGGCATCGAGAGAACGCCACAGGCCGCTGTCATTCCCGGCAAGAATCTCAAGGGGATTGGAAGCATTCCACGCGATGGCGTGTTGATACTCGCCCACCTGCGCGCTCATGCAGGTTGTTGCGTTGGTCGTATTGCGCCAGGTGCAGCCGGCTGCCAGGCTGCACTTCCACAGATCGTTGTCGCCAGCCATCAGCAGCGTGTCCTGACCGGAGGGAACGGCAGCCAGCGCCAGGTTATAGTCGCCGTTGGCGATGGTGGCCGGTCCTTCGAGCGGCTCATCCACTTGGAGAGCCGAGGCTGCAATCTGGTTCGAGAAGGTGAGGTTCTGGTTTCCGCATACGCCGCTGCTCGCGGCGCACCGATCCTGCCAGATGCCCTGATCCTGATTGTTAGCATCGACCGACCACGCAAACGTATCGCCGGTGACAGGATTGACCGCGAGGGCTCCACGAAAGATGGGACAGGCGATGGACCCGACCGAGCCCGCATTGGTGAGGCAGGCCTGCGCGGTGAGTCCGGCACCAGGCTGCGCGGCCAGCCGCGTCCAGGTCACGCCCTCCGCCGATTGATAGTAGCCGTGGTAGCGAACTGCGGCGATGAAGAGCTGGCGCACAGGATTCCAAACCACCGATGTAGCCGCGTTGCCATCAGGCTCAGCGAACTTGTCATTTGGCCCTTGCACGTCGGCGCCTGCACCATCGGTGATGGTCGCCAGCGACCATGTGGCTCCCGCATCGGTGGAGTAATAGAGGCCTTCATAGCTGGCTCCGGTGATCTCCGCGTTTTCAATGCTTCCGCCGTAGGCCTGCGAGACCGCAACGACCACAAGCTGTGGATTGACGGTGCTCCATGCAAAGCCTGCGATTCCCTCCCCTGCGAAAAACCACAGCAGGTCCGGCGTGCTGCGGATCAGCGTCCAGCTTGCGCCGTTGTCGGTGGAGCGGAGGATGCCAGCGCCGTAGTAGGAGTCGAGCGCATCGTTCGGGTCTCCGGTGCCGGCGAGCACTACACCGGTGCCTCCGGGCTGCACCGTGACCGCGCCGATGCTGATGGACGCATCTTCTGCGCCCTCGAGCGCGCCTACGTTGTCGGTGAGCGGGCGAAACGTTACGTTGGCCGTGTTGGCCGCAGCGGCATTCTGTGAAAGCCAAAGACCTCCACCGGTGGTGGCCACGTAAGCCGTGTTGCCGGTCGCGTCAGAGGGGTCGAAGGCGATGGACGCGATGCGGCCGGTCACGAGTCCGTAGCTGGGTGTGAGCACGGCCGTGGGGCCGAGAGGTTCCCAGGTGGGCGTGCTGGCGGAGGCCTGGGGGACTGCGCGAATCGCGCGATGCGCACGCAGGGCGAGTGATCTGGCCTGGGCCGGGTTTGAACCTGTCCCATCCAGGTGCTCCAATCGCCGCTCCCGGAGAAATCGCTTTGCCATCTGTACGCGCGGCGGCTGATTGCGGTGCATTGGAGCCGACTGCTGCGCGCCAGCTAGATGCGGAAGGCACACGGCCAAAGCCAGCGTGCCGACGCCCGGGTAGAGACACCACTGCGTGCGCCAAAGTGGTGCCCCATGGCTCGCGACGGTGCGGAACGTATTTCTAAGAAGCTGCTCAAAAATCCTGGTTTTCACGCGCGTCCGGGCTGTCACCCGCCTCCCCTCTCTCATAGTCCGAGGGGGACATAAGCGGATTCCAATGAATTACGCAACGCGAAACAGGCAGATTCCGGGTATGAGAATGTGACCCATTTTAGGACATTCTCATGTTTCTCTACGGAATAAATTTTGTGGGTGTTACGAGATCAGGAAGAAAGATTAGCCGGGCCCCTGGCAGGCGTGTTGCGGCGGATATAGGAACCAGCGTCGAACTTTTTAGCCAGAGAGGCGCCGCTCATGGGCCGGACGAGCCCGTAAACGGGCCGATCGAACCAGGGGCGATCATGCTTGCCGACAATTGCCCAGGCAATGCCCGCATAGCCGTTAGGGTCGCGACCGTCGAGCTGGTAGCGGTCGTTGAGGGTCACCGCCCACTCATAGGCTCGCGCGGGGTCGGAGCTCCACTCGAGAATCTTCTTGGCCCAGTACATGCGCATGTAGTTGTGCATCCAGCCGGTTTGCACCATCTCGCGCTGCGCCGCGTTCCACAGCTCATCGTGGGTTTCGGCGCGTTCCATTTGCAGCAGCGTGTAACGTGCGGGCCGCGGGTCCGCGCCATGTTCAAGAAGGGTCTTCCGCGCCCACGGCTCGGCGCAATCCCAGGCGTCGTATTCAGCGTTGTGCCGCACAAAGAGCACCGAAAGCTCGCGCCAGCCGATGAGCTGGTCGAGGAAGCGCTCGCGCACCGCTGCGGAGGCATGGCCGGACTGCGCCGCTTTGTTCACGGCATGCACGATGGTGAGCGGCCCAATGTGGCCAAAGTGCAGATAGGGCGACAGGCGGCTTGTTCCCTGGACCTCGGGGTGGTTGCGCTTCTCGTCATAGGTGGCGAGTCCGCTGCGGACAAATTCCCTGAGACGCTTGAGCGCCGCGTGCGTGCCGCCTGTGAAGGTGTCGACGGGGCGCACCGTGCGGTCCAGGGTGGAATAACCAGCGGTCATGTCGTGGTCGAGCGGAAAGCTCTCGAAGGCATGATCGGGACTCCAGCGATGGAGCGGCTGTGCTGATTGCGCTGGCTGGAGATACTTGGGTATTTCCTCCTGGAGGCGCGGACGGAAGTGGTGCATCAGGAAGAAGTCGCGAGCGAAGACGCGCGAGGGCACCACGACGTCGGCGTCGACCGTCCAGAAGGGGATGGTAAGCCGCCTGGCGAGCGTCTTGCGCCATCGCTCCGGCTCGCGGCAGGGATTCTCGTCGCCGATGACGAGGGCCGCTTCGGCCTCTGCTAGAAATGCCGCGAGCGAATTGTCCGGATATCGCCGGACGATGAACCCGATGCCACGTTCGGCAGCGTCTTCGGCGATGTCGTGCAATCCCTGGGCGAGAAAATGATAGTGGCGCAGGTTGGCGTTGGGGTAGTTGGGAATGACCGCGAAGAAGATCACGACGGGCAGACCGAGCACGTTTCCGGCTTCAATCGCTACATCGAGCGCCGGATTGTCGAGGACGCGCATGGCGCGCTGCATCCAGTAGACGACGCACTTGCCGTTCGCGCGCAGTGCGCCAGGCCGCCGCACCAGAATGCGCGGTTGATTCGCCAGCTTCTGCAACTCATCCGGCAGTCCTGCAGCCACCTTCGGCGTTCCCTCCTGCTCGTGTCTTCATGATGGCGTGCGGAGGTCCATTGGGGACGAGTCGAACCGATGGCCTGAACAATTCCTCTGACCTGCATCGATGGGATGAAAACGGAATCGCCCGGGTGCCCCAAGAAAAGCAAAAACGGCCGCCCGAAGGCAGCCGTTCGTTTGAAACCAGGTGATTCGGCCTTACCAGCGTCCCCATGCGCGGGTCATATAGTCTGCCAGCGTCATGCCGACGAGCACCAGAAAGGTGAAAACGCCCGCGCCGACCGTGAGTTTGGTCAGCTTGGTGCTGTATTTGACGTGCATGAAGAAGAGCACGACCAGCATTGCCTTGATGACCGCGATGCCAAGCGCAACGATGGGATTGAAGACACCCATCTCCACGTAAGATGCGGCGACGGTTGTCGCGGTGAGGACAAGCAGCGCTCCGACAATGGCCAGATAAAGCCAGGGGCTGACGATGTGGTGTTCGTTGTCGTTGTGGTCGCTCATGGCGCAGTCCTTTATTGGTGTCTGCTGATCAGATACAGCAGCGGGAAGAGGAAAATCCAGACAATGTCGACGAAGTGCCAGTAGAGGCCGAAATTCTCAACAAATGTGACGTGGCCGGTGGTGTAGGCACCGGCGCGCGCGCGGAAGATCATGAAGGCCAGAATCACGATGCCGATGATCATGTGCAGCGCGTGCATGCCGGTCATGGCGAAGTAGAGGAAGAAGTAAAGCTCCGTGTGGCGCGCCATGTCGAGCGGCAGGGCCTTGTCGTGATACTCGTTATAAACCTCGGGATCGGACGCCGGGTTGAGGAACGACTGCAGGCTGTAGTTCAGGCCGGGGACGTGATGCTTCTCCCACTTCTCGTGATACTCGATGGTCTTGATGCCGAGGAAGATAATACCCAGCACGAACGTGAGCACGAGACACAGCACCAGAGTGGTCTTGCGCCGCATTTCCGCCGACCAGACGGCCATGGCCATGGTGAAGCTTGAGGTGATCAGTACGCCGGTATTGGCCGTGCCCCAGCCGATCTGCAACTGGTGCGAAGCCTCGACGAAGGCCGGGTAGTACCAGTTGCGATAGATGAGATAGGCGGTAAACAGGCCGCCAAAGAACATGATTTCCGTGAGCAGAAAGAGCCACATGGCGAAGTTCGTGGCGTCGTTCTGCTGGCCCATGGTCTCAAAGTGGTGGCGCTGGTAGGGCGGATGCTCGTGGTGAGCCGCCTCCGCCGCGCCATGCGCAATGACTGTGCTATCCGACACTGGCAACCTCTTTTTCTTTCTGGCGCTCGAGCCACTCGTAGTCGTAGGCTTCGTGGTCCATGATGGGAATCTCGGCGAAGTTCTCCGTCAGCGGCGGCGACTGCACCTGCCACTCAAGGCCGGTTGCCTGCCAGGGATTATTGCCCGCGATCTGGCCGTACTTGAGCGACCAGGTGAGATAGAGCACCGGCAGCAGATAGCCTACGCCGAGGATCGAAGCACCCGCGCTCGATAGCACGTTCAGGCCCTGGAACTCGGGAGGGTAGGATGCATAGCGCCGCGGCATGCCGAGGGTGCCGAGAATGAACTGCGGGAAGAAGGTCAGGTTGAAGCCGATGAACGTGACCACGGCGGCCAACTGCGAAATCTTTTCCGGATACATGCGTCCGGTCATCTTGGGCCACCAGAAATGCACGCCGGAGAGGAATGCCATCAGCATGCCGCCCACCATCACGAAATGGAAGTGCGCGACGATAAAGTAGGTCTCGGTGAGATGAATGTCGGTGCCCGATGCACCCAGGAAGACGCCGGTCATGCCGCCGATGGTGAACAGCCCCATGAAGCCGAAGGCATAGAGCATCGGCGTCTCAAAGGTGATGGAACCCTTGTAGAGGGTGAAGGCCCAGTTGAAGATCTTGATGGCCGAGGGCACCGCAACCAGCATGGTGAGCAGCGAGAAGATGAGCACCGCGTAGTTCGAGATGCCCATGATGAACATGTGGTGCGCCCAGACAAAGAATCCGAAGACGGCGATGGCCACCGAAGAGAAGGCAACGGCCGTGTAGCCGAAGACGCGCTTGCGGCTGAAGGTCGAGATCACTTCGGAGATGACGCCCATGCCGGGCAGAATCATGATGTAGACGGCCGGGTGCGAGTAGAACCAGAAGAGATGCTGGAACAGCAGCGGGTCGCCGCCCTTGGTGGGATCAAAGACGCCGATGCCGACGGTGCGCTCGAGCACAATGAGCACCAGCGCGATGGCCAGCACGGGTGTGCCGAGCACCATGAGGATGCTGGCAGCATAGTGGGACCAGACGAATAGCGGCATGCGGAACCAGGTCATGCCCGGCGCGCGCATCTTGTGAATCGTAACGATGAAATTAAGTCCGGTAAAAATGGAACTGAATCCGGCAATGAAGATAGCCAGGCCGGTCGTAATGACGTGAGTATTGACGTAGTGCGTGGAGAGCGGCGTGGTGAAGGTCCAGCCGGTGTCAACGCCGCCCGACATCATTGCGTAGAGAGCCAACATGCCGGCGGCGATGTAGAGATACCAGCTCAGCAGGTTGATCTTGGGCAGGGCCAGATCCTTGGCGCCGAGCATCATGGGCATCAGAAAATTGCCCAAGGTGGCAGGCACGGATGGCACCAGGAAGAAAAACACCATGATGATGCCGTGCATGCTGAACACCTTGTTATAGGTGTCCGTGGCCATCAGGTCCGACTGCGGCGTGAGCAGTTCGAGACGAATGAGGGCGGCCAGCGATCCGCCAATGAAGAAGAAGAACGTGATCGAGATCAGATAGAGGATCGCGATGCGCTTGTGATCTCCGGTCAGCAACCAGCTCAGCAGGCCGTTCTCCTTGCTGAGGTAGTTCATCTTCGGAATTCTGGCGGTCGCCTGATCGGGAAGACTGACGATTGTGTCGCTCATTGCTTCACCATCCCTTTTGCTGCGGGAGCTGCTTGCGGCCGCTGCGGCGACCCCTCGCTTTCAGGCAGCAACGTCGTGGTTGCGGTCGTCTGCTGCACGCGGTAGTCGGAATCGAGGTTCTTGATGTATTCGACCAGAGCGATCACGCCATCTTCGCTGACCTGCCCTTGATAGGTCGGCATGATTGGCGCATAGCCCTGGGTAATGTGCTGCGAGGGATTGAGAATGGCCTCGCGCAGATAGGCATCGTCAACGCTGATCTTCTCGCCATTCGCCAGCGTGAGCGATGAGCCATAGACATTGGCCAGGCTCGGGCCGCGTGCATCGGGCCGCGTGTTGTGGCAGGCGTTGCAGCTCAGACTGGCGAACAGGCGCTCGCCGTTCTGCGCGAGCGACGCGCCGCTGGTGGAGCCGGCCAGCCATTTCTTGTAGTCCTCGGGCGTCAGCACCGTGACTTCGCCGATCATGTGCGAGTGCTCGGTGCCGCAATACTGCGTGCAGAAGAGGTGATAGGTGCCCGGAGTGGTGGCCTCGAACCAGACCGACGTGTAGCGGCCGGGGATCGCCTCGCGCTTCACGCGGAAGGCGGGAATCGAGAAGCTGTGGAAGACGTCCTGAGAAATCAGGGTGAGTTGGATTGGCTGCCCCGTCGGCACATGGAGCGCATCGATCTCGTGCTGGCCGCCAGGATGCTCGGCCTTCCACATCCACTGCTTGCCCACGACGTAGATATTCATGGCGTTGGCCGGCGGTGTATAGACGCGGAAGTAAATCAGCGCGCCCCATACGAACATGATGAGAAACAGGCCGAGAGGAATGATGGTCCACGTGGCTTCGAGCAGCGTCGAGCCTTCAATCTGCACTGCCACCGGATGACGCTTCTTGCTATAGAGGATCGAGAAGGTGGTGACGAGCAGGATGACTAGCGCGAGCCCGATAAGGCTGACGAGCACCATGAAGAAATAGAGCGCGTCCATCTGCGGCGCGATCTTCGACGCCTCCGGCGGGAACAGCGCGAAGTTCGTCATCCACTTGACGAAGAACTGCCAGATTACTGGACTGATGTGGGACATTCGGTTATCCGTTCACCTTTGCTTCTGTCTCAGATGGCTTTGCCGCAGGGGCATGCGCCTGCCGGTAGTCGCGGCGGAACATGATGGTCATGAATCCTCCCAGCAGGAGCAGGGTAATAAATCCGCCCAGCTGCACCACACGCGCCACGATGAGCGAATGCGTGTTGGTCTGGGGATCGTAGTGATAGCAGTACGTGAGAATGTTGTCGACCGGCGAGCCGATGCGATTGGACGAAGCCTCGTCGAGCCCCAGCAGCATGTCCTTGGGCGAATACTCGACGCCCATGTAGTACTGCGCAAGCTTGCCTTCCGGGGTCACAATCTGAATGGCGCTGGCGTGCGCATACTGGGTCAGGTTGCTGCCCGGCACTGTGAGCTTGACGTAGCGAAAGCCGACGGCCTGGGTCAGCGCATCGATATTCGGCTGCGTGCCGGTGAGGAAATGCCAGCCATTGGCCGTCTCAGGATGGCCGTAGCGCTTGAGATAAGTGCGCTTTTTGGCGGCGGCCAGATCGGTACCCTCGTTCGGATCGATGCTGACGACAACGATGTTGAAGTCCTTGCCCGGCACGAAGCGCACCATCTCGAGCGCGCTGGTGAGCCCGTCGAGCTCCTCGGAGCAGAGCATGGGGCAGCGATAGTAGACGAGGGCCAGAATGGCCGGCCGTTTGCCGAAGTAGTCGCTAAGATGAACCGGCTTGCCGGCATCGTCGGTAAAGGCGAGGTTCAGCGGCAACTGCTGGTTCAGCTTCTGCGTGATGCCCACGCCATCCAGTACCGAAGGCGGCCTGTCGTTGGTCTTGCCCACTTCCTTGTCGCCGTAGCTTGAAACCTGGGCAAGAGCCGTTGAAGCGACCGATGCAAGCAACAGCACAATTCCCACCGTGGCGGCCGATGCCGCTCCTTGCCACGTTCTCCGAATTGTGACTGCGCATTGCATGATGAACCACTCCTTTACTGCGTTAGCTTACTGTTTCGGTTGTGCCTCGAGGGACTCTGCCGCGTCCTGCTGCTGCTCATAGCCGGTGCGGGCAAAACCATTGGTCAGCGGAACCTGGACGGTGGGCTTCTGGTCGCCCGTCATCAGCGCCTCCTGCTGCGTCGCAGGCGCCACGGGCAGGCCGCGTTGCGCGATCAACAGCATCGCCTGTTCGATGGGAATGCGGACCTTGCCCTGCGAGCGGTCGACCCAGCTGTAGTTCTCAAGCAATAGATCCTCGCGCTGATGCAGGTCGGCCACATCCTGATTGCCGTCATCGACCTGCACGCGCGGGGTAGGAAAGGTCTGGGTAAGCTCCGCCATCTTGCGCTGCATTTCGGGATTGTTGGGCAGGTTGCCCAGCTGGCGCACGTCCACCGTCTTGGCCCACTTGCTGGTGGGCCCGTCTTCCTTGTCCATGTGCGCATTGATCAGCTTGCCGATTCCATAGGACAGCGCGCCCGCTACCGCGACAAAGATCAACAATGCGGTGAGAAACACAGCGATGCCGGTCACCCGGACGTCGCTACGCTCGTAGCCGTACGACGTGTCTATCTGTTCCGGTTTGTGGTCTTCCGGCTCTTGGTTATGCGTGGGCATGCTCAGGCTCCAGAATCTCCGCCACATGCGGATCGTTAGTCTGCACGACCGGGCGGGTCTTCAGCCGCGTGCAGAAGAAGGCAATCCAGAATGCAGTCATCGCCACCGGGACCGCGATGTACTCCAGAATTCCCCAGCTGAAGTGCAGATTGCGCGCGGCATCCTTGAAGTTCGGCTCGATCAGCCAGAAGAGATCGAAGGCCTTGGCGAAGATCATCCACTGGCACACGCGGGTCAGGCGCTTCTTGTTGCGCTTGATGTCGCGCGACAGCAGCATGGTGAACGGAATCAGCCAGTGGAAGATAAAGTCCAGGGTGATGATGATGCCCCAGTGGCCGCGAATGCGGTCGAGGTACCAGGGAATCTCTTCCGGCAAGTTGCCCGACCAGATGATGAGGAACTGGCCGAAGGCGAGATAGATGTTGAGCATCACGAAGGCGAAGGTCATCTTGCCCAGGTCGTGCTGCTCGGTCTGGCGGAGGATGGTCTTGTAGGGCTCGTCCTTGGAAAGCGCCAGCGACACGATGATGCCGAAGGCCAGCACTTGATAGCCCTGGCCGACAAGGAACAGCAGGCCGTAGACAGACGAGAACCAGGTGATGTCCATGGACATGACCCAGTAAATGACTGCGGCGGTCATGGTGAGCGCATAGACCACGATGCCGGGCCCGCTGAAGTTCTCGAACTTCTTGATCCAGTAGGGCGTGGTGTCCGCTGACTCGCTGTCGCGCTTGAGGCCCATGGAATTGAGCCGCCATGCGTAGAAGCCCCAGATGGCGAAGCAGAGCAGGCTGACGAACCAGAACATCCCCGGCGCGAGCATGCCGCGCTTGAAGTCGAGGCAGTGCGCCTGAATCTCCGTGATCGCGCCGTTCTTGAGGGCTGCGGCCGTATCCGCCACGTTGGTGTACTGCGCCCAGAGGTAGAGGCGCTTGATATTGAACGCCAGCACCAGCCAGTAGACGAAGATGAGCGGCAGCGTGCGGCTCATGGCCTCGAGCGGACGGCGCAGCAAAAGGCCCCACTTGCCGCCGGAGCAGTACTGGACCATGAGAAGAGCCAGACCGCCCACCGCAAAGCCGAAGGTCAGCACCAGGCCCAGCACCCAGGCGCGCAGCAGGTGGTCCCAGCCCAGGTGGTCCTGCGCCTGGCCGAGAAACGCCAAGATCAGGGCGACCACCGAGAAGACAGCGCCCACCACATAGGCACGCGACTTCCAGCCGTCGACGAATGCGGGCGCGCTCAGGTTCGCGGGGAGCGTGTTGACGTGTGTATCGTGAGCCATTCCCTCAATCCTTACTTCCCGGCCGCCGGGGCCGGTTTGCTTGCTGGAATCGAAATCGTGGGATCTGCCGGGTTGGCCGGAGCCATGGCCGGAGTTCCTTCCTTGGTTACCGGAGGATAGGCCTGCACCGCACTCGCGGGCAGAGCCCACGGTTCGGCATAGCTCGCGGGCAGGTTCTTCTCCGTTGCAATCTCCTTCAGGTCCTTCACCGTCACGCCCGCCGGCACATCCTGCGCCGTGGCCGCCTGACTCAACTGCAGAGCGCGGATGTAGGCCGCGACTGCCCAGCGATCTTCCGGCGTCAGCTGCGCGCTGTAGTCGGGCATGGCGCCATAGCCGTGAGTCATCACGTAAAAGTAGTGCGACACGGGCTGGGCCATCCGCACCTGGTCGTGCAGGTTGGCAGCCGGCTTGTAGCCGCGCTGGACAATCTCACCGAGTCCGTTGCCGACGCGCGAGTGGCAGGGCGTGCAGTAGATGTTGAAGCGTTCCTGTCCGCGGCGCAGCACATCCATCGTCACCGGGAACGGCATCAGGTTCTGCTCTTCCTTGTAGCCGTTCGCTCCCTGAATCACGCCGGTGTAGAAGTAGCTTTCCTCGTCGAGCTGCCCGCGGGCCACGGTGTTCAGCACCTGGGGCCGCGCTCCGCGGTGATCGGCAAATATCTCCGATCCGCGCTGCGGAAACATCTTCGGCTCGTTCTGCATGTCCTGGCGGCAGCCTGCGGCCAGCAAGAGCAGCGCAGTACCCGCGAAAGCGGCGACGCGCCCAGCGGTCTTACTCGTTAAATGGAGGCGAATGCCCAGCATTAGTACTCCACCTCCACCACAGAGACGGGGTGCAGGCCGTTGAGATAGGCCCGGGTCTCGGTCAGGTCGAACTTGGGATCCAATGCCTCGAGGCAGAGGAAGAACTTGTCCGTTGTGGCGCCATCGCGAAAATTGGGCGCGTTGAACAGCGGATGATAGAGCGACGGCAGCCCATTCAGCGCCAGCATGCCGAAGGCCGCCGAAAGGCCGGCCCAGAGAATGGTCCACTCGTAGGCGGGTATGACGAATGCCGGCCATGAGTAGAGTGGGCGACCAGCGATATTCAACGGAAAGGCCAGCGTCGAGATCCAGGTCTCGAGCGAGAACATGGCGGCCAGGCCGATGAGACCGCCCACCAGCGTGAGCAGCGGCACCTTGTTACGGTGGAAGCCGATGGCCTCCGCCGCTTCTTCCACCGGATACGGCGTGTAGCAGTCCAGACGCCGCCAGCCATCCTGACGCGCCCGCTGCGCGGCGCGCACCAGGTCGCTCGGGTTGTCGAATTCGGCCAGCAGGCCGTAGGTTCCTTCGCGAGCAGGCATCAGTCACCAGCCTCAGCCGCCGCTTTGGCCTTGATCTTGGCCGAGGGCAGCAATATGCGGATTTCGTTCATCGGAATCATGGGCAGGAAGCGCACGAACAACAGGAAGAGCGTTGTGAACAGACCGAGCGTGCCGACAAATGTCATGTAGTCCCACTTGGTGGCGCGATAGGTTCCCCACGACGAGGGCAGGAAGTCGCGATAGAGGCTGGTCACAACGATGACAAAGCGCTCGAACCACATGCCGGTGTTCACGACGATGGAGATAAAGAACATGAACGAGATATTGGTGCGCAGTTTGCGCGACCAGAGAGTGGTGAGCGGAATGGCCAGGTTGAACGTGATGAGCACCCAGTATGCCCAGCCCATCGGTCCAAACATGCGGTTCCAGAACATGAACGCTTCCCAGTGCGAAGCCGAGTACCAGGCCATGAAGGCTTCCATGCCGTAGCCATAGGCCACGATGAAGCCGGTGGCGAGCATGACCTTGCCCATGTTGTCGATGTGCCGCTCGGTCACCATTGACTCCAGGTGATAGAACTTGCGCAACGGAATGGCCAGTGTCAGCACCATGGCGAAGCCCGAGTAGATGGCGCCGGCGACGAAGTAGGGCGGGAAGATGGTGGTGTGCCAACCGGGCAACACTGCCACTGCGAAGTCGAAGCTAATGACGGTGTGTACGGAGAGCACCAGCGGCGTAGCCAGACCGGCGAGCAGGAGCGAGGCCGTCTCATAGCGCATCCAGTGGCGGATCGAACCGCGCCAGCCGAGCGAGAGCAGGCCGTAGAAGTACTGCCCGGCCTTCGATTTGGACCGATCGCGGAAGGTGCCGAAGTCCGGCACCATGCCAATGTACCAGAAGACCACGGAGATGGTCGCGTAGGTCGAGACCGCGAAGACGTCCCACAGCAGCGGCGAGCGGAACTGCGGCCACACGTCCATCGAGTTGGGATAGGGGAAGAGCCAGTATCCCAGCCACGGACGGCCTACGTGGATCAGCGGGAACATGCCGGCGCAAACCACGGCGAAGATGGTCATGGCCTCGGCAAAGCGGCTGATCGAGTTGCGCCAGGACTGCTTGAACAGGAGCAGAATGGCCGAGATCAGCGTGCCGGCATGGCCGATGCCGATCCACCAGACAAAGTTGATGATGGCAAAACCCCACGCCACCGGCTGGGTGATGGCCCAGATGCCCACGCCCTTCAGAAACAGCCAGGTGACCGCGACCAGCAGCATGGTGGCGCCGCCGCCAGCGATGCCGAACAGGGCCAGCCAGCCCAGCGGCGTGTGCGGCGTGAGCACGATGCGCGTGATCTTGTCGGTGACCGACCGGAAGGTCTCACCGAGACCGACGACCCGGAACTCGCCGGTCGCCGGATCAACCCCGGGATTGCTGGTTTTCACTTCTCTGGTTGCCATCGTGAGTTCAACCCTTGGCCGGCATATGCTCCGCCGGCACTTCTTCGAGTTCGGAGTTCAGGTTCAGCACCTCGGCCAGGTACGTGGTGCGAGGACGGGTGTTCTGGTCGGCCAGCACCTGATAGCTGCGCTCGTCTGCGCGAAGCTTGGCCACGCGGCTGGTCTTGTCGTTGAGGTTGCCGAAGGTAATGGCCGAGGCCGGGCAGGCCTGCTGGCAGGCCGTCACAATCTCGCCGTCGCGGATGGGGCGATTGTCCTTGTCGGCCTCGATCTTGGCCGCCGAGATGCGCTGCACGCAGTAGCTGCACTTCTCCATCACGCCGCGCGAGCGGACTGTGACATCAGGGTTGCGCATCAGCTTCAGACTCTCGGTCTCATAGTCGGAGTAGAGCAGGAAGTTGAAGCGGCGCACCTTGTAGGGGCAATTGTTGGAGCAGTAGCGGGTGCCCACGCAGCGGTTGTAGACCATCATGTTCAGGCCTTCCGGCGTGTGCACGGTGGCGCCCACCGGGCAAACCTGCTCGCAGGGCGCGTTTTCGCAGTGCTGGCAGGTCATAGGCTGGAAGTGCGCCCGCGGCGCAGCCAGATCGCCCTCGAAGTAAGTGTCGATACGCAGCCACTGCATGTTGCGGCCGATGCGCACCTGCTGCTTGCCTACTACGGCGATGTTGTTCTCCGCATAGCAGCTCACAATGCAGGCGTTGCAGCCCACGCAGCTGTTCATGTCGATCGACATGCCCCACTTGTTGTCGGGGTAGGTCCAGTTGGGGAAGATCGAGGTGCCCATCTCGGGCGTGTCGTGGCCCTCGCCCTCGTGCGCGAAGTTCGGATTGGCCTTGTACTCGTCGAGCGTCGCGTAACGAATGATGCCGCGCGGGCCGAGTGCCTCATCCGCTTCGAGCGAATTGTTATCGTGACCGGCGGGCTGGCCAAAGCGCTCGCCGCGATGATCCTGATAGTGGCTCTTGGTAATGGCCACGCCCCACTTGCCGTCCTTCTTGGCAATGGAGCCAGTGGCATAGAACGGCGCCCACGTGGGGCGAATCAGATAGGCATCGAAGCCCGCGGCCGAACCGACGCGGCCCGCCGACTGGCGGCCGTAGCCGAGGTAGACGGTGACGGAGTTGTCCGGATGGCCGGGAGCAACGATGACCGGAGCGAGCACCTTGCCGCTGGCGACCGTGAGCTCAACGATGTCGTCTTCTTCGAGACCAAGTTTGGTGAGCGTCGCGCCGGAAACGATGGCCGCGTTATCCCAGCTCAGGTTCGTGACCGGCTTGGGCAGCTCCTGCAGCCAGCCCACATTCGACCAGCGGCCGTCGTAGATGTTCGGATCGGGCCGGAAGATGATTTCGATGGCGTCCTTCGAGGAGGGCGCGGGAACCCTGGTGGAGAGCGATGCTTTCGATGCACCGGTCACGTAGGCGGTGTCGGCAATCCAGCCATCATGCAGGGCCTTGCGCCAGCCCGTTTCGAAGTCGCCCTTGATGGTCGTCTTCTGCGTGACCCGCACTGCGTCGTACGCGCTCAGCATAGGCTCATCGAGCAGCGTCTGCAGCACATCGTGCGCGCTCTTGCCGCCGTAGAGCGGGTCGATCATCGGCTGAACGACAGAAACCGTGCCGTCATAGGCGCGCGCGTCCGACCACGACTCGAGGTAGTGGGCGGCGGGAACGTGCCAATGGGAAATCTCGCCGGTCTCGTCGAGATGCGCGCCGAGATGCGCGATGGTTGGCACCTTGTTGAATGCGGCCAGAAAGTCAAGATCGGCGGGAGCCGAGTAAATCGGGTTGCTATTTAGAATGACCAGCCAGTCGACCTTGCCCGCGTTCATGTCGGCGACGAGAGACTTGAAGTCCGCAAGCTGATCGCTCGGCAGCTGCACGGCCGGCTCGGAGGAGACGGTCACCGTCTTGCCCACATTGCCGAGAGCGGTGTTAATGGCAAGCGCCAGCGCCGCAACCGACTCGTCCTGATAAAGGCCGGGGATCACTGCGCTCTTGCCGGCATTGGCCTTCAGGTCTTTCGCAACGGCCGCGAGGAACGATTGTTGCTCGGCGGTCCAGGCATAGGCCGGAGCCGCCGCACCGGGCGCACCGACAGCCGCAGCCAGCGCCGCAGCAAAGGCCGGAACCTCGCTGGCGCGCAGACCGACACGATGCTCGGCCTTCATGCCGGTGGTCGAGGTCGAACTCTCGACTGCATAGAGCCGGTTCATGCCCGCGGCCGGATTCTTGCGCCGCGCCGCGTAATCGCCCACCAGCTTATGGAAGCCCGGATAGGCCGCGCCGGAAAGGAAGTCTGCATCGAGCGAGACGATTACATCCGCGCCGCTCAGCGCATATTGAACGTTGAGCCCTTTGGCGAACCAGGTTCCGGCAATGGCCGGGTCGTACTGCACCAGCGTAGCCTTGGGATAGGCGGCCTGCAATGACTTCCACTGCCGCGCCAGGGTCGGCGAGGTGATAGTCGCGCTCAGGAAGTAGAGGCCCGTGCCGTCCTTCGACGCCGCAGCCTTACCACGCAGCGCCTCGGCAAACTCGGCCCACTCGCGATATTCGCCACGGAAAGTCGCGTGCTTGGAGCGGTCCGGATCGTAGAGATCGAGCAGCGTACCCTGCGAAAACACGTCTGAAGAGCCGTGGTTATAGGCGTGCTCAGGATTGCCGTCGATTTTGATGGGGCGGTATTCGTCGCTCTTGACCAGCAGCGGCACCGCGCCGGTAACAAACGGATGGGCCGTGGCAAAGTAGTTCGGCTTGCCCAGCACCAGGTCTTCCGGGGCCTTGACGTAGGGATAAATCGGCTCGTCGGGCTGCTTGGTGCAGCCGGCCATACCGGCCAGCGCCATGGAGGCGCCCATCAGCTTGAGGAAGCCGCGGCGCGAAACCGGATCGACCCACTCCTGCGCCGCGCCGGGAAACTCGCGTTCCACCGCCGCCTGAAAGTCGGCCGTATTGGCCAGCTCGTCAATTGACCGCCAGTAGCGTTTGCCCTTCACGCCCTTCAGCTCTGCGCGCACCTGGGCCAGGCTCATCGGCGTTTCATTCACAGCCGCGGCAGCCTTGCTGTTTTCGTTTTCCAAGGTGTTCCCCATTGGTTTCGGGTTTCCGTTCCGCTCGCTCGAGTTCATCGGTGGCAGACCTCGCAGCTGGTAAGGTCGCGCGGCGTACGAATTTTGTAATGCACGGTCAGGAAATGGCCCAGGTCTTCCTGGCTGGTGAACTTCTGGTAGCTCACCGGCATGGGCAGCTTGGCCGCGGCCACATCGGAGGCCAGGCTCCCGCCCATGGTGGGCAGATTGAGCGAGGCAACCTCAGGTCCCGCGCCGGTCGGATCCTTGGTCACACAGGCGACACTCTGCGCGGTGGGCACGCCCGTCTTCTCGTCGGCCACCGAACACCACACGGGTTTGTCGCTTGAAGGCTTCTCCCACGCCATGTTGTAGATCTGGCTGGTGGGCCGTAGATTCTTGGCCGGGTTGCGGTGGCAGTCCAGGCACCACTCCATCTGCAGGGTGTTCTGCTCATACATCAGCGGCATCTGGTCGACGCGGCCGTGACAACTGGCGCAGCCAATGCCCTTGTTCACATGGATGGAGTGATTGAAGTAGACGAAGTCCGGCAGGTCATGCACCCTGGTCCATACCAGCGACTGGCCGGTTGCCCAGCTGGTGCGCACCGGCTGCAACAGTTGCGCATTGGTCCAGATCTGCGCGTGGCAGTTCATGCAGGTCTTGGTGGGGGGAATTCCGGCGTAGCTCGATTTCTCGACCGTGACGTGACAGTACTGACACTGCAGCCCGAGGCCCTGTACGTGGTGCTTGTGGCTGAACGGAACCGGCTGATCCGGCCGCTGACCCTGCCGCGTGACCCAGGGAGAACGCTGCAACTGGTCGAGTGTGACTCCCAATGCGATCACAATGAGCCCCGTCAGTACCAGGCTCGCGCGAGCCAAAGCATTGGAGCTGCGATCAAATATCTGCGCCATGAATGCTTCCTGCTTGGATATGCTTCGTGTTCGTAGCGCCGCATGTGTGTGCTGTGCTGGCAATCACATGCATGGCGGTTATTTGCTGTTTGAATACAAAGGGAAGCTGTGTATCAGTTGTACCCGAAAATTCAATATAGCAGTCAATGCCCGTCGCGCAAGCCTTGGCCTGTGCGCAATTCTGAAAAAAGCACCGTTCCGGGAAAATTTTTGTATTCCGCTGAAACGACGTGGTGTTGTGACGAAATCGCTCCCCCGGAATTCAGACTGATTTGGTCCGGAACACGAGGCCGAGGCCGCGTTCGATCAAAGCTGCGCTGCGCCCTCGCAATGCGGCTCGCGCGATTCATGCGCGCCAGAGCGCGATCACCAGTCCACCGGCCACGATGAGCGCTCCGCCCGCGTAGATAGGCGGCGTTGGCGTCTGCCCGAAGCGTACCTTTGCGATTACCTGGGCGACGATAAAAAACAGCACCACATAGACGCCAAGCAGCTTGCCGAAGTCCCATCGCGGGGTATTGACGACCGACCCGTAGCAGGCCAGCACCACGGCGCCGGCGGCAAAAGCAAGAACCCGACCCATGCCCGAAGAGCGATAGAAGCTGACCTGGAAAAATGAGTCGCCCCATGCCTCGAGGAAGGCTGCGAACGCCAGAACCAGAACCATACCCACGGGATTGCCAACCAGACGATCAAGAAAGATCACAAAAGCCTCCAAAAAAGAAGAACAGAATGCGCCGGACGGCAGAACTAAAGAGAATTTGCGCGCCGGCTTCCCCTCATCCTAGCAATCGCTTGCATTAGAATGCGTGCAGGCAATGAACAGGCTGCGTTTGTGTCGCTGCGCATGCGCGCGGCGCGTCCTCCCCGGCACAGATTCGAAAGGGTACAGGCCATGAAATATGCCGGACTGCTGGTCATGCCGGCAGGATTCTTCCTCACCATCGCAGCCGTGCTCCTGTTTCCCGATGCGGCGTTGCGCGCGGCGTTTGTCGTCTGCGGTCTGGCGGTTGAAATCATGGGGCTGGCCGTGGCCGTGCGCGGACACATGGCGTCCGGCGGAGATCATCACGCATGACCGTGCCTGCCTGGAGCGAGACCTCGTCCGCTCTCACACTTGGATTGTTGCTGATCGCTCCTCTGGCCGCGGCCGGGCTGGCGCTGGTGAACGCGGGGTTGGGCCGCTCCCGCTCTGCCGCGCAATCCATGCTCGGTTCGCTGGCGGTGATTTCGGTGGCCCTGCTGGTCTTTGCCCTCTTCGGCGCAACCTTTGCCGACAGCTCTTCCGGAACGGGACATGTCTTTCACTTTGCAACCAGGATGTGGAACTGGGCGGGCACCGGCCCTATCGCTCTGAAGGGATTCGCTGATGGATCGCCGCGCGCCCAGCTCGCCACCCTATTTCAATTCCTCGCCGTATCCATCCTGGTTCTGATCCCATGGGGCTCCGGAGCCGATCGGCTGCGCACGACGGCCGGAGCCGCGGCCGCGGCCGTGCTGGCAGGCATCGTCTTCCCTTTCTTCGCGCACTGGAGCTGGAGCGTTGGCTGGCTGGCACAGCTCGGTACCAACTTCGGCCTTGGCACAGGAATTCTTGACTCCGGCGGTGTGGCCCCGATCCATGTCCTCGGCGGACTCAGTGCGCTGGCCGCAGTGTGGATCGTTGGCCCGCGCCGCGGCAAGTTTCCCAAGGGTGGCCTCTCGACAGCAATGCCCGGCCACAATGCCATCTATGTGCTCTTCGGCTGCGCCATTGCAGCGGTGGGCTGGCTGGCTCTCAACGCCGCCGGCGCCATGTTGTGGATGGACACCGCGCCCTCTCATTTGCCGGTTGTCGCCATCAACACCCTTCTCTCGCCCGCAGCGGCTCTGGCTGCAACCTTCACCATCACGCGGGTGCGCTTTGGCAAGCCAGACGCCAGCCTTTGCGCCAACGGCTGGCTCGCGGGCCTCGTGACTTCAAGCGCCTGCGCAGCCGTGGTCACGCCGTTTGAAAGCATATTCACGGGTCTGGTCGCCGGGATCATCACGCCGTTGCTGGTTGAATTCCTCGAACTGGCGGTTGCAGTCGACGATCCGGCAGGCGCGATCTCAGTACATGGAGCCTGCGGCCTGTGGGGGCTTGTGGCCGTGGGCATGTTTGCGCCCCGGCCGGGCCAGATGCTGGCACAGCTCGTCGGCATCGCCACGCTGCTTGGCCTGATGCTGCCGCTGGTGTATCTGCTCTTCTGGCTGCTCAACCGCGTAGTTCCCTTCCGCGTTGAAGGGGACGGCGAGCGCATCGGCATGGACCTGCACGAGCTGGGCGGAGGCGCATACCCGGAGTTCGTCGTCCACCGCGACGATTCCTACCGCTAGCCTGCCCGGTCTAACGGCGGGCCAGGAGCAGCATCACCGCAAACAGAACCACGGGGACGACCGCCAACGCCACGTAGAGCAACAGCTTCTTATTCACGCCGCGCCGTCCACCCCGCAGCGCGGGCCGCGCATCGCGCTCTCGCACACCGATCTGGTCCTGATGCTCCAGATCCCAGATCATCTCGTGTGCCGTGGAGTAGCGATGGCGCGGGTCGCGCTCGAGGGCGCGCTGGATGACCTCTTCAAGTTCCGGCGGAATCTCGGGGCTGAGTTCGCGCGGGGGTAACGGATCGTGCAGCAGCCGCTCGTTCATCGCCGCCAATGGATTGGGCTCGATAAACGGCACGCGGCCGGTGAGCATCTCGTAGAGCATGATGCCCATGGCGTAGATGTCGCTGCGCTGATCGCCGCGCTGCCCTTTCACCTGCTCCGGCGACATGTAATCGGGCGTCCCCAGCGACGCGGAAAGATTGACGAACGTGAGCCGCCGCGCGTCTTCCTTCATGGCGATGCCGAAGTCGATGAGCTTGGTCGAGTCATCGGCGGAGACCATCACGTTCTCCGGCTTCAGGTCGCGGTGCACAATGCCGCGCTTGTGCATGTAGTCGAGAGCCTCACAGATACCCAGCGTGATTTTGACCGCGCGCTCGACGGGCAGCTTCTTCTCCTCGTTCAGAATGGCCCGCAATAACCGGCCCTCAGCCCACTCCATGACCATGTAAGCGCGGCTGCGCTGCTCGTGGTTGTAGGTCCTCACAATGCCGGGGTGATCGAGAAGCTGGCCAATCTCCTCTTCGCGCTTGAAGCGCTCGAAGAGCACCGGGTCGGATTCCATCTCCGGCAGAGGCACCTTGATCGCCACGTGATGGCCGTCGTGGTCGTTGAGCGCCTTGTACAGCATCGCCATGCCGCTGCGGGCAACCTGCGCTTCGATCAGGTAGTGGTCGAGCATTTCTCCGGGTTCAAGGTGAGCCATGGTTTCTGGGAACGTTCCTTTGTAACGAGGTTTATCCGATTGTTTCACGGCAATTCGTAAGAAAGTTGTCAGGATTACAGAAAGAAGAACAGGGAGCGAATATGCAGCGGGCATCGTCTTTTCTGACTCCGGCAAGGGCCGCCGGAGCATGGGCGCGAACAGGCGGGCCGTATCATGGGAGCACGAACATGCGTCGATTCCCAAAAACTCTGGCCGCCAGCCTTATCCTGGCCATCGCGGCCTCTCTGTCCGCGCACGCCGCGGCCCGCTCTGGACGCCCGAAACACTTTCAGGAGACCGGCTTCCTCAATCGCACCATCGACTTTCACGGCGTGGCCTATCACTTCCAGATCTACCTGCCGGAGGAGTGGCGCTGGGACGACCACAAGACGTTCGCCCATCGTTTTGCTCCTCCATGGGCGAGGCGAGCGCGGCGAGGAGGGC
>CAWAPM010000001.1:0-1330678 GCA_963783925.1 uncultured Acidobacteriaceae bacterium | reverse complement strand
GTGGGCCGCACGTTCATCGAGCCCGAACAGCGCGTCCGCGACTTCGGCGTGCGCCTCAAGCTCAACCCGGTGCGCAATCTGCTCGAAGGCAAGCGCGTCATCCTCATTGACGACTCCATCATTCGCGGAACAACCAGCCGCAAAATCGTGCGCATGGTGCGCGGCGCGGGCGCAACAGAAGTCCATCTCCGCATCAGTTGCCCGCCCACCATCTCGCCCTGCTTCTATGGCGTGGATACGCCCAGCAAACGCGACCTCATCGCCGCCAATAAATCCATTGAAGAGATTCGCCACTACATCGAGGCGGACTCGCTCGCCTATCTCTCTCTCGATGGATTGTTGCAGTCCGTCCAAAACGAGGAAAAAATCGGCTACTGCACCGCCTGCTACACCGGCCAGTACCCTACGCAGTGGGTCGATGTCGACGCGATTCTTCCCGCGCACGTCAGCGCCTGAAGCGCGCCCACGCTATGCGGGCTCTTCAGCTAACAGCTTCGGCTCCGCCGCCGGCTTGCTCCGCTCCAGGCTGCGTATCAGCACAAACATCACAATCGCCGCGCCAAAGCTGGGCAGCGCCAGCCCGCGCAGGCCCAGCCAATAGCTGCCGGTCATATCCTTCGCGCGGCCCATCCAATACGGCCCCACAAATCCGCTGAACATCGTGATCGTGTTCATCGCCCCAATTCCGGCCGCTGCCGCGCGCCCCGCCATAAATTGCGTGGGCACCGCAAGCCCCGGCGCCAGGATTGCGTCAAAAGCGGCGAACGCCACGGCCAGCGCGGCCACCACGAGCCACCCCGGCCGTCCCGTGCCCGCGATGAGGAAGCTGACTCCCATCACGCAACACGGCACCATGCAATGCAGCGCACGGTCGCCGGTGCGATCCGAGCTTGCGCCCCCGAAGAGCATGGCAGCCGCACCAATGATTCCAAAGCACGCCACCAGATAGCCAACTGAAGTTACGCTCCAACCGGTTGCGATCTGCAAAATCGCCGGCAACGAAAAGCTGAGCCCGTAACTCGCGGTGAGCGCGCAAAGAAAAAAGCTGCCAATCAACCACACCTTGGGCGACAGCAGCGCGCGCATCACACCAGCCTCATGGCCCAGGTGAGCTTGCGCGCTGTCCGCCGCCAGTTGCCGGCTCAGCCACGCGCGCTCCGCGCTGGTTAGCCACGCGGCCTCTTTCGGTCCATCCGGCAGCAGCTTTAAAATCGCAAGGCTGTAGAGCGCGGCGGGCAATCCCTCCAGCAAAAACAACCACTGCCATCCCGCCAGCCCCAGCTTTCCATTCAGCCCCAGCAGCCATCCCGCGAGCGAACCCATCAGCACCGAGCTCAACGGCAGCGAGACATAAAACCGGCTCACCGCGCGCGCCCGCATCTGCGTTGGGAACCACAACGTGAGGTAGTAAATCACGCCGGGAAAAAATCCCGCCTCAGCCACGCCCAGCAGGAACCGCGCAACATAGAACTCCAACGGCGTGCGGACAAACAGCATGGCCACGGCCAGCAGTCCCCACGTCAGCATGATGCGCGCCAGCCAGCGGCGCGGCCCAAACTTGAGCAGCAGCAGATTCGACGGCACCTCGCAGATCAGGTAGCCGATGAAGAACAGTCCCGCGCCCGTGCCATAGACGGTCGCGCTGAAGTGCAGATCGGCATTCATCCGCAGTGACGCAAAGCTGATGTTGATGCGGTCCATGTAGGCCAGGCCGTATCCGATGCCGAGGACGGGCAACAGCCGCCACGAGGCCTTGCGTTGCGCCGAAGCACCTACAGACTGGTCTTCCGTTTCGTGTGCGGACATGAACCGTGACCTCGCGCGAAGCCATAAATGATGCGGGCGGGGAACCTGCGGGGGCCGATGTAAGGCGACTCTATCACAGCCTTCGCGTCGCGCCGTCCTTCATCGCTCATTCACCGCGCCCGCTGTGATAGCATCCGGCTTGACGCGATTCGTTGCTCCAGCGGTTGTTCAAGACGCTTGATCGCTCTGGCCTGCTCAACCCCAACAGAGGCTGTCATGGTTCGTTCGCGCTTGTTGTTCAGCGCCGCTGTTTTCCTTGGCTCATTCCTGCTCTTCTTGGTCGAGCCCATTGCGGCCCGCCAGCTTTTGCCTGCGCTAGGCGGCTCGGCAGCCGTCTGGATCACCTGCCTCGTCTTCTTCCAGACTGCGCTGCTCGTCGCCTATCTCTACGCGCATTGGCTCGCAAGCAGCCGCCACGCGATGCCGCACGTCATTCTCCTTGTGCTCGCTCTCGCTGCGGCCGTCTCCTGGGTCGCGGGCGACGCCACTCCTTTCCTCGACGCAGCGCATCCCATCGCCGCCGTCTTCGTCTCGCTCTCCCTCTGGATCGGCCTTCCCTTCCTCGCTCTCGGCGCAACCAGCCCGCTGCTTCAGGTCTGGTGGTCGCGCATCGAGTCTTCGCCCGTCCCCTGGCGTCTCTACGCGCTCTCCAACCTCGCCTCGCTGCTCGCGCTTGCCTGCTATCCCACACTCGTCGAACCCCGCTGGGCGCTCGATGAGCAGCGCGGCCTCTGGGCTTACGGCTTCCTCGCCTTCGTGCTTCTCTGCGCCGGCATCGCGTGGCAGGTGCGCATCACGGCACCGCGCACGCCATCCGAGTCACCCGTCGTCGAAACAGAAGAGCCATCGCCTCTGCGCAGCAAACTTCTCTGGCTGCTCTTGCCCATGGGCGCGGCCATGCAGCTCAGCGCCGTCACCAGCTACCTCACCGCCAACATCGCAGCCATACCGCTGCTCTGGGTGCTGCCTCTCGGCGTCTATCTGCTCACCATCATCGTGGCGTTTCAGTTCCCGCGCCTCGCGCGGAACCCGCTGCTGCCGCGCTTTCTTCTCGTCATGCTCGCCGGCCTGGCCTACATGCTCACGCAGACTGAGTCTGCGCTGCCCATGCGCTTCGCCATCGCCTTCTTCCTCCTCGAGCTCTTCGCCGCCTGCTTCTTTCTGCACGGCGAGGCCTGCTCGCTGCGCCCCAAACGCACCTCCGAGGCCACGCTCTTCTATCTCCTCTTCGCCGCCGGCGGCGCGCTCGGCTCATTCTTCATCGGCATCGCCGCGCCGCTGCTGTTCCGCTTCAACGACGACCTCGCCATCACCTTCTGCGTCACCGCGCTGCTGGCCCTCGCCGCCACCTGGCGCAGCGGTTGGAATCAGCGCCTGCTCTGGAGCGTTTCCAGCGTCACTCTCGCTGTGCTTGTCTGCTGGCTGCAGATCGCCAACCAGCGCGATACTATTGCAGCCGTGCGCAACTTCTACGGCAGCCTCCGCGTGAAGCAGAACCACGGCTATCCCGGCGCAACGCTGCGCACGCTGTCGAACGGCAGCATCCAGCACGGCACGCAAATCTTCGGCACCGATGCGCTGCGCAAAACGCCGACGACCTACTACGCGGAAGACTCCGGCATCGGCCTGGCGCTGCGCTTCTGCTGCGGCAATCGTCCCCGCCGCATCGGCGTCATCGGCCTCGGCGCGGGCACCATCGCCGCCTACGGCCGCCCCGGCGATGAGATTCGCTTCTACGAGATCAATCCCGCCGTCGCGCCCATCGCGCAAAACGTCTTCACCTATCTCCGCGAGTCGCAGGCCCACATCGACATCGTCGACGGCGACGCGCGCCTCTCCCTCGCGCGCGAACTCGCGCAGGGCCAGCCCCAGCGCTTCGACGTCCTCGTCGTCGATGCCTTCTCCGGCGACGCCATCCCGCTCCATCTGCTCACTACCCAGGCCGTCGCGCTCTATCGCAAACACCTTGCCCCCGGCGGCATTCTCGCCTTCCACATCTCCAACCAGCACGTCGATCTCGAGCCGCCCATCGCCCTGCTCGCGCAAGCCTCCGGCCTCACCGCCCGCAAGGTCCCTTCGCTGCCCAACGACGCCCGCGGCGAATTCGCCGCCACCTGGATTCTCCTCACCGACAACCAGGCCTTCTTCCAGCAGCCCGAAGTCGCGCCCCACCTCGTGCCCGCCGCCACGCTCCCCAATCTCCGCCTCTGGACCGACGATTACTCCGCGCTCCTGCCCGTCCTCCGCTGGTAGCGCGCCTGACGACCTAGTCGGGGAACCGCAATCCCCCCGCCGGCGTATTATCTCTCGCATACGCCCGTATCTCGTATCCAAGGAGAGCCCATGCTCTGGTTCTACGAGTATTCCTTTCCCGCCATCTGGGTCATCTTCCTCGTCTACTGGCGCATCCGGGCCATCGGCACCAAGCCCACACAGCGGCTTGAGCCCATCGCGTCGCAAATCGTGCGCTCCGCCGCCTTCCTCATCGCCATCGCTCTGCTCATGGTCAACCGCATTCCGCTGCCCTGGCTCTACCTGCACATTCTGCCGGCCGGCACCGCTCTCGCCGGATTCTGGATCGGCTTAGCCGTCACCGTCGCCGGCCTCGCCTTCGCCGTCTGGGCGCGCAACTACCTCGGCGGCAACTGGAGCAGCTCCGTCACCATCAAGCAGGATCACCAGCTCATCACCAGCGGCCCTTACGCCTTCGTGCGTCATCCCATCTACACAGGAATCCTCACCGGCTTCGTCGGCTCCGTCATCGCCCTCGCGCAGGTCCGCGGCCTCATCGCTTTCGTGCTGATCGCGGTTGTGCTCTGGGCCAAGCTCCGCATGGAGGAGCAGTGGATGCGCGAGCAGTTCGGCCCCGCCTACGACGCCTACTCCCACCGCGTCGCCGGCCTCGTGCCGTTCATTCTCTAAAGCCGCGCAGCGTACTCTAGGCAGGGCCACGCACTCTAGTCCGCGCCGCGCACCGCCGCCGTAAACGCCTTCCACACCTGCATGTTTCCGGCGTACTCCTTCAGCATGCGCTCGGGATGGAACTGCAGGCCCACCACAAATGCCGCCTTCGGGTCGTAGTAGGCCTCCACCAGCCCATCGTCCGCATGCGCCATCGCCACAAAGCGCGGAGCCAGGGCCCGCACGCCCTGGTGGTGATAGCTGTTCACCTTGAGCGCCTTGCGCCGGTACCACCGCGCCAGCGGAGTCCCCGCCGCCACCGTCACCGGATGCCGGTAAGTGTCGTAATGCGCATAATCGATATGCGGCCGGTCGATATGAGGGCGGTCGCTATGCGCGCGGTCGATATGCGTGTGCTCGGCGGCTTTCTCCCGCTGCACGTCGCCATACAGCGTGCCGCCGCTCACCACGTTCAGCAGTTGCGAGCCGCGGCAGATGCCCAGAATCGGAACCTCGCGGCGCAGCGCCTCGCGCAGCAGCCGCAGCTCGATCTCGTCTTTCAGGGGATGCGTCTCTTCCAGGAACTTGAAGTTGGCCTTGCGCGCCGCAAACCGCTTCGGCTCCACGTCCTCGCCTTCGACGAGCAGCAGGCCGTCCATGCGCTCCATATATTGCGGCAGGCAGTCGGTGGTCCCGGCCACCACGGGCACAATCAGCGGCAGCGTGCCCAGTCCGATCAGCAGCTTCAGGTGCAGCTCGCCCACGTAGTCGATCAGCTTCTCTTTGCGGGGCGTGCGGCGCGACACCACCACCACCACCGGCCGCTTCACTGTCGTTTTCATCAAGGATTTTCCCGGCTCCAGCCCAACTCTCAGCGCGAGCCTATACCGGCGGTCGAAGGCCGTCAACCGCCGCGCCTGGCTGCCGCGGGCTTGGTAGATGATTTACGCTGTTATCGCCGACCATGGTCATCGCTCACATCAACGGAAAGATGCTGGCCTGGGCACGCGCTCGCGCCGGCTTCGAGATAGAGCGTCTCGCAAACAGTACAGTGACAGCGAAGAAGCTGAAGGCGTGGGAGGACGGTGATGAGGGTGAGCACCCAACTCAGAGCCAGGCCATTGCACTTGCCCAGAAGCTTGGTATTTCATATGCAATGCTCTTCATGCCCGAAGTGCCAGCCCCAGACGATCCGCCGATTCCAGACCTACGCACCGTCAGTGGTCATCGCCTGAAAAACCCATCCCTTGCGTTCCGGGATGTGCTCAACACTACACTGATCCGCCAGGACTGGGTCCGCGACGAGCGAAAAGACCAAGGCGCGAGACCACTCAGCTTTGCTGGGCGCTTTACTGTGTCGGCCGACCCGAAGCGGGTCGCCGGGGATATGCGCCAGGCACTTGAGCTTACCTCCGCCGACAGGGCGCAATGCGCTGACTTTGAGGCGTTCATTAAGCATCTCGTCGCACGAGCTGAAGACCTCGGCATTCTGGTGATGAGAAGCGCCATCGTTGGTCACGATACCCACAGAAAATTAGACGTCGACGAATTTCGGGGCTTCGCACTCAGCGACAAGATCGCCCCGGTCATCTTTATCAACGACGCTGACGCAAAAGCTGCGCAGGTCTTCACACTAGCGCACGAACTCGCCCATATCTGGATCGGCGAGGACGGCGTATCAGACCGGAAGCCTAATCAGAAAAAGGAAAGCACCAACAAGATCGAGGTCTTCTGCGATCAGGTGGCAGCCGAGTTGCTGGTGCCCGAGGCTGAATTCGATAAGGTTTGGCGTGAAAAACCCGTCATGGAGGAAGCGCGCTCGACCGCCAATCATTTCCGCGTGAGCACACTTGTCGCCCTGCGGCGCGCCAAGGACCTCGGCAGGATCTCAGTCCAAGAATTCGCTGACTCGGTCAACGCAGAGTACGCACGCTTCAGATCGATAGACATAAAGAAACGAGAAAAGCAAAAAGAGAAGGAGAAGCAAGGTGGTAATTTTTGGGCGTCCTTCGATATCCGCAATGGGAGGGCGCTCAACACAACCGTCGTCAACGCACTAACCAACAGCCGCGCGACCTACACAGAAGCGTCCGCTCTCCTCGGCATCAGTATCGGTTCCACGTTGCGTTTCATACGACGCGCCGGAGCAAAGTGAAAGGCAAGTATTGGGTCGACGCCAATTCGTTCATATGGGGCGCGAGAGAACCCTACCCGATGCCGGGCGCAGATGCGTATTGGGACTGGTTCGAGAAGATGGTCGTCGCAGGAAAGATCACAACACTTAAAATGGTCATTCAGGAAGTTTTGGCGGGCTCAAAGTCCGGCGATGACGAGCGCATCGTACCCTGGGTAAAGTCGAGACAGGGGAAACTCGCTGACCAGTCGCCAGATTCTCAGGAATGCACAGACCTAGTTGGAGAGCTTTGCACTTACTCGTACAAGAAGTTCGGTTCTGCCAAGACCATCGAGTTCACGAAGGGTGCCGATCTCTTCCTAATAGCCCGCGCGAAGCTTGATGATGGCGCCGTTGTGACGCAAGAGAGCGACAGGAAGCTGGTACGAATACCAACCATTTGCAATGAGTTCGGGGTACGCTACAAAACTTTGTTCCAAATGAATAATGAACTGAAAATGTCCCTCCCTAAATAGGCGGCCCGGCGCATCGCCTATGACGACGCAAACCCACCACGCAAATGGGTGCCCAGGTCTCGCCTTTGAGACCTGGGAAAGCAACGAACCCCTCCCCGCCCTGAGCGCGCCTTTCCCGGCCCCGGATTTCCCCTCAACCCGTGCGCGGAGTCACAGGACGTTCCCCCTTCCGCTGTGATAGCATCCGGGTTCTAAAAGCAAGACGCCCGGGCGGACGCTTCTGACCCTCCCGCCGCCGGGGCGCCTGCCGGGGACTCTCCGCATGGACGAGGAAGACGGCAGACCGGGACGCCCGCGCCCGGCAATTCGGATCCGCGCAGCAGGACGCCCAGCCCGCCGCCCCGCCGGACGCCCTCCCGATTTCCCTGTGCCGCCCCGGCCTTCACACCCTCAGACCCTCCCCGCACGCTCCCGTATTCAGGCCCTCCCCTCTCAGGCCCGCTCCCGCTCTCCAAAACAAAAGTGGAGTTCCGGCGTCACCCCCGCGCTGTGCTCCCACGCTTAGCTCACGCCGCGCGACGTCTCCCTCGCGCACATCTTCGCGTTCTCAGAAGGAGAAGCACCATGAAAACCTACCAGGGAAGTGAGATCCGCAACGTAGCTGTAGTGGGGCATGCGCACAGCGGCAAAACCACGCTGATTGCCGCGCTGCTGCATGCCGCCAAAGCCACACCCACGCAGGGCCGCGTGCACGACGGCACCGCCGTTACCGCATACGACGAAGAGGAGATAGCCCGCCACACCACCATGCAGAACGCGGTGGCCTTTGCCGAGTGGCAGGGCGTGAAGATCAACTTCGTGGACACGCCGGGCTTCCACATGTTCCACCACGAGGCCCGCGCGGCGCTGCTGCCCGTGGAGGCCGCGGCCGTGGTGGTGAACGCGCAGAACGGCGTGGAGGCTGTGACCGAGCGCGTGTGGAAGTACGCCGAGGAAGCCGAGATTCCGCGTTTTGTGGTGGTGAACCAGATGGACCACCCCAAGGCCGGCGGCGGCGGCGGGCTCTCGGCCCTGATCGACGACCTGCACGAGCGCTGGGGCCGCAACTGCGTCCCCGTGCAGCTGCCCATTGTGGACGCCAACGGCTTTCGCGGCGTGGTGGACCTGGTGACGATGGAAGCCTTTTACTATGAGCCGAATGGCGGCGGCCACGGCAAAATCACCGGCGAGATTCCCGCCAACATTGCCGCCCAGGCCAAGGCCGCGCACGAGGCGCTGGTGGAGCTGGTGGCCGAGGGCAAAGACGAGCTGATGGAGGAGTTCTTCGCCCAGGGCACCATCCCCGAGCAGCACCTGATCACCGCGCTGCATGAGGCCATCCGCGAAGACCGCATCTTCCCCGTGCTGTTTGTAAGCGGGGGGCAGAATGTAGCCACCGACCATCTGCTGGACTTCATCAAGGTCTACGCCCCCGCGCCGATCGAGCGTGTGCCTTTTTCTGTGACGACTCCGGCCCTGCAGGCCGTGGCTGCGGGCGGCGAGGCAAGCGGCTCGGCGGGCAGCGGAAGCGCGCAGCGCAAGGTGGCCGACAGCGAACCCGCCGGCATCCTCGTCTTCAAAACCATGACCGACCCTTTCGCGGGGCGCATCAGCTTCTTCAAAGTCGTGAGCGGCGTGATCAAGAACGACGTGTGCCTGGAGAACTACACACGCCGCGGCCAGGAACGGCTGACCCACCTCAGCATCATGCAGGGGCGCAAGGCGGTGGAGGTGACCGAGCTGCACGCGGGCGACCTGGGCGCGGTGGCCAAGCTGCGCGAGACCTTTACCGGCGACACGCTGGGCGCGAAGGGCGCGGAGATGCAGATTGAGCTGGCGCGGCTGCCGGAGCCGGCGATGACCTACGCCATTGAGCCGAAGACGCGCGCGGACGAGGACAAGCTTGCGCCGGCGATCCACAAGCTGATGGAAGAAGACCTGCTGATCCGGTTCTTCCGCGATCCGCAGACGAACGAGTTTCTGATCGCCGGGGCAGGCCAGCCGCACATCGAGACAATTGTGTCGCGGCTGAAGAAGCGCTACCACGCGGAGGTGACGCTGAAAGCGCCGAAGGTGCCGTACCGCGAGACGATTCGCGGCAAGGCCGACGCGCAGGGGCGGCACAAGAAGCAATCGGGCGGGCACGGGCAGTTTGGCGACTGCAAGATCAAGATGGAGCCGCTGCCGCGCGGCGGCGGATTCGAGTTTGCCAACGAGGTGTTCGGCGGCGCGATTCCGCGGCAGTTTATTCCGGCGGTGGAGAAAGGCATTCTGGAGACCTCGGCGCGCGGTTTTCTGGCCGGGTATCCGGTGGTGGACTTCAAGGTGACGGTGTACGACGGCAGCTATCACGATGTGGACTCCAACGAAATGTCGTTCAAGAAGGCTGGGCGGTTGGCCTTCAGGAAAGCGATGGAGCAGGCGAAGCCGTGCCTGCTGGAGCCGGTGATGAAGGTTGAGATCGAAGCGCCGGACGAGTTTGCCGGCGCGCTGATGGGCGACCTGAACGGGCGGCGCGGACGCGTGCAGGGTATGGAGTCGAAGGGCCGGACGACCGTGATTAACGCTGAGGTGCCGATGGCGGAGATGCTGACGTATGCCACTGGGCTGACTTCAATGACGCAGGGCAAGGGCAGCTACCGGATGGAGATTGCCCACTATGATGTCGTGCCGCAGCTTGTGGCGGAGAAGATTCTGGCCAATGCCAAGCGGCCGGTGGAGGAAGAAGAGGAGTAGCACTCTGCTTGTTGCCGGGTTGCGAAGGCGGGTGAGAGGCTGCGAGGCTTTTCACCCGTTTTCCTTTGCGGCTCGATCCCTGTGCGGCACAGTTTCCGGGCGAAGACGGAGCGAATCAGGGAGGGGGGAGGGGTAGGTTCTCTCTCTGCAAACCTTTTTGAATCAGGGGTGGTTGCCGCGGATCCCGGAATTTGGCGAAGATATGGAGAAAGCCGGGTTGGCCTATTATGCGCGTCTTTCCCTGGGTTCACTCGCTTCTCGCTGCTCTGTTTCTCGCTCATGCTTCTATTGTGGGCTGACCACCGAAATATTGCGCAAAACCAGCAAGGATTTCGTGCGCATGGAATGAGTGACTTACCGGGAATGTGCGGGCGAAGGGACTTGACTCGGTGAACCAGCGGGACGTTTCCGACGCAGCCAAGCTCCAATTTATGATATTGCATGCGATATGATATTGTTTTAATCGATGAGGCTTCTGGTCGACACCGACGTTGTTGTCGCGGCGATGCGAAGTCCACGGGGAGCCTCAGCGGAGTTGCTGCGCCGGATTGCGCACGGCGACGCGACGATGGTGCTGAGCGTGGCGCTCGCTCTTGAGTATGAGGCGAAATGCATGCTCGCGGAGCACAGGCTTGCTGCGGGGCTTGCGCAGGCGGAGGCGGCTATATTCGTCGATGGCCTGATTGGCATGGCTGAACCTGTCCTGGCGCATTTTCGCTGGCGGCCGCAGTTGCACGACCCCGGCGATGAATTGGTGCTGGAGGCGGCAGTGAACGGGCAGGCCGGCATGATTGTCACGTTCAACGAAAAAGACCTGCGTTTTGCCCGGCAAAGCTTTGGCATTGAGGTACTGAGGCCCGGTGAGGCGCTGAGGAGGATGGGATTATGACGACGCGCGTTTCCACATTTCCGCTGCGGCTGCCGGTGTCACTGAAGGCGGCGCTCGAGACCATCAGCGAACGGGATGGAACCAGCCTCAACCAGTTTCTGGTGGTGGCCGCGGCTGAGAAGATTGCCGCGATGCAGACGGAGGAGTTCTTTCTGGAGCGGCGCAATCGCGCAGACCGGGAAGCATTTCTGCGTGTTCTGAACCGCGAGGGTGGCGAGGAGCCGGGGCTGGAAGACAGGATCGGTTAGCGATTTGCCACTTCTGACGGTCAATGGTCAGGATTGAGGGAGCGCAGGCCGATTCCGGCGCTTTTTGAGGCGGGTTCGGGAATCGTCGGCGATAGCTATCTCATCTGAGAAAATGATGGACGTGACAGGATTGACACAGTTTGCCCTGCGGCGGGCGGGAGCGCCGGTTTTGTGCGCGGCATTGGCGCTGGCTGCGGGCATGACAGCAGCGGGGCAGTATGCGAACCCCAGCTCGGCGGCGAACCCGTTTTATGGCAGCGTGACGCTGCGACCGGCGACGGGCGAGACGCTGCAGCTCTCGCTGGACGATGCCGTGCAGCGCGGCCTCAAGAACAACCTGGGCCTGCGCGAGGCGGAAAACGCCGAAAAGGCCATTCACGGTGAAAAGAACCAGGCGTTGCAGGAGTTTCTGCCCACCATTACGGTGAGCGGCAGCACGGGCGTCTTCCAGCACAATCTGGCGGCGCAGGGCTTTGGGCCGGGCACGCTGAATGAGTTTGCCGCGCTGATGGGGAAGAACGCCGCAGGCATTTCGACCATCACGCGGGACGACCTGACGCAGGGAACGATCCACTTCAGCGAGACGCTGTTCTCCGGGCCGGTGATTGCCGGCTGGCGGGCGGCGGGCGCGGCGGAACGCGCGGTGCATTTCCAGAAGATGTCGGCGCGGGGCGAGGTGGTGCAGCAGGTGGCGACGGCGTATCTGCATGCCCTGGCCGCGGCCAGCGAGGTGGACGACGCGACGGCGCTGGAGCAGGCCGACCAGGTGGCGTTGAACCAGGCGCACGCGGCGCATGAAGCGGGGACAGCGGCCAATCTGGATGAGCTGCGCGCGCGGGTGCAGTTGCAGTCGCAGCAGCAGGTGGTGATTGCCGCGCAGAACACGCTCGACAAGACGCTCATCCTGCTGAAGCGCGAGATTGGCGTTGCGCCCGGGCAGAAGCTTGCGCTGACAGATCCAGCGCCCTACAGCGAGCTGGCGGCGCAGACACCGGAAGAAGTGCGCGCGATCGCGTACAAGAATCGCCAGGACTACCAGAACGTGCAGAACCAGGTTGCCGAGTTGAAGGCGGTGCATGCGGCGTATCGCAGCCAGCGGCTGCCCACGCTCAGCTTTGGCGGCTACTGGGGAACGGACACCGTGAACGGCTCGGGCACACGCGGCAATTTTGTGGCGCAGGGCACGCTCAGCCTTCCGCTCTTTCGCGAGGCCAAGCTGCGCGGCGATACGGAAGCCTCGGCGGCGCAACTGGATGCGGTGCAGATGCAGCTTGAAGATCTGCGCGGGCACATTGACCAGCAGGTGCGCGATGCGCTGCTGGATGTGGATGCGAACCACAAGCTGGTGGACGTGGCGCGATCGAACCTGACCCTGGCCACGCGCGAGTTGAGCGACGAGACGGACCGCGTGAACGCCGGCGTGGATGACAATCTTCCGCTGGTGGATGCGCAGGCGACGCTGGCCAGCGCGCAGAGCAACCTTGTGGAGAGCCTCTACCAGTACAACCTGGCGAAGCTGCGGCTGGCGCGGGCCGCTGGCGTGCTGGAGACGCAGTACCGGGATTATCTGGGGCGGTAAGCCGGACACAGTTGATCGTGCAGTTTTCAGGAAAATTGTGGGATAGGAAGAGCGAGGGCGGCATCCGATCAACAGGGATGCCGCCCTCGCTTTTTTGTTCGCCCTTCTGTTCACGAGGCGGCGGTGGTTTTGGGCGGCGAGCGGCATGTAAGGTAGAGCAGAGGAGCGAACCGGGATGGGCAAAGAGCTCAGGATCGAGTACAGCGTGGAGGCGGACGCGGCGGCGCTGGCGGTGCGGGCCGCGGAGGAGTTTACGCAGGCGGCGGAGAAGGCTGCCGCCGCGCGCGGGCGGGCGCGGATTGCCGTGAGCGGCGGGTCGACGCCGAAAGCCGCGTTTGCGCTGCTGGCGGACCCGGCGCAGCCCTGGCGGGCGCGCATGCCGTGGGACAAGCTCGAGCTTTTCTGGGTGGATGAGCGCTGCGTTCCGCCGGACGATGCGGACAGCAACTATCGCATGACGCGCGAGGCCTTGCTGGACAAGGTTCCGCTGAAGCCGGAGCAGGTGCACCGGATGGAAGGCGAGCTGGACCCGGCAGTGGCGGCGGCGCGGTATGAGTCGCTGCTGCGAAACACCTTTCGGCTGGAGGGCGCGGAGAGCCCGCGGTTCGACCTGGTGTGGCTGGGCATGGGGCCGGACGGGCACACCGCGTCGCTGTTTCCGCATACCGCCGCCATCCACGAGATGGGCCGGCTGGTGACGGCCAACCACGTGCCGCAGAAGGATACTTGGCGGCTCACGCTGACCTGGCCCGTGATCAACAACGCCAGCACGGTCTTCTTCCTGATTGGCGGGGCGGACAAGGCCGAAGTGGTGCGCGAAGTCTTCATGGGCAACCGCGATCCGGAGCGGCTGCCGAGTCAACTGATTTGGCCCGCAAGCGGTATACTCACTCTGATTCTGGATCAGGCCGCTGCTGCACTTCTACCCGCGACAGATGGGGAAGGCTGCGGGGTTTTGGAGAGGGCACGATGATTCTGGCTGGCGATGTGGGTGGCACCAAGGTCCACCTGGCGCTCTACGACTTTAAAGATGGAAAGCTGACGCACACGCGCGACGAAAAATTCGCGGCGAAGGAGTTCGGCGGGCTGGAAGAGATTGTGAAGCAGTTCCTGGCCGCCGACAAGGTGACCTCGGCCTGCTTTGGCGTGCCGGGACCGGTGCGGGACGGGCGGCTGCGGCTGACCAACCTGCCGTGGACTCTGGACAGCCGCGAGCTTTCGGCACATCTCGGCATTCAGCATGTGTTCCTGATCAATGACCTTGAGGCGAACGGCTACGGCATTGCCGAGCTGAGCGCGGACCAGATCTACACGCTCAGCGAGGGCGATGCGAGCCAGATTGGCAACCGCGCGCTGATCGCGGCGGGCACGGGGCTGGGCGAAGGGCTGCTGGTGTGGAACGGGCGGAATCATGTGCCGTATCCGAGCGAGGGCGGCCACGCGGACTATGCGCCGCGCAATGAAGATGAGATTGACCTGCTGCGCTACCTGAAGCAGAAATACAACGGCCGCATCAGCTTTGAGCGCGTGGTGGCCGGCATGGGTATGACCAGCATCTACGAGTTTTTGCGCGATGTGCGCGGCGTGGAAGAGCCGGCATGGCTGGCGGAGAAGATCGCCTCGGTGAGCGATCCCAATTCCGTCATCACCGAGATGGGTCTCGCAGCTAAGAGCGAGCTGTGCGAAAAAACATTGGACATGTACGTCTCCGCGTATGGTGCGGAGGCGGGCAACCTGGCGCTGAAGGTGCTCTCCGTGGGCGGGCTGTATCTGGGCGGCGGCATTGCGCCGCGCATTCTGGAGAAGCTGAAGGACGGCACGTTCATGAAAGCCTTCACGGACAAGGGGCGGCTGAGCCAGCTGCTGATCAACATGCCGGTGCGGGTGATTCTGGAGAGCCGGGCCGCGCTGATGGGTGCGGCAGCCTATGCCGAAGTGCGTGCCGCGGAGATCAGCGGCGTTTCACCGCGCGCGGCTTCGGTGAAGTTCTAGAAGATTGCTGTCGCAGTATGGGAGGGCCAGCCTGCGGGCTGGCCTTTTGCTTTTGCGCGCTTGGAATTTGCCCGATCGCGCTCTGCTTCGGATAGGCTAGAGGCATTCGCATGGCCTTTGCGCACACTCTCGGAAGCAGACGCTACACCTTCGACAGCCTGCGCGCGCTGCTGGCCAAAGCCACGCCGCTGCGCAGCGGCGATGTGCTGGCGGGCGTGGCGGCGCAGTCGGCAGAGGAAAGAGTGGCCGCACAATTTGCGCTCGCGGATTTGCCGCTGGCACATTTTCTCTCTGAGGCCGTGGTGCCGTATGAAGAAGATGACGTCACGCGCCTGATTATGGACTCGCACGATGATGAGGCCTTTGCGCCGGTGCGGTCGCTCACGGTGGGCGAGCTGCGCGACTGGCTGCTGAGCGACGAGGCCACGCCGGAGCGGCTGGCGGCGCTGGCACCGGGCCTGACGCCGGAGATGGCTGCCGCAGTGAGCAAGCTGATGCGCGTGCAGGACCTGATTGCGGCGGCGGCAAAGATCCGTGTGGTTACGCGCTTTCGCACTACGGTGGGGTTGCCGGGACGGCTCAGCGCGCGGCTGCAGCCTAACCATCCGACGGACGATGCGCTGGGCATTGCCGCATCGATGCTGGATGGTCTGCTGATGGGATCGGGCGATGCGGTTATTGGCATCAATCCCGCGGGCGACAACGTGGCATCGACAACGCGATTGCTGCAATTGATTGACGCTGTGCGCGAGCGGTTTCACATCCCTGTGCAGAGCTGCGTGCTGGCGCACATCACAACGCAGATGGCGGCGCTGAATGCGGGCGCACCCGTCGATCTGATCTTCCAGTCGATTGCCGGAACGGAGGCAGCGAATCGCAGCTTCGGTGCGAGTCTCGCACTATTGCAGGAAGCGTACGAGGCCGGACGTGCGCTCAACCGCGGCGCCGTTTGCGCGGATGGCACCGTTGGCGCGAACATCATGTATTTTGAAACGGGGCAGGGCTCGGCACTCTCCGCCAATGCGCATCATGGCACCGGAGGATTGGGTGTCGACCAGCAAACACTTGAAGCGCGGGCGTATGCCGTGGCGCGGCGGTTTGAGCCGATGCTGGTGAATACCGTGGTTGGCTTTATTGGGCCGGAGTATTTGTATGACGGCAAGCAGATTATCCGCGCGGGGCTTGAAGATCACTTCTGCGGAAAGCTGCTTGGGCTGCCGATGGGCTGCGACGTGTGCTACACCAATCACGCCGAAGCTGACCAGGACGACATGGACTCGCTGCTGACGCTGCTGGGCGCGGCGGGAGTGAATTACATTATGGGCGTGCCCGGCGCGGACGATGTGATGCTGAACTATCAGAGCACGAGTTTTCACGATGCGCTCTATCTGCGCCGCGTGCTGGGACTGCGGCCAGCGCCGGAGTTTGAGGCGTGGCTTGCCGGCGATGAGTTTGCGCGGCTGGCGCTGGAAGCACGCACTCCCGAAAGGCTGCTCTCCGCATGAGCGAGATGGTTGCGGCCGGCTGGGAGGCGCGCTTGCGCGCGCTGACGCCAGCGCGCGTGGCGCTGGGGCGCACGGGGGTGAGCCAGCAGACGCGCGACCTGCTCGACTTTCAGCAGGCGCACGCGATGGCGCGCGACGCGGTTCATGCGCGGATCGATGTTGGCGGGCTCGCGAGACAGATAGAAGAGGCCACCGGCTCGCCTGCACTGCGGCTGCACTCGCAGGCGGCTGATCGGGCGACGTATCTGCAGCGGCCGGATCTCGGGCGCATGCTCGATGCGGCGAGCGATGCGGCGCTGTCTGCGACCCGCGGCGAGAGCGGGTGCGATCTGGCGCTGGTGGTGGCGGACGGGCTTTCGGCTCTGGCGGTCGAGCGACACGCGCCTGCTCTGCTGCGCGCGCTCTTGCCGCGCATCGATAGATTGATCGTCGCGCCTGTCTGCATTGTGAAACAGGGCCGCGTGGCGATTGGCGATGTGATTGGCCAAGGGGTGGGTGCAGCGATGAGCGTGGTGCTAATCGGCGAGCGTCCGGGATTGAGTTCGCCGGATTCTCTCGGCGCTTACATCACGTGGGATCCGCGGCCCGGGCGCACGGACGCGGAGCGCAACTGCATCTCGAACATTCGTGCCGAGGGGCTGAGCTACGAGCAGGCCGCGGAGCAGCTTGGTTTCTATCTTGTCGAAGCGCGAAGGCTCAGATTGACGGGCGTGACGCTGAAGGAAGAGACCGGCGTAATAGGGAAGGGCTGAAAGATGCTGCGAAGGATTGGGCGATGGACGCTGCGCGTAGCGGCTGCAATCGCGGTGGCCGCGGTGCTGCTCTATCTGGGCGATTGGGCCGTGTTCACGCTGCGCGGTGCGCCCCAGGCGACCGTGCACGTGACGCGCGTGCTTGTGGTGCCGCTCAACAATGGCAAGCGTGAATTCGATTACGAAGGGACATTCGACGAGCCGTGTTCGCGCTCTCTGTTTCCGCAGGGCGGCATGAATGCGTGCTGGCGTTTGCGGCGCAATCCTTCGGAGATTCAATCGATCTGAGATGCACGGCTATTGTGGAGCGGCTGGCGCGGGAGCGGTGTCCGGGTGCGGACGCTGCCCATTGGCGATCTTCTTGAAAAGATCTTCGTCTGCCTCTTTATTCAGCTTGCTTGCCTTATCGAATTCGACCGTTGCTTCTTCCTTTTTGCCGAGCGTGCGGTAGAGCCGGGCAAGACGCCAGTGGACGTTAACGTTGTTCGGCATTTGCTTCGTGGCAAGCATCAGCTCCCGAAGAGCGTCATCGTTTCGGCCCGCATCGGAGTAGAGAATGCCGAGATCGAGATGGGCGAGGCCCAGAGTGGGATCAGCCTTGGCAACCTGCTCAAGGAGCGGCTGCGCCTCCGCCGCGTGGTTCATCTGGATATCGCAATCGGCAAGATAGAGCCGTGCCTGCTGATGTGCCGGATTGTTGTCGAGCTCGGTCTGAAATTCAGTCGCCGCCTCTGCATAACTCTTCTGGGTCCACAGCAGATAGCCAAGTCCGAAGTGCGCATTGGGTTCCCTGGGGTTGGCCTTGATGGCGGCGCGAAACATCTTCGTCGACCCCTCGTTGTCTTTCATCTCGTCGAGCGCTTCGCCGGCCAGCATATCGGCCTCGGCCGAATCCGGACTGAGGACGAGGATCTGATGGTAGACATCGAGGACGCGGTTGAATTGCCGGGCCCAGAGATAGCTCTGTGCAAGCGCGTAGAGGAGGGGCAGGCTGGTGGCGTCGCGATCGACGGCGCGCTGCAGGTAGGGCGCAGCTTTCGCGTAATCGGCCAGGCCGTAGTACGACATGCCGGTCAGGATCGTGTAGCGCTGAGCCTCGGGCGAGCCTGGCCGCGCGGATTTGAGCAGAATTTGAAACTGCTCCACGGCGTGCGCCAGGTCGTCTGACTTGAAGAGCGCGAGCGCGAGATTGAGACGAAGGCCGGGAATGCTGGCGTTGATCGCAAGCGCGCGGCGGTAGTAGGGAACGGCTTCCTTGTAGTGGCCCTGGCGGGCTTCGAGCAGGGCGATGTGGGCCATCGGCTCGGGATCGCGCGGGTGGGTCTTGAGCAGAGCGTGCCAGGCGGCCTCGGCCTCGGCGTTGCGTCCCTGCTGCTCGAGCGCGAGGGCGGCCTGACGTTGGGCCTGTATTGACGGAGGAGCCTGTGCGATGGAAAGCGTAGCGGATAGCGCAATTGCGCAGCACACGAAGCGGAAGCGATTCACGCACGTTTCTTTTCTGGTGGCGATGTTCAATCTGCAAATCCTGCGGAGGAAGCTGCACTGGTTCGGCAACGAAGAATCCTCGACTTTGATTGTCGCGCGCGATTCGGTGGCGCGGCAAATGAAGGGCAAAGAAAAAGGGCGCGACGGGAGTTGCCCGCCGCGCCCCGGTTGAGGGTTGAGGTTAGAACACGAACTTGCCGCCGAGTTCCAGCGAACGCGGATCCCATGGTGTTGGTTACCTGGCCGAAGTTGCCGTCGGTGTTCTTCACGTCAATGTTGTTGAACTGCGTGTGGTTGAAGGTGTTGAACGACTCGAAACGAAGCTCGAAGTGCGCGCGCTCCGTGATCGAGAACGACTTATACAGTGAAGTCGTGAAGTTCACACGACCCGGACCAACGACTGCGTCCTTGCCCGAGGAGCCGAAGCCCTGGTTCTGACCACCCAACCAAGCCGCCGTGGGAACGGTCAGTTTGGAAGTATCGAACCACTCCCCAACCTTCTTGGGGTAGCTCATCTTGCCGGTCGAGTTCAAACGGTTGCTGTATCCGCCGCCGAGGCCGATCGTATCGCTGCCGCCGTACTGCGAGGCAACGGGCACGCCAGACTCGTCGATGATCGTACCGGCAATTGTCCAGCCACCGGCGATCGAGTGGATCGAGCCCGTTCGACTTGGCAAAGAACGGCATGTTGTAGATGTAGTTGGCGCTCACCATGTTGCGGCGATCGAGGAAGCCTGAGCCCTTGTCGTACTTGGTGTACCAAGGGTTGCTCACGCAGCAGGAGTTGTCGTAGGTCTGGATGTCGATCTCGTGCGAGTAGGTGTAATCAAGCTCGCCGCTCAGACCCCAGCGATTCTGGACGCGTACGCCGGTCTGGAAACCGTTATACGTGCCGTTGGTGTCGTTCTCCTGCTGGGTGATGCCGCTGTACCCAGAGAACAGGCGGAACGAGTTGGAGTTGTTGGCGACCTGGCCCTGACCAGAGGTCGGGAGCGGAGTGCCGGTTGAAGTGCCATCGGCAGTGGTCACGTTGCCGCCCGCCTTGCGTACTCCCATGGGGGTGTCAAGCGGGAAGTTGTCAACGTGGCGCTGGGCATTCTGGCTCCATGCCAGGTTGCCGACGTACTGCACAACCCAGATGATCGACGGCGAGATCTCATGCTGAACGCCGAGGCTGTACTGGGCAACTGCAGGGGCCGGGTACTTGATCGCAAGCGAGGTAAGACCGCTGGCGAAGAACGGGGTGCTGGCAACCTGACCGGTCTGCGTGCTGACGTGCGGATCGCTCATGTTGACGTTGGTGGCGCCGGGATCATTGACGAACGGCGCATTGGTAGCCGCGTTGTAAATGTCGTTGCCCTGGATGCGCTCGAAGAAGGTTCCGAAGCCGCCACGGAGAACGGTCTTGCCGTTTCCGAAGAGATCCTCAGAGAACCCGAAGCGAGGCTGCCACGTGTTGTAGTAGTTGTTGACCAGGCCCTTCGGGAAGCCGCCGCGGCCTGCGAGTTCGAGGCCGTTGGTGTAGTAAGGGGCCGTGACGCCGGCGATGGTGAAGGTCTGGAAGCCGGGGCCGGTCGAGTCCATGGAACCGTTCGATTCCCAGAACGGGGAAGCGCTCGCAAGGAAGGCAGTCGGGTCGAAGTTGGCGACCTGATTGTTGCGCTCCCAGGCGTGCGGCAGGGCGTCATAGCGGATGCCCAATTGCAGGGTCAAGCGCGGGCTGACGTGCCAGTTGTCGTTGATGTACGCCGAAGGCGTCTGGTTGACATAGTGGTTGATCGGCGCTGAGGCCTGCTGATCGTAGTTCGAGGCCATGCCGAGCAACATATCCATCAGACCATCGCCCTGCACGCAGGCGGGGCCGGTGCCGCCGCAAGATGCCAGGTTGCTGGTAAACTGGCCGGCTGCATCGCCGCCCCAGGCAAACTGACCTTGCGTGTCACCGTTCACTTGCTGGTTCTTGGTGTAGCGGTTGTAGCTGAAGCCATACTTCATGGCGTGCTTGCCGCTGGTGTAGGAAACGTCAACCTTGGGCTCGTAGTCCTCAGCCGCGTTGTGCCAGGGAGCATTGCCCATCTGCTCGGCGGTTCCGTAAGGATTGCCGAAGCCGTTCATGCTGGGAAGGCTCTTCTGACCCACCGACTTGCCCTCAAGAACCGTGCTGAGGTCAAAGAAGGTGTTGACCGACCATCCCGAGGGGATGAAGGAGTTGGCGCTGTTGGTGATGTTGATGATGTTGCCGTCGTAGTTGATGCTGGCTTCAACCAACAGATTCGGGTTGATGGTGCCGCTCAATTTGAGGGCCGCACTGTTGGAGGGGTTGGACAACACGCTGGTGATGGTGTTGTAGCTGTACCAATCCCAGCCCAGTTCAGGAGCGCCGTAGGCCTGCGTCACCGAATCGTGCATGTAGTGACCGAGGATCTGCCACTTGGAGTTGATGGTGTGGTCGACACGCACCACATCGTCGCGCACGGTGATCGGTGTCTGCGCCTCGGAAACCGCCTTGCCTGAGCTCGTGTTGGGCTTGGGCAGGATGCCGGAGTTGAGGTACAGGACCGCGTTCGGATCAAACAACGCCGCCGGAATCACGTTGCCAGGGAATGGTTGTCCTGGAACCATGGCTCCGACTCCGTTACCAGCTGCATTGATGTTGGTCTGGCAAGTGTCTTTGGCAGTCTGCGTCGGATACGTAGCCGCGTCGAGGCAAGGCTCGTAGTACACGTTCTGCGTGCCCGCAGCAGTCGCTGCCGCACCGGAGTACGGAACCGCGATTCCGGGGACGTAGTTGTTGCCATTGGTGGTGCCCGACCCGGCGAAGAGAGGCGACACGTAGGTCAGGTCCTGACCGGCGGTCGGAATATCCGCCGTGGGCAGGGTGGCGACCAAGTTAGGCGTGTTGCCCTGATTGATCTTGCGCCACTCTTCATTCCAGAAGAAGAAGGTCTTGTTGTGGTTCTGGTTGTAGACCTTGGGAATGAACAGCGGACCGCCAATATTGAAGCCGTAGATGTTGTAGTCCAGCACCTGGCGAGCCTGACCCGAACTCTTGTTGAAGTAGTTGTTGGCGTCGTAGTCAGTGTTGCGGTTGAACTCCCACAGTGTGCCGTGGAACTTCTGCGTACCGCTCTTGAGCGAAAGGCTCATGGTTGCGCCGGAAGAGATACCGTAGTCCGGCGGATAGTTCGAGCTCATCACGGTGAACTCAGCGATAGCGTCCTGCGAAGGCATGATGTCCATGCCGCCGGCGCCGCCGCGATCATCCGCTTCGCCACCGTCGATCAACCAGATGTTGTGGCTCTGGCGAAGGCCGTTGACGCTGATGGTGAAGTTCGAAGCCACCGATGTCGGCGTGTTGCTGTCAGGCAGCGCCGAGCTGACGCCGAGGCCCAGTGAGGCCAGTGCGGCGAAGTTGCGGTTTTCGGTTGCGATCTCGCTGATCTGCTCGGAGCTGATCAGGGTGCTGACCACGTTCGAGTCGGCCTGCACGGCGAGAGCATCTGCCTCGACGGTGACCGTCTGCGATTCGGCGCCGACCGTGAGCTTGATGTCCACGCGCGAGGTCGAGGAGACGTTCACCACGATGCCGTTCTGCGCGAAGCCCTGGAAGCCCTTGGCTGTAACCTTCATGTTGTAGTTTGCGGGGTTGAGGCCGGAGATGTCGTACAGTCCGGTCGCGCCGCTCACAGTGGTCTTCGTCGTGCCAGTACCGGGGTCGGTGAGGACGATCTTGGCGTCGGGCACCACCGCTCCAGTCTGGTCAGTAATGATGCCGGTCAGATCTGCGTTGGCCTGCGCGAGTGCTGCCACGCTTGCCAATACGAAGATCAGCGGCAACAGGAAGAACCTGTATTTCGCTTGTCTCATGTGACCTTCCTTTTCAAAAGTCTTTCTGTCTTTGTGGGTGTTTCTTTCGCTCCCCGTCTCACGGACATGAAGCTGGTTGATGCGCACCGCTGATGAGCCGTGGCCATTCAGGACATCTTCGCTTTCGCGCAGCAAGCACGAAAAGCCGTCTGCGGACTGCTCTCCTGTGAAGGAAGCATCGCGCGACAGCTGCGAATGACCGGAATCGTTGAGGTAAATCAATTTTCCAGTTTGCCCTGATGAATGACCGAGCCATTTGATGCGCGTGAATCAAAGACTGTCAAGAAGAAAATCCCTTTACTTCCTGACTTTCCTGATTCTTCAACCCGTCTTCGATCAAGTGCGCCGCGGCTCTGTTGCGGCTCACTCCCGGCTTTTTATGGCCGGCTTGCGGGGTTTGCTGCGTCTCGTTGTTGCGCTGGCATGCTCCTCAGAATTGCCAGCATCGTTAGTCTGATCGAGTCATTCGGACCCCGAAAAGGCCAGGCTTGGAGCAGGCAATTCCTCCACGTTCTGGAAGAGGAAAACCCCCGAAATACGCAATCTTGGATATTCCCAGTTAAACGTTTGAGTAGAGATAGCAAACCGATTAACTGAACTGCGTACACAAGGACCTGTCTGAAAGCCGGGAGCCATTAAAAGCCCACTTGAGGACAGTTGTCAAGTGGCAGGTGCGAGTGTGCGCGAAGTACGCGGCGACGGGGAGCACCTGGAGGGAGCGTATTCCGGTTAAACGTTTTATTTATGCTCGTTTGCGCGGGGCTTTCCTAGATTGATTCGGTCCCATTCTGGCTGGTTACGAATGGGTTAGCGGAGGCGCGCCAGGTCGCGCAGGTCGCGCGCAACCGCTTCGAGAAAGGTCTCTACGCTGACTCCTGCTGGCGGCTCGAGTCCGGACTTGGCTCGAATGGCCTCAGCGAGCCGCCCGGCCAGAACCTGGCGCGTGGAGAGCGGCAGGTCGAGGCGGCGGGCGAAGAAATTCTCCAGCACTTCGAGGTCGCTGGGCGCGAGCTTGGTGAGTTCGGCCGCCGAAACCGAAACGGCCAGGTGCGGCTCGGGAATATGCGCGGCTCCAGAGAACGACGCCGCCGTAAATGTACGCGTGGCTGTATCGCCCCACAGCGGCGTCTCTGCTTCGCGGTCGCGCACCACGAGTGTGCCAGCCGCGAGATCGCCGAGACGCTGATGCTGCTTGGTTGCAAACATGGTGATGGCGCCGACCGCATAAAACGAGGGGATCTGATCGATATAGCGGACGAAGTTGCGCGCCATCGATTCCACCAGGCCAATGGCGCGGCCGGAACGCTGGATCACGCGGATGCGCGCGATGCGTTTGCCCGGCGTGCGGCCGTTGCCGAAGGCCTCAAAGAGCGTGAAGTAGCCCCAGTTGAGAAGGAAGAGCGCGAAGGTGAAGAGCGCAACCGCCCATTGATAGGAGAGGTTGTTGAAGACGCGCAGGGCTGGCGAGAAGGCCCAGAGGATCAGGCTCAGCACAAGCAGGCCCGCGGCCCAGATCAGCGAGTCCAGCAGCAGCGCGATAAAGCGGCTGCCGATGCCAGCCAGCGGCATCTCGATCGACACCAGCTCGGGTGTGTCGATGTTAAGCTGATCTGAATTCAGGTCCAACTTCTGGTCTGGCTTCTGGTCCATGGCGCCCATTCTCTCCAATACGTGGATCGCGAAGCGGCGGCCCCACTGGGACCGGCTGGCGGCGCTGCTGGCACAATCGGACCAGAGCGGCCTCAAGCAATTGTCGCGCGCCGAGCTGCAGGAGATGGCCCTGCTCTACCGGCAGGTGGCGGCCGACCTCTCCGTGCTGCGCCAGGACTCGACGGCGCGAACCTATGCCGAGCATGCGAATCATTTGTTGGCTCGCGCTCACCATATCATTTATTCCGGCCGCAAAACGAATCTGAAAACGCTGTTCCGGTTTCTGTGGGACGAGTATCCAGCCATCTTTCAGCGGCAACTTCGGTTTGTTCTTGCATCGGTGCTGGTGACCGTGGCGTGGGGCGCGCTGGGCGCGGCTGTTACGCAGGCGCGGCCGGAGTTCATGCGGCACTTCGTGGGGCCGCAGATGATCGCGACTATGGAACGGCATCAGATGTGGACCGAGTCTGTGGTGACCATCGCGCCGATGGCCTCAAGCAAGATCATGACCAACAATCTCGCGGTGAGCTTTGTCACCTTCGCCAGCGGGATGGTCTTCGGCGTCGGCACATTTTTCTATCTCTACGTGAACGGCATGATGCTGGGCGTGATCGGCGCGGCCTGCCATCAGTACGGCATGTCGGTTGCGTTGTGGAGCTTTGTTGCGCCGCATGGCTCGCTGGAGCTGCCAGCGATTCTCATCGCCGGCGGCGCGGGATTCCGCCTGGGCTACGCGATGCTCTTTCCCGGTTCGCTGCGCTGGAAGGATTCGATCGCGCGCGGCGGCATTGAAGCCACGCGGCTGGTCGCGGGGACCATTCCGATGCTGTTTGTCGCGGGCATTCTCGAAGGCTTCTTCTCGCCCTCGCATGCGCCGGTGCCGCTGAAGTTTGCCGTGGGCGGCGTGCTGTTCACGCTGCTGCTGGTGTGGCTCTTCCGGCCGGTGAAGCCTGCGCCGATCGCATAAGAGCCGCGCTATACCTTGAGGAAGATCTTCTTCCGGTAAAGAATCCACACGGGAATAAAGCAGACCGCGGTGAACGACACAGACCACCCAAAGGCCGCCCAGCCCGGATCGGGGATGTGCGCGAAAACGTTGTGGAAGATGACTCCACCGATGCCCTCTCGCGCGCCATTGGCGGCGGGCACGGTGATGTCGTCGAGAATGCTGGGGAAGAGCTCGCTGAACATATAGACGGCGATGGCGTTGGAGCCGAAGACCAGCCAGGGCCAGGTCCAGCCTTTGCTCCAGCCGCGCACTTCGATCGTCCAGAAGCAAAGCGCTAGCAGCGCGAGTGAGTAGCCGCCGGCGACAAGCACAAACGAGCTGGTCCACATGTTCTTGTTGAGCGGGAACTCGAGCGACCAGAGATAGCCGATGGCCAGGCTCGTCATCGACGCGGCAGCGAGGCCGCCGAACTTGGCGGTGAGCGATTTGCCGGTGCGCAGCCAGATGCCGGTGAGCAGGCCCATCAGAGCCGTGCCCACTGCGGGGAGATTGCTCAGCAGGCCCTCGGGGTCGCGGGTGTTGTGCTCGGTCCAGGTGAGGTAGAGATGGTGCGGAAAGATGCCGCGATCAATCCATGACACGAGATTCTGCGTCATGTCCATGAACGGCACGTCCTTGCCCGGCGTGCCGATGCCGGGGATGGGCACGAAGCGCAGCAGCGCCCAGTAACTGACCAGCGCGACTACGAGTGCGGCAATCTTGGTCGAGACGCGATGGTCCCAGAGATAGAAGAGGCCGACGATCAGATAGCAGATGGCGATGCGCTGCAGCACCCCGTAGACGCGGTAATGCGCGAGATGGAAATAGGGAAACCCGTTGATGATGAGCCCGAAGAGAAACAGGAGGGCGGCGCGTTGCACGGTGTGCCGGGCCAACTGCGCCCGCGTGGCGCCTTTGGCGAGCCGTGCGTGGGTCGAGAAAACCGTCGAGACGCCGACGATGAACAGGAACGTTGGGAAGACAAGATCGGTGGGCGTCAGGCCGTTCCATTGGGCGTGATTCATAAAACCCCAGGAACCGGAACCGCCGTTGTTGTTCACCATGATCATGAATGCGATGGTGATGCCGCGCGCCACGTCGAGCGAAAGAAAGCGCCGATTGGTTGAAGGAGCAGATAGGGTGCTGGACATGGGAAGGCGCGTCTCCGTGAGCGCCGAATGCCACTACCCTACGCGCTGAGGGTGGGCTTCGCCAAGCAAAACGTGCATGCGGAAACAGTGCGAGCGCACGCGAAGATTTCCGCACGCGGCAGAGCCCGGACCGTTGCGGCCCGGGCTCTGAGGCGTGACGAAGGATCCGGATTTACTGCGCGGCGAGCTCGGCGATGAGCGCGGAAGTGGGACTGCCCCAGCCCGTCACAAGATCGTAGCCCGTGACCGCGGAGTAGCTGCCGGATTTTCCGCTCGAGATGTCGTGGAAGTCCGCCGCGTACGTCGCGGCAGTCACGTTCTCGGCGTAGATATCCGGGTTGATGAAGCCGATGGTGGTTTTGCCGTTGGCCGCGCGCTGCTGGTTGACCAGAGCGATGTAGGCCGCCCACATGGGCGCGGCAAAGCTGGTGCCTCCGTAGTCGTTGGCGGTGCAGGTGGTCTGGTCGGCGCAGACGTAGAAGGTGAAGTTGGCGTTGGCGGAGACATCCGGGCCGTTGCGGTAGGTGGTCGAGCCTTTGTTGGTCGAGTTGATCACGCCGGAAAGTTTCTGCCACGCGGGAATCGCGACCTTGTCCGGTGAAATGCCGCCGCCTGAGTCGACCCACGCGGTCTCAGACTTCCAGGCGCCCGCCGCGCTGGCTGTGACCAGGTCCGTGCCGCCCACCGATACGACGTAAGCGTCGTCGGCCGGCCACGCCTCATTGCGCGTGGACCAGGTTGAGCTGTCGCCGGAGGCGGCGAAGAAGTTCTGCCCCTGCGCGGCCATCTTCTCAAAGTAGGGATCGAGAGTCTTGGGATCGGCCGGCGTCCAGCCCCACGAGCAGCCGATGGTGGTCGGCAGCGGGCTGTGGGTGGTCATGGCGCTGATGATGGCCGTGTCTGTCGAACCCACGTACATCACGAGACTGGAAAGACCGGGAGCCATGCCGATGGCCTGGGTCATGTCGAGGGTCTGCTCGGTGTCATCGCACCGGCCGCCGGCGCGGGTGTCGACGCAGCTGGTGCTGGTTCCGTCGGTGGAGAGAACGGTGACCGGGACCTTGTTGGTCTGGCCCGCGTTCTTGAAGTAGGTGGTCAGGTCGGCCAGATCGGTGCCGAGATACTCGAACAGGCCCAGATTCTGGCCCGCGCCGGTGAGCGCCGTTCCACCGTAATAGGCCGCACGCATGTCACTGCCCAGGAACGAGGCCGACGGACCGGAGCCGGTGGTGGCGTGGGTCACGAGCTTCTCCGCGTCAATGCCGCGCACTGCGGCAACGTCGCTCTTCTTCGAATAGAGCGGATGCGGAATCGAATAGTTATCGAGGCCCGAGATGTGCCAGAGGTTGAAGGGCAGATCGACCACCGGCTCGGCATCGGGCGAGAAGAAGGTGCGGCTCTCGGTGGGGTGCTGGTAGACACGCATGCTCACGTGCAGCGCGGTTTCAATGGTGGCCACGCTGGCCTTGACCTGCACGTCCATGCCGTCGCGCGAGCCGCCGACAACCTGCAGGCCGTAGTTTTTGGCGAAGCGCAGCACAGCATCGTACTGGTCCTGCGTGGGGCCGAAGCGCGCGGTGAACTGCTGCGGCGTGAGGAAGTGCCGGTAGTTGGGGCTGGCCGGATTGTAGAGGTCGCTCAGAAAGCTCTTGAGCCCCGCGGGGTCACGCAGGGGCAGCACGAGATCGAGCTGCAGCGTCTGGCTGGCGGGCATGCGGGAAACGAACTGCGCGCGGCCACTGCGAACATCGTCGCGGACATGGTGGGTGTTGAGGAATTGGGCGTGGGCGGCGACCGCGACGAACAACACCGCGGCAACAGAGAAGAGTGCGTTCCTAACTCTGCGAGTCACGTGGGTCTCCTGAGGTATCGGGAATTCTTAAGCGAATTCAATACTGCGGATGGACGCGTGGGCCTGGACTGCTGAATGGGATTGAGTTGCATTCTGGGGCAATTTGTTCGCGGTGTCGAGAGAAATCGCGCGGCCGGGGAGGGACGCTGGAAGTTACCTTGGGAGGCTGAACCTTCGGTGCCGAAAGGAACCAAAGTGTCCGGCTCCAGGCGGGTGCATGGAGCCGGACGGTTTGGGTTAAGGCGGACTTTACTTGGTGACCGTCATGGGGATGGTGACGGTGTGGGTGGTGGTGCCGCTCCTGGCGGAGACGACCAGGCTGAAGGCGCCGGTGGCCGAAGTGCTGGCGACGTTCACCTGCATCGTCGACGAACCCGCGCCGGTAATGGAGGCCGGCGTGAAGCTGACAGTGTTGCCGGTTCCCTGCCCTGAGGCAGTGAGCGCGATGGCCGAGGTGAAAGCGCCGGTGATCGTGGACGTGACGGTGACCGTCGCGCTGTGGCCGCGCTCTACGCTGATGGATGCCGCCGAAGCCTTGATAGCAAAGGCTGGCGGAATGGGCGTAATGACGAGATTGATCGTGACTGTGTGCACCAGGCTGCCGGAGGTTGCGGTAACGGTGATGGGATAGGTGCCTGGAGTGGCCGCCGTGGTCACGGTAAACGTAAGCGTCGAGCTGCCGGCGCCGGCAACCGATGCCGGGCTGAAGGCGCAGGTGACGCCGCTGGGCGCGCCGGAGGCTGTGAACACGACCGCGGATTTGAATCCGCCCACGGCTGTGCTGGTAAGCGCGATGTGGCCCGAGCTGCCCTGCACTACGCTCACCGATGCGGGAGAAGCCGTAATCGAGAAGCCGGGCGCGATGGTGACGGTGAGGGTGAACTTCGCGGTGTGCACCACGCTGCCCGAGGTTCCCGAAATGGTGACGGCGTAGTTGCCGAGAGCTACGCTTGAGCCCACGGCAACGGTCAGCGTGGACGAGCCTGCGCCCGTGATCGATGCGGGGCTGAAGCTGAGCGTGACGCCCGAAGGCGCACCCGAAGCGGTGAACGCGACGGCGGACTTGAAGCCACCGACCACGGTGCTACCGATGGTGATGCGGCCGGACGCGCCCTGCGCGAGGCTGAGCGAAGCCGGCGACGCCGTGATGGAGAAGCCCGGCGCGATGGTGACCGCGAGCGTGATCTTCGCGGTGTGCACGACGCCGCCAGAGGAGCCTGAGACGGTGATGGTGTAGGTGCCCACGGTCACCGACGGGCCAACCGTGATGGCCAACGAGGACGTGCCCGCGCCGGTGATGGAAGACGGGCTGAAGGCCAGCGTGACGCCGGAGGGTGCGCCGGAAGCTGTGAGCGCGACCGCAGAGCTGAAGCCTCCGGCTGCGGTGGTGGTGACTGTGGCGCTGCCCGACGTGCCCTGCGCCAGGCTGAGTGACGCGGGCGACGTGGTGAGGTTGAAGCTGGGCGGAACGGTGACGCTGACAAGGACTGTGGTGCTGTGCACCGTGCTGCCGGAGGTCGCTTTCACCGTGATGGTGTAGTTGCCGATGGGCGCCGTCGCGCTGGCAGTGATGGTCAGTGTCGATGTTCCCGAGCCGGTGAGCGATGCGGGGCTGAAGGCGAGCGTGACGCCGGAGGGCGCGCCGGTGGCGGTGAGCGTCTCTGCCGCGTTGAAGCCGCCGACTGCTGTTGTTGTGAAGGCGACCGTGCTCTTGCCGCTCTGCGCGACGGACGCTGTAGCCGCGGATGCGGCAAGACTGAAGCCCGGCGGGGTGGGGGCTGCGCCGGCAAGCGCGTTGATCAGGCCGGCGTTGGGGCTGCCCCATCCGGTGACAAGATCGTAGCCGGTGACGGCCGAGTAGCTGCCCGAGGCGCCGCTGGTGATGTCGTGGAAGTCGCTCGCATAGGCCGATGTGATGTTCTGCGCGTAGATCGCCGCGTCGAAGAAGCCGACCGGCGACTGGCTGTTGGCCGCGAGCTGCTGATTGACGAGCGCGATGTATCCCGCCCACATGGGCGCGGCAAAGCTGGTGCCGCCGTACGCATTCGCGGTGCAGGTGGTCTGATCAGCGCAGACATAGAACGTGAAGTTGGCGTTGGCGGAAACGTCGGGGCCGTTGCGATAGGTCGTCGACCCATGATTGCTCGCGTTGATAACGCCCGAGAGCTGCTGCCAGGCGGGAATCGCGGTATGGGTGGAGGAGATGCCGCCGCCCGAGTCGGCCCACGCGGTCTCGGACTGCCACGCGCCCGCGGCGCTCGCAGTCACCAGGTCAGTGCCGCCCACGGAGATGACGTACGCATCGTCGGCAGGCCACGCCTGATTCGAGCTCGACCAGGTGGAGCTATCGCCGGACGCGGCAAGAAAGGTCTGGCCCTGCGCGGCCATCTTCTCGAAGTAAGGATCGAGCGCGCTGGGATCGGCCGGGGACCAGCCCCATGAGCAGCCGATGGTCATGGGCAGCGGGCTGTGCGTGGTCATGGCCGCGAGCAGCGTGGTGTCGTAGGAGCCGACGTAGACCACAAGGCTGGCGAGACCAGGAGCCATGCCGAGCGCCTGCGTGATGTCGAGCGTTTGCTCAGTGTCGTCGCAACCGCTGGCGTGCACGCACGCCGTGCTGGTGCCATCCGCTGAGACCAGCGACAGCGGAACCGTGTTGGTCTGATGCGCGTTGGTGTAGTAGGTCGTCACGTCGGCGAGATCGGTGCCGGCGTACTCGAACAGGCCGAGGTTCTGGCCTGTGCCTCGGAGGCTGCCGGAGCCGTAATAGGCAGCGCGCATGTCGCTGCCAAGATACGAAGCGGCAGGGCCGGAGCCAGAGGTCGCATGCTGCACCACCGCGTCGGGCTCGATGCCGTGGGCCGCGGCGTAGTCGCTCTTCTTTACGTAGAGCGGATGGGGGATCGAGTAGTTGTCGAGACCTGAGATGTGCCAGAGGCTGAACGGCAGATCGACCACCGGCTCGGCGTCCGGCGCATAGAAGATGCGATTTTCGGTGGGGTGTTGATACAGGTTCATGTTCACGTGCAGCGCCGTCTCAATGGTCGCGACACTTCCCTTCACCTGCACGTCCATGCCATCGCGCGTGCCGCCCACGACTTGGAGACCGTAATTCCTGGCGAAGCGGAGCACAGCATCGTACTGGTCCTGCGTGGGACCGAAGCGGGCTGTGAACTCCTGCGGCGTGATGAAGTGCCGGTAGCTCGGACTCGCCGGATCATAGACATCTTTGACGAACTGCTTGAGTCCCGCCGGATCGCTGAGAGGCAGCACCAGATCGAGCTCGATGGTCTGGCGCGCGTCCATGCGGCTTACAAATGCAGCCTGCCCGGTGCGCACCACGGGACGAAGCTGATGCGTGGCCACCGACTGCGCGCGGCTGACGGGAAAGGCGAGGAGAAGCATGGCAAGGAGTGAGGCAGTGCGGCGGGCGAAGCGGTCAATCATGAGCGTCCTGTCGTGTGTCTCGATAGATTTAAGCGGCGGCGAAGGAGCGCGTGCTTGCGCTGCTCCGGCCGCAACTCCGGTATCCCCAGAAATCGGCGTTGGGCATTCAGGCGCGACGGTACGGATGTGGGATTGCGCGAACCGTTTGCGAACGCGCGCAAAGATGGTCCGCGCGAGCCGCACTCTGGCAGACGGGCAAGACCGCCCGCTGCAGGCAGTTGCGCCGCGCGGCAGGCATAGGACGATGGGGCCGCGCGCTGCTACACTCCACTCTTCAGGGAATTCGATTCAGCCGCGCAGTGCGCATCGGAGGCGATCAGTGTCCGAATTTCAGACCTTTGTTCCACCGGAAGAGACCCGCCCGGAGTTCACCTTCCGTGCTATTGCGCTCGGCTCCATCTTCGGCATCATCTTTGGCGCGGTCACGGTTTATGTGGGCCTGCGTGCGGGGCTCACCGTCGCGGCGTCGATTCCCATTGCCGTGCTCTCCATCAGCATTCTGCGCGTGCTGGGCCGCTCGTCGATTCTCGAAAACAACATTGTGCAGACGACCGGCAACGCGGGCCAGTCGATTGCATCCGGCGTGATCTTTACGCTGCCCGCGCTGGTCTTTCTTGGCTTCGACCTCGAATACTCGCGCATCTTTATGCTGGCGCTGATTGGCGGCTGGCTGGGCGTGCTGTTCATGATCCCGCTGCGCCGCCAGCTGATTGTGCAGGAGCACGGTGCGCTGCCCTACCCCGAGGGCACGGCCTGCGCGGATGTGCTGATCGCGGGCGAAAAAGGCGGCTCGTTGGCCAGCCGGGTTTTTCTTGGGCTTGGGCTTGGCGGTGTCTATACCTTCTTCCAGAATGCGAACCTGTTTGCGGCATGGCCTGGAAACCCCGAGTACCGGCCGGACTTTGGCCCCGCGCACATTCTCAAAGGCTCGTCGATCAACGCCGACGCGACGTCGGAGTATCTTGGCGTGGGCTACATCATTGGCTCGCGCGTGGCGGGTGTCATCTTCGCGGGCGGCGTGTTCTCGTGGCTGGTAGTGATGCCGCTGATTTACTTCTTCGGCAAGGAGCTGCCGCATCCGGTGTATCCGGGACAGGTGCCCATCGCGCAGATGGGGCCGGGCGATCTGTGGGCCACGTACATCAAGCCGATGGGCGCGGGCGCGGTGGCTGCGGCCGGACTCATCACGCTCTTGAAGACACTGCCCACCATCTTCGGCGCGCTGACGGCCGGGCTGAAGACGATGCGACCCGGCGCGGTGGCACAGGCCAAGCCCATCCGGACTGAAGATGATCTGTCGATGCGCGTGGTGCTCATCGGCTCGCGTGCTCATCGTTGCCTGCATGTTTCTGTTTCTCGAATTCAAGCCGGTGCCGGGCGCGTTTGTCGGCTGGCCTGCGAATCTGGCTGCATCGCTGTTGGTCGTCGTTTTCGGATTTCTCTTCGTCACGGTCAGCTCGCGCATCGTGGGCCTGGTGGGCTCGTCGGCCAGCCCCGTCTCCGGCATGACGATCGCCACGCTGATGGCGACTGCGGCGATCTTCCTGGTGCAGGGCTGGACGGCTCCGGCATTTGGCGCGCTGGCCATCACCATCGGCGGCGTGGTGTGCATTGCCGCTTCCAACGCGGGCGACACCTCGCAGGACCTGAAGACCGGCTACATCATCGGCGCGACGCCGCGGCTGCAGCAGATCGCGCTGATCATCGGCGTGGTGGTCTCGACCATCGTCATCGGCTCCACGCTCAACCTGATGAATACCGGGCTGCAGGAGTTCCACGCAGCGCCGAAGGCGTGGGATCTGCACGCATCGCATCCCGGCGTGGCGATTCAGGATGACGTGAAGCATCTGCCGGAGTCGATCCGCGTGACCGCGGCGGACAAGAGCGCCACCGAGCACCATCGCTCGGAGTACATCGTGCTCAACGCCATTGGCTCGTCGGAGCTGCAGGACGGCAAGTATCTCTACTCGCCTGCGACGGGGCGCATTGAGGTGCAGTGGATTCAGGGCATCGGCAGCGCCGCTGCGCCCGCGCCGCAGGCCAAGCTCATGGCTACGGTCATCAACGGCATCCTGAGCCGCAAGCTGCCGTGGGGTTTGGTGCTGGTGGGCGTGTCGCTGGTGATTGCGGTGGAGCTGCTGGGTGTTCGCTCGCTGACGTTTGCCGTGGGCGCATATCTGCCCATCGGGACCACGCTGCCTATTTTCATCGGCGGTGTTGTGCGCTGGATGGTGGATCAGGCGGCGAAGCGCGCGGGGAGCGAAGAAGAGGGCGACATCTCGTCGGGCTCGCTGTTTGCTTCAGGATTGATTGCGGCGGGCGGCATTGCTGGATTGATTGGCGTGGCGCTCAAGGCCGTCGAGGCCACATACCTCGATAACCGCGACATTCTCAACTTCCCGCACACCTTCCTCGACAACAGCTACGTCTCGGTGCTGGCGTTTGGGATGCTGGCGTTCTCGCTCTACTACTTCGCGCGCAAGCCGCTCAAGAAATAATCGGCGCAGAGCTAGTGCGGCAGCACGTGCCGGAAATGCCAGAGCCCGTACAGCGCGAGGCCCAGCGCAGCCTCACACGCGAAAGCGAAGCGCAGGCCGCGCACGCAGCCCAGGCCAGCCGCTGCGGCGTTGTAGCGGCCCGCAAGTTCAGGGTCGGCAGCGATGGCCTCGTACATAGGGCCAAAGAATTGGTCGACCGGCAGCGCGGCCGATGAAGCCGTTCCAGCAGATGCATTTTGCAATGGGTTGGGCAGCATTCGATTCCATCCCCCTGCGTGGCCTATCGACCGCGGCGCGCGCATTCATCTGCCCTGGGTACAAACCAAGGTACCGGGCTGTGCAGAAACGATTCTGCGGTGGGGAGCACGAAAACGCAGTGATTTATATCGCGGACGGGCCGGTGCGTGTGTCGAAACAGGACTCCCATGCAGGCGACCGTTCTGAAATACAACAGCATGGAAGGTCAGGCAAAGGGTAACTTTCGTCCACAATCCCGATGCGCGGGTGTGGCCGGCAGTCACGATGACGCGCGCTTGCGATGGACGACCTTGAGTTCGGTGCGCCAGTGTTCGCTCAGCGCAATCAGCTCCCACTCGACCTTGGGCGAGAAGTAGCGCAGCACGGTTTCGTTGGCGGGATGAATGCGCAGCGCGGGCGCGGCGAGCAGGAGCCGCGGCGGCAGGGGCGAGACTTCCGACTCCGGCAAAGTAGCCCTGGCGCTCGAAGGCTGAGAGCGGGACGATCGCTGCCCGCAGTCGCCGCGCGATCGGCGTTGAGCGCGCGCACGCGAATCCAGTAGTCGAGCGCCTGCAGGGGCAGATGCAGATCTTCGTCGGCCTTGAGCTCGAGCACTGCGAGGCGGCCGTTGCGGTCGAGGGTGAGCAGGTCGAGCATGCCGCGGTCGCCGCTGGAGAGCGCGGGCACCTGCGTGTAGAGCAGATCGCCGCGCAGGCTCGGGCAGCAGCTCGGCGATGCCGGCGCGGAGACGCGATTCAAGCCAACGCTCCGGCTGCAGGCGGAAGAGCGGATCGGTGTGCGCGCCGTCGGGATGGCGGCTGGCGAAGAGCCGCGCGAAGAGATCGCGTGCCACAGGCTTCGTTTTCTCGGATGAGCGGAGTTTCGTTCGGCGCCCGCGCCGAAGGTGACTTCGTTCTCGCGCGCGAAGGAGTCGCGCCGACGCGCCGTGACGCACGCGGGCGAATTCCAGTCCATGCAGCAGCAGACCGACTTCGGTCGCCGAGCGCGGGCGAATCTCCACGCGACGCCTGCGCGGCCGGAGGCACGAGGCTCATCAGCCGGCGATGCCTGCGTGGCAGCGCTCGAGCGCCGCGTCGGCGGAGAAGGCATGCACCAGCCGCGATTCAAGATTGCCGGTGTCGCGAAAATCGATCGAGGTGAGCTCTTCGCTGCGTTCGTCGAGCGTGAAGAGCTGAAAATCCGCGGCGGCATGATTGAGCCATGCCATGCGCTCCGCTGTGGTGCGCCATGCGCCGGCCGGAACGATGACCTTGAGTCCGCCGAAGTGACGGCGGCCGTCGCCATGTTCTGGCGGCAGTAGTCGAGCCAGAGAATGCCGAGAGTGAGAATGCCATCGATGACGGCCGCGGACTCCGCCTCGCCCACGCCGATCACCGCATCGGCCGCGGTGCCGCGCAGCAGACGTCCGCGGACATAGGCCGGCCCGAAGCTGTGCTCGAGATCCATCGCCGAGCGGAAGCCCTCGACCTTCGCGCCGAGAAATGCGCGCGTCAGCACCCGCTCCAGCAGCCGCTGATAATTGCGCGCGAGCCGCGTCGCGGGCGGTGGGAGTGCGGCGATCGCTGGTCGGCACCAGCTCAAGCGCCTGCGGCTTGGCCGCGCCCATGCGCCGGGTCATCAGGCGCAGGCTGCCGCGCTCGCTCGCGAATCTCAACTACGGTGCGGACCAGGTTGCGCTCTTCGCTCCACAGCTGGAGCAGGCAGCGGCCGTGCGACTCGCTCACGGAGTAGCGCGCAGGGCGCATGTCGAAGAGCACACGGCCGTCCTCAAGCACAGCGGCGGCGGGGTGCTCAGCAAGGTAGTCGTCGATTGTGCGGGCAAGCTGCGCGGCGGAGACGGCGGCGTCGAGCCGGGCCCATCTGTAGCGCCTACCAGCCCATGCCGCGCGCGCAGGCTGGTGATGTGCGCGGTGTGGTGGCGCGAGTGCCACGTCGTAGATGGCGAGCGCGGTGGCGAGAGTTTGGCGGCCGTTCTCGGGATGGTTGAAGCCACGCTCAAAGTCGTCCTCGCGTCATGGATTCGAGCAGCGCGACCCAGCGCGTGTGCAGCGCGGCGATCAATGCCAGCGACGCCGTCGAGTGGCGCATGCGCTGTCGGCGAGCTGCGCCCATGCAGCTTCGTCGTAGGGCTTGATGGTGGGCCAATCCTCAGTGAGCGCGAGCTTGAAGCGGACATAGGAGTTCGCGTGGCTGTCGGCGACGTGATGCACGACCTGGCGCACGGTCCAGCCGCCGTCGCGATAGGGCGTGTCGAGCTGGGCGTCGGCGAGGCCGTCAACTGCGGCGCGCAGATGCGTCGGGCAGTTGGCGCAGGGTCTGGATCTGCGCGGCGCGGACTGTCAGGCGGTTTCAGCAGGCTGGCCGTGAAACGGCCGATGGGATAGCGGGGATCGGTCATACGCGTGGCGGTGACGCTACAAGTGAAAGTGATGGCGCTTTTTGGCGGGGTGATTGACCTGGTGCTGGGCCGGATGCTTGAGATGGGGGTTCGTGGCGTGATGGGCCTGCGGGTGCTTCACCTTGGGGTGGGAAGCGAAGGCAGGCACGGCGGACGCCAGGGCGACCAGAACGGCGATGGCGAGGAACTTCTTCATGGCGAGACTGTAGCACGAGGCGCGCGGCTCGGGTAGAGTCCCGAGGTTACGACGGATATAGAGAGGCAAAAGGAGAACGGCTCCCGGGGTCGAGCCAGGAGGAGCCGTTGGCAACCTGAGAGGCAGCAACCGCGCTAGGCGGGCTTGTGATGGTGGTGGTGATGATGGTGATGGTGGTGGCGCGGCGGCGAACGCGGGACTTGCAAACACCATCAACAACAGGGCGGCGAGAATGAACTTCTTCATGGCTGGAATGTAGCATGAGGTCGCGCGAATTTGAGCAGCCATCGCGGTTACTTCGAGGACCAAAACAGGAAACGGGTGCGAGGCCGCGCGCGACATTCGACGTGCGAGGGCGTAAACTGAGAGTACGATGACGAATCCGGCGTCTTCCCCTGCTGCCAGCCACCAGCGCTACTTTTTTGAGAAATTTGGCATTACCGAGCGGCTGCTGGAGCGCTGCCTGGGCGAGGCGCTGACCGCCGGCGGCGACTACGCCGACCTTTACTTTGAGTCAGTTACGGCGACCGCGCTGGGCGTGGACGAGCAGATTGTGAAGTCGGCCAGCCAGGGAACCAGCGCCGGGTGCGGCATTCGCGTGCTGAGCGGCGAGCGGACCGGCTACGCCTATACCGACAACCTGAGCCCGGAGCGGCTGCTGCATGCGGCGCGGACGGCGGCGCTGATTGCGTCGGGGCCGGCGAAGCAGCCGGTGCAGGGATTTACGGAGACGCGCGGCGGCGGATCTTTATCCGGTTCCGCTGGGCGGATTCGATCTGGACCTGGCGGCGCGGCTGGAGCTGATTCTGCGCGCCGACCGCGCGGCGCGCGCTTACGATCCGCGCATCGTGCAGGTGCGGGCCAGCTACAGCGAGGAGCTGCGGCGGATTCTGATTGCGGCGTCGGACGGGGCATTTGCCAGCGACACGCAGCCGCTTTGCCGGCTGAATGTGTTTGTCATCGCCAAGGACGGCGCGATCACGACCAAGGGCTCGGCGGGCGGCGGGCGGACGCGGCCGGGCTGGAGCAATTTGCCGAGGTCGAAGAGCCCGGAGCACCTGGCGCAGGAAGCGGCGCGCGGCGCGATTCTGCAGCTGGGCGCGGTGGCTGCGCCGGCGGGCGAGATGCAGGTGGTGCTGGGGCCGGGCTGGCCGGGCATTCTGCTGCATGAGGCTGTGGGCCACGGGCTCGAAGCCGACTTCAACCGCAAGAAGACCTCGGCGTTTACGGGACTGATCGGGCAGTCGGTGGCGAGCTCGCAAGGTGACGGTGGTCGATAACGGAACCATGGCCGGGCGGCGCGGCTCGCTGAATGTGGACGACGAGGGCTCGGCCGACGCAGGAGACGGTGCTGATCGAGGGCGGCGTGCTGAAGGGCTATTTGACCGACAAGCTTTCGGCGCGGCTGACGGGCACGGCGAACACCGGCTCGGGACGGCGCGAGAGCTACCAGTCGCATCCCCATGCCGCGCATGACGAACACCTACATGCTGGCCGGCGACGACGCGCCCGAGGACATTCTGCGCAGCGTGAAGCGCGGCCTCTACGCGGTGAACTTTGGCGGCGGGCAGGTGGACATCACCAACGGCAAGTTTGTGTTTTCGGCGTCGGAGGCTTACCTGATCGAGGACGGCAAGATCACCGCGCCGGTGCGCGATGCGACGCTGATCGGCAACGGGCCGGAGGCGCTGAAGTATGTGTCGATGGTGGGCAACGACCTGAAGCTCGACGAGGGCATCGGCACCTGCGGCAAAGATGGGCAGAGCGTGCCGGTGGGCGTGGGCATGCCGACCATCAAGCTGGACCAGATGACGGTGGGCGGGACGGGCAGGTCCTGACCAGGAAGTCCCCTGCATCATTGCGGTAGATCATCGCGACGCACTCGGGCATAATGGGCTCACGCTTCATCTGTATCCGTTTACTCCCGTTGCTGCCTGACAAAGGGGACACTCCGCGTGCGCGTACACACAACCGCCACCTGGCCCGCTCGTGAAGATCGCCGGGCCGCGCTCGTCTGGCTCGGTCTCTTCTGGATCTACGTCGGCGTTGGCTTCGGCTTCGATCTGCACAACTACTTCCACGAGCAGCCGCCCGTACCCTTCCATCGTTCACGTTCATGCTGTGGCCACCACGCTGTGGCTGCTGACGGCGACCGCGCTGGTGCTGCTGGTGGAAACCGGCAACGTGGGTCTTCATCGCAGGCTCGGCTGGTTTGCGGCAGGCTATGCCGGGCTGGTCCTGTTCATCGCGCCGTGGTCGGAGCTCAGTTGGCAGGCGCTGAATCTGCACACGCCCGGCTCTCTGCCGCCGGAGTTTCTTTCCATCGCCTTCAGCGGAGTGCTCTGCATGGCGGTGCTGCTGCCCTGGGGCGTTCTGATGCGCCGCAACTCGGCCGCCCACCGGCGCGTACTGATCCTGGCCACCATCGCCATCAGCGACGCGGGCTTTTCTCGCATGGTGAGTCTCTTCCTGCCCGCCCCGACCAGCTTTCTCGGCACCTATCTGTTCTATGAGGGCGGCAACCTTTCGCTCATCCTTCTCATGTTTCTGTGGGACTGGAAGCGCGGCCGGGTGATGAAGCAGTTTCTGGTGGCGGCCTCGTTCATCATTGTCGCGGGCCTGGCGGCCACCGGCCTCTACTTCAACGACACGTGGAGAGCGATCACCCGCGGGTGGCTTGAGAGCTGGGCTCGGCACATGCTATGACGCTCGCGCTTCGCGGTGTCTGATAGCGTTGAAGCATGGCTGTGACGGAAACCGTACTCGACCTGGAATCTCTTGCCGCCGACGTGGTGGCGCTGGCCATGAAGGCCGGCGCGAGCGACGCCGAGGCGGTGGCGCGCGAGGGCGACGAGTTCAGCGTGAACGTGCGCATGGGCGAGGTGGAGACGCTGAAGGAATCCGGCTCGCGGGCGCTGGGGCTGCGCGTGTTTCTGGGCAAGCGGTCGGCTTCGGCCTCAACCAGCGATCTGACGGCGGACGGCATTCGCCAGCTTGTGGACGGCGCGATGGCGCTGGCCAAGGTGACCGAAGAAGACGCCTTTGCCGGGCTGCCGGAGACGGCGGAGTTCGGCGCGATCGCCGGCCGACCAGCAGCTCTATTTTGACGATGTTTATTCGCTGCCCGGGCGCGGAGCGCATTGAGTGGGCGCGCCGCGCGCGAGGCGGCGGCGATGGCGGCCGATCCGCGCATCACCAACTCCGATGGCGGCAGCTTTGACGCGGCGACCGGGCGCAAGGTGCTGGCCAACTCGCGCGGCTTTGTGGGCGGCTACCGGACGAGCTATGCGGGCGTGTCGGCGGCGCCGCTGGCGGTGGATGCGAACGGCGCAGATGCAGCGCGACGGCTGGTGGTCGAGCGCGCGGAGGCTTCGCGCTTCTCGAATCTCCCGAGAGTCGTGGGCAAGGAAGCAGCGCGGCGGACGGTGCGGCGGCTGGGCGCGCGGCGCGTGCCCACGCAGCAGGTGCCGATTGTGTTTGCGCCGGAGGTGGCGCGGTCGCTGATCGGGTCGGTGTTCGAGGCGGCCTCGGGCGATGCGATCTGGCGCAGCGCGTCATTTCTTGCGGGCAAGCTGGGCGAGACGATTGCTGCGGCGAACATCACGATCATTGACGACAACCTGATGATGCTGCCGACGGGCGTGGGCGGCTTTGGCACGTCGCCGTTTGATGGCGAAGGCCTGCCTTCGCGGCGCACGGTGGTGGTTGAGAGCGGCGTGCTGCGGAACTACCTGCTGAACACCTATACGGCGCGGAAGCTGGGCATGAAGTCGACGCACAATGCTTCGCGCGGGCTGGCGGGCACGCCGGGCATTGGCTGCGGCAATCTGTATCTCGAACCGGGCACGCTGACGCCGGAGGAGATCATCGCCGGCGATTACGGCGGGGCTCTACGTGACGAGCCTGATGGGCTTCGGGACGAACATCGTCACCGGCGACTACTCGCGCGGCGCGACGGGGCTGTGGATCGAGAACGGCGCAGCTGACGCATGCGGTGGAGGAGGTCACCGATTGCCGGAAACCTGGGCGAGATGCTGCAGAATGTGACGGCGATTGGGAACGACCTGGTGTTTCGCGGATCGGTGGCGTCGCCGACGCTGCGCATCGACGGCATGACGATCGCGGGAGCGTGAGAGGCGGCGGAGTTAGCGCGTTAGCGCGCGAGTTGGCGAGTTAGCGATCCGGCAGGCGGTTGCGAATGAGCAAGCGGCATCCGGATTAGCGATGGAGCGCTTCCTTTTGATCCGGCCGAGCCCGAAGCTGCGCTGAGCGCAGCTGCCGCAGCTGCCGGCGGTGTTTGCGCTCTATGGCGCGGAGGCGCAAGGACGAGCCTTACATCGGCCGCACGCCGAATCTGCGCGGGCGGCTGGAGCGGCTGCTGCAGCCTTCGGCGAAGCATCCGCGGCGGCTGCAGCTGGCGGGGCGGGTGCGGCGGATTGCGTGGCGGCTCACGGGCTCGGAGTTCGAGTCGCTGCTTGTCGCAGTTTTCGCTTCTGGAAGAGATGTACGGCGCGAAGGCCCTGGAGCGGATGCATCTGCGCGCGCCGGCATTCGTGCGCTATCTCGGCGGCAATCCGTATCCGCGCATTGTGGTGACGCAACCGGCCCAGCCAGCGCGAGGCCGACTGGGCCTATGGGCCGTTTGCTTCGCGGGCGGCGGCGGAGCGGTTTGCCGAAGAGGCGCTGAAGCTGTTTCTGCTGCGGCGCTGCACCGACGATCTCGATCCCGATCCGAGCCATCCGGGATGCGTGTACTCGGAGATGAAGATGTGCCTGGCGCCCTGCTACAAGGGCTGCACCGACGAGCGCTATGCCGAAGAGGCTGCGGCGGTGCGAGGATTTTCTGGCGACGCGCGGCGAGAGCAAGCTGGTGGTGCTGCGCGAGCGAGCGCGAAGAGGCTTCGGCGAATCTGGAATTCGAGATCGGCCGCGGCGCTGCATGCGCAGGTGCAGAAGGTCGAAGGCGTGCGGGCGCTGGCTCCGGAGCTGGTGCAGCCGATGAGCCAGCTGCGGGCTGTGATTCTGCAGCCACCTGCGGTGGGGCCATCCGCGCCTTCGGCGCAACTGAGGTAGCTGTCTTTCTGTTCGAGCATGGCAGGTTGCGCGGGCCTGCGGGTTCTCGACGCTGGGCATGCGCATCCAGAACGAGCAGTCGGGATCGAGTTCGCTGTTTGCGCAGCCGATGGCCGTTGAAGCCGGTTCCGGAAACCCCAGAGATCCGTCGAATGCTGAGCGCCGCCAGGCGAAGCGCGCATCGCGATGTCGCTGCGAAGGCGCGGATGGAGGCTGAGGCTCGCTGGAGCGTGCTAGCTTGCCGCGCGGACCGCGAGCCGCCTTCGGCGACGGAGCGGCAGGGGCATCTGGCGCTGCTCAAGCGGTGGTACTACCGGCCGGAGGTGCGGCGCGTGGGCGAGATCTGCTTCCCGGACGAGGACGGCCGCTGGCCGATCAAAGCGATGCTGCGCGGCGTGGGGCGGGTGGCGGCGAAAGCGATGGCCGAGGCCCAGCCGGCTTCTGTGAAAAGCGCTGAAAACGCCGCGCCAGAACGGACGCCAGAACAGAATCAAACGCCCGTGACTGATACACTGGCCCGGGCGGGCGATCCCGCGCAAAGACCTATGGTTGAGCTGCTTCCATCCATTCTTTCGGCTGATTTTGCCCATCTTGCGGACGAAGTGGCCGCGGCGGAGCGGGGCGGCGGCACGGTCATCCATGTGGACGTGATGGATGGGCATTTTGTGCCCAACATCACCCTTGGGCCGCCGGTGGTGAAGAGCCTGCGCAAGGCGACCAAGCTGCCGCTCGACTGCCACCTGATGATCGAGAACCCGAACGAGTTCATTCCGGCGTTTGCCGATGCCGGGGCGGACTGGGTGAGCGTGCACTACGAGGCCTGCCGCGCACCTGCACCGGTCGCTGGAGCTGATCGCTCACCACGGCATGAAGCCGGGGGTGGTGCTGAATCCGGCGACGCGGGTGGAGCTGATCGATCGACATTCTGCCCATGGTGCACCATGTGCTGATCATGAGCGTGAATCCGGGCTTTGGCGGGCAGGAGTTTATCCCCTTTTCGCTGGACAAGATCCGGCACCTGGCCGAGTTGCGGCGGGAACTGGGGCTGGCGTTTAAAATTGAAGTGGACGGCGGCGTGGCTCACGACACGGTGGCCCAGGTCGTCCAAGCAGGAGCGGAGCTGCTGGTGGCCGGCAACGCCGTGTTTGGCGCCGGGCAGCGCGGAGCGGGATGCGCGCGCGCTGCTGGCGCTGGCCCGCAAGGCGGCGGGCGCATAGAGGATTTCCCCAGGCACGACGGGCAGGACACGAGCGCTGCCGGCAAGCTGGCCGCGCGATATGAGGTGGTATGAACCGGTTTTCAAGGACAGTTGCAGCCGGCGCCTGGCGGCGCTGGTGCTGACGGCGTTCTCGGCCCAGGCGCGCGACAAGAAGCCCAAGCACAAGAAAAACGAGGACCTGAGCGCCAATCCGCTGGCCAACGTGAACTCCAAGCAGCCCGACAAGGAGCTCTTCGACAAGGCCATGATCGCGATGAAGAAGGGCCGCTTCGACGTGGCGCGGCTCGACCTGCAGACCATGCTGAATACCTATCCCGGACTCCGAGTACCGGATGCGCGCCAAGCTGGCCGTGGGCGACAGCTGGTTCAAAGAAGGCGGCACCGCGGCGCTGACCCAGGCCGAGGCCGAGTACAAGGACTTCATCACCTTCTTCCCCAACGCGCCGGAAGCGGCCGAGGCGCAGATGAAGGTGGGCGACATCTACTACCAGCAGATGGAGAAGCCCGACCGCGACTTCACCAACGCGCAGCGACGCCGAGGAGGAGTATCGGAACATGATCAACCATGTTTCCGGACTCGCCGCTGATTCCGCGCGCCAAGCAGAAGCTGCGCGACGTGCAGGAGGTGCTGGCCGAGCGGGAAACGCGAGATCGGCCTCTTCTACGAGAGCCGCGAGAACTACCCTGCCGCCATTGCCCGGCTGCAGACCGTGGTCGATACCTATCCCCTCTACTCCAAGAGCGACCAGGCGTTGCTGGGCATCGGCGACGCCTATGCGGGCGAGGCACAGCGTGTGCAGATTGCGCCCGGCCTGCCCGGCGCGGTGCGTGAACGGCTGCAAGGCCATCTATAAGGACAGGCGGCGGCGGCCTATGCCAAGGTGATTACGCGCTACCCCATGGCCCCGCATGTGGAGGACGCGCGCGACCGGCTGGTGGCCATGAATCGCCCCGTGCCCGAGCCCACCCAGGCCGCGGTAGCCGAGAGCGAGGCCGAGGAAGAGCAGCCGCCAGCCGCTTCGCTTTACCGATCGCACCCTGGACCTGATCAAGCACGGCCCCACGGTGGTGGAGGCGGTGCACGTGGGCGATCCGACCCTGACCGATCCGAAGCGGACTGTCGCGCCCGAGGTGACCAAGCAGAACGTGGCCATGTTTGAGGCCGCGGTAAATGCCGGCAAGCCGGCAGCGGCCGCCGCACCCGCTACTCCGACAGGCGCGAACGAGCCGCCGCGCAGCGATGTGCCCTCCGCCGCGCCCACCATGAGCGCTCCCGAAGGCGGCAGCGGTCTTGGCGTTTCCGTGGTCAACGCGCCTTCGGGCGACGCAGCGGCCGATCCCAATGCGGTGGTCAAGCCGGTTGGACCGACCAATACCGCGCTGCCCAGTGCAGAGGGCCCCGCAGCCGCGCCCGACCAGATGAACGACATCAAGCCCGGCGAAGCTCCGAAAGCGCCCGCCAACGCCGCCAATGCAAGAAGAAGCCGCCCAAGGCCGACCTGGGTGACGAATCCAGCAGCAAGAAAAAGAAGAAGAAGGGTCTGAGCAAGCTGAACCCGTTCTAGGCTCAGCAGCACCTCAACCGCATGGCCGCATCGATTTCCGATGCGGCCTTGGTGTCTCAGGCATCTGCTAGAGTGAAGTGTGGTCCCCTCTTGGCTCGAATTGCCCGAAGCCCTTTCTTTATGAGGCTTTCGCGCAGACCCCGGGGGCACGCACCCGACCCCCATGCCCCACGATCTGCCCAAAGCCTACGACCCCACCGCCATTGAAGATCACTGGGCGGAATACTGGGTCCGCGAGAACCTGTTCGCCCAGCCCACGCCCAGCCCGGAAGAGGCTCGACAGGACGGCAAGGCCCCGTTCACGATTCTGCTGCCGCCGCCCAATGTGACCGGCAATCTGCACATGGGGCACATGTTCGAGCACACGGAGAGCGACATCCTCATACGCTGGCGCCGCATGCGCGGCGACCGGGTGCTGTGGATTCCGGGCACCGACCACGCCGGCATCGCCACGCAGATGCTGGTGGAGCGCCAGCTTACCGACCGAAGGCAAAACGCGCCAGCAGCATGGGCCGCGAGGCCTTCCTCGAGCGCGTGTGGGAGTGGAGGCGCCACTACGGCGGCGCGATTCTCGACCAGATGAAGCGGCTCGGCGCATCCGTCGACTGGCAGCGCGAGTACTTCACCATGGACGAGCGGCTTTCCGTCGCCGTGCGCGAGGCGTTTGTCCGGCTTTACGAGCAGGGACTGATCTATCGCGGCGCGTACATCGTGAACTGGTGCCCGCGCTGCCAGACGGCGATCAGCGATCTCGAAGTGGTCTACGACGAGCACAAGGGACATCTTGTGGGAGATCCGCTATCCGGTTATCGGCGATGACGGCAAGGACACCGGCGAGTTTCTGACCGTTGCTACGACGCGGCCCGAGACGATGCTCGGCGATGTGGCCGTCGCGATTCATCCCGAGGACGAGCGCTACATGCATCTGCACGGCAAGAAGCTGCGGCTGCCGCTGGTGGGCCGCGAGATTCCCATCATCCTCGACGAGTGGGTGAGCCGCGAGTTTGGCACCGGCGCGGTGAAGGTGACGCCGGCGCACGATCCCAATGATTTTGCGCTCGGCCAGCGGCACGATCTGCCCTCGATCAACATCATGGACGATACGGCGCACATCAACGATGAGGGCGGGGTAGTACGCGGGGCTTGATCGGTTTGTCGCGCGCAAGAGAATTGTCGCGGACCTCGAAGGCGATGGGCCTGCTCGCAGGCATCAAGGATCACACGCAACAACGTGGGCCACTGCGACCGCTGCAAGACGGTGGTGGAGCCGCGCCTGTCGCTGCAGTGGTTCGTCAAGATTCAGCCGCTGGCGGACAAGGCGATCGCGGCAGTGAAGGAAGGCCACATCAAGTTCACGCCGGAGATGTACGAGAAGACCTACCTGAACTGGATGGAGAACATCCACGACTGGTGCATCTCGCGGCAGCTCTGGTGGGGCCATCGCATTCCCGCGTGGCATTGCGCGACGTGCCACAAGATCACGGTGGCGCGCGTTGATCCGACGAAGTGCGCGCACTGCGGATCGGACAAGCTCACGCAGGAGACCGACGTGCTGGACACGTGGTTTTCTTCGGGCTGCTGCCGGTGTCGGTGTTCGGCTGGCCCAACATTACGGCCGACGAACCGCGCGGATTTTGACGCGTTTTATCCGACCAGCCTGCTCGTCACCGGCTTCGACATTCTCTTCTTCTGGGTGGCGCGCATGATCATGCTGGGCTGCTGGTTTGCCGCGGACGTGCCGATGCCGGATGGAGTCGAAGCGCGAGCTTGAAGGACTCGGTGCCTTTTCGCGAGGTTTATATCCACGCGCTGGTGCGCGACGCCAATCGCGAGAAGATGTCGAAGACCAAGGGCAACGTCATCGACCCCATTGAGATTGTGAAGCAGTACGGCACCGATGCGGTGCGGTTCACGCTGGCCTCGATGGCTTCGCCGGGCACGGACATTGCGTTCAACGTAGCGCGCACGGAAGGCTATCGCGCGTTTGCGAACAAGATCTGGAACGCGGCGCGGTTCATCTTTATGAATGTGGACCGGGCTGCGGAGATCGGGATCAAAGTCGACCCGACGGCGCTGGGAGGAATGCCCACTGTCGTGCGCAGGTGCGCCGCTCGAAGCGCGCTGGATTGTGGCGGAGCTGCATGCGACCGCAGCCAAGGTGAACCAATCGCTGGACAACTATCGCTACGACGATGCGGCGAACACGATCTATCAGTTCTTCTGGGGCAGCTTCTGCGACTGGTATCTGGAGATCGTGAAACTGCGGCTGGATTTCTCGGAGACTGCGGATAAGACGGCGACGCAGGCCGCGCTGACCACGCTGGTGCAGGTGTTTGAGGCGGCGCTGCGGTTGCTGTCGCCCGTTTATGCCCTTTCTGACGGAAGAGCTGTGGCACGCTGTCTATGACGGCGATGCGCCAGCGAAGTCGATTGCGCTGACACGGTATCCGCAAGCGGGTTTCAAGGACAACCCTGCCCTCGAAGCAATGACACTCTTGCAGGAGCTCATCATGGAGATCCGTGCCCTGCGCAAAGAAATCGGCGTGGAAGAGAAGGCGACAGTTCCGGTTCAGCTACGAATTGATATTGGCCGCGCAGAGGCTATCCGCAGCAACCAGGTGATGATCGAGCGACTCACGCGTGCGAGCTCTGTGACCCTGGTCGAGCTGATTGATCCGAACATCGCAAAGCGGTCTACAGCCACATTCGACATGGGCATCTTGTACGAACGCAAAATCGACGTCTCCGCCAAACGCGAGCGTTTGATGAAGGAAATTGCGGAGAAAGAAAAACACGTTGCGGGCGCCGACCAGAAGCTTAACAACCCCGGCTTTACCGCGAAGGCTCCAGCTCAAATCGTCGAGGGGCTCAGAAAGCAGCGGGAAGAGTCGCAGAGTCTGCTCGATAAGCTGCGCGCTGAACTCGCCGCTCTGCCACCGGAATAGCCCTTTATGGCCTGCCTGTGCGACAAGTGCGTGCACCACGCCGCGGTGCTCGGCATCGAGCGCGGCGAGACCTCGCGCGACGCCATGCACAAGGCGTATCGCAAGGCCGCCAAGGACTGGCACCCGGACCGCTTCGCCCACGACGCAAACAAGCGCGCCGAAGCCGAGGAGCACTTCAAGCTCATCCAGATTGCGTTTCGCGAGCTCATCGAGCACAATCCCGACGGCTTCGTTGCCGCTGCCGAAGAAGTTGTCTACGTGGAGCCTACGCCCGCGCCGGCCAAGCCCGTTCCGCCGGGCGCATCGCTCACCTTCGGGGGGGCGCGCGGCTGCTACGCCGGTACTCGCATTCCGCCGCATGCCTCAGAGCTGATCCACTACAGCATCGGCATGCAGGACTCGCCGCTTGCGCTCATCGATCTCGAGGGCGGGCTGGGCAATCCGGTTTCGCAGTTCCTCGTGCTCGCCACCCACGGCCTGCTGCTGCGCGACGCATTGCAAATCGTCTCCCTGCTCTCGTACGCTGACGTGGGCAGGGTGCGCATTGTGGATCGCAGGACGGACGCGAGACACCCCCTGGTGGCGCAAGATGATCTTCAAGGTCGCGGATGCCGGCCCGATGATGGCCCTCGAAATCTGGCGGCGCAACGGGACTTTATTCTGCGCGTTGGAAAATCCCGTCGAGGACGGTGTAAAGGCGCTGCTGTTGCGATTCCTTGAAGAGCGCAAACAGCAGTACGGCATGGCCTGAAAGAGAGCTATGGACTGGAAGAGCGGCCGCATTGACACATTGCTGGAACAGGCGCTGGTGGAAGATAAAGCCGCCAGCGACGCCACCACGACACTCACCATCGATCCCGCGCTGCGCGCCTCCGCGTCCATCCTCGCGCGGCAGGAACTTGTGGTCGCCGGCCTTGGCGCCGTTCCGCGGCTGCTTGAGATCTACGCGCGTCTCGATAAACACCCCGAAGCGCACCGCCGCTTTGAAGTCGTCAGCCATCCGGAAATTTTCGATGGAGTCCGCGTGCGCCAGGGGCAGGTGCTGGCGGTAGTTCGCCACAATGCGCGCGTGCTGCTGAGTTGCGAGCGCGTGATCCTCAACCTGCTGCAGCACCTGAGCGGCATCGCCACGCTTACGCGCAAATACGCCGACGCCATTCAGGGCACCAAGGCCCGCGTGCTCGACACACGCAAGACGGTTCCGGGCATGCGCGCGCTTGAAAAATACGCCGTGCTTTGCGGCGGCGGCACCAATCATCGCCTCGATCTCGCTTCCGGCATTCTCATCAAGAACAACCACATCTCTCTCGGCGGCGGACTCCGCGCTGCGCTCACGCATGCGCTTGAGCGCCGCCACGCCGGCCAGCGTGTGCAGATTGAAGTGCGCACCCCACAGGAACTTGAGGAGGCGCTTGAGTGCGGCGCTGAGGCCATCCTTCTCGACAACATGACGCCCGAGCAGGTGAAGACTTCTGTCGAGCGCATTCGCGAAGAGAAGCGCTGGATTCCCACCGAGTGCTCCGGCGGCATGGTGCTCGAAAACATCCGCGCCTATGCTGAGACCGGCGTCGAATTCATCAGCGTGGGCGCGCTCACGCACTCTGCAAGGGCCGCGGACATTTCGATGAGCATCGTCGCGGAGCCAAGCTGAGCATGTATGACCGTGCAGCGCTCGAAGCCGCGCTCACTGGCACGGTCTTCGCGGGCAAGCTGCATTTTTCGCCCGTTACCGGTTCAACCAATACTGACGCGGTTGAGGCCGCGCGCGACGGTGCACCGCATGGGTCCGTTTATTTTGCGGATGCGCAAAGCGCGGGCCGCGGACGCGGCGATCATCGCTGGCAGTCCGACGCGGGGCAGGGGCTCTACGTAAGCGTGCTGCTGCGGATGCCACTGAACGCCGCCCGCGTCCATTTGCTGCCCCTTGCTGCGGGACTCGCGGCGGCCGAAGCGATTTACACCGTGAGCGGACTGACCGTCGATCTGCGCTGGCCCAACGACCTTCTGCTCGGCGAACACAAGACCGGCGGCATCCTGGTTGAATCGAAGCTCGATGGAGCAACGCTTGCCTACGCCGTCGTCGGCATCGGGATCAACGTGCACCAGCACAGCTTTGACGCGACCCTCAACACCCCTGCGACGTCGCTGGACATTGTCGCAGACCGCACAATCAGTCGCCAGGAACTGCTGGTTTGCCTGCTAAAATCGCTGGAGCGCGAGACGCGGGTGCTGCACGATGAAGGCTCAATCAAAGCAATTCCCGCACGCGTTGCAGCATCGTCTTCCTGGGTGCGCGGGCGCAGCGTGGATGTGCATGGGCCGCAGGCATGCACGGGGATTACAGCGGGGCTCGACGCACATGGGTTTCTTCTCGTTGAGACCGCGGATGGAATTGTGACGGTGCAAACCGGCGGAGTACGCGCGGCAAAGGCAGGTTAGAGACGATGCTCCTGGCTCTCGATGTCGGCAACACGAATACGGTTCTCGGCCTGTACCCGCTCGGCGCGAAGCCCGAAGGCGACGCCCCTGCAGAGCCGGCAAAGCTCAGCGCGCAATGGCGCATCTCCACGCATCGCGCGCAGACCGTCGACGAGTTCGGCGTGTTCTTCGTTAACCTCTTCGAGATGCACGGCACATCGCCGACCCAGGTGAAGCACATCATCATCTCGTCGGTCGTGCCGCCGGTCGATTCCACGTTGCGCCAGGTGTGCGAAAAGTATTTTCACGTGGAGCCGCTCTTCGTGGAGCCGGGCATCAAGACTGGCATGCCGGTGCTTGTGGACAATCCCGCCGAGCTTGGCGCCGACCGGCTCGTCAATGCCATCGCTGCTTTCGAGCGTTTCGGCGGCCCGTGCATTGTGGTCGACTTCGGCACCGCAACCACTTTTGATGTCATCTCCGCGAAGGGAGAATACCTGGGCGGCGCCATCGCGCCTGGCCTTGGCATCAGCGCGGATGCGCTCTTCTCGCGCGCGGCGCGTTTGGGCCGCATCGACATCAAGCGCCCCACAAAAGTTATTGGCACCAACACGGTCACACATTTGCAGAGCGGTCTTTACTACGGTTACATCGGCCTCGTCGACGGCATCCTCGAGCGCATGGTGGCCGAGCTTGGAGCGCAGCCGAAGGTGATCGCGACCGGCGGCCTGGCGCGGCAGATTGCGCCGGACTCGCGCTTTATCCACGAGATCGATGACATGCTCACCCTCGAAGGCCTGCGCATTCTCTTCGAGCGCAATCGCACGGCACGGCCACGCGGACGCGCGCACTGAGGCGCCGGCTTGCACAATTACTTTAACTACTTCACGGAAATCGAAGAGCGATTCCAGCAGCGCCGCGGCGCGCTGCTGCTGCTCTCTACGCTCGACTGGGCGCTGATCGAAACCTGGCGTGACGCGGGAATTCCGCTTGAAGCCGTGCTGCGCGGCATCGACACCGCCTTCGACAAATATGAGTCACGCCAGAAGCGCGGACGCATGCGGCGCGTGAACGGGTTGGCATGGTGCGCGCAGGCGGTGATGCAAGCCGCGGAAGAGCTGCGCGAGGCCTCGGCAGGTGCGTCGCCCGCAGGAAGCACGTCAGGCGACTCCGGCTTTGAGCACGAGCGCGTCGCGGCACATCTTGAGAGTGCGGCAGATGCGCTCGTCGCGTCGGCGATTGCGCCGCAGGCCTGCTCGACCACGGCATTGCGCGTGCGAGAGCTCGCAGCTGAGGTGCGCGCCTCGCAAGAGGACAAGTCGGGAGATCTCGAAGCACTGGAGCGAACGCTCACCGTGCTCGAAGAGAAACTATTTGCGGCATTGACGGCTGCCGCTCCCGAGAAACTGCTCGTGGACCTCAAGGAGCACGCAGCACGCGAACTCGCCCCGTATCGCAGTCGCATGGGCGCAGTGCAATTGCGCCAGGTGGAGCACCAGTTCGTGACCAAGCAGCTGCTTGTTCACTACGGCCTGCCGCGATTGAGCCTCTTCTACATGAGCCAGCAATGAGCGATTTCGCGACGCACTTCGTGCAGATTGAGAAGCCCGTGTACGGCGGCGCATTTCTCGCGCATGCTGAGGGCAAGGCTTTGTTTGTTCCGCTTGCGCTGCCAGGCGAGCAGGCGCGCGTGCGTGTGACGGATGCGAAGCGCGGTTACGCGGCTGCAGAAATCGAAGAAATTGTCGTTGCCTCGCCGGATCGCATCGCGCCGCAGTGCCGGCACTTCGGTGCGTGCGGCGGATGCACGTATCAACACGCGGACTATGCAACGCAGCTCAAGTGGAAGCAGGCCATATTGCGCGAGACTCTGGAACGCGGCGGCGTCCGCGTTCCCGATGAGATTGGCGTGCTTGCCTCTGAGCCGTGGGGCTATCGCAACCGCATCCGGCTCGCCATTGACGCACAGGGCAGGCCCGGCTATCGCGGCCGCCGCTCGCACGCAGTCATCCCGATTGAAGAATGCCCCATCGCCGCGCCGTCGTTGGTCGATGCGGCGATGGTGATTGCACGCGCGGCGCTTGAGGCGAAGGCACAACTCTCAGAGATTGCGCTCTTCTGCACTACGGACGCGTCGGCAATCCTCGCCACCATCACCGTCGCGCTCCGCGGCAAAGCAGACTTCAATGAAGTGAGCACGGCAATGTCCGCACGCGTACCGGACCTCAAGGGAATCGAGTGGCTGGCTGAGGGACACAGAGGTCAACCCGCGCGCAGCATTCGCCGCTGGGGCGAGCGCTCCATTGCCTATCGCGCCGCCGGCTTCGACTATCGCGTCGACCATGGCGCGTTCTTTCAGGTCAATCGGCTGCTCGTCGACGCGTTCGTGGAGCGCGTAACCGCAGACCGCAGCGGGACACTCGCCTGGGATCTCTTCGCAGGCGTTGGGCTGTTTGCGCGCAAGCTTTCTGCCAGCTTTGACCGCGTCGTCGCTGTGGAGTCCGCATCCACGTCCACGCAGTCCCTGACTGCAAACCTCAAGCACACGTGCGGCGTTCCCGTGCGCGCTGAAACGCTTGCATTTCTGCATCGCGATCACGTCGGCGCGCGCCCGGATCTTGTCGTCGTGGATCCGCCGCGCGCCGGGCTGGGCGCAGAAGTAACCTCAGCTTTAATTGGGACGGCCGCGCCTGCGATGGTCTATGTTTCCTGCGATCCCGCGACGCTGGCGCGCGACCTTCTTGCGCTGATCGATGGTGGGTACGCCGTCGAATCAGTCACACTCGCCGACCTCTTTCCGCAAACCTTTCATCTGGAAACAGTGGTGGAGTTGCGGCGGGCCTGATACGCTGGACGACCATAGACACCGTCACCCGCATGTCGCAGCCAACAAGCTTCGGGCCGATCCACCACCCACGCGCCGCCTCAGCGCGATTCCGCTTTTCCATGCGGCGTGGCTCTTTGCGGCAGGCATCGCTGATTGCGCAGTTCGCCTGGCTGCGGCCCAGCTTTGTGCTTCTCGCGCTGCTGCCCATTGCCGGAGCCTGCTGCATTGCGGCATTCCGCGCGCAGCGCGTGCTCTGGGTGCCGCTGGCAGTGCTCTGGTGCCTGCTCGGCGCGTGGTGCGCGGAGATGGAGCCGCATCCTGCGCCCGCACCTGCATTGACGATGCTTTCAGACGGCCTGGCGCGCACGCTCGACGGCACGGTGATCGATGCGGGTCCGATGCGAGCGGAGACAGTCGCAAACATCGATGAGCCTTCGAGCAACGCGCTCTCGCAACGGATTGATGTGCGCGTCGCCGATCTTGAGTATGTAGACGACACGCACGACACGCAGATGAACACTGGCGGCACGGTGCGTCTTGTGGTGCGCTGGCCCAGCGGTGCGCAGCCTGAGCCTCTGCACTGCGATGAACGGGTCAGTGCCGTGGTGCGTCTGCTGCCGCCGGAGAGCTATCGCGACCCCGGCGCGTGGAGCCGTGCAGAATACCTTCTTGATCAGGGCATCACTTCAACAGCATCGGTGAACGCGCGGGCTCTTGAGCGTCTTGGCTATAGCTCCAGCGTCTCGCTGGCCTGCCGCGCGGCCGCGCTGCAGCATGCCGCCAGCCAGCGCCTCATGGCGCTTCCCGCCGCGATGCTCGCGCTGCCGCCGGCGCTGCGCCTGAGCGAAGACGATGCCGTGATGCTGGCCGCGATGACCACCGGCGACCGCACCTATCTCACCCACACGCTGCGCGCGGGCTTTGAGCGCACTGGCTCATTTCACATGCTGGTTGTCTCCGGGCTGCATCTCGCCATCGTGGCCGGGTGCTTCTTCTGGATTGCGCGCCGGCTGCGGCTGCCTCGCGTGCCCGCAACGCTGGCCACCATCGCCGCATCCTTTGCTTACGCGCTCTTCACGGGCTTTGCCACACCGGTGCAGCGCTCGCTGTGGATGGTCACGCTCTTCCTTGTCGGCCGACTTTTCTACCGCGACCGAAGTGCGCTCAATACCATCGGCTTCGCAGCGCTTTGCCTCCTTGTCGTGAGCCCGCGCAGCTTGCTCGACGCCGGACTACAGATGACGCTGCTTGCTGTCGTCTCGATCGCCGGGGTAGCCGTGCCGCTGCTTGCCAGCACGGTGCATCCCTATCTCACCGCGACACGCGACCTGCGCATTGTCGCGATAGACGCCAAGCTGCCATCGAGGCTGGCGCAATTTCGCGTGATTCTGCGCATGCTGGCCGCGCGATTGGAGCGCGCTGTCTCTTACGGCTTTGGCTGGCGCATGTTTCCGTGGGCAGTGCGCATCACGCTGCGCTGCATTGAATTTCTTGTGGTGTCCTGTGTCGTTGAGCTCACCATGACGCTGCCCATGGCTCTCTATTTCCACCGCATCACAATCTTTGCGCTGCCTGTGAATTTATTTATCCTGCCGCTGCTTACGCTGCTGATGCCTGTGGCGCTGCTCACGCTGCTCGCCCTCATTGTGTGGCCAGCAGCGGCAGTTGTTCCTGCCGCCATCGCCGCCGCGCTGCTGCACGTTGGTGTTACATTGGTGCGCGGATTCGGCTCGCTTGCGCTTGGAGATTTTCGTATTCCCGCACCGGTGCTCGTTCAATCGCTCACCTTCTGCGCATTTCTGGCCGCAGGCATTGTTCTCGCACGCGGCGGCCGATGGCAACGGCGCGCAGCGTGGGCTGCCCTTGTGCTTGCCGCAGTGGTTGTTGTCTTGCCGCGCAGTGTTGACCGGCCGCGCGGCGCGCTGCTCGTCGAGGCCATCGACGTGGGCCAGGGTGATTCGCTGCTGGTGATCGCGCCCGATGGAACCACGATGCTCGTCGATGGCGGCGGCTTTGGCGGCGGCCCGTGGCAGGCGCCGCAGGACTTCGACATTGGCGAAGAGGTTGTGTCGCCGGCGCTGTGGGCGCGCGGCATTCGCCGTCTCGATGTGGTCGCGCTCACCCATGCGCACTCCGATCACATGGGCGGCCTGCCTGCCGTGCTGCGCAACTTTCATCCAAAAGAGCTTTGGGTCGGGAACAATCCGCCTGTTGCGGCATACAAATCCTTATTGGATGAAGCACGCACACTCGGCGTGCGCGTGCGCACGCTGCGCGCTGGCGATGCACCGTCTCTCGGCGACGCGCAGATTCATGTGCTGGCGCCTTTCGCGGATTACAAGCCCGGCGCGGAGCCCGGCAACAACGACTCGCTGGTGATGCATGTTGCCTACGGCGCAACTTCAGTCCTGCTGGAAGGCGACGCCGAAGCGCCAATTGAAGATGCGATGCTGGCTGAGCCGGGACTTGAGAGCACGCTGCTGAAGGTCGGGCATCATGGCAGCATCACGTCCACGCGGCCGGAGTTTCTGGCGCGCGTGAAGCCGCAGTGGGCCGTCATTTCCTGCGGGCTGCACAATCGATACGGGCATCCGCGCGAGCGAAGTGCTGGCCGAGCTCCAGTCCGCGAAGGTACGCACCTTCAGCACGGACCTCGACGGAGCAACGTGCTTCGCGCTTGACGGGAAAGATGTGAAGGCCGAGCCGCTATGCGGCGTGAACCGCTAGAAGCGCATGCGCAGGCCGAACTCGATCTGGCGCGGCCGGTAGAAATCCGTCGCGTTTACATTGAGCGGCTGGCCGAATTCCGTCTGGCCCGTCTTGAGACCAGTGAGGAAGTTGAGCGTGGGAAAGCCGCCGCTGGTGTTGCCGGGTTCGAGCGAATAGCCCACGGTTTCAAGCTCAGTCACGTTCTGGTGATTAAAGAGATTGAAACTCTGAGCCAGCAGTTCGATCTCGCGCATTTCGCCCAGATGGAATCGCTTCGCCAGCCGTAGATCGGCCTTCCAGGTTTGCGGATAGCGGAATGTGTTGCGCCCCACGCCGTAGACGCGATTATCGCCGCCATAGCCGTTCATGCCGGTCGACAGGCCCACAATCGCCGCGCCCGTTGTATCGAATTCCTCGGCCAGCGAGCCGGCCGTGCGCATGGTGTAGGGCAGCCCACTGCGAAACGATCCAATTGTCGAGAGAGCCCAGCCATTGGCGAGCAAGCCCGCGCCAGCATGCACCCGCCAGCGCGGTTCCCACAGCAGCGCCACGGTAGCCGAGTGGCGAATATCCAGATCGCTCGTGCCGTACTCCTCTTGAAGATTGGACGGATCGAAGACGCTGGGCTGCGTTGCGATACCGCCGCTGTCCGGGTTCCAATCCATGGCATGCGCGTAGGTATAGCGCGCGTGCATCGTGAGGCCGCCGCGGCCGTAGCGCGAGATCAGCAATGAGGCCGCCTCGTAGGTCGAGTTGGCGCGGCTGAAGGTCTCGGCGATCTGCTGATAATTCGAATTCAACCGGCCACCGTTGGCAGCGCCCGGCCACGTGGCGTAGAACGGCACTTTGATCTGCGGAGTTTTGATGGGGCCTGAACCGTTCCCGTCTTCGACTGCGTAGATGATAGTGCCAGGATTCACCGTCGGGTCGATGTTCGCATCGAGCGTTAGCGGCAAATGGCGGCCCAGGCTTACTGCCGCCATCGCAGCCACATGCACACTGCCCGGCAAAGTCTCTTCGACTGAAGCGACGGCCTGATGAATCTCGCCGTTGCGAAACGTGGGCGCAAACTCCGTTGCGTTCGGCTTCACGATCGTATTCGGCTCGCCCTGTAGCACGTAAGGGAACGGCGGCGCGGCACCGCCGCTGAGATTATCCGTCGGCCGCATAAAGTAGCTGAGGTCGCCCTTGGGCGAGCCGGTTTGGGTGAGAGCCGTCTCCAGTGCGGCATTGGGCGTGCGGCTGAAGTACATGCCATAGCCCAGCCGCAGCACAGGACCGCGGCGTCCTGCGTTCCACGCGATGCCTGCGCGCGGACCCCATTCGTTGCCCAGGTCGGGCAATTGCCCCGCCTGCGGAAGATCTGGATTGGCAAGCAACGCCAGCGGCGGCGGGGTCTGTTCGCGCTCCCATCGCAAGGCCGCGGTAAGCGTGAGTTGCGTGCCCACACGACGCTGCACCGTTGCGTAGGCGGCCCAGTCGTTGGTGCTGAGCCACCACTTCGAGGGGCCCAGCGTCTGCGTGTAATGCGAGTAGCACGGAAGGTAGCCAAGCCCGTGCAAGGTGCCGCCGGAGTCGCGCCACACGCGGCCCGTCTCGTCGCAGTTGTGTTGATCGTCTGGCTGCAATTGTCCCTTGAGCCCGAACATTGCAAACGCCAGCGCGTCCGAGGCAAAGTTCTCCACGCTTGCGTAGGAGTAGCTGCCCGTCTGGTTGCGCAGGAAGGTCGTGGTGTCCGCGTTGTGGCTCACCTCCGCGCCCGCGCTCACCAGCAGCTTGCCGTGCGTCCACGCGAACTGCTGCTGCCCGAGGTAAATGCGCTCGTCGGGATAGCTGCCGGGCCCGAACTGCGCCGGATTGCCGATCGTGAAACCGTAGCGCGTGTCCACGGCGATCTGGGGAAGCTGTCCCCACGCGCTCACATTGAGCGACTGCTCGAACGGCGAAGGTGTCTCCGCGGAGTTGGTGTGATTGTGGTGCCCGAACGACACCTGCGTAACGGAGAGTAGATTCGGCGCAAGCGGCGCGACCCAGCGCCCCAACAGCCACTGCTCACTGGTGTAGCTGGCGCCATAGCTGTGCGTGCCGTAAGTCTCCGACGCGCGCGAAAGCCCGCCGCCCGGCGCATCCATCTGCACGCCGGTGCTCTCGATCGTGTACCGGTCGCGGCGGAAGGAGCCATCGATGCGCCCGAAGCCGGTCCAATCTTTGCTCGTGCGTGGCGCCGCGCCAAGCAGGCCATCGAGCGTTTGCAACATGCCCGAGTACGCGGCCAACCCCTCGCCCACCGGATTCGCAGGGCTCAGGCCCAGCCGCGCCGCCAGCACTTGCGCCTGATCGTTGGAGGGCTGCGCGAAGAAATTCTCCGGATGCTTCACGCTGGAGACACCCGGATCGTTGCGATCTGTGTCTCCCACTGACGCAAACCAGTAGACCTTGCTGCGGCGCACGCGTCCGCCCGCGCTCATCCCCCAGCGAAGGTCTCGATCCTGCGGCGTGAGCGGCTCGCCCGTGAATACCGGAACCGTCGTAGCCGTCGCCGGAGCCGTCTGCTGCACCCACTGCGTAAACGGGTTCTGCGCGCCCCACAATCCCTGGCGGTCAAAGAGAAACGCCTGCCCATGCAGCGCGTCGCCGCCACGCTCGGTTTCCACGCGGGCATGGCCGCCGAGCGAGCGGCCCGTCAGCTCCTCCGCGTTGCCCATGGCGGTCTGCACCTCGCGCAGCGCGGCGTCGCTTGATCCCGGCCCAATCAGCGATGCGGCCCGTCCATGCGCGCGGCCCGTCGTCTGCGCGCCGAAGGCAAGCCGCGTCGTCACGCCATCCACGGCGATTCCCACCGCGGCTTCGCGGCCCTCGGTCGGCAGTTGGTCCTGGCTGTCGTCGGGCGCGGTCGTGATGTCATCCAGAACCAGCGGCTCCCACCTTCCCTCGGCCAGCGGCAGCGCCTGAATCTGCGCCGCGGTAAACGTCGTCACCGGCTGCGCGGCAGCATCATTGCCCGGCAGCGACGCACTCAACGCAGCCGCGCGCGCCGAGAGCGCGGCAACGCGTACCAGCGCCGCGCCGGAACCGAGCAGTTGCGGCACCGCGGCAATTGCTGCAGGATGCAACACAGTTGGCAGCACCGTTCCACGCACGGCAAGAACACCCGGCGCAGCCGGGACAGTTGCAGGCATCGGACGCGGCAACAGCAATGCCATGGTTTCGGGTGGCTCCGCGCGCCTCAATTGCGGAGCAGGAGTGGGTCGCGCCGCCGGCTGTGCAACCGCGAGGCTCTCCATTGTCAGAGCAGCGCTCACAGTGGGATGCTCCGGAGCGAGGTTTTCTCTCGCCGCACTCGAAGCGTGCACCAGCGGCGCGGGAACGCTTCTGGTCGGCACGGCGCTCGCGACATGGGCAGGCTGCGGCTCGACTGCTGCGGGTATTGAAGCAACCACCACCGTCCGGCTGCGCAGCGGCGGCTGCTGAAACTCCAGCGCCGCCTGCACCCGCGCCTCGTGGCCGGCCACAATCACAATGCCGTCAAGCCGGCCCTGGCCCAGGTTCTGCGCCTCGGCCGTGAGCGAGTACTCGCCCGGCCCCAGATTTCCAAATCGATAGCTTCCGTTGCGCGCGGTCACCGTCCGGGCCTCGACACCCGTCGCCTGATTGCGCACAATCACCGTTGCGCCATTCATGGGCCGCGAGTGCAGATCCGTCACCCGCCCCGCCAGCGCGCCTGCCTCACTCTGGGCCCGCGCACACCGCCCCGCCCCTGCCGCGACCAGCGCAGCACAGACCAAGAACCGAAGCATGCGGCATGCGGCCATCGAGATCACTCTCCCGGCGGCAGACTCTGGGAACCAAAGCAATCGCTCCAGCGGCCCGCTCTGGCGACAGGTCCGCATCAGGATTCGCGCGCAAACCTGCCAGCGATCCGGCAGAGGGCCGCGCACATTTCCTGTGGAGATAATCTGCACCGCATTCTACTGCAATTTTTGAAAGTAATCAGTAAATTCTAAACACGCGCAAACACCGGCAGGCCAATGCCCTCCCAGCATGCAGCGCAGCTCCGCCTCCGGTACACTGAAGAGACGCGCCTATTGCGCCGGAGCCGCCTGTGAGGGCCGCTCTCGAGACGCCCGGCGCATGGATTCGGCAATGTTTATCGATGAAGCAAAAATTCGCGTGAAGGCCGGCGACGGCGGCAATGGCTGCATGGCCTTCCGGCGGGAGAAGTTCGTGCCCCGCGGCGGCCCCTCCGGCGGCGACGGCGGGCGCGGCGGTGACGTGGTGATGGTAGCCTCGCAACGCCACAATACCCTCATCCATTTCCGCTATAACCCGGAGCACAAGGGGCAGCGCGGCGAGCACGGCATGGGCTCCAACTGCAGCGGCCAGGATGGCGACTCAATCACCCTGCAAGTCCCTGTTGGCACAGCGCTTTACGACCAGGAAACCGGCGAGCTTGTCCACGACTTTCAGCACCCCGACGAACGCCTTGTGGTGGCCAAAGGCGGGCGAGGCGGACGCGGCAACCAGCACTTCGCCACCAGCACCCACCAGGCTCCCCGCGAGCACGAACTGGGCCGCGCTGGCGAGGAGCGGCTTTATCGCCTGGAGCTGAAGCTGCTGGCGGATGTTGGCCTGGTTGGCTACCCCAACGCGGGCAAGTCCACGCTGATCGCGCGCATCTCGGCGGCTAAGCCAAAGATTGCTGATTATCCCTTCACCACCCTTGAGCCGAACCTCGGCGTGGTGACGGTGGGCGAGGAGCCGGACCAGCAGAGCTTTGTGGTTGCCGACGTGCCGGGACTCATTGAGGGCGCACATCTCGGCCAGGGACTCGGCATGCAGTTCCTGCGTCACATTGAGCGCACCAGCGTGCTGGCGCACCTGGTCGACGTCTCCGACGCCTCCGGCCGCGAAGATGCCGTCGAAGACTTCAAGGTCATCAACAAGGAGCTGGCGAGCTTCGGCAACGGCATCGCCGAAAAGCCCATGATCGTGGTCGCCACGAAGATGGACGCGGCCAACCCGGAGAAGCTGAAAAAGCTGAGGGCTCATGCCAAACGCCGCAAGCTGGACTTCTACGCGATCTCCGCGGTGACCGGCGAGGGCATCGAGGAGCTCAAGTGGGCCTTTGCCCGCGCCGTGCGGCCCGCGATCGATTAGTGCGATTCATCACTCATTGAGCAGGCATCGCGCTCGCAAACCGTAAAATAGAGAGTCCTCTTCTTCTTCGGATTCGAGGCGCATTCCCGCTCCTGAAGGGCCGTACCGTCATGTCGAACATCCTTGAACATCTTCCTGCCGGCGAAAAGGTCGGCATTGCTTTTTCCGGCGGCCTAGACACGAGCGCCGCGCTGCACTGGATGAAACTCAAAGGCGCGCGCCCCTACGCCTACACCGCCAACCTGGGCCAGCCCGACGAGAAGGACTACGACGAGATCCCGCGCAAGGCCATCGAATATGGCGCGGAGAAGGCGCGGCTCATCGACTGCCGCGCGCAGTTGGTGCGCGAAGGGCTGGCCGCGCTGCAGTCGGGCGCGTTCCACATCACAACGGCGGGGGTTGCTTACTTCAACACCACGCCCATTGGCCGCGCCGTCACCGGCACCATGCTGGTGGCCGCGATGAAGGAAGACGACGTCTCCATCTGGGGCGACGGCTCGACCTACAAGGGCAACGACATCGAGCGCTTCTATCGCTACGGCCTGCTGGTGAACCCCGACCTGCGCGTTTACAAGCCCTGGCTCGATGACGTATTCATCGACGAGCTCGGCGGCCGCGCGGAGATGTCGGCCTTCATGACGAAGTCCGGCTTCGCGTACAAAATGTCCGCGGAAAAGGCCTACTCGACGGACTCGAACATTCTGGGCGCGACGCACGAAGCCAAGGAACTTGAGCTCTTGTCGAGCAGCATCCGCATCGTGGAGCCCGATCATGGGCGTGGCCTTCTGGCGCGACGATGTCGAGGTCAAGCGCGAAGAGATTACGATGAGCTTCCTCGAAGGGCTGCCCGTGGCGCTCAACGGCGTGGAATTCGCCGATCACGTCGAGATGTTGCTTGAGGCCAACCGCATTGGTGGGCGGCACGGTCTGGGCATGAGCGACCAGATTGAGAACCGCATCATCGAAGCCAAGAGCCGCGGCATCTATGAAGCGCCGGGCCTCGCGCTTCTCTACATCGCCTACGAGCGGCTCATCACCGGCATTCACAACGAAGACACGATCGAGCAGTATCGCGAGAACGGGCGCAAGCTGGGCCGCCTGCTCTACCAGGGACGATGGTTCGATTCGCAGGCCATCATGCTGCGCGAGAGCGCGCAGCGCTGGGTGGCGCGGCCCATCACTGGTGAAGTCACGCTGGAGCTGCGCCGCGGCAACGACTACACGATTCTGAATACGGAGTCGCCCAACCTGACCTTCAAGCCGGAGCGGCTCACGATGGAAAAGGGCGAGTCGACATTCTCGCCGCGCGACCGCATCGGCCAGCTGCACATGCGCAACCTCGACATCACCGACACCCGCGACAAGCTGCGCGTCTACTCCGAGAGCGGCCTGCTCACGCTGAGCACGGGCTCGACCTTGCCGCAGCTTGAAGGCGAAGCGGAAAAGAAGTAAGCGAAAGGCCGCCGCACCGCAGGCGCTTACACCATCGCCCGTTCTTTTACGGTCAGATATTGATTCAGCACGCTCGACGTTAGCGCCTCGGGGTTGAGATCGAGGGTCAGCGCGCCCTGCTCGTGCAGCCGCGCGAGCTGCACCTCGCGGCGCCCCGCCATCTCCTGCGCCGCTGCCGCGCGAAACATCTGATCCACGCTTTTGGGCCGCGCGTCGGCAATCAGCTCCACCTCCGGCTGCGCCATGGCGACGAACAGCAGCACATGCCGCCGCAACAGTTGCAGCGCGCCGTCGATGACCTCAGGCCGCATCGCCGTCTCCGCGAGATCTGTGATCCACAAAATCAGCGACCGCCGCGGCTGCAGCCGGTTCAGCATCGCCGTGGCGCGCAGATGGTCGGCCTCGCTGGTCTCCGCGTGCACCTGCGCCAGCGCCTCAATCACCTGCCGCAGATGGGCCGCGCCGCGCCCCGGCAGCAACCGCTGCTGAACGCCCTGCCCATACGCCAACAACCCGACACGGTCACCGGAGAAGAGCGCAAGCTGCGCCAGAGATACGGCCGTGGTGCAGGCGAAGTCGAGCTTGGAATGCACACGTGCACCGGGCTCGCCTACCGGCAGCGCCGCACGTCCCGGCGCCAACGCCGCCACGCGCGAGCGCATCAGTCTGCCGCAGTCGAGCACAATCCAAACTGGTTGACTGCGCTCCGTCTGATACTGCCGCGTGATAGGAGTGCCGCGCCGCGCGGTTGCCGTCCAGCAGATGTCGCGCAGATCGTCGCCCTCGCGGTAGTCGCGCAGGCTCTCGAAGTCGCGGCCAAGGCCGCGCTGCCGCGCCTGCCGCAGTTGCAGATCGATCTGCCGGCTGCGCGCAAGAAAAATCTGCTGTTCTTCGCCCGTGCGCAGCGCGGGATACACGCGCACCCGCTGCGCCAGCGGCGCCTGCGCCCAGCGCTCCGCCAGCCCCAGCGGCGAGCGATAGCGAATGTAAAGCGAGCCGGCGTCGCAGTCGCCGCGCTCTTGCGGCTCCACGCGATAACGCACCGTGGCCGGCACACGCGGAAACGCCGACACCTGATGCACCGCAATCTCCGGCGTGAGCGCGGTCGGAAGATCATCTTCCAGCCGGCACTCCAGAATCACGCGGCCGTTGTTCTCGACCCTCAGCTCAATCTCAGTCTCGCTGTCGAGTGCGGGCGCGTTGCTCCATGTGCGTCCCAGCGTGATCTGCGCCGACGCCGGCAGCCGCAGCCCATCGAGCACCGCAGCCAGCAGCACCAGCACATCCCAGCCAATCATCGCGTAGGCGAGCGTGCCGTTCCAGAAGCCGGGCACCAGCCACACGAATCCTGCCACCAGCAGCCCAATGGAGCGCGGCGTGAGGCCGAAGCCCCATCGCCTGCGCCGCACGCAGGCCGCGCGCACCGGCTCAGGATGCAATGAGGGAGCAATCATTGCCGCGGCACCGGCACCGCCGCAATCACATCGGCCAGCACGCGGTCGGCGTCGAAGCCCTCAAGCTCCGCCTCCGGCTTGAGAATCACACGATGCCGCAGCACCGGCGGCACGGCGCGCTTCACATCGTCGGGAACCAGATAGTCGCGCCCATCGAACGCAGCCGCTGCCTGGGCCACCAGCATCACGCACAGCGCCGCGCGCGGGCTCGCGCCCAGCAGCAGCGTCGGCCACTCGCGCGTGCGCCGCGTCAAGGCAAGAATGTATCCATAAAGCTCCGGCTCAATGCGAATCGCGCGCACCTCGGCATGCGCAGCATCCAGCAGCCCCGCAGGAATCGGCTCGATCGCCGCATCCTGCAGCAGCCCCGCGCCCGAGCCCGCATGATGCCGCTCAAGAATCTGCAACTCCTCGGCCTCGGCCGGATACGCCACGCGAATCTTCATCAGAAAGCGATCGAGCTGCGCCTCGGGCAGCGGATATGTGCCTTCAAAGTCGACGGGGTTTTGCGTCGCGAAGACCGTGAACCATGCAGGCAGCGGCCGCCGCTGGCCGTCGATCGTCACCTGCCGCTCTTCCATGCACTCCAGCAGCGCGGCCTGCGTGCGCGGAGGCATGCGGTTGATCTCATCCACCAGCAGCAGATCGGTGAACACCGGCCCGGCGTGAAACGTGAACGCATCCGTGCCGGGCCGCAGAATGCTCGTGCCCAGAATATCGGCGGGCATCAGGTCCGGCGTGGCCTGCACGCGTTGGAAGCCGAGGCCCAGCAGCCGCCCCAGCGCCTTCACGGTGAGCGTCTTCGCAATGCCGGGCACGCCTTCCAGCAGCGCGTGGCCCTGGCACAGCACCGCGATCAGCACTTCTTCGATCACCGCGTTCTGCCCGCTGATGACGCGGCCCAGCTGCGTGCGCGCATGTTCGATCAGCTTGCTGGTGGCCTGCAGTGTTTGCGGCGTTTCGAGATTTTCATTCGACGGCTGAAATTCTTCCTGGCTCATGAGGCCCTTTCCTGCGTTGTGGAATCGGTGTCTTTATTGTTCGCTGCCGAGTAGCCCGGCCGCGCCGCTCTCTCAAGCTTCTGCTGATGTGCTGCCAGAGCCTGCACCAGTTTCAGCGCTGCGCGTGGCTCAAGATTTTCAGTCCACGTCGCATCTTCCGCAGCGGCAAGGTCTGCCTCAAGCGCCGGGTCCGCATTCGGAAACCGTCTGCGAATGGCCGCCGCCAGCTCCGACGCGCCCATCGCGCTCGGCCGCAGCCCGCACAGCCGCAGACTGCGCCGGCGAAAGCGCTCCAGCGCCACGGCAACCGCGGTCGAGGCCGCGCCTGCATTGCGATAGAGCGAGCCCAGCGCTTCAAGAAATTCAACCGGCGCGGCGCGCACCGGCGCAGGCAGATCGCGCACCGGGCCGCTGCGCCGGCTGAAGCTGAACACGATGAAGAGACCCAGCACCAGCAGCCCCGCGCGCAGCATGGTCAGCGCCGGGCCAGCCGCATAGCTCCATGTCGAGCGGATGTCACCGTGCAGCGATTCGTCCCAATAGAAGCGATGCCCCTCGCGCGGCCCCAGCGAGTTCAGCAGCAGATCGAGATCGTTGGCGCGGGCCAGCGAACCGTTCTCAAGCGGTGTCGCGCTGGCCCACCAAACCACGTGCCCCTTGCCATACGCATAGTCCACCACCGCCGGCTGCCCAGCGCAGGTGTACTCGATGTGATGCACCGGATTGCCCACCTGCCACGTGGCCTGGGGCACCATCCACACTTCACCTGTCGAGGCCAGCGCGCCCAATCCCTCGGGCTCCAGTTTGCACGCGGCAAAGGTGAACTGCTTCGGCGTATCGGGCTGCCCATCCGGCAACAGAAACGCGCCCCAGAAGCCTGTCGCCAGCACGCGGCCGCCCTTGTCGAGAATTTCGCGCACGGCCTTGATGTCATTCGTCTCACGCGAGAAAGGCTCAGCCAGAATCACAACCGTCTGCGGTCCCGCTGTCGCGGCAAGTTCATCGAGCGGCCGCTCCCAGCGCTCGATCGGATAGCCAGCGTTGAGCAGCGTCTCATAGGCTGCGCGCGCGCCATGCTGCCCAGCCAGATAGCTCGACGGCAGCGGATTGTCGTTGTCGTTGCTGTTGGGCAGGAAGAAGCCGATCACCACGGCCAGCGTGATGGCGAGGCCCACGCTCCAGAGCAGCAGCTTGCGGTCGCGCGCGTCGAGCGAAGAGAGAAACATCATCGCGCACCGCCTTCAATCAGCGCGGACGCCAGCTCTTCCGCGCGCTGATATTCGCTCGGTCCCGCCGCACGGCCGCCATACCACGTCCGCTCAAAGCTGCCGGTCAGCGCCGCCAGCCCTGCCTTGCGCGGATCGTCCGCCGCCACCAGCGCCAGATATTCGCGTGGTGTGCGCGCGCGGTCCGCGGGCCACAGCCGCCGCGACTCCAGCCGTGAAATCGACGCCCAGTAGACAAAGTGGATCGCCTCGCGCCACTGGCCTGCCGCCGCGGCGCGGCGCGCATCGTCCAGCCATGCCTGCCACGCACGCGCTGAAGCCGCACCCGGTGCGGGTGCTCGATCATCCGGCACCAGCCGCACCCGCCAGCGGCGCTCCATCTGCAGCAGCGCCCACACCAGCGCGATGCACACGCCCGCCACAAAGCCCCACACCAGCACGCGGCCCACCCACGCAGCACGCGCGCGCAGCCCAGCGGCATGGGCAAAAAGATTGTCGAGCCAGTTGCCCAGCTTTTCCAGCAGCGTGTCGCGCACGCTCTGCTGCTCCACTCCGCGAAAATCCTTGCCGGCCAGAATCTGCCGCATCGCTGCGCGCTCGGCCGTATGCGCGGGCTCAGGCGCAGCAGCAACCTCCGTCTGCGCAAGGTCGGCCGCCAGCCGCGCCTTCGCCGCTTCCAGCAGCGCGCTCGTGGTTACCGGCGGCGGACGCGTGCCTGCAGGCTCGTCGTTCTCGTGGTCCGGCGTGGCTGATTTTATGGACTTCTTGCTGGGCTTCTGGTCGGGGTCTTCCGCGCGCGACAGCAGCACCCGCAGCCAGCCATAGCGAATCAGCCGCCGGCCCTGCCCAAAAGGAATGTTGTCATCCGGGCCCACCAGCAGCGGATCGCAGGTCTTCAAGTCGCGGGCCTTCGCGCACGCATCCACAATGGGCACCAGCGCCGCGAGGTGCGCTCGGTACTCATCGAGCGAAGCATCCCGCCAATGGCCGGGAGACGGTGCTGGATGCGCATTGAGATTGAGTTGCGCGGCATGCGCGGTCGGCCCTGGCAGGGCGAAAGCGGCGGCGAGCGCAGCGCAGCAGAGAGCGCGCAAAGGGATCGGGCGAAGACTCAAGCCGGCCCATCCTCGACACGCAGCGGCGCAGCGGAGACCGGCACAGGCGCACCTGGCTCTGCCACTGCGGGTGCAATCTCGGGAGCGTTCAATCCGGCGGCGCGCATCATCCACTCGATGTCATACCCCTCGCGGCGTATGCGCTGATCATAGTAGATGAGGGTGACCGCGATGGGATAGATGGGGCCCACAAGAGTGGCAATCGTTGTAGCGATCAGGCTGTACACCGCGAAGTAAGGCAACCCGTGCCCCCAGCCCATCCATTCCAACCGAGCAGCACTCAGAATGAAGTACGCGAGCCACCGCAGCGACAGGTTCACGACTCCGGTAAGTACGACCAGGAGAATCCACATCGAAAGCACGCGCGCAAACGAGCCGCGCACCAGCCGCCAGGATCGCTTTACGGCTTCGTACCAGCCGACATCCTCTGCCAGCAGCGCCGGAAAGCTGAGTGAAAGACAGATGCCGAGCCACGCGTAGAGCACCGCTGCTGCAATCAACAGCGCCATCCCAGCGAGCGCCGAGACGACATTGTTAACCAGAGACTGCGAGGCAGATTGGTGAAAGAAAGCGATGGCCAATGCGCCAAGGATGAAGCCGCCGCCCGGCACCAGAATCACTGCTGCCTGCTCGAACAGATCGAGCGCGAGTACGGACTTCCATCGACGCGTCACGACGGATAAGCAATCGTGGAGCGATGGCCGGCTACCTGCGATCCATCCCGCCGTAGCCCGTACGAATCCTGAACGCGCAAGCAAATAGAAGAATCCATTCGCCAGCCACAGCACAAGTGTCCACAAAAGACTGGCGAAGGACTTGTGGAAGATGATGATTCTGCCCTGCAGCGGATGATACAAAATCCATGACGTCGAGGCGAGATTGACCACAAGCATCACCAGCGCAGGCAATAGCGCAATTCCAAAAAACACGACAAAACGCGACCGGTAAATCTGAAATGTCCGGTCGAGGATTTCCCCCAGCGTCATAGGCCGCAGCGTCTGCGTCATGCCGGGTCTCCGGCGGCCGGCGGAATATCCGACGCATGTCCAGCAGTGTTTGTGCCCGCGACCTCCGCTGTCGCGGCCGGAATCGGCGGCAGCCACGGCACCGCCTCCGGTTCAGGCTGCGGTGCAGGAGGCGCAATCATCCCCGCGCCGCGCATCATCCACTCGATGTCGAAGCCTTCCTTGCGTATCCGCTGATCGAAATAAAACAGCGTCAGTCCAATGCCATAAACCGGCCGCGTAAACGCCTGCACCGCGAACGAGAGCCCATACCAGGCAAAGAGGAGGATCTGCCCCTCGCGCTGCGCGTGCGCCGCCGTATTCGATCCGGGAATCAACGCCATGATGATCACGATCAGCACCATGAAGCTGATCATCAGCAGCATATTGACCGCGTAGCCCAGCAGAAAGAGGAGGATCATGCGGCCCTTGGTGCCGTTGCTCAGCACCGCCGCGCGCTTCACCGCGCTCCACGCGCTGATCTCTTCCACCACCGACGCGGGAAACGCCAGGCCCAGCCGCAGCAGCATCCACACTGCAAAGACAAACAGCGCCGGCAACAGGATGAACATGCTCGCTCCGAAGAAAAACGAAATCACGCCGCCCAGGCCTGCCTGACGCGCCGCCGCACCGAGACCGGCCATGATCATCAAAACAATAAAGAACGCCACGAACGGCCCGATTGCGGTGGACAGTCCAATGAGCAGGTAAAGCCCGACATGATTCCAGCCGCGCCGCCAGGCGTTGCCGAACGATCCGCGAATGGTCACTCTCTCGCCGAGAAAGCCGCGCGAGGCCGCGTCGCACAGCGCCGCCCAGCCCAGCGAGCTCGCGCCGATATACGCCGGCACGCCAATCAAGCCCACCACACCAATGGCGAGAAAGGCCGCCACAGCCCGCGTTCCCGCGTCTGCGGCGTCATTGCTCATTACGCCGGCCCAGGTCAGCAGCGCAAAGCTCAACGCCGCAAATACCACCAGGATGCCGGTGGGCACCACGCCGATGCCGAGGTACACCAGAAACCGCGCGCGATACATCAGCGCGGTGCGGTCGAGAACCTCGCCCAGCGTCAGCGGGTGCAGCGGTTCATTCATGCGCACTCTCCGGCTCCTGCGGCGCCAGCGGCTCCGCGTCGGGCACACTCGGCTGCGGCAGTTCTGCGGGCGGCGGCGCGCTCAGTCCGGCGGCGCTCATCATCCACTCAATGTCGAAGCCCTCCTTGCGCACCCGCTGGTCATAGTAGAAGAGCGTGAAACCGGTAGCATAAATCGGACCGACAAACGTATTGGTGAAGAACGCCACCACCTGTTGCAGCGCGCGCAGCGCAAACGGAAGCTGCCCGTGATACTTGACCAGCGCGAACATGAAGAAGGCCTGGGTGATCATTACCAGCCCCAGTTCGATGGCGATGACCAGCAGCGCCAGCAGAAAGATGCGCCCGCGCGCGCCTTTGGTCAGCTCAATGCTGCGGCGGATGGCCGCGCGGGCCTTGATCTCCTCAATCACGCAGGCCGGCACGGCCAGCGAGTAGCGCAGGCCCATCATCGTGGCATAGACCAGCGCGCCCAGCAGCAGCAGGCCAAACACCACAGAGACGCCCAGAAACACGGCGAGCGCCTGGGTGTTGGCCCCGGCCGTGGCGGCGTTGAGTACGCCTTTAGGCTTCACGTAGAGCAGCACAAAGGCCAGGTAGCCGCCGTAGACCAGCGCGCACGGCACCCACACCACAAACGTGGTGATGATCATGAGCCACAGGTACCGGCCGATGCGGGGCAGTATGCTCGCATAGGCGCCGCGAATCGTCGCGGGCTGGCCCAGGTGCAGCCATGCCACGGCGCGGTTGTTGGCCGCAACGGCAATGCCTCCGCACACCAGGATCACCGGCCAGATGGCCAGCGCGCCAGCCACGGTCGCAACCACCATAGCCTGCATCATGTGGTGCACGCGCAGCCATTCCGTCACGGAAATCTGCGCCAGGCTTACCACCAGCAGCGCACCCGCGTAGACCGAGGCGATGCCGGCAAACAAGAGAAAGTTGGTGCGGTAAAGCTGCGCGGTGCGGTCCAGAATCTCCCCGAGTGTGAGCGGGCGTAGGGTGGGTTCCATCGTTGGTTTCCTTGTGCGGACGAGCCGCCCTCCCGGCGTGCGAGGCGATTGATTGGGTTGATTTGACTGATTCAAACCAAGTTGCAGTGCTGGTGCTTGCCGGGATACTAGCACAGACCAAAACGGCCGCGCATGTCTCTGTACCGCCGGGGTCCGATGCGGTAGCCTTTTCCTGCCATGAAGAAACCTTGTTTGTCTGCTCTGCTTGGGGCCGGTCTGCTGCTCACCGTCCTGCCGCACTCACTTCTGCACGCACAGATGGTCTCGCCCGCGATGGACAAACCCGGCGAGCCGTTCTCCTACTACTCCGCGCCGACGGACGAGATCGGCATGATGGATGCCGAGGCCGCCACCGAAGTCACGCCCGAGGGCTACCTGCGCACCGGCTACGGCGAGCTGATGTTCTTCTCCGGCCCCGAGCTCACGCCCACCAGCGTGCGCATCCGCACCCTTGAAGACGACCACCTGCCCATCCTTCATTACAGCTTCACCCGCGACGGCCTCGTCTATCGCTTCACGATGTTCGCGGCCACGCTCGACGGCCAGCCCGAGGGCACGCTGGTCAACTTCATTCGTGTGTCCATTAAGAACGAAGGCAGCGAGACCACCCGCGCCATCCTCGCCACCGGCGTGCGCTATGACGCGCCCAACAACACCGGCGCGAACCACGGCGAGAACCGCTTTACCCGCCCCAGCACCGGCAAGTTCCCCGGCGACTACCGCCAACTCGGCGAGGACTTCAACTCTGACTGGATCTACTCCTATAGCGCGGACGGCTTCCTGCGCGACAGCAGGCTCCTTTACACATTCCCCGCGGGCTACAGCACACAGGGCTGGACCCTGCACGGCTACTACAACAATGTGCAGGACGTGAGCAAACCGAAGAAGCTCACCGTCGATCCCACCGTCGCCGTCGGTATCGTGACCTATTCCAAGCTGCTCAAGGCCGGCGAGGAAGAAACCCTCGACTTCAAGATGCCCGTGGTTCCCACCGCGGACCCCGGCACGCTGGCCGCCATTGGCAGCGCCTCTTTTGACGCAGCGAAGACGCAGGTCGTCGGCTTCTGGAACAAGATTCTCGCCGAAGGCATGCAGGTGAATCTGCCGGAGCAGAAGGTCGTCGATACCTTCGACATCAACCTGCTCTACGACCTCATCGCCCGCGATCACATCGGTCCCGATTACATCCAAACCGTCAACAAGCTTCACTACCACTCATTCTTCCTGCGCGACGGCGCGGACATCGTGCACAGCTACGACGTCACCGGCTATCCCGAGATCGCCAAGCAGGACCTCGACTTCTTCGCCAAGTCGCAGAAGCCCGACGGCAACTTCCTGTCGCAGGAGCAGCAGTACGACGGCTGGGGCGAGGCTGTCTGGGGCTACTCCCAGCACTACCGCATCACGCACGACAGGGCCTTCGCCGAGTGGGCGCTGCCGCAGATTGACCGCGCTGTCGCGTGGCTCAAGCAGGCCCGCGCCGCCGACCCGCTGCACATCATGCCCGCCAGCGATGTGCGCGATAACGAGTTTGTTCCCGGCCACCTCACCGGCTACAACTTCCTCGCGCTCTCCGGATTGAAGCTCGCGATTCAAATGGCGAATGAGACCGGCCATTCCGATCTCGCCAAGGCATGGCAGGCAGAGTACGACGATTACCACGCCGCGTTCTTCAAGGTGCTCGATGCGCAGGCCGCCGCGCACGATGGCTACATTCCGCCGGCGCTCGACGGCCAGAAGGGCGGCTACGACTGGGGCAACCTGCTCGCGGTCGTGCCCGAGCCCACGCTCGACCCGCACGACCCGCGTGTGACCGCCACGCTCAAGGTCACGCAGGCCAAGTACGCCGAGGGCATCATGACCTATGCCAACGGCGAGTTCCTGCACCACTATCTCACCATCAAGAACACCATGACGGAAGCGATCCGCGGCGACGCCAGCGATCAGGAGCAGGCCGTCAACGAACTTTATGCCCTGCTCGTCCACACCAGCTCCACGCACGCCGGCTTCGAGTACGCCATCCATCCCTGGGGTGACCGCAACTTCCAGGACAACCTCGCGCCCCACGGCTGGTTCGCCGCCGAGTACCGCACGCTCCTGCGCACCATGCTCCTGCGCGAAGAGGGCGACCAGCTGCACCTGCTCAGCGTCGTCTCACCAGACTGGATCGGCGCGGGCAAGACCATCGCCGTCTCGCAGACTCCCACGTACTTCGGGACGGTTGCCTTCACTCTCGAGCAACCGAACGACGGCGAAGCGGTCCTCAAGCTCCATCCACAATTTGATCACGCTCCGAAATCGATTGAGCTTCATCTGCCCTGGTTCATGCAGGTCAGCTCCGTCACCGTGGATGGAAAGCCCGCCGCCGTCGCATCGCTGGAATCGGGCACATGCGTTTCGATCGCTCCAGCAGCGCATGAAGTCCACATCCACTGGAGCAGAAAGCCCGGCACGCCGCAGCTCAGCTTCGCGGCGGCCGTCGATGCCTACAAGGCCGAATATGCCCGCCGCTACAACGAACTGATGCACGGCGCGCGCTGATGTTGGCGTTGGCGGTGCCCGGATTCAATCGGTCACCGCCAGCACAACTCGCCGTCATCACAACTCGCCTACAATATCCCGCATGACTACGCAGGCACCACAAGTCTCTTCCCTGTTTCTGGAGTTCTCCCGCAACAAGCTCATCGATCAATACTGGCCACGCCTCAAGAGCAGCGTCGAGCTGCTGACCGACGAACAGATCTGGTGGCGGCCCAACGCAGCCAGCAACAGCATCGGCAATCTGATTCTTCACCTGAATGGCAACGTCGGCCAGTGGCTTGTGGCGTCGTTCAACGGCTATCGCGATGAGCGCAACCGCCCGGTTGAGTTCAACGAGCGCCGGCTCATCTCGCGCCGCGAGCTGCTCGACCGGCTCGGCGCAACGATGCAGGAGTGCGATGCCGTGCTGGCGCGTCTCACCCCGGAACATCTCACGCGCATCTACGAGATCCAGGGCTACACCGTGACCGGCCTGGCCGCCGTCTATCAGGCAGTCGAACACTTCGGCCAGCACTACGGGCAAATTGTCTATATCGTGAAAACGCTCACCGGCGCCGATCTCGGCTTCTACAGCCACCTCAGCAGCACCGGCCGCGCGCCACACAACGACACGCTCACACCCGCACCATGATTGCGGCTCTTACTCGAGGTGCTGAATCTGTGTGCCCTCGGGCAGCTTGATCTCAAACTGGCTGTCCTTGAGCGGCGGATCGGGATTCTCGACCACGCGCTCCACCGTCAGCACCAGTTGAATCCCTTCGAGCGGCCGCTTGATCGTCACTACCGACGGATACTTGTGGCCGCCGTAGTCCGCGTAACGGGTGTAGTAGACCTCGGTCTCGAGGTTCCCTTTGTCGTCGTAGAGATCCTGTTGGTAGGGCAGCAGATCGTCGCGATGGAAGGTGATCACCCGCACCGGAATCAGGTCGTGGCTGCCCGCATTGGTGCGCGTCACGCCCAGCACGTACTCGGGAACAATATAGAGATGCTTCTTCTGCGCGTCTTCAATCGTCTCGGTATCGGCCGTCACCGAGTAGTAGTTATCCGGATCCAGCCCGCGCACCATCATCGCGTCGAAGAAGAATCCCGGCCGCAGATTTTCGAGCTGATTGGTCGAGCGCTTCTCCAGCGTATTCGAGCCTTCAATCGCCTTGTTCTTGGTCGGAATCGAGAGCGTGAAGGTCTTGCCGTCACTGCCCAGCTCAAACACCCGCACGCCAAAGTATTGCGCCACCACGCGCAGCATATCCGGCTTGCGAATCAGGATGAAGCCGCGGCAGGAAGGAAAATCCTTCGCCACGCCTTCCTTGCTCTTGAGCTCGGTCGCCTGAATCTCGACCGTCGCCGTCAGCGCATTCATCCCGTCCCAGCGCTTGTTCAGTTGCGCCACCAGGTCCTCGGGAGAAACCGTCTGCGTAATCGTGGGCTGCTTGGGCACGGGTAGTTTGCGCGTGGTGGGAAACAGCGAACAGCCCGCCAGCAGCAGCGCGGGCAGCAGCGCTGCGCAGGCTCGCAGCAGAACCTTCATCGTGCGCCTGCCTTCTTCATCGCCGCGCGATAGCCCGCCACGTTGTGGTTGTGCTCGGCCAGGGTTGCGGCAAACAGCGAGTGCCCCTGCGGATTCTCGCCCGCGGCCACAAAGTAGAGATAGTCCGTCTCTGCCGGATGCATGGCCGCGCGCAGCGAGGGCAGACCGGGATTCGCCACCGGCCCCGGCGGCAGACCCGCATGTTTGTAGGTGTTGTACGGCGTGTCTCGCTTCAAATCGCTCTCATAAATCGTCCCGCGCCACAGCTTCTGGAGTTCCAGCCCATAAATCACCGAGGGGTCGGTCATCAGCGGCATCTTCTTCTCGAGCCGGTTGTCAAAGACGCTGGCCACCAGCGGGCGCTCCTGGTCCACTGCCGTCTCGCGCTCGATCAGCGAAGCCAAAGTCACCACTTCGTGCACATTCTCCTTCAAGCCAATCTGCGCCGCTTGCTGGCGAAACCGCCGCACCATCGCCGCTGCTATCTGGTTCGGCGTGGCCTTGCGCGGAAAGTGGTACGTATCCGGAAACAGATAGCCTTCCAGGCTCTTCGCCCCCGGATCGATGTCCGCGATCAGCGCCGTCTGCTGCGCCGCCTGCTTCAAAAACTCCTGCTGCGTTCCAAACCCTGCCTGCTCCAGCCGCGCGCCGATGTCAAAGATGTTCGCGCCTTCCGGCACCACCACCGTCTTCGTGTAGACGTCTCCGCGTTGGATGCGCGCGTAGACATCGAGGACCGTCGCGGCATGGTCGAACCGGTACTCGCCCGCCCGGAGCGTGCCGCGCTTCCAGCTCCGCACCAGGTCAAAGGCGTACCGCGTGCGCACAATCCCCGCCGACTCCAGCTCCACGGCAATCCGCGTCGCCGAGGTTCCCGGAGCAATCTCCACAAATGTCTCCGTGTCTGGCCCGAACGGCGTGAAAACGACCCAGGCGGCCGCCGCAGCCGCTGCTACAACTACGAGAAACAGCACCAGCAGAGTTCCCGCCGCGCCCGAGCCTCTTTTTTTCCTGCTTCCTGTGCGGCGTGCCATGAGCTTTGCAACATCCCCTGCTAGAGCGCTCTTCGATAAGACGCGGGTTATGCCCCTGTGGATTCTCTACTTAACTCAATTCCTTATTGTATCGGGAGTTCATTGGCACTACCTGTTTCCACAGGTGACCGAACGGCGGCCGTATCCTGAACCTATGCCCGGCCCCGCCCCAATCGCGCGCTACCTTGCCCTCGATGTTGGCGCAAAGCGCATCGGCGTGGCCGTCTCCGACGAGCTCGGCCTGACTGCCCAGCCCGTGCTCACCCTGGAGCGCCGCCGCAGCACCCGCGAAGACCTGCGCTCCCTCGCCCGTCTGGCCCGGCGCTTCGCCGTGGCCGGCATCGTGGTCGGCAATCCCCTGCATCTCTCCGGCGACCAGAGCCCACGCGCCGCCCGCACCCAAGCCTTTGCTGCCGAACTGGGCACGCTCACCGGGCTGCCTATCCACCTGTGGGATGAGCGCCTCACCACCCGCGAGGCCCATCAGATCCTCTATGAAGCCGGCCACGCCCGCCAGGAGCACAAGCAGGTGGTCGACCAGGTGGCCGCCACGCTGATTCTGCAGTCCTTCCTCGACGAACACCGCGACAAACCGCCCGCCTCGTAGCCCCGCATTCCGGCCTCTACCCCGTCCCCTGCCCGCGTATAATGGGATTTCACGCGTTTGATCTCTCGCGGTTGGAGCGAGACAGCTCACCGCTACGGAACAGGAATGCCGGATCACATCAAAAATCAGCTCCTGAAAGAGATTCAGGCTATGGAGCACGAGCTTGCCCATGAGCTGCCCGCCGAAATCAAAAAGGCGGTGGCGCTCGGGGACCTGTCGGAAAATGCCGAGTATCACATGGCCAAGCAGCGCCAGGAGTTTGTCAACGCGCGCCTAGGCCAGTTGAAACGGCGCATGGCCGAGCTCTCGCTGGTCAATCTCGCCAATATCCCGCACGACAAGGCCGGCTTCGGGTCTACCGTTGTGGTCTACGACTCCACCAAGGACGAGGAAATCGTCTACCGCCTCGTCACCAGCGAAGAATCTGACGTGAACAAGGGCCTCATCTCTACCACCTCGCCCATCGGCCGCGGCATTGTGGGCAAGCGTGTCGGCGACGTGGCCACCATCATCACGCCCAACGGCAAACGCGAGCTTGAAATTCTGAAGCTGACCACGATTCACGATGAAGCTGCCGCGAGCGAGAACGGCTCCGCGAACTAGTTAGGATTTGGAATGACCTGGACCAGCGCTTTCGGCCGCGCCTGCGGCTGGCTTCTCGACCGCATTGTGCACGGTCTGGCTCTCACCCGCATCTCTCCCAACGTCCTCACCTTCATTGGCCTGGTCATCAATATCGTTGCGGCCTTTTTCTTTGGCCACGCCAACGCCGTCAACGCCAGCCGCATGTTCCTCTATGCGGGCCTGGTCATCATCGGCGCGGGCATCTTTGACATGGTCGATGGCCGCGTCGCCCGCCGCAATAACCAGGTGACGGTCTTCGGCGCATTCTTCGATTCTGTGATCGACCGCTATTCGGATGTGGTGCTGTTCTTCGGCCTGCTGGTCTACTACGGCCGCATCAACCGCTTCCGGTATGTGGTGCTGGTGGCCTTCGTCATGGTCACCTCGCTCATGGTGAGCTACACCCGCGCACGCGCTGAGGCTCTTATCGGCTCCTGCAAGGTGGGCTTCATGGAGCGGCCGGAGCGCATCGTCCTCGTCATCCTGGGCGCGCTCTTCAACAAGTGGGGCGTCATGGCTCCGGTGCTCTGGATTCTGGCCGTGCTCTCCACCATCACGGTGATTCACCGCATCCAGTACACCTACTCCAAGACCAAACATCTCGCGCCCATCGCGTAGAGCCGTTCCGGCTAGACCGTCCCCTTTTCGCCCTTCGTCCACTGGTCGATGGTCTGTCGCGGCAGCGTGAGGAACGCGTCGCGGGTGCGCACGTACTTGCCTAGCCCGTTCATGCGCCCGATGGCGTGCAGTTCCTCGGCCTTGATGTACGGCCCCGCCGGGTCCACGTACTTGTCCTCGACATACGCCGCCACCACGCGCCCCAGAATGATGCGCGAGCGGCCAATCTCCAGCGTCGTATGCTCCACGCATTCCAGCGCCGCATGCGCCTCGGCAATACGCGGCGTCTGAATCGACTGTGACGGAGTCGTCGTCAGCCCCGCCATCTCGAGCTCGCTGGTGCCCGTGGGAAAATCCACCGCGCACACGTTCATCTGCTGCGCCAGATCCTCGGTCACAATGTTCACCACAAACTCGCCGGTGCGGCGGATATTGCGCGCCGTGTCTTTGGGCACAAACTCCGCGTTGGGCCGGTTGGCCACGCCAATCGCGACAATCGGCGGGTCCGTGCCCAGGTAGTTGAACGCGCTGAAGGGCGCTGCGTTCAGCCGTCCCTCCTCGTCCATGCTGGTCACCAGCGCAATGGGGCGCGGCGCAATCAGGCCGATGAGCAGCTTGTACGTCGTGCTGTGCGGCCCGTTCTCAAGGTCGAAATACAAAGGGAGTCTCCCTTGCTGTGCGCTGTCACTCTAGCGCCGCGGTTAGCAGGTAATCTCGACCGCCGAGCAGCCCGGCTTCACCGGCTTCCACTGCACCAGAAAATCCGTCACCGACGAGGATTGCATTCTGCGCATGGCCTCGAACTGTCCGGTCGTCTGGCTGTAGATCAGCTTGCCCCGGTCGGTCAGCACGGCCAGCGCAGGCACGCCTTTTTCCAGCGGCACGTCGAACCGCTTCGCGATGTCCACGTTCTCGTCCATGTGGCCGATGTTCACATGCACCAGCACATAGTTGGCGTCGAGAATCGGCAGGTTTTGCGAATTGTGAAAGTAGATATCCAGAACCTGGCAGTCGCCGCACCAGTTGCCGCCGAAGTCGATGAGTACGCGCTTGTGCGTGGCGGCAGCCGTTTTCAGGGCTGCGGCCAGGTCGGCCTTCGCCTGCTCCGGCGCGGGATAAATCTCACGATTTGCCGAGTTTGCTGCGGAGACGGCAAGCAAAAAACCAGCCGCCAAGGCCAGAAAAGAACGCATCCTTTTCACCGGGAAAGCCTCCGTTGGTACCCTTCCAAGTGTGCCATAAGTGCCACTCCGCATGCCCTTTTCGGGGATTCGCGCAGCGGGCATGCGGGAGTACCCTAGAGATGAGATGAACCAACTGCGCGAAAGGCTCGAATCGCAAGCCTTCTCCGATCTGGGAGCGATGATGGAGGGCTATGCCCGCGCCGCCGTCGAGCGCGCCCGCGAGCACTTCCACCAGACACTCGACTTCTCCGCCGCATCCATCGACGCCCTCGACGAAGTGCTTGTCCTGGTAAGCGAAAGTCCCGAGCTCGATCTCGACTTCGAGGTCCGCCTCTGGGGTGCATACCTTGGCGAGGTGCTGCGCCATCGCTATGCCGGCGTCTGGGAGATGACTCCCTACCCTGGCGGCGTGGTCGCCGTCCCCGCCGTTGAAGTCCGAGGCTCGCGCCTCTTTCCGCTCATCAAGGTCTATCGTCGCCTCACCATCGGCGAGGAGGAAGACCTGCGCAGCTTCTTCTCCATGGTCACCGGCCGTCTTGGTGATCAGGCCAAAGTGAACTGACGCCGCGGCACTTCGGTTTCCGTCCTCCGCCCTTGCTATCCCGCCTTTGTGCGACAATAGTCCTGATAAGCGCGCCGGCTCAAACCCGTGCGCGGAGGATAAAAATGGGCGATCTATTACAGCCATGGCACCTGATCGTGCTGGCAGTTGTGGCCTTCCTGCTGTTTGGCGCCAGAAGGCTGCCGGAGCTGGGCAAGGGACTGGGCGAAGGACTCAAAGGGTTTAAGGAAGGCCTGAAGGGCATCAACGATACGCCTTCGACCACCACGACCGCGCAGAACACGCCGCCCCCGCCGCCGAACTCCACTCCCGCCGATCAGAAGTAAGATCTGGCCGTACGACAAGAACCTGACTCCGGTGCTCTGGCACGGAGTCTGCCACAAAATCAGAAAAAGGCCTGCGGCAACCGCCGCAGGCCTTTTTCTTTGCTCTTAAACCCGTCTAGCGCAGATCGCTCGCCGAGGGGTAGTACCCGCTCTTGGCATTGACTTCGAGCCCCGGCCTCTCCACGCGCACATCGATCTTGCGGAACTTGCTGTCGTAGACCGACTCATGCGTGGCGTACACCAGCGTGTACTGCGTGCGCGCCTCTTCGGCAATCTTGGCGTAGCTCTTCTCGATGCCGTTCTGGCTGCCTTCCGAGTCCGGCTCGCCGCCCGTGGCGTAGATGTACTTGGTCAGCAGGTTGTCATACATCTGGAAGGGCAGATGGAAGCGGCTGATATAGCCCTCACCCCAGCGCGCTGAGTCGCCCACCAGCGTGCCCCACACCGCAATGTTGTTGGTCTGCAGGTAGCGCAGCACATCCTTGTAGCTGGCCCTACTGCCGGCTTCCTTGCCGTCGGAGATCACGTAGATGATCCGCCGCCGCCCTTTGGGACGCGTGGAAAGCTCTTTGGCCGCTTCAAGAATCGCGTCGTTCAGCGTGTGCACTTCCTTGGGAATCGTAATCACGCCGCTCGAACTTCCCGTTGACCCGCCCGGCTGCAGCGTGGGGTCGCCACAGTTGCCGTTGATGTGAATATCGCAGCCGGCCAATGGACCGCTGTTGACCGGAATCAGTTCTTCTTCGCCGGCCGCCTTGGCAATCGACAGCACCGCGGGCACGCGCGCGCTCTGCGCGCCGGTAAAGCCGGTCCACTCGTGAGCGATGTGGTTGTAGGTGAAAATCGCAATCTCGTCGTAAGGCGACATCGCGCCCTGGATTGCGCCCATTGAATTGTTCACTCGCGCCATCACATCGGTGGTCAGTCCCTGGTCGATGACAAATGCAATCGAGAGCGGGAACGGATCCACGAAGAACTCTTTCAGCGGCATATACGTTCCGTTCTCAAAGACGCGGAAATCGCGCCAGGTGAGCCCCGGAACCAGCTTGCCTTTGGAGTCCTTCACCGTCACCGGCACTTCGACGTACGTCACGTTCAAGCGGAGAATGGTGCCGAGCTCCTGCGGAGACGGCATGGCCGGCGGCGTCGCTTGAATCGGCGTCTGCGCGGCTGGCGGGGCCGTCGAGCTCTGCGGCGCGGGCTGCTGGGTCGACGAGGACGGTCCCGTGCCTGCAGCCCCGGTATCGTTATCCGTGCCTGCGCCAAGTCCCGGCGTAATGGGGCCACGGGTCACGGTGGTCAGCGGAGCCGCCTGCGGAGCCGGCGCATCCGGCACCGGAGCGGAGGGGGTTTGCTGCTGCGCTGAAACCATCGCAGCGGTGGTCAATCCAAAACCGAGCCCCGCGACCAGAGCGGCCGCCTTGAAACCAGAAATCACAGGCCTATCTTCCTCTCACCAAACAACATCCGCCGTGCGCAGTGCGAAGCAATCAATGCCGCGTGCCCGACGGAGTTCCGAGCATTCCCTTGCACTCGTCAGAGTATCAGACGCACCAGGCCTCCACAGGTTGCCCCGCGCGCCCTCTGGCCGTGCGCGTATGCTGACCTTGAGACAGAATTTTCGTCTATTCCCACAGGCATGGCTATCCCCCTGAAAACCGTATTCTTCTCGGCCGCTCTCCTGCTGCTCGCCATGCCCGGATCGGCTTCGGCATGGGGCCAGCTTGCGCCCTCGCCCGATGCGCCGCCGGTTAGCACCGCGCCCGCCGCGCCCGAAGACGATGCCTCCGTCGCCACCTTCAAGATCCAGGTCAACCTGGTCAATCTCTTTTTCACGGCCAAAGACAAGGGCAACAACCTCATTCCGCACCTGACCAAGAACGACTGCTCGGTCACCGAAGACAAGGTTCCGCAGACCTTCAAGAGCTTTGTGGCCGAGACCGACCTGCCGCTCACGCTCGGAATTCTCCTCGACACCTCAGGCAGCCAGACCCGCGTGCTGCAGCTTGAGAAAGACGCCGCCAGCCAGTTCCTCGAGCGCATCCTCAAGCATCAGGACCAGGCCTTTCTGCTCGGCGTCGATGTGAACGTCGATCTGCTGCAGGACCTGACCAATAGCCCACGCGAGCTGATCCACGCCCTCAACCAGGCGCAGATCAACGCCGGCGTCAGCCTCGGCTCCGGCCCAGTGCCCACCGGCAATGCCCCCCGCGGAACCCTGCTCTACGACGCCGTCGATCTGGCCTCGCGCGTAAAGCTCAAGCAGGAGACCGGGCGCAAGGCCATGATCATGCTGACCGACGGCGAGGACCAGGGCAGCCGCGTCAAGCTCGAGGAAGCCATTGCCGCTGCGCAGCGCGTCAACGCCGTGGTCTACGTCATTCTCATTGCCGATGTCGAAAGCTACATCGATGCCGGCATGGGCTACTACGGCTACTCGCCGATGAAGAAGATGGCCGAGGAGACCGGCGGCCGCGTCATCAACGTGGGCAACAACGGCAAAAAGCTCGAGGCTGCCTTTGCGCAGATCGAGGACGAGTTGCGCACGCAATACGTTGCCACCTATACCCCCACCAATGCCAAGCTCGACGGCACCTTCCGTCACATCGCCGTCGAATGCCGCGGCGATGGCGGCGAAAATCTGAAAGTCCAGGCCCGCAAAGGCTACTTCGCGCCAACTCCCGAGTCCTCCGAGCAAAACTGAGAGAGCGCTTCGACTGCGGCCCGCGCATCTTGGTCAACATGGCGCCGGCAGTGTCCGCGCCCGGCCCAGGACAGTAGCGTCCCAGATTCATTCAATGAAAACGGAATGCAAACAGTCACTGCCGTTGAACCGCATTGAAACTGTTCCATTCCCGAACAGAAAGTTACCGATTCCGGCAACTCCGTAATCTGGCCGCGATAATGAGCAGCATCTAGTATCGACAGTGACAGGAAAAACATGAGGCGATCTTCAGAGAATAGTCATCATGACCTGCCCGGTTGAGGAGCCTTGCCATGATATGGAGTGCGTATCACGCGAGCGACAATGTTGAGATCAGCCCGCGGTTCCGCCGTTCCATTGAGGAACGGATCGAGCGGCTGGAGCGCGATGCCGCCTTCGACGAAGCGCAAGCTGCGCAGCTTGAAAATCCCGATCACATTCGCCGGCACATGCGCCTGGTGGCCGTGGAGCGCGCTGAGGCGCTGCGCATGCGCCTGTTCCTCGATCGCGCCGGCACCCGGCTTCCCCGGCCGCTCATCGCCCTCTAGCGCCTCGCTGTAAACGCAATGAAGGCCGCAACTCTCATCGAGGAGTTGCGGCCTTTGCTTTGCAAAATTGGAGCACCGGGTGGGGATCGAACCCACGAATACAGGTTTTGCAGACCTGCGCGTTAGCCACTTCGCCACCGATGCCTGAAACTCTCGCGGCTAAAAATTAGAAAACCCACCGGCCTGTCGGCGGGTGGGTCGTTGGAATTAGATTCCCCGGTTAGAGAATCTAGCCCAGCGAACACGCCCGCGCGGCGCAGCCCTGACAGCGGCAGCACAGACAATGCGCGGAGGTGAAGCGGTGAGCCATCCAATTTCCTCGCTCCGCTTCAGCGGAGTAACCGTAGACTAAAAGCCCTCCGCGTCCCTGTCAAGGCGCATTGACTCTCTCTCCGCGATAATAAGCGCATGGCACAGCTCGACTACTTCATCGTCGATGTCTTCACCGCAACCGCGCTCGCCGGCAATCCCCTCGCAGTGGTGATGGACACCGTGGGCCTGGACACGGAAAAGATGCAGGCCATCGCCCGCGAGTTCAACCTGAGCGAGACCACCTTCGTCCAGCGCCGCTCCGCAGTCGTCGAGCGGGCTGAGGGCGTGCGCGTGCGCATCTTCACCACGCAGGAGGAGCTGCCCTTCGCCGGCCATCCCACGCTGGGCACGGCAAGCGTCCTCAAAGCCGAAGCTCCCGAAACGCTGCGCGGCGATACGATCACCCTCGCGCTCAACGTCGGCCCAGTTCCGGTGCGCTTCGAGCCAGGCAGCAGCGCCATCTTCGGCGAGATGATCCAGCGTAATCCCGAGTTCGGCGTCGAGCTCGATCCAGCCGAGGTCGCGCGCCTCACTGGCCTCTCTCTCGATGACCTCAATCCCTCCGCGCCGCCGCAGGTCGTCTCCACCGGCACGGCCTTTGCCATCGTCGTGCTGCGCTCCGCTGACGCGCTCAGCCGCCTCAATGTCCAGCAGGCGGAAGCCACGGCATGGCTGCGCGCACGCGGCGCGCGCTGGTTCTATGTCCTCGCTCCCACCGGCGGAACTGCGCCCGCTTTCCGCGCACGCATGCAGTTCAACGGCGGAGAAGATCCGGCCACCGGCTCAGCCGCAGGCTGCGCCATCAGTTATCTCGTCGCGCACGGCATGGTTCCCTCCGGCAAAAGAATTCATGTTCGCCAGGGTGTCGAGATGCTGCGGCCCAGCGAACTTTTTCTCTCCGCAACACTTGAAAACGCGAAGGTCAGCCATGTGCGCGTTGCGGGCAGCACTGTTCCTGTTGCAAAGGGACAGCTTTTCCTGCCGTAATACACACGCTTTCAACAGATGTTCATCTTCGCAAGTGGTCTCTGTTGTTGTGCGTATGCGTTTTCCACTTGTTACAGGTGTGTTTTCACCCGCGCTTTCGCCTCCCATTCCCTCTTTCCACGCATCGCCGCTACTCGTACTCTTGCCAAGCATTGAGACAATTTCACCGGTTCTTCAAGGCCGGCCTTGCCACACGGCTTCTGCCTCACATCTGAGCCTCCGCGTGCGGAAATACGCTGGAACCCGCGTTCTGGGCGCGCTTCCGGGCATGGCTCATTGCGGCCTCCGCGCATCCCTGCTCGCAGAGTAGGCAGACGAGATGTGCTTGCGGGCCGGCAAGGATAATTTCAAAGGAGTGCGATTCACCTATCATGCGGCCAAAGAAAGTCATCCTCTGCGTCGACGACAATGAACAGGAACTCTCTGTCCTCAGCTTCACTCTCACCACCAACGGTTATCGCGTACTGCCCGCTACAAACGCTGAAGAGGCCATAGCGCTCTTCGGCGACAACTCTGTGGACCTCGTCGTCGCCGACTTCTCCATGCCGCAAACGGATGGCAATCAGCTGGTCAAGAAGCTCAAGCTGATGGCCGCGCACGTGCCCATGATGCTTCTCGGCGACCCGCACAAGATGGACGGCCAGCTCCACGCTGCCGACGCGCTCGTCGGCAAAAAGACCTGCACGTCGCAGGAGCTGCTGGAGCGCATCAAGATCATGAGCGCGCGCAAGCGCGGCCCGCGCAAAGGCATGCCCCGCGTCCATCCGCAGAGCGAGCTCGCCGTCGCTTCCTGAAGCGGGGCCAGCGCATCGGCGACCATCGAAAATTCTGCCTTCTAATCCCCTTGATGTTCTCCGCACTCCTACGCACTTGCGACCGTAGCGCAATGGCATACTCCGCAACTTAGCCCAGCCGGTGCCTCTTCTTTCATACGCCGGCGGAAGCAGGGTTCTCATGGATCTCGATCTTGTTCTGGTGCGTCTTCTTTTTGTGGCCTTGTTGTCAGGGGTTTGTTACTTCCTTCATCCATTCGGCTTAACCGGCCCGCAGGGCGCTGTCGCCGGTGCGCTGGCCGCATGCGCGGTCATCGTCTTTGAGCTGCGCGTGCGCGCGCTAACCCTGCGGCGGCTCATCGGCGCCGTTGCAGGCAGCGTGCTCGGCATCTTCGGCGCGGCGCTGTTCTGCCTCGTTCTCCGCTCGGCTCCGCTCAATGCCTCCACCTCGGCCGTGCTGCAGATCTTTGTTCTGCTCTTGATGACCTATGTTGGCCTGCTGGTAGGCGCCAACAAGGGCGACCTGCTCAACCCCGCTGCGCTCGGCACGGTCTTCAGCGGAGAAAAGCCCACGCGGCGCACCGCCAAGGTCCTCGACACCAGCGTCATCATCGACGGACGCATTGCCGACATCGCCGAAGCCGGCTTCATCGACGGCATGATGGTGGTGCCCGAGTTCGTCCTGCGGGAACTGCAGGTGGTCGCCGACTCCACCGACGGGTCAAAGCGCCAGCGCGGCCGTCGCGGTCTCGACATGCTGCAGCGCATGCAGTCCAACGCAGCGATCCAGGTTCAGATCGTCCCGGACGACTTCCCCTCGATCCGCGAAGTCGACCTCAAGCTTCTCGAGCTCGCGAAGAAGTGGGAAGCCAAGGTCGTCACCAACGACTTCAACCTCAACAAGGTCGCGCATCTGCATCATGTCGAAGTGCTCAACATCAACGACCTCGCCAACGCGCTCAAGCCGGTGGTGCTGCCCGGCGAGCGCATGAACGTGCTCATCCTGAAAGAGGGCAAGGAGTACAACCAGGGCGTGGGCTATCTCGACGACGGCACCATGGTCGTCGTCGATCATGCGCGCAAGATGATCGGCAAGCCCAGTCGAGATCTCCGTCACCAGCGTGCTGCAGACGGCCAGCGGGAAAATGATCTTCGGCAAGATGGACGAGAACGGCCGCCCCACTGACGTCATCAAGCAAGGCCCGGTAGAAGTTACACGCTAGCCTTTGCGAGGAGTCAAAACAAGAAGGCCGCTTCTCGAGAGAAGCGGCCTTTGCATTTTTCCAAGCACTGCGTCAGCATCTAGTACTTCTGCACCGTCGGATCAATCTCATCGGCCCACGCCAGAATTCCACCCGCTAGATTCGCCACCTTCGTATAGCCGTTCTGCGCCAGAAGCTCCGCAATGCGCTGCGAGCGCGCGCCGCTGCGGCACTGCACCACCACCTCACGGTCCCGCGGAATCTCGCCCAGCCGCTGCGGCACATCGTTCTGCGGAATCAGCGTGCCGCCAATCTGCGCGATTTGATATTCGTAGGGCTCACGCACATCCAGCAGAAAAATCTCCTCGCCCGCATCGCGTCGCTGCTTGAAATCCTTCACGCTCATCTGCGGAATGCCGTTCTTCATCGCCTTCTCTTCCTTGGTCTCCGGCACAATGCCGCAAAATTGCTGATAGTCGATCAGCTCGGTGATCGTGGGGTTCGCGCCGCACACCGGGCACTCGGGATTCTTGCGCAGCTTCAGCTCGCGGAACTTCATGTTCAGCGAATCCACCAGCAGCAGCCGTCCGATCAGCGGCGTTCCCTTGCCGAGAATGAGCTTGATCACTTCCGTCGCCTGGATCACGCCGACCAGACCGGGAAGAATGCCCAGCACGCCGCCCTCGGCGCAGCTCGGCACCAGCCCCGGCGGCGGCGGCTCAGGATAGAGGCAGCGGTAGCACGGCCCATCTTCGGTGGCAAACACGCTCGCCTGGCCTTCAAATCTGAAAATGGACCCATACGCATTCGGCTTGCCCAGAATCACGCACGCATCGTTGACCAGATACCGCGTCGGAAAATTATCCGTACCGTCGGCGACCACGTCGTAGTCCTTGATGATCTCCAGCGCGTTGGCACTCGACAGCATCGTCTCGTGCTTGATCACGTTCAGCGCGGGGTTCAGCGCGGTCAGCTTCTCCGCAGCTGAGTCCAGCTTCTTCCGTCCAATATCTTTCGTCGAGTGGATGATCTGCCGCTGCAGATTACTCGCATCCACCACGTCGAAATCCACCAGCCCCAGCGTGCCGATGCCCGCCGCAGCCAGATACAACGCCAACGGCGAGCCCAGCCCGCCCGTGCCCACGCACAGCACCTTCGCAGCCTTCAACCGCTGCTGCCCCTCCATGCCCACCTCGGGCAGAATCAGGTGGCGCGAGTAGCGCGCAAGATCGTCGGTCGTCAGTTCAGGCAGCGGAATCGCTTCAGTCAATGCAGGCATAGAACACACTCACTTCGTATTTCGCAGATCAAATTTGCGCAGCGCCGAGCTACGACTCGTTCAAGCGCCGCAAGGCGCAGTTGCCTGGACGGCCAGTCCCGCCGTAAGGTGCAGTTGCCTGGGCGGCAGGCCCGCCGCCGGCGATGGACGGGATGATGGAGAGCGTATCGCCTGCCTTCACCGCCGTCGCTTCCTTTGTGGGCAGATAGCGCACATCCTCGTCGTTCAAATAGAGGTTAACAAAGGCGCGCAGCTTGCCTTCAGAGGTAAACAGATGCTTGCGCAGGTCCGGGTGCGTCGCAGTCAGCTTGTCCAGCGCTTCTGTCACTGTCGCCGCCGGTATATCAATTTCAGCCTGCCCGCCCGCAAATGCGCGCAACGGAGTCGGAATATAAATCGTCATGCCTGGAGAAGACCTCGTCTACATATAGGATGACGTACCCGGCCCGTCCGAATCAAAGATTGCGAGCACAAAAATGCGGCTCCGGGCCAGCCGGAGCCGCTCAGCTCAACGCTCTCAGTGTGTTGCGGGCTTGGCTTCCATCGGCTTCGCTGCCGGCTTTGCCATCTTCGGCTTCCAGAAATCCGGATCGGCCTTCATCCACTCATCCGTCACATAGCTCTGGTGCGGATTGATCGAAAACAGCTCGGAGCGCGAGGAGTCCACCGTTTTGCCATAGAGGTCGTCGAGCTTGCCCATCCCATCTTCGCCGCCCAGGGCTTCCATAAACTTCTTGCTCTCCGCAAATGATTGGTCGATATCGGCCATGGAGTTATCCGAGCTCAGCAGAATATATGTACCGTCCTCGGTGCCGTACGCAACGTCAAACGCCGCCCAGTGCGAGCTGCTGCCCGCCTTGTCGTTAGCGTCCGTCACCATCTTCACCAGGTCGTGCCAGTCCTTGTGGTGGCCCGGCCGCACATGGAACACGGTGATCTCCATGAAGTGCGCATGCGAAATATCCGCATGAGGGTGATAGCTCAGGTCGGCATCGTAGGTGTAGACCACTGAGTCCAGCCCATCCAGCAACTCACCGTCCGCAATGCCATCGCGCTCCAGTTCCGCGGCCAGCGCCGGGTCCTTGGAGACAATCGCGTTGTCCTTCTCCCACTCCGCAAACGACGCATACTGGGTCAGAAAGAGAGCGCGCGACTTGCCCGACATCGAGTCCAGCCCTACATAGTGAGCCGGAAACTTGGCCTTCGTCATCGCCGCCACAAACGCGCTCTCCGTTTTGTCGTGCGCCGCGCCGGCCTTGTAGGGCTTCAGAAACTCGCGTGTAATTTGCAACACCTGGGGGATGGATGGAGCGGTTGATGCGTCCTGCGCGGGGGCCAGCGACGTGCCGGCAAGCGCCAGAGACAGTCCCAACAGAATGGGGCTCACTTTAACCATGGGAAACCTCCTTGACGTGCTCAGAGATTCACTCGCGATGGACTGGAATGTGAGAGAGGAGAGTGGCGCGCGTGATCTGGGGCTGCGCGCATAGTAGCCCCGCACATCGCGCGAGTAAAGGGAATTGTCGATGAATCCGCGCTACGGCTGCCCCAGCACCTCTGCCGCACGCAACGCCAGGCCATACGCCACAGACGTAAATTCATTTCCGCTGCGGATGCGCTCTTCGCCGAACCGCGACGCAAATACCCGCCGCACCGCAGGCACAAACGAGCTGCCGCCGGTCAGAAACACGCGATCCACCGCGCGCGCATCCACGCCCGTCGTCTGCAGCAGCGAATCCACGGCACCTTCGATCGCCTGGAGATCGTCCGCAATCCACTCTTCAAAGGCAGCGCGTGTCACCGGAATGCGCAGATCGATCAGCGGCGCGATCCGGCTGCCCACGCGAAAATGAAATTCCGCGCTCTCACTGCTCGACAGCGCAAACTTCACCTGCTGTACCGACTGATGCAATTGATACCCAAGGTCCTCATCGACGATGGCCACCAGCGCCTCAATCTTCTCCGGCTCCAGCGCACGAATGCGCGCGCTCTTCAAAATCTCGCGCACATTGTTGGTCCGCAAGAATGAAAGATAATGCCAGCGCTCGAGATTTGCATAAATCCACGCAGGCACCGCCTGCAGCAGCTTGCTGCCTGAGCGCGCCATCGAGTCCGATCCCAGCGCCGGCGACACCAGCTTGCGCACCAGCCGCGCATCGAACGCATCGCCCGCCAGCCCCACGCCGCTGTTGCCCAGCAGGTCTTTTCTTGCTTGTCCCGGCGCCGTGCGCCCGCGCCGCCGCACGCCTGGCCCCACCTGCAGCAACGAAAAATCACTGGTCCCGCCGCCAAAGTCGCCAATCAGAATCAGCTCGTCGTGGTCCAGCGTCGCCTCATACGCATAGGCCGCCGCCACCGGCTCCATCTCAAAGTCCACGCGCTCAAAGCCCGCCAGCGCAAAAGCCTCGCGCAAGCGGCCAACCGCAAACTCCTCGTCGGCCTCGGTCTCCGCGCCCACAAACCGCACCGGCCGCCCCACCATCGCATACCGCACACCATCGTCGAACTGCCGCGCGGCATGCTTGCGCAGGTCGGTCAGAATGCGCGCGATCAGCTCCTCCAGCTTGTAGCGCTTGCCAAACACCTCCGTGCCGGTCAGCGTGCGGCTCGTCAGATGCGACTTCAGCGACTGCACCAGCCGCCCCTTCTCGTCGTCTTCGAGATAGCGCTCAATCGCCGCAGGCCCAGCAAACGCATGCGCGCGCTTAGGCCCGCTCGCCGTCTTGTGCTGCTCAAAATACAACACTGAGCGAAAAGACGGCGTCTCTCCGCCAGCCGCCGGATACGAGGCAAGCCACATCTGCCCATCGCCGTCCACAAACGCGACAGAGCTGTTCGTGGTGCCAAAGTCGAACCCGACCGCACCCAGGTGATGTTCCGTTTTCAAAATTGTCATTCCTGTATTCGCAGGCAGGCGCGCAGTGTTCGCGCGGTTACTCGTTTCCTTCAATGGCCATCAACTCAAATCGCTTATCTTCTTCCGTCGTCCCCGCCAGCAGAAAGGCATTCGTCACCGCGGCCTTACCCCGCGCGATTTCGGTGATCACATACGCGCAGCCCAGCCAGTGCGCCTCCGCAAAATCCGTCTGCGACCACTGCGCCGGATGATCGGGATGCGAGTGATAGAAGCCGACGATCTCCAGCTTCTTCCCGCGCGCCTCGCGTTCAATCTTCACCAGCTCCGCCGGTGCAATGTTGTAACGGTTGTGCGCTGAATCTGTGCGCGTATTCCCCGCTTTCACTGCCTCAACCACCTCAAGAGTCCTCTCCACGAAGTGGCCCAGCAGCGCGCCGCAGCACTCATGCGGATACGTCTCCTCGCCATGCGCGCGCAGGCTCTCCCACACCGCGCGCGGCACCCGCAGCACGCTCATCCTTCCTCCCAGAACCGATCGCTCAGATACTTCTCCGCCGAGTCCGGCAGCACCGTCACAATTACCGCGTGCCGGCCCGCCGCCTCTTCTTCGCGTGCAATCGTCAGGCAGGCCACCACCGCGGCCGCCGCGGAGATGCCGACCAGCAGCCCCTCTTCACGCGCCAGCCGCCGCGCCATCTCGTAGGCTGCCTCGGTCTCAATGGGAAGGTTGCGATCCGCCAGCTGCGGATCGTAGATCGCAGGCACCATCGAACTCGCCATGTGCTTCATTCCTTCGAGTCCGTGGAACGGTGCATCGGGTTGAAAGCTCACCGCCGTCAGCGACGGATTCAATTCCTTCAGCCGTCGCGTCGTGCCCATGAACGTGCCGCTCGTGCCCAGTCCCGCCACAAAGTGCGTCACCGCACCCGCCGTCTGCTCCCAGATCTCGAGGCCCGTCGAGTTGTAATGCGCCTTCCAGTTCGCCTCGTTTGAGTATTGGTCGATGTAACAAAAACGATCCGGCTCATTCTTCGCCATCTCCCGTGCCCGCCAGATCGCCCCATCCGATCCCCGATCCGGATCGGTCCACTCCACCTTCGCTCCGTAGGCGTGCAAAATGCGCTTCCGTTCCGGCGAAACATTGCGCGGCATCGCCAGCATCACCGGAAATCCCATCGCCGCGCCCAGCATGGCAAACGCAATGCCGGTATTGCCGCTGGTCGCGTCGAGCAGCGTCTTGCCCGGACCCAGCAGTCCCCGCTTCTGCGCATCGCGCACCATCGAGGCCGCAGCGCGGTCCTTCACGCTGCCGCCCGGGTTCGTCCATTCGGCCTTGCCCAGAATCGTCACGCCCTCAAGCCCGCGCGCGATCTTCTCCAGCCGCACCAGCGGCGTTCTCCCAATACGTTCCGGTATCAGCGTTCCCAGCGTGTTCTGTTCCATTTTTGTTCCCATGCGCGGAATCAGCCCGCCCACGCCAATTGCGGCCCACAACCGCAATGTGCGAGATTGAATGCAGGGAAAATTCCGCATTTCCCTGCTCTATCTTCGCAGACAGGACGGCCCCCATGGCGCGCACACTCCCTAAACCCGGCTTCGATCAGACTCTCGCCACACTGCGCTCGCACGGCTTTGAGGTTGCGCCCTACGCCGGCGGCGGCACGCTGGTCAGCAAGCATGGCGCGGCGGCCGTACTCACGCAGGGCAGCAAAGACGCGCCCGTCGCGCTCTCCGTCCATCCGGGAATCCTCGTCCGCGGTGAAGTTGCCCGCCTCCTTGATCGCGGCTATCAGAAGTTCATTAAATCTTCCCAATATGAATTGCCTGCCACGGCTGCTCAATTGCATGCAATTCACACATTCAGCGAGGAACTGAAGCTGCTCACCGGCGGCGATAGCCTGTACAACGAGTCGCTCGGCACCACCAGCGATCTCTACCAGTACGACCGGCTCAAGGGCCGGGAAGAAGTTCACGCCGCGGCCCGGCGTCCCTGGGAACTGGCCGACGGGCACTAATGCGCCTTCCCTCGCGGCGCGCGGGGTGAATGATGCAGGCAGATTCACAATCCGGAAATGGCTCCAGGCCCTCCTCTGAACGGCGGCAGCATCCGCGCCAGGCCGTCGACACCAGCGCCATTCTCCACATGGTCGACGTGGGCTCAAAGATGACCGGGCGCCTGCTCAACCTCAGCCTTGGCGGATGCCTCATCCGCACCGACGATCGCTTTCCCACCGGCATCTTCCGCCGTGTCGAAACCGAGTTCTACCTGTCGGGAATCGGCTTCCGGCTTGCCGGCGTCACGCAGAGCGTGCGCGACCGCCGCAACATCGGCATCCGCTTTCTCGACATGAGCGACCGCAAGCGGGAGCAACTCATCCGCCTCATCCGCGAAATCGAGGAAGATCTGGCCCCCGACGCTGCCGATGGCGACAGCCTCAGCTAGATTGTTGAAGACTTGGCTTTCAAAGATTAGTTCGGCACGCCGCGCGTCGCCGTCGCTTCGAACCGGCACTCCGCGCACTGGCAATGCCGTCGCAGATACTCCCACGAGTAGATCCCGGCCGAGTGCCCATCCTGCCAGTTGAACTGCAGTGCGTAGCGGCCCACCGCGTGCGCGCTCGCGGGCTTCGATGGCGGCTTGTACATCGGCAGCAGCTCGGCTGCGCGCGTTTTTGGCTGACCCGTCTTGCGGCCCTCGTTCTTGCGCTCGTCAATGCAGGTCGCGCAGGGGCACGCGTCGCGCAGCCAGGCAAAGTTCCAGGCACTCTTGTGCCCGTCCTGCCAGTCGATCTCCAGGCCCTTGCCCTCCGTCAGCAGCACGCGCACCTTCGCCGGCGTCATCGCGGCGCGCTCCAGCGGCCGCTCCCCCTCTGCGTCGTGCGCCGCTTCCTCGCGGCTGACCATGCGTATGCCTTCGTGACTCATAGCTCTATTGTAGTAGCTTTCTATTCCCTGTTCCCTATTGCCTATTCCCTGTCGTATCTCACCTTCAGCACCAGAATCGCCACGGCCAGCGCCAGCGTAATCGCATTGGCCACGGTAATCGGAGCCGAGCCAATGCCAATGCCATACGCCAGCCAGCAGGCTACGCCGAAGCTGAACAACAGGAACATCAGCAGGGAAATATCCCGCGCGCTCTTCCGCCGCCACACGCGCACCAGCTGCGGCAGAAACGACGCGGTCGTACAAAACGCCGCAATCGACCCGATCCAGTCGAACAGCGAACGAGACAGAGGAGGGTGCACCATCATCGTCAGCCACTCTTCCAGAAGAACCAGGCCGCCATCGACAAGCCAATCAACACCACCGTGCCGCGCAACACCGGCTGCGGCACTCTCCGCGCCAGGCTCGCCGACGTGTAGCCGCCGATCGCGCAGGTCACCATCGCCACCAGGCAATAGCGCCACACCACCTGTCCGTCGAAGACAAAGATCAAAAACGCAATCCCGTTCGCCGCGGTCGTCGACACCACCTTCAACGCGTTGATCTCGTTCAGGTCCTGAAAGCCCATCAGCGAAAGCATGGTGATGATCAGAAACCCCGCACCCGCGCCGAAGTAGCCGATGTAGAAACACACCACGACCGTGAGCGCAAACACCAGCGGCAGCCGCGGCGCCCGCTTCGTCTGCGCTGCCGTGCCTTTGCGCCGCTCCAGCCAGCGCGAAACCGGCCCACTCACCGCGAAGATCAGCGCCGCCACCAGCAGCAGCCACGGCACTAGGTGGAGAAACGTCCTCTGCGGCGTGTTCAGCAGCACAATCGCCCCGGCCGTGCCACCCAGGAAGCCGGCAATCCCCATCAGCACCGCAAGTCGCACGTTGCTGCGCAATGTCCTTGCGATACGCGGCAATCGACGTCAGCTGCCCCGGCCACAGCGCCACGGTATTGGTCGCGTTGGCCTGCACGGGCATCATGCCCATGCCCATCATCGCCGGGAAGACCAGGAACGATCCGCCGCCCGCAACCGCGTTCAGCAGCCCGCCCAGAAAGGCCGCCGTCACCAGCCACGCCCAGCGCCAGTCAATTGCAGGTAGTGCGAGAGCGAGAAGGGACATGCAGCTCTTATTGTAGAGTGCGCTTCACCGCGGAAAGATAACCCTATCCGGGCAGCAAACCGCAGGGTATGCTCTACGCATGCTTCGGGTCTCCCTGCGTTCCCTGCTTGCTGCCGGGCTCATTCTGCTGGCGTTCAGCGCTTGCCCATCCCGCGCCGCTGCCCCACCCCAGCTTCCCTCGCTCACCATCGAAGGCCTGGGCAAGGGCACAACTCCGCTCGACGGCCCCTGGGAGTTTCACCTCGGCGACAACCCCGCATGGGCCATGCCGCAGGCCACCGACACCGGCTGGGAGCAGATCACCGCCGACACCACCTGGGGCGCGCAAGACCACCCCGCCTATACCGGCTACGCCTGGTACCGCAAGCATGTACACATCACCGTTGCCCCCGGCGCCGATCCCAACCTCGCCCTCTTCATCGGTCACATTGACGACGCCTACGAGATCTACTGGAACGGCGCACGGGTAGCCACCTATGGCACAATGCCGCCCAGTCCGCTCTACTATTACGTCGTTCCGCCCGCGACCTTCGGCCTCGGCCCGGTGCGCGACGGTGTTCTCGCATTTCGCGTCTGGAAGGCTCCTCTCAGCTCTTTTGACTCCGACCAGCTCGGCGGCTTTGCTGCCGCGCCCATCCTCGGCAGCCCCACCGCCATCGCCGAGCACAAAGCACTCACCGACTACACCTGGCTGCGTACCCGCCAATACTATTTCGCGATGCGCGCCGTCTACGTGCTGGTCATGATCTTCAGTTTCATTGGCTGGTTGCGCGACCGGTCCCAGCGCGTGCTGCTGGCGATGGCCGCTTTCGGCGCCTCTGCCGTGGCAGCCATGTTCCTCACCGGCCTGCGCCTTCCGCTGCCCTTCACCTTCGCCATTGGCTGGCTTCAGCCCGTGCTCAGCGCCGCCGACATCAGCCTCTGGTATCTGCTCCTCTATCTCCTTAAGCTCTCTGACGTGCCGCGCATCGCCAGATTTACCTACTGGCTCTCCGTCATTAGCTTTGCCGCTACTTCGCTCGATGGCCTGCTCAGCGCCGCCGACTGGACCAGCCCGTTCTTCGCTTCCTGGGTCCAGGGAGCCGACGGCATCCTCACCGCAATCTTTACTGTTTCGGAAATGTTTCCGCTCGTCCTGGTGGCCTTCGCCCTGCGCAAGCGCCTCGACTCCGCCCGCTGGTTCCTCGCCATCGCCGCCTGCATCGATGGCATGCTCTCCGTGGTGCGCATCGCCGTCCAGCAGGGCAGCCGTTTCACGCATTGGACTATCGGCAACAAGATCGGCGCGCCCCTCTTCACCATCAACGGCAATGTGCTCAACGCGCAGACCCTCGCCGACACACTCCTGCTCATCGCGATCATCTACGCGGTCTCCCACTACGTCCGTGAGTCGGCCCGCCGCCACAGCTCCCTCGAGCAGGAGTTCAAGAGCGCCAGCGAGCTGCAGCGGGTGCTCATCCCGGAAGCTCTGCCCAATTTGCCCGGCTTCGCGTTCACCAGCTCCTACCGGCCCGCGCAGGAGGTCGGCGGCGACTTCTTCCAGGTCATTCCCCTCGAAGGCGAACACGCCGGCTCCACGCTGGTTCTCCTCGGCGACGTGAGCGGCAAAGGCCTCAAGGCCGCCATGACCGTCTCGCTCATCGTTGGCGCGGCGCGGGCCGCTCGCCAAGTTTGCGCCCCAGCCCGGCCAGTTGCTCGCCGAGCTCAATGAGCGCCTCTACGGCCGCATGCAGAACGGCTTCGTCACCTGCATGGCCCTCTGCCTCCGCGACGACGGCACCTGCATCATGGCCAGCGCCGGCCACCCCGCCCCTTACCTCAACCGCAAAGAGGTCAAGCTCCCCGGTGCACTGCCCCTCGGCGTCGTCGCCATCCGTCGCCTACGAGGAAACCACCATCCGCCTCCGCGAAGGCGACCACTTTGCCCTCTATACCGATGGCCTGCTCGAAGCCCGCAAGCCCACCGGCGAAATCTTCAGCTTCGACCGCCTCGACGCCCTCTTCGCCGCAGATCCCGACGCCCTCCGCGCCACCGAGGCCGCCGTCGACTTCGGCCAGGAAGACGACATCACCGTCCTCATGCTCACCCGCCTCGTCGCAGGCGAGAAATCCAGCAGCCAGCTCATCGCCCCATCCCTCGCCCGCGCCTGACCCGAACAAAGCGTCCCTCACCCCGAGTACGGGCTACCATCCACCAGAGCTACAATGCGGGCAACGAACTGCTCTCGGAGACCTACGATCTGAACGGCAACGTGACCTCGACCGGCGGCAAGACCTTCGCCTACGACGCGGAGAACCACCTGGTTTCGATGAACGGCGGCGCAGTTACGCTGGTCTTTGACGCCTTCGGCAATCGCGTGGCGAAGACGGCAATGGCGTGACGACATGCTACCTCGTCGAGGACGATGTTAATCCGACCGGATACCCGCAGGTGATCGAGGAACTGTCAACGGAGTCGTGCAGCGGTGGGCGCACTACACCTACGGCCTGCAGCGGATCAGCGAGAACCAGCCGATCAGCGGAACCTGGACGCCGAGTTTCTACGGGTATGACGGCGGCGACAATGTGCGCCAGCTGACCAATGCTGCAGGAACCGTGACCGACACCTACGAATATGACGCCTACGGAAACGCGCTGCAAACCAGCGGCTCAACGCCGAATGTCTACCTCTACCGCGCCGAACAGTACGACTCCGACCTGGGCCTCTACTACCTACGCGCTAGATATTACAACCCGCTCACGGGGAGATTCATGAGCCGCGACCCGGAAGACCAGAGCGCTCGCTCCCCCAATGATCTACATAAGTATCTCTATGCAAGCGGTGATCCGATCAATGGAATTGACCCCATGGGACGCGAGGATTTGGTCGGATTCGCTATCAGAGTTGCGAAATTTCTAGTGGCCGTCCCCGAAATTGAAGAAGTGGTTGTAGAAGGGGCGCTTTGCCTTCTTGCGCTTGGCGTCGAAGTCAATGCTTACGTGGATGGACGAGGAACGGATGCGACTGACCAAGCGGGTTATTTGGCACCATGCGGGCTCTATTTCTTAAAGACCGGAATATTACTCTTTGCGTTGACATTCTGAGGCGGGAGGTACTGTCCGTGTTGTGGATGGAGAGGGCTAGATCGCGACCGGTATTGGCGGTATGTGCTTTGATCGTAGTGCTGTATGCTGGTCGGAATCTCTTCAATTCGTGGCACCAGCATGAGAAGCTTCCGGTCACCGCAATTGTGCTGCTTTTTGTTGCAGCACTGCTGTCAATCTGGGTCGGATTCCTGAAGAAAAGGAATCACTGAGATTTGGTGATGCGGGTAAGCGGCGCGTGTCCCGACAACTCCCCCGTTCCGCTCCGATGTGATCCATGGAGGGGACGTTGAACTACACGTTCGACGCTGCCGGCCACGTTGCGTCGATTGCCTCGTCGAACGGCGGGTGGCCCCGGTCTCGGTAATCTTTCCAAACCAAACGGAGGGTGCCCCCGGTCCCTCGCTCGTGGGGACCGGGGAGGGATGCCGCACTCTTCACCGGCAAATCAATCTGGGCGGCCCATCATCCATCGCAGGGGGTAAGTGTCCCCGCCCCCCCCCAAAAACAAAGGTGACCCTCCCACCTCAGCCCATCGATGCCATTTCTCCCTCCCATTTTCTGGCCGGTCGCCCCCGATGAGCCGAGGAGAATTGCCCTTCGGCATAATCTTATATAAATACACTCATATTTTATGAATCAATCATGCTATAGTTCCATCAGATGAGTTGAGTGGCCGGGAGCTCACTCTCCCTGACCCACACTTTCCGATCCCTCTGGAGGACATAGAAATGCCCATCATCCGTTTTGCACCCGTTCCGCGAAGTCGTTGCTTTTCAGAATCATCTGAACTCCCTATTCAGCGACTACAACGAGAGCGAAAGCCCGGTGACCGCCGCCAGCTTCGTGCCGGCCGTCGACATCTATGAGGACGCCCAGAAAGTCGTCCTCAAGCTTGAAGTCCCGGGCATCGAGGAGAAAGACCTCGACATTCGCGTGGAAGACCGCAAGCTCACCGTCAAGGGCGAGCGCAAGTTCGAGAAGGAGGAGAAGCAAGAGAACTTCCACCGCATCGAGCGCAGCTTTGGCAGCTTTATCCGCGCGTTTACCCTGCCCAGCACGGTCGACACCGAGACCGTAAAGGCCACCTACACGGCCGGCGTGCTCAAGCTCGAGCTCGCCAAAAAGGCCGAGGCCCAGCCCAAGCAGATCAAGGTGAACGTGGCTGCTTAAGGCAAGTCGAACTAGGGCAAGTCGAATTCAGGCAGCCGGCCAGTCTGGGGACCCGCCGGCAGCTTGATGCACGCGCGCCGGGCCGGTGATGTTACGATTGCCGCCCGGCGCTTCGTTTTTGTGACGCAAGGTGATAAGAGAGAATCTGAGTGAATGTTGGACTGCGGCCGTGCCGCTCGTCTGGGCGGCCGGCCGCAGCCAGGAGTTGAAGAATGGCAATTCGTTGGGACAAATTCACCGTCAAATCGCAGCAGGCCATGCAGCAGGCGCAGAACCGCGCCGCCGAGCTCGGCAATCCCGAGATGCTGCCGGTGCACTTTCTGCTGGCGCTCGTTGAAGACCGCGAGGGCGTGATCCCCGCTGTGCTCGAAAAGATCGGCGTACCCGCCGAGCGCCTCGAGCACGACCTTCATGCGATTGAAGAGAAGCTGCCGCGCGTGGCCGGCGAAGCCGCGCAACCCGGCATCAGCCAGGCATTGAATAAAGTTGTCGACCAGGCCTTCCACGAGGCGCAGAACTTCAAGGACGAGTACGTCTCGACCGAGCATCTGCTGCTCGGCGCGGCAGGCCAGAAAAACGACCCCGCCGGCGCAGCGCTCATCGCGCTCGGCGCCACGCACGACGCGATTCTGAAGGCGCTCACCGCCGTGCGCGGCTCGCAGCGCGTCACCGACCAGAATCCCGAAGACAAATTCCAGGCCCTCGAAAAATACGCCAAGGACCTGACCGATCTCGCGCGCCGCGGCAAGCTCGATCCCGTCATCGGCCGCGACGAAGAGATTCGCCGCGTCATCCAGGTGCTGAGCCGCCGCACCAAAAACAATCCGGTCCTGATCGGCGAGCCCGGCGTTGGCAAAACAGCCATCGTCGAAGGCCTCGCGCGCCGCATCGTCTCCGGCGACGTGCCGGAAAGCCTCAAAGACAAGCGCGTCATCTCGCTCGACCTCGGCTCCATGCTCGCCGGCGCAAAATATCGCGGCGAGTTTGAGGATCGCCTCAAAGCCGTGCTCAAAGAAATCGAAGAATCGAACGGCGAGATCGTGCTCTTCATCGACGAGCTGCACACGCTCGTCGGCGCGGGCGCGGCCGAGGGCGCGATTGACGCCAGCAACATGCTCAAGCCGGCCCTCGCGCGCGGCGAGCTGCGGGCCATCGGCGCAACCACGCTGAACGAGTACCGCAAATACATCGAGAAGGATGCAGCCCTCGAGCGCCGCTTCCAGATCGTCTACGTCGGCGAGCCCAACGTCGAGGACACCATCGCCATTCTGCGCGGCCTGAAAGACCGCTACGAGGCGCACCACAACGTGCGCATCAAGGACGCGGCCATCGTGGCGGCGGCAACGCTGTCGCATCGCTACATCAGCGACCGCTTCCTGCCCGACAAGGCCATCGACCTCGTCGACGAAGCCGCGGCGTCGCTCGCCATTCAGATCGGCTCCGTGCCCACCGAAATCGATCAGCTCGAGCGCGCAGGCCACGTCGCTCGAAATCGAGCGCGCCGCCCTGAAGCGCGAGACCGACAAGAACAGCCGCGAGCGCCTGGAAGCCGTCGAGCGCGAGCTGGCCACGCTGAAAGAGCAGATCACCGCTCTGCGCGCGCGCTGGACCACGGAACGCGAAGCCATCACGCGCATCGCGCGAGCTGAAGAAGAAGATCGAGGCGCTGCGCTTCGAGGCCGAGGAGCAGACCCGCAAGGGCCAGCTCGACCGCGCCGCGCAGATCCAGTACGGCGAACTGCCCAAACTCGAAGCCGAGCTGAAGCAGCTGAACGCCGCGCAGGATGACGCCGGCAAAGACGGAAACCACGCCGCGCGCATGTTGAAGGAAGAGGTCGACGAAGAAGACATCGCCAAAATCGTGAGCAAGTGGACCGGCATTCCCGTCACGCGCATGCTCGAGGGCGAAGTCAAGAAGCTCGTCACCATGGAAGACCGCCTGCGCGAGCGCGTGATCGGCCAGGATGCCGCGCTCAGCATTGTTGCCAATGCCATCCGCCGCTCGCGCGCTGGCCTCAGCGATCCCAAGCGGCCCATCGGTTCCTTCATTTTTCTTGGGCCGACTGGCGTGGGCAAGACCGAGACCGCGCGCGCCCTCGCCGAGTTCCTTTTTGACGACGAGCAGGCCATGATCCGCATCGATATGAGCGAGTACATGGAGAAGCACGCCGTGGCTCGTCTCATCGGCGCGCCTCCGGGGTATGTGGGTTATGACGAAGGTGGTCAGCTCACCGAGGCGATTCGCAGACGTCCCTATGCCGTCATCCTCTTCGACGAAATCGAAAAGGCGCATCCAGATGTCTTCAACATTCTGCTGCAGGTGATGGACGATGGCCGCCTGACGGACTCGAAGGGCCGCACCGTGGACTTCAAGAACACGGTGCTCATCATGACTTCGAACCTCGGCGCAGCGGCGCTCACGGTCGACGCGCTCAAAACAGAGCACGACTTCGACATGGCGCGCGAAAGCGTAATGCGCGTGCTGCGCGAGCACTTCCGCCCGGAGTTCCTCAACCGCGTGGATGACATGGTGATCTTCCGGCCGCTGGGTCACGCGCAGATGGATTCGATCCTCGAACTGCGGCTCAACGACCTGCGCAAGCTGCTCGAAGACCGGCAGATTTCGCTCGAGCTCACTGACCCCGCGCGGCAGTTGATCCTGGCCGCAGGCTCCGATGCCGCCTACGGCGCGCGGCCGCTGAAGCGCGCCCTGCAGCGCATGGTGCAGGACCCGCTGGCGATCAAGATCCTCGACGGCGAAGTGCTGCACGGCGCGCACGTGCGCATCAGCGCGGACCGCAACTCGAATCAATTGCACTTCGATTCGATGGGCCGCGAAGCGATGGCATAAGCGCCGCTCGCAGCCTTGAAACAAGGGCGAAGTTCCGCAAGGAGCTTCGCCCTTTTCATTTGCGCGCGCAAGAGCGCAAGCCGGCGAATCAAGGCAGGGCGCGCCGATACCGCAGCGAGTCCGTCGTAATATTCCACATCGGCTCCGTCTTCTGCGCGCCATCCGCAACCCATCCGTCGCGCTCGTAGAATCGCGCAGCCCGTGCGTTCCCGGCGAGAATCCACAAAATTGCGCTCTGAAATCCGCACTCGACGAGCCGCGTCCGCGCCTCAGAAATAAGCGCAGCGCCGACGCCCTGGCCCCAATCGTCGGGATCGACATACAGCGCCGTCAATTCTCCGCACCGCTCAATCTCCACATCGCGCGCCGGCATCGTCGTCGCAAAGCCGCAGATACGCGCGCCATCGAGCGCAACAATCGTGTACGGCTTTGCCGCATCCCGCGTCGCAAAGTCGTAGCGCGCCGCGCGGTCTTCCGGCCGAAGCTGATCGAGATATTCGGCCGGCAAAAGGCCGCGATAGCCGGCCTGCCACGAGCGTACATGCACGCGCGCAACATTCATGGCATCGGCAGGCTCGGCAGGGCGAAGCAGCATGCCTGAGTATGCCACGCGCAAAGAAAAACGGGCATCCGCCGCGGCGGATGCCCGTTGAGTGTTGCGATGAACCTGAACAACGAGAGACTTGGAGAAGTGGCTTACGCAGCCTCTTCGCCGCCCTCGTCCTTCTTGCTTTCTTCCAGCTGCTTCTCCAGTTCAGCGCGCTTCTTGGCCTTCACGTCGGCGCGCTTCTGGCGCTTCTCATCCAGCTGCTTCTCGGCTCCCAGCAGCTCGATGAACGCCTTTTCGCCGCCGTCGCCCTTGCGGAAGCCGGTGCGCACAATGCGCAGGTATCCGCCCTGGCGATCGCCGTAGCGCGGCGCCACGGTCTCAAACAGGCGCGTGACAGCCGTATCGGTCATCAGAAAGCTGAGCGCCTGACGGCGCGAGTGCAGATCGCCCTTCTTGCCCAGGGTGATCATCTTTTCAACGTGCGGACGGACAGCCTTGGCCTTGGCCACTGTGGTCTCCACACGATCTTCAACGAGCACGGAGGTGACCAGGTTGCGCAGCAGAGCGCGACGATGGCTGGTATTGCGTCCGAGCTTGAATCCTGCATTGCGATGGCGCATGGTGAAACTCTCTTTCGAAATTTTCGGCTGCCCGGGCCTCTATCTTGAAGCCCGGACACCCAAGGGTCGTGCTTAGAAATTCTCGGTCTCGGTGGGCAGCTGGAGATCGACAGAATCCAGCGGCTCGTCCTCGTCGTCGAAGTGGCTGTAGTTGGCGGCGAGCGCGGTGGCGGGCGGGATGCTTGTGGGCCCCGGAACCGCATTGCCGTTCTCGTCTATCTTCATGCCCAGCGACAGGCCCATCTGCGCGAGAATTTCCTTGATCTCGTTCAGGCTCTTGCGGCCAAAGTTCTTGGTCTTCAGCATCTCGGCTTCGGTCTTCTGCACCAGCTCGCCGATGGTCTGAATGTTCGCGTTCTTCAGGCAGTTGTAGCTACGGACCGACAACTCGAGCTCTTCCACTGAGCGGTTCAGGTTGTCGTTGCGCAGCAGCACGCGGCCTTCTTCCCCGCGCGACTCGGTTTCAATTTCTTCCTCGAAGTTGATGAAGATGTTCATGTGATCCTTCAGCAGCTTCGCGGCCAGGCCCACAGCATCGGCCGGCAGCACGGCGCCGTTGGTCCACACTTCCAGCGTCAGCTTGTCATAGTCGGTGATCTGGCCCAGACGAGCGGCTTCCACCACGTAGTTCACGCGGCGCACCGGCGAGTGAACCGAATCCACCGGAATAAAGCCCAGTCCGAGGTCAGCATCAAAATTCTTGTCGGCTGAAACATAGCCGCGGCCGCGCTTCAGGCGCATCTCCATGTCCAGGCGTCCGCCTTCCGATACAGTGGCGATGTACACGTCCTTGTCCAGGATCTCCACGTCGCCGTCGGCTTCAATCATGCCGCTGGTCACGATGCCGGGCTGGTCGGCGCGCAGATAAAGCGCCTTGGGGCCTTCGCCGGAGAGCTTGAAGGGAACCTGCTTCAGGTTCAGGATGATGTCGGTGGCGTCCTCGACCACACCCGTGATCGACTGGAACTCGTGCAGCACTTCTTCAATGCGGATGGCGGTGACGGCAGCGCCTTCAATCGAGCTGAGCAGCGTGCGGCGCAGCGCATTGCCGATGGTGGTGCCAAAGCCGCGCTCAAAAGGTTGAGCGCTGAACTTGCCGAAAGTGTCGGTGAGCGTCTCGGCATCCACTGCCAGGCGCTTCGGTTTCTGGAATCCTCTCCAAAGCATATCGTGGTCTCATTTCCCGCGCGGCAGGTACGTCGCGATGCATTTTGCGGCGGCCGCGCAAGTTCTCCTTCAGGTTAGGTTTCAGGGCTCAGGGTTCAGGGTTCAGAAGATGCCGCCGTATGGTGCCACAGCGACTGATCTCTGATCCCTGACTCCTGATCACTGTCTTTCTTACTTCGAGTAGAGTTCGACGATCAGCTGCTCGTTGACGGGCAGGTTCACGTCCTTGCGCTTGGGCAGCGAAAGCACACGGCCCGAGAGGCTTTCAAAGTTCACTTCAAGCCACGGCGGCAGCGGATTGGACGCGGCATACTGCGCGGCCTGCTCCACTACGCCGAACTTCTTCGCGGCATCGCGCAGCGTGATCTCGTCGCCCACATTCACCTGGAACGACGGGATGTTCACCTTGCGGCCGTTCACGGTCACATGGCCGTGGCGCACAATCTGGCGAGCCTGGCGGCGCGAAATCGCAAAGCCGAGCCGGTAGGCCACATTGTCCAAGCGGCGCTCCAGCTGCTGAATCAGCAGGTCGCCGGTGACGCCCTGAGCGCGGTTGGCCTTCTCGTAGTAGGCGCGGAACTGGCCTTCCAGCGTGAAGTAGATGCGCTTGGCCTTCTGCTTCTCATGCAGCTGCAGGCCGTAGCCCACGATCTTGGCCTTGCGGTCCTTGCCGTGCTGGCCGGGAGGAAAGTTGCGCTTCTCGATCGGGCAGCGATCGGACATGCATTTGGTGCCCTTCAAGAAGAGCTTGGTGCCTTCGCGGCGGCAAAGGCGGCAGACTGCTCCGGTATAACGTGCCATTTCTTCTCCTGACTTCGGATGACGGCCGGTTTACGCGCAGTGCGCTTCGTCCCGGCCCAATTTAGTTTTCAGCGATCAGGGGTCAGTGATCAGTTCGTGCATGCTGCTGCGAACTGCAACAACTATGTACTACCCCTGTCCCTGCGTTGCCGCGGTCAGTGCGTGGAGTTGATTCTGCCGCTCGCGGCTCGAACCACTGATCCCTGAACACTGTCCCCTGACAACTGTTCTTACACCCTGCGGCGCTTCGGCGGACGGCAGCCGTTGTGCGGCACCGGCGTTACGTCGCGGATGGAACGCACCTCGATGCCCGCGGCAGCGAGAGCGCGGATGGCCGACTCGCGGCCCGAACCCGGACCGGCGACGCGAACATCCACCGAGCGCAGACCGTGATCGCGGGCCATGCTGGCGGCGTTGGATGCTGCCTGCTGCGCCGCGAACGGCGTGCCCTTGCGCGAACCGCGGAAGCCGAGCGAACCCGAGCTCTTCCAGCTGAGCGTGTTGCCCATCTGGTCCGTGATGGTAACGATGGTGTTGTTGAACGAGGCCTGAATGTGCGCCACACCAAATGGCACATTCTTGCGCTCGCGCTTTTTGAACTTCTTGTTCTTGCCAGCTTTGCCGGCTCCGGCTTTCTGCTCTGGTTTCGCCATTTAGGTTTTACCCGTCGCTTTCTTTTTGCCGGCCACGGTGCCCTTGCGCGGGCCCTTGCGGGTGCGGGCGTTGGTGTGGGTGCGCTGTCCACGCACCGGCAGCGACCGACGATGACGGTTGCCGCGATAGCTCTGAATGTCGATCAGGCGCTTGATGTGCATCTGGACGTCCTTGCGCAGGTCGCCTTCGACTCCACCCTCGTCCTCGATCACCTGACGGATGCGATTGACCTCGTCCTCGCCCAGATCCTGAATTTTCTTGAAGGCATCCACATTCGCCTTCGTCAGAATCTTCTTGGCGCGGGGATCCCCGATCCCGAAGATGTATGTGAGCGCGATCCGTGCCTGCTTGTTGCGGGGCAGATCGACGCCAGCAATACGTGCCATTCTTATTCCTTTGCTGCTGCGGTTGTGTGCCGCCGGCCTAGCGCCGGTTCGCACGGGTTGTTGCGGTTGCTCCGGGGTTCATCGCAAGCCTTGACTCAAGCTAACTCGCCCCTGAACTGCGTGGAGTTTCCGCGTTTGCCAGACCACTAGCCCTGGCGCTGCTTGTGCTTTGCGTTCTCGCAGATCACGCGAACCACCCCACGGCGGTTGATGACCTTGCACTTCACGCAAATCTTCTTTACTGATGCACGGACCTTCATTGCTTTTGCTGCCCTTCTCCGCGCACCCGTTGAAACGAAAACGCGGGGTTAAAAAACTCACTTGTAGCGGTACACAATCCGTCCGCGATTCAGATCGTAGGGACTCAGCTCCACGGCCACGCGGTCTCCAGGAAGAATGCGGATGAAGTTCTTGCGCATCCTGCCCGAAACGTGTGCCAGCACTTCGTGGTTCGTCTCGAGCTTCACCTTGAACATGGCGTTCGGCAGCGTTTCCACCACCACCGCCATCACCTCAATCGCGTCTTCCTTCGACAAACTGTTCCCGCCTCTGGCGCTCGCGCGCCCAAAAACTTGTAAGACCGAACCTACTCGGTCAGAATCCTTGCGCCGGTGTCCGTCACCGCCACGGTGTGCTCAAAGTGAGCACTCATGCTTCCATCGTCGGTCACTGCTGTCCAGCCGTCGCGCAGCACCCGCACTTCCGGCTTGCCAACGTTGACCATGGGCTCGATGGCGATCACCATCCCGGCCTTCAGCTTCATGCCGCGTCCCGGCTCGCCATAGTTCGGCACCTGCGGCTCCTCGTGCATACTGCTGCCGATGCCGTGCCCCACAAAATCCCGTACTACTGAAAAACCCTGCGCTTCAACAACGCTCTGCACCGCTGCGCCAATGTCGCCCAGCGTCGCGCCCGGCTTGACCACCGCAATGCCCGCCTTGAGCGACTCTTCGGTCACCCGCAGCAGCTTCTCCGCTTCCGGCGCAATCTTCTCGCCCACCGGAACCGTAATCGCCGAGTCCCCGTAGAAGCCGTCGATCACCACGCCGAAGTCGACTGAAACAATGTCGCCTTCTTGCAGCACCCGCTTCTTCGACGGAATCCCGTGCACCACTTCGTTGTTCACCGAGGTGCACAATGCGCACGGATAACCGTGATACCCCTTGAAGGCCGCCTTGACGCCCAGTTCTTTCAGCCGCGCCTCGGCCACCTTCTCCAAGTCGAGCGTCGTCACGCCGGGCTTCACATGGCTGCGCACGAGTTCCAGAACCTCGCGAACCACCTGGCCCGCGCGGCGCATCTTCTCGATCTCGTCCTGCGACTTCAACACCACAGGCACTTCGGCAACCCTGCCCTTCTCGACTCTTCCGCGTCCGGCCCGTTGGGGCTTCAGACGCGCACAATCCGCCGTCGACTGCGCATTCGCTTTCCGCAGTTGCGGATCAGCTGCGCAGCCGCTCGACGGCGGCAACAATTCCAGCCGCAATCGCGGCGATCGGCCCGTCCCCTGCCACCTCGGCAAAGCGCCCCAGGCTCCGGTAGTGCTCAATGACAGGCGCAGTCTGCTCTTCGTAGGCGCGCATGCGCTCCACAAAGACCTGTTCCGTGTCATCTGCTCGCTGGATCAGCGCGGCGCCTTCGACATCACAGAAACCGGCCCGCTGGGGTGGGTTTGAGTAGATGTTATAGATGGTCTGACAGACGGGGCAGATTCTTCGCCCCGTAATACGGCGCAATAATTGATTATAGTCCACCTGCAGGCTCACGGCAACCACTGGCAGCCCGGTCGATGGAGAGGCCAGCCGTCCGTCCAGCCAGTTGGCCTGGGGCAGCGTCCGTGGAAACCCGTCCAGAATGTACCCCCGCACCGTATCCGGCTCCGTCAGCCGGATGGAAACCATCTCGTTCACCAGCGAATCGGGCACCAGCTCCCCGGTCAGCATGATCTCCCGCACGGTCTTGCCCAGCGCCGTTCCCTGGGCCACGTTGGCCCGCAGCAGGTCTCCGGTCGAAATCTGCGGAATGCCCCAGAGCTTCACCAGCTCTTTGGCCTGGGTTCCCTTGCCTACGCCCGGGGCGCCCAGCAGCAGAATCGGGCCGGGATCGATCTTCGCTGCCGTATCTCGATCGCTTTCCAATGCAGTCGCCGCAGACGACATTACCAGTTTTTCCTTCCGCGAATGCGGCCGGAGCGCGGAGAGAAGCCATCGTAGTGGCGCATGATCAGCTGCGACTCAACCTGATTCACGGTATCCATGGCCACGCCCACCACGATCAGCAGCGAAGTGCCGCCAAAGTAGAAGCTGACGCCCAGGCCGTGAATCGCCCAGTTGGGCAGGTTCTCAAACACCTTGCCGATGAGCCAGATCTTGTCGAAGCGAATGCCCGAAATCAGGAAGGTCGGCACCATCTGGATCACAATCAGGTAGATCGCGCCAACCAGGGTGATGCGGGTCAAAATGTCGTTGATAAAGTCCGAGGTGCGCTTGCCGGGGCGAATGCCGGGGATGAACGAGCCCGACTTGCGGAAGTTGTCCGCAATATCGTCCGGCTTCATCACAATCGAAACGTAGAAGTACGCGAAGAACACAATGCCCACCGCGTTCAGCAGCACATACCACGGATAGCCGGGCTGAATGTTCTGCAGAATCGGCTGGACGAGCCGGCTGTTCTGCGCCCACTCCATCTGTCCCACCATCAGCGGAACCGACAGGATGGAGCTGGCGAAGATCACGGGCATCACGCCGCCCGAGTTCACCTTGAGAGGCAGATGGCTCGAGGTGCCGCCCATCATGCGGCGGCCCACAATGCGCCGCGCGCTCTGGATGGGAATGCGGCGCTCGGAGCGCTCAACGAAGACGATGAACGCAACCACCGCGATCATACCCACCAGCAGCAGCAGGATCGCGAAGATGGTCAGCGAGCCCCAGGCGTTGGTCTGGACCTTCTGAATCAGGTCGCCGATGCCGCGGGGCAAGCCGGCCACAATGCCGGCAAAGATCAGCAGGCTCATGCCGTTGCCGATGCCGCGATCGGTGATCTGCTCGCCCAGCCACATGATGAACGACGTACCGGCGGTCAGTGTGATCACCGTCATCACGTCGAAGCCGATGCCGGGGTTGAGCACCAGTCCGGGCGTGCGCGTCAGGATGAACGCGATGCCGATCGACTGCAGCCCGCCCAGAATGACGGTCACATAGCGGGTCCACTGCGTGATCTTGCGGCGGCCCAGCTCGCCTTCCTTCTGGATGCGCGCCAGCGGCTCATACACCACGGTCAGAAGCTGGAAGATGATCGACGCCGTGATGTACGGCATGATGCCGAGGGCGAAGATCGTCATGCGGCGCAGCGTGCCGCCGGTGAACAGGTCCATCAGGCCCAGCGCGGAACCGCTCTGGCCGCCGAACAGCAGCTCGAGCTGGTGGGTGTTCACGCCCGGCGTGGGAATCCACGCGCCCAGGCGATAGACCGCGAGGATGCCGAGGGTAAACAGCACCCGCTTGCGCAGGTCGGGGATACGGAAGATATTGAGAAACTTCTCAATCATGTCTGCTCATCCGGTTCAGGCGTCGCCGCCCTGAAAATTGCATGAATTGCGCTAAAGATCATTGTAGGCGGGAACGGGTGGCCCGGTGCGCACAGATTTCGTGCGCCGCCGCGCCCGGTTCAGCCTACGCTGCCGCCGGAGCGCCCGCGACGAGAGCCTTGCCGCCGGCCTTCGCGATCTTCTCGGCCGCCGACTTGGAGAACTTGTGCGCGGTGATGGTCAGCGCCTTGGTCAGCTCGCCCGAGCCCAGGATCTTGATCAGCGCCTTCTTGCTCGACGACAGGCCCAGCTTCTTGTAGTCGTCCAGGCCGATCTCCTTCACGTCCAGCTCCGCCAGGCGGTCAAGATTCACCACCGTGTACTCGGTGCGGAAGATGTTGGTGAAGCCGCGCTTGGGGATGCGGCGGTGCAGCGGCATCTGGCCGCCCTCAAAACCGCGCATCATGTGGGAGCCGGAGCGCGAACGCTGGCCCTTGTGGCCGCGGGTCGAGGTCTTGCCCATGCCGGAGCCCATACCGCGGCCGACACGCTTGCGCCCGGTGTTTGCCTTCTTGGGCGCGCGTAGATTGGAGAGATTCTTTGCCATTGTGTCCTCGCTGTAGCGCCGGGGAGTTTGGTCTCCGCCGACTCGCGTTTGAAATGCAGCTTCTAGCCGCTAGCTTTTAGCTCCTAGCCGATTCGCGCCAAATTCGATTCAGCGAACTTAGCACGACGAGCTAGCAGCTAGAAGCTGAAAGCTAGTTCTCGAGAATCCGAACCAGGTGCGGAATGGTCTTCACCATGCCCCGCGTGGCTTCGGTATCGACCCGCTCGACAATCTGGTTCAGCCGCGTAAAGCCCAGGCCCTTGACCACGGCCTTGTGCTTGAACGGCGTGTTGTTCTTCGAGCGGTAGTACTGAATGCGAATCTTTTTGGTCTCCGCCATGATTAAAGCTCCTCGATCTGCTTGCCGCGCATGGTGGCCACTTCGCCCCGGTCGCGCAGCTGGATCAGCGCATCGAACGTGGCCTTGATCACGTTGTGCGGGTTGGCCGTGCCCAGGCTCTTGGTCAGCACGTTCTGCACCCCGGCCGAGGTCATCACCGCGCGCACTGCGCCGCCGGCAATCACGCCCGTACCTTCCGGCGCCGGCTTCAGCAGCACGTGGCCCGAGCCGAAGCGGCCCAGCACCTGGTGCGGAATCGTGGTCTCGGTCAGGTTGATGCGGACCAGGTTCTTCTTGGCCGCTTCAATCCCCTTGCGGATCGCCTGGGGAACTTCCTTGGCCTTGCCCGAACCGTAGCCCACCACGCCTGAAGCGGCGTCGCCCACCACCACCAGCGCGGCAAACGACATGTTCTTGCCGCCCTTCACCACCTTGGTCACGCGGTTGATGGCCACCACCTGATCCTTCAGGTTGTACTGGTTGGCATCGAGTTTCTTCTTCAAAATCGTCATTGCTTTTGTCTGTCCTTCCGGGCCGCCCAAGCGGTTCCCCTGGAAAACCATTCTTAGCTGCTAGCCTCTAGCTGCTAGCTCCTAGCCAATTGCGTACTAGCCTCTACTCTTGCCCTGCCCGCATCGAGCTTGCAGCTAAGAGCTGAAAGCTTAAAATTCGAGGCCGCCCTCGCGCGCTGCATCGGCCAATGCCTTGATGCGGCCGTGATACAGGAATCCGCCGCGATCGAAGACCACCTTCTTGATGCCCTTGGCCGTCGCCTGCTCCGCGATTGCCTTGCCAATCTCCTTGGCCGCGGCCACGTTGCCGCCGGTCTTGAGCTTGATCGTCGAGGCCGAAGCCAGCGTCTCGCCCTTCTGGTCGTCGATCACCTGGGCATAGATGTGGTTCAGCGAGCGGTACACATTCAGCCGCGGCCGCTCCGTGGTGCCCGCAAGCTTCCGGCGGATGCGGTTGTGGATGCGCTGCCGGATTGCGTTTCTCTTGGTCTGCGTAATCATCGGTCTCTCTTCCTATCAGCGGAGCCGCCCTGCGGCCCCGTTCGGTTAAATTCAGCTACTAGCTTCTAGCTTTCAGCCCCTAGCCAGCCCCTCTTGATTAATCCTGCCCAACGAGCACGATCCGCTAGGAGCTAGAGGCTAGAAGCTATCAGCTTACTTCGCGCCCGTCTTGCCGGCCTTCTTCTTCAACTTCTCGTCGGAGTAGCGCACGCCCTTGTTCTTGTAAGGGTCCGGCTTGCGCAGCGAACGCATGTCGGCGGCCACCTGGCCCACCTTTTGCCGGTCGATGCCGCTCACCGTCAGGTGCGTCTGCTTGGGGTCGATCGCCACCTCGATGCCCGTGGGCAACGGAAACTCGATGGGGTGCGAATAGCCCAGCGTAAACACCACCATGCTCTTGCCCTTCAGCTCGGCGCGGTAGCCAATGCCGACGATATCCAGCTCGCGGGTCCAGCCCTTGGTCACGCCCTCAACCGCGTTGAACACCAGCGCGCGGGTCAGCCCGTGCACCGCGGCGAACTTGTCGTCCTTGCGGTTCACGTGCAGAATGCCGTCCTTGGTCTCAAGCTCAATGCCCTCGGCGATCAACGCCGAGACCTTGCCCTTGGGGCCTTCGACCAGAACCGTGTTGCCCTCGACCTTGTACTTCACGCCTGACGGCAGGGGGATCAGTTTCTTTCCAATACGCGACATCGAATCAATCCTTCATGTGGCTTGCGAGTCCCGAAGCGGCTCTTGCCGTTTCGTTCCACTGCAGCCGTTGCCGGGCTCTTCCGCCCACAAACTCGTCCAAAACGCTAAGGCGCGGAGCGCTACCAGACTTCGCAGAGCACTTCGCCGCCAACACCTTCGCGGCGCGCCTGGCGGCCCGTCATCACGCCCTTGGGGGTCGTCATAATCGAGATGCCGAGGCCTCCCTGCACGCGCTTGATCTCGTCGCGGCCGATGTACACACGGCAGCCGGGACGCGAGATGCGCGCCAGATCGCGGATGGCCGCTTCCTGCCCGCCGTACTTCAGGTACACGCGGAGGATCTGCTTGCCATCTTCTTCCTGGGTCTTGTAGTTCGAGATGTAGCCCTCTTCCTTGAGAATGCGGGCAATCTCGGCCTTCAACTTTGAAGCCGGCACATCCAGCTTCTGATGGCGCGCCCGGATTGCGTTGCGGATCCGCGCCAGAAAATCTGCTACAGGGTCGGTCAGACTCATTCCTTCTCCTTCATTCCCCGTTCGTCCGCAGAAGCGGAAACCAGCGGGAATGTCTTAAAACCAGCTCACAGCTTCTAGCCTTTAGCTCCTAGCTCATCTCGCTTTTGCCCGCGCCGTATCTTTCACGCGTAAAAGCTAGAAGCTAGCAGCTAGCGGCTAGTAGCTTCTTCTACCAGCTCGATTTCACGACGCCGGGAATCTCACCCTTGAGCGCCAGGCTCCGGAAGCACAGACGGCACACGCCGAACTTCCGCAGATATCCCCGCGGACGTCCGCAGAGCTTGCACCGGTTGTGCTTGCGGCAGCTGAACTTCGGCTTCCGCGCGTCCTTCACTCTCTTTGCAGTAGTAGCCATAAATCCTCAAATCCTCGCTTACGCGCCCTGGCGGAACGGCATGCCGAAGGCCTTCAACAGCGCGCGCGCGCTGTTATCGTCCTCGGCCGTGGTCACGATCGTGATGTTCATGCCCTTCAGCTTCTCCACCTTGGAGTAATCAATCTCCGGGAAGATCAGCTGGTCGCGCAGGCCGAGCGTGTAGTTGCCGCGCCCGTCAAAACTCTTCGTCGACACGCCGCGAAAATCGCGTACGCGGGGCAGCGCCGTCGAGATCAGGCGGTCCAGAAACTCGTATGCCTTGTCGTTGCGCAGCGTCACCATGGCGCCAATCGCCATGCCCGCGCGCACCTTGAAGGCCGCGATCGACTTCTTCGACTTGGTGGTCACCGGCTTCTGGCCGGCAATCGACGCCAGGTCGGCCACGAGAGGATCGAGCAGCTTGGTGTTCTGCGTCGCCTCGCCCAGGCCCATGTTGATCACGATCTTCTCGATCTTGGGCACGGCCATCGAGTTCTCGATGCCCAGTTCCTTCTGCAGAGCCTGCTTGAGCTCTTTGTTGTACTTCTCTTTCAGTCGTGCTGCCATCTCTCTGCTCTCTTTCTTCCGGTGTCCGGAGTGGCTGCCGTAGCGGCCGTATACCGTTGCGGAAGGGTGCTGGCCGCACGGGCGGAATGTTTCCGGCCGTGTCGGACCTGGATCCGTTACTTCTTCGTCGGCAGCTCGGTGCCGCACTTCTTGCAGATACGCGTCTTGGTCGTGCCCTCGGTCTTGAAGCCGATGCGCGCCACGCCGCATGTCGGGCAAACCAGCGCCACATTCGAAATGGTGATCGGCGACTCCTGCTCCGCGATGCCGCCCTTGGTGCGCTGCCCGCTCTTGGACGAAACCGTCTTCTTGACCACGCGCACGTGCTCCACCAGCACAGTGCCCTTGTCGGGATGAGCGCGCAGCACACGGCCCGTCTTGCCGCGGTCGGCGCCCGTGAGCACCTTGACCGTATCGTTGCGATGAATATTCAAACTCGGCATTTCAATCTCCAGGGGTCATGGATCAGCGTTCAGGGTTCAGAATTCCTCACCCTGAGACTTCTCTCTGCCACCTACCGCGTATCTTTCTCTACTACTCAATCACTCTCATTGAGTCAGGGTTCTCGGTCATCAACTGATCCCTAACCCCTGACCACTGATCCCTGTGGTCGTTAGACCACTTCCGGCGCCAGCGAAACAATCTTCAAAAACTTCTTCTCGCGCAGTTCGCGCGCCACCGGGCCAAATACGCGCGTGCCCACCGGCTCATGCGCATCGTCAATCACCACCGCCGCATTCTCGTCGAAGCGGATGTAGGTTCCGTCGCGCCGGCGATGCTCCTTGCGGGTGCGGACGATGACCGCCTTCACGACCTTGCCCTTCTTCACCGTGCCGTCGGGCGAGGCTTCCTTCACCGCGGCCGTCACCACATCGCCGAGGCCCGCCTTCTTGCCCAGTCCGCCGCCCAGCGGAAGGATCACCTGCAGCTTGCGCGCGCCGGAGTTGTCGGCCACCGCGAGCATGGTTCTCATTTGTACTGCCATGATTCTTCTCCTTACCCGCTTGCCTTACTTGGCGGCTTCCACTGCCGCAACCTTGGCAGTGTCTTCAATCTGGCTCAGCGACGAGCGCCGCACGATCTCTTCGAGGGCCCAGCGCTTCAGCTTGCTGGTCGGCCGCGTCTCGCGGATGCGGACCACATCGCCCACGCGCGCCGAGTTCTGCTCGTCGTGCGCGTAGAACCTCTTCGAGCTCTTCATGATCTTCTTGTACTTGGGGTGCGCCTTGCGCATCTCGACCTCGACCACGATGGTCTTCTGCATCTTGGTCGAAACCACGTTGCCCACCTTCTCATTGCGCCGCGCTGCCGCTGGCGCCTCTGCCTTCTCTGCCACAGCCGTCATTTACCGGCCCCCTTCTTTGCCTTCGCCACAGGAGCGCTCTCTGACGCCGCTTCCTTTTTGGCGCCGCGAATGTTCAGATCGCGCTCGCGCGCCACCGTCTTGATCTGGGCGATCTCCTTGCGCAGCTCGCGGAGCTTCTTCACTCCGTCGTTCTGCCCCAGCGAGACCTGGAAGCGCAGCCGGAAAAGCTGCTCGGCCGCCGTCTTCTCCTGGTGCGCCAGTTCGGCGTCGCTCAAATTGCGAATCTTCTCGAGTTCCATCGTTTCTCTCCTGCGCTCCATCGCTCCCTTAATCGGGAAGGTCAGCGCATGCAAATCCTGGACTGGGCCTTACTTGGCCGCGGCCACAACCTTCTCGGCGCCCGGCCGCATCACGAACTTCGTCTTCAGCGGCAGCTTGTTCGACGCCAGACGCATCGCCTCCTGGGCGATCTCCGGCGCAACGCCCTCCATCTCGAAGAGGATCTTGCCCGGCCGCACAACTGCAACCCAGTGGTCCAGCGCGCCCTTGCCCGAACCCATTCGAACTTCGGCCGGCTTCTTGGTGATCGGCTTGTCCGGGAACAACCGCAGCCAGATCTTGCCGCCGCGCTTGATGAAGCGCGTCATGGCGATACGGCTGGCCTCGATCTGCCGGTCGGTAATGTAGCCGCACTCCATGACCTTCAAACCGTACTCGCCGAAAGACAGCGAGGAGCCGCGCCACGCCTTGCCCCGGCGCTTGCCCTTCTGCTGCTTGCGAAACTTCACCTTCTTAGGCATCAACATAACGAAAACCCTCAAAAAGCAGCTACTAGCTTCTAGCTAGCAGCTCCTAGCTCGTCCTGCAGTCGTCCGGCCTCCGAGATCCAAGCTGAGAAGCTAGGAGACTGAGAAGCTAGAAGCTGCTCTGCCTTAAAACACCGACGTCCCAACTGCGGGAGCCTGACGGCGCTTCTGCTCGTAGATGTCGCCGCGATAGATCCACGTCTTCACGCCGATCACGCCATAAGTCGTGTGCGCTTCGGCAAAGCCGTAGTCGATGTCGGCGCGCAGCGTGTGCAGCGGCAAACGGCCCTGCAGATACCACTCCGAGCGCGCAATCTCGTTGCCGTTCAAGCGGCCCGAGACGCGCACCTTGATGCCCTTGCAGCCGAAGCGCAGCGCCGAGTCCACGCTCTTGCGCATCGCCCGGCGGAAGCTCACGCGCTTTTCCAGCTGCAGCGCGATGTTCTCCGCCACCAGCTGCGCATCGAGCTCCGGCTTGTTCACCTCGATGATGTCGATGAACACGTCGCGGTTGGTGCGCTTGCCGAGCTCGGTCTTGAGCTTCTCGATCTCCGCGCCCTTGCGGCCGATCACGATGCCCGGACGCGCGGTGCGGATCAAAAAGCGCAGCTTGTTGCCCGGACGCTCGATCTCGACCGAGCTCACGCCCGCGGCCTTCAGCTTCTCGCGCAGCTCCGCCTTCAGCTTCACGTCCTCGACCAGGAGCTTGTCATAGTCGCGCTCAGAGAACCAGCGCGAACGCCACGGCTTGTTCACTCCCAGCCGGAATCCGTAAGGATGGACTTTCTGTCCCATGATTCTTCCCTCAAATCCTCTCAGGCCTTACTTCGCGGCCTTCTTCTTCGGCTGCCGCTGCCTTCTTGGCCGCGGCCTTCTTCGCCGCTGACTTCTTCGCCGCAGCCTTCTTGGCCGGCTTCGACTGCCGCCGGCTCCTCAACCTTGGTCACCAGCGCGCGCCGTCCGACGCGCTCGGCCACCGACACGATGATGTGCGCCAGCCTGCGCTGATAGCGATACGCGCGGCCCATGGGCGCAGGGCGGATGCGCTTCATGCGCGGGCCTTCGTTGGCCAGGGCCTGCTTCACGTAGAGGCTGTCCACGTCCAGATCCATGCCCTTTTCGCCGGCAACATACTTCGCGTTGTCCACCGCCGAAATCAGCAGCTTGTGAATCACCGGCGCAATCCGCTTCTTGGTGAAGGCCGCCGTCTCCAGCGCTTCCTGCACTCCCCGGCCCTTGATCAAATCGAGCACCAGCCGCGCCTTCTGCGGCGATACGCGCTGAAACTTGGCCTCGGCCCGGTATTCCTTTGTCTCGACTGCCATTGGTCTGCCTTCCTCAATCTCGTGGCGCGCCGGAGCGGACCAACCCTCCCCGCGCTGAATCTCAAACTACCGGCCCGCCGGCTTCGCCGCGGACTCCGCACGCCTTGCCGCCCGCCGTGTGCCCCTTGAAGGTGCGCGTCGGCGCGAACTCGCCCAGCTTGTGGCCCACCATGTTCTCGGTCACGTAGACGGGAACAAACTTCTTGCCGTTGTGCACGGCGATGGTGTGGCCCACGAACTCGGGGAAGATGGTCGAACGGCGCGACCAGGTCTTCACTACTTTCTTGTCGTTGGCGTTGTTCAGCACCTCGATCTTCACGGTCAGGTGCGAATCCACAAACGGGCCCTTCTTTGTCGAACGTGCCATAAATCTTAGCTCCTAGCTTCTAGCCTCTAGCTTCTAGCTCTTCTTGCCAAGCCTTTTACCGAAGCTATTGCCCAATCTCTTGATCCGCTGCTAGAAGCTAGTAGCTAGTAGCTAGCGGCTGCCTTCTTACTTCGCCCGGCGGCTGACGATGAACGCGTCCGTCCGCTTGTTGTTGCGTGTCTTGTAGCCGCGTGTCGGCTGGCCCCACGGGGTTACCGGATGACGGCCGCCCGAAGTCTTGCCTTCGCCGCCGCCATGCGGGTGGTCCACAGGGTTCATGGTCACGCCGCGGTTGGTCGGGCGAATGCCCTTCCAGCGATTGCGGCCGGCCTTGCCGATCGAAACGTTCTCGTGGTCGGTGTTGCCCACCTGGCCAATGGTCGCCATGCACTCGACCAGCACCTTGCGGGTCTCGCCGGAAGGCAGCTTCAGCAGGGCGTAATCGCCCTCCTTGGCCACCAACTGCGCCTGCGTGCCGGCCGAGCGCGCCATCTGCGCGCCCTTGCCCGGCTTCAGCTCAATCGCGTGCACCGTGGTGCCGGCGGGAATGTTCTTGAGCGGGAGCGAGTTGCCGATCAGAATGTCGGCATCGGGCCCCGAACTCACGGTCGCGCCCACCTTCAGCCCAACCGGCTGCAGGATGTAGCGCTTCTCGCCGTCGGCGTAGTGGATCAGCGCAATGCGGGCCGAGCGGTTCGGATCGTACTCGATCGTCGCCACCTTGCCGGGTACGCCGTACTTGTCGCGCTTGAAATCGATGAGGCGCAGCTTCTGCTTGTGTCCGCCGCCGTGGTGGCGGATGGTCAGGTCACCCGAGTTGCGGCGGCCGCCGGTGCGCTTGCGGGTGGTCAGCAGCGGCTTATGCGGCTTGTCCGTCGTCAGGTCGTCGTTCACCAGCGATGTCTTGAAGCGCAGCGTCGGTGTAACCGGTCTGTATGTCTTGATCGCCATCGTCTTTGTCCTCGAGAGCCGGCCGGAACTCCTCTCCGCCTCTCGCTTCTTTGTCCGGAACCATTACTGTGTTACCGGCTCCGATATTTCCTTCTCGTCCGAGCTATTCCTGAACCCTGATCCCTGACAACTGATCACTGGTCCTTTACAGGTTGCTCACGTACTCGGGCATCTTCTCGCCGGCCTTCAGCTTCACGTAGGCCTTCTTCCAGTCCGGCTTGTAGCCCGCGAACTTGCCGCGGCGGCGTTCCTTGCCCACCACGTTGGCGGTGCGCACACCGGCGACCTTCACCTTGAAGAGCGCCTCGACCGCCTGCTTCACTTCAGTCTTCGAGGCCTCGGGCGCCACGTCGAACACCAGCGTCCCTTCGGTCTCTTTCACGCCCAAACCCTTTTCGGTAATCAGGGGGCGGCGAATCACGGTATAGAGAGTCGGCATTACGCGGCCTCCGTCTGCGCCAGCTTGCGCTTCGAAACTGTCTTGACCAGAGCCTCGCTCAGCTGCTCGATGGCGGCCTTGGAGAAGATGGCCCGCTCGTAGCGCAGCAGATCGTAGGGATGAACTTCGTTGTTGAGCAACAGCTCCACGCCCTTCAGGTTGCGCGCGCCCAGCACCAGGCCCTGCGAAAGGGTCTTGCCGTTCTCGACCAGCAGCGCCGTCCGCGTCACGTTCAGCTTGTCGAGCGCGGTGCGGTAGAGCTTGGTCTTCGCGTCCTTGATCTCGAGCGTGTCCACCACGGTCAGCTTGCCGTCGGCGAGCTTGGCGGCGAGGGCCGAGCGCAGTGCGCCCAGCAGCTTCTTGCGCGGGAACGCGTAGTCATAGCTGCGCGGCTGAGGTCCGTGGACCGTGCCGCCGTGGCGCCACAGGGGCGAACGCACCGAGCCCACGCGCGCGCGGCCCGTGCCCTTCTGCTTCCACAGCTTCTTGCCGGAGCCGGCGACCAGCTTGCGGTTCTTGGTGGCGTGCGTGCCCTGGCGCAGCGAGGCGCGATAGTGCTTCACCGCTTCCCACAGCAGAGCCTCGTTCACCTGGTCGGCCGCAAACACCGCGTCCGCCAGATCCACCGAGCCCACCTTTTCGCCGTTCATGTTTACAACATCTACGTTTGCCATCGTCTTCTTCTTCTGCCGGCGTCTTTCCCGGCCCTCAATCTTCTGCGCCCGCCAGGGCGCTATCACTCGCACCGCAGGTGCTACTTGCGTTTCGCGGTTGCCTTCTTCGAAGCCTTCAGCGGATCGACCGTGCCGGCGCCGGCGAATCCACGACGCTCGCGCGGCGGAGTCTTGGCCTTCGAGATCAGCACATAGCCATCCCGCGGGCCGGGCACTGCGCCTTCCACCATCAGCAGGTTCTCGTCCAGGTCAATGCCGCGAATGCGCAGATTGCGCACCGTCACCTGGTCGGTTCCCATGTGGCCGGGCATGCGCTGGCCGGGAAACACGCGCGACGGAAAACTGGAAGCGCCGATCGAGCCCTGCACCTGGAACATATGTCCGTGCGACTTGGGACCGCCGCCGAAACCGTGCCGGCGCACAACGCCCGCAAACCCGCGGCCCTTCGAGGTGCCAATCACATCCACAAACTTGGCGTCGGCAAAGATGTCGACCAGGATGCGGTCGCCCGCCTTGGTCTGCGCTTCACCCTCGGCCGAGGCCTCGAGGTCCACTTCCTTGATCAGCCGCACCGGCGGCGCTTCGGTCTTGGCCAGGTGGCCGGCCTGCGGCTTGGTGATGCGCGAGGCCTTCACAAACTCGACCAGTCCGATCTGCGCGGCGTCGTAGCCATCCTTCGATGCCGTCTTCAGCTGCGTGATCACGCAGGGGCCCGCCTGCAGCACCGTAATCGGGTGCACATCGCCCTTTTCGTCGAAGACCTGCGTCATGCCGATCTTTTTACCCAGAATTCCCGTAACTGCCATCTCGTCCTCACCTCATCATGCGACGTTGTTGTCATCGCACTGCCGGGGGTTCTTCCGAACCCTTGATCCGCTTCGCGTTGACTCTCGCGAAGGCTGTTCTGCCTCGGCTGGCGCGCAAAGCGCGCGTCTGCCCCACGCAGTGGCTATTTTTCAAATGCCTTGATCTCGACGTCCACGCCGGCCGGAAGATCGAGCTTCATCAGCGCGTCCACGGTCTGCTGGGTCGGCTCGAGAATGTCGATCAGCCGCTTGTGCGTGCGGATCTCGAAAGCCTCGCGCGACTTCTTGTCCACGTGCGGCGAACGCAGCACGCAGTACTTGTTCTTGATCGTCGGCAAGGGAATCGGGCCGGCCACCGTTGCTCCGGTGCGCTTGGCCGTCTCCACAATCTCGCCGGTCGAGGTGTCCAGCACGCGATAGTCGTATGCCTTCAACCGAATTCGAATCCTCTGTCCTACCATCTCTCCAACTTCCCCGCAGGCTCTTGCTTCTCTTCGCCTGCGCGCCTGAATTTCGATCGGTCCGGCAATCAGTTCCGCTTTGCTTCAGGCAGCACTCTTGCTGCAGCCCTGTTCCCCGGATCGAGTTGTGTTCTGGCTTGCCGCGTCAGCCCTTCGCCCGCAAGGGCGGAGTGCCCGACGCGGCCAGCGTCTACTTAACGATCTCGCTGATGGTGCCCGCGCCGACGGTGCGGCCGCCTTCGCGAATCGCGAAGCGCAGACCCTTCTCCATCGCCACCGGCGTGATCAGTTCGATTTCCAGCTGCACGTTGTCGCCCGGCATCACCATCTCCACACCCGCCGGAAGCTCCGCCACGCCCGTCACATCCGTCGTGCGGAAGTAGAACTGCGGACGGTAGCCCTTGAAGAACGGCGTATGACGGCCGCCCTCTTCCTTCGACAACACGTAAATCTCGCCCTTGAACTTGGTGTGCGGCGTAATCGATCCCGGCTTGGCCAGCACCATGCCGCGCTCCACGTCTTCCTTCGCAATGCCGCGCAGCAGAAGACCGGCGTTATCCCCAGCCAGACCCTCGTCCAGCTGCTTCTTGAACATCTCCACGCCCGTCACAACCGTCTTGCGCGTTTCGCGGAATCCAACGATCTCGGCTTCCTCGCCCACCTTGATCTTGCCGCGCTCAATGCGCCCGGTGACGACGGTTCCACGTCCAGAGATAGAGAAAATATCTTCGATCGGCATCAGGAAGGGCAGATCAATCGCGCGGTCCGGCTGCGGCACGTTCTTGTCCACCGCATCCATCAGCTCGTCGATCTTGGCTTCCCACTGCGCTTCGCCGTTCAACGCGCCCAGGGCCGATCCACGCACCACCGGCACGTCGTCGCCCGGGAACTGGTACTTGGACAGAAGCTCGCGCACTTCCATCTCCACCAGGTCGATCAGCTCCGCATCCTCAACCGCATCGCACTTGTTCAGGAACACCACGATGTAGGGCACGCCGACCTGGCGGGCCAGCAGAACGTGCTCCTTGGTCTGCGGCATGGGGCCGTCGGTGGCTGCAACGACGAGAATCGCGCCGTCCATCTGCGCCGCGCCCGTGATCATGTTCTTGATGTAGTCGGCGTGACCGGGGCAGTCCACGTGCGCGTAGTGACGGTTGGCCGTCTCGTACTCCACGTGCGCCGTCGCGATCGTGATGCCGCGCTCCCGCTCTTCCGGAGCGTTGTCGATCGAATCGAACGAACGGAACGCAATCTTCGGGTTGTGCTTCGACAATACCTTCGTGATCGCCGCCGTCAACGTCGTCTTGCCGTGATCGATGTGCCCGATCGTTCCCACGTTCACGTGCGGCTTCGAACGGTCAAACTTTTCCTTCGCCATCTCTGAAAATCCCTTTCGTAGCTCCTACTGCACGTTATTGCCAGGGGCGCCGGCCATCCGGCTCCAGCCCCAAAATTTTTCCCCTCGCGCTTCGCGGTCTTCCACGAAGCAGTCGAGTTACTTGCCCTGCGCGCGGCCGATGATCTCGTCGGCAATCATGCGCGGCGCCTCTTCGTAGCGCGCGAACTGCATCGAGTACGACGCCCGGCCCTGGGTGGACGAACGAATGTCGTTCACGTAGCCGAACATCTCCTTGAGTGGCACAATCGCCTTGATCACCTGCGAACCGGCGGCGTGCTCCATGCCTTCGATCCGCCCGCGGCGCGAGTTGATGTCGCCGATGATGGTGCCCATGTACTCCTCAGGCACCGTGACCTCAACCGCCATCACAGGCTCGAGCAGAACCGGGGAAGCCTTGCGGGCCGCTTCCTTGAAGGCGATCGAACCGGCGAACTTGAACGCCATTTCGTTCGAATCGACATCGTGGTAGCTGCCGTCGTAGAGGAACACCTTCACATCGACAATCGGGTAGCCGGCCAGAATGCCCAGCTCGAGCGCGCCCTGCACACCCTGGTCGATGGGCTTGATGTATTCCTTCGGAATCGAACCGCCCTTGATCTCGTTGACGAACTCGTAGCCTTTGCCCGGCTCGTTCGGCTCCACGCGCAGTTTGCAATGCCCGTAGTTGCCCGAGCCGCCGGTCTGGCGAATGTACTTGCCCTCAGCCTCAGCCGTCTTGCGAATCGTTTCGCGGAAGGCCACCTTGGGTTCGCCCACATTGGCTTCGACCTTGTGCTCGCGCTTCATGCGGTCGACCAGAATTTCCAGGTGCAGCTCGCCCATGCCGGAGATGATCGTCTGGCCCGAATCTTCATCGGTGCGAACCTTGAAGGTCGGGTCCTCGTCGGCCAGCCGCGACAGCGCGATGCCCATCTTCTCCTGGTCGGCCTTGGTCTTCGGCTCGATTGCGACCGAAATGACCGGCTCTGGGAAGGTGATGGCGCCCAGCGCTACCGGGTGCTGCGGCGACGAAAGCGTGTCGCCCGTCTTCAGATCCTTGAGGCCCACGCATGCGCAGATATCGCCGGCATAAATCTCGGTAATGTCTTCGCGCTTGTTGGCATGCATCTTCACCAAACGCCCCACGCGCTCCGTCTTGCCGGTACGCGGATTCAGAATGGTGTCGCCCGTCTTGAGTACGCCCGAGTAAAGGCGAATAAACGAGAGCTTGCCGAAGGGATCGTTGATCAGCTTGAAGACCAGCGCCGAAAGCGGCTCGCTGTCGTCGGCCTTGCGAATCACGGTCTCGGTCTGGTGCGCGGGATCGATGCCTTCGACCGGTGGCTTGTCGAGCGGGCTCGGCAGGTAGTCGACCACTGCGTCGAGCAGCGTCTGCACGCCTTTGTTCTTGAACGCCGAACCGGCAATCACCGGAAACACCTTCAGCTCGATGGTCGCCTTGCGGATGCCGGCCTTGAGCTCGGCAATGCTGGGCAGCTCGCCCTCGAGAAACTTTTCGAGCAGCACATCGTCGGTCTCGGCGATGGTCTCGATCAGCTGCGTGCGGAAAGCCTCAGCCTTCTTCAGCAGGTTCTCGGGAATCTCTTCAACGTCATATTGCGCGCCCATGGTCTCGTCGTGCCACAGAATGGCCTTCATCTCAACCAGGTCGATGACGCCCTTGAAGTTGGCCTCGGCGCCGATGGGAATCTGCAGCGCAACGGGCCGCGCACCAAGCCGCTTGCGGATGGTGTCGATCACATGCTCGAAGTCCGCGCCGTTCTTGTCCATCTTGTTCACGAAGCAGATGCGCGGAACCTTGTACTTGTCGCCCTGGCGCCACACCGTCTCGGTCTGGGGCTGCACGCCGCTCACCGAGTCGAACACCGCCACCGCGCCGTCCAGCACGCGCAGCGAGCGCTCCACCTCGGCCGTAAAGTCCACGTGGCCGGGCGTGTCGATGATGTTGATGCGGATGTCTTTCCACGTGCAGGTGGTCGCGGCCGAAGTGATGGTGATGCCGCGCTCCTGCTCCTGCTCCATGTAGTCCATGGTCGCGGTGCCTTCATGCACTTCGCCAATGCGGTGCGTGATGCCCGTATAAAACAGGATGCGCTCCGTCGCCGTCGTCTTTCCGGCGTCGATGTGCGCCATGATTCCGATGTTCCGGCAACGGTTTAGAGGAGTAGTGCGAGCCACGGTATTTCTTCCTTGCGGGCCTCACGCCCGCTGTTCACTTCAAACTGCTTCCAACCTGCATCCCGGTCTGCGTCCGCCGGGATTCCTTCAGAAAACTGCGCGCTACCAGCGATAGTGAGCAAAGGCCTTGTTGGCCTCGGCCATGCGGTGCACGTCTTCCTTCTTCTTCATCGCTGCGCCACGGCCGTTGGCCGCGTCCAGCAGCTCGTTCGAGAGCTTGTCGATCATGCCCTTTTCGCCGCGCGCCCGGCCGTAGGTAATCAGCCAGCGAATAGCGAGCGAGGTGCGCCGGTCGGCATTCACTTCGATCGGCACCTGGTAGTTGGCGCCGCCCACGCGGCGGGTCTTCACTTCGAGCAGGGGCTTGCAGTTCTCGACAGCCTTCTTGAAGAGCTTGATCGCTTCTTCGCCGCCGCCCTTGGACTCGACGTTTTGCATCGCCTTGTAGAAGATGCCCTGCGCGGTCGACTTCTTGCCGCCCCACATCATCGAGTTCACAAACTTGGTCACGAGCGTCGACCCGTAAACCGGATCCGGCGCTACTTCCCGCTTCGCAATGTGCCCTTTTCTCGGCATTGTTCTCTTTGTCCTTCGGCGCGCCTCGCGCACCCGCTTGTGTTACCCCAGTCCGAGCCCCGTACTCCGTCCCGGAACCGTATTCCCGCCTAGTCACCGATCTCGTCCAAAACGAGAACGGTGCGAAGCACCTTACTTCTTGCCTGCTGCCGCGCCGCCCTTGGCGCGCTTGGCGCCGTACTTCGACCGGCTCTGCTTGCGGTTGGCCACGCCCACCGAGTCGAGCGTGCCGCGCACCACGTGATAGCGCACGCCCGGCAGATCTTTCACACGGCCGCCGCGGATGAGCACGATCGAGTGCTCCTGCAGGTTGTGGCCGATGCCGGGAATATAGGTGGTGACCTCGATGCCGTTGGTCAACCGCACGCGGGCCACCTTACGCAGCGCCGAGTTCGGCTTCTTGGGCGTCTGGGTGTACACGCGGGTGCACACACCGCGCCGCTGCGGCGAAGCCTGCAGTGCAGGCGAGGCCGTCTTGTACCGCGGGGCCGTACGCCCCTTGCGAACGAGCTGATTGAAAGTAGGCAAACCAAAACTCCTTACGACAAAACCCGGCTACGAAAACCCAAAAACTCTGAACACCCACAAGCCGCGCGCAGCCCTTGGGGCTGTTTTGGCCCTGCCAGCGCAACTCCGCCGCCAGGGGCGCAAAAGCCCTGCCGTTGCTGCTTCGCGTCTGCCTTCGTTCCACTTCCAGACGAGAACCGAGACGGTGGCCGGTCGCTCATTCCCCGAACTTCTCGGGATAAGGCCGACTCCGTTTCGCCGGTTCCGGCTCGCATAGCCCTCCAAGGTGGAGAAACGCGCGAGCACCGATGCGATGTACCCCTGCCCCTCGCAAGAAAGGAGCACCTTCAGGGTGATGGGCTCAGGAACTGCCGCCCTGGGTCACAACCCGCGCCTCAAATACCGCCCGGCCGGGCCGCCCTTACGCCTTCATCCCCATGCTCGTCGTTTGAACACACGGATAGGAGCGTTCTTGCGGAACCTTCCTACAATAACAAGAAACGGGAAGAGGGTCAATGGTTGCGCCCTTTTCTCGTTCCCAAGACCTCCCCAAGGCCTAAACTGTGCAACTCTGCCCCAAAATCAGGGCACTGTGTAGGTTCCGGTGGTGACGACAATGCTACCACTGCCTCCCGCCGCGCTTGTCGAAGATGGAAATGTCTGCTGGAAAAGATATTCCTCCCACCAGACACCCGTCCCAGAGGCCGGAGGAGCGAGAAATCCACTGACTCCACTCAGGTCCGGAACAGTAATCGTCTTGGCGTTGCCTAGATAACTCTGCGTCGCGCTCACCAGAATTTCTCCTTCGGAGGTAGAGGTTGGATCCCAGACCATCGTGGCTTCCAGGTAAAGGCCCGTCTGGCCCGCAAATCCCGTGTAGTCGAAGTTAAATGTGGGGCGAGCTGAGGGCGTAAATCCAGCCGTCGAAGACCAGGGGGCCGGAAATGTCAAGGTCACCGGGCCTCCTGCCGCAGGAAACGCCAGCGCCCCCACGCCATATTCCTGCTGACCGTTGCTGATGCTTGCCGAGGCATTTATCAAGTAGTAGTCCCCACTCTGCAGAACGCCATCCGGAAGTTGCTGATATTGAGTGATCTGGCCCGTGCCTAAATTGAATGTCCCGCCCAACACGCTCACAGAGGTGTATGGCGCGCTATAGCCGGAAGGCAGATTGGCGTAGGTAATGGTCTGCGGCGTCGTCGCATCGCCTGCCTCAAAAACCACCGGATTGCCACTGTTCAGGGCGCCAGGCACGGCCTGATTGTTGAAATTCTTGATGGCCAGCAGATTTGTATATGTGGAGTCGTATAAGCCGACCACAACGCGATCAGTTCCGGCCGGCAGATTTGCTTGAAAAGAGCCTGGCACCTGGGCAGACGAAATTACCGGTTGCACTCCCGTTACCGCAACGACACTTGCGTACACAGCCGTGGGATAGGCTGTCGAGTCAATCGTTCCCGTCAGCGTTCCTTGCGCCGCAGTGTCTCCATAGCCTGGGCAATCCCCATAAGCAGACGTTCCATCCAAAATGCTTTCGGACTGGATGTACTCGAAGGTCAGCGGTGGATTGAACGCCGTCTGCACCGGACACAGATAAGCCACCGTGTAAGTCGACGTGCCCGACGGGACTGTAATGGTGAGTTGGCGGTTGGTAATGGTCTGCGCTGCATAACTCCCTGAACCGATTTGCACCGCAGCGAGGGTGGGGATCCCATACTGGAATGTAAAGGTAACGGTCGTATCACTCCCGCTTCCGCTGCCTCCGCTGCCCGATCCACCGCTGCCGGAGCCGCCACTTCCGCTCCCACTGCCGGCAGAGCCCCCACAACCCACAATCAGCGCCAACACCACACCCAGCACAGACCAACGCACCGCATTCAGAGACATGAAGACACCTTTCCCGGAGTCAAGCAGCTATTGAATTAGATTTTTCTGATTCGCCGAGATTCTATCCCCATTAACTCCTCCGAGCAATGAGGAAATAGCCGTTGTATACAGGCGTGTACATCGACGCCAAAGAAAAGGCGCGGAGTTATCGCACTCCGCGCCATCTCTTTTCGATTGCAATCCGAGTTAGCTCATGCCTTCAACCCAGCCTCTTACTGCATCCCATGCAGCGTCCACGCCCCGTTCACCAGCGCAAAGTCCGCGTGGCGCTTGGTGGCCAGCTGGTTGCCGGGGTTATGCGCGATATCCGAGAGCGGTCCCGGCACGCCGGTCAGGTCCACGCCCTCGGAGTAGTCCGCGCCCTTGGCGGTATCCACACCCGGAACCATCTCGTCCTGGATGCTTCCTACATTCATTGCTTTCATGTGATTAGCGGCCACCGTGGTCATTGTGATCGAGTACTGCTGGTCGTCTGCGCTCTCCGGCCGCCACTGGATCGTGTCGCCGCCGTCCGACAGCTTGACCACCTTCTTGCCATCGTCGGTCAGTTTGAAGTCCGCCCATATCTTGTTGGGATAAATCTTGGTCCGGTCCCAGTACTTGGCCGTCGCGCCCTCGCGCATGCCCAGGTCGTTCACCACAATCGTCGCGCCCGTGGGCGCTGCCTGGTCATACTTGGCCTGAATCAGCGATTGGGCCTGCGCCTGGGTCAACTCAGGTGCCGATTTGCACCCCGCCACAACCATCCCTGCGCCCAAAAGGGCCACTCCGCCCAAAACCTTCCACTGCAGCCTGTTCCTCACGTTTCCTCCCCCGTAGCTTGTCTTCGGCGTTTCCGCACCGCGGCAGCCCTTCAAATTCCGCCGCCCGCCATTTTTCTCCTGTCGGCCCCGCGTGTCAATGGAGCGAACCCGCTTGGGCACACATCTAGGGCTTGCCATCGTCCGTCAGCCGCGTCGTCAGCAGATTCAGAAACCCCGCCTCGTCCGCATGCAGACACACCTGCGCGTTCGGCGCGCCCTCCACCCTCCGCGAAAAGCCCTTATCGTCCACCTCGATCCGCATCGGCGTCGCCGGGCACAGGTCCGGCCGAATCGCATATGTCACCGCCACCGGATCGTAGAGCGTGGGCACAGGCAGCGCCGACGTCGCAGCCGGCCCATCGTTGCCTCCAGCCCCCGCCCACTGGTGATAGAGCAGCGTCACCTGGTCCGTCAGCGGCGACCCATGCGCAAAGATTTTTCCCTCGTCCTGGACGGGCAGGTGGACCTGGGTCGAATCCAGCGGCAGGATAAACACCGGCACGCCCGAGGCTAGCAGCGCCTGCGCCCCGGCCGGATCGCAGAGGAAATTCCACTCCGCATCCGGCGGTCGCCGCTCTCCGTTTTGTTTCCGTCGTAGCCGCGCTCGATGCTGCCGCCCATCAGCACCACGCGCTTCAGTTGCTTGAACGTCTCCGGATCGCGCGCGATCGCCGCCTGCACATTCGTCAGCGGCCCAATCGCGATCAGCGTAATCTCGCCGGGATGCGCGCGAATCTGCCCCAGCAGAAAATCCACGCCATCGGCAAACTGCATCTGTGGCCCGCGCTCCGCGTACACCCGCTGCGTGAACACATTCTTCGCCGGCGTCGTCACGCCCGCCGCAATCGGCACATCCCCGCGCCCCACAGCCGTCAGATACCGATCCACTAGCCGCGCCCTCAATGCCGTATCGCCAAACGCCGTCGTCACGCCCAGCAGCTTCAGCTCCGGGCTCTGCAACACCAGCGCCAGCGCAAACGCATCGTCGATGTCGTCGCCAATATCGGTATCGAGAATCACCAGCTGCGGCACAGCCTGCGCCCGCATCGGCTTCGCCGTCGCCGCAACCACGCCCAGCCCAGCCGCCACCACACACACCGCACCCATCCAACGCCGCAATTTCATGTCCGCCATACTATCGCCCTCACTCGCGCCTGTGAATCTGCCCCACGGTGAATTCCCGCACTCGCCGCAGCTTGAGTGGTTTAGCATCAAGCCACGCTTTGCCCTGCTTTTTTCGGGACCCGGATCATGCGCGCTCGCTCTCTCCTTCGACTGCTCACAGCAGCCGCGCTTGCGGTGGCGGCGCTGCGCCTGCCCGCGCAGCCGCCTGCTTCGGCGTCGAGCGCATTCGATCTCAACACCGGCCGCGAATCCATCGTCTCCCTCGACGGCCAGTGGCGCTTCCACTCCGGTGACTCGCCCACCCTGGCCGGCGCACCGCTGTGGGCCGCGCCCAGCTTCGACGACTCCACCTGGTCCCTCCTCAAGAGCGACAAGCCCTGGTCCGAGCAGGGCTACCCCAACCTGAGCGGCTACGCCTGGTACCGCTTCCAGGTCCAGATTCCCGCGGGAGAAAAACCGGTCTCCATCCTGCTTGCCCCCATCGTCACCGCCTACCAGCTCTATATTGATGGCCGCCTCGCAGGCAGCGCCGGAATCATGCCGCCGGTACGCATTCTCAACACCGACTTCGCCTATCACCTGTTTCCGCTTCTTGACGGGCCGCGTCCCAGGCCGCAGACCGTGACCATCGCCATCCGCGTGTGGCACTCGCCCGTCTGGGCCAGCTACGTGGGCGGTGGCACCTTCTACCCCGGCAACCTAGCCGGCGATCAGGACCTGCTGCTCAACGAGCTGCATCACCACCACATCTCGCGCGACGTCATCTTCGTCGACCAGTACGCCTACTCCATCGCCGCCACAATCGTGGGCGTCGTCATTCTGTGGCTCTTCTCCAAGCGCCCCGGTGAGCACGAGTACCTCTGGTTCGCGCTCATCCCGCTTGCGCAGGCCACCGACTGCATCCTCAACATCTCCCGCCAGATCTGGGCCTTTCCGCCCATCCCCATCTTTGACCTCACCGATGGCATTCTCACCGCCATCGAAATCTGTGCCGTCTTTCTCTTCCTGTCACGCGTGCTCAAAGCGCGCATCGGCGCGTGGGGACGGCTGCTGCTCACCCTCGCCGCCATCAGCCCACCCATGGCCATCCTTTATTGGCCCGGCTGGGTCTCGAGCGCCGCCGCAGCCGCATTGCAGCTCGGCCTCGCGCTGCCCGCTATCTGCTGGATTCTCTTTCTGCTCATCCGCCGCGCGCTCACCGGCAACACTGACGCGCGCCTGCTCGTCGCGCCCATCCTTCTCTCGCAGGGATTTTTTGTTCTCTTCCAGCTCTCAGCCCTGCTCGCTCAGGCCGGCTGGATGCCGTGGCCCGATGTGCTGCAGGATCCGCTGCCGCTGCCGCCCTTCACGATTCATTTGCAGGTCCTGTTCAACCTTGTCTTCCTGGTCGCGATGCTGGTCTTTTTGATCCGGCGCTTCGTGCGCGCCCGCCGGCGCGAAGTCCGCCTCGCCGACGAGTTTGAAGCCGCTCGGCAAGTCCAGCAGGTGCTTCTGCCCACCGAGCTCGACCACTGCCCCGGCTTCGCTGTCGATTTCGCCTACTATCCCGCCGAGGAGGTTGGCGGCGACTTCTTTCAGCAGATCGCCGACGGCAACGGCGGCATGATGATCGTGGTGGGCGACGTGAGCGGCAAGGGACTACCGGCCGCCATGCTGGTGGCGGCGCTGGTCGGCGCCATCCGCGCGGAGGCGGCGCACAGCATGGACCCCGCCTCTCTGCTGCACTGCCTGAATGAGCGCGTGCTGGCCCGCGCGCAGGCCGGCTTTGTCACCGCGCTCGCCGCGCACATCACGGCCGATGGCCGCATGACCGTCGCCAATGCCGGCCATCTGTCGCCCTATGTCAACGGCATCGAGCTCGAAGTGCCCGGCTCATTGCCGCTGGGAATCGTGCCCAAGATCGACTACGACACCGCCGTCTTCGCGCTCGCATCCGGCGACCGCATCGCCTTCGTCTCCGATGGCGTCATCGAGGCCCACAACCGCGCCGGCGAGATGTTCGGCTTTGACCGCACCCGCGACCTCAGCCGCGAGCACGCAGACGTCATCGCCCAAACCGCGCAGGCCTTCGGCCAGGACGACGACATCACCGTCGTCACCATCGACTTCGCAGGCACACGCACCGCGACCTAAGCGAAGCCCAGCACCGGATGCGGCGTGTACGGCTCTTCGAGCAGCGCAATCTCCTCCGCCGTCAGCTTCACCGCGAGCGCATCCACCGCGTCCAGCAGATGATGCGGCTTGGTCGCGCCCACAATTGGCGACGTAACCCCGGGCCTGCTCAGCAGCCACGCCAGCGCCACCTGCGCCCGCGGCACACCGCGCTTCTCCGCAACCTCGCCCAACCGGTCGATGACTTTGTGATCGGCCTCTTCAGTCTGCGAGTACATCGACTTTCCAAAGCGATCGGTCTCCAGGCGCTTGGTGCTCTCCGCATCCCAGGCCCGCGCCAGCCGGCCACGCGCCAGCGGGCTCCACGGAATCACGCCAATCCCCTGATCGAGACACAGCCCAATCATCTCCCGCTCTTCCTCGCGATAGAGCAGGTTGTAGTGGTTCTGCATCGAGACAAACCGCGTCCACCCATGCAGCTCCGCGAGATACAGCGCCTTGGCAAACTGCCACGCATACATCGACGACGCGCCGATGTAGCGCACCTTGCCCGCCTTCACCACATCGTGCAGCGCCTCCAATGTCTCTTCGATCGGCGTCTCCGGGTCCCAGCGATGAATCTGATACAGGTCCACGTAATCGGTCTTCAGCCGCCGCAGGCTCTCGTCGAGCTCAAACAGAATCGCCTTCCGCGAAAGCCCGCGCCCGTTCGGCTCCTCGCGCATCAGCCCATGCACCTTGGTCGCGATCACCACCGCCTCGCGCCGCACGCTGGCCTTCAGAAAATTGCCCAGAATCACTTCGCTGTCGCCGCTCGAGTACACATTCGCCGTATCGAAAAAATTGATCCCCAGATCAAGCGCCTGCTTCAAGAACGGCTGGCTGGCCGCCTCGTCCAGCGTCCACGCATGGCGGCCCGGCTTGGGCTCGCCCGTCGCCGGAGTTCCATAACTCATGCAGCCAAGACAAATCCGCGAGACCTTCAGCCCCGTCCTGCCCAGATTGGTGTATTCCATTGCCGCTCCTGTCCGTTCGTGAGTGCGAATCATCGCGCCTGACTCCGCGGTCCGCGCAAATTACTTTCCTTCGATAGGACTCCGCCGCAAGCGGAATCGATGCACGGAGCACGCGCATTGAGCGCGCTCGAACTCCCTCATCGCGGGACTTCGCCCTGCTTAGAGTTTGCGCGCAAGCGCAGCCATGATCCGGTCCACGTCGTACACGCAGCCGCCCCACACGCCGCCGCTCGCCTCCACCAGCGCCGCCCACAGCCGCGTATCATCCGGCAATTCAGGATGCGGCTTCAGATCGGGCCGCGATGCACGATGCGCCAAGCGCCGCGCACCCTCTTCGGCATCGAACGCACCCTCCGCATCACCGACCAGATGCACCGACCCCGCAAGCGCCGCGCGATCGATCACAATCTCGATCACATCCCCCTCGCGCACCTTGCCAATCGGGCCGCCCGCCAGCGCCTCCGGCGAAATGTGCCCGATGCACGCGCCCGTCGACACGCCGCTGAACCGCGCATCCGTCAGCACCGCCACATGCTTGCAGTGCGCGAGCGCTTTCAAGCGCCGACGTCACCTGATAAATCTCCTGCATTCCCGCGCCCTTCGGCCCGCCGCAGATCAGCACCATCACATCGCCCGCGCCGATCGCACCGGACTTAATCGCCGCAATCGCATCCGCCTCCGTAATAAACACCCGCGCCGGTCCGCGATGCCGGTAGACATTCTCCGCGTCAATCAGCTCCGGCGCAATCGCCGTCGCCTTGATCACCGCACCCTCCGGCGCAAGATTCCCAATGGGGAAACAAATCGTCGCAGCCAGCCCGCGACTGCGCGCTTTATCCGGCGTCATGATCACATCGTCCGCATCGATACCGTCGAGTTCCTTCAGACGCGCACGCAGCACCCGCCGCCGGTCGCTCTGCTCCCACCAATCGAGGCATGCATCGAGCGTGTCGCCGCTGACAGTTCGTACACGCGTGTCCAGGAGTCCGCCGGCACGCAGCGCCAGCATCACCTCCGGCACGCCGCCCGCAAGAAACACCTGCACCGTCGCAAAGCCCCGCGGTCCATTCGGCAGCGCGTCCACCAGCCGCGGCGTCTCGCGATTCACGCGCGCCCAATCGTCAACCGTCGGCCGCTTCACTCCCGCAGAAAACGCAATCGCCGGCAGATGCAGCAGTAGATTCGTCGACCCGCCAAACGCCGCGTGCAGCACCATCGCATTGCGAATCGCAGCGTCGGTCAATACATCGCGCACGCCCAGCCCCAGCTGATGCAATCGCATCAGCGCCCGCGCCGAGCGCGCCGCCGCATCCAGCCACATGGGCTGGCCTGAAGGCGCAAGCGCCGTGTGCGGCAGCGACAAGCCCAGCGCCTCGCCCACCACCTGCGCCGTCGCCGCCGTCCCAAGAAACTGGCATCCCCCACCCGGCGAAGCGCAGGTGCGGCAGCCCACCTCGGCCGCATATTCCAGCGTGATCTGCTGCTGCGCAAACCGCGCGCCAATCGTCTGCACGCGCCCGGCGTCTTCGCCCTCCTCGGGCAGCAGGGTAACGCCGCCCGGCACCAGCACCGCGGGCAGCGCGCCCGCCGAGGCCAGCGCCATCATCATCGCGGGCAGTCCCTTGTCGCACGTGGCCACGCCCAGCACGCCTTTGCGCGTGGGCAGCGACCGCATCAGCCGCCGCAGCACCATCGCCGCATCGTTGCGAAACGGCAGCGAATCCATCATGCCCACGGTTCCCTGTGTGCGCCCGTCGCACGGGTCCGTGCACGCCCCCGCAAACGGAATCGCGCGCAGCGCCTTCAGCTCCCGCGCCGCCTCCGCCACCAGCAAGCCCACTTCCCAGTGCCCGGTGTGAAAGCCCAGCGCAACAGGCGTGCCATCCTCCGCACGCAGCCCACCATGCGTGCTCAGAATCAGAAACTCCGGATCGAGCAGCCGCGCAGGCTCCCAGCCCATGCCCGCATTCTGGCTCAGGCCAAACAAATTCCCCGAAGGCTGCGCCAGCAGCATCTCCGCCGTGATCGGCAGCGCTCCCGCCGGCCCCGCCGCATGGGTCGCTGCATCGCGCAGGCTCTCAGCTCCCGGTTCCAGCACCGCCGCCAGCGAAATCGGTTTCATCGTCATCCGCGTCTATCGCCCCGGCGCAGTCGCCACAGCCACCAGCGAGTCCGCGCATCCGTAATACAAAAACCATTGCTTGTGGAACCACACCAGCCCCTCGGCAAACGTCGTCCCCGCCTTGTACTGCCCCGTCTTCTCATAGGGCAGCTCCGGCTGCAGCACCGGCTCATCCGTCCTCTGCAGCATCATCATCGGATTCTTCGCGTCAAACAGCGCCTCGCCCGCCGCATAAGCATTCGGCCCCAGCTTCGGGTCGCCACCCTGCGCGGCATTCTTGCCGTTGTAGATCACGACAATGCCCGCGTCCGTCTCGACCGGCGGCGGCCCTGTCTCAGGAAACGTGCTGTCAAAGTGCCCCGCGCGCGGCCGCAGCAACTCCGCAGGAGCGCCGCTCTGGTCCACCACCGGCGTCCAGTGAATCAGATCCTTCGACGTCGCCAGACGGACCGCGCCCTCGCCCCAGTACATCCAGAACATGCCGTTGATCCGCGCCGCAATCAGCCGCCCTTTTTCCACGCGCGTCACAATCCCCGCTGACTTGTACTTCAACTGCGCATACTTCCCGCTCGCCCCAAACGCCGGCCCATATTTCGTCCAGTGCTTCAGATCGCGCGACGTCGCAACGCCCACCGAATAGGTCTCGCGATTCCACTGCGTATACGTCAGCACATAGGTGCCATCCGGGCTCTCCACCAGGCGCGGGTCCTCCACGCCGCCCGGCCACTCGCGCGCCTTCTGGTCATCCTCCGCGGGATAAAACACCGGCGCATCCATCCGCGTAAAGTGAATGCCATCCTTGCTCTCCGCGAGGCCGAGCCGCGACGTGTGCCCACCAATCTCCATCGCGCCCGAATTGTCCTCCGCGCGGTACAGCACAACCACCATGCCCTTGCGCACAATCGCCGCTGGATTGAACGTGTGCAGCGCCTCCCACTGCGCCGGCGTATGCAGAATCGGATCAGTGAACGTCGACTCCGGCCGCGGCGCAATCACCGGATTCCCCTCCGCCGGCCGCGTAAACGGCCCAATCGTCCACGTCTGCGCCCGCAGCGCCGAGAGAGCCGCGCAGCATCCCAGTACTGCAGGCAACAGCGCTACATATCTCTTCATCAGCCCTTGTCCTCGATTCACAACGCGCTTCGTTCCACACAATCAACCGCGATCATCTTACGTGGTCGCAGCAGCTCCAAAACTCAGGCCTGGCAAGGCAAGCCCCTCATCCAGCCTCAACCAAGTCCGCTGCATGCAATGCATAGAAACTCAACGCCGCATCGCCCTGCTCCAGCAGCCGCGTGCGCTTCAGCGCGCCATACGCATCGTCCAGCTTCTCCTTGCGCCGATGCTCCGCAATCACCACCGCATCCGCAGCCAGCACTCGCGCCTCAGCCCCGCCCAACGCCGCCAGTGTCTTCATATACTCCTCGGCCGCGTCATACGGCGGATCGAGAAACACCACGTCAAACGGCCCGCCTTCGCGTTCCGACGCACGCTTCAAATACGCCGCCACACTCGCCGTCTGCACGCTCAGCGCACCCGCCACGCCCAGCCGCGCCGCATTCGCCCGCAGCGCCTTCAGCGCGGGCTGCTCCCGCTCCACGCACACCGCGCGCGCCGCGCCCCGGCTCAGCGCCTCCAGCCCCACCGCACCCGATCCCGCATACAAATCCAGAAACGCCGCTCCCGCAATCCGCGGCGCAAGCACGTTAAACAGAGTCTCCCGCAGACGGTCGCTGGTGGGCCGCGTGGCCATTCCCGCCGGAGCCTCCAGCACACGCGACCGGTACATTCCCGCAATGATGCGCATCGCCAAGAAGAATACCTGAGACGTTCCCGCCGCCCGACCCTCTACAATTCCCCTATGCGAGGCTGGTCAATCCCTCTGGGCCGCTGGTTCGGCGTAGAACTGCGCATCCACGCGTTCTATCCGCTGCTGGCCCTCGTGTGCTTCGGCCTCGCCGGCAATGACGGCTGGGCACGCGGCCTCGGCCTCTTCTTTGCGCTCACCGTCGCCGTCTTCGTCCGCGAAACCGCACGCCTTCTCGCCGCCGCCTGGCTCGGCCTGCGCCTGCGTGCTGTTCTCGTGCTGCCCATCGGCGGCCTCTTCGCCTACGCCAACCCCGAAAGCCAGGAAGGCGCCAATCACGGCGCGGGCCAGTTCGTGCTCTGCTTCGCCGGGCCCATCGCCAACCTGCTCACCGCAGGCGCGCTCGCGCTCGCCTTCCTCGGCGCAGGCGGAGACATCCAGCTTTTCGGCCAGCCGCTCATCACTTCCGCCTATCTGCTGCGCAGCATGGTCTGGATGCAGGCCGGCCTCGGCGTCCTGCATCTGCTGCCCGCCTATCCGCTCGACGCGGGCCGTCTTCTGCGCGGCAACTTCGCCCGCACCCACGGCTTTGCGCCCGCGGGCCGCGCCGCCACCGGCATCGGCCAGTTACTCGCCCTCGCCGTCATGCTCGCCGGCATGCTGCTCCACGCTCCCTGGCTCATCATCGCCGGCTTCTTCATCATGATCGCCGCGCAGGTCGAGGATCAGGGCGTCTTCTTCCAGTCCGTCGTCGACACCGTGCACATGCGCGAAGTCATGCTCACCGACTTCGCCACCCTCTCGCCCGTCCGACACGCTCGCCGACGCGCTCACCCGCTGCGTCCACTCCCTGCAGGAAGACTTCCCCGTCGTCCGCGGCCCCGAGCTGGTCGGCATCGTCAGCCGCCAGCGCATTGTGGACGCCCTGCGCAACGACGGCAACGGCTACGTCCAGTCCGTCATGTCCCGCGCCTTCCAGGTCGCCCGCCCCGAGGACACCCTCGGCGCAACCATCCGCCGCCTCACCGCCGGCCGCGGCCTCTCCCTCATCCCCGTCACAGATAGCGGCCGCGTCGTCGGCATCGTCAGCGTGCAAAACCTGATGAGCTCCATGACCCTCCTGGCCGAGCAGCGCCGCATCGAGCGCGAAGAAGCCAGCGAGTAAGTCGCGAGGCGGAACTGTCAATAGTGAGGTCCTTGAAAATGAGAGCTGATCGCCTCACTACGATTCTTGGCGCGTATCTAAGTTGTTGTGCGACATATCAGGTCGCGCTGCATTTCTGGCCCGGCGGCGTGCCCAATCTGCTTGAACCCCGATTCGGGGTTATATACCTTCTAAGCGGACCGATGCACTTGAGCGACTCTTTTGCATCCGGTCTGGACTTGGCATTAGGCCTTTGGCTGATAGTCATAGCAATCAGTTGTTTCGTAAGAAAGCCTCTTCTACGGTTGTATTGTGTGTCTGAATTACTGCTATGCCTTCCCGCAGTTGTGCGGAGCATCCACATCTTCGTCAGCGATGGCGCAGAAATGATTGGCCGAATCTCTGCCCTGCTTTCATTGATCGTGTTCCTGCTGTTCTCAGCGGTACCTCTGTTCATTGCGATAAATATACTCAGGCGCCGCCGGGATGCTTTGAGTGTGGCTGCCTGAAGACGCATGTAAGACGCCATCGAGAAGCTCACAAGGATTGTGAAGAACGAAAACCGCATGCCCTCCGACCCCACACCCCTCGCCCCCGGCCTCTACCTCGTCGCCACGCCCATCGGCAACCTCGGCGACATCACCCTGCGCGCCCTCGACACTCTTCGCCGCGCTGACCTCATCGCCTGCGAAGACACCCGCCAGACCCAGAAGCTCCTCAACCACTTCGAGATCGCGACGCCCACCACAAGCTGCCACCAGCACAACGAGCGCCAGCGCGCCGTCGAGTTCGTCGCCGCCATCCAGAGCGGCAAAGTCGTCGCCGTCGTCGCCGACGCGGGCCTGCCCGGCATCAGCGACCCCGGCCAGGTCCTCGCCGCCGCCGCCATCGCCGCCGGCCTCGCGGTCATTCCCATCCCCGGCGCCAACGCAGCTCTCACCGCGCTCATCGCCAGCGGCCTGCCCACCGCCGAGTTCACATTTTTAGGTTTTCTGCCCGAGAAAGCCGGCGCACGCCGCACCCGCCTCGAAGAGTTGGCCGCCGCACCCCGCGAAACCCCGCAGACCCTCGTCTTCTACGAAGCCCCGCACCGCATCGCCGACACTCTTTCCGATCTCGAAGCAGTTTGGGGCCCCACGCAGCGCATCGTGCTAGCCCGCGAGCTCACCAAGCTCCACGAGGAATTCCTCCGCGGCCCCGTCGCCGAGATCCGCAAGGATCTGGCCGCCCGCGACCGCATCCGCGGCGAATTCGTGCTCCTCATCGAAGTGCGTGCCCTTGCCGCCGATGCGCCCGTCCAAAACGAGGAGAAAATCGCGACGCGCGTAGCCCGCCTCACCGCCGAAGGCCTCGACGAGAAAGAAGCCCTCAAGCGCCTCGCCCGCGAGCTGGGCCAATCCAAAAGCGACCTCTACCGCGAACTCCAGCGCGAACGCGCAAAACGCAAATAGACACGACACCTCCGCCGACCTAGCTATACTGGTCGCCATCGTCGTTACTTGTGAGGGCCGCATGTGTAAGCGAATCGCACATCTCTGTACTTTGTTGCTTGCCTTCTTCGCCTCGCGTGCATTCGCCGACCTCGCAGCCATCCATCGTGACGCCTTACCGCAGGACGAAGCGGTTCTGGCAGCATTTGATGATGCGCAACAATTGGAGCCCTACACAAGTTCGTGGTACCCGACCTGGACCTTCCCGGTAAGCAAGAAAGAGGCGGCCAAACGTCTCGGAAAGGATTTGGACACACTGGACAACGCCGCAAAGAGTCACCCTGAGAATGTTGAGCTACAACTACTCACCAGCCTCGTTGCCCGCTACGCCTACAACGTAGACGTTCCAAACTCTCCGAGCGCAGTCGCGGCTGCCTTCAAGCAGGTTCATGCTCTAGCTCCAAATGATGTGCGCGGGCAATGGTTCCATGCCTCGTTCATGTGCCAAACCAACCAGACCTTTGCTGGCGCACAAGAATTCCTTTCAATCGAAAGTGCACCAGAGGCCAACAAGCTGCCCCCGGCCTTTTGGGATGACTACATCGAGTGCGCCACGGTGACAAACATGCCCGCTCATGCGTTGCGCGCAGTCGCGCGTATCGAGAGCGTGCATGCACCCGTCACAACAAGGCGGACTCAGCTCGAACAGATTGACCGAAACCGTTTCATTTCTTTTGATGGCACGGCGAAGTTGGAAGCTAAAGACGTCTGGTATGGATCAAACACTGGCGCTAACACTGAATTCACGAGTACTCTTTGCGGCGTGCGCCTAGCCGCTCATGGCGATTGGAAAATCAATCAGCTCGGCTGGGATAACGGCTCGTGCATTGGATACTTCAGTACGGGACCCTACAAGGCAACCGAGCACATACTCTCCCCAAGCATCCTTGTCCTCGTTCAACAGCCCAAGCCCGGAGAGACACTCCAAATCTATCTGCAAAAGTTCCTAAAGAAGGGCACTTTCGTGCCATACACGCCATCAACCTGTCCAGCAGCCGCCTGCCTCGCGATGAAAGGCATTCAGTCCGGCACGTATGGAGCCGATGGCGATGGCCACCCACGCATCATTGCGTTTGAGCGTGATCAACCCGAGTTCCCCGGACTGATTTTCGAGGCACCGCAGGCGCCGCCAACATCCAGCGCAGCATCGGGTCCAAACATCTTTCGCCCAGCACAAACGCGGCAGCGAATCCCGGGCAAACTCTTCTACATCGTCCTTCTGGATACTGCCGCTTCAATCGAAGAGCCTGCAATGAAGGACTTCGACTTTTTTCTCAAGAATCTGGAAGTCGAATAAACAACTACAGAGCGGAACCTAATCCTGCTCCACCACCATCCCCACCGCCTCTTCGCGCATCCCGCGCCACCCGCACCAGCTCCCGATTCCCCGCCTTCAAAAATCCCGCCTCCACCGCCGTATCCAGAAACGCCAGCAGCCCGTCCCAATACCCCTTCGTATTGATCAGCACGCACGGCTTGGCATGAATCTTCAGCTGCGCCCAGGTCAAAATCTCCATCAGCTCGTCGAGCGTCCCGTAGCCGCCCGGCAACACCAGAAACGCATCGGCCAGCTTCACCATCCGCGCCTTGCGCGCATGCATCGTCGGCACAATCTCCAGCCGCGTCAGCCCCGCGTGCGCAATCTCGCTGCCCGCCAGCACCTCCGGCAGCACGCCAATCACCTCGGCCCCGCCCGCCAGCGCCGCATCCGCCACCGCGCCCATCAGCCCCACGCTGGCCCCGCCATACACCAGCCCAAGTCCCGCTGCGGCCAGCGCCGCGCCCAGCGCCCGCGCCTCCGCCAGATACGCCGCATCGTTCCCATCCGCCGACCCGCAATACACCGCCGCCCGCATCGTCACATCCGTCTCCGCCATAGCATCCCAGCATAGCGCCGCGTCCAGCCCGTCATCCCCAGCGCCTGTATGAAGATTCATCACCGCCCATCATCGTTCAGGGAACCGCCGCCCCGCCATCCGCGTACACCTCTCAGCATCAAAGCAAGGAGACTGCCCATGCGCAGACTTGTCCTCGCCGCCTTCGCGGCCATTCTCGCCTCAGCCCTCCCCGCCATTCACGCCGCCCCCGCTCATCCGTCCGCTCCGGGCGCCATCGTCATCGTCTTCAAAGACGGCCACCGTCAGGCCTTCAACCTCGCCGACATCGCCCGCATCGAGTTCCCCGGCGGTCCCATGGCTGAATCCTCTGGCAGCATGCAGTGGCCTGCGCGCGGCCAGTTCGTCGGCCGCTGGATCGTCGGCGTGGGCTCGGGCGGCGACGACACCTTCGTCATCACCCTCAAGGAGGACGGCAACGCCGAGCGCTCCCTGCACGACATCCACGGCACCTGGGTCTACGTCAACGGCGAGGCCCGCATCACCTGGGACGACGGCGCACAGGACGCCATCCGCAAGGCCGGTTCGCTCTTTTGAGAAGTACGCCTACCACGCCGGCAAATCCTTTACCGACGAGCCCGACAACGTGACCGCCGCGCACAACACCACGCCCAAGCCCATCTAGCCGCGCGCACAATCTCGAGCGCTCTGCACGGCGCACTCCGCAGCGGATACACTAGAGGCAGGAACCTTCCCGCCTGGACCCGCGCCCGTGCAGTCGCTCATCGCCAAATTGAATCCCGAACAGCGGGCCGCCGTTGAAGCCACGGAAGGCCCGCTGCTCATCCTCGCCGGCGCAGGCTCGGGCAAAACCCGCGTCATCACCAGCCGCATCGCCTGGCTCATCCGCGAGAAAGGCGTCGCGCCCGACTCCATCCTCGCCGTCACCTTCACCAACAAGGCTTCGGCCGAGATGGGCGAGCGCGTCGAAAAACTCCTCGGCCACGCTCGCCGTCGCCAAGCCCCTCATCGCCACCTTCCACTCGCTCTGCGTGCGCATCCTGCGCCGCGACATCGAAGCGCTGCGCGTGGGCAAAGACGGCCTCACCCGCGACTTCGCCATCTACGACGAAAACGACCAGCAGGGCATCGTCAAGCAGATCATGCGCCGCATGGGGCTTGATACCAAGCAGCTCACCCCGCGCACCGTGCTCGGCCGCATCTCCTGGGCCAAAAACCACATGGTCGATCCCCAGGAGTATTACCTCGGCTCCAAAGATCCCAACAGCGAGCGCATCGCGCACATCTACCAGAGCTACAAGGCCGAGCTCAAAAAGAACAACGCCCTCGACTTCGACGATCTGCTGCTCGAGGCCGCGCGCCTGCTCAAAGTCTCCGCCGAAGTCCGCGAGCGCTATCAGCGCCGCTACCGCTATCTCCTCGTCGACGAGTATCAGGACACCAACCGCCCGCAGTACGAGCTCATGAAGCTCCTCGCCGGCGAAGCCAAAAACGTCTGCGCCGTCGGCGATGAAGACCAGAGCATCTACTCCTGGCGCGGCGCGGACATCCGCAACATTCTCGAGTTCGAGAAGGATTTTCCCAACGCGCAGATCATCCGCCTCGAGCAGAACTACCGCTCGACGCAAGTGATTCTCGAAGCCGCCGGCGCCGTCGTCGCCAACAACCTGCAGCGCAAAGGCAAAAAGCTCTGGACCGACCGCCAGGGCGGCTCGCTCATCGGCTACTACGAGGCCCCCGACGGCGAAAACGAAGCGCTCTTCATTGCCGACCGCATTCAGAAATTCCTGCGCGAGGCCGGCGACAGCGAAGACGGCGGCCACTGTGCAGTTCTTTACCGCACCAATTCGCAGTCGCGCCTCGTTGAAGAAGCGCTCCGCCGCTACAACATCAAATACACCATGGTCGGCGGCTTCAGCTTCTACGAGCGCGCGGAAATCAAGGACCTGCTCGCCTACCTGCGCCTCGTCCGCAACCCGCACGACTCCATGGCCCTGCAGCGCGTCATCAACACACCCACGCGCGGCATCGGCGCAACCACGCTTGCAACTCTGGAGCGGCTCGCCCTCGAAACCGGCGCATCCATGTGGGATGCAATCGCCGCCGCACTCAAGAACCGGCTCATCCCGACGCGCGCGCTCATGGCCCTCGAATCCTTCCGCCAGCTCATCCTCGACGCGCAGGCCATGATGGACCCCGACTTCGCCGGCAAGCTCTCCGCCGATGTCGCCGAAGCCGCGGCCGACGAAAGCGACACCGACTTCAGCTTCGGCGCAGAAGAACCGGCATCAGCAGAAAACAAGACCTCTGCCGAGTCTTCAGATGCCGCCACCGATTTCAGCTTCGGCGGCAACGAAAATCAGATGCCGCTGCTCGACGCCAGCCATTTCTCACCCTTCGCCGCATCGACAAAGAAGTCCTTCCTCAGGCTCCGCAAAGAAAGCAGCGTCAGCCCGCCACAAGATCGGGTGCCCCCGGTCTCGAATCTGAGACCGGGGAAGGATGCATCGCTGAGCGGCGATTCCACTCCAGCGCCAGAACCGACAGAAGGCTTCCGCAAGCCCGGCGACGCCGCCACGCTGCCCGAGCTCATCCGCTTCCTCATCGATCGCACCGGCTACATCAAGGCCCTTGAAACCGAAGCCTCGCCCGAGTCCTTCAGCCGCATTGAAAACCTGAAGGAGCTCGCCAACGCCGCCCACGACGCCGAAGAGCGCGGCGAAACCCTGGCCGAATTCCTCGACCACGCCGCCCTCGCGTCGGACACCGATCAGTTCGACCCCGAGGCGCGGGTCACGCTCATGACCCTGCACGCCGCCAAGGGCCTCGAGTTTCCGCTCGTCTTCCTCGCCGGCCTTGAAGAAGGTCTCTTCCCCCACTCGCGCACGCTCATGAACCCCGAAGAGCTCGAGGAAGAACGCCGCCTCTGCTACGTCGGCATGACCCGCGCCATGAACACTCTGGTGCTCACCCGCGCCCACTACCGCCGCCGCTACGGCAACGACGCGCCCGAAGCCTCCGTGCCTTCCCGTTTTCTCGAAGAAGTCCCCGCAGAGCTAGTAGAGCACCTTGGCGGCAATTCGCCTGCGTGGTCCACGCCCGCCTACAGCTACGGGCGCGGCGGCAACGGCAGCCGCTACGGCTCATCCAATCGCGCCGCGGCCAGCGACGACGTGAGCCGCCACTACAACTACGAAGACGAGAGCCAGGAGCGGACGTTTATTTCGTCCAGCCCGAGCACTGCTCCAAAAAGTAAAAGCACGGGAGTGCCACCGCCGGACTCGATCGATAACATCGCGCGCTTCTTCGGCGGCAAGCCCGGCGCAGGCAAACTCGGCAAGGCCAGCGCCTTCGCGCGCCCCGCAATGGACCTTCCCGAATCTACCGGCGCAGCCGGCCTGCGCAAAGGCCAGCGCGTGCGTCACTCCAAATATGGAGAAGGCACCGTGCTCATCCGCGAGGGCGATGGCGAAGACGCCAAGCTCACCGTCATGTTCGCGCGCCACGGCATGAAGAAGCTGATGGAAAAGTTCGCTAATCTCGAAAAAATCTAAGCGGTCGGCGCTTCAGGTGGCGGCACCACGGGCGGCGGAGGCGGAGGAGGAATCACACGCGTAGCCCCCGGCATCCGATCCGGGCAGTGCGCTTGCAGCTCGGCCATCAGCCGGTCGAGGTCCGGAAACTGCCGCGAATACTGAATCTTCGCTCCCACTACACTGCGAATCGTCACCTCGCGCCGCTTCTGGTTCAAGAAGATCGATCGCACCTCGGCCCAGGCGATCGTCACCGGCTTGCGCAGCCAGTAGCGCTGCTCCAGCCCCTGCGCATTCACGACGATCGTGCCCGGCAGCAGCCACAGCAGCAGCACAATGAACGCCACGCAGAACAGCGTCAAAATCACGCCTCCGCCGCCATGGCGCGAGGCCATCACGCCGGACAGCGCGATGAATCCGAGAATGCCCAGAAAAAGATAGATGCCCCAGAAAGCCCGCTCCGGGAACGAGAACTCCAGTCCCCCATCCGGCAGCGTATGCGGCGAGCGCGTGGGGTCTCCCTCGCTCAGCACCAGCGACATCAGCACCATCAGCACCGCCGCCGCGGCAAAGAACGGCAGCAGAATCGGAAGTGGATTCATGCGCCCATCTTAACCCGGCGCAGGCGCAGGTGTATCTACCGCAAAAATTCCATTCCGTTACGCAAGTGCGCTAGGCTACAGCGGTTGCCCCAGCCGCTTCTCCAGCAGCGCGCGGTAGGTGCGGCTCACGCGGGTGCGCGAGCCGTTCTTGATCACCGCCTCAAACTCGCCATGCGACATCGGCTCAAGCTGCACAATGCTCTCCAGATTCACCAGCGCCGACCGGTGCACGCGCACAAACCGCCGCGGGTCCAGCCGCTCCGCCAGGTCGTTCAGCGCGGCGCGATACAAGAGCTCCTTGCCGCCCACATGCAGCGTCACATAGACACCCGCGGCCTCGATCCAGTCAATGTCCACCGCGCGCACAAACCGCGTCGTGCCGCCCGCCTTCACCACCAGCCGGTCCAGGCGGCGTTCGGGCGCAGCCGGAGCGCCGGCCACCATCTTCATCACCCGTTGGCCAAACTCGCCAATGCTGCGCTCGTCCAGCCGCGACTTCACCCGCGCCATCGTCGCCTCAAAGCGCTCATCGCTGAAAGGCTTCAGCAGATAGTCCAGCGCATTCGCTTCAAAGGCTCGCAGCGCGTGCTCGTCAAACGCGGTCACAAACACCGTCAGCGGCATCGCCGCCGCGCCAATCGCGTCAATCACGCCCAGCCCATCCAGTTCCGGCATCTGCACGTCGAGAAACAACAGGTCCGGCCGCTGCTTCTCGATCACGTCCACCGCTTCCTCGCCATCGGTCGCCTCGGCAATCGAGGTAATCTGCTCATCGCGGCGCAGCAGATCAATCAGCCGTTGGCGCGCGGGCGCTTCGTCATCGGCCACCAGCACGCGGATGCAATCAACCTGCGGCGCTGCCATGTTCGTCCTCTCCTGCCAGCCGCAGCGGCAAGCTGATCTCGACCGCCACGCCGCCCTCAGGCCGGTTCGCTACCGAAAAGCGGCTCGCCCCATTCGGATGCAGCCCGGCAATCCGCTCGCGCGTAATCGAAAGCCCCAACCCCGCCGCGCTCGTCATCGACCAGTTCAGCGGCAGTCCCACGCCATCGTCCAGCACCCGGATCTCCAGCCGTTCGCCTGCCGCCGCAGCCCGCACCATGATCGTTCCCCCCGAGGCCCGCCGCGAAATCCCATGCCGGATTGCGTTCTCCACCAGCGGCTGAATCACCAGCGCCGGCACCCGCGCATAGCGCACCTCCGGCGCGATCTCGATCGTCACCCGCAGTTGCGCCCCAAAGCGAATCTTCTGGATCGCCAGATAGTGCTCCAGAAAGGCCAGCTCCTCGATCAGCGGCACCTCCTGCTTGTCCCTCGATTCCAGCGACAACCGCAGCAGATCGCCCAGGTGCTCAATCATCCGCCGCGTCAGCTTCGGATCGCGCTCAACATGCGACGAAATCGTATTCAGCGCGTTGAACAAAAAATGCGGATCGAGCTGGGTGCGCAGCGCGTTCAGCCGTGCCTCGGAGTAGCTGTGCTCCAGCCGCTCCAGCCGCAACTCGCTGCTCAGATAGCGCTCATAGTAGCCATAGGCTTGCACGCCCGCGGCCACCACCCAATAGATCAGCCAGCTCCACAACTGCCAACCCAGCACGCCGGGGCTCATCAACTGCTTCAGGTCCAGAGAGCTCCACGGCGTCACCCCCAGCGCCGCGCGCATCGCCGTGAAAAGGTAAAAATAGACCTCCGTGAACACCACGCTGAAGCCCAGGTGCGCCAGCGCGCGCTTGTTAATCTCCAGCGGAGCAAACGGCAGCCGCCGGTCCACGGCGATAATCGCCGGCGTAATCAGCCCCCAGGTCCAGAACTGCGCCAGATAGATGCGCAGTTCGTCGTGCCACTGGCTCGTGCCAAATTGCGGCAGCGCGAACAGCACGCCTACCGCCGTCCAGCCCAGCGCCGCCAGCCCGGCGCGGCCCAGCCAGCGGCCGGTCAGCCAGCGCAGAGGGCCCGTGCGCTCGCGGCCCTCAGCCGCGCCCGCCCACACCCCGGTTTGTGCGTTCGATGCCACCATACGTTGAGCTTAAAAGGTAGCCGCTGGCCCGCCCAGCGGTCCATCCCGATGTCGCAGCCGGGATTCGCACCCTCCAGAGCGGCCCGCCGCCCGCCCCACCGGGCCGGATGCACCCCGGTTTGGGCTCGCAGCCACAAATTCCGGGTTGAAATCTGTTTCCGTGCTACACTCTAGGCTAATCGTAGGATTCGATTAAGAAGTACTTGCCTGTTCGAGTTACCGCTCTACACGCAAACACTTCCACATTGCGTTCGCGGTAATTTCGCACCAAAGGAACTACACAATGGAAACAGGCACAGTCAAGTGGTTTAACGACGCCAAGGGTTTTGGATTTTTGAGCCGTGAGAACGGCGAGGACGTGTTCGTCCATCACACCGCCATCCAGTCGAACGGCTTCCGTTCGCTCCAGGAAGGCCAGAAGGTCCAGTTCAACGTGACCAAGGGCCCCAAGGGTTGGCAGGCTGAGAACGTTCAGGTCGTCTAACGACACCCCGTTCGGAATCAGTCCGAAATCAAAAGAGGGACGGCAAACTGCCGTCCCTCTTGCTTTTGGCCCCGTTCAATCTTTTGCTTAAGCCGCAGGCTCCAGCGTCGCCCCGGGCTTCACCGGAGGCGTATGAATCGACTTCATGTCCGACTTGTGGTTGCCCAGGTACTCGAGCGCATCGTTGATCGTGTCTTCAAAGCGCCCGCCGGTCTTGTGCGTCGCCTTCACGCCCTTTGAAACCAGCTGGCAGACCTCAAATCGATTGATGCCCTGCGCGAGCGCGCGGTGTATTTGATCAGAACGCATGACGAAACTCCGTTCAATAGCCGGTTGCCAGCGGGTCAGCCGCTGCCAAGCAATGCGTGCGTGAGTTGCGGGGCTCGTCGTAAGCGATGGGATAAGGCCAAAGCCGAGCAGGCTGAATGCTTCCAGGATGCGTCTATCTTCGAGTCTACGCTACAAATCGAGAAACGCCCCGGAAAATCAAGCCAAATGCGCACTTTAGAACCCGTCCGGTCCCGCCGCGGGTTTCAGCCAAACTCAATCCCTGTTACCATTAAACTCGCATTCCCGTTCATCGGGACCCATTGCAGTTCCCATTGCGTTCATTGACTGAAAGAGGTTTTCGAGTGGCAGATACCAAGAAGATTGAAGACAAACTGGAACGGAAAAAGGTGAAGCGCACCGCCCGCAAAAAAGCCGCTCCCAAAGCCAAGCGCACCGGCGCGCGCGGCTCCAACAAGAAGAAGGTCAAGAAGCTGTCGCGCGGCCAGTCCAAGCGCTAAGCTGCGCTTCCGGCAAACGAATGTCTGAGGGCCGGCCTCCACGCCGGCCCCGCATCGCCTCTCCGCATCCCTCCCAATCTGCCCGCAAACCCTGCGCATCCGCCGCGCAGCCGCGTCCTTGTCTTCATGTACACTTCCCCGTAAGGCTTCCTGACCTGCCCGCGGGAACGCTCTTCCGCCGGGACGTGCCCCACATCGCCGCCGAGGAGAACTGCGCTGCCAAGCCAACTGCTTGCCTGCAAATCCATCGATAAGCTGATCCGCGACTCCGAGGAGCCCGAGCACGCGCTCAAAAAGACCCTCGGCCCCTGGTCGCTCACCGCGCTCGGCATCGGCGCCGTCATCGGCTCCGGCATCTTCACCGTCATCGGCACCGCCATCTCCGGCGAGCAGTTCGACACCTCCAGCGTGCTCAACACCCCGCTCGGCGACTACCTCATCCACCACACCGCCCTCGCCGGACGCCCCGGCGCCGGCCCCGCCATCGCCCTCTCGCTCATTCTGGTCGCCTTCGTCTGCGCCCTCACCGGCCTCTGTTACGCCGAGTTGGCCTCCATGATTCCCATCGCCGGCTCCGCCTATACCTACACCTACGCCACCCTCGGCGAGCTCATCGCCTGGATCATCGGCTGGGATCTCATCCTCGAGTACGCCGGCTCCAACATGACCGTCAGCGTCGGCTTTGCCGCCCACATCGTCGATCTCCTCGACTGGTTCGGCTTCCATCCCCCCGCCACCTGGATCTCGCCCGCCTATCTCCCCGAAGGCCTGCAAAATCTCGCCGGCAACTGGCTCTACCGCCCCGGCTGGCACTTCGGCTTCAACATCCCCGCCTTCCTCGTCGTCCTGCTGCTCACCGTCGTCCTCGTCCGCGGCATCCGGGAGTCGGCCGAGACCAACAACATGATGGTGGGCATCAAGCTCATCGCCATCCTCATCTTCGTCTTCGCCGCCATCAGCTTCATTCATCCCGCCAACTACCACCCCTTCATCCCCAACGGGTTCAGCGGCATCCTCACCGGCGGCTCCATCATCTTCTTCACCTACATCGGCTTCGACTCCGTCTCCACGGCCGCCGAGGAATGCAAGAACCCCCAGCGCGACCTGCCCATCGGCATCATCGCCACGCTCATCATCTGCACGGTGCTGTATGTCGCAGTCGCCGTCTGCCTCACCGGCCTGGTGCCGTGGCAGTCCATGGTGGGCGACGCCGCTCCCGTGGTCAATGCCCTCAAGAAGCTCTCTCTCCTGCCCGGCGGGCACTCCCTGCGCTGGATCAGGCTCGTCGTCCTCTTCGGCGCGCTCATGGGCATGCTCTCCAGCCTGCTCGTCTACCAGCTCGGCCAGTCCCGCGTCTGGTTTTCCATGTCCCGCGACGGCCTGCTCCCCAGAATCTTCTCCAGCATCCATCCCCGCTTCCGCACCCCCGCCTTCTCCACCTGGGTCGCGGGAATCGTGGTCGCCATCCCCTCCGGCCTCTTCGACATCGGCACCCTCGCCAATCTCTCCAACATCGGCACCCTCTTCGCCTTCATCCTCGTCTCCATCGGCGTCATCGTCCTGCGCTACAAGGACCCAGGCCGCCGCCGCGGCTTCCGCGTCCCCTTCGGACCCGTCATTCCCGCCCTCAGCGTCGTCTTCTGCTTCCTGCTCATGGCCGGCCTCGACATCCTCACCTGGTGGCGATTCTTCATCTGGCTCGCCATCGGCCTCGTCATCTACTTCTTCTACAGCCGCCACCGCTCCGAGTTCGCAAAGCAGCGATAAACACCAGCCCCTCGAGATCTCGCGATCGTAAAGCCCTGTCATCCTGAGCGCAGTCCGCCGCAGCGGACGAAGCCGAAGGACCTGCGTTTGCCTTTCGCGCAACCTCAATCCCCACGACCGCGGGTGCCCCATTCTTCGCGCGTTCTCTGCGCGAAGGGGGTGAGAGCACGGACCCACCAAGCGGAGGGAGCAAGGGCCTTCAGGCCCCTGAAACAAGCCATCAACTGATTGAGAATTGTCATCCTGAGCGGAGCAGCTTGGGGCCCCATGATCGCAATGCGAGCGTGGGGTGAGCGGAGCGAAGGATCTGCTTTTTCCTGTAGCACAGACGCAACCCCACGCTCCCCATGTCAACCCCCAATCCCGCTAACTCCCACAAACCAAGCCGCATCCCTTTGCGGATTATTTCCTCGAATCCCCTATCCTTACATCAGAATGACCTCAGCGCCCCAATCCGCCCGCACCACCGCCATCCGCAACAACGCGCGTCACTCGCATCGCAAGCTCTCCCACAGACCCTGTGAGTCACAGTATGCGTGGAGCGCGTTGCAGCCCACACCAACAGCACCACTTCGCCGCGCCCGCTCCACAGAAAAAACACTTCTCTCAAGCGTGAACCTGTGCCCGACCATCAAAACCACCGGAAGATTTATCATGCCTTCACCGGAACCCGCAGGAGGCCTGCCGTTGTCCGCCCACAAAAATCTCGCTCTCATCGCGGCGTTCGCCTTCGCCGCCATCCTCGCCGCGCCCGCGCTTCACGCGCAGTCCGACGCCGAAAGCCTCTTCTCCCACGCCAAGGCCGAAGCCGCGCAGCAGCACAAGAACGTCCTGCTCGTCTTCTCCGCATCGTGGTGCGGCCCTTGCAAGCTCTATGAGCGCTTCCTCGAAGACCCGCAGATGCAATCCATCACCGACAAGGCCTTCGTCCTCCAGCGCTTCGATGTCGGCGAGCGCCCGGGCGACCCCAAGCACACCGACACGCCCGGCGCCGTCAAGCTTCGCACCGCCCTCGGCGCGGCCGGCGAGCCCGGCTTTCCATGGATCGTCATCACCGACGAACACGGCAATCCCATCGTCAACTCCTACCGCGACGGCAACACCAACGCTAACGTCGGCTATCCCGCCGCGCCCGAGGAGATCGACTGGTACATCGACATGCTCAAGCGAGCCGCGCCATCGCTCTCATCAGCCGACCTCGCGGCCACGCGCGCCTGGCTGCGCAGTCACAGTCCCATGATTCATTAACGCGAAACATCCAACTCCCCGCTGGACAAACAGCGCCCTCAAGCCCAAAGCTGAAAGCATCGCTCGCAATGCGGCGATCCCAGGAATAACCCCATGTTCAATCGGCGCGAATTGCTCTCTCTGGGTTGTGCAATGGCCGCGACGGCCCTGCTGCCGCGCGTCGCTCCAGATGGCACCTTCCCGTCGGCATCGTTCGCCGGCACTGACTCCATGGCCTTCGTCAATCCTGAGTTCCGCGCCGCGCTCAAGGATCTCCACTGGGGCCACATTCCGGGACCCATGACCGAAGCACGGCTCAAAACCTGGCGCGCCTCCACCAACGCGGGAGACGATCTTCCCATCCCCGCAACGCCCGCAGTCACTGAGCGCATGATTCCCGGCCCACGTGGCGCGCCGCAGGTCCGCGTCTATCTCGCCGGCAACACGCCCGGAGCCGCAAAGCCCGCCATCCTTCATATTCACGGCGGCGGATACGTCACCGGCACCGCCCGCGGCGCTCGCGCAGAAATCCAGCGGCTCGTCACCGCCCATAACTGCGTGGCCGTCACGGTGGATTACCGCCTCGCTCCCGAAACACCCTTCCCCGGCGCGCGTGAAGACATCCACGCCGCGCTCCGCTGGATGCACAGCAACGCACGCGAGCTCGGCATCGATGTCTCCCGGATCGCGGTGATGGGCGAAAGCGCGGGAGGCGGTCACGCCGCCGCTCTCGCCATCGCCGCCCGCGACCGCGGAGAGTTTCCGCTCTGCCTGCAGCTCCTGCTCTATCCCATGCTCGATGACCGCACTGGCTCCACGCGCCAGCTTCCCCATTACATGGGTCAGTACATCTGGACCCCCGACGCCAACGTCTACGGTTGGAGCTCGCTTCTCGGCGTGCCTGCCGGATCGCCGCATGTCCCGCCCAACTCCGTTCCGGCCCGCGTCGCCAATCTCACTGGACTTGCCCCCGCGTTCATCGGCGTCGGCTCCATCGATCTCTTCGCGCCCGAAGATCTCTCCTACGCACAGCGCCTCATGGCTGCCGGTGTGCCCACGGAGCTGCATCTGGTCCCCGGCGGCTTTCACGCCTTCGATGTCATCGCTCCGGATGCCAGCCTCACCATCCAGTTCAATCACGCCTGGAACGAAGCCCTGCGCCGCGCCTTCACCAAGTCCTAGGTCCGGACCCGCTAAAATCTACCGATGGACGACCTCCAGTCCTTCATTCGCCGCCTGCCCAAGGCCGAGCTGCATCTGCACCTCGAAGGCACCGTGCTTCCCTCCACGCTCGTCGAGCTCAGCGCCCGGCATGACGCCACACCGCTCACGCAGGCCGAAGCCGACGTCATCTATCAGTTCACTGACTTCACCGGCTTCATCGAAGCCTTCAAGGCCGTCACCCGCCGGCTCGTCGGCCCCGACGACTACGAACTCATCGCCTGGCGCATGATTGAGGCACTCGCCGCGCAGGGCGTCGTCCACGCCGAGGTCTACATCTCCGTCGGCGTCATCTACATGTGGCGCAACCACGACCCCGCCTGCTTCGAGCCCATCTTTGAAGGCCTGGAACGCGCCCGCATCCGCGGCGAACGCGAGCTTGGCCTCTCGCTCTACTGGATCTTCGACGCCGTGCGCCACTTCAGCGTGCCCGAGGCCGAGCGCGTCTTTCAGAAAGCTGCCGCGATGCGCGTGCAATATCCCTCCATCATCGGCATCGGCCTCGGCGGCGACGAGCGCCAGTGCGGCTCCGAGCCTTTCCGCGTGCTCTACGCCGCAGCCCGCGCAGCAGGCCTGCGCCTCACCGACCACGCCGGCGAAACCACCGGCCCCGACGCCATTCGCGAAGCCCTCGCCATCGGCGCCGAACGCATTGGCCATGCTCTCTCGGCGATCAATGACCCCGCACTGATCGACGAGCTCAAATCCAGCCGCACGCCTTTAGAGCTCAACCCCACCTCCAACGTTCGCACCGGCGTCTGCCCCTCCTTCGCCGCGCACCCGCTGCGCCGCTACTTTGACGCCGGCCTGCTCGTCAGCCTCAACTCCGACGATCCCGCCTTCTTCGGCTCCGACATCGCCAGCGAATATCTGTTCGCTCACACCGAGCAGGGCTTTACCCGCGAAGAGCTCCGCCAGCTCGCCGCCAACTCCATCGTTTCCAGCTTTCTGCCGGAGAGCGCGAAGCAATCCTGGCTGGCCCGCATCGCCGCAGCGTTCTAGCCGCGGGCTCGGCCCGAATTGGGGTCGCCCCAATCTATCCGTAACCATCCACCTAAACTTTCGCGAGCCCACAGGTTGATCTCCTATACAATGCAAGCAGCGCACACAAAGTTCTGGCTGCGTCTAAAGGACTTACCACCGCATGGCGTCTGTTCTAACCTCACCTTCCGATCCGACAACCGAAATTCTCCCCGAGCCGGAGGCCGCACCGGTCCATGAAGTGGCCGCGCGCGATCTCATCCGCATGGGCAAGGCCGCCACCAGCAAGGCCGGGGTGAACTGGCTTACCCTCACCGTCATCGGACTCTTCCACGTTGGCGCGCTGGGCGCATTTTTCTTTTTCAGCTGGCAGCGGCTGGCCGTCATGGTCATCCTCTACGTGCTGGCCATCAACGTCGGCATCGGCATGTGCTATCACCGTCTGCTCACCCACCGAGGCTATCAAACGCCCAAGTGGCTTGAGTACCTGATGAGCATCTGCGCCACTCTCTCGCTTGAGGGCGGGCCCATCTTCTGGGTTTCCACCCACCGCGTGCATCACCAGCACAGCGACCACGAAGGCGATCCCCATACCCCGCGCGAAGGTGGATGGTGGGCGCACACCGGCTGGATTCTCTTCGGCAAGGCCCTGCACGCGCAGACTGAGATTCTCGCGCGCTACGCCCCCGACCTCAGCCGCGACAAGTTCCACGTCTGGCTCAGCAAGTATCACTGGATTCCCCTCACCGCCAGCGGCGTAGTGCTCCTGGCCGGCGGATGGATCTGGGGCGGCTGGAGGAATGGTGTCGGCATGCTCCTGTGGGGCGTTCTGCTGCGCGTCACCCTCGGCCTGCACGCCACCTGGCTGGTCAACTCCGCCACGCACATGTGGGGCAGCCGCCGCTTTGAAACCCGCGACGACTCGCGCAACAGCTGGTGGGTGGCTCTGTTCACCGGCGGCGAGGGCTGGCACAACAATCACCACGCCCACCCCGTCTCCGCGCGCCACGGCCTCCGCTGGTACGAAGTGGATCCCAACTTCTACGGCATCTGGCTGCTCTCCAAGCTCGGCCTCGCCAAGAAGATTCGCATCGCCAAGTACGATCCCGCCGATCCCAAGCCCGCCGGCCTCTAGCGCCCGGCGCTGCAAGCCTCAAAAAGCAGAACGGCCATCCCCGAGGGATGGCCGTTCTGCTTTGCGTTATAGCCCGCACACAACAACTTTCGCATCCTGCCCACGAGCACTGAATCGAAACAGTTGATTCACATTACCCGTGAAAGAGCAGGAATCATGACCAACGAAGAACTTCTCTGCGCCACTGCAGTCGCCAACTGGAAGCTCGTCATCGGACGCATCGATAAGAATCTTCTGCCTCTGACGGACGAGCAGTTGCAGAAGCAGGTGGCGCCTGGCAAGAACCGCCTGCTCTATCTGCTCGGCCACCTGACGGCCATTCATGATCGCCTCTTCCCCATGCTCGGCCTCGGCGAGCGCCTCCACCCCGAGCTGGACGACGCCTATATCACCAATCCCGACCGGACGCTCCCCGATCCGGTTTCGCCTGCTGAATTGAAGAAGGCCTGGGCCGATGTGAACGGCAAACTCACTGCCGCGTTTGAAGCGTTCACCGCGCAGGACTGGCTCCAGAAGCACACCGCCGTCTCCGACGAGGACTTCGCCAAAGACCTCACGCGCAATCGCCTTGCCGTGGTCTTGAACCGCACCATCCACGCATCCTTCCACACCGGGCAGGCCGTGCTGGCAAAGTAAGTTCGCGTCGATTTCAGATTGCGCCGCGGACCTAGCCGCGCAGCTTGGCCCGCAGGACCGCAGTAAACGGCAGATCGCGGTCCGCCTATTTCTCGATCAATGTCAACTGCACGCTGTGCGAGATGCCGCTCGCCGACTGCGCCGTGACCGTAACGGTGGCCCTCGGAAGTGACGCGACACATCCGCTCATCGTCATGCCAGCCAACAGCAGCAACGCGCTCATCCCCACTCCACGCCGCCAGCGCCGTCGGCACGGCGCCAGCAGCGCCAACGGAAAGATCGCAAATAGCGGCATCATGCCATTCGATCCGATTGCCGCCGCTGCCTGACTTCCCGTGCGGATGGTCAGCGGATACACGATCGAGCCATTCGCCTGCGCAACAGGTGCAGGAAAAATGCACTCGGCGTGCTCCGGCAATCCCGCACAGCTCAGGCTCACCGCCTCATTAAAGCCGTAAAGCGGCCTCAGCAGCACAGACGCTGTGCCGCTCTGTCCGCTCATCACGGTAAGGGATGTGGGAGAAACACTGAGCGTAAAGTCCGGCGGAAGAGGCGTGATCGTGACATCGATCGGCCCTGACACGGACGCGACAAAGTCCGTGCTCCCACTGTAATCCGCCGTCAGCGCATCAACGCCAACCGGCAGCGCAGTGGTGTTCATCTGCGCCGTTCCCGCAGCGCTCACCGCCGCTGGCCCCAGCACAGTGTTCCCTTCGTAGAAAGTCACCGTCCCGGCTGTCGCCGGGGCGCCGTCTGCCAGCACGGTGGCCGTCAGCGTTAAGCTCGCGTCCTGAACAGCCGATGAAGCAGAGCTCGCAAGCGTCGTACCGGTAGCCAGTTGCGCTGCCACGGTAAGCTGCACCGGCTCGGCGGGCAGCACCGTCGCATTCCCTGCCTGGTCGGCCTCCACCACAATCGTCCCATCTTGCGTCGCCGTCAGCTCATCTCCATTCAACGTACCCGGACCGGAAACCACCGAGTAGCTCACTGGAAGACCTGAGGTCGCAGTTGCTTCATCGAGAGTCAACGGTGTGCCAACCACGGCGGCAGGAACTGTTCCGAGATCGATCCGTTGTGCCTCCGTTGCCAGGAAATCCATCGAGGATAGCCAGACCGTCTCCTCAACCTGGTTGCCGCAATCGCTCGGATGCGTTCCGTCACCGGAGCAGTCCGGCAGCTCCGAACCGCTGAACACTGCCTCGATATCGGCCAACCGAATGGCCAGACCGTCCGACGCAAGCTGGCTCTCAACCGTACGCACCGTATCGGCACGTTGAGTCACAGCCGGGCTGGTGGCCGACTTCAAAGTTCGGTATGTCACTCCGGCAAAGACGTAGGGTGGCAGGTTCGGTCGTGCCGCCGCTCCATTGCTCCCCACCCAGTCCACATAGCATCCGCTGGTGCCGGGATCGGTACAAACAATCTCGACAGTATGTTGTGTCGCCTGGTTACCGCCAATGGCATAGCGCAGGCCGTAGGCTTCGGAATCCTGGTATTCGCCTGTGTATTGTTCCACGGGCGAAACGCTGCCCTGATCCACGCCATCGATCAGAACATCGACCGTGTAGTCGCTGGTGAGCAGCGACGTGAGTCCCACATAGATCGCACTTCCCGGCAGAGTCATGCTCAATGAGCTTCCTGCCGTTGTGCTGCGCAGACCAGTGGTCGCGTACACATCGCTGGCTGCCCAGGCGCCTGTCTGCTGCACCATATTACTCTGCGCGCGCAGCTTCTCCGGGCCTTCAGGAATTGCCAGCCAGGCTAACTGCGCCAAAGCCGCACCCTGGTATTGAGCAAACATAGCGGCATTCGAGGGCGAGTCATTCTGCCCTAGCAGCCACGTGCTTGCGTACGTGCTATCCACCATCGAGCTATAGACATACGGCGCCTGATCATTGGTCTTGCAGCCGCCGCAGGCGTAGCTCTTCCGGGTCCAGCCCAAAACATCCGCTAGCAGAGTCGGCCAGTTGGTCGGGGTGCCTCCTGTCAGCGAATCGCCAAACAGCCGAAGCTCATCGACAGGCGCACCAACAACGCTTACGGTCACCAAAGACTTGCTGGCAGGAGAAAAATTTGTGTCACCACCATAGCTTGCCCTAATGGTGAACTGACCAGGCGCGGCATAAGTGTGCGTGGTTTCTACTCGGCTTTCGGCAAGAGTCAGGGTCGCCGTTCCGCTCCCATCGCCAAAATCGACGGTCACCGTGCCCGTGGGGATGCTCGCCAATGCCGGATCGGTGACGAGAGCTTGAATAGAAGCCGGCTGATTGATCACCGGCAGAGTAATGCCCAGCGTAACCACGGGGGCCACCGCACCCTGGCCTGCGCATGCCGCCGCGGCCAGCAGACCCAGGAACATAGACACAACTGCCCTTATGCCGCGAAACCCGCAAAGCTGTTCCATAGATGCTCGAATGTCTAGTTTGAATAGCTTCTTTTGCGCTAACTTGGACGCATGTCAGCAATTCATCGAAGTTCGACGAGCAAATTCTACCTCAGAAACTAACTCTGGAATGTCTAAAATTAACAGCCGCCAGGCTCACTGGCGCACGAGTCGCGGAGTTACCCGCGCAGCTTGGCCCGCACCCACAGCACGCCAAAGAACGGCAGCGCCACCACCAGCACCAGCACGCCCGCCGGGAAGCCGACGTAGAGATACGTGTCTGCGTAATTCACCGTGTGGTGCAACATGCCGTTCCACACCAGCAGCGAGATGATCGAGAGAAACGTCGTTGCAAAGAACGTGAAGAACGCCGACGCAAAGGCCAGCAGCAGACTCTGAAACAAACTGAAGCCCTCAAGCGGGAATCCGAGAACGCTTCCGGCGGAGCGGGTGGAGTGTGCAGGCTGCATGGTCGTGGGACCGTCCCTTCTCGTCTAGAATACAGAGGCATGGCCAGTAACGTACAACTCGAGCTTTGGCAGGCTGAAAAGGTCGCATCGCAGACGACCCCCGCCGCCGCACCCAACGGAATTCGCTACGGCGCATGGGGAGACACCCGCGTCCCTGAGTCCGAGCTGGAGCGCATGGTGGGCGCGGTGCCCGCCACGCTGGCCCCCGCGCTCGCCGGCCGCTCCTACTACTTCGTGCCTCTTGCCATCGCCGACACCGGCGAAACCATGATCGCTCCCGGCTACTCCGTCGATCTCGGCGACCGCGCCATCTGCCATCGCAACGCCGCCTTCGGCTCCACAGAGGCCGTCTTCATCTCCACGCGCCTCGTCGAAGACCGCTTCGGCCTCGCCTTCGAATTCTTCATCAACGTGGCGCACAACTTTGTCACCGCCGCCGGCGTGCCAGAGAGCTTTTCTTCGCTGGCCTGGTCGCAGGCCGAGGCTCAGGTCCGCGGCGAATCCAGCCAGGACGCCTGGGAAACCCGCCGCCGCGCCCTCGAAGCCCGCAACGGCAAAGGCCCCGGCCCCGTGCCCGGCCCTGTCATCGACGAGCGCGCCCGCAACTCCTTCTACGAAGCCGCGTTCTCTGACGCGCTGGCCATCTACATGCTCTCGCTCGCCGTCGACTTCGACTACCACGACCTGCGCGAGCGCGAGTACCCGCTGCTGGCCGCGCCCGCCCTCGCCGAGCGCCTGCGCCACGTCGCCAGCCTCTTCCCGCCCAACCCCGGCTACGACTTCCAGATCCTCTATCGCCGCAAAGGGTGAATGCCTCCGCATGAGCAGGTCACTCAAACAGCGTGACCACTCTTGCCAGCACCTCATCCAGAATCTCGCGCGGAACAGCTTCTACTTTTCTGCCTCCGCGTGCTTGCAGGTCGAGAACGCGGGGCTGATCGCATCGCACCACACCTGTCGTTCGCGTCCCGGCCAGCGGCACCGCAAAACCGATCCTGCGCGCAAATGCGCCGCCGCTCGTGATCGGCAAAACCACCGGCAATCCCGTAGCTGCGTTGAACTCAGTAGGTGAAACGATAAGAACGGGCCGATGGCCCTGCTGCTCATGTCCGTGCGTGGGGTCCAGCGAGACAGCGTAGATGTCGCCGCGATTCATAGCAGCTCGCGGCCCACCGCCGGAGCCTCAACCCACTCGCGCTCTTCGTCTGTCTGCGCTGCAGAATAATCCGAATCCGCCAGCAACTCGCTCAACGTGTAACAGGGCTTGCACTGCCGTTGAATCACCAGCCGCTCGCCGTCCACGGAAAGGTCCACTGCGGAACCCGCCTGCAACCGCAGGTGATCGAGAATCGCAGGAGGCACGGCCAGCATTACGGAACCGCCAACCTTGCGCAGATTTGTTCGTGCCATAATTCCCCCACTGCAAATTATATAATAGTATAACTTATCGCAGTTGATCGAAGGCGTTTAAATCCCATACAAGTTCTTCTCAATAAATGCGTTCCGGAATTTGCCTGTCGGGTCAGCCGCCCGCAGCGACGCCTTGAACTCCCCCAGCCGCGCATACTGCGCCTGCACCCGCGCCGCCTGCACCGTAAAAAGCTTCGCCCAGTGCGGCCGCGGCCCAAACGGCGCAAGCTGTTCCTCGATCAGCGGCAGCACCTGGCTCACCTCCGGCCACTCCGGCTTCCAGGTGAAGTGAATCGCCAGCGACGGCCGCTGATACGCCATGCTCATCCACAGATCGTCGGGCGCAATCGTGCGCAGCTCGGTGACAAACAAGAGCGGCGTAATGCGGTCGCGCAGCTTCTCCACCGCTAGAATCGCCTCGTACCCCCGCGCGCGCGGCACAAAATACTCTGTCTGCAGCTCGCGCCCGCTCGACGGCGTAAAGTTCATCTTGAAATGCGGCAGCCGCTCGTACCACGGCCCCGGAATCCCCTGCTGCTCCGTGCAACTCTCCGCCGGATGCCCCGTAATCGGATGCAGCTTCTCCGTCGCCAGCGGCGCGCCAAACATCTCCTTGGCCCACTCGTTCTTGTCGCCCGCCGTGAGCTTCCGCTTCACCCACACCTGCGTCGCACGATGGTTCTGCCAGTCCGTAAACAGGCTCACCGAGTAGCCGCTGCCAAAGATCTCATCGAAGTGATGTTCTAAATGATCGAAGGAAAGATTCTGATACACCGACTGCGCCACCTGGTACGTCGGCAGCAAGTTCAGTGTCACGCGCGTCACCACGCCCAGCGCGCCCAGACCCACAACCGCGCCCAGAAACCGCTCGCCATCCTTCTCGCGCGACAGATGAATCACATCGCCATCAGCCTTCACAATCTCCAGCGCCGCAACCGCCGTCGCCAGATTGCCGTTATGAATGCCCGACCCATGCGTCGCCGTCGCAATCGCCCCCGCCACCGAGATGTGCGGCAGCGACGCCAGATTGTGCAGCGCATAGCCCTTCGCATCAATCACCGGCGCAAGCTGCCCATACTTAATGCCCGCGCCCACCGTCGCCGTGTGCGCCTGGGCGTCAATCTCGATCGAGTCCAGATGCTGCAGCGAAACCTGATGCGCGTCGCTGTCCGCAATCCGGTTGAACGAATGCCGCGAGCCCAACGCGCGCAGATGGTCCAGGCTCTTCACCGTCGCCCGTACCTCATCCACCGTCGCTGGCATGCGCACATCGCTGGTGCCGTAGGTGATGTTGCCCGCCCAGTTTTCGCGCGGCGCAGGCTGCTGCTGCCCACCCGCAAATCGCGACAACACCGTGCCCGCCACAAGCGCTCCTGAGGACTTCAAAAAATCCCGCTTATCCATTTTCTCGTTCGACCTCGCTCCAGGTCACGCGAACCGCGCAACCCCCGGCAAGCATAGGGCCCGCGTACGCAGCCCGGCAAGCCGATTCATTCCGGGCATAGGCGCTGCATGAATTCCCCAGGTTGACCAAAATGATTCTGTGCGCATCTTTGCTCTTTAGCGGGCCTTGACCATTTTGTACGCTATAGACGATGGCCTGCTCGTTCGCACCCTTCTAACCAACGAGGAGATTCATAATGCCAGAATCCGTAAAGAAAGCCGCCACCCGCAAGCCTCGCGCCGCCGCAACCCCTAAAGCTGAAATCGCAGCCGCTGAGGCAGCGCCCGCCAAACCCGCAGCCAAAAAGAAAGCCACTCCCAAGCCCAAGAGCAAACCCAAGAGCAATTTAGTCTTGATGGTCTCGCGCGAAGAGATCGCAGCCCTCGCGCATCGTTTCTGGCTGGAGCGTGGCGGCCAGCACGGCCACGACGCCGAAGACTGGATTCGCGCCGAGCAAACACTGATCGGCAAAGCCAGCTAGACCTTACTCGCTCGCGTACGCGATGCGCCCTTCGCTGATCGTCCAGCGGACCTTGCCCTGCATCGTCCAGCCGTCGAAGGGCGTGTTGTGCGACTTCGACCGCGTCTCCTTCGCGCGATAGATCCACTCGGCCTTGGGGTCAAAGATCACCACGTCGCCAAAACTGCCCACAGTCAGCGTCCCGCGGCCCTTCAGCCCCAGCAGCGCCGCCGGCTGCGCGCTCAGCAAGCTCAGCACGCGGCCCATGGGCAGCTTCCACTCCTTGTGCAGCCAGCGCAGGCACAGGCCCAGCGCCGTCTCCAAGCCAGTGATGCCGTTCGGCGCGCGCTCAAACTCCACTTCCTTCTCGTGCACCGCGTGCGGCGCGTGGTCGGTCGCAATCGCGTCCACCACGCCATCCAGAATCCCCTCGATCATCGCGTCGCGATCAGCCGCAGACCGCAGCGGCGGATTCATCTTCGCATTCGTCGAGTACATCCCCACATGCTCTTCCGTCAGCAGAAAATGATGCGGCGCAACCTCGCAGGTCACGCGCAGCCCATTGCGACGCGCCTGCCGCACCGCCGCCACAGCCGCGGCCGTCGATGTGTGCGCCACATGCAGATGCACCCGCGCATCGCGCAGCTCCGTCACCAGCCGAATGTCCCGCTCCACCAGCCCCGACTCCGCCTCCGTCGGCATCCCGCGCAGCCCCAGCTTGAACGCCGTGGGCCCCGCATTCATGCTCGCGCCCTGCGTCAGCCGTGTGTCCTCTGCATGCTGAATCACGCTCAACCCCACGCGCGCCGCAGCGGCCAGCGTCTCGCGCATAATGCCGTCTTTCAAAATCGGATGACCGTCGTCCGTCACCGCCACCGCGCCCGCGGCCTTCAGCGCCGCAAAATCATTCAGCGCCTCGCCTTTGGAGCCGCGCGTGGCCGCGCCAATGGGATACACGCGAATCGCCGCGCCCCGCTCTGGCGCCTGCATCCAGCGCGTGACTTCCGGCGTGTCATTGACAGGAATCGTATTCGGCATCGCCGCCACCGCCGTAAATCCGCCCGCCGCCGCCGCCGCCGTGCCCGTCGCAATCGTCTCCTTGTAGCCCTGCCCCGGCTCGCGCAGATGCACGTGAATATCGATCAGCCCCGGCGCAACCGTCAGGCCCGTCGCGTCCAGCACCTGCGCGCCGTTGGCCGACTTCAGCTTGCCCGGCGCGGCAATCTCCGCCACGCGCCCGTCCTTGATCAGAATGTCTTTCAGCGCATCCACGCCCGCGCCGGGATCGATGAGATGCCCGCCTTTGATCACGACCGTGCTCACCACTGTGCTCACGCGCGGCCTCCCGTCAATGCCCGCTCCACCACCGCCATGCGGATCGCCACGCCGTTCTTCACCTGCTCCAGAATCGCCGACTGCGGCCCGTCGGCCACGCCCGCCGTCAGCTCCAGCCCGCGGATAATCGGCCCCGGATGCATCACCACCGCCTCCGCCGCATGCGCGGCCAGCCGCTGCCCGGTGAGCTGATACGCAATCTTGTACTGCTCCAGATCGATCTGCACACCCGCCAGCCGCTCCGCCTGAATGCGCAGCATCATCACCACCTGCGAGGCGCGCATCGCCGCGTCCAGGTCGCGCTCCACCACAATGCCCGGCCCTGCTTCAGCCGCAGCCTCCGGCAAAAACTGCGCCGGCCCGCACAGAATCACGCGCGCGCCCAGCCGTGGCAGCAGCAGCATGTTCGACCGCGCCACGCGGCTGTGCAGAATATCGCCGACGATCGTCACCGTCACGCCGGCCAGCGTCTCCGCCGTCACGGTCTCCACACCCGGCCGCAGATGCGCGAGGATCGTCCGCAGATCCAGCAGCGCCTGCGTCGGATGCTCATGCATGCCATCGCCCGCATTCATCACCGGCAGGCGCGTCGCCTCTTCCAGAAGCCACGGCGCGCCGCTCGAGCTGTGCCGCAGAATGATCGCCTCCGCGCCCAGCGCGCGCAGCGTCAAGCCCGTGTCCTTCAGCGTCTCGCCCTTCTCAATGCTTGAAGACAAACTCGACACCAGCGTCGTGTCCGCGCCCAGCGCTTTCGCCGCCAGCTCAAAGCTGGTGCGCGTGCGCGTCGACGACTCATAAAATAGCAGCGCCACGCGACGCTTGAATAAGAGCCGATTCCGCTCGGCCGCATCCATCGACTCCAGCACCGTCGCGCGCATCAGCAGATGGCTGATCGCATCGAGCGTCAGATCATCGACCGAAAGCAGCGAACCTGCGTTGTAGGGGAACGGCGATGCTGCGATTTTGGGAGGGTGAAGCTGGCGGCGGACGGGTATTGCCGTTGCTGTCATGCAGTACGCTCGCAACTCTGTGTCAGCGGCACGCAGGGAGCGCGCCGGTTCAATTGTGTTGGTGTTCAGTCCACGCGCTCGACCAGCAGCACCTGCTCGTCGTTGTCCACTTCCTGAAACTTCACTTCGATAATCTCGCGGCTGCTCGTCGGCACCAGCTTGCCCACATAGGTCGCCTCAATCGGCAGCTCGCGATGCCCGCGGTCAATCAGCACCGCCAGCTGCACCCGGCACGGCCGTCCATGATCGAACAGCGCATCGAGCGCCGCGCGAATCGTGCGCCCTGTATACAGCACGTCGTCGCACAGAATCACATCGCGGCCTTCCACATCCACGCCCAGCGCGCCCGGCGTCACCACCGGCCGCACACCGGCCGTCGAAAGATCGTCGCGATAAAACTGGATGTCGAGCACGCCCGTCGCCACCGGCTTCTTCTCAATGCCCGCGATCAGTTTGCCCAGCCGTTCCGCCAGCGGCACGCCCCGCCGCTTGATGCCGATCAGCACCAGCCCGTCACAGCCGTTGCTCTTCTCCACAATCTGGTGGGCCAGGCGCACCAGCGTGCGCTCAATCTCCGAGGCGGACATCAACCTGCCCTTGATGCGCAGGCTGGGATGGTTTGGCTCGTCGCTCATGGGTTCTCTCGTGGAATGCGCAACCGGCGCCTGTGCACTGCTTTGAATGTCTCGCGCCAGTCTCTTGAGGATCATACGAGGCCCAGCTCGCTCCATCAACTGTGGAGAATCAAGCTCGACTCCGGCGAATGGCGCTCAGATCTGCGGCCGCCGCATCCGCGCCACCAGGCGCGCGCCCAGCGCTCCGCCGCCCACGGCGAAAAACAGCAGAAAGATCGAATAGCCCGCCAGGGCAAAGGTCATCATGCCGGCATGTCCCCACGGAGAAAGGAACATCGCTTCCATTGCGGCCCATTGGGCCTTCACCTGGGCAACGTCTCCAGAGCTCAACTGTGAGAAAGACTGCTGCCCGGCAGCCTCAAAGCTGCGGGTCATATATTCTTTGTAAACTTCATCGCTCTGGCCCGCGCTGTGCAGCATGTACCGCTCCACAAACAGCGCACCGCCGCTCGCAGCAAACGCCAGCCACGCCGCCATGAGTCCCGTCACCAGCCCGATGCGCGCCCCCGCGCCCATCGTGATCCACGCCGTGCCTTCGCCGCCGCGCACATACAGCGCCACGGCGCATCCCGCCGCGGCCGCCATCCAGAAAATTCCGAAAGCATTCACCGGGGAGGACAGGCTCGATAAGAGACCTGCGGGAATCGCCAGCAGAAACGCCGCGCGCATCGCCGGCTTCCAGTCCACCATGCTCGCGTCCCGCGCCACGTCAGCCCAGCGATCCGGCTGTCCCGGCGTCCCGGCCGTCTCAGCCGAGTACACCAGCTGAGGCAATCCGCACGAGGGGCAAAACGTGTTGCCGTCCACGACAGGCTGGTGGCAGCGGGTGCAGGTGGTTTCCATCGGTCTCCCAGCCGCGGCATCCCGCCGGGCTGGTCCAATTCTATGCTGCCGAGCCGGGAAGCAAGAGGACTACGCGCCGAAAGCACAACGCCACCGCGCGCCTCTTCGGGCACGGAGTGAAGAGGCCATCGGGGTCTAAGCGGGCTTCGCGGTGCGATGCTGCAACCGCGGCAGCGAACGCACAGCGCCCATCGGGGCATACCGGCGATGCTTGCACTGGCGGCAGCGGGCGGGCAACTGGAACCGCAGCAGCTTGCCTAAATCGGCAAGCCGGAAACGGGAAGCCTGGAATTGTGAAGAACCGCAGCGGGGACAAATGATCGTCACGTTCACATCCTTCTACTGTGCAACGTGTGTATTTGGATGCGGACCCGGCCCTGCTGGGCGGCACCGCGCGGCCACAATTTGCCGAGAGGAATGACCGCAATGGAGAGGGTCATCGGGCGAGCGCTCCTCCATCCCATTGTCTCACCGAAAATGAGAAATGCGTGAGAACCGAAGACTGGTTCTTTTAGCCTTAAATCAGGCCTTGGGCTCAGGGGCCGTCTGCGCCAGCCGCGCGTCCACAATCGCTTCCGCCGCTTTCACGGCCTCGTCCAGCGTCATCTCGGTCGAGTCCAGCAGCACCGCATCCGCGGCCGGCTTCAGCGGCGAATCCGCCCGGTTGCGGTCCCGCTCGTCGCGGGCGTGCAGCTCGCGGATCACGTCCGCCGGCTGCACCGAGGGCTTGGGGCCCATCTGGTCAAACCGCCGCATCCCCCGCACCTCGGGCGCAGCGTCCAGAAAGATCTTCGCGTCCGCGTGCGGAAAAACCACCGTGCCAATGTCGCGGCCTTCCATCACCACGCCGCCCGCCGCGCCCATCTCCTGCTGCAGCCGCACCATCCATGCGCGAATCGCCGGAAACACGCTCACCCGCGAGGCGGCGTCGGTGACAAGTTGATTGCGAATCAGCCCGGTCACATCTTCCTCGTCAAGCAGCACGCGGTTTTCGTCCACGCCCGCCTCCAGACGAATGCTCGTCTCCGCGGCCAGTGCTTCGAGAGCCTGGCTGTCGTCGAGCGGTGTGTCAGCGCGCAGCGCCTTCAGGCCGAAGGCGCGATACATCGCGCCCGTTTCCAGGTTCAGCAGGCCAAAGTGCTGGGCCAGATGCCGGGCTATGGTGCTTTTCCCCGCTCCGGCCGGCCCATCGATCGCGACAATCAACCGTCGCGCGGGGGCAGCGTTCTCTGTCGAGCTCATCCGCGCTTCTTCGACCCCGGCTTGGGACGCGCCGTAAAGCCGTAGCGCTTGCTGTTACCGGCCTTCGCACCGGCCGAGAGCGCCGGTTGCTTGCCGCGCGCATCGGTGCGCACATCCTTGCGGGTCGGCAGGCTTGCCTTGCGCGTCCCTGCCCCAGGCCTGCTCATCGACTTGCCCACCGGCTTGCCGTTCGTCTTGGCATGTCCGTTGGACTTGGCCCACGCCGGTGCTGCCGACTTGCCGTTCCGCGCACCGTTCGCTCCGTGCGCCGCCGTGCCGTTCGAGCGCGTTCCGTTGCTGCCGTTCTTGGCCGCGTGATTGCCGTTGCTCTTGCCGTTGGCGCTCTTGCCCGCCGCGGCGGGCTTGCCCCAGCGGGAAGTCGCCGCCGGCCGCGCGCTCTTCGCGCCGCGAGCTTCGGTATGCCGCGGTCCCCGGCTCCCATTCGAAGCCTGTCCCGGTCTGCTCGCACCAGGCCTGCTCGCACCCGTCCGGCTCGTTCCGGGCCTGCTTGTTCCAGGCCTGCTCGTTCCAGGCCTGCTCGAACCTGTGCGGCTGGCACCCGGTCTGCTCGTTCCCGTCCTGCCAGATGCCGGCTTGCGGTCCCGCGTGTGCGGAGCCGGCCGGCTGTGCGGCCGCGCCGCCAGAGGTTTGCTCGTCGGCGCAGGCTTGCTCGCCGCAATCGGTGTGCGCGGTACATGCGTCTCCATCGGCTTGGCTGCCGCGACCGGCGGACGCTGTTCCACAGGAGCCTGCGGCGCAGGAGCCGAGTACACAGGCCGCGCCGGAGCCGGCTCAATCGCATACTCCTCGCGCTGGAAGCTTGAGAGATAGTAGCTCGACGACGGCGTCATCGAGCTGCCGTAGATCGAAGTCGACGCTGGGAACTCCGGCAGCGTGCCCGCCACGTAGAACTGTGGCGTCGGACCCATCGCAATCGTATGCACCTGCCGCGTCGCCACCAGGCCGCGTAGCACTTCGCGCACCTTGCTTCGCGCCGTCAGCGGCGAAAGGAACAGCTCAACCTCTTCCATGCTGGCTGCAATCACCGCCTGCAGATAGATCGAGGCAAGCACGGAAATGGCTGTCACCTGCGAGGTCGACGCGCCTTCCGCAATCGCTTTTTGGAATCGATGCCGCAGGAGCTGCCACTTCGCAGCCTTGCCGGGAGCCTCGATCACCGGAACAATTCTCAACTGCTGCCACAGCTCGGTAATGGCCCGCACCACGGCGGACTCGGTTACCTCGCGGCCCAGTCCATGCTTCAGCTGCGCAATGGTCTGGTCGCCTGCCTCCAGCAGCTTGTAGGCCTGCACCGCCAGCTGCGACACCGCCCGCGAACCCGTCAGTTGCGGATTGCGCCGCCAGTCGCGATCGCCGCGCAGCGCATAGACATACGGCAACACCCAGGTCGCCACCACAAAGTCCGGCTGCTCGCCCGGCTGCCCTTGCAGGTTCAGCCGCACCGCTACATCGGCAAGCTCCAGACGCACCAATAGTTCCTCGGCCAGCGCAATCTGCCGGGGTTCTGGTGTCGCATCTCGTTGTCCTGCAATCGCCTCAACAAACGAAGGCGCAACCGAGGAAGAAAATTGCCGGCGCGGCAGGAAAAGACAAAGTCCCGTCTCTTCAATCCACGTCCGCGCATCCTCGAAGGTGAGAGTTCCAAGTCCGTTGTGGCGCATCCTTTCGGCGCGCGCGGCTTCCAGTTGTTCCGATGTCAAAGAAAAACCCTCGCTTCCAGGCTGGTGCTGGCCCCAGGTCGCTCGCTCCTGGGAGCAGCTTCCCTGAATCGATTCTAAATCCGATTTAGATTCGATGGAAAGCCCGCTGAATATCCTTCCACGAATAGAGCAGCGCAATCGGCCGTCCGTGTGGGCAACTTGTTGGATGCTCAGTCTTTGCGAGCTCCCCGAGCAGCCACTCCATGCGCGCCGGGTCCAGCGGCGTGTTGATCTTGATCGCCGCATGGCAGGCAATGGAGGCCGCAATCCGTGTGCGCAACGTCGCAAGCCCTTGATTCGAAGCCGGTTCCTCCGACTCCCCGCTCGACTGATCGATCACTTCCGCTAGAGCACGCTCCAACTCCCCACCCTCCAGTCCCACCGGCGCAGCCTTCACCGCAAGTGTCTGTGGTCCAAAGGGTTCTACCTCAAAACCACTGCGCTCCAGCTCCTCCGCAATGCGCGCAAACACCACCATCTGCGCCGGCTTCAGATCCACCAGAAGCGGCATTAAAAGCCGCTGCCGCTGCACTCTTTCCACCTGCCGATCGCGCAATATTTTTTCAAAAAGCACTCTTTCATGTGCAACATGCTGATCAATAATCCATAATCCGTCCACCCCGGCCGCCAAAATGAACGATTCGCGCAGTTGCCCCATCGGCCGCAGCGATCCCAGGTGGTTCAGGTTGGCCGCCGCCCGCTCGGCCTCCACCTCTGCCGTCCGCACAGCACCATCGAATGCCCCATCAGCACCGTAACTTCCATTCAGCCCATAGTTTGGCGAGCACGGCTCCGCCTCGCTCCCAGCTTCCGGAGCCAGCAACACCTCCGCCACCTGGTCCAGTCCCGGCCCCTCAAACGCAAATCGCCCCGCAACCGGCGCAACCGGCCTCGGCGTCAGCGCAAAACCCTCCACTTCGGCAGCATTTTCGCCTTCCGGCGCGCCCGGCAGCGGAGAAATCCCCGTCGGCATCAGTGACGGGCTCGCCGCCGGAGCCGAATCCAGCGCCGCCAGAAACCCCGCCGCCGGCCGCGCCTTCACCAGCGCCGCCCGCAGACTGTCCCGCACAAAGTCATGAATCAGCGACTGCTGCCGGAACCGCACCTCCGTCTTTGCCGGGTGCACATTCACATCCACCTCTTCCGGCGGCATCTCCAGGAACAGCAGCACCACCGGAAAGCTCGTCGGCGGAATCACGTTCCGGTAAGCCTCGGTGATCGCATGCAGCAGCAGCCGGTCGCGAATCAGCCGCCGGTTCACGAAGATATAAATCGAATTCCGGTTCAGCTTCTGCAGCTCCGGCTTCGAGTAAAACCCGCTCAGCCGCAGCGCGCCCGGATCGCGCTTCAACTCATCCGGATCGCGTTTCCACGGCGGCGGCTCCGGCAGCCCCGCGTGTGCGAGCGCCGTCTCCGCAGCCACCGGCAAAAGCCGCTCCAGCGTGTCCTTGCCAAAGATCTGATAAATCCGCTCCGCCGTTCGCGCCACCGGCGGAGCAGACACCAGCGTGTGCGAGGCCGACACCAGCTCGAAATGCATTCTCCGGATGCGCCAGCGCGTAATGCGTCACCAGCGCCGTTACGTGCGACAGCTCCGTCGACTCCGCGCGCAGAAACTTCCGCCGCGCCGGCGTATTGAAAAACAGATCCGCAACCGCAATCGTCGTCCCGCGCGGCACAGCGGCATCGTCCACATGCAGAATCTTGCCGCCCGCAATCTCCATCCGCGTCCCCGCCGCCTCCTCGCCCGTCTCGTTTGCGCCGGTCGCCGTCTCCAGCGTCACCCGCGCCACAGAGGCAATCGACGGCAGCGCCTCACCGCGAAATCCCAGCGTCGCAATCTTCAGCAGGTCGTCCGCCGTGCGCAGCTTCGAAGTCGCGTGCCGCTCAAAGGCCAGCAGCGCATCGTCGCGGTTCATGCCGTGTCCATCGTCGGCCACGCGAATCAGCTTGCGTCCACCCGCCTCAACCTCCACGCGAATCCGCGTAGCCCCGGCATCGAGCGCATTTTCGAGCAGTTCCTTCACCACCGACGCAGGCCGGTCCACCACCTCGCCCGCGGCAATCTGGTTAGCCACCTGATCGGAGAGAACCCGTATGCGCCCCATAAGGGACTAGACTACCGCAGCGCTCGCATGTGCATTGCGCAGGAAAACCGCGCACACTCGCACCCCCCCCCCCCCGCATCCCACAACGCAAAAATGCCGCCCGCAGGCGGCATTCGCATTCATAGCTGATACGCGCTACACGCCCACGCCAAATTCGGTCGACTGGGCCTCTGCGTTCGAATAAAAGTCGTAAGGCGTGCGGCGGTTGAACTTGTAGCGGCAGCGCAGCTCATAGCCAACGTACACGCTGAGCGCGGCCACAGCCATGCCCACGGAGAACCAGCCGATCACTTTGAGAGCCTTGTGTTCGCCGGGCTCTTCGGCTGCATTCAGGGAGAGGGGTTCAACCGACATGGGGGCACTGCCTCCTATTAACATGATAGCCCAACTTTCTTTAGACACATCCCCCATCGGAAAAGTGAGGCTACAACTTCAGGGTCATCCGCGGGGTCTGCTACACTTCGGTGCCGGAGGCGCGCATCCCCTTGCCGACAACAACGCATCCCGCCCCACTCACCACGCTCACTGAAGACGAGCAGCTCTTCTACTCCACCGTCCGCCAGTTCGCGCTCGAGACCATCACGCCCCTGGTCCGCGAAATGGACGACGCCCAGCAGCTCGCGCCCAGCCTCCTGCCGCAGCTATTCTCCCTCGGCCTCATGGGCATTGAAGTTCCCGAGGAGCACGGCGGCGCAGGCGGCAGTTTCTTTGATGCAGTTCTCGCCATCGAGGCCATCTCCACCGTCGACCCCGCCGTCGCCGTAATCATCGACGTGCACAACACGCTGGCCGTCAGCGCCCTCCGCCGCTGGGGCGCGCCCGCGCAGCAGCAGCGCTGGCTGCCGCGCCTCGCCGCAGACACCGTCGGGGCTTATGCGCTCAGCGAAGCAGGCTCCGGCTCTGACGCCTTCGCCCTCCAGACCCGCGCCGAGAAAACCGCCGAAGGCTATCGCCTCACCGGCCGCAAATTGTGGATCAGTAACGCCCGCGAAGCCGGCCTTTTCTTCGTCTTCGCCACCCTCGACCGCGCCGCCGGCTATCGCGGTATCACCGCATTTCTCGTCGAGAAAAATACCCCCGGCTTCACCGTCGGCCGCAAAGAGGACAAACTCGGCATCCGCGCCTCCAGCACCTGCGAGCTGGTCTTCGACAACTGCCTCGTGCCCGCGGACAGCGTGCTCGGCGAGCCCGGCAAGGGCTACAAGATCGCCATCGAGACCCTGAACGAGGGCCGCATCGGCATCGGCGCGCAGATGCTCGGCCTCGCCTCCGGCGCTTGGGGCCATGCCGCGCGCTACGCCGCCGAGCGCCGCCAGTTCGGCAAGCCCATCGCCGAATTCCAGGCCGTGCAGTTCGCCCTGGCGCAGATGGCCACCGACATCGAGGCCGCGCGCCTGCTGGTCTATAACGCTGCCCGCCTCAAGGACGCCGGCCAGCCCTTCGTCCGCGAGGCCGCCATGGCCAAGCTCTTCGCCTCTCAGGTGGCCGAGAGCGTCGCCAGCCAGTGCGTCGAGGTCTTTGGCGGCAACGGCTTTGTCCGCGACTACCCGGCCGAGAAGTTCTACCGCGACGCCAAAGTCGGCAAAATCTACGAGGGCACCTCGAACATGCAGCTCGCCACCATCGCCCGCCAGGTCCTTGGCCGTTCTTGAACGATTCTTCGAGCCGCTCCGGAGCCGTCCACCAGCACGAAAACGTCAACCCACAAGAAAGTTTTCAGATACCCCATCAAGGGCATAGTCAACCGCACATTTTGCGGGTACACTGTTTCGCAATGACCCGCACCCTGTGGATCGCCGCGCTGGCTGGAGCACTTGCGTGCTTCATCGCCGGGGCTGCGTTCTACGCCACCACGCGAGTTGAGCACGGAACGGTCGGCGTGGCGGGCTGGTTCATCCTGGTCTCCTGCATCCTGCTGCTGTGGACCGCAGTCCGCTATCTCCGCTTCCGCATCCGCGACCGCGCCCTGTTCGCCGAGCGCGGGTCGGTGGCGCACTCCGTCGCGCACGAGACCGAAGTCCTGCACGGATAATTTCTTCTCTCTCATCTGGAAAAAGGAAAAGCTGGCTTAGACCTTCTGTGTCCGCTGCACGTCGCGCACGCCGCTCACCCGGCGCAGCCCCAGCACCATCCGGTTCAGGTGGCGTACGTCTTCGGCCGCCACAATGAACTCCAGAATCGCTTCGCCGCTGTCATCGCGGCGCACATCCACGCTGCGAATGTCCGTGTTGTCGTCGGAGATCACTGCGGTCAGTTCCTTCAGCATGCCGGTGCGGTCGTCACAGTAGACAGTGATCTTCACCGGGTAGCGCGTCAAGCGTCCGTTGCCCGCCGCAGCCGGCGCCGCCGACCACTCCACCGCAATGCGCCGATCGCTCTCGTAGAGCAGGTTCTGCACATTGGGGCAGCTGCGCGCATGAACCGCCACGCCCTTGCCGCGCGTCACGTAGCCCACAATCTCTTCGCCGCGAATCGGATTGCAACAGCGCGCGCGATACACCAGCAGATCGTTCTGCCCTTCCACTTGCAGCGAGTCCGAACCGGTCAGGTGCAGCTTGCGCACGGCGTCCGACATCGGCACTTCGCCCGGCTTGGTCTCCGGCGTCTCCGCCTCGCCCGGCGACGAGACCCCCGGCGCCAGCTTGCTCAGCACCTGGTGCGCGGAGTGCTTACCCTGCCCCAGCGTCGCCAGCAGGTCAGCGGCCGTCGCCACGCCATACTCGCCCGCAATCCGCCCCAGGTCCTGGTCGGAGATCTGCGCCATCGGCACCTTGTACTTGCGCGCTTCCTTCTCCAGCAGCTTGCGCCCAATCTCCACCGCGCGCGCGCGCTGGTCCTCGTTGAGCCAGTGCTTGATCTTGTTACGTGCCCGCGGGCTCTTCACAAACGTCAGCCAGTCACGGCTGGGCTTATGGTCTTTCTGCGTGACGATCTCCACAATGTCGCCGGTGCGCAGCTTGGTGCGCAGCGGCACCATGCGCCCATTCACTTTGGCGCCCACGCAGGTATGGCCCACCTCGGTGTGAATGGTGTACGCAAAGTCCACCGGCGTGCCATCGGCCGGAACCACCACAACCTTCCCCTTCGGCGTAAAGGTGTAGACCTCGTCGGGATAGAGGTCCATCTTCAGGCTGGAGAGAAATTCGTTGGGGTCCGTCATCTCCTTCTGCCACTCGACGAGCTGCCGAATCCAGTTCAGCCGCTCCTCGTCGCGCGCATTCACGGTGCTTTCGCCGGCCTTGTACTTCCAGTGCGCGGCAATGCCTTCCTCGGCAATGCGATGCATCTCCTCGGTGCGGATCTGCACCTCGAACTGGTGCCCGCCTTCCCCCATCACCGTCGTGTGCAGCGATTGATACCGGTTGGCGCGCGGAATGGCAATGAAGTCCTTGATGCGCCCCGGCACCGGCCGCCACAGCGTGTGAATCAGCCCGAACACCGCATAGCACGCGGCTACATCCTGCGTGATCACGCGGATCGCAAACAGGTCGTACACCTGCTCGAACGAAACCTTGGACCGCTGCAGCTTCTGGTAGATCGAGAACAAGCGCTTGATGCGCCACTCCACCCGCGCCTCAACGTTGTTCTCGCGCAACTGCTCGTTCAGCGTATCTTCCACGCCGCGCAAAAACTGCTCGCCGTCCACGCGCCGTGCTTCCACCGCCTCTGAAACCTGCTCGTAGCTCACGGGGTCGGTGTAGCGGAAGGCCAGATCCTCCAGCTCGCCGCGCACCTTGCCCATGCCCAGCCGGTGCGCCAGCGGTGCATAGATATCCAGCGTCTCGCGCGCAATCGCCTCCTGCCGCTCGGGCTTCAGGTGCTCCAGCGTACGCATGTTGTGCAGCCGGTCGGCTAGCTTGATCAGCACCACGCGCACGTCGGTGACCATGGCCAGCAGCATCTTGCGCACGTTCTCGGCCTGGCGGTCTTCGCGGTTGGCAAACTGAATCTTGTCGATCTTGGTCACGCCATCGACAATGTGCGCCACCTGGTCGCCAAACTCTGCCTCAATTTCTTCATTTGTCGCCGGCGTGTCTTCCACCGCATCGTGCAGCAGGCCCGCGGCAATCGCCGTCGAGTCCATCTTCATCTCCGCCAGCACCTCGGCCACTTCCAGCGGATGAATGATGTACGGCTCGCCCGAGGCGCGCATCTGCCCCTTGTGGTGCTGCACGCAGAACTCCCACGCCTTGCGAATCAGCGCAACATCGTCGCCGGCGCGGTTGGCCTGCACCTGCTTCAGCAGGGCTTCAATACGTTTGTCGATGAGTTTGTCGGCGAGTTCGGAAGATGGGTTGGAGGCCGTGAGCGCAGTCGCATCCGTCTCCGCAAGCGCAGGCGCAGCGTTGGAACTCTGCGTCGAAGCGGGTTGGCGGACGGTCGCCATGCTTCATTATAGGCCGCTCCCGTTCACGGCGCGCGCAGCAGCCGCTCCTAATCGGCGCTTCCGCCCACACGCAGGTATCATGAGGAAGCCCATGCCCAAGCTCATGACCAATCCCCGCAAGCCAAAGCCCGCCGCTCCCAAAAAGACTTCGCCAGCGGCTTCTCCCGCACCCTCCTCGCCCCTCGGCGCGCGTATCAGCCGCCGCGCCTCTGACCGTCTCCGCGCCGGCCATCTCTGGGTCTACGCCTCCGACATCGAGAGCCTCAACGCCGGCTCCGGCGAGGCTCCCGCCCTGCTTCCCGTCGCCGACAACCGCGGCCTGCTCCTCGGCACCGCGCTCTACAGCCCGTCGTCGCAGATCGCCCTGCGCCTCGTCTCCCGCGAAGCCATCGCCGAGCCCGCGTGGCTCGCGCTGCTTGCCGCGCGCCTCAAAAAATCCATCGCCCGCCGAGCGTCTCTCCAGAGCAAAGACACCGACTCCGTCCGCCTCTGCTTCAGCGAAGCCGACGAGCTGCCCGGCCTCGTCATCGACAAATACGGCGACCTCGTCATTCTCCAGCTGCTCACCAAGGGCCTCGACAACGCCGCCGTGCGCGCCACCTGCGTGCGCGTCCTGCGCGAAGAACTGAATCCCGCGACCATCCTCGAGCGCCCTGACCCGCGCATGCGCGAGCTCGAAGGCCTGGCCGCGCCCGACCTCACGCCGCTCTGGGCCGCCAATGCCACCGCGCCCCGCACCAGCACCGCGTTCCATCTCAACGGCCTCGCCTTCCACTTCGACGCCAATGCCGGCCAGAAGACCGGCGCATTCCTCGATCAGCGCAGCAACTACGCCGCCGCCCGCGACTGGGCCCTCAAGCTCAATGCGACAGGCCGGGCTTTGGACGTCTGCACCTATCAGGGCGGCTTCGCGCTGCATCTGGCGCAGGTCGCCAAGCGCGTCACCGGCGTCGACACCTCGCGCTCCTCGCTTGAAGTGGCCGAGCGCAACCTTGAGGCGAACCGGGCCGCCAATCGCAGCCAGCTCTCCGCGGAAGTTGACTGGGTGGAAGCCGACGCCTTCGAGCTTCTGCGCGACTGGGCCGCCGCGCGCGAGCAGTTCGACGCCATCGTGCTCGACCCGCCCGCCTTCGCCAAATCCAAACGCGCCGTCGAGGGCGCGCTGCGCGGCTACAAGGAGCTGAACCTGCGCGCGCTGCAGATGCTGCGCCCCGGCGGGCTGCTCGTCACCTGCTCCTGCTCCCACCACATCAGTTGGACCGATCTCGAAGGCGCAGTCACCGCAGCCGCCTCCGACGCGCATCGCCGTGTGCGCCTGCTCGAACGGCGCGGAGCGGCGCTCGATCATCCGGTCGTCCTCAGCCTGCCGGAGACCGAATATCTGAAGTGCCTGATTCTTGAAGTCGAGTAGTCGGGCTTGAACTCAGGCGCTCTTCGCGCCTTCGCCGCCCAGCCAGCGCGACCGCAGCCACGAGCGTCGTGCGGAGTGCTCCGCGTCCGATGCCTGCCCTTCCGATCGCACCGGCTTCTTGCCATTCGCCGGCCCGCTCGCAGGTCCACTCACAGTCCCGCCCGCAGGCCCCGCCGTGCGGAACTGATCCAGCGCTTCCTTCACTTGCGCGCGCAGCGTCTCCGCCTCAAACAAGCACGAGCGCAGATACGCTGAGGCCGTCAGCCCCGCCGCCGCCGCGCGTTCGTGCACCTGGTCGCACTCAGCCTGCGTCAGCCGGATGGTAATGCTCGCCGCCTTGCGGCTGGCTTCAAGCGCAGGGTTTTTCGTCTCCGCCGCCCACTCGGAGATGCGCACCGAGGCCGGCGGCTTCTCTTCAGTCGACGCGACTGGCTTTGCAATTTGAGGTGCAACCTCGGACTCCGCGGGCGCCAAAGCTTCCGGCTCAAACGGCAACCCCAGCGCCGCCGCCGGACGCCGCCGCGCGTGGGTGCGCAGAGCCTGCTCATAGCTGATGGTCGCTACATCGTCCTCAAGCCCATCGTGGCCGTCGTGTCCCCGCGCCGGGCGGCCCGGCGCAGCCGCAAAACCCGCCAGCATACTGGCAAAGCTTCCGCTTTTGGGCGGCGATGAGGCTCCTGTAGGGACGGGCATGCACGCAGCATACGGCGGCGCTTGCCCGCTTCACAGGTGAGAGAACACAAATGTCAGAGGGATTTCCCGAAACGGACCTGAGGATTGGCCCAGACACAATTCGGCGATTCGCTTATTCCGTTGGGACGCGCAGCCCCTACGCCATGCGCAGCAGCGCCAGGCTGGCCTTGGTCTCCCGCTCCTGCAAAATCCGTCCCGGCAGCCGCAACAGATCAGTCATCGCTTCCGCCGTCATGGGCCGTGCAAACAGGTAGCCCTGGCCATAGCGGCAGCCCATCTGCCGCAGCAGCCCATACTGCTCCACCGTCTCAATACCCTCCGCCACCACGCCCATATTCAGCACCCGCGCCAGCTCGATAATCGTGCGCACAATCTGCAGCGGCTGCTCGCCCTCCGTCATCCGCCCCACAAACGACCGGTCAATCTTCAGCACGTCGAAGGGAAACGAGTGCAGGTGGCTCAGAGAGCTGTAGCCGGTGCCAAAGTCGTCCATCAGCAGCGACACGCCCAGCGCGCGCAGGTTGTGCAGCACCTCGCGCGTCGCGTTCATATTCGTCATCAGGCTCGACTCGGTCATCTCCAGGCCGAGCTGATGAGCCTGCGTGCCCGACTGCACCAGCAGCGACTCCAGGTGATCGGCCAGCCCCGCGCGCGAGAACTGCCGCGCCGAAAGGTTCACAAACACCCGCAGTGAGCTGTTGCGCGCATCGCGCCGATTCCACTCCTGAATCTGCCGGCAGGCCTCGGCCATCACCCAGTCGCCGATGGGCAGAATAATGCCCGTCTCTTCCGCCTTGTCGATAAAGGCGCTGGGATAAATCAGGCCGCGGCTGGGATGCTGCCAGCGCAGCAGCGCCTCCACGCCCACAATCTTGCGCGTCACCAGGTCCACTTCCGGCTGGTAGTGCAGCACCAGCTCGCCCGCATCCAGCGCGCGGCGCAAATCCTCGCCCGTCGGCCACTCCGGCGTCAGCTCTTCCACTTCAATCGCGGCAGGCGCTGCTGCAGTGGTTCGCGCCACCGCGTTGCGCAGCTTGTCGAGTTCCAGCAGCGTCGACACCATTCCCGCAAAGCTCTCCAGCCTTCGGGTCTGCTCCAGCGAAAATTGTTTACGCGGCACCACGCGGAAAAACACCGCCAGCATGCCTAGTACCCGGCCCTCGGCCGAGCGCACCGGCACCGCCGCAAACGATACATAGCCAAGTTGTTTCAGATGCAGCCGGTGTTGTTGAAAGTCGGGATGCGCGCGCAGATTGTGAACTTCCACCGGGCCGTCGTCGGCCATCACCATCTCGAAAATGGAATTCCCGCGCGGCAGCTCGCGCACCGCCTGCCCCCAATGCGACTTGGTCCACACCCGAGTCTTGTCGGCAAAACTCAGCGTCACCGCATCCGCGTTGAAGTGCTCCGCGGTCAGGCTCGTGAGCGTGTCGTAACGGCTGTCCGCCGGCGTATCGAGAATGTCGTAAGAGTCGAGGTCCGCCAGACGCTCGGCTTCCTGCGAGCCATCGGCACCCTCCGCCACACGCGTCAACTGCATTGCCACTCCGTCGGGCCCTGCGCTTTTTCAAGCGCACGATTTAGTTGCGGCAGAGTCTGCGTTTGCTGCGGCGTTGCGGTGGCTTCTGGCCCTCAGACTTGCTTGAGTGAAACCGTATTCTTTTTCCCGCGCGGCCAGGCCCCAGACCAAGGACACCGCCTCCCACCTGTCCTCTATCGGCCAAACGCCCCAAATTCTTGAGGAATCTCCTAAAATGCACCAGAATCAATGCACAATCGGCTGCTTTGCCGCCGTTTTCCCGCGCGTCTCCGTCCACAGAAAGCTGAGCTGGTCCGCATCGTCCTGCACCTGCTGCTCCACGCTCACGCCTGCCGAGTGGCCCCCGCTCAGGCTGTAGTGCAGCAGAATCGGCCGGTCGCCTTTGTTCGCCGCCTGCAGCAGCGCCGTCATCTTGCGCGCGTGCAGCGGGTCCACCCGCGTGTCGCTCGCGCCGGTAAAAAACAGCACCGCCGGATAGTCCGCGCGCGCCTTCACGTTCTGATACGGCGAATATTTCAGCAGATAGAAAAACTGGCCCTGGTCGTCGGCCGATCCATACTCCGTCGTCCAGTGCGGCCCCTGCTCAAACCTCTGGTAGCGCAGCATGTCCAGCAGCGGATACCCGCACCACACCGCGCCAAACAGCTCCGGATGCTGTGTGAACGACGCGCCCATCAAGAGTCCGCCATTCGACCGACCGCTGATCGCAAAATGCGCCGGCGACGTGTATTTCTCCGCAATCAAATACTCCGCCGCCGCAAACCAGTCATCAAACACGTTCTGCTTCTTCTCAAACATCCCCTGCTTGTGCCACGCCTCGCCATACTCCCCGCCGCCGCGCAAGTTGGGCACCGCAAACCATCCGCCCTGCGCCAGCCACCACGCCCACTGCGGATTCCACTCCGGCGTCTCGCTCGAATTGAACCCGCCGTAGCCCGTCATCAGTAGCCGCTCGCTGCCGTCCTGCTTCAGCCCTTTCTTGCCGGCGATAAACATCGGCACCTTCGTTCCGTCCTTCGACGTGTAGAACACCTGCTTCAATTCAAACTCGCCCGTCGTGAACGGCACCTTGGGCTGCGCAAAGATCTCCTGCTTGCCCGTCAATGTGTCCAGCCGGTAAATCGTCGGCGGCTGAATGTACGACTGAAAGCTGTAGAACCCATAGCGGTCCGTCGTCCGTCCATACACACCCGATGCCGATCCAATACCGTCGTAATCGAGCGTACCCACGCGCTTGCCGTCGAGTGTATAAATCTCCGTCTCCGGCTTCACATCTTTCAGCCGGTTCACATACACCTTGCCGCCCACCACCGAGAAGCCATCGATCACATCCGCCGTCTCCGGCGCAATCACCTTCCATGCGCTGGGGTCCACGCCGGGGTCGCCCACCAGCACACGTCCCTTCGGCGCCTGGTAGTCCGTCTGCACAATCCACGTGCCCTTCGCGTAGTCGGCGGAAAACCGCGACTCGATGCCCCACACCAGCACGTTGAACGGGGTGCCCGGCTTGGTCAGATCGCGAAACACAATATCCACGCGCTTCGGCGGCACGCCGCGCTCAATCGTCACCACCAGGTAGCGCCCGTCGTCCGTCACCGTCGAAGTCAACAGATCGAGCGGCCCCAGCGGCTCGTCATAGAACACGTGCCCAAACTCCAGCACGTCGCGGCTGTCGCGCGTGCCCAGCACGTGCAGAAACAAAAGCGAACCCTGCTTATCCGTGCGCGTGTAATAGAGACCCGTTCCATCCGGCGTAAAGTTCACCGTGTAATAGATCGCCGTGGGCAGCTCGTCCTCGAGCGTCTTCTTCGTCTTCACATCGAAAACGCGAATCGCCGTCTCGTCCGCGCCGCCCGTGCGCACGCGATACGCAATGCGGTTGCCGTCGCGCGACACCGCCGCAATCGCAATCGACGTGTCCGCATCGCGGCTCAGCACCGCCGGATCGAGCAGCCGTTCGTCCTTGCTCGTCCACCCACGCCGCACGTAGATCGAGGCCTGGTCCTCGTCCGGCAGCCGTTTCATGAAGTAGTAGTTCTCGCCGCGCTGAATGGGCATGCCCCAGCTCCCCACATGCTCCAGCGCCTCCAGGTCGTCCACCGCCTGCGGCCTTATCCGCACCAGCTTGAAATACCGCGCGGTGTACGCATTCTCGTCATCGATAAAAGCCCGCGTTTCGTCGCTCTTCGCATCCTCAAGCCAGCGATAGCTGTCTGGGATCCGCGTGCCGAAGTAGTTGTCGATCACCGGATCTGCCGCCACCGCCGGCGGCGCGCCCAGCACCATGCCATCTCCGGTCCGAATCGTCTGCGCCCCCGCGGCCACCGCCGCCAGCATTCCCATCCCCAGCAGCATCTGTTGCACAATGCGCTTCATACCCCCAGCATACTCGGGCCGTGGCTCTTCACTCTCTGTACAATGACTGACAACATTCACCATGCCAGGCATTGACGCCGTTCGTGAGGGAACTCGCATACCCACGCTCGATGGATGGCGCTGCATCGCCATTCTCATGGTGCTATTCACCCACTATCAAATTGCCTTCCTCGGCCATACTCTTGGCGGGAACCTGTGGCTCTACGCCGGGCAGCACGGCGTACAGATCTTCTTCGTCCTCAGCGGCTACCTCATCACCACGCGCCTGTTTGCCGAAGACAAAATCAACCTCGCTCGCTTCTATGTCCGCCGTTTCTTTCGCCTCATGCCCGCCGCTTGGGTATATCTGCTCTTTCTCGGCATCCTCACGCTTTATACCGGATTCAAGGTGCTGGGAAATGACATCTGGGCCTGCCTCTTCTTCTACCGCAATTACGTTGCGGAAACAGCAGCCAACACCTGCACCCAGCACTACTGGTCGCTCTCGCTCGAAGAGCAGTTCTATCTGGTCTGGCCGCCCGTGCTGGTCTTGTTGGGCCGCCGCCGCGCCTGCATCACCGCCGCAGTCACCGTGGCCTGTCTGGCCTTCTATCGAGCACTCTTCTGGGACCATTTCCGAGAGGGCATTCGCTACATCTCCACGCCGATGCGCGCCGATGCTCTGCTGGTCGGCTGCCTGCTCGCGTTCCTGCTCCAGAGCGAGGCCGCGTGCAGCTGGTTTCGCCGCCACGGCCGCTGGCTCTTTCTCGGCTGTCTGCCGCCTCTGGCGTGGGACATATACACCTATCACGACCTCATTCCACTGCATGAGACTCTGCTGATCGCCGCCGTCCTAGCCTGCACCTCGCTCAACCCGCGCATGCTGGTCAGCCGGTTCCTGGAATATCGCCACATTCGCGCCACGGGCATGTTGTCCTACGGCATCTACATTTGGCAGGGCGTCTTCCTGCGCCCCGCCTGGGGCAGGTGGGGCCCGCTCATGCTCACCTGCGCCTTCCTCACCTCCTGGCTCGTGATCGAGCAGCCCTCCCTTCGCCTGGGCAAGCGCCTGCTCGCCCGCAAAAAACGAACGAGCCTGCGCGAACCAGTCCTGCGCGCCGACTAACGTGCAGACCCCGATAGAATCAACAGCAGTGACAGGCGCACCCAACCCCGAACCCAACCGCACCCCCGCATCGCGCTGGTCGCGCCTGCTCGGCATGCTGCGCCCCTCGCACGCCCACTCGGTCTTCTCCGCCACCGTGCTGCTCATGGCCTCCACGCTGCTCTCCAGCGTCTTCGGCCTGGTGCGCAATCTCTACATCGCCTGGCTCTTCGGCCGCGGCATGGAGGCCGATGCCTTCCTCGCCGCCTTCACGCTGCCCGACATGATCTCCTACTTCCTCGTCGGCGGCGCGGCCTCCATCACCTTCGTCACCATCCTCACCCGCTACCGCGATACCGGCCGCGAAGCCGACGGCGAGCGCTCGCTCTCCGTCATCCTCACCACCATGTATCTGGTGCTCGGCTCCGCCATCGTGCTCGCCGAGTTCTTCGCGCCCTGGTACGTGCACAAGTGGTTCAACGGCTTCGATCCGCAAAAGGCCGCGCTCTGCATCACTGCTCACGCGCATCCTGCTGCCCGCGCAGTTGTTCTTCTTCGCCGGCGGCGTCTTCGGCTCGGTGCTGCTCGTCCGCAAGCAGTTCAACGTGCAGGCCGTCACCCCGCTCATCTACAACCTCGGCACCATCGTCGGCGGCATCCTGCTCGTACACAAGCTCGGCATCTCGTCGCTCGCCATCGGCACCGTCGCCGGAGCCTTCGTCGGGCCGTTCCTCTTGAACGCCATCTTCGCCCGCCGCGCCGGCACGCACTACCGCTTCCTCCTCGACTGGCACGACGAGGGCCTTGCGCGAGTGGGTGCGCCTTTCCCTGCCCCTCATCATCGGCGTCTCGCTCGTCACCGCGGACAACTGGATCATCGGGCACTTCGCTTCCGGCACCAGCGGAGCCATCTCGCTGCTCACCTACGCCAAGCGCCTCTTCACCGCGCCCATGGCCGTGCTGGCCCAGGCCGCCGGTGCGGCCTCCATGCCCTTCTTCGCCAGCCTCTGGGCCAAGGAGAATCGCTTCGAGTTCGCCACCTCCGTCGCCAGCTCCGTCTCGCGCGTGGCCTGCATGGGACTGCTTGCTTCCTCCGGCATGATCGCCCTCGGCCGCCCGCTCATCGAGCTCATCTTCGTCGGCGGCCGCTTCTCCGCGAGCGACGCCGCCACCTGCGCAGCATACTTCGCCGTCTTCTCGCTCTCGCTCTTTCTCTGGTCCGCGCAGGCCATCTACTCGCGCGCCTTCTACGCCGCGGGCAACACCTTCGCGCCCATGGCCGCGGGCACCCTCGTCACCGTCGTCTCATTCCCGCTCTACGCCGCGCTCTATCGCACCCACGGCGCCATGGGCCTCGCCATGGCGTCGGACATCGGCATCGCTCTGCAGACCCTCGCCATCGCGCTCCTGCTCCACCAGCGCCGCATGGTCTCGCTCGCCGGCCTCGACTACCGCGAGCTCGCCCGCTGCCTCGCCGCCGCCCTCGTCAGCGGAGCCGCTGTCTGGGCCCTCTTCGCCAACTTCGGCGCGCGCCTCGCCCATTCCATCCTTCAAACCAGCTTCGCCCACAGCGGCCGCATGCCCGCCCGCTTCTTCAACCTCGCACTCCTTGTCGCCGGTACCGCCGTCTGGCTTCTGCTCGCCGACCAGATCCTCGCCCGCACCGGCTCCGCCCTGCCCAGCGTCGCCCGCAAGCGCCTCCACCTGGCCTGACCCGCTGCACAAAAACACAAAAGCCCACCCGCAGCGGCGGGAGGGCTCTCGCGTGCAACTATCTTCGAACGTTTAGGCCGTGGCCTTCACCGGCTCCGGCACCACCGTCGGCTTCGCGCCGTCGGGCTTCTTGATATCGATGCCGCCCTTGAAGAACGCGCCATCCTCAATGCTGATGCGCGCCGCCGAGACATCGCCCGTCAGCGCACCCTCCGCGCGAATATCCACGCGGTCGGTAGCCGACACGTTGCCCTTCACCTTGCCCAGCACCACAATTTCGCGTGCATTGATGGCCGCATTCACATGCCCGTTGCGGCCCACCGTCAGCCGGTTGCCCGGCAGGTTGATGGTCCCTTCAATCTTGCCGTCAATATATAAGGACTCGGAGCCCGTGATCTCGCCCTTGATGAAGAGGCCCTTGCCGATGGTGGCCTGTTCGCCCACCGGGGCAGCCGCAGGTGCGGCGGCGCGTGCCGGTTCAAACGACGGGGTCGCGGGCGTGGCCGGGCGCGGCGGCTCGGGGGTGGGAGAAGAAGACGCGGGTCCAGTTTGAGTTGGTTTCCACATTGCGCTCAAGAGAATTTCCTTTTCTGTCCTGATGGGACTGGGGGGTTGCCAAGGCACCGGCCAGTTCGCTGGCCTTCATCTCTGGTTGATCCGCGCGCTCCATTCCAGCCGCACGCAGTCTGTATTTGCTTCCTGCCTGGCAAAGCCAGGCAGTTCACAGCGCTTATTCTAAGCCGCAACCGCGCGCCGAATCGAGAGCCTTGCGGATTACGCCGCGCCGGTGTTCCATTGTAGCAACAGCCTCGCTCCAGAAAAGCTCGGCAATCCCCGAGCCCACCCCTACAATCACACGAGAGTACCCAATGCGACCCTTTGCGAAAATCCTGTTAACGCTCCTGAGTCTCGTTTCTCCTCTGCTCACAGCGCAGCAGCCCGCCACTCCGCGGCCCGCCCAGCCCTTTGACGTCGTCATCCTCCATGGCCACATCATCGACGGCACCGGCTCGCCCTGGTACTCGGGAGACATCGGCATCCGCAACGGCCGCATCGCCGCCATCGGCAACCTCGCCGCCGCGCCCGCCAAACAGACCATCGACGCCCACGGCCTCGTCGTCGCGCCCGGCTTCATCGACATGCTCGGCCAGTCCGAGCTCACCATGCTCGTCGACCCCCGCGTCCCCTCCAAAATCTTCCAGGGCATCACCACCGAGATCACCGGCGAAGGCAACTCCGCCGGACCCATCAACGACGCCACCATCGCCGCCGACCGCGCCGACTACGACCACTACCACCTCAATCCCGACTGGCGCACCTTCGGCCAGTTCTTTGACCATCTCCAGCAGCACGGCATGGGCATCAACCTCGCCAGCTACGTCGGCGCAACCTCCGTCCGCCGCATGGTTCTCGGCGACGCCGACGTGCAGCCCACTGCCGCCCAGCTTGACCAAATGAAAGCTCTGGTCGACCAGGCCATGCGCGAAGGCGCAATGGGCCTCTCCACGGCCCTCCAATACACGCCCGCGCCCTACGCCAAAACCGAAGAACTCATCGCGCTGGCCAGCGAAGCCAGCAAATACGGCGGCATCTACTCCACCCACATGCGCAGCGAGGGCGATCAGGTGCTCGAGTCCATCGACGAAGCCGCGCGCATTGGCCGCGAGGCCCACATCCCCGTCGAAATCTGGCACCTCAAGGCCGCAGGCAAAGCCAACTGGGGCAAGATGCCCCAGATCGTCGCCAAAATCGACGGCTACCGCGCCGCCGGCCTCGACATCACCGCCGACACCTACGCCTACACCGCCTGGTTCAACACCTTCTCTGCCTTCGTTCCGCCCTGGGCCCACGACGGCGGCGACGTTCAACTCATTGCCCACCTCAAAGATCCCGCCACGCGCGCCCGCATCCGCCGCGACATGACCACCTCCGGCAAAGACTCCGCCGGCGAGGACTGGGACAACGAGTGGCAGGAGATCCCCGGCCCCGAAGCCATCCTCATCGCCGTCGTGCAGAACCCCGAACTCGCGCCGCTCCAGGGCAAGCGCCTCTCGGAGGTCGCGGCCCTCTGGCACGAGGACCCCATCGACGCCCTCTGCGACCTGCTCATCAAAGACAAAGCCTTCACCGAGGTCGCCGTCTTCGGCATGGACGAGCCCGACGTCAAGCTCGCCCTCCAGCAGCCCTGGGTCTCTGTCGACAACGACTCCTCCGGCACATCGCCCGAGGGCCTGCTCGGCACCGAGCACCCCCATCCCCGCGCCTACGGCACCTTCCCGCGCATCCTCCGCAAATACGTCCGCGAAGAGCACGCGCTCACTCTGTCCGACGCCATCCGCAAATTCTCCGCGCTGCCCGCACAGCGCCTGCGCCTCACCGACCGCGGCGTGCTCAAGCAGGGCCTCGCCGCCGACGTGGTCGTCTTCGACCCCGCCACCATCACCGACCAATCCACCTACGAAAACCCCAACCAGTTCGCCGTCGGCATGGAGTACGTCCTCGTCAACGGCACGCCCGTCATCGCCAACGGCAAAATGACCGGCTCCCTCCCCGGCAAAGTCCTCCGCGGCCCCGGCTACGTGCGCGAATAGCAGTGAACGACGGCATCACCAAGAGCTGTCATCCTGAGCGACCCTTTGAATTGTCATCCTGAGCGGAGCAGCTTGGGGCCCCGCTGACGAAGTCAGTGGGGGGAGCGGAGCGAAGGACCTGCTTCTGCTCTTAGCGAGCTTCCATCCTCACGAGCCTGGGTGCCCCATTCTTCGCGTGTTCTGTGCGCGAAGGGTGGGAAACCACGCAGCACCAATCTCCGAGAAAATGGGTGCCCCAGGTCTGGATTTTCAGACCTGGGAAAGCACAATCACGCGGAGCCGATGTCATCCTGAGCGACCGACGGGAGTCGAAGGACCCGCGGTTGCACTTGGCGATGCCTGCAGCGCCCGCGAGCGTACCATGGCAGCATGCGAACCGCCCGCCTCCTCGCGCTCGCCTGCCTCTGCGCCGCCACACTCACATCCGCCGCCGCGCAGGCCCCCCTCGACTCCGACCACGACGGCCTCAGTGACGCGCTGGAGCAAGCTCTCCTGCAGCACTTCGCACCCGCGTTCCACACCGACCCGCATGACTGCGCCGGCAAGCCCGCCTTCTTCCTCCCCAATCAACTGAATCCCATCGCCGAAGAAGAAGACGCGACCATCTACGCACAGGCCACGCCGCGCACCCACGCAGGCGCAACCGGTCCGCTCGCGTCCGGCCTGATCGTAGAGTTGCGCTACTTCCATCTCTGGAAGGCCGACTGCGGCCGCATGAGCCACCCCCTCGACACCGAGCACGTTTCCGTACTCGTCCAGGCCAGCGCCAACGCAGACGATGCCAGCGCATGGCGCGCCCTTTACTGGTACGCCGCCGCCCACGAAGACACCGTCTGCGACGCCAGCCAGATCACGCGCGCCTCCACGCTCCACGCCGAGTCCAGCGGCCCGCCCGTGTGGATCTCCTACGGCAAGCACGCTTCGTTTCTTAATCGCGCGCTGTGCCATCGCGGCTGCGGCGGCGACAACTGCACCCGGATGCGCCCGCTCGCCATCACGCGCATCGTCAACCTCGGCGAACCGGCCGCGCCCATGAACGGCGCAACCTGGGCCACATCCCCGCAATGGCCGCTCGAGGCCAAGCTCGCCCGCTCCGACTTCAGCCCGGAGTCGCTGGCGCGGCTCGATCGCCTGCCCAACACCGACATCGCCTGGGTCTATCCCTCCAAGCGGCCCGCGCAGGCCACCATCGCCGCCGCCGGTTCTACCGCCGACGCCCTCGCCATGAGCAACCGCAAAACCGACACCGCCATTTCGCTCGCCCGCAACGATACCGGCAACGCCCTCGACACCAGCTACGCCAAAGTCGTGCATTCGCTGCAAAAGTCCGCGCGCAGCGTCGATCGCTTCCTCCACGGCGGCAAGCCTCAGTAGGTTCGCCGCCCCGTCCCGTTATGCCCTACTCTTAACCCATGACCGATCGCGACCTGATCGCGCGCATCGCCCGCTCGCCCGGCGGCAAAGCCGGCTACAAGCAGCTTGTCCGCGAGCTCGGCCTCGGCGGCGGCCGCGAGCGCCGCCTGCTCCTCGATCAGCTGGAGCGCCTCACCGTGCGCGGCCAGCTCGCCCACCTCGACCGCGATCACTGGTGCATCCCGCGCACGCCCGGCAGCCGCGACAACCTCCTCGCCGGCCGTCTCGACCTGCATCGCGACGGCTTCGGCTTCGTCCGCCCCACTGTCACAGCAGGCGTCCGGCGTGACCGAAGACATCTTCATTCCGCCCAACGAAATCAACGGCGCCATGCAGGGCGACCAGGTGCTCGTCGAACTCGACCCTCCCAAAGCCGATGGCCGCCGCTCCGGCCGCATCGCCCGCATCGTCGAGCGCCGCAACGCCACCGTCGTCGGCGACGTTCCACTATGCCCGCACCGGCCGCGACGCCGGCCACATCGTCGTCCCCTTCGACGAGCGCATGACGCAGCACATCGTCATCCCCCGCGGCGATGAGCTCCCCGCCCAATCGAGCGACGCAACCACCGCATCGCGCCCTCGGCTCCGAAGCCGCAGCGCACCTGCGACCACGACGATCTCGAAGGCCTGGTCGTCGATGTCGAGATCACCAGCTGGCCCACGCCCATCAAGCCGCCCATCGGCCGTGTCATCGAAGTCCTCGGCTCTCCCGACGATTTCGGCGTCGATGTCGAGATGATGATCCGCAAGCATCAGCTCCCGCGCGTCTTCCCGACAACGTCCTCGCCGAAGCCCGCAGCGTCGCGCACCTCGACCTCGACGAAGTCGCGCGCCGCCGCGATTTCCGCGGCCTGCCCATCGTCACCATCGACGGCGAAACCGCCAAAGACTTCGACGACGCCGTCCTCGTCACCGAGCGCGCCGACGGCGGCTACGAGCTGCAGGTCCACATCGCCGACGTCGCCGAATACGTTCGCGCCGGCACCGATCTCGATCTCGAAGCCCGCCTGCGCGGCACCAGCGTCTACTTCCCCGACCGCGCCATCCCCATGCTGCCGCAGGAGCTCTCCACCGACATCTGCAGCCTGCGCCCCGGCGAAGACCGCCTCGTGCTCAGCTGCCTCATGCAGCTCGACCGCCGAGGGCCGCATCGAGAGCTACGAAATCGTCGAAGGCGTCATCCGCTCCGCCGCGCGCATGACCTACACCGCCGTCACCGCCATCCTCGACGGCGACGCCGAAACCCGCGCCCGCTACGCGCATCTCGTCCCCAACTTCGAGCGCATGAAGAAGCTCGCCGTGCTCATGAACAAGCGCCGCGAGGAGCGCGGCTCCATCGACTTCGATCTGCCCGAGCCCGTCATCGAGTTCGACGAGCAGGGCCAGATGCGCGGCGTCACCAAGCGCCGAGCGCACCTGGGCCAACCGCCTCATCGAGGAGTTCATGCTCGCCGCCAACGAGTGCGTCGCCACATGGCTTGAAGACCTCGGCGTGCCCTCGCTCTACCGCATCCACGAGAAGCCCGAGCCCCGCCGCGTCGTGCAGTTCGAAGAGCTCGCCGCCAGCCTTCGGTTACTCGCTCGGCCTCGGCGCGCTGCCGGTCAAGCGCGTCGTCAACCCGCGGCGATCGCCGCGATGCGCAGCGCAGCGGCCGCAGCCGCGCGCACGCATGAAGTTGCCGAAGACATCGCCGTCACCCCGCGCATGTATCAGAAGCTCGCCGCGCGCATCGAAGGCAAACCCGAAGAGCGCATTCTCAGCTACCTGATGCTGCGCTCGCTGCGCCAAGCCCGCTACTCCGAGGTCAACGAAGGCCACTTCGCCCTCGCCGCGCCCAGCTACACTCACTTCACCTCGCCCATCCGCCGCTATCCCGACCTCATCGTGCATCGCATCACGAAGGCACTGCTGCGCGGCGGCATTCGCGGTCACGGCGCAGTCGCCGAAGACCGCCACGCCTCGCCGTGGACGCATCCCAACGAGGGCCTCGCCGGCATCGTCATCCATCGCGCCAAAAAACCGGGTGCCCCCGGTCTGGATTTCGAGACCGGGGAAGCGCAATCCGCCCATCCCCGAACCCGAGCTTGCGCAGATCGCCGACGAAACCAGCCAGACCGAGCGCCGCGCCGCCGAGGCCGAGCGCGAGCTCGTCGAGTGGAAGAAAGTCCGCTTCATGCAGAATCGCGTCGGCGAAGAGTTCGCCGCGCTGGTGCTCAACCCCGCCAAATACGGCCTCTTCGTCGAGCTCACCGATCTCTTCGTCGAAGGCCTCGTGCCCATCGACTCGCTGCGCGACGACCGCTACACCTGGCGCGAGAACACCCACGAGATCGTCGGCGAGCGCTGGGGCCGCGTCTTCCGCGCCGGCGACCGCGTGCACGTCATCCTCGACCGCATCCTCGCCCAGGAGCGCCGCCTGCAATTCTCACTTGTCGAAGAAGGAATCCCACTCACCGGCAAGCGCCCGCCCCGGCCGCCATCAAAACCAAAGAAGCGCAAGCCCGACGTGACCCACGCCAACAAGCGCCTCAAAGGCCAGAAGCGCGGCGGCAAGAAAGGCAAACGGCGCTAGAGCCGCAATGGCCATAGCGCCGCAATGCAATAACTGAGTGCAGAGGTTTTAGTTGCCCGCCTGCTGCGCGGCAAACTTGCCGATGATGGGCAGTTGGAAACGCTCGCCCTTCAGCGCCTTCAAAATTACGATGATCCACAGCACCAGGAAACCAAGCCCAACGAAGGGAATGATGATCCATCCCACCACCGGAATCACGGTCAGCACCATGTCGATCGCAAACGCCGCAATACCAAGAAAGATGCTTTGCCACGAGTGAAACTTCACGAACGAGTTCCGGTTATACGGCTCAACTAACAGAAAGATGATCGCCGGAATAAAGGTGACATAAGCCAGTGCGCCTGCCGCGTTATCGGTGAGGCCGCTCTGCGCGGATGCCTGGGGAACCTGCGGGGAATCGGACATGGAACCTCCTTGTAGGTTGAACTCGGATTACGGCCGGGGATCGAAACTGCCTTGCGTAGATTGACAAAGGCCCGCACTGCGACACAACAAAGCGCCACGCGCCATCTCTTAACTGTTCGCCTGCTTCTCCGCCAGGTCGCCGATGATCGGCAGCTTCAGCTTCTGCCCATTCAGAGCCTTGATCAGCAGCATGATCCACACGATCAGCATGGCGAGCGAAACCAGCGGATACAGCGCCAGGCCCATCAGGCCAAAGAACGGCACAACCCGCGTAAACACGCCAATCACAATGTCCAGCGCGACCCACGCAACAAAGAGGAAGATGCACTGCCACGCATGAAAGCGCACATACCGGTTGCGGTTATAGGGCTCAATCAGCAGAAATACAATTGCCGGAATGATGGTGATGTACGCGAGCGCGCCCGCCGCGTTTTCTGAGAGTCCTGAGGGGTTCGCGGCCGATGGAATCTGGTCGGACATACGTGCTCCTTGCAACTGCGTTCCGGGTGCATCGTCCATGCGCAGGGCAGCGCGCGCACGAGTGGCGATGAGGTTTGCAGTCGCCAACAGGAAACCCCTAAAACAGCTCATTGTCAAGGGAATTCGCCGCGCCCAAACATTTCCCCGAGCGCTTCCCGCCCCGCTGCGTCATTCCTGCAGACGAGCGCATTCCAACTCATTCCTCTCCCATCGCTGCGCTCGCCGCAACTTCACTTCGAGAGGCATCTGATGACCCACCTTCGCACCTTCGCCGCCTTGCGCGCGGGCTTCCTCCTCGCGCTGATCGCACCGCTCACCCTTGGGTACACCGCTTCCGCACAAGCCGACACGCCTGCTTCCGCAACCGCCGAATCGAAGCCCGAGCTCACCCAAACCATCTTCCTCATCAACGCAACCGCGCAGAACGACCTGAATGATATCCAGACCACACTGCGCAACATGCTGCCCCGCGTTCGTGTCTACGCCGCGCCTTCGCAGTCGGCCATCACCATTCGCGGCACCGCAGACGAGCAGGCCGAGGCCCAGCGCCTCATCGGCGAGCTCGACCGTCCGCGCGAGAGCTACCGGCTCACATACACCCTCACGGATTACGACGGCAGCAAATCCGGCCCAGCGCAGCGCGTCAGCCTCATCCTGCGCAACGGCTCCAAAGCCACGCTCAAGCAGGGCACGCGCGTGCCCATCGTCACCGGCGGCACGGCGGCCGACTACAAAGCCCCCGACACGCAGGTGCAGTACATCGACATCGGCCTCAACATCGATGCAATCATCACCGGCACTCCTGGTGCGCTCAGCCTGGAAACGCGCATCGAGCAGTCCAGCCTTGCCGGCGACAAATCCATCGCCGTTGCGCCGGACCCCGTGATTCAGCAGACCACGCTCAATGAAGTCGCGCAGATCGCCGCCGGCAAGCCGCTCCTGCTCGGCTCGCTCGATCTGCCCGGCTCCACGCATCATCTCCAGGTCGAGATCGTTGTCGAACCGCTGCGCTGAGTCGCCGCCTCACACTGCTCCGCCGCAGCGCATGCCGGCTGGACTTTCTGTCTGGCCCGTTGTGCTGCGCGGAATTTTTATCGTCACGCTGTAACCTTTCTTCCACCCGCTCGCTCTTCTTCGGTACACAGGCCCTCGCTGCGCCCAACGCAACTGCAGGTCGAGGCCACAATCCCCTGAAATGGAGTACCGAGATGAAAAAGAGCTATAGGCTCCCGGTCGTCGTGTGTCTAGTCGCCGTCGGCGCGCTCGCTGTCGCCAGGCATGCAGTAGCAGAAGAGAACGCCGGCGCGGTCTTCGCCATGACCAATGCCGCGTCAGGCAATCAGATTGTCGCGTATGCGCGCCATGCGGATGGCTCGCTTGTGCAAACCGGCGCAGTCTCCACCGGCGGCAACGGCAGCGGCGGCACAGTCGATCCCTTGCACTCGCAGGGCTCGCTCACGCTCAGCGCCGATCACCGTCTCCTCTTCGCCGTCAACGCCGCCAGCGGAACTGTCTCCATGTTCGCTGTCCACGGCAGCACGCTCGCGCTGCTCGATACGGCATCGAGCGGTGGCAGTTCTCCCACCGCCGTCGCGCAGTGGGGCGACCTGGTCTACGTGCTCAACTCCGGCGGCAACGGCAATGTCGCCGGCCTGCGCATCCTGCCCAACGGACGCCTGCGCGCCATTCCCGGCTCCACGCGCGGCCTCAGTGACTCGGCCACCTCGCCCACTTCGCTCGCCTTCAGTCCCAACGGCCAGTTCCTCGTCGTCGCGGAATCGGCCACCAACAAGATCGACGTCTTCCATGTGCTGCTCGGCGGAGTTCTTTCCCGCATCGACAGCTCCGCGAGCGCCGGCGCCGTGCCCTTCGCCGCGCTCTTCGCGCCCAATGGCGCTCTCGTTCTGGCCAATGCCTCCAACTCCGTCTCCTCCTATCGCCTCAACTGGAACAGCTCGCTCGACACGCTCAGTGACGCCCTGCCAACCAGCGGCCTCGCCACCTGCTGGAGCGTGATCCTGCCCAATGGCCACGCCGTATATACGGCCAACGCTATGACCTCTAACCTTTCCGGCTTCCGCATCCGCGGAAACGGCACACTCACGCCCATCGGCGACACCGTCGTGGGCGCAAACCCGGCCGGCAGCGCCAACCTCGACACAGCCGCCAGCGCCGACAGCCGCTTCATTTACACCCTCAACGGCGCCACCGGTACTATTGGCGTCTTCGCAGTCCAGCCGGACGGCACGCTCGAGAACCTGACCGAGGTCGAAGGCCTGCCCGTCGCTGCCGGCATCAACGGCATCGCCGCTTACTAATCCTGCCCCGCGGGACGCGGCCCTGCCGCGTCTCGCATTCCGCAGAGTCCCGACGGCCCGCCCGCTCATCTCATACAATGAAAGTGGGAGCTAGACAGAATGGCGCACACCGTTTTTTGCGTTCGCAACAAGAAGGAGATGGAGGGTCTCGACGAGCCGCCCTTCGACTCGGAGTTCGGTCAGAAGATCTTCAAGAACGTCTCCAAGGCAGCCTGGGGCGAGTGGGTCGACCGCCAGAAGATGTTGCTCAACGAGTACCGTCTCCAGCCCTGGACGCCGCAGGCCCAGCAGTTCCTCGTCGAGCAGATGGAGCAGTTCTTCTTCGGCGAGGGCTCAGCCCTGCCCCAGGAATACGTGCCCCCGTCGCACTGATCTGAATCCGGCAGCAGTAAGCTCGCATGCCGCAAGCGATCTGAGTTGATTTGATTCGAGCTGGGGCTACACCCGCGATTTGGGCTTTGTGTCAGGGCACGACTTCAGTCGTGCCGAAAACACCGCAATTGAGAGCGGGGGCTTTAGCCCCTGCGGTTCAAATACAACCACACGCCGCACCGCCCGCGCTGGTGTAAACTGATTCAGAACCCCCGTGGCCGGCTCTCACCGAGCCGGCCCGATTGTGTCGGGACGTGGCTCAGCCTGGTAGAGCACTCGCTTGGGGTGCGAGGGGTCGGCAGTTCGAATCTGCCCGTCCCGACCATTAGAATCAAATATTTACGAGAGTCGCATCGGCTCCCGTCTTTAATTTTGTGGGGGATTTTGTGGGGACCCTGCTTCAGTTTTCACCCATTGTGGGGCTTCTGGTTTGCTTACTGCCCCTAGCTGCACTGCCATTCGCATTCAACGATCTCCACCGCCCGCCGTCTTAGCTTCTAGCCGCACATGGCTATAATGCTCTAGCATCTTCCGGCTGAGATGGCCGCTGATTGCCTGAATGGTGGCGTCCGGGGTCTGCGTTTGCGCCAGAGCCGAAATGAAGTGGTGGCGTAAATCGTGAATTCGGCACTCAACTCCGGCCTGCTTCTTTGCCGTACTCCATGCTCGCTTCCACGCCCCGAGTGGTCTTGCTTGGGTCCACGTTGTACGCCGTCATAACGCCTTGCTCCGGTGTGCCCGCGCCCTTGAACACAAGTTTCTCCGTAGGGAAGATGATAGTCTCCGGGCTTCGCATCGGGCCATCGCGCTCTTCCATCCTTGAACGCTCCGAGCGCCGCCTGATTCAACGGGATGATGCGTCCTTCGCTGCCCTCCGTCTTTGCCTTGCCAACTTGAAACTCTGCCTTCAGAAAATCCACCTGGGACCACGGGCGCGCCGCAACTCAGCGTTACGCAAGCCCGTGTTGCAGAAAGATAACGACCGCTGTGTAAGGCTTGGCTGTGGACTCTTCCGGCACGCCTCCAGAAGTTTCCGCTCTTCATCTGGCGTGAGTGCTCTGCCCAACATCGCGGCGCTCTGGCAGCATCCGCACATCTTCAGCAATTGCGCTCCACAGCCGCGCCGCCTTCATCATCATGCGGAGTGTTGATACCTCCATGTTGATCGTCCGGTTCGATGCGCCCTCCTTTTGGCGGATTCCCTGGTACTTGCCGATGTGCTGAGGCGTAATGTCGGCAAGCAGCATGGCAGCCGAAAGTATCCCGAACAGATGCTTCAAGTTGAATTCCTGAATAGCAACGTTCGATTTGCTCCAGCGCGCCCGGTTCGCAGCCATCCATTCCCGCGCCGCAACGGGAAAGAGCATCGGGCGGCGGGCTGCGCGAACTCCATTGGCCGACTCTTCCAGCTCCCGCCTACGCTGACGCTCCGCCTTGATCGCCAGAGTCTTTGACTCGCTGCCCGTCGATTCGCGGATTCGCTGACCGCGAAACTCAAACTCATACCACCACCGTTCACCACGCTTGAAGATGCTCATTGTTTCTTTCCCTTTCTGCTTGACCGCTTAAGCCTTTTCTCCCTTGCCTCTGCGCGCTTCCGTCTCACAGATGCCAGATGAGCGTGAGCCTGGGAGCAGTACATCTTTCCGTGGCCTTCTTGTCGTTCAAACATTTCGGTGCACTCTTTAAGAGCACAGACTTGAAGATCCAGTCCGCGCAACTTGTCAACGTAGACCGTTGCCAAAATCGCATCGAGCGCACTCGCTGGGGAGATGAAGGCAACTAGTTTCTGCTTCCCCTCTCGGACTCGCCTTACGCGCTCGGCCTCTTTTCGCGCCACTACAGACATTGCGTACTTCCATTCGCGAGAATCTGACGGGAGAGAGGCGGCCTTTAAAAAGAGGTCGTTGACTTTGCGGTCTTCGTCTGCGGAAAGGGAGTCGACACGTCGGATTTCTAGTCCGTGTGGGGTTCCTTGGAGCCAATTGAAGGTCTCGTCTGATACTTTCCAAATCTGTTCGAACAAATCCCCCAATCCCTCCTTAATTGCACAGCGCCGTGTGTAGTCCGGCCCAAGTTTCTGGGAGATGGTATCCGAGATGAGGAAATCCATTCGATATGTTCCGAAGCCGAATTCGACGAATGATTTCTTGCCAACCTTGAATCTCGCTCCATGAAATCATGCTTTATCTTTTGGGCCACCTCTGGGTGAAGCGGAATATCCCGAACCGGTTCAAAGTACAATGCGTCCTCTGGGTATCGACTTTCTCAAATTGATCCGCAATTCGAATCCTTCACAAAACAAATGGGCCTGCGCCAAAGACTTGGAATTGTCAGGGAGGCAAATGATGAAGTAGTCCTCACCCCGTTTGCGTTCTAAACGGTAATCTAGCGCCCCGCTAACGTATTCAACGCCAATCGGCATTGCAGGAAGAACTCGTTCCACACCTTCATCCTTGCGCCCCTGATGTGTGCCATGCATTGTGCGATGACATGGCACGATGCTTTGTGTAGAACTGTATCAAATAAGCGCAAGGGAGGGTAAACGAAGAATGCACACGGGAAAGCTGCTCAAAGTGCCGGAGGCGGCGGAAATGCTCGCCCTTTCGCAGAAAACCGTTTGGCAATGGATTGGCGAACACCGAATCGGAATCATGAGACTAGGCCGGGCCGTTCACGTCCCGCAGTCGGAAATTGACCGATTGATGGAAGAGGGAACCACTCCGGCGATTAAGTAAATGGCGGAACTGGTGCCAATCAAATCCTTAGCCATCCCAAAGAATCAAACTCAGGGCAGGCAAAGTCCGATCCCGACGCACTGCCCTCAATCGTTGCGCGGTTCGCGGCAATTGACTACGTGCGAAAACTCACGAGTAGCGCCGGACGGCTCAAGAATCACCTCCACTGAGAAAAACGTCTTATTGCTTCTTGCTCAGCATTCAATTCGGACCTAGGTGTCGCCTGGCCTAGCATGAAGACACTCGCCAATGAGGCTTGCACTATCTAAACGGCATTGCCGACGAAACATTGCGAGTCTCGAGCAAAAGGGAATCATCCAACGGGTTCACACGCGGCGCGAGGTAAAAGAGAGCAAACCTCCAACGAGTATTTCTTCCCCGCTCTCGGAAGTCCGCCTCAGACGCCACAAACAAAAGTTCGCCGCCTGGAAATACAGAAAGTCTCGCGGACCCCAATGACACCTATGACCGGGAGGCGCGGACAAACGCGTCCTGCAGCGGCGGACACATCCGTCCGACCGCCCCGGACAAATGTCGACCGGGAGCCAGGACACGGGCGTCCGCCCATAGAGTCTTTAGGGGATTGTTCTATTGATTTGCAATCTGACTCTTCATCGGAAGCGCCAGCCGCGCGCAGCCGCGCGGCGAATGTGCAACCAGCCAAATCCCGAAAGACCGTCTTCTAATAGAGGAAAAACGCCGATTTGCCGATTTGAGTCTTGCCCGAATTAGCTTCGAACTCGGCAATGGAAAAAATGCGCGCTTCCAACGGTTCCAATGAATTCAAGAAATATCGTTTCCGCGATGTGACTGTGGTTTCGGCTGATGAAGATGGCGCTGGCACGATCCATATGGCTTTGCGCAGCCCCGCGCCAGAGAAGGCGGAGATGGGAATTGCAAAGCACGAAGCCGTGATCTCACAAGCTCTATGCGGCTTCTATGGGCGCGCAGTCAAGCTCCGGGTCATCCGTCACGAGCCTGCGAGTGCTCATCCCGATCAACCGCCCAAGCCCAAATGAACTTGGCCAGATGCACATCGGGATAGGGGACAAAATCTCCAAAGCATCGCATAGGTAGACCGTTGTGCAACCACACTTTCGTTTCTCCATGATCCAAAATTATTCTCGAAGTCAATCGCGAGCTTGCCGCGTTCCCATCCCACGTACAGCCCAGCAAGATGGGCCGGGTTGCCCTCTGGTGCGCTCCGCAGCGTTCCACCAGCGCCGCGCATGGCTCCCACGCTCCACGGCATTGGTTCACCAAAATGCGCTGAAGCAGCCGCATGCTTAGAAATGCTAAGGTCGCCCGGTTTCGGCGCGAATGCGCTTTGTTTGTATCCTTCGCTTCTCTCGTTCCGTACATGCACAAGCCGCGCTTTGGCTGGTGGACATGCTTGTACCATAACCGGTTTTAGGGGATAGGGGGTCAAAATCTCTACGGACTTTCCGAACGTAGACCGTGCTTCAAGTGCATTTACGCTTCCACAAAATGAAAAAAATCGCGAAAAATCGGCCCAAAATGAACCGCGCCTCTATCCTCTCCTGGAATGCAGCTCAATAGGCCGCTGTACGTCTACTATAGCCTCGTTCACCCTAGGAGGCGCGCGGCGTGTGCCTTATGGCTGTCTCGGAGCATCCCGCCAAACACTCCCCAATCCCACCCCACTCTGCAAGAATCGAACTTCACATCTAAAGAAGACATGTCCCTCTCACTTGCTGAATTCGTCAATCGCTGGAAGGCCATCACACTTACCGAGCGCGCCGCCGCGCAATCCCACTTTCTCGACCTCTGCAAAGTCCTGGGACAGCCGCATCCCGCCGCTGCCGATCCCACCGGCGACAGCTTTCACCTTTGAAAAGCATGTCTCAATCACTCACGGCGGCAAAGGATTCGCCGACGTTTGGAAGCGCGGTTTCTTCGCCTGGGAATACAAAGGCAAGCATCACGATCTCGCAGCAGCTTACCACCAGCTCACACGACTACCGCGAAGATCTCGAAAATCCACCTCTCCTGGTGGTCTGCGATCATAACCTCTTTGAAGTCCATACCAATTTCACCGGCACACGCCCGCACGTCTACCGCTTCACTCTGGATGATCTGCTCACCAACGTTCCCACTGCGTCATGCACTCTCCCGCCCCTCGAAGTCCTACGCGACCTCTTCACTGAACCTGAGCAGCTCCGCCCAGAGCGCGCCGCCGCGCGCGTCACAGAATCTGCAGCGGCAGAATTCGCCAAACTCGCCACCAGCCTTCAACAGCGTGGCATCGCCCCGCAAGACGCCGCTCACTTTCTCATGCGCTTGCTCTTCTGCCTCTTTGCTGACAGCATCGGTCTCTTGCCGGAACACCTTTTCCGCAAAATGATTGAGCTGGACCGCGCCAAGCCCGCCAGCTTCGCCCGCAAGCTGCGCCAGCTCTTCGCCGCCATGTCCACCAGCGGAAACAGCTTTGGCGCGTATGACATTCACTGGTTCAACGGCGGTCTCTTCGCCGATGATTCCGTTTTCGACCTGAGCGGCAGACGATATGGGCACGCTTCGCGCCGCCGCCGCGCTCGATTGGTCCACCGTTGAGCCTGCCATCTTCGGAACCCTCTTCGAGCGCAGCTTGAGCCCCGGCAAGCGTTCGCAGCTCGGAGCGCACTACACCAGCAAGGAAGACATTCTCCTCATCATTGAACCCGTCGTAATGGCCCCTCTGGAGCGCCGCTGGCAAGCAAGTGAAGGCTCAGGTCCTAGAACTCGCAACGAAGGCGCGTACGGTCCAAAGGCGGCGCGTATACAAGCTCCGTGCGCAGATGCAAGAAAAGCTCTACGCCTGGCTCGCGGAATTATCCGCCGTGCGCATCCTCGACCCTGCCTGCGGCAGCGGAAACTTTCTGTACTTAGCCCTCCGCCGGATGCTTGACCTCTGGAACGAAGTCTATCTTCTTCAGCGGCGCACACGGCCTGCCCACGCTTCTACCTCATCAAGTTCACCCCTCGCAGCTCTACGGCCTTGAAACCAACGTCTATGCGCGCGAGCTTGCCTCCGTCGTGGTCTGGATTGGCTATCTGCAATGGCTCAATGACAACAACATCGGCTGGCCCACAGAGCCGATTCTCCGCAAGCTCGATAACATCCAGCAGCGGTACGCCATTCTCGCTAACGATGCCAACGGCAAGCCCACTGAACCCACATAGCCAGAAGCGGGATTAATCATCGGCAATCCGCCGTTTCTTGGCGGAAAACAGCTTCGCACAGAACTCGGCGATAACTGCGTAGATGAACTGTTCCGAGTTGTATGAAGGCCCAGTGCCTCTTCAAGCCGACCTCGTGTCCTACTGGTTTGAAAGGGCGCGAGCAACAATCAAAGCGGGAAAGACGCTCAGAGCGGGTCTCATCGCCACCCAAGGCATTCGCGGCGGCGCGAATCGCACCGTTCTGGAGCGGATTCTTAAGAGCGGTCGAATCTTCATTGCCTGGAGTCACCGCGATTGGCTCCTAGACGGAGCGATCTTCCATGTCTCTATAGTCGGTTTCGATGACGGTGCACAAACCCACGCGCATTCTTAATGGTGAGTCCGTGCCGGTAATCCACTCCAATCTTACGAGTCAATCAAATACCACTACCGCTATTAACACTGGCGGAAAACACTGGCCTCTGCTTCATCAGCAACTACAAAGTTGGAGCATATGACATATCCATCTGATGCTTGCTCAGACAATTCCTCATCCTCCGCTGCATTCGAACGGACGCTCAATTTCTGATGTTGTGAAGCCGTGAGTCAACGCAATGGATCTCACAGCGCATACCGCGATGCATGTTCATCATCGACTTTGGAGCGAAAATCCCAGAAGCTGAAGCAGCCCTCTATGAACAGCCGTTTGAATACGTTCGCAAGCATGTTTACCCCTCACGAAAACATACAAACAGAAGATTGGCTGTCAAAACCCTGGTGGCTCCATGCAAGGCCACTCCCCGAAATACGTGAAGCAACGGGCGGATTGAGGCGATTCATATGTACACCAGGTGTCTCAAAGCATCGAATCTTTGTCTGGCTTTCACCGGAAGTGTTGCCGGATCACGCTATGTTCGCGTTTTCTAGCGATGATGATTACTTCCTCGGTGTGCTGCATTCGCGCTTACATGAAGTCTGGTCGCGCGCACAAGGAACACAGCTCAGCGAAGCGGAGAGCGGCTTTCGCTATACACCTACATCCACCTTTGAAACTTATCCCTTTCCCTGGCCACCAAGCCGAGAGCCAAAAGACTCACCTCTGGTGGGCGCCATCGCAGAGGCTGCGCGTGCGCTTGTAGAGAAGCGCTACGCCTGGCTCAATCCACCCAACGCCAGCGCAGAGAAGTTGAAGAACGCACGCTCACGAACCTCTACAATGCGCGCCCCGCCTGGCTCGCAGATGCACACCGCAAGTTGGATGAAGCCGTCTTCGCCGCCTATGGCTGGCCCTCCACCCTCACCGATGCCGAACTCCTGGAGCGCTTGCTCACCTTGAACCACCAGCGCGCCGCCGCTCAGAGGTAGCCTTCAAAAAAGCGCGGTTGGTTCGTCGGGTTCTACGGGGGCGATCAAATAGGGGCGGTTGTTGCGCACGTTCCCCACGTCCGGCTTCACGCGCCAAATCTTCGTCGGTCTGAATCGAAGGGCCGGAGTAAATCAATGGGTGGCCTCTGTGGGTCGCCCGGCTCAAGCCATCGCTGATAATCGCACGTTGCGAGCATTAGCGGCATCCGGTCGTGCAGCGGTGCAAGCAGTTCGTTCGGCTCTACGGTGATGATGCTGTAGCTCTCAGACACCACCTGCTTGTCTTGGCTCACCCAACAATCCCAGAATACCTCCAGAGCAAGCGGCTCCTCACTCTTTAGCCCAATGGCCCATGTCTGCTTTCTCTTCTCTTCGGGTCGATGACTGCCCACTCATAGTAGGAATTCACGGGGACGAGACAGCGGCGGCGGCGGAATGGCTCACGGAACGTCGCTCTGCTTAGCAGGGTTTCGGCCCTGGCATTGATGGTGGAGTAGTTGAACACGGGACTCTTGGCAAAGAATGGCACCAGTCCCCAGCGCATCAGAACCATCTCACGCTCGCCCGTTTCGGGGTTGAGCCAATGACTGGCTGCATGGTTTGTGGAGTCACATTCCAGGACGGCATGAGTCCAACTCGCAGGTTCGGGCCTCGGACTGGGGATGCCGAAGTATGGGTGTATCAGTTCGGTGGCCGCGAAGCGTGTGTACCGTCCGCACATGCCGGTGTCTTATTGAAAACGCGCCCGGTAAGGAATTTCCCACACAACCCGAATTGACTTTCAGGCAGACAGGGCCGCAGAATAGGCGAACAAAAGGCGAATAATCCGCTTCTGCCCCATGCCTACTGCTGCTGCCCTCCGGCTCCAAATCGAGCGCACCCTTGAGAGCCGCTTTCCGGCGGCGCTCTCCCCAATGCCGCAGATGGTGCGCGAGGTCGCGGCGGTTGGCATCCCGGCAATCGACAGCCTGCTATCGGGCGGCCTTCCTGTAGGAGCCATGAGCGAAATTACCGGCCCCCCTACATCCGGCAGAAACATCGCTTGCGCTGGCCTTTGTCGCGGAGAGAACCGGCGAAGGAAGGTTTGCATGGGTGGACGTGAACGATGCTCTCGACCCTGAATCGGCGGCTGCAAGCGGCGTGTGTCTGCGGCGGCTGCTTTGGGTGAGGTGCAGGAACGAATCGAAGCGCGGGAGCGGAAAACCGTGGTCGCGGCTGGATCAGGCGATGCGTGCCGTTGATCTGTTGCTGCAAGCGGGCGGTTTCACCACAGTCGTGCTCGACATGGGAGATACAGCCGGTGAGCACGGCAGGCGGATTTCGCTGACGACGTGGTACCGCTTTCGCCAGGCAGCGGAACAAGCCCGCTGCTGTCTTGTGGTGCTGGGCCGCGCGCCCTATGCGCAATCGAGCGCTGGATTCTTCTGGAATGTGCGCCGGGTGAGGCGAGCGGCAGTACAGTCCTTGAAGGCTTCTCCTTCGATGTACAACTCAAACGGCAACGATCCGCCTCTCCGATGGTCGCAATGCGTAAACCACCCGCTTCCACCTGGACGGCTCCGAACGCCTGGGCAACGGGAACAAAGCCATGAGCCGGGAACTGTATGCGTGTTTGCACGCGCCGCGGGTCCGCTCCAGTCGCTATTGCGCCTGCGACCGGAGCAGCGCGGAGATGCGGTTGCGGTACTCGATGGGCGGCCACCGCTGGAGACTGTTTGCTCGATCAACCGTGCAGCGCGATTGAAGGGCGCTGCCCTGGACATGACGCGCGTAGAAGCCGAAGCTATCCCCGGACTGCGTTTGCTGTCCCGCTCACCGAATGCGAGAGCGCAGCACGCGAAGTGCTTCTGGAATGTGCGGCGAACTATTCACCGCGAATCGAAGAGACAAGAGGAGAGGCTTACTGCGCCTGCGTCCTGGACATTGCGGGGACTAAGGCTGTTTGGGCCTCCCGTTGTGCTCAGAGAATCCGCGTCGCGCTTGCTGGTGCGGGCTTTCGCACATCGGTAGCCGTGAGCATGAACTTTCACACGGCGCTGCTCAAGGCTCGCGTTCAGAGCAGGGGTGGCTGTCATAGCAGACGGACAGGAGACGGCTGCGCTGGCGCATCTGCCGCTCGATGCGCTCAACCTGCCGGAGAAGGAAGCGGAGACACTTGCGATATGGGGCGTCCGCTCTTTGGCGAATTAGCCACGCTTCCAGAAGTTGAGCTGATAGCGCGATTGGGCCAGGACGGGAAGCGCTGGAGAGACATTGCATCGGGCACGCTGTCGCACCAGTTTCAGCCCTTAGAGCCGCAGTTTTCTCTCCGCGAGTTTTGCGAGTTTGAATGGGCACTTGAGCTGGTCGATCCGCTGCTGTTTGTGGCAGCGCGCATGATCGACAGCTTAGTGACACGAGCTACCGGACACGCGCTATCACTCGCCCTATTGAATGTCACTCTGCGACTCGAAGGCGGGCGTAGCCATCAACTCACGCTCAGGCCAGCACTGCCCACCACTGACCGGAAATTTTTGCTCAAGCTGCTACAAATCGAGCTGGCAGCGCATCCGCCACAGTCGGCAATCGCTGCGCTCACTATCGCTGCCGAAGCTGGACGCTCAAGCACAGTGCAGCTTCGACTCTCCTGCCTCAACTGCCGGAGCCTTCCGCCTCGATGTGACACTGGCGCGTTTGAAGGCACTGGTAGGAGAGGACAGGGTTGGTTCGCCCGCGCTTGAAGACACACACAGCGCAGACGCCTTCCACATGGAAGAGTGCGGTAGATACACAAAACAGCGCAATGACTGGTGGAAAGCCCCGGATGGCGCTGCGACGCTTGCGCCCGCCTCATCCGGTAAAGGTGTTCTGCTCCGGCCAAAAGCCTGTCGCGTTCCACGACGGCCGCCGGAGCTATTCAATCGCCGTTGCCTATGGACCCTGGCGAACAAGCGGCTGCTGGTGGGCCGCTGGCGATTGGGACAGAGACGAATGGGACGTACTGATTGCACAGGAACAGCGCGCGCATTTGCTGGTGAATGACCGCAGACAGAACCGCTGGCAACTGGAGGCGATCTATGACTGAGCCATCCTATGTCGAACTCCATGCCGCCAGCGCGTTCAGCTTTCTGGAAGGCGGGTCGCTGCCGGAGGCCTTCATAGCGCGTGCTGCCGAGATTGGGATGCCAGCCGTCGCGCTCGCAGACCGCAATGGACTCTACGGCGTTGCACGTCTCCACACCACGGCCAAGCAGCGCGGCGTGCGCGCGCACATCGGGGCGGAGATTGCGGTCTGCCGAGTTTAGGCAACTCCGCGCACCCGCCTGCATGGTTGCCGCACCAAGCACACACCGGAGCCTCCACGCGTTGTGCTGCTGTGCACCTCGCAGGTTGGCTATCAAAATCTCTGCCAACTCATCACGCGGCTGAAGATGCGCGAGACGTACCAAGGCCGAAGGCTCGGCGACGTTGGCGGATATGGAAGAATTTTCTGCTCGATTGATTGCCTTACCGGAGGCGAGGAAGGAATCGCCGCCGTTGCACAACCCGTGGGCGAGAAGACGCCGACGCGCCACGTGTAGAACAGCTACAGCGAAATCTATGGTCGCGGCAATCTCTACCTGGAGTTGCAGCGCCACTTCGAGCGCGAGGAAGAGAACCGCAATCAGGCAGCTGTTGGACATTGCGGAATCATCTCGGCTCGCCGGTCGTAGCCACCAACGGCGTGCGCTACGCTGCCGCCAAGCAGACCGCGAAATCCTCGACGTATTCACCAGCGATCCGCCACCACACCACGCTCGAATCCGCAGGCCGCTTGCTCACGGCCCGCAATGCTCGAACGATTTCTCCGTCCCGCGTCGCAGATGAATCGCTCTTCCGCGATGTGCCGGAAGCCATTGCCAACACGCACCTCATCAGCCAGCGGCTGGAGTTTACGCTCGACGATCTCGGTTATGAGTTTCCGCACTATCCCGTGCCTGAGGGCGAGACCATGGACAGCTTTCTTGCGCAAGCGTGTCGACGAAGGCGTCCGCAAACGCTACGGCGTCGCCGGCCAAGCGGCATCTGCTTGACAAGGCGCAGCACACAGGTTGCAGCACGAACTCCCGCTCATCGCCAAGCTTGGCTTTGCTGGCTACTTTCTCATCGTGTGGGATATCATTCGCTTCTGCCAGAGCACGGCATTCTGGTTCAAGGGCGCGGATCTGCGGCGAACTCCGCCGTCTGCTACGCGCTGGAAATTACCGCCATTGATCCCATCGGCATGGAATTGCTCTTTGAGCGTTTCCTGAACGAGAACCGTAGCGAATGGCCGGACATCGACCTCGACCTGCCTTCCGGCGACAAGCGCGAACAGGTCATTCAATACGTGTACCAGCGTTACGGCGAACTTGGCGCGGCGATGACGGCGAACGTCATCACGTATCGCGGACGCTCCGCCGCGCGTGAAGTGGGCAAGGCGCTGGGGTTCGATGAAGAGACACTTAGCGCGTCTCTCCGGACTCATCGGGCATTGGGAGTGGCGCGGGCAAACGACACGATGCCAGCAATTTCCATCATGCGGGCTTTGATATAAGTCATCCGCGCATCGCCCAGTATCTCGAGCTGTGCTATCGGATGCAGGACATTCCACGGCATCTCGGCCAACACTCCGGCGGCATGGTGATCTGCGCAGGGACATGCTCAACCGCGTCGTGCCGCATGGAGCGTGCCTCCATGCCTGGACGCACCGTTGTTCAATGGGATAAGGAAGATTGTGCCGACCTGGGCATCATTAAAGTTGATCTGCTTGGCCTAGGAATGATGGCGGTTCTGAAGGATTCGTCTGAGCTCATCCCACGCCACTACGGTCAGCCTGTTGATCTTGCCGCACTGCCGCAGGATGCGGACGTATACGAGACGCTCTGCAAGGCGGATACAGTTGGAATGTTTCAGGTGGAAAGCCGCGCACAGATGGCTTCAATTCCGCACAACGCACCGACGCAAGTTTTACGATCTGGTAGTGCAGGTAGCAATCATTCGTCCTGGCCCTATCGTGGGCAAGATGATGCATCCGTATATGCGACGTCGCCAGGAAAGGAAGAGGTCACGTATCCGCTGCCATTGTTGGAGCCGGTTTTGAAGCGTACCTTAGGTGTGCCGCTCTTTCAGGAGCAGCTTTTGCGCATGGCAATGATCGTCGCCAACTTCACCGGTGCCGAGGCTGAGGAGCTACGCCGCGCCGTGGGAATGCGTCGCTCCATGGCAGCGCATGAAAGAGCTGGAAGGCTAGCTCCGCACCGGCATGACGCACAACGGCATCGGCGCCGAGCAACGCAGGATAAGATCGTTCAGAGCATTTCAGTCGTTTGCGCACTGTATGGGTTTCCTGAATCTCACGCAGCCAGCTTTGCGCTCATTGCTTACGCTTCGGCATATCTCAAAGTGCATTACCTTGCCGCCTTCACATGCGCCATGCTCAACAATCAACCGATGGGCTTTTACTCGCCTGCTGTGCTGGTAAAGGATGCGCAGCGGCACGGCCTGCGCGTGCGCCCGATCAACGTGCTGCGCTCGGACTGGCTCTGTTCGCTGGAGGCGGAGCCGGACGGTTCCCACGCGCTCCGCATCGGCTTGAACTATGCCAAAGGGCTACGGCAAGCATCTGCGAATGCTCTACTCGCCATCAGGGGCCATAGCGGAGCTTTCACATCAATTGACGATCTGGCATTGCGCGTGCCGGAACTCAACCGCAAGGAGCTTGTTTCGCTGGCCCGCATTGGCGCGCTCAATCCCCTGGGCAGCGTGGAACATCGGCGGGATGCGCTCTGGCAGGTGGAGCAGGCAGCGCGTCCCACAGGGCCTCTACTGCGCCCTTCCGCCACAAACAGCAATGAGGATTTGAAGAAGTCCCCGCTGCGCACCATGACGACAGACGAGCGGCTCGTCGCCGATTACTCCGTCACGGGGTTGACCACAGGCCCGCATCCGATGGCCTACCATCGCGCGGAGCTACGCGAGGCGGGCATTCTTTCCGCCGCCGATCTTGCTGGCGAGCACAATAACAAAACCGTGTGCGTTGCGGGTGCGGTGCATTGCTCGGCAGCGCCCCGGCACGGCGAAGGGTTTTCTCTTTCTCTCTCCCTTGAAGACGAAACCGGAATTGCCAACATCATCATCGCGCCAGACGTTTTCGAGCGCGAACGGACCTGCATCACGCGCACCAGATTCCTTCGATCTAAAGGTCCTCCAAAATCAGGATGGAGTTGTGCACGTCAAAGCACAACAAATCCAGCCGCTAGAAATCACTCGCGCGGAGATAGGCTCGCGCGACTTCCATTGAGTTTCAGACACCAAATTCACCGTCGAAAAACTGTGGGGGAAATTGTGGGGACCCTCAATGAAAAATGGGGGTAAACGGCGGCAATCCGCGCGTCATACCGAAGCACCGATAATGCCCTTATCAATCATTCTGGCAGCAAGTTACAGGACGTGACAGTAAAGGGCAGAGAGTGCCACGAGGCCGCTTGGGGTGCGAGGGGTCGGCAGTTCGAATCTGCCCGTCCCGACCATCTTTAAAATCAACAAGTTACGGAATTCGTTCCCCGTGGAAAATATCCTACGCGAGGGGTCTTTTCCTTGCAAGGATTTTCGCCTATTCCGTCCCCACAATCTCTCCGCTGGAGGGCTAACGTCTGATTAGGGCGTTGACAGCCTGGATTCGGCTTGCTTTCACCAGTGAGTCTGACCGCTTACCCGGACGACGAGCCGGAACTCGGAGAGAATGACCCGCAGTTTGAGAGATGGTTCAAGGTCGCCGACGAGCCTTGCTGGCGTCGCAGCTGCTCCCTCGCTCGCATATCTCTGTCGCGTTCATCGAAGCCACTAATGAAAGTCGCATGAGTGAATTGTGGCATTGGTAACGTTGAGGGGCGGAATTGAGCGAGCCCTGATCCGGCTAACGCCATCCTGAACTTGGAGCGGCCCCTCGATTCGCAGGAACCGGCAGCGAGTTACCAGAGGACGATTTTGCTCGAAGACATCGGAGAGATGATGATGTTCGCTTTTCCGGTTTCGTCTTCAAGTGAGAGGAACACGAAGCCCTCGGCCCTGCCTGGACGCCGACGTGCGATGACACAGCCCGCAACGCGTACCGTCTGATGGTTGCGGCATTGGAACAATTCCGGACATTGTTCGACAACGATCAAGCGGCGTTCGACTGCATTCGCAATCAGAACCTACGCTTGAAACTTGAAAGGTGAAATCACTTTTGCTCTGCATCCCAGTAGGCGCGGCGGACGGCTTCCAAGGCGATGGGAAGCGCCGCTGTAACTGACTTGCTCAAATGTTCTTTCAGTTCAAAAGATTGACCGCCGACTGTGATCGCGACGGCACGTAAAGGAATGCACCCATAAAGATCCTGCGTTAGCTTAAGCAGCGAAGCAGGATCAAGATAATGATTGAACAGGCACGGCGGGCTTTGAGCTGGAATTAGGGCATGAGTGGACACGACACCGGGCCCATCGATTGCGGAGCAATCAAGGAAGATCGCGCAGTTCGTTCTGCTCAAGGGTTCTGCATGTTCGGGCAGTAGTTGCTGGGTCAGGATGACTTCCACAACTGAGTCAATCGGTCGGTCTTGCAAATCATTCGCCAGCGCGGAACCGATGTGCCAGGCTACTCCGTCATCGCCGCGGAGTGTGTTCCCGCAAGCCAGCAGCAGGATCGATTTCATGGCGGGCGTCATCATCCTCTGCAAATATCGTCCAGCCTTGTGCCGTCCGGTCCAAGCAACTCGATTGACAGCGGCATTTGGCCGTAGGCGTGTGTCGAGCAACTCAGGCAGGGATCAAAGGTGCGAATCGTAGCCTCGACGCGGTTCAGCATACCCTCCACAAGCCTGTCGCCCTTCACATATCGTTGCGCCGCTTGCAGGATGCCGCGGTTCATGGCGTTGTTGTTCTGCCCTGTGGCGATCACAAGGTTGGCCCACTTCATCTGGCCATTCTCGTCGACCTTGTAATGATGCATGAGCGTGCCGCGTGGCGCCTCAGCAACGCCGGAGCCTTGCAGCCGATTCACACCAGCCGTGGCGCGCACATGCTTGTCGAGGATGGCGGGATCATCGAGTATCCGTTCAATGACCTCGATGCCATGCAAGATTTCGATGAGCCGCGCATGGTGATAGTAGAACGACCCCAGCACCAGACCTGAGGCCAGTTGCTTGAACTCTTTGAGCTCGACATCGGCCAGGGGCGTTCCGGCATGACTCGCGATGTTGAGCCGGGCCAGGGGGCCAACGCGATACGAGCCGTCGGGATAGCCCATAGGCCTGTAGTACGGAAACTTCATGTAAGAGAATGGCTCAACGGCCTCTCCGAAATGCTCTTCAAACTGTGCAGCCTGAAGCTTGTCGAGCAGAATGTTGCCTTCCGCGTCAATCAAGCGCAGCTTGGCGTCGGTGAACTCAAGGCCATCGTCGTCGCCCACCATGCCCAGAAACGCTCCGGGGAAGTTGGCAAAATTGTCGGCTTCGTCGCGAAAGCGATCCGCAATCTGTTTATACCAATCGAGCGCGAGCTTTACATTGGCGTAGGCTTCCGGAATCAGGTGCAGAATCTCGTCGCGCTTGGCCGGATCGAGAGGCTCAGTGACGCCGCCAGGTACGACCCATCCGGGATGAATGCGCTTGCGGCCGAGTAGCTCAATCATGTGCTGGCCAAACCGCCGCAGCCCGATGCCGGCGCGCCCCAACTCAGGACTGGCGTTGGCTACACCGAAGATGTTCCTCTGCGCGGGGTCGGCATCCATTCCCAGCAGCAGGTCCGGAGACGCGAGGTAGAAAAAACTCAATGCGTGAGACTGAATGCTCTGGGCCAGATTCAGTGCGCGGCGTAACTTGGCAGCGGTGGGCGGAATCTCGATGGACATGATGGCTTCGCACGCCTTCGCCGAGGCGATCAGGTGGCTCACAGGGCAAATGCCGCAGATGCGCGCCATCAACCCTGGCATCTCGTAGTAAGGCCGGCCCTCGCAGAACTTCTCAAAGCCACGAACCTGCGTGACGCTGAAGTAGGCCTCGGTGACTTCGCCATTGTCGTTGGTCTTGAGCGTGATCTTGCCGTGGCCTTCGAGGCGAGTCACCGGATCGATGGTGATGGTCTGCGACATAGTGCTCTCTCCTTATGCGCCGAAACGGGTTAAACGTGCCACGTCCGGGGTGCGTTCGGCCAATAGATCGCTCAAAACGGTGTAGAAGGTGTCCGCCGACGGCGGACAGCCCGGCAGATACATGTCTACCTTGACGAATTCGTGCACGGGACGTACATTGTCGAGCAGCGCGGGGACAACCACGCATGGAATCTGGGCCTGGGTTGCGACATTCTCCTCATAGGCGCGCTCCAGGATCGCGCCCGAACCAAAAGCATTTCGCATTGACGGCACGTTGCCTGTCACCGCGCAGTCCCCCATGGCGATGAGGAAGTTGGTGTGTTCGCGAATGTGGTGAATCTTGTGTTCATCTTCGACGCTGCTGATTGCGCCCTCCACCAGAGCTACGTCTACACGCTCCGGGTAGATCTTGAAGTCGACTAGCGGACTATAGACAAGATCGATTTGATCGCCCAGTTCCAGCAACCGCTCGTCCATATCGAGAAATGACATGTGGCAGCCTGAACAGCCGTCGAGCCATACGGTTGCCACCTTGATTTTGCCTGCGATTTCGTTCATGATCCCTCCCGCATCATGTTGAGGTAGGGCAGAAACTCGGGATGCTTGGGGTGTTCGGAGCCAAACCGGCTCTTGTCGGACAATGCGCCGGTGGGACAGACCTGGACGCATTTGCCGCAGCGCGTGCAACTTGACTCACCCCACGGCTGATGCAGATCAGTGATTAGCATCGAATCGATGCCGCGGCCCATGACATCCCACACATGAGCGCCCTCAATCTCAGCGCACACCCTTACGCAGCGCGTGCATAGGATGCAACGATTATGGTCAAGCAGGAAACGTTCGTGGGACGCATCGACTGCCAGCTGCGGGTTTCGATACGGAAGACGCAAATGAGTCAATCCCTGGGATTGCGCTGTCGACTGCAACTCGCAGTGTCCATTGGCCACGCATACAGAGCAAATGTGATTGCGTTCGGCGAAAAGCAACTCTAGGATGGTTTGGCGGTAGTGTTGCAACCGGTCGGAGGCCGTTGTTACCTCCATGCCTTCTTCCACCTTCAGGACGCAGGAGGGAAATAGCTTGGGAGAATTCTTGACCTCGACCAGGCACATTCGGCACGCGCCGACTTCTGTGAGTCCGTCAAGGTGGCACAGCGTTGGGATATGGATGTTATTTTCGCGCGCCACTTCAAGCACTGTCTGATCGGCGCGCGCACTGACGTTGATTCCATCGATGACAAGTGTCTTCACGTCCATAGGTACGCTCACGCGGGCACCTCCACGGAGGACAATTCGGGCGAGGGCTTGCTTCCGCAGGCGCAGACGCCAGCGCGGCAATGCTGATGTTCGATGTGCTCCATATATTCATGCTTGAAGTAGCGCAACGTGCTCAGCACCGGATTGGGAGCGGTCATGCCCAGCCCGCACAGGCTCGTGTGTTTCACCACGTCGCACAGGTCGATCAGCAGATCGAGATCGGCTTGGCTCGCTTTGCCGTCGCATATTTTGGTGAGCAACTGATACATCTGCGCCGTGCCCGCGCGGCAAGGGATGCACTTGCCGCAGGATTCCGTCATACAGAACTCCATGAAGAAGCGCGCCACGTTGACCATGCAGGACGTATCGTCCATGACAATCATGCCGCCAGAGCCCATCATCGATCCGACTTCGATCAACGCCTCATAGCTAATGGGAAGATCGAGATGCTCCTCGGGAATGCAGCCGCCTGAAGGGCCGCCGGTTTGCACTGCCTTGAATTTACGTCCATCGGGCACGCCGCCGCCGATGCCAAAGATGATCTCGCGCAGAGTCATGCCCATGGGTATCTCAACCAGGCCGGTGTTATTAATTTTGCCGGTCAAGGCAAAGACCTTGGTGCCCTTGCTCTTTTCTGTGCCGATGCTCGCGTACCACTCGGCGCCCTTGCGAATGATCGGCGCCACGTTCGCGAACGTTTCCACGTTATTGATCAGCGTCGGCGAACCCCACAGACCCGAGACCGCCGGATACGGGGGCCGTGGCCGCGGTTGTCCGCGCAAGCCCTCGATGGAGGCAATCAATGCGGTCTCTTCGCCGCAGACGAAGGCACCCGCACCGAGACGAATCTCGATGTCGAAGGCGAAGGTGGTGCCGCAGATATTGTTGCCCAGCAGTCCGCGCCTGCGCGCCTCGCGCAGCGAAGATGTCATCCGGGTGACAGCCAGCGGATACTCTGCGCGCACGTAGATATAGCCTTTGCTTGCCCCGACGGCATAACCCGCAATTGCCATCCCCTCGATAACCCGCTGCGGATCGCTTTCCAGCACACTGCGATCCATGAATGCTCCAGGGTCGCCCTCGTCGGCATTGCAAATTACATATTTTTGTGTGCCCACGGCCTTGGCCACCGTGCCCCACTTGAGGCCGGTGGGGTAGCCGCCGCCTCCGCGTCCGCGCAGACCGCTCTTCGATATCTGCTCAATTACCGCTTGTGGGTCCATCTCGGTGAGCGCCTTTATCAGAGCCTGGTACCCATCCCGGCTGATGTACTCTTCGATTTTTTCCGGATCGATGTATCCGGAGTTCTCCAGGACGATTGGCCTCTGCCCATCGAAGTACCGTTGCGGGTGCGCGGTCAGCCGTTCGATAGGCTGGCCGCCGAGGCTTCCAATCACTGCCTTGGCGTCGCTCTCATGGACTCCAGCGTAGAGCGTCTGCGCGCCTGCGTCAGCCGTAGACCCGGCGCGCACAAGGGGACCGGCAGCGCACAATCCCATGCAGCCGGTTCCGCGAACATGGCATTGTTTGCCGCAAGCCGCAGCCTCTTCGGTCAACTTGTCTTGCAGCCTGTCGCTGTGCTGTGACAAGCACCCAAGCGCCACGCACACATTGACTTCAAAGTCGGACGCGCAACGCTCCTTCTCAACTGCCTCAGCAATCTGCAGCAGTTCTTCGCTAGTCATTTACAACCCACCTCTCCAACTGCTCCAGCATGACGGTCGGTTCGACGAGGCCTACCAAGTCACCATCTTCGAGGATGACGGGAGCGCGGCCGCAGGCTCCAACGCAGCGTGCGGTCATGAGCGAAACAGTGCCGTCCGGAGTGGTGTGGCCGGCCTTGATCTTCAAATGCCGTTCCGCCTCTGCCATCAGGCGGTCTGCGCCCTTGATGTAGCAGGCAGTTCCCAGACAGATGGTGCAGGTATGCTTGCCTGCCGGCTTCAAGCTGAAGTGGTTGTAAAAAGTTGCCACGCCAAAGGCCTGGCTGAGTGGAACGCGCAGGGAACGGGCGACAAAGCGGATCGCGACATCATCCAGAAAACCGAAGGAAGATTGTGCGGTGTGCAAGGTTTCAATGAGTGCGTGGCGGGCGAAGCCGTGGCGACGCATGGTACCGTTCACGATCTTCCAGCGCTTGTCGTCCGATGGGAGCGGCGGTTGTGCGAAGCTCATCCGTCTACCTCCGGTATGTAAATCACTCTATTGATGTTCTATGCGCGGGTTCTGCGGTGGGCCGGTGATTGCCATCACAGGTGGAGTTCCTAGCGCCGATTCGTCCCAGATAGCGGCAGATCCTTCGAACAGGATTCACGCGATTGTGGGGATCACGTGAAGAGATTGGGTGAGGGCGCGCACTTGCCAAACCTAATCTGCGCCACATTTGTACCGAACGCGACAGGCAGGTTGCAATCAGAATGTGATTAATATCACCCAAAGATTCGACTTAGGTGCCTATGATGTTTCCAAGGAGAACCCGCCGTGTGTCTTGCGATTCCAGGGAAACTGATGGAGAAGACTGACGAGGGCGGGGTGCTGTGCGGTCGCGTTGAGTTTGGCGGGATTGTGCGCACGGCTTGCCTGGATTTCCTTCCTGAGGCTCAGGTGGGGGAATACGTTCTCGTGCACGTAGGCTTTGCCATCAGCCGCATCGATGAGGAAGAAGCCAAGGCCACGCTCGCGTACCTGGAGGAGCTGGGAGCACTGCAGTCGGAGTTAGGCGAGTTGGAGGCTGGCAGGCCATGAAGCACCTGGATGAGTATCGCGACGAAAAGCTGGCCCGCGCGCTGGTGGAGCGTCTGCGGCGGACAGCGACCAAGCCCTGGGTGCTGATGGAGGTGTGCGGCGGCCAAACGCACACGCTGGTTCGCTATGGAATTGACGGGCTATTGCCGGCGGGGATGGAAATGATTCACGGGCCTGGCTGCCCGGTGTGCGTGACTCCGCTGGAGACAATCGACAAGGCAATTGCACTGGCCCAAACGAAGGGCGTGATTCTTGCCTCCTATGGCGACATGTTGCGCGTGCCGGGATCCACGACTGATCTGCTGCGCGTGAAGGCGCAGGGTGGCGACGTGCGCATGGTGTATTCACCGCTCGATGCGCTGCGGCTGGCAAGGGAGAATCCGGCGCGCGAAGTGGTATTTTTCGGAATTGGATTTGAAACCACTGCGCCGCCGAATGCCGCCGCCGTGTGGCAGGCGGCGCGGCAGGGCGTCACGAACTTTTCACTGCTCGCGTCGCATGTGCTGGTGCCGCCGGCCCTGCGCGCGCTGCTTGGCGCGAAGGGAAACCGGGTGCAGGGACTGATTGCGCCGGGGCATGTGTGTGTCGTGGTGGGACTGGACGAATACCACGCGATTGCGCGCGATTTCAACTTGCCCATCGTGGTGGGTGGATTTGAGCCGGTGGATTTGCTTGAGGCGATTGCCATGCTGGCCGATCAATTGGAAGAGGGGCGCGCGGAGGTCGAGAACCAATACACCCGCTCGGTGCGCATGGAAGGGAATCGTCCTGCGCAGAAGATGCTGGCCGATGTGCTGGAGGTTTGCGACCGCAAGTGGCGGGGGTTGGGCGAAATTCCGAGGAGCGGCCTGAAGGTGCGCGCCAAATATGCGGCGTGGGATGCGGAGGTCAAGTTCGACCTTGCTGAGACGCGCGTGGAAGAGCCGGCCGAGTGCATTAGCGCGATGATTTTGCAGGGGCACCGAAAGCCGACGCAGTGCACGGCCTTTGCCGTTCGCTGCACCCCAGAGCGTCCACTCGGCGCGCCGATGGTTTCCGCTGAGGGCGCGTGCGCGGCGTATTACCAGTACCGCAGACATGAAGCAGAAAACGAATTGGCCGGAGGTGTGCGATGACGGTGCTCGCCTGCCCAGTTCCGTTTTCGGCAGATGAGTTCATTCTGCTGGGGCATGGTTCGGGAGGACGCCTGTCTGCCAAGTTGATGGAGGATGTGTTTCTCCCCGCATTTCGCAATCCCGCGCTGACGCGGATGGACGATCAGGCAATCTTCGATGTGCCGGCGGGCCGCGTGGCGATGTCGACCGACACCTATGTGGTCAAGCCGATGTTTTTTCCGGGCGGAAACCTGGGTGAGTTGGCCGTTTATGGCACAGTGAACGACCTTGCCGTGGGCGGCGCGATGCCGAAGTACTTGAGCGCAGCCTTCGTGCTGGAGGAAGGATTGCCGTTGGAGACGTTGCGAAAGCTAGTGAGCGCGATGGCTGCGGCAGCTCACAGATGCGGAGTGGAGATTGTGACCGGCGATACCAAAGTGGTTGAAAAGGGCAGCGGAGACGGGGTGTTTGTGAATACGGCGGGTATCGGGTTTGTGCCGGAGGGAGTGAGTTTCTCTGCGGCTCATGTGAGGCCGGGCGACCGGATTGTGCTGAGCGGCTCGCTGGGCGACCATGGCATCACGATTCTTGCGCAGCGGGAAGGCCTGGAACTTGGCGGCGACCTGCGCAGCGATACTGCTCCGCTGCATGAATTGTGCGCGGCAGTGATGAAGGTTGCGCCGGGGCTTCATGCCATGCGAGATCTGACTCGTGGCGGCTTGAGTTCTGCGTTAAATGAGATTGCCTGCAGCGCGCAAGTGGGCATGGAGATGGAGGAGCGCGCGATCCCGGTGCGCGATGAGGTGCGGGGAGCGTGCGAGTTGTTCGGCCTGGACCCGCTGTATGTAGCCAATGAAGGCAAGATGATTGCGTTTGTTCCCGAGGCCGAAGCCGAAGCCGCGGTGGCGGCGATGCAAGCCAATGAGCTGGGTCGTCAGGCACGCGTGATCGGTGTCGTAACCGAGCGGCACGCGCGCAGGGTGACACTGCGGACGACCCTGGGCACGGAGCGGATTGTAGACATGCTGGCGCAGGACCAGTTGCCACGGATTTGCTAGGGGAGGATATCGCCCATGCATGAGCTGGCTTTGGCCGAGTCGATCCTGAATGCGGTGAGCCGGGAACTTGAGCGCTATCCGGGTGCGGTGCCGCTGCGCGTGGGTGTGAAGGTAGGCGTGTTGGCGGCGGTCGACCTAGATGCGCTGCGCTTCGGCTTTGAGATTGCGGTGCGGGGATCGAAGTGGCCGAGCCTGGAGCTGGAAGCCGAGCCTGTTCCCGGTGAAGCACATTGCCTGGCGTGCGGCCACAGAATGCCGGCCGAAACCCTCGTATGGGACTGCGAGCGTTGCGGTTCGTCTCAGACTGTGATGCATGGCTCGGACGAACTGGACCTGACTAGCCTGGAGGTAGAACGGCATGGAAACGATCACGCTGAAGCAGAAAGTACTAAGCGAGAACCAGAGAATTGCCAACGACCTGCGCCAGCGGTATAAAGCGGCAGGTGTTCTGTGTCTGAATTTGATTTCTGCTCCAGGCTCAGGCAAGACGGCGCTCCTGGAGAAGACGCTGGAGGTGCTGGGCCGGGAAGAAGCATCGACACGTTTACACGTAGCGGTGCTCACCGGAGACATACAAACTGACAACGATGCGCGCAGGCTGGCGCGGTATGGCTATCCGGTAAAACAGATCACCACCGGCGGAACCTGTCATCTGGATGGGACGATGATTGAGCGCGCGCTCGCCGACTGGAAGCTGAACGAGATCGACTTGCTGTTTATTGAAAATGTGGGAAACCTGGTGTGCCCTTCCAGCTACGATCTCGGCGAAAATACAAAGATCGTGCTGCTATCTGTCACCGAAGGAGATGACAAGCCGCTCAAGTATCCGTCGATTTTCTTCAAGTCCGAGCTCTTTCTCATGACCAAGGTAGATCTGCTGGGGCTGGTGCCATTCGATGCCGATGAGGCCGAGCGCAATGCGCGGCGGATCCATGAGGACATTGAGATCGTGCGTTGTTCGGCGACGAAATCGGGCGGCCTGGATGGGTGGTTAAAGTGGCTTGAGACAAGACTGGAAACCGTTCGCGAGGACCTGCATGCTGGCGTTGCCAAAAGTGGATGAGCCGCTTGGACGCGGGCCCGCCGCGATGGAGGCTGCGCGGGTCGCAGAGCTGCCGGCACCGGAACCAAACGTTGTTCGTCGCAGAGTTCGTGTGCGCGGCGTGGTACAGGGTGTTGGTTACCGGCCTTTCGTCTTTCGTTTAGCCGAGGAAGAACACCTGGCCGGCTGGGTGACCAATGACAGCGAGGGCGTGGTTGCGGAGGTAGAGGGAAGCGCAGAACATGTCGAACGGCTGATTGCGCGGCTGAGCGAAGAGTGGCCGCCTCTTGCGCGAGTGGATGCCGTTGAGTCGATGACCATTGAGCCAGCCGACCCAACCGGCGCGACGCGCAAAGACAGATTCGCTATCCGTGCAAGCGAACGAGGAGCAGAAGCGCGGACGGGAATTCCGGCAGACGCCGCGACCTGCCCGGATTGTCTGCGCGAATTGCTTGACTCAACTGATCGGCGATATGGATACGCCTTCCTGAACTGCACAAACTGCGGGCCGCGATTTACGTTGACCAAGAGTGTTCCGTACGACCGGCCTCAGACCTCGATGGCGAGATTTTGCATGTGCGCCGAGTGCCAACGGGAGTATGAAGATCCGCAGGACCGGCGGTATCATGCGCAGCCGAATGCTTGTTCGGTGTGTGGGCCAAGGCTGCAGTTTGTGGATGCGCCTGGCTCAGGCGTAAGGAGAACATTCAGTTCTGCGCTCGATGAGACCATTGCCCGGCTGCAGCGAGGCGAGATTATCGCCATCAAGGGGGTGGGGGGATTTCATCTGGCAGTCGATGCGGCCAATAGCGACGCCGTGCGCAGACTGCGGGAACGCAAGCACAGAGCCGCCAAGCCATTCGCAGTGATGGTGAAGGATGAAGTTGCGGCGTTGCGTCTGTGCATCATGAGTGAACCGGAGAGGCGGTTGCTTACGAGCGTAGAGCGCCCCATCGTGCTGATGAGGAGGCTGGAATCACCAGCGCCGGAGACTCACGATGAAGTTCGGATTTCGAGCGAAGTTGCCCCGGGATTGCCGTGGCTTGGAGTGTTTCTTCCCTACGCACCTCTTCACCACTTGCTCTTTGCCGATGGCCGTGTGAAAGCACTGGTGATGACCAGCGCTAACCTTTCCGACGAACCGATCTGCATTGACAATGATGAGGCGAGGGCGCGGTTGTCTGGGATTGCGGATGGGTTTCTTCTCCATGATCGCGAGATTCTCCAGCGCTGCGACGACTCGGTGGTTATGGTGGTGGAGGGCGCGCCGCAGTTGGTGCGCCGTGCGCGTGGATATGTTCCGTTGGCAGTGCGCTTGCCCATCGCTACGATGCCGCTATTGGCTGTTGGCGGGCAGATGAAGTGTGTCTTTACGCTTGCGCGGGGGCATGAGGCTTTCCAGAGTCAGCATCTGGGCGATCTGGAATACAGCGCAGGCCTGGAGTTTTTTGAAAGCGCGCTCGGTCATCTACAGAGAACGTTTGATGTGCAGCCCGAGTGTGTGGTCCATGATCTGCATCCTGAATACCTTTCAACGCAATGGGCGAAAGAGCGAGCGAAGATTTGCGGGATCCGGAGCATGGCTGTCCAGCACCATCACGCGCATATTGCAGCTTGCATGGCAGAGCACAGCGTGACCGATCAGGTGATTGGCATTGCCCTGGACGGCACTGGCTTGGGCAGCGATGGAACGATATGGGGCGGCGAGGTATTGATTGCAGATCTTTGTGCATTCCGTCGCGTGGGGCACCTGCGTGCATTGCCTATGCCCGGTGGAGCAAAGGCCGTGGAGCAGCCGTGGCGCATGGCGCTGAGCGCGGTGTGGACGCTGCTGGGTGAAGACGCCGCAGGTCAGCTTCCGTGGCCGGAGCGCGGTGGCGATCTTTTACTCGCATGGATGAGGCGCGGACCGGTTGGCCCGCTTACGTCGAGTTGTGGAAGGCTATTCGATGTGGTAGCCGCTCTGGTGACGGGGCGAGCCGTGATTGACTATGAGGCGCAGGCAGTCATTGAGCTTGAGGGATTGGCCGATGAAGGTGAGTGGGGCAGTTATACGACCAGCGTTGTAGCGGGCGAAGAAGGTTGGTTGATTGAACCGGGGTTGATGTTAAGGGATCTCCTTCAGGAGCGAAATGCGGGCGTGAGCCCGGCGGTGATGAGCGCTCGCTTCCATGCCTGGGTGGCGCGGAGCTTTGCGCAGGCCGCGCAACACACGCGCGAGAGCACTTCATTGAACCGAGTTTGTCTGTCTGGCGGAGCGATGCACAATCGGCTGCTTAACCGATTGCTCAAACGAGAGTTGAACGCGATGGGATTTGAGGTGCTGGTGCACCGAAATATAAGCCCAGGCGATGGCGGGTTGAGTTACGGTCAGGCAGCTGTGGCCGTAGCGCAAATAAAGGCGGAATTCGATCGGCGTCATCCCAGCCTATAACCCGGACATGAGGCGGTTCCGCAAGGCGAAGCTGCTTTCGATTCGTGGCGCAGCTGTGACACTGCTGCGACCGTAGGCCCCCGAGCAGGTATCAACGTACTAACCGGAGTAGACGGCGAAGCTCCGCAGTCATTCAGCCAATACGGTTCGCGATGCACCGCGGCAGGAAGCTGGGCAAGCGAGCCCCAAGGAGCCTATGCACTTCGTCGAGGCGATTACAAGCTTGTTGATGACATCCGCGTGGAACACATCGCGCGTGGACGGCACGCACAGCGCCGGGCAGCTCACATTCGATATCACCTGCAACACTGTAGTGGTTTCAAAGTCTTCATCACGCAGTTCATCGATCGGCGATCCGAGTACAATCAGATCGGCCTGAACACGGTCTGCATGTTCGGCGATGACTTGGCCCACTTCTCCGGCGGTTACGATATCCTCCACCGCACGGTATGGGATTCGTTGAAAGGCGCAAGAAAGCGCAGATGCTCAAAATGCCGCCGATGCGACGAACCGGCCGGATCGTCGGTAACATGAATAACAACCAGCCGGCGGCCAACGATTGTTTGTGCCCGATCGAGAGCATCGAGGGACGCATCGGAGAAATCGGTCGCGACAAGAACGTCTTGCCAGTGGCCAGCCGACACGAGATTTGAGTCTGCAGTCGGCGGAATAGTCAGGATGGGAAACGAGGCCGTGGCCAACAGCCGTCTAGCAACCATGCCAAGCGCCGCTCGCCCGATCTTTGCAATAGCGCGCGTGCCCAAAACAAGCAGATCTGCGTGATGATCGAGTGCGGCCTGCAAAATGCGCTCGTAGATGACTCCGGTTTCATCAACCGCGTGCGTCGGAATTCCCTGATGGCGAATCTCTTCCTCAATCTGCCTCAAAACGCCGCGTGCACGTTGATCGCTTGGAACCGGTTCGGGCACGCCCTCTGGAAAGGCGTAGCCGGCTGGATCGATGGCGTGCACGATGACCAGCTTCGACCTATGCAATTGTGCGATTCTCGTCGCATATTGCAGCGCACATCAGCCGGATTGAGCAAGGTCAGTTGCGACCACAATCGTTTCGAAGCTGAACCGATGCCCTGCGCTGTTCATGGACTGCCTCCGCTATCAATCGTCGATCACTTGTTCAATCCAAATCCGTGATTCCAGTCACGCACTTCTCTGTTTCTCGCGTACGTTCCCCGAACCCGAAAAGCTGCAATCAATCGCTTCATCCGTATGAAGGTCGCGCCAATCACAACCGGGCGTTCCGGACCACTTCTATACTTTGTTGGTTGAAGCAAACGACGCTTGAGATTTGTCAGAGGCAAACGTAGTGATTGAAATCACATCAGAAGGTGACTAAGGAAACAGCAAGACTAACCTCTTTCACATAACGTTGGCTTGCATCTCAGATGCGCACCGACCTATGCCGGAGGTGTCTATGTCAGTCGCCGAAAAAGTTACCGCTCTCACCCTTGACCGGATTCTTGTAGCGTCAGATTTCAAACCCGCGGCAGTCGCAGCCACGGAATACGCGAGTGTTTGGGCGAAACACTTTTCTTCTACGCTGACCGTTGCTCATGTTGTGGATTTGTCGATAGCTACACGGTCTGAGGCCGCGATGGTCGGTTGGCCTCTGGATCAAATGAGACAAGAAAGTGCAGACAATATGCGGCGCGCGTTGACTCCGTTGATCAGCATGGGACTCAATGTCCGCGGACAGAAACTCGAAGCGTACAATCCGGGCGCCGGAATCGTCGAGCTTGCCGAGAAGATCGATGCGGATCTCCTGGTGATAGGCGCCCACGCGCGTCATAGTCTGAACAAATTGATCATGGGGTCCTGCGCCAAGGGCGTCATCCACCATGCCACATGTCCTGTGCTGACACTGGGGCCAAAATCGAAATACCGGGTGACGGAAGGATTCAACCTCAAGACAGTAATTTTTGCAACCGACTTGCGTCACAATGCCGCGGAGAAGGCTGCGACCGCCCTTGCTTTCGCCAAAGAGAGTCTGGCAAAGGTATACATGTGCCACATCTTGAATGACACGGAAGCTGATCGCTTGGAAACGGCTGATCTGCAATCTGAGTCAGAAGTGGCGCTTCTCAGGCTGGTGCCGGCCTCGACCTACGAGTGGTGCAATCTCGAGTACGTCGTGGATTCTGGAGATGTCGGCAAGCAGGTCGTTGCGCTCGCAAAGCGCACTGAGGCGGATCTGATTGTCCTGGGCGCGCGTCGCAACATTTCCTACGCAACCAAGGTGACAAAGGGTGTCGTTGAGAGTGTGCTGGCTGAGGCAGAGTGCCCGGTCATGACCATATGCACGGACTAAGCGATCCTTATGTGCCACTGACCGGCCTCTCTTCGCAGACCGCAGCACCTCAGGCGTCCGTTGCCATGATCCTGCCGGGAAGTGCAAGGCGCATCCGCAAAACTTCGCTCTAAAGTGTCGTGCGGTTACCGCCGTAAGTGGAACATGTCCGATGCAGAAAGCAGCACCGACTATGCGGTATTTCGCAACCACAGTTACTCAATGGGGAGATTCAATCGCCCAGACCCTGATGACGGAAGCTACGACCAGACCGACCCGCAAAGTATGAACCGGTATAGTTACGTCTTGAATAAGCCTCTGAGCTTTGTCGACCCAATCGGTCTGGATTGCATCTATGACAACGGAGATGGGACCGTAACCGTGTACACCGGCGATTGCGCTCCAAATACAAACGGAGTGTATATTGATTGCGATGGCTGCGTGACAGGGGGTGCATTCGACTCCAATGGCGATCTAGCTTACTACGGCACGGCCAATGGAGCATTTACGTTGGACGGCGGCCAGTATAGCTTTCCAGGAGTTTCGGTCACGGTCAATGGAGACACCGGAGATGTAGGCTGGGTTTACCCGTCAGTAGCGTATAACATCGTCGATCCCGATGCCCCAAATAACGGGAATCAGTCCTCATGGCAACAAAAGATGCGACAGGCCTCACATTTCATCTGTGGGAAGAGTCCGGGAGATAGAGTGGCCAAATCGGTCTTAACTGGCGCTGCCATCGGGACCGTTACAGGGGGCATCGGGGGATTTGTGGCAGGTGAAGTTTTTGGAGGCGAGGTCACTCTTGGTGCGACAGGTTTTGTTGGTGTTTATCTAGGTGCTCACGTCGGAGCTGCCGTGGGTGCAGTAAATGGCCTTGGTCAAGGTGCCGTGTTGGCTGGCATATGTTATGCGGGGTTCCAGTATGACAACTAACGAGATGCCCGGAAAATTTCGCATATCGGTACCTAACAGGACATTCTCGCAGCGGCTACGCTCCCAGGCGCTTTGGTGGGGCGTCCCGGCTGCATGTGCGGAATTGTTCTGGGTCCCCAGAAACCTGTGGCTCTACGCGCTGATCTTGATTATTCCTGCAACCGCAGTCGGTGTTGTAACTGGAGCGGTAATCCTGCATGTCGCAGCGGAACGTCGGAGCAAAGCAAGTGATGAGGGCAATGCTTCCACCTGAAATTCGTCGATGCTGTTTTTGAACCGCAAGCCGCCTTTCGGGGCGGCTTGCTTGCGTCTGGGGCATCCGTCGGGCGTCTTCGGAGAACCAGCAGAAGAGCACGGTGCTTTGCACCGGGAGGATAGGGACACATCACCCCCAAATGGGATGCTGCCGGTATACCGGCCGAAATCTTAGGCGGGCGACGTGAACGCACTTTGAATCACAGTTTGGTATATGCGTGTATGCGGCGTGGTGACAATGCGTTTACGCGCGTAAACGCGCCGACCTCCACAGGGCGGCAGCGCGTAAACGCACTGATGACAAGGGCTTCCAGTTTATCCCGCGCGCTTGACCGACCATATCGCAGGGGTGCAAGTTGGATTTACAAGGCGGACTTCCCCATGGAGCACTCCCCGCATCCCGGCTCCGTTGCAGTCTCCAGCGCTTCGACCGCCCAGTGAAGCGCGTCCGGTTTTCCGCGCCAAAACCATCGCGACCAGGATTACGCCAGAAGAGCTGGCAAGGTCGAAGCCGCCGCCGAAAAGCGCGGCGAAAACGCTTGCCGTATGGCTGCGCGAGTTGGCTTTGAAAGCCGCGCGGGAGCGTCCGGCAGACCCAACAGAGTTGATGCTGGCCGAGGTCTCGGCAGTTCGAATCTGCCCGTCCCGACCATTGCATTGCATGCAGCAGACGCGGCCTGACGGCCGCATTTCTGTTTCCAGCCGACCCACGAAGCACCCAACCGCGGCTGCTGCGAAGCGAAAGCCGCCAAGTCCGGCACGCAGGAAGTCTGAGGCGGACGGTGCCGCAGCATCACTCAAAATCTGCCGTCCACCTTTGCCGCCCCAAAATATAACCGGGCAAGCTGAGGATCACTCAACTCACCCGGATGCTTTTATCTTTTATCTAAGTCTGCGACCCTGTCCCGTCGCGAAGCCGAAGAAGAGAATCAGCCGCGCGCAGAGTCCTATCGTGCAGACGCCTTGATTAGCGTAGAGAAAATCCCGATTGGCGCAGGTACTCGAGCTCAGCCGACAGGCTCACCGCAAGGATCAGGAATGTGACCACTGCAATCGCGAGCCGCGGAATGCGATCCGATCGCTCCGCAGGCGTGGCCGCCGCACTCTCTGACAAAAGAGCACTGGCCTCGCTCACGCAGGGCGCTGCCGCCATCGGTTGGCTGTTCTGATGTTCGATTGCAGGCGTCGGTTCATCGCTGTGTATCAGAACTGCGGACCAACTGCTTGCACCTGTCTTCACAAGGCTGAAATAAGGCTGAGTCGTTGCCATCATGTCCTCAACAAAATCGTTCCGGTAGTGCTCGTTCGGTAAGGCCAGGCAGTGCCTTCCGAATCTCATTAAGCGTCGTCCATATCGGCGTCGCCCTCAATGGCGAAAAGGTGTAAATTCGCCGCCCATTTGATACCCCATTCGATACCCCAAAAATGACCCTGTGCGTAATGCGATTCCATTACTCGCGAGCGAAAGGTAATCATCGCCGCAGCGCGCCTCTTCTCTCTTGTGACTTAGCCCGGAGTTAAGTTGATGCATCGGCCAGAGATGCTGCACGCTGGGCCAAATCGGCCCAGTCGCACGCTAGGGATCGGAACCGTGGTTTCTGACAAGCAATCGGAGCGCGTGGCCTCATCTTTTTTCCACATCGCCGGCAGCGCGTAGTAACGACTCTGGTACGCCGCAACGCTCTTTTCGCTCTTTTGCAATGCGCAGCGCCCGGCCGCGCTCAGGTTTCCCTACGACGGAAACAAAAATTCAGTCGATGCGTGAATGCCGCTCACCCGCGGACGCCGCCGCGGCGGTTGCGGCTGTTGCGCGGCCAGCATGCCTGCAATCTCCCGCAACTCGGTGCGCGCGGCGCCAATTACTGCAGCCGCCGCGTCACGTTTTGTTTCTGCATTTGTGCCCGTGCGGGGCTGCGGCGCGCTGCGCCGTCCCTGCCCCATCGCCTGGCGCGCGCCCACCAGCGTATAGCCCTCGCCATGCACCAGACGCTTGATTTCAAGCGCCATTTCCACGTCGCGGCGGCGATACAGCCGCTGCCCCGTTCCGCTCTTGCCAGGTTTTAATTGGGGAAACTGCGTCTCCCAGAAACGCAGCACATAGGTCTCGACCTTGCAGATGCGCGCCACGTCTCCAATCTTGAAATAGAGACGGTCCGGTATCGTGGGTTCTTCCTGCACGCGCTTGGGGGAAAGTTGCGTGGCCATATCGTACAGTTGGATGCGCGAAAACGCCGTCGCATCGCAGGTCAACCGCAGTATAGGCGATTCATTGGTGGATGCAGCATCAAAATCGCTTGTGGATTAGGCCTCTTTAATTCCTGCCCGCGCCGGCGCGTGCGCTGGCGCTGCGCGCAGATATTGCTTCGGCCAGCTCGCCTCCGCACCCAGCGCTGCCGCCGCGTGAACCGGCCAATAAGGGTCGCGCAGCGTGGCCCGCGCCAGAAACACCAGGTCCGCCTTGCCCTCAGCAATCAGTGCGTTGGCCTGCTCCGGTTCGGTAATCATTCCCACTGCCGCCGTAGCAATGCCGGCCTCCGCCTTGATCCGCGCCGCAAACGGCGCTTGAAACGCCGGACCCACGGGAATCTTCGCCGTCGGCGCCATGCCACCCGACGACGCATCGATCAGGTCAACACCATGCCCGCGCAGCACCTTCGCCAGCTCCACACTCTCATCAATCGTCCAGCCGCCCTCCACCCAGTCCGTCGCGGAGATGCGCGCAAACAGCGGCTTCTCCGCGGGCCACACCGCGCGCACCGCATCAGCCACCTGCACCATCAGCCGCGTGCGATTCTCCAGGCTGCCGCCGTAGCTGTCCGTGCGCTGGTTCGCCAGCGGCGAAAGAAACTCATGCAGCAGATACCCATGCGCCCCATGCAGCTCCACCACATCAAAGCCCGCCTTCTGCGCCCGCACTGCCGCAGCCGCAAAAGCCGCAATCACCGCGTCGATGCCCGCCTGATCCAGCGCCCGCGGCACGCCGTAGTGCGGTGCAAACGCACTCGCGCTCGGCCCCACCGGCTCCCATCCGCCCTCTTCGGCAGCCAATAACCGCTCCGGCCCAAACGGCGTGCTCATGCTCGCCTTGCGCCCCGCATGCGCCAGTTGAATCCCCGCGCGCACGCCCTGCCCATGCAGAAAGCGCACAATCCGCGCCAGCCCTTCAATGTGCTCGTCTTTCCAGATGCCCAGATCGGCCGGCGTAATGCGACCCTCCGCCAGCACTGCCGAGGCCTCCAGCATCACCAGCCCCGGCCCGCCCTGCGCCCGCGCGCCCAGGTGTACCATATGCCAGTCGTTGGCAAACCCATCCTCCGCCGAATACTGGCACATCGGCGAAACACCAACACGATTGGGAAACACCACCGAACGAAGCTGCAAGGGAGAAAAAAGAGGAGCCTTCATAAAGATAAGAATCAATCCGCGGCCGGAAATTTACCAAAGGCCTGTCTCAATGGATGCAGTCTTGCAGATTCGGATGCAAACGGGGCCCTTGATCTCTCGACCTCTCAACGATTTGTCATCCTGAGTGAAGCAGCTTGGGGCCCCGCTGACGAAGTCAGTGGGGTAAGCGGAGCGAAGGACCTGCTTTTGTATTTCGCGCTGGCGGCTGGCCCCACTCTCGCTGACGCTTCCAAACCACGATGAGGGTGCCCCCCCGGTCCCTCGCATTTGGGGACCGGGGTATGGATACGATGGCTGGCGGCACACTCATCACCGGGGCTCACTATTTCCGCCGCAACCCCTGGGTGCCCCATTCTTCGCGCGGTTTGTGCGCGAAGGGTGGGAGACCACAAACCCCTACTGCTTCTTCAGCACGGCAGTCCCCCGCTCATCGGCCAGAATCTCGCTCTCCAGCTTGCGGAAATCCCCCGCCCGCGACGCCGGCAGCTCCACCTGCTTCACTTCATAGTCGCGCTCATAGTGCAGCACGTTGCCCTTCGCCGTCACGGCCGAGTGATAGCTCGCGAAATCCATATCGATGCTCACCGGGTCCGGCGTATCGTCCACCACATAGCCCGGCGGCAGCGTGATGTCGAAGCTGTCGTGCCAGTGCCCCGTCGCATCCAGATCTATCGGCACCGTGCGCGGCTTGCTGTCGAACGACAGCGCATGCGTGCCCACCACGCGCGGCCGCACCAGCAGCATCGGCCCCGCCTGGTGCGCATACTGCGCCTCCGTCACCTTGTAGTGAAACTCCAGCGGCTTGTCCAGCGCCTGCGGCTGCACAAACTTGAACGAGTCCAGCGTCAGCCCCGGCAGATCCCCTGCCAGCATCGTCTCAAACGAGTCGTGCCGTTCCTTGTCGTCGCTGTACTTCAGAAACATGCGCAGGTCCGCGCCTTCTGGCCCGTAGTGCGACGTATCCACCGTGCCCGTCAGCGTTCCATCGGCCGCCAGCGTAAACGCGCCCTGCATGTCCGTGCCGCTCGCGTCCGGCGGCAGCACCGGCAGCTCCATCACCTGGCTTGCATCCCCCGCGCTCAGCAGTCCATATCCGCCCTGCAGGTACGACGGCAAATTCCCCACCGGCGTGCGCTCGTTGGTGGGGTCGAAGATCAGGTACCGCTTGCCATCCTTCGCCTTCACCAGCGCCTGCAGCCGCGGGTCCTTCACATCCGTGGGCACCTCGATCGCCGTAATCATGTGGTCGCCCGCCAGCGACGGCGACTGCGGATCGACCACACCGCGCTTGTCGTCCACCGGCACATAAAACGCATGAATCCCCGCCACCTGCAGCATCGAGATCAGCAGCGTCGTCTTGTCCTTGCAATCGCCGTAGTGATTGCGAAAAATGTCCGCCGCATGGTTCGCCTGCATCCCGCCGATCCCGCGCATCACGATGAAGTAGCGGACGTTCTTCTGGATGTATTCGGTGATGCGCTCGAGCTTGGTATAGAAATCCGGCGCACCCGCAATCAACTGCTGCGTCTCCGCCGTGATCTCCGGCGAGGGATCGGGCCGGTTCGCTTCGAGCTTCGTCACCCACTCGCCAATTGCCTTCCACTCGTTGTCCGTGCCAGCCACCGCCGCATCGCCCCACTCCACATCCACCCGCCCGGCCAGCGCGGCCCAGTCCGGATGCGACGGAATATCGCGCAGATCGAGCGCCGGCAGATCCTTCACTTCCCACCGCCAGTGGTTCGGCGCAACCTCCACCGGAGCCACCGGCGGATGATTATGCCACGAGGCCGCGTGCCCGAAATGCTCGCCCGGCAGATCGATCTCCAGCGCTTGAAACACCACGGGAATCCCGTTCTGGATCGACCACACCTTCGACTGGAAGTACGGCTCCATCAGCTCTTCGCTCTCGCAGATCTCCACCGCGCCCACGTCCAACAGCGGGCAGATGCACCACGCGCTGTTTCTCCGTCGACAGCATGATCGGCACATCCGTGTTGCCAACGTCGGCAAAGTCCGTGTCCTGCGCCTGATAGGTCTTCTCGTCCGTGGCAATCGTCCACGCCCTGAAGTAGTTGATCTTCTGGTCTTCGTCGAAGCTCACGGCACACGTATTGCCCCGCCCCTGCGGCTTCAGAATGCGGATCGCCTCGCGCTCTCGCTCCACCGCGCGCCCCTGCCCGTCAATCGTCTCCACATATTCGTCGTAGAGAATCACTGCGTTCGCGTCTTTTGCATAGTCGGGCGTCTTCGTCTTATAGGCTTCCATGCCCCAGTCCGGCACCGGCTGCCCTTTTGAAAACCAGCTCGCGAACCCCGGCGCGCAGCCCAGCGCCAGCGCCGCGCAGGCCAGCCCCTTCACTCCAATGCGCAGACCCATTGTCAGTTCCCTTTGGCGGCGGCCACCGCACCGCGCGTCAGCACCAGTTGCTGCTGATCGGCCGTGGCCACCTTTTGATAAAAGTTATGCAGGTCCGTGTATTCCTTCGGGTCCAGCACCGTGTAGTTATAGGCAAACGCCCGCGTAATCGTCACCGTCTTCCCGTCGCTCGCAGTCTTGATGCGCAGCAGCGCGCGGTTGGGCCAGTCCAGGCTGGTCGCCGGCGGCAGGCTCTCCACGCTGTACCCGTCGGGCAGGTGATAGGTCTCCTCGTCCTGCACCAGCACCGGATAGTGCACGTCGATCGGAATCTCCCGCTTGTCCTCAGCCACAAATGGGTGCTTGGAGCGCGACTCGAAAAACAGCGCCGGCAAAAAGAAGTGCTTGCCCGTGGCCGAGCCCATGTTGCCGCTCACCTTCACCACCGCCACCAGGCTCGATGTTGTAGTCCTCCAGCCCCAGAAAGTGATCGAAGTCCGCCTGCATGCCATCGGGAATATCACTGCGGATCGATTCGTTGAACTCTTTCTTCACCTCGTCGGCATCCGTCTTCAGCATCTGCTGCCGCCAGTGCAGCGCCTCCTCGCCCGACAGCACAAACCGCACCGACCCCGTCGCATTGCCGCTTCCGTCGATCGTCACGTCCAGAACCCGCGCCTCCTCGGTCTGCTTGTAAGTGCTGCCCGGCGTCTGGCCGTACTCCACGCCCTTTGTCGCTGCCGCGCAGCCCACCCGCCATCGTGTGCTTCCACTGCAGCAATCCAAAAGGGCAATCCTTCTGCCCCGGATCGAGATACATATCCTGCCCGCCCAACTCCACGATCGCGATGTAGTCATCCAACTGGCTCAGCGACATGTAGTCCGGATCGAAGATCGCGCGATTGCGGGCCACCACCTCCATCGGATACGCCTTTAACCCCGCCGCCTTGGCCAGCGCCACATACAGCAGCGCCATATCGTCGTCGGTTCCGCTCTGCTCTTTCCACACATCCTCGGCGTTCTTGATCGCCTTGATCTTCTCTTTCTTCCGTTCCGCTTCTGACTTCTCCCGAGTAAAGCTCGTGTTGTCCAGCTTCATCACCGCGTCGTAAATCTTGCGCGCCCTCACCTCATCCGTGTCGCCCGGCGCCACCATGCCCGCCGCCGCGGCCTGCAGCGTCTTGGTCGAATCGGCAAACGAGTCCGACTCCTTCTCCCACCGCTTGCCTTCCTTCTCCCAGAACTCCGCGCCGGAATTGTATTGCGTGTAGTAGAACTTCACCTTCAGCACCAGGCTGTTCAGCGGCGGCATCCAGTCTTCCGTCGGAATCGCGGGCACATCCGTCACGTCGTAGGTGTATCGCCCGCGTTGATCCGTCACCGGCTTCCCATAGGCCGCCGAGGTCATCGACCACATCAGCCGGTTCAGGTTGTTGCCGTGGCTGTCAGAAATTCCATATCCACCCGACATCGGCGTAAACATGTAGTGCGCCTTGTGCACGTAGTAGTCCTGCTGCACATCCCACTGCGGCGAGCTCACCATGTCGTCGTCGTAGCGGATCTGCAGCCGATACTCCAGAATGCTGCCCACCTCCACGCTCGGCAGCGTAAACACCATGCTGTTGATCTGGTATCCCTTGGTCTTCACATCCGTCAGGTCGCTCGGCTGCGCCGTCAGCGGAATCACCGTCCCGTCCGAGTGAATCGTCCGCCCCCGAATGTCCGTCACCTTGAAGTTGCTCCGGTAGTACGGCACATGCACCGTCGCCTCTTCCTTGCCCTTCTCCGTCAGGATCTTCTCCCGCACATAGAGGCTGTGGAAGTGCAGATTATCGTCCGTCGTCTCTTCGCGGTAGAGATACACCGCCGCCGCGCCCGGAGCCTTGGGGTCTGCAGTCATCTGCAGCTCCTCCTTGGTCGGCTCCTGAAACTGGGCATGAAGAAAGGTGGATGAGGCGGTGAGGGCGAGAGCAAACACAAGGCGCAGCACGGTGCGAAGTCGCATAAAAGGGTTCCCTTGCCCAATGTCTTCCAGGGCGGTTCCGATGGCTGTTGCAGAATTGAACAGATTCTACCCCGGTTTCGCCGTCCGCGTGGGCCGTGCGTCAAATTTTAAGAAACTCCCGTGTAACTCGCTGCTAACTTCTGTGCCATTGCGCGACCCGACGGATTGTCTCCTCGCCCCGCGTCTCCCGCGCCAATCACTCGGCGTAGACTGGTGAGTTCCGCCACCACCCCGCCCGGGAGCCGTCAACCCATGAAAGCCTGCATCGCCGCCCGCCCCCTGATCCTCTGTCTCGCTCTTTGCGCCATCCCTCTCGCCCGCGCCCAGTGGAGCCCGCCCAACCCTGTCCTCGGCTACGAGCTCCAGCCCAACGCCCTTGACGTCCGCCAGAAGGCCGGCCTGCTCCGCATTGAAGTCGACGCCCCCGGCGTGCTCCACATCACCTACACCCTCGCCGGCGAATCCCGCCCGCCGCGCCCCTCTGACCACGTCGTCATCAAGACCACCTGGCCCGCCGCCGAGTTCCACGTCACCGACGACGCCAAAGCCATCACCCTCACCACCGCGAAGCTCAAGCTGGTCCTCGAGCGCGGCACCGGCGCGCTCCATTACTTCTCCGCCGACGGCGCACTGCTCAACACCGACAGCTACCGCTCCCTCCAGCCCGACGAAGTCAACGGCGAGCAGACCTTCCACGCCCACGTCGTCTTCTCCAACTACGGTTCTCACGAAGGCTTCTTCGGCCTCGGTCAGCATCAGGCCGGCGTCTGGAACTACCACGGCGCGGAGGTCGATCTCTCCCAGGAAAACACCGAGATCGCCATCCCTCTCGTCCTCTCCAGCGCCGGTTACGGCATCTTCTGGAACAATCCCTCCCGCAGCCGCTTCAACAATCGCTTCGTCCACACCACCTACTTCTCCGCCGAGGTCGCCGACCGCGTCGACTACTACTTCCTCTACGGCCCCGACGCCGACACCATCATCGGCAGCTATCGCGAGCTCACCGGAGAAGTCCCGCTCTTCGGCCGCTGGGCCTACGGCTTCTGGCAGTGCAAAAACAAATACGCCTCGCAGCAGCAGCTCAAGACGTCGCCGCCAAATACCGCGCCCTCCACATCCCGGTCGACAACATCGTCCAGGACTGGTTCTGGTGGACCAACATGGGCGAAATGAAGTGGAACTCCAACTACCCTGATCCGCAGGCCATGATTGATACGCTCCACAACCAGCACTTCCATCTCATGGTTTCGGTCTGGCCCTTCTTCCGCCCCGGCAGCGAAACCTACGACGACTTCGATCGCAAAGGCTGGTTCATCGCCAAAACCCTCACCACGAGTTTTCATCCCGTCGATCAGGCTCTCTACGACGCCACCAACCCCGCCGCCCGCCATCAATATTGGGAGAACATCAACACCGCGCTCTTCCAGCACGGCGTCGATGCCTGGTGGCTCGACACCGACGAGCCCGAAACCGAAGGCCGTGAGGACAACATCCTCGTCGATCACCAGATCGCCCTCGGCTCCGGCGCGCGCTACGCCAACATCTACCCGCTCTTCCACGCCGGCGGCGTCTCCGAGGGCCAGCAGGCCGCCAGCGACAAGAAGCGCGTCTTCATCCTCTCCCGCTCCGCCTACGCCGGCTCGCAGCGCTACGGCGTCACCGCATGGTCCGGCGACGTGCTCTCCGACTGGATCACCTTTCAGCGCCAGATCGCCGCCGGCCTCAACTACTCCATCAGCGGCATGCCCTACTGGACCACCGACATCGGCGGCTTCATCTCCGGCGGCAACCTCAACGATCCCAAATTCCGCGAGCTCTTCGTCCGCTGGTTCCAGTTCGGCGCATTCTCGCCCATCTTCCGCGTCCACGGCACCCGCAACCCCGACGAAAACGAGCTCTGGTCCTACGGCCCCGACGCGCAGAAGATCCTCACCGACTACGACACCCTCCGCTATCGCCTGCTGCCCTACATCTACTCGCAGGCCTGGCAGGTCACCAGCAACCACGGCACCCTCATGCGCCCCCTCGTCATGGACTGGCGCGACGACGTCGACGCGCAGAACACCGCCGACGAATATCTCTTTGGCCCCGCCATCTTGGTCAGCCCCGTCTACATTCAGGGCGCAACCTCGCGCAGCGTGTATCTGCCCAAGTCAACGTGGTACGACTTCTGGACCGGCGACAAACTCGAAGGCGAGCAGCGCATCACCGCCGACGCGCCGCTCTCAAAGCTCCCGCTCTACGTCCGCGCCGGCTCCATCATCCCCATGGGCCCGGCCATGGAGTGGTCCACCGAAAAACCCGCCGACCCCATCGAGTTAAGAATCTATCCCGGCGCAGACGGCGATTTCACCCTCTACGAAGACGAGAACGACAACTACGACTACACCAAGGGCCAGCACGCCACCATCGCCCTCCACTGGAACGACGCCACACACACCCTGACCCTCGGCCAGCGCGAAGGATCGTTCCCCGGCATGTTAGTCGCCCGCACCTTCCGCGTCGTAGTCGTCAGCAAAGACCACGGCACCGCCATCGCAGAAACCGCGCAGTACAACACCACCATCACCTACAAAGGCGACAAACTAACCGTCACACCCTAAATGCAAACGAGCCGCGCAATGCGCGGCCCGCAATCACTGACAACTGATCACTGTCTCCAGCATCCTCGTCACCCGAGCAATCGGCAGCCCCACCACGTTGAAGTAGTCCCCCTCAATCCGCGGAATCCACTTCGCCGCCGTCCCCTGAATCCCATACGCGCCCGCCTTGTCCATCGGCTCGCCCGTCGCAACATACGCCGCAATCTCCGCATCGCTCATCGCCGCGAACGTCACATCCGTCACTTCCACCGCACTCTCCACGCGCAGTCTTGATTCAGGGGCCCCCAGCGACAGGTCTTCGTCGCTGGGGCGGATCACCAGAGCCACCCCCGTCATCACCCGATGCACGCGCCCACTCAGCAACCGCAGCATCCGCGCCGCGTCGCCAGCATCCACAGGCTTGCCCAGAATCTCCCCATCCACAGTCACCGTAGTATCCGCGCCCAGCACCACGAGCCCTTCGCGATCCGCACGAAGATGGGTGCCCCCGGTCTCCTCAGAGACCGGGGAAACCCGAGAGACCGCCGCATCAAACACCGCCTGCGCCTTCTCCCGCGCCAGCCGCTCCACATACGCAATCGGGTCCTCGCCCGCGCGCACGTCTTCATTCACATCCGCAGGCATCACCTCAAACACATACCCCGCCTGCGCCAGCAGCTCACGCCGCCGCGGCGAAGCAGAAGCCAGAATCAACATAGTGTGATTATGACAAGGTGGAGCGAAAGTTTGAGATTGCTCTTACATTCAGCTTTCAAAATCAAACCGGCTTCTGGGTTTGCAAGGAGTCCGCGGATTCGATCATAGCTTGGTACTTCTTCTCTAACCGGCTCAATACATCTTCAGCCGCAATTCCCGGCGAGCGGTCTTCCACAGCCTGTCGCCATGTCTCATGCAATGCACTGGCGACCACTCTGTTGTGTGTTGGGTTTTCCTTTTCCATCAAACCCTCAGCCCCACATGCAGCCCGCCCGGCGTAGCCACGCCCCACGCCATCGCCGGCGTATTGTGCGCCAGCCCAAACCGCCCGTCCGGCCCCAGCAGAATAATCCCGCCATGCCCGCCCAGCCGGTTATAGAGGTAGCCAATCGCCTCCCGCGCCGCAATCTCCGGAGCCGTCCCGTCCGCCACGCGATCCGTCGCCCACTTGCCCAGCACCAGCTTCATAATCGGCTCGCCCCAGCCCGTCAGGCTCACCGCCGCCGCCAGATTATCCGCATAACACCCGCATCCAATCAGCGACGAGTCGCCCACCCGCCCCGGCGTCTTATTTAAGGTCCCGCCCGTCGAGGTCGCCGCCGCCAGATTCCCAAAGGCATCCAGCGCCACCGACCCCACCGTGTCGTGGCTGTCAAACGGCAGCGCCGTCTCCCGATCCTTGTCGTCCAGCAACCCGCTGAACGTCGCATCCTTCAGCCCCGCCGCCGCACGCGCCTGCGCCGCAGCCAGCCGCTCCCGCTCGCGCTCCATCACTAGCTCGGAGTTATCAATCAACTCCATCCCATGCGCCGCCGCAAACGCCTCCGCCCCCGCGCCCACAAAATACACATGCGGACTCTGCTCCAGCACCAGCCGCGCCGCCTGGATCGGATTCCGCAGCCGCTCCACGCACGCCACGCCCCCGGCCTTCATCCGCCCGCCGTCCATCAGCAGCGCATCCAGTTGCACCCGCCCGTCCGACGTGAGAAAACTCCCCCGCCCCGCATCGAACGTCGGGTCGTCTTCGAGCACGGTCACCGCGGCTTCCACAGCATCAATCGCCGCGCCGCCCCGCGCCAAAATCGCATGACCCGTCTCCAGCGCCCGCCGCACGCCCGCCTCATGCGCCGCCGCCGCATCCGCAGGAATCGCCCACGCGCCCCCATGCACCAGCAATGTCGGATCGTGTGTAGCCGCTTTCGTCACCCAGCTATGGTAGTCGATCGCACGCCGCCGCAGTCCGCATCACCAAAGCATTGTCATCCTGAGCGACCGAAGGGAGTCGAAGGACCCGCGGTTGCTCTTAACGCAGCCCCAATCCGCACGAACATGGGTGCCCCAGGTCTCGCTTCTGAGACCTGGGAAAGCACGAACCGGAGGGAGCAGGGGCCTTTCGGGGTCCACACGGACAGGTCCTCGTCCGTGGGGTGAGTTTCAGGCCCCTGAAAAGCCCACCTCAAATAAAGCACTGTCATCCTGAGCGAACGGGTCCCCGAGCGCACTTCAGCTCGGGGGTGGTGAGTCGAAGGACCTGCTTTTGTTCTTAGCGCAGCCTCAATCACCACAAACATGGGTGCCCCAGGTCTCGCTTCTGAGACCTGGGAAAACTGAATGCCCACTCGCAGCAACGGCAAATAGCCACTCATAGCGATAAGACCGCAATACGTAAGGCACAGCCTGTTATCTTTCAGAAAAGTTAGGTAGAGTCGATGATCGGGCCACCTGCCATGTTCACACGATGGCCGAACCGTACTGTGATGTTTTCACTGGGCACGCTCCAGTCATCAGATATAGGCTATAGGTTATAAATCGACCAAAGCCTACAAGCCGTTGGAGGCGCTGCCATGTCGATAACGCCCGAGGGCGGTTGGAACGCTCCGCGAGAAGGCCAGATCGTACCCAGTCAACCCGACCTCAGGACGCCGGTAATCACGGTGCGCCACGAAAGCAAATCATCTGCATTCAAAATGGGATTCACAGGCTGCCTAGGCGTGATCTGCGCCGTCATCTTTGCGCTGATCTGTCTGGGCGTTCTCGTCAAGGTATTAGCCTCTGCACCAGACCAAAGCAACGGCTCTTCCGCCGCGCGCCTGTACAGTGTGACAGAAATAGACGCGCGCAAGAATGTCATTAAGACGGGCACTAAACTGTCCGTGCAGGGTACGCTGTACACAACAAAATGGGGACCTACAGACGACTGTACTCGGCTACTCATGTACGACCACGTGACCGTGCAGCACGGCGAAATGGACCCGAACGAATACTGCCGATTCTCAATCCTACTTACAGAAAAGAACAAGGCAGGTGGGGACATGTGGCCCGGCGCAGGCCTGGAGTGCAACGTCACCCCAACGGAGATGAAGGTCGCTACACGCCAACACCACTATGGAGATCGCGTAACCGTTCGCGGTGTCTACGCGCCATCATTGGATTTCGAAATCGCCTACCTGCCGGGATTCCATTTCGGCGTGCCTGTGTTGGAGAATTGTGCGGTCGATGGTAGTGCTGATAGTACTGCGCAAACACAGTAGAATTTGTCACGGATTCCACCGAAATCGACGCTGCGGGTGGCCCATGTTCCGCGATGCCAACTAACCACTAACCATGGGTGCCCCAGGTCTCGCCTCTGAGACCTGGGACAGCAATTAGGCCCTCAACCAAACATCCCACTCCCGCCGCACCGCTGGTGCCTGTCAACCCCTCTCACTTCTACATTTCAGCTAACCCCCTCAATCCAAAAGCAAAATTCCCCCTCCCACATTTGCGTACTATTTCCCCCCACTTCGCTATCCTTGAATCATTCAGAACGATGCAGGTGCAGCAAGGGAGAGCATGAGCCTCTCCTATCTTCGTTTCGGACTTCCTTCCGCAGCCCGCAGGGCCGCCGAAGACAAGCTGAAAACCCTGCAGATCGCGGCTCTCCTTCGAGAGCTGTCCGCTTCCCAATCTGCAACCTCGGTGGTCTGAGCGCATGGAAGGCTGTCCGGGATCGGCGGACAGAGACAATGCAAGCAGAACAGAAAGCCGCGGCAGACGAAGCGCCGCAGCTAAAGCAGGAAAAGCCAAAACGAACCGGGATCGGCGAAATGCGCGATGCAGCCGACCTGGTCCTCAATGAGAAGTGCATCGACATCGCAGACGCGCTCACCGGCCTCACAACGAAAGCCATGCGTGCCCGGCGTTAAGCTTCTCTGCGATCTGGCCAAAGAGAAGGCAGCGCAGGGCGAAGCAACGCCAGGGCTGAACAAAGTACACAGCCGCGTAGCTCAATGGGCAGCCGAGACGGAGTGGCAGCCCGAGTCCAGTGAAGAGTCGGCAGAAACCGCTAACTACAGCCGCGAACCGGAAGAGTGACAGACTCTTCCGCAACCAACGCACGTCAACATCAACAGCAGTCCAGCACCGCAACCCGGCGTACAGGCACAGCATCTGCCCGCGCCGGGCCGCGGCAGGCAGTCGCATTTGCACCGGAAGGGAAACCTCAGGATGAAGCTCACACACAACGCGGGATTGCGCGCCGCCCGGGCTCTCGGGCTCGGCCTGCTGGCATTGGCATGCGTCTTAGCCGTCTTCGTAGCTTTGCCAGCGTTCGCCCAGGGCGTCAGCACCACCACCGTGCAGGGCACCGTCTACCTGGCCAACGGCCAGCCCGGCTCCGGCACCCTCATGATCAGCTGGCCCGCCTTCACCACCTCCAACGGCCTCGCCGTGGCCGCCGGCTCGCTCAACGCCACCATCGCCTCCGACGGCTTCGTCTCCGTCAATCTCACACCCAATCTCGGCGCGCTGCCCGCCGGCCTCTTCTACACCGCCGTCTATCACATGAGCGACGGCACCACCAGCACCGAGTACTGGGTCGTCCCCGCCGCCGCCTCGGCCTCCATCGCCTCCGTCCGCGCCCAGGTCATGCCCGCCGCGCAGGCCGTGCAGGCCGCCAGCAAGGCCTATGTCGATCAGGCCATCGCCTCGCTCACCACCGGCTCGCTCTCGCCCATCGGCGGCACCCTCACCGGCCCGCTCTATCTCAGCGGCGACCCCACCCAAGCCCTGCAGGCCGCAGACAAGCACTACGTCGATGCCACCTTCGCCAACGCCATGCCGCTCTCCGGCGGAGCAGCCACCGGCCCGCTCACCGCCACGCAGCTCGGCGCGGCCTATCAAGTCGACCAGTTCCCCGGCGCGGACTTCGGCGCAAAACTCCAGACCTGCATCGCCGGCCTCAGCTCCACGTACGGCGGCACCTGCGACGCCCGCAACTTCACCGGCACGCAGTCCATGGCGTCGAACGTCACCATCTCGACCGCCAACGCCACGGTCCTCCTGCCCTGCGCCACCATTTCCACCGCAAAACAATTCATCGTCACCGCAGGCACGCGCAACGTGGCCCTTCGCGGCTGCGCCCTGCGCGGCTCCAGCGCCGCCAGCGGCAACTCCGGCGGCACCGTCCTCCTCTATTCAGGCTCCTCTTCAGCCATTCAGGTCGGCGACCCGACTTACGCCGCCGACACGCAGGGCTTCCACCTCGACAACGCCGCCCTCAGCACCACTGCCGCCTCTAACTCCACGGCGCATGCACTTACCGCCTACCGCACCCAGGAAATCGACTTACAAAGCCTCTATCTCCTCGGTAACTCCAACCAGACCGGAATCACCCTCGACGGAACCGGCAATTACACCGGAGGCACCTTCTACGACATCGCCGCCAACGGCTTCCAGATCGCCGTCAACGCCATCGGCCACCAAATCGCCAACGCCGCCACCACCGACTGGCTCAACGCCAGCACCTTCGTCCGCCTCCACATCGATTGCCCCACCTCCAGCGGCGCGCCCATCGCCGGCACCATCGGCATCAACCTCGTGCAGGGCGATGGCAACACCTTCACCGGCGGCGATGTCGAAGGCTGCGCCACCGCGCTGCACCTTGGCCTCAACGCGCAAAACAACACCATCGTTGGCCTGCGCAATGAGAACTCAACCACGCAGGTCGTCGCCGACACCGGCAGCTCCTACAACAGTTGGATCACCGGCGGCACCATGTTCACCGGCAAACTCGCCGACAACGGCACCCACAACAGCTTCCTCGATAGCTTCCATCGCACCTTCAACGGCATCTACGGCGACTGGTACGCCTCGCAGCAGGACGCGACCCTCACCAACCACTTCCGCATCGGCACCGGCCTTGGCAACGAGCGCGGCCTCCTCAATCGCTACCAGACCGACTACGGCTATCGCTGGACCACCGGCCTCACCGACGCCGACCGCCGGCGCGCAGTTCTACGAAGTCTTCGACGAGCTCAACAACGTCAATCGCCTCTCCATCGGCCAGTATTTGACGAGCACTGCCAACACCGTCACCAACGTCGCGCTCAACAGCGGCGGCTGCTACTCGTCCAGCGTCGCCCCCACGCTCGCCTTCTCCGGCGGCGGCGGCACAGGCGCAGCCGGCACAGCCAACATGGTCGCCTCGCAATGCAGCGGCGGTTACACCGTGGGCAACGTCACCATGACGAACAACGGCAGCGCCTACACCGCGCAGCCCACCATCGCATGGAGCGGCGGCGCGCAGCTCTCCGCGCCCAGCGCGGTCGCAGAAATCGCAACCGCGGGCAGCACCAATAATCAAACCGTCCTCAACGCCGCGGGCACCGGCGCAGTCGTGCTCAACGGCTCCAACAACTCCGGCACCGGCGGCGTCGTCATCGGCTCCGGCGGCCCCACAGAAACCACCGTCGCCACCATCGGCAGCACCGGCAACGCCAACTTCACCGGCACTCTCCAGGTCGGTGGCGCTTCCACCTTCGCCGGCTCCACCACCGTGCGCAATCAGGCCGACGCCGAGATCGACTCCATCCTCCAGGCCGGCAACACCGCCGAACAAAAAGAATCCTACGTCTACCGCGACCACACCGGTGCCAGTCAGTGGTACTTAGTCAAGGATCAATACAGTAACTGGGCCGTTAATTCGGCGCTAAGTGGCATCAACAGCTTCAAGGCCTATCAAAGCACCAGCGGCGGAGACACCTATGTCAACGCCTCCTCGCCCAGTGGTGTTGTCCGCGTCAACTACGAGCCCAACTCCGGCACCGGCATGAAGATCTACGGCGGCTCCAGCTCCACCGTCTACGCCGCCTTCACCGCCGCCAACGCCATCCAGTTCCCCGGCCTCGCCGCGTCCAGTGGACACAACTGCGTCGAGATCGACAACTCCGGTTACATCAGCAATACCGGCTCCCCCTGCGGCTCAGGCTCCGGCAGCGGCACCGTCAACGCCGGCGCCACCGGCCAGATCGCCTACTACAACAACAACGGCGCAGCCGTCAGCGGCATCAGTGCCGTGCCCGTCGCTTCCGGCGGCACCGGCGCAACCACCGCCGCGGGCGCGCTCGCCGCCCTCGGCGCAGCATCGCTCAGCTCCAGCTCCGCGCAAACCTTCACCGCCCCAGTCACCGCCAGCATCAACTCGCAAATCAACGTTATGGCCCCGCCTTACAACGCTTACGGAGACTGCACGCACAACGACGGCCCCGCCATCAACGCCGCTCTCAGAGCCGCCGACACCATCGCAGCCACCACAGGAGCGCCGCCCACCGTCTACTTCCCCATGCCTCCGCAGGGCTGCTATCTCGCCAGCACCATCACCTGGTACGGCGAGTCTCTCATCGGCCAGGCCGGCACCGGCGGCTCCGTTGGGCGGAGCGGGTGTCACTATCCAGGGCATGCCTGGCGAAGACGTATTCCACGTGCCCGACCCCAATGACTCCGCCTATCACTACAACGCAACGTGGAGCATCAGGGACATCACCATCGCCGTCGATGGCTCCTCGGACGCGAGTGGATTGAGCGGATCGTTTCCTCATCGCTGGCCCGGCCGCTGGGTCGGCGACGCCAGCATCGCTGCGTCAAGCACCACGGTCACCAGCGCGAACGCCATCTGGTCCTGCGGCGACATTGGAACCGCCGTTGAAATTCCCGGCGCTGGCTCCAGCGGCGCAAATCTTGTCACCACCGTCGCGTCGCTGCCCATGTGCGCCACCACGCAGGAGTCCACCTCCGTCACAAACACCGCCGTGCTGGCAGCCGCCGCGTCAACCACGGTCACGGCCGCCAACATGTACATCGCTCCCGTGGGTCTCGCTGTCACGGACCAGGTCGGTAACTGCGGAATGGCCTTTGATAACCGCGACGGAAAAGGTAGCGACTACATCGCCTCCGGAACCGGTAACCTGCGCGACACCATGAATAACATCCTGATCCGCTCGGTAAACTCTCCCGGAGCATACGGCTTGTATGGAAACAACCATACCTGCGCTCTATATTTTCAGGGGATCTGGATGCCTTACAGCAACCACTTCGATAACATCAGCTTTGTGAACCTTTTCTATGGCGTCGTTGAAGGCACGCGCGACACCAATCCGGCAGGCTCCGCGAGCAATAACCAGACCACCGGCAATGACTTCCAGGACTGGGAGAATGGCTTTTGGGAAAGCTCCTATCCATGGATTAGTTACAACGGAACCTATGGAAAGCTGGATGGAGTTGAAGTAACTTCCCTAAACGGTCCGCAGTTTCAGGCGGTGGGTTCAGTCGCCGGTGAGAGTTTCTCCAGTTGGTCCATCCGCATCCCCGAGTTTGAAACCCCTGACGCGCCCGGCGTGGTTGGCATGCGCTTCGTCGGCACTCTTCTCGACGTCAGCCAGACCCGTCTGGCCGCGCAGAGCAGTCAGGTCGTCGACTGGGATGCTTCGCAGTCGAAGTGCCATCTGTGCCAGTTCCCCGCCACCATCGAAATCACCGGCGATCAGAACACCCTCGAGGCCCAGGGCAGCCTCAACGCCACTACGGTCACTGACTACGGCGCGGGCAATCTGGTCTACGGAACCGGAAGCAACAATGGCAGCTTCTTTGGCTGGCCCAGCACGTCCCGGGTGATAAAGACAGGTCTCCACTGGAATCCCTCGGGGCTTCAGACAAATGATTTCGCTCTCGACGGAAATGTAGCCTCGCCTTACTTCAATCGCCAGGACCTATTCTTTGCGCCGCTCGATCTTAGCTACAACATAACCGGGGGAATTAACGCCGTAGCCACAGACTCGGCATCCCTGACCGGGTATAACATCACATGGCCCAACAACTTTTCCCCGATTGTCTTCAACAATCTGTTTGACCCGCCTCGCTATGACGGCGGCGTGCTGGTCTCTTCTGCCGGTGTAACCGGACAGCTTCCGGCCGCCGGCGTACTCGGATACTTCGCGGTGAAGTGCTCGGCGAGCGAGACCTTCACCATGAACTTGACCGTCGCTACCGGCGTCACCGGCTCACAAACCTCCGTCGGCAACACCTCTGTCGCCTGTAACGCGACCGGATACACGACCGGCTCCATCACGGCGAACTTAAGCAGTTATGGCGGCTACTATGTGGGCTTCAAAGGGACATACTCCACGGGTCAGGCGTATGTCTCCTATCTGGCCCTGCGGCCTTATCAGGCCGACTACAACGGCTATCAGCCAGCTCACAGCGCCGCTAACTCCGACATTACTTCGCTGGCCGGCCTCATCACACCGCTCGCCGTCTCTGAGGGAGGCACCGGCGCAACCACCTCCACCGGCTCGGGAGCCGTCGTCCTCGCCAGCGGACCCACGCTCACTGGCAACACCACCACCTTCGCCAACAGCGCCGCCGCCGAGCTCGATGTCGTCCTCAAGCCCGGTTCCACCGCCGACCAGATCGGCGCTTACACCTTCGCGAATTACTCCGGTACCACCCAGTGGAAGCTTCGCAAGGACGCAAGCAACTACCTGCGCCTCACGGATTCGGTCAACTCTCTTGACCGCGAGATCCTCTATCAGAACGGCCAGTCCATCCTCAACGCCGGCGCGGGCGCAAACGCCATCGTCCTCAACGGCACCACCAACAGCGGCACCGGCGGTCTGCTGGTGCAGAACGGCGGCTCCAGTCCATCCACCGTGCTCACCGTCAGCGGCAGCGGCAACACCACAGCCGCTGGCTTCGTCTCCGGCAAATCCATGATGGGCACCGGTACCATGACACTGGCCGCCGGCGCAGCCGCAGGCACCAGCCCCACCATCGCCTGCGCCACGAGCCATGTCTGCGACGGCATCAGCGGCACCGTGACATTAACCACAGGCACAAGCCCCACCACCGGCACGCTCGCCACGCTCAGCTTTCCCAACACGCACTCCAACTACGCCAACTGCGTCCTCAGCGCCGCGTCCAGCTCGGCCCAGCTCACCACGGTGACGTGGAGCGAATCGACCACCGCCGTCACCCTCACCGCCAACGCCGCGCTCACCGCCAGCACCGCCTACCAGATCCGCTACTGGTGCGGCGGCAACTGAGCCGCGCAGTCTCAATCACCGCGATCGTGGGTGCCCCTTTCTTCGCGCGTTCTCTGCGCGAAGGGTGGGAAACCACGAGCCTCAGCCAGACACTCTCACTCCGCGCGCAGCGCGTCTGCCGCACCGCAGGTGCCGTGCTCGAACTCCACGCTGAATCAGCATCCGAACCCGTCCTCTTCGCCCACGACCGCGAGGAACTTCTCCGCCTCGGCACCATGCTCGACCGCCGTCCGCAGAGCCTCGGCGGCCGCACCATCGCGATGGCCCTCGCCCAGCGCTGGCTGCGCGTCCGCACCCGCGACGGCGCTACCACTCCGCTTATCGCCAATCCTGTCCAGCAAAGGTTCGAGCAGCGCCGAGGCCAGCACAACATCATCCTCAAGGCCCGCCAGATGGGCCTCACCACCTGGATCGCCGCGCGCTTCTTTCTGCGCACCATCACCCACCCCGGCACCCTCACCCTGCAGGTCGCGCATACGCAGGAGGCCGCCGAAGAGATCTTCCGCATCGTGCATCGCTTCGTCGCCTGCCTGCCGGAACCGCTGCGCTCGGGCCCCCTCAAAACCTCGCGCGCCAACGTGCGCCAGCTCGCTTTTCCCACGCTCGACTCGCAATACCTCGTCGTCTCCGCCGCCGACCGCAACGCCGGCCGCGGCCTCACCGCGCAGAACCTGCATTGCAGCGAGCTGGCCCGCTGGCCCGGCGACCCCGCGGAAACATTGGCCGGCCTGCGCGCCGCACTCGTGCCCACCGGCGAGCTCGTCCTCGAGTCCACCCCCGACGGCATCGGCGGCTGCTTCCACGAGGAATGGCAGAGGGCCGTCGAGACGGGCCCAACTCAAATGATCCGCCACTTCTTCCCCTGGTGGATGGAGCCCCGCTATCGAGCCGAACCCGTCAATGCCTCCACCCTCACCGAAGAAGAGAAAACTCTCATCGCGCGCGAAGGCCTCACTCTCGCCCAGATCGGCTTCCGCCGCCAGCTCCGCGCCAACTTCCGCGGCCTCGCCAAACAGGAGTACGCCGAAGACCCCGAAAACTGCTTCCGCTCAAGCGGCGAGTGCGTCTTCGAGCTCGACGCCCTCGAGGCCCGCCTCAAAACCCTGCCGCCCGTCCTCGAAACCCGCATGAACGGCGCGCTGCAGGTCTGGCTTCCGCCTCTGCCCGGCAAGCGCTACCTCGTCGCCGTCGACCCCGCCGGCGGCGGCAGCGACGGCGACAACTCCGCCGCGCAGGTCATCGAGATGGAGTCCGGCCTGCAATGCGCCGAGTTCGCCGCGCATGTCGGCGGCAGCGAGCTCGCGCGCCTCGTCACCGGTCTCGCGCACACTTACAACACCGCCACGCTGGTCATCGAACGCAACAACCACGGCACCGGCATCCTCGCCTTGGCCGCGACCAACTGCGCCTACCCGCGTGTGTATGAGCAGAACAAGCAGCCCGGCTTTCTCACCAACTCCGTCACCCGCCCCGCCATGCTCGCCCGCCTCGCGGCCGCGCTGATTGAGCAGCCCGGCTGCTTCATGAGCGCGCAGCTGCTCGCCGAGTGCCGCAGCTTCATCCGCCTGCCCAACGGCTCGACAGGAGCCAGGGCGGGTGCCCACGACGACCGCATCCTCGCCATGGCCATCGCCCTGGCCGTAAGAAACGAGCTACTAGCTACTAGCTACTAGCTGTTCGATTGTCCCCGAAGCCGCCGAGCATCGATGGCAGCGAAAAGCCTCAAAAGCGCCCACGGCCAGAGCCCAGCTAGAAGCTAGCGGCTAGGAGCTAGTAGCTGCCTTACAATCCTCGCAGCAACTTCATGGCGCGGAGGAAACCATTGGCCGTTCCCGCAGTGCAGCACATCCGGCGCATGCGCGGCGGCGCGCAGGGCCACCTCATGCTGGGCGGCGACGGCCACGCCTACGTGGTCAAGTTCCAGAACAACCCCCAGCACACCCGCGTCCTCGCCAACGAGCTCATCGCCTCGCGGCTGGCGCTCGCCGCCGGCCTCACCGCGCCCCACGCCGAGATCGTCGAGGTCTCCCCCTGGCTCATCGACCACACGCCGGAACTGGAGATCGACCTCGGCCGCAGCAAAGAAAAATGCGCGCCCGGCCTGCACTTCGGCTCCCGCTTCGTGGGCGGCCTCATGCCCGGCCAGGTGGTCGACTATCTGCCCGCCGAGCAGCTCGCCGGCCTCCGCAACCTGGCCGAGTTCGCCGGCATTCTCGCCCTCGACAAGTGGACCGGCAACGCCAACGGCCGCCAGGCCGTCTTCGCGCGCAAGCCCCGCGAGCGCCGCTACCGCGCCATCTTCATCGACTACGGCTACTGCTTCCACGCCGGCGAGTGGCGCTTCGCCGACGCGCCACTCCGTGGCGTCTACTACCGCAACGACGTCTATCGCAGCGTCACCGGCTGGGAGTCCTTCGAGCCCTGGCTCACCCGGCTCGAAACTCTGCCCGCCGACACCGTCTGGGCCGCCGCCAGCGAGGTCCCACCCGCCTGGTACGGCGGCGACATGAGCGACCTGGAAGCCCTCATCGAAAAGCTCCTCACCCGGCGCAGCCGCATCCGCGAGCTCATCGAAGCCTTCGCCCGCTCCGACCGCCAGCCCTTTCCCAATTGGGGTCTCGCCTCACCCCCAATCCTCACTTCCGGGTGGAGCGATTCCCTCCCGCCGACTAACATCGGTACCAACGGCCCCAGCAGCCCAGAGAGACTGATGTAACCGATGACGCACACCGTACAACCCGCGCAGCACACCGCACCCCGAGCCGCAACGGAGGCCAAGCATGCCTGACCGCCTGCCCTGCGCCTTCCAGCTCCTGCGCTACGTGCCTGACCCCGTCCGCAACGAGTTCGTGCACATCGGCGTGGTGCTGCGTCCGGAAGACGGCGCGCCTCCCGAGATCCGCTTCACCCGCGACTGGCGCCGCGTCCGCTGCCTCGATCCCGACGCCGACACCGTCCTGCTCGAAGGCATGGAGTCCGAGCTGCGCCGCCGCCTTACCGAAGACCAGGAAGGCAAACTGCGCCGCATCCTCGACGAATCCCTCTCCCTCTCCGTGCAGATCACCGACCCCAAGGCCTACCTCGCGGAAAGCCTGCCCGCCGGAGTCGAGGAACTGATGCGCCTGTACATCGACCCTCCCAAGAGGGAGAAGGCAGACCGCCTCAGCGGCCGCGCCGCCCTCCACACCCGCATGCGCGCCGAGTTCGAACGGGCCGGGGTCTGGGACCTGATGAGAAAGCGCATCGCCGCCGCCGACTACACCCGCCCCGGCGACCCCCTGCGCATCGACGCCGGCTACCGCCCCAACGGAGTGATCAGGATGTTCCATGCCGTGGCCCTCGAGCCCGGCGTGGAGACGGCCAAGGTCCTCGCCTTCTCCGCCTCCGCCCTGCGCGCCGGCGTCGAGCGCGTGGAGAAGGCCGCCCTCGAGCTCACCGCCATCGTCGAGCCCGCCCAGAAACTCGGCGCCACGGACGACGACCCCGATCGCCTCGCCTCCTACCGCTTCGGCATCGAGACCATGGAAGAGCACCAGATCCGCGTCCTCACCACATCGGACCTCAGCCGCGTGGCCGACACCGCCCGCCGCGAGCTGCGGGTGTGAGTGAGACAGGGACTAAAAACTAGGGACTGGGGACTAGGGACTAGGGACTAGGACTGGGACTAGGGACTCAGGGACCAAAAACAAACCTGCCCGCACATCAAGTCAAGCCCCGCGCCGCTTTCTTTTCTCCGCGCCTATCTCCTAACTCCATATCTCGCAGACACTTATCCCGTCAAAAAAATCTTTGCCAACTTTGCCGATAATTATGCGGCATTCCGCTAACATCAGTATGTAAGTCAAAAACAGCGCTCTGCAACAGTGCAGGCGCTGCCAGCAGCTACACCAGGCATGGTCCCATCGCGGGCCATGCCTTTTCTTTTTCGGGAGAACACATGCGCGTGAAGGGTACACACACAGTACGGGAGCTCTGGCGGCAGGCCACCGGCAGCGGGCGCGGGGAATCCCTCTCCGCCGAGGCCAACCCAAACAGCGACAGAAAAACCCTGGCCCTCCCCGCCATCCTCAGTCCAGTTTCATTCGCGGGCCAGTTCCCGTCGCGCCTGCTGCCCAAGCCCACGCCCGCCAACCTGCGCCGCTTCGCCGAAACCCCCATCGTGCGCCGCGCCATCAACGTCATCAAAGACCGCATCGCCGCCATGGACTGGCAGGTCCGCGTCCGCCGCGGCATCGCTCCCGGCGATCTCGCCGACGCCCGCGCCAAACTGCGCGCCCTGCGCCTCACGTTGGAGGAACCAAACTCCTCCGACAGCTTCCGCACCCTCATCGAGCAGGTCATCGAGGACGCGCTCACCGGCGGCTACGGCGCCATCGAGATGGAGCCCACCGGCGACTCCGACCGCCCCGCCCAGCTCTGGCCCGTCGATGGCGCGTCGATCCGCATCAACGCCAAGTGGGACGGCTCCGCCGATGTCCCGCGCTACGCGCAAGTCACTGCGACAGGGCAGTACGAGGTTCCGGTTGACGGCGGCAGCTCCGCGGGAAGCCCTGGCGCCGCAGGCAGCATCGCCCTGCGCGACGACCAGCTCATCTACATCCGCATGAACCCGCGCAGCTTCACCCCCTTCGGCCTCGGCCCCCTCGAGGTCGCCTTCGAAACCGTCAACCAGTTCCTCGCCGCGCACCGCTTCGCCGGCAAGCTCGCCGCCAATGCCGTCGCGCAATATGCGGTCTGGCTCAACGAGGCCACCCCCGCCCAGCACGACCGGCTCATCCGCTGGTGGCAGGACGAGATCGAAGGCACAGGCCGCGTCCCGCTCATCTCCACCGAGCAAAAGCCCGAAGTCCTGCGCTTCGCCCAGGGCACCGATGCCGACCTCCGCCTCGCCTGGCAGCAGTTCCTCATCCGCATGATCGCCAACGCCTTCGGCCTGCCGCCGTTGCTGCTTGGCCTCGAAGGCGACGTCAATCGCTCCACCGCCGCCGAGCTGGCCGACGAGGCCTTCCGCGGCGCCATCCAGCCGCTGGCCCAGTTACTCGCCGGCCATATCACCCGCGACCTCTTCACCAAATGCATCGGCTGGCGCGAGTTCGAGTTCGTCTTCAACGACCTCAACGCCCGCGACGAAGAGACCGAGCTGGCCGTGCAGGTCCAGTTACTTGAGGCCGGCGTCTACACCGTGGACGAAGTACGGGCCATGCGCGGCCTCGCCCCACTCACTAAGTCCGGCACAGCCCAGTTATCCGGCACAGTGGAGGGTCTATCCGGCACATAACAACGACATACCGATCCACCTGACTCTTCCCGGGCCGCGCCCCGCGGGCTTGCTGTTCCGCCGGAGCTTCAACGCTTTGTAACAGGGCACGGCTTCAGCCGTGCCGATCATGTCCATCAAATCAACGGGGGCTTTAGCCCCTGATGCGAACTTCAGCGGAGATTCCATGCGATTGGAAGCCATGGCAGTCAAGTTTCCTCACGTCGAGGGCCACCCCAACCGGGTCAACTTCGAAGGCGTATTAACGGTCGTCAACGCAGCCAGCGACAAGGCTCCGGCCGGCGCGCGCGGGCACCGCGTCATGCTCACCCGCGCGGCAGCCGAAAAAGCCCTGCCCTCGCTGCTGGGCATGGCCGTCGACTACCGTCCCGGCTGGGACGGCCACGACACCCGCCGCAAGATCGGCCTGCTCACCGAGGCCGACCTCAACGGCAACCGCATCGTGGTGCGCGGCTATCTTTACGCCCGCGACTTCCCCGAGGTGGCCACCGCCATCCGCGCCCAGGCCCCGCAGGCCATGGGCATGAGTTATGAGCTCGCCGACGCCCGCGTCGAAGACATGCGCGCCGAGGTCTGGAAACTTACCCGTGTCACTTTCACCGGCGCGGCCATTCTCCTGCGCGAGAAGGCCGCCTACCGCGCCACCAGTTTTCGCATGGCGAGTTAACCCACGAGCTGTTAGCTACTAGCTATCAGCTTCTAGCTGATCCCCCGCTGACAGCGAAACCCTTAACAGGAAAGTAACTCCGAACAAGCTAGAGGCTAGAAGCTAGCAGCTAGTAGTTGACCCAGGAAAGGAATTGTTATGGATCACGAAGTCACACAGATCGCCGAGCGCCTTGAAGCCGCCACCGCTCTGCTGGAGCGCACCCTCAACTGGCTCGAGGAGCGCGGCGCAGCCATCAGCGCCATGACCGGCGAGATCGACAAGATCTCCGCCACCGTCGAGGTCGCCGCGGCGACCCGCGAGCTCGCCGAAAAACTCGCCGCGGCCGAGCGCGAAATCGAGCAGCTCAAAATTCAGGCCTCGGTCCAGTCTGCCGCACCGCAGGTGCTGCGCCGCACCGTGCCCGCGGCCACCAGCGAGATGCTCGCCAAGCACGGCATCGCCGACGGCCCCGTCGACGTGCGCACCCTCGACGCGGCCCTCGCCGGGCTCAGCCTCGAGCAGCGCATCGCCGTCAAGAGCCAGTTGCTCCGCGCCGGCGCCATCGCGTAAGTGCAGCCTCTAGCTTTCAGCTTCTAGCTGCTAGCTAGCGATCTGGTGCGCCAGCGCTTCAGCACCGCACACCATCCCCAAGCACCACGAACCAGCTAGAGGCTAGCAGCTAGAAGCTAGCAGCTACGGAGAGAGAATCCATGAACGCATCGTTTGCAGACATCCACGCGGCCGCCGACTACATCGGGCCGGGCGCCGTCGAAGTGCCCCTGTACCAGACCGAGATCTTCGACATCTGCCGCCGCTCCAGCCCCTTCGGCCAGCGCATCAAGCAGGTGCCCGCCACCGGCCATCCCTCGCGCTTTTTTGAAGAAACCGCCCTGCCCAATCCCGGCACCTCGGGCTTCGTCAATCCGCGCAGCATCGCCGCGCCCACCGTCAGCCCAACGCGCGTCGAGCGCAGCGTCCCGCTCAAGGCCATCGTCTCGCAGATCAACTACAACCTCTTCGACGTGGAGCTCGGCAACCAGCAGCAGCAGTTCGCCTACCTCCAGGCCAAGGACCTCGCCGACACCGTGAGCGGCGTCATGCTCACCCACGATGTGGCGCTGTGGAACGGCAACGACACCAGCCTCAGCTCGCCCACCACCACGCAGTACATGGGCGCAATCGCGCAGATCGCTGGCGGCGGCCAGACCACCACCATCGGCACCACCGCCTCCATCGTCGACGGCATCAAGTCCGCGGTCGCGGAGATGGTCGCCAGCAACGGCTACCAGGTGCGGCCCACCGCCATCTACGCCAACCCCGTGCTGCTCGATCTCATCGACCGCGAAATGAAGGCCGAGTTCAACGTGGTGCTCAATACCGACACCATCACCGGCGGCCTGCGCGTCAAAATGCTTTCCACGCAGGCGGGCGATCTGCCCCTCATTCCCGACTGGAGCCTCGGCTACACCGGCACGCCCGGCTCGGGCTCGGCGGTGCTGCCGGCCTACATCGTCACGGAAGATCTCATCGAGTATCACTGGCTCGGCGATCCCACGCCGCGCATCTTCCAGCTCGGCCTGCCCAACACCCTCACCTATCAGTACATCGCCGTCAAGTTCGGCGCGGTCGTAGTCAAGGGCGCAAGCTACGCGCACTACCAGGTGCTCGTCGACCGGTAGCTAAAGCAGGGGTCAGGGATCAGAGGTCAGAGGTTTCTGATCCCTGACCCCTGACCCTGACCCCTGACAACTGACCACTAGTCCCATCTTGAGAGGACGCATCCATGCCTTACCTCGAGCCAGAAGATTATCCAAATTACGGACTGCCCGCGAGCACCACGGCGGACTGGATCACCGCGGCCACGGCGCTCATCAACAGCTTCTGCCGCCGCCCCGATCTCAACGTGATCCAGTACACTGAGCGGCTGCGCATCACCGCCGGCGCGCAGACCGTGCTGCTCAGCTATCTGCCGCTGGCGCCGCTGGGCACAGCCACGTCGCCCATCGTCTCGCTCGAGGGCCGCTTCGCCAAACCGCGCCGTGGCGAGGCGCTCGACACGCCCATGACCGAGATCGCATGGGCCTTTTCCCTGCCCGGCCAGTGGACCGGCATCGATCCCAACACGGTCGATTTCGACCCCAACACCGGCGAGCTCACGCTGCCCTTCAATCTCTACGGCCTGCCCTACAACGAGGTCATGGCCACCTACACCGCGGGACTCGCCGTCATCGGCGACGACGTCAAAACCGCCTGCGCGCAGATCGTGCGCAACGCGCAATCCACGCCCGCGCTCAACGCGAGCCGCACCAAAATCGACACGATGCAGATGCAGTACTTCTCAAGTTCGCTGCTGGACGAAACCGTGCAGGCATGGCTCCGTCCTTACATCGCGAACAGGCTGGGGTAAACGATGAGTGATACCGCACCGCGCAATCCGACCAGCGCGCCGCAGAGGCTGGCCGACGCGCTGCTGCGCTCCGTGGGCGGAGCCACGGCGCTGCTGCGCGTCACCGGCGCAACCACCGACTCGAACCAGTCCGAGATGGGCATTGTGGCCACAACGTTTTCCGATGTGGTCATCAGCCCTGTCGTGATGCGCCGTCTGCGTCCCGCGCTCAAAGAGAATGACGCCACGCTGTGGGAGCTGCTCGTCTCCGCCACCAGCGTAGCCGCGCAGATCAGCACGCTCGATCTGCCCTCGGCGCAGGCGCTCTTCTCGATGACCCTGGCCGTCACCGTCGCCGGGCAGGACTTCCTCATCGAGTCCGTGGCCGCCAACGAAGTCTTCGGCCAGGTCTATCTCTACCGCTTGCTGCTGCGCGAGGCGCGACCGCAGGCACTCTAAACAACGCACGCGCGGCGCGCGAGGAGAAAACTCCCATGCAAAATGCGAAAGATTCGTTTTACGGTGCGCTGCGCACGCGCCTGGCCGCGCTCAATCCCGAGCGCACCGTGCTGCTGCGCGGCGCAGTGCGGCCCGGCATCTTTGTGGAAGAAGCCGAAGCGCCCATGAGCCCGCTGCCCAACGATGTCTTCGTGCTGCGCTGGCTCGGCCTCGGCACGGATGTCGATCTCAGCTCCGCGATGGCCGCCGAAGAGTGCGAGATCCTCTACCAGACCTGCGGCACGCAGGCCTTCGGCGGGCTCGACCGCGGCCGCGCGCTGAGTGAAATGGATTCGAAGAAGTGCATCGCGCATGCTCGAGCCCTTCTACACGCCCAAGCTCAACTACACCGCGCAGCCGCCGGCCGCAATGCTCACGCAGCGTCTTCTGGGACGAGCCCGTCTTCACGCCGCTCGTCACGCAGCGCGACCGCCTCAGCCGGTCCGCAAAAGTCATGGTCTACAGCTATCAGGAGCAGGGGGAGTAAATGACGCAAAGCTGGTTTTCGGCTCCCGCGCCCGTCGCGCGCCGCGTGCGCGCCTACTTCGCGCCCGTCAATCGCGCCGCTGCTGCGCCCGTGCTCTTCGATCCCTCCGAGCAGGGCGCTTCCCACTCGGCACACCCCCCACCCCCTGGGTCAGCCTCGGCTGCATCCAGAACTTCGCGCGCAAATCCGCCAGCAAATCCGCGCCGCTGCTCACCGGCATTCCCGCCGCGCCGCTCGAACAGGTGCGCGACCACGCTCGAAGCTGAAGTGAGCTGCGAGTTTCTGAGCTGGACAAAGCTTACGATGGCTCTGGCCACCGGCGCGCAGCACATGAACCTGCTCGCGCCCGCTGCCGGAGCCCCGGCGCGGCCGACGGGGTCCCGCCGCGCCCGCCGTTGTGCCGCAGAGCGGCTCGACAGCGAGCTCCATCGTGCTCGCCTCCACCGACGCCGCCAACTTCGCCGCCGGCTCGCTCATCGCCTGCGACGTGGACTACACCACGCAGACCGGCTACGTCGGCTCACCCATCGCCGGCGCCTATGTGCGCACCGCGCTCACCGATGTCGATTACATTCGCCGCATCACCTTCAACGTCGCGCTGGTCACATCGGTCAGCAGCTCCACGCTCGCGCTCGCCGCGCCACTGCCCGGCGGCGCGCCCGCAACCGGCGCAAAGGCTGCAGGCACTCAAAGGCTTCGTCGATCGCGAAGGCGGCACCTTCTATCAGGAGTGGTCCGCGTTGTTCGTCCTCGAAGGCACGCAGGGCGAGCGCGTCTTCTTCCACTATCCGCGCCTGCAACCCATGGCCGGCGCAGCAGAAGCCATGAGCACCCTCGACGCGAAAGACAAGGGCGCACACGCACGCGCCGCGCTCAAAGGCCAGTTCCTCGCGCTCCCCGTCACCGATCGCGCTCGACGGCGAGCGCGTCGTTTGCTATCGCAGCTTTCTGCCCGCGCCCAACGCGCTGATCTAACCCACTTACTTGAGGCTCGCTGATGAAAATCACCATCCAAGGCACGGACTACACCGTAGCCCTCGACGCGGAGCGGCCGCTCACCATCGAACGCACGCTCAACGAGCCCTCCGTGTGCCAACTCTGGCTCAGCCTGCCCGTTAACGGCGGCCTCGCCATGCCCACGCGCAATCAATCCATCGCCGTCACCGGCGACGACGGCACCATCTACTTCACCGGCTACCTCGCCGTCACCCCGCTGCCCGAGTACGCAGGCATGGCCCTCGAAGGCCCGCGCTATCGCATCGCGCTGCAGGCCATCAGCGACGAGCTGCTGCTCGATCAGGCAGGCATCGCACCCGCGGCCAGCACCGCCAACACCACCGCAGGCGCGCTCGTCATCGCCATGGTCACGCGCACCGGCATGGCAACCATCTCCACAGCCGGAGTCAGTCTTTCCACCGCCGTCGGCAGCTTCGTTTCCGAGCCCGGCGCAAGCTGGAGCACCAGTGTCGGCCAGGCGGCAAACGATGCGCGCGCCGCTTATCGCGCGGTGAATGGCGCACTCGAGCTCTATTCCGTTCCAGCCGCCGTGCACGCGCTCAATGAGACCGATGGCAGCCTCAACCTCGCCAACCTCACACTTACCGCCGCGGCGAAGCGTGCGCTCGCCAACGACTTCACCGTCTGCGGCGAAAACGAACCCGCCGCCTATGTCACCGAATATTTTCTCGGCGATGGCGTCACCACTACATTCGATCTCTCTGCCGCGCCGTTCTTTCTACCGACATCGAAATCGACGCTCATCACCGAGTCGTTCACGCAGTCCACCTTCAATCTCAGCCTGTGGTCGCTGCCCGTCGGATACATGGCGCCCGGCGTCGGCGGCCTGGTGATGAGCGGCGGCAGCGGCTACGACGGCCAGGTGCGGCTCACCGCAGTCAACAAGGTCGAAATGGGCGGCACGCTTCTGCTTGAAGCCACTGGCGTCACACTCGCCAACGGCAGCAACGGCATCCTGCCCGGCTTCTTCGTCGGCGATCAGACTCTCGAATCGTGCCAGGCCGGCTTTTACGCCACCGCAGCTGAAGGCACCGGCGCAGTCACGCTGCAGCCTTATGTGCAGGGCGCGCTCGTCGGCTCCGGCTATGCCGTCAACCCTGCCAATCAATACGCGCTGCGCGTGCGCGTGCACTGCAACGAGACGGAGCGCGACCTCTCCTTCTATCGCGCCTCTGGAGACAGCGGCGTCATCGCCAACGGCGGCGAAACCAGCACGCTCCCCGCGCAGGTGCTCTTTGAACTACAGGAGTTTGTCGACGGCGTCGCAGGCATGCCCGTCGTTCTCTACGACGGCGCAATCGAAGCACTGCCCGACACCTGCTGGGTGGTCGCGGCCAACAGTCTCAGCCTCACCGGCACCATGCGCGCGCTCAACCTCACCAACCTCGGCTCGGGCTGGGTCACCAGCACGCCATCCGGCGGCGCAGCGTTTACGCGCCGCCTCGGCACCACCGCGCAGGGCGCAGAGTGCCACGTCGAGCGCACCGGCAAGCTCGCCTTCTACACCGGCTTCACGCCGCCGGTCGGCGAGCAGATCGCCGTCACCTATCGCAGCGTGAGCCGCGCCGTGGGCCGCGCCGTCAACACCGCCAGCCAGGCCGCGCTCACCGCCTCCGGCCTGCCGCCGGTCAGCGCGTGGATCGGCACCGTCACCAATCCCGCCGCGCGCAGCTCGCAGGATTGCCGCGACGCCGCGCTTACTCTGGCCCAGATCGCGTCGGGGGTCAGTGCACTGTGGAGCGGTACTTATAAAGGCACACGCTCCAGCTTCGCAGCAGACGTGTGGCCCGGCGACGCGCTCCAACTCAACGCGCCCTCGACAGACCTCGACGCGCAGGTCGTCGTCCGCCGCGTCAAAGTCACTTACCCGCCATGTTATCCAGACTTAGTCGAGTATGAAATCGCCTTTGCCAACGACTGGGCCGCCGACTTAGCCATCAGGACCAGCGCGACCGTGCCCGCCGATACCTGGTTGCCCGCAGTCATTAATCCGACATTCGCCGCAAACCTGAGCGAACTCACCATGACCTCACTTAGCGGCGCCACCGTCACGATCAGCACCGGAACCACGCCGCCCACCGGCGGCGGCTTTGAGATTCGCCTGCGCGATTACGCTTTCCAACCCGGCGAAGACACGGATCTCGTCATACGCGCCGCAACCGAAACTCTGTCCTTCACGCGCATCGCGGCCAGCGACCGCTACTACGTGCGCGCCTACGACGGGGCCACCCCGCCTAACTACTCGGAGTTCTCCGCGGTGCTGATTCTTAACCTGCCGCTCGGGTCTTAATCAATTCATGGAGTCCAGTGCATGCGAATGATGAATGAATTCGAAGCGCAGGTGCTGAGCGACCTGAGCGTGCTCAAAACGCAGATGAGCAGCCTCCTTGGCGACGGCAACGGCGGCCGCATCGCCGAGCTGGAGCGCCGCATGGAGCGTCACGAACAGAACTGGCAGCGCGCCAAGGGTTTCCTCGCCGCGGCCAGCGTGGTCTTTGCCGTGATTCAGGTCGCGGTCGAGACATGGTTCAGAAAATGAACACTCTCGTATAATCGCCTCATGAAAGAAAAGCCGCTGGTAGGCGTGGTGATGGGCAGCCAGACCGACTATGAAGTCATGGCCGCTGCCGTCGAGATGTTGCGCGCACTGCAGATTCCGCATGAGGCGCGCGTCGTCAGTGCGCATCGCACGCCCGACTTGTTGTTCGAATACGCATCGACCGCGCGCGACCGCGGACTGCGCGTCATCATCGCGGGCGCGGGCGGCGCAGCGCATCTACCCGGAATGCTCGCGGCCAAAACGCTGATTCCCGTGCTCGGCGTGCCCGTCGCGGCCACGCAGTTGAACGGCCTCGACGCCCTGCTCTCCATCGTGCAGATGCCGAAGGGCGTGCCCGTCGGGACCCTCGCCATTGGCAAGGCGGGTGCGGCCAACGCGGCTCTGCTGGCGGCGGAGATGCTCGCCACCACCGACGCGGTGCTCTACGAACGACTGGCCGTGTGGCGCAAGGCGCGCACGGAAGAAGTGCTCGTACAAGGTCTCGATAGCGGAGATGGCCCCGCTTGAGCAACGACTCGACGCTCAACATCGATAAGCCGATCGTCCGCCCGGGCGGACTCATCGCCATCCTCGGCGGCGGCCAGCTAGGCCGCATGACCGCGATGGCCGCGCGCACCATGGGCTATCGCGTGCGCGTGATGGACCCCCAGGCCGCATGCCCTGCAAGCTTCGTCGTGGACGAAACCATCGTGGGCCGCTGGGATGACGCCGATGCCGCGCGCCGCCTCGCAACCGGCGCGGACGCGGTGACACTGGAGATCGAGCAGATCGGCGTCGACGCGCTGAGCGAAGTCGCACGCATAGCACTGTTGCGCCCCGGCGTCGAACCGATCCGCATCATCCAGGACAAGACGCTGCAGAAGGCGTGGCTCGCCGAGAATGGCTTTCCCGTCGGTCCCTTTCGCGTGGTGACAAGCGAGGCTGAGTTACAAGAAGCCGTGCCCGCGCTGGGCGGCCGCGTGTTCCTCAAGATCGGCCGCGGCGGCTACGACGGCCGTGGGCAGGTACGCATCGGCTTCGATGCGCCTGCGACAGAAGAGACGATTACCGCCGCATGGAAGGCGCTCGGCGAGCAGCCGGCGGTCGCCGAGCAGGCGCTCAATCTCGAGTGCGAGATCAGCGTGATGGCCGCGCGCACGCCGGCGGGCGATGCGTGCAGTTATCCCGCCGCGCGCAATCACCACGAGAATCAGATTCTCGCGTGGAGCGTGCTGCCCGCCGAAATTCCAGCAGCACTCGAGCTGCACGCCGAAGCACTCGCGGAATCCATCATCGCCTCGCTGAAGATTGAAGGCCTGCTCTGCGTGGAGATGTTTGTGACCACCGAAGGCAAGCTCTACGTGAACGAGCTCGCGCCGCGCCCCCACAACAGCTACCACCAGAGCGAGCGCGGCTGCGTCACCAGCCAGTTTGAGCAACTGGTGCGGACGACGTGCAATCTGCCGCTCGGCTCGACAGAGTTGATCTCACCCTGCGCGATTGTGAATCTACTCGGCGATGTGTGGCTCAATCGCGCCGACGAACCGAACTTCGCCGCAGCCCTCGCCGTCGAAGGCGTGCGCCTGCACCTCTACGAGAAGCGCGAAGCACGCGCGGGGCGCAAAATGGGACACTTATCCTCGACAGGCGCAACGGCGGAAGAAGCATTGCAGCGCGTGCTTGAAGCGAAGCGGCGACTGGGCTAGACGACGCTAGATCCACACGTCATTGGGCGCGGTCCGCTCGCCCGTTTCTTCGCCGGTGTTGCGCACGCCGCGGGGCTCAATCAACATCAGCTTGACCTCGCACTCGGCGAAGGGCTTATGCTCCACGCCCCTGGGCACCACGAACATCTCTCCCGCGCCAATGTGCACAGCCCCATCGCGGAAGTCGATGCGCAAGTCGCCTTCAATCACGAGGAAGGTTTCGTCGGTGTTGTCGTGATGATGCCAGACAAAGTCGCCTTGCAGCTTGACCACCTTGAACTGGTAGTCATTCATCTCGGCGAGGACCCTGGGCTGCCACTGGTCCGCAAACAAAGCCAACTTCTGTTGCAGATTGATCGCCTTGTAACTCATGGCAGCCTCCGGGTTAACTTATGCGCCCACCTTCTCCCAGCGCTTGGGACGCCGGTTGGCCTGCAGAATCTTCTTGCGCAGGCGGAGCGACTTGGGAGTTACCTCGACTAACTCATCGTCGGCGATGAACTCGATGGCCTGCTCCAGATTGAGCGCGCGATAGGGCACCAGTCGAATCGCTTCATCGGCGCTCGATGCGCGCATGTTGGTCATCTTCTTTTCGCGGACAACGTTCACGTCGAGGTCGTTGTCGCGCGAGTGTTCGCCCACGACCATGCCCTCATAGACTTCAACGCCCGCACCAAGGAAGAGAATGCCGCGCTCCTGCAGCCCGTTGAGCGAGTAAGTTGTGGTTACACCCTGGCGGTCCGAGATGAGCGCGCCCGTGGGCCGCTGCGGAATCTCGCCCTGATAAGGAATGTAGCCGTCGAAGAGCGCATTCATCACGATGGTGCCGCGCGTCTCCGTGAGCATCTCGCTGCGCAGGCCGATGATGCCGCGGCTGGGCACACGGAACTCCATGCGCACGCGACCTGAGCCGTGATTGTGCATCTTGGTCATCTCGCCCTTGCGCGGCCCGAGCTTCTCAATCACCACGCCGGTGTGCTCTTCCGGCACGTCGATGGTGAGGTGCTCGACAGGCTCCATGCGCGTGCCGTCCACCATCTTGGTCACGATCTCAGGCCGGCCCGCCATCAGCTCGAAGCCTTCGCGGCGCATCATTTCGATGAGAATGGCGAGTTGCAGCTCGCCGCGGCCCAGCACCTTGAACGTGTCCGGCGAGCCGGTATCTTCCACGCGAATGGAAACATTGGTGAGCAGCTCTTTTTCGAGGCGCTCGCGCAGATTGCGGCTCGTCACATACTGGCCTTCGCGTCCCGCGAACGGCCCGTTGTTCACGCTGAACTGGATTGCAATCGTCGGCTCGTCAATCACGATCAGTGGCAGCGGCGCGGGGTTCTCAATGCCGGTGATGGTCTCGCCAATGGTGATGCCCTCAACACCGGCAATGGCAACAATGTCCCCGATGGTGGTCTCCGTGGTCTCGGTGCGCTTGAGTCCGCTGAAGGTGAACAGCTTGGTGATCTTCGTCTTCTGCAGGCTGCCGTCGCGCTTGGAGATATTGACCTCGTCACCCGCATGCAGCGTGCCCTGAAAGACGCGGCAGATCGCGATGCGACCGAAGTATTCCGAGTAGTCAAGATTGGTAACAAGAATCTGCAGCGCCCCTTCAGCATCGCCTGTGGCGGCCGGAATCGTCGAAACAATCGACTCGAACAGCGGCTGCAGGTCGGTGCCCGGCTTGGCCAGGTCCGTTGTTGCCGTGCCCGCCTTGGCAACCGCGTAGAGCACGGGGAAATCAAGCTGCGACTCTTCCGCATCGAGATCGATGAACAGATCGTAGATCTCGTTCAGCACTTCCTGCGGGCGCGCGTCGGGGCGGTCAATCTTGTTGATCACCACGATGGGCTTGAGCTTGGCCTCAAGCGCCTTGGCCAGCACATAGCGCGTCTGCGGCAGCGGGCCTTCGGCTGCATCCACCAGCAGCATCACGCCGTCTACCATCTTGAGCGCGCGCTCAACCTCGCCTCCAAAATCGGCGTGGCCGGGCGTATCCACGATGTTGATCTTGCCTTCGCCAAAGTTGATGGCCGTATTCTTGGCGAGAATCGTGATGCCGCGTTCGCGCTCCAGTTCGTTTGAGTCCATCACGCGGTCGGCCACCTGCTCGTTGGCGCGGAAGGTGCCCGCCTGGCGCAGCATGGCGTCGACCAGCGTGGTCTTGCCGTGGTCGACGTGGGCGATGATGGCGATATTGCGTATCGTCTGGGTCACAGGTGCGGAGTTCCTTTTCTTTGAGCTTCTCTGGATGCGGCCGGGGGCCGCGTTGAGAGATGAAAATGATATGAATTGCCGCACAACGCGGCTGCTTCCATTTTAGCAGTTGTGGCGAATCCTGTGATTGCGCAGGGCTTTGCAACCGGAATGGCACGCCCATCCGCATATGCCATACTGCTTGTCGAATCGCTTGCGCGGTCGCGGCCTGCTTTGAGCGCGCGCGAGCTTGTGGAGGCTTGAATGAGCTACGTTCCCGATGCGAAGAGGTATGACGGCGCGTTGTTTCGGCGGTGCGGGCAGTCGGGCATCGTGCTGCCGCCGGTGTCGCTGGGCCTATGGCAGAACTTTGGCGGCGCCGATGTCTTCGAGACCGGCCGCGCGGTCATTCGCCGCGCCTTCGATCGCGGCGTGACGCATTTCGACCTCGCCAACAACTACGGACCACCGTATGGATCGGCGGAAGAGAACTTCGGCGCGATTCTGCGCAAGGATTTCGCCGGCCTGCGCAACGAACTCCTCATCTCCACCAAGGCCGGCTGGGACATGTGGCCCGGCCCTTACGGGATCGGCGGCTCGCGCAAATATCTGTTGGCCTCGCTCGACGAAAGCCTCGCGCGCATGGGCCTCGACTACGTTGACATCTTCTACGCGCATCGCCCGTGGGACAACGTGCCGCTCGAAGAGACCATGGGCGCGCTCGTCAGCGCGGTGCATCAGGGCAAGGCGCTCTACGTCGGCATCTCGTCGTACAGCCCGGAGCGCACACGCCAGGCCGCCGCAATCCTGAAGAGCGCGGGCGTGCCTCTGCTGATTCATCAGCCTTCGTACTCCATGCTCAATCGCTGGATTGAGAAAGACCTGCTCGCCACGCTTGCCGAGCTTGGCGTGGGCTGCATCGCGTTTTCGCCGCTGGCGCAGGGCCTGCTCACCAACAAGTATCTCAACGGTGTGCCGGAGAACTCGCGTGCGACGGCAGAGAACTCCTCGCTGCTGAAACATTTTCTAAGTGAGGACAACCTCAAGCGCGTGCGCGCGCTCAGTGATATTGCAAAATCCCGCGGGCAGTCGCTGGCGCAGATGGCGATTGCCTGGGTGCTGCGCGACCAGCGTGTCACATCCGCACTCATCGGCGCGCGCAACGTGGAGCAGCTCGACAACTCACTCGACGCGATCAAGAAACTCGCATTCACAGATGCGGAGCTGAAGGAGATTGATCGCCATGCTGTCGACGGGGCACTTGATTTATGGAAGGACGCGCGGGAGCAGATGCGTTAAACGCGGCCAGTCGAGTACACTTCTGCCGACATGAAAAACGCCTTTCACCGCCGCATGAATTCGCTCTTCGCCGCCGCGTGCGCGCTGCTGCTTTCCCTTGCCTTTGCCGCGCAGGCGCGCGCCGAAACCGGCAAGCTGCTCATTTACACCATCGATGTGGAAGGCGGGCAGGCCACGCTGCTGGTCTCGCCCACCGGCGGCTCGCTGCTTGTGGATACGGGCTGGGGCGGCAACAATGGCCGCGACGCCATGCGCATCGAGGCGGCGATGAAAGACGCGCACATCACAAAGATCGATCACGTGATGATCACGCACTTCCACACCGACCACGTCGGCGGAGTGCCGAATCTGGTTGCGCGCGTCAAGGTCGGCGAGTTCCTCGATCACGGCGTCAATCGCGAAGACTCTGACATCACGCGCACGGATTACGCCAACTATGTAAAAGCCATCGGCAACACGCCGCGCCGCACGCTGCATCCCGGCGACACGATCGCCGTTGGCGGTCTCAACATCGTTGTTCTCGCCGCCGATGGCGAGCACATCGCGCGCGTGCCCGGTGTTACGCCGCGGCCGAATCCCTATTGCGCGAGCGAGCCGAAGTGGGAGCTCGACACAACCGAGAACCCGCGCTCGGCGGGCATTCTGGTGCGCTTCGGCAAATTCCGCTTTCTCGATCTTGGCGATCTGACCAAGGCCAAGGAAATTCCGCTGGTCTGCCCCGACAATCTCATCGGACACATTGATCTCTATCTCGTCAATCATCACGGCTTCAATCTCTCCAACTCGCGCGCCTTCGTCGATGCCATCCATCCCCGCGTCGCCATCATGGATAACGGCGCGCACAAGGCGGGCAGCCCCGAAGCGTGGCAAACCGTGCATGAGAGCCCCGGCCTTGAAGACCTCTACATGCTGCACACGGCCGAGGACTCTGACGCCGCGCACAACAGCGCCGACGCGCTGATCGCCAATTTGAAGAGCGGCCGAGGCGGAAAGAGTAGTCCAGACGGCGCGTATTTCAAGGTCGTTGCGCACGTCGACGGCAGCTTCAGCGTGACCAACACGCGCACCAGCGCGACCAAGGAGTACGCAGCTCAATGATGATTTCGCGGCGGAGTTTTCTGGCGAGCGCAGGAGCAGCGGCTATGCTGCCGCGCGCAGCATTTGCAAGCTGCCCGTTTCGCGTGTCGGTGATCAATGACGAAATCTCGCAGGACTTCGATCACGCCTGCTTCGTGGCCGCGCATGACTTCGGCCTGCAATGGATTGAGCTGCGCGGCATGTGGAACAAGAACATCACCGAGCTCGACGAAGCCGAGCTGAAGCAATCGCGCGACATCCTCGCGAAATACAAGCTGCGCGTGACAGACATTGCCAGCCCGCTGTATAAGGTCGATTGGCCCGGTGCGCCGCTATCGAAGCAGAGCGAACGCCGCGATCAGTTCCACGCCGACTTCGATTTCAAAAAGCAGGACGCACTGCTCGAACACTGCATCGATCTCGCCAAGGGCTTCAGCACCGATCGCATTCGCTGCTTCGATTTCTGGCGTCTCGATGATGTTGCGCCCTATCGCGCTGCCATCAACGACAAGCTGCGCCAGGCCGCGCGCCGCTGCGCGAAGGACAATTTGATTCTGCTGCTCGAGAACGAAATGAGCTGCAACACGGCGACCGGCGCGGAGGCAGCGGCCACGCTCGCCGCAATCCCAGAGCCTAACTTCATGCTCAACTGGGACCCCGGCAACGCCGCGACCTTCCCCAACAGCGAGCCGTTTCCCAAAGGCTACGCGCTGCTGCCCAAGAAGCGGATTGGACACTGCCACGCCAAGAATGTGGTGCGCCACGCCGACGGCAAATGGGAGTGGGCGCCGGTGGGCACAGGCGTGGTCGATTGGGCCGGCCAGCTCGCCGCGCTCAAGCGCGACGGCTACCACTACGCGGTGAGCCTGGAGACGCATTGGCGCGGCGCAGGTACGCCGGAGGCCTCAAGCCGCATGAGCATGCAGGGCCTGAAGGACGCGCTCGCCAAGGCCGGTACCGGCTGCTGAGCCTTTTGCCGGATAATGGAAGCCGGAGGCTCGCATGACCGAGACAGCAGTGGCAACCGAGCAGCGTACATTCGCGGAGAAACTGGACAAGCTGGCCGAGGTGGCCGTGCGCGTGGGCCTGGGCCTGCAGCCGGGCCAGGAACTGGTGATGACGGCGTCGCTCGACTCCATCGCGCTGGCGCGGCGCATCACGGAACACGCCTATCGCGCGGGCGCTTCGCTTGTGACCACGCTCTATGGCGACGACGAGGCCGTGCTGATGCGCTATCGCAACGCGCCCGACGCGAGTTTTGACCACGCAGCCAAGTGGCTTTATGACGGCATGGCAGAAGCTTTCAAGAGCGGCGCTGCGCGGCTTGCCATTGCCGGCGCGAATCCGTCTCTGCTGTCGAATGAGGATCCCGAGAAAGTGGGCCGCGCCAATCGCGCCGTCTCGCAGGCTTATCGCCCCGCGCTTGAGCTCATCACGCGTCACGAGATCAACTGGACGATCGTGGCCGGCGCCACGCCCGCATGGGCTAGCGCCATGTTCCCCAACGACGCGCCCGACGTGGCCTTGGCAAAGGTGTGGGAGGCAATCTTCGCGACCACGCGCATTGATCGCGAAGACCCGGTGAGCGCGTGGAAGACCCACGATGCGGAGCTGCACAAGCGTGCCGCGCTGCTGAACGAGAAGCGCTATTCCGCGCTGCGCTATCGTGGCCCAGGCACGGACTTCACGCTGGGCCTCGCCGACGATCATCTGTGGCTGGGCGGCGGAACCACAGCGGGCAACGGCTACTACTGCATCCCCAACATGCCCACGGAAGAGGTCTTCTCCACACCGCACAAGGATCGCGCCGACGGCACCGTGACGGCGACCAAGCCGCTCTCGCATCAGGGCACGATGATTGAAGGCATTCGCGTGCGGTTTGAGAGCGGGCGCATTGTGGAAGCGCACGCCACGCGCGGCGAAGAAGTGCTGCGCAGACTCATCGACACAGACGACGGCGCGCGGCGGCTGGGCGAAGTGGCGCTGGTTCCGCACTCCTCTCCGATTGCGCACAGCGGCATGCTGTTTTACAACACGCTCTTCGACGAGAACGCGGCCTCGCACATCGCGCTGGGGCAGGCCTACAGCTCGTGCGTGCGCGACGGCGACAAGATGACGAAGGAAGAGCTGGCTGCCAAGGGCGCGAACGACAGCCTCATCCACGTGGACTGGATGATCGGCTCGGGCGAGCTGGATATTGATGGCGTCACCGCCAGCGGAAAAGCAGAGCCGCTGATGCGCAAGGGCGAGTGGGCCTGAGCAATCAATGGGCAGGCTGCAGCGGCTTGGACTAAGCGCGCGGAGACACGAAGGTGAAGGCGGTCCATCTCGCGCCGTCGATCTCGGCGCTCTCTGCGGCGAACTCCTGGCCGACGTAGCTCTTGATCGCGGCCTGCCAAAAGCGAAATGCCGCGGCATTCGACCGCATCACGCGGACCTGCCACGCACCAGTCAGCTGCTCCCACAATGTGTGCGCGCACCGCGTGCCAATGCCGCGTCTTCGGTATCTGCGCAGAATGAAGAATTCGGCGACGTCGTGCGACGGCGCGCTGACGTCATTTGTGGGCCGGGCTTTGCCAGCACAAACCCTGCGAGCAAACCGTCGACACGAATGAGAAGTGCGTGCCGCGCGGGATCCGTTCGATACAAGTGCAGATCGGGGTAAGCGAATCGGCCATCTTCGCCTGCTTCTACCGCATGAAATTCGCTGAAGTCGTGGATGTAGAGTTGCAGCAGGTTTGCGAGCGCCGACTCATGCGCTGCATCGGTGGCAACAAGCTCGATGCTCCCGGGATGAAGTGTCATATGCGAGCGGGCATTGCGGCTCGGGCATGCAGTGCTTCCAGCGCATCGCATGCGGTCTTCACGCCATCTTCGCCGCTGAGCTGCTGCGCTACGGCGCTGGCGCGCTCCGCAAACTTGCTGTCTTCGAGCATCGCGGCAAGTTTGCGCGCGACTCCTGCGGGCTTGTACGCAGATTTCTGGATCGTGCGCGAGACCCCAAGCCTGCGCATGCGGCGCGCGTTATCCGGCTGGTCGTGCGAGTAGGGCATGATGAGCATGGGTTTGCCCGCGCGCAAACATTGCGCGGTGGTGCCCACGCCGCCCTGATGGACAATAAGCCGCGAGTGCGAGAAGAGCGCGGAATACGGCGCATACTCCGCAACGCAGATCGAATCCGGCAGCGCTTGCGTTGGCCTGTTGCGTTCATCGGAGCCGATCAAAAGCACCGCGCGCAAGCCCAGGCGCTGAGCCACGGTCGCTGACACCTCATAGAAATCGCCGGCCGCGAGCACGGCGGCCGAGCCCAGCGTGAACACGACCGGCGGCTCTCCAGCCGCGACGAAGTTTTCGAGGTGCGCCGGCAACGCGGCATTGCCTGCGTCGGAGTCGTAGAAACAAAATCCCGCGATTAACGTATTCGGCGGCCAGTCCTTCTGCGCCTCGCCCAGCACGCGCGAGAAGAGCGCCAGCACCAGCTGCGGCGAATGCTTGGCGTCGAACAACGGATTCGTGCCGCGCGCGAGCCCGAGTTCCTGGCGCAGCGCGTATACCGGCTCCGGCCACTTGCGCGTGGAAAAGCGCGCCAGCCGCTTCATCACGCGGCCCATGCCCGCCAGCTTGTCCGCGCGAGCCAGCTTGGGATACGGCGGCAACACCGGCGGATCGAACGCCGAAAAAAACGAGAGCGGCGCAAGCACGTAGCTGGCCCACGGAATGCCGGTGACCTCTGCGACCAGTGGGCCCGCATAGTTCAACTCGCCCAGCAGCAGCAGATCCGCGCGCACCGGCGTTGTCGCCGCGGCCAGCAGGTCGTCATAGGACTGCCGCAGCACGGGAAAAAGAAAATCGCGCAGCCCGTGCTCGGTGCCGTGCTTCACGTCGTACACCATCTCGACAAGGATGCTGTTCGACGGGTCGATGTCAGGGCGAATGGGGTGGAACGCAAGTCCCAGCGGCTCGATCTTCGGCCGGTACACATTGGGCAGCGCCATCACCGGTGTATGGCCGCGGCGCTTGAGCTCAAGAGCCAGCGCGACCAGAGGATTGATGTCGCCGAAGGTTCCGATGTTCGACAGAACGATGCGCACGAAGGATCCCAGGAGTGGTTTGGGCTGCAGGGACCAGACTACTGCATCAACGCCGGGATCGCATTAAGGTTGCGCGCCCACGGTCTGATGCGCCGCCGCCAGCTTCGCCGCCCATGCCGCGCGCTCCGCGTCTTCCGCCTGCAGATTCACCTTGCCGTTCACGAGGCACGGATCAGTAAAGTTGCTGTCGCGGATCGCATTGCTTGAGTCGGGCTTCGCGTCCGGGCCATGCCATGCGTCGGTCGCGTGCATCGCTCCATTGGCCGCCGGCGCATTCATGCCGCCGGTGGTTCCGGTAATCACATTGTTGGTGAATTGGGGCGATTTGTAGTAATTCCAAATCACCGCCGCGCTCGCGCCCCATGCATACACGTGGCCCGCCGCATCCACACCGCAGGAGACGACGCGATTGTTGCGCGCGGTAATGTCGTGGCCATAGGCGATGCCGACGCCCGTGCCCGCCGTCGCGACAATCTGGTTGTTCTCAAACACCACCCACGCGGTCGACGCGGCGTTCGCTTCGTTGCTGCCATCGGCAATCAACGCGGTGCCGGTATAGTGTTTGCCCGACACGGCGGTTGACTCGCCTTCAAGATAGTTATCGTGCACGTGGATGGGATGAACGGCTGTGCCCGAGCTCTCGTAGATATTGATCGCGTCCTCGGTGGAGGTGGCTCCGATCGCCTGCACGTCCTGGTTCCACGCAATCTCCGCGCCCAGCGCGGCCACCACATGATTGAGAATCACAAAGTGCCCAAGCCGCGGCCGCTGATTCGTGAGGCCGCCGTGGCCGTCGCTGGCGCGATCTTCAAGATTGATCGCTTTGTTGTTGGTGATGGTCAGCGTGGCTGGCTGCGCGCCCACGGCCTTGATGCCGAAGGTTGCGCCCGTGATGGTGCAATGGTCAACAGTGAGCGCATGGAAACCCGTGGCCAGCACAAATGCACCGCGCGATGCGCCAGCCACACCGGGGTCGAGCGCCGTCCCGGTTACATTGTGGATGGTCACATTCGCGCCCGCACCCACCAGAATCAAGTTGCCGCGCCCGCTGACCATTGCGTTGCCCACCACCACCGGATCGGTGGTGCGGATGGTGACAGCGGCAACCTTGGGGTCGTTGCTTGTCCAGTTGCCGGAGTACGTGCCGCCGCGCGTAATGACGATCGGCCCGGAGTTTTGCGCGGACGTCACAGCAGCACACGCGAGCACGAGAGAAGCAAGGGGGAGTGCTCTCATGCCGAAAATTGTAGACCTGTCCGAGGCGCGCTGCGCGTTACTTGCGCGCCCAGTGTGCGGCAATGCGGGCAACCAAAACGGAGTCGCGGATTATTGTGCGCTCACGGCGCGATGCTATGCTGGTAGCGTTGTTCCGAGGAGTCTGAATGTCCGAGATCCGCGGCAAGAACATCGCTGTCTGTTTCCTGATCGCTGCTCTCTGCGGCCTCGCCACGCTCTCTGCGCGCGCGCAGCAGCCCTACCGCGTCCTCGACCACTGGACCTTGCCCGACGCCGGCGGATGGGACTATCTCAATGTCGACTCAGCTGCGCACCGGCTCTACATCACGCGCGGCGATCACGTAGACGTGGTCGACACCACCACCGGCAAGCTCGTGGGCTCGATTGACGGGCTCGGGCGCACGCACGGCGTGGCGTTCGACACTGCCGGCAAACTCGGCTACATCACAGACAGCGGCACCAACTCCGTCGTCGTCTTTGACCGCGCCACGCTGGCCAAGGTCGGCTCCATTGCCGCGGGCACCGGGCCTGACGGCATCGTCTTCGAGCCCGCCACGCAAACCGTGTGGGCCTTCAACGGCCGCAGCCACGACGCCACCGTGATCGACACCACTACGCAGAAAGTCGTGGCCACTATCGCGCTGCCCGGCCGGCCCGAGTTTCCCGCCGCCGACGGCACCGGCATGGTCTACGACAACATCGAAGACAAGAGCGAGATCGTCGAGATGGACGCACGCACAAAAACTCCCCTCGCGACGTGGCCCCTGACCGGCTGCGAAGGCCCGAGCGGCCTGGCCATGGACGCCGCAGGCCATAAGCTCTTCCCCGTCTGCGACGGCAAAATGGGCATCGTCGATGCGCAGTCCGGCAAGACCATCGCCACCGCAACCATCGGTGACGGCCCCGACGCAGCCGCGTGGAGTGCCACGCAGGGCCTCGCCTTCGCCTCTTGCGGCGCGGGCGTCCTCGCCATCGTCGACCCGGCTACCGGCAAGACGATCGAGTCGCTACCTACCGCGAGCGGCGCGCGCACCATGACGTACGATGCCGCCACCGACCGAGCCTATCTCGTGACCGCGCAGTTCGGCCCGCGCCCCGCACCCACCCCGCAGAATCCGCGTGGCTGGCCTTCGATGATTCCCGGCACATTTACCATCATCGTGGTGGGCCGCTAGATACTCCATGAAGCTCGCGCTCGCCATTCTCATCGGCCTCGCCGTCGCTGCATCCATCGCCGCCGACTACGCGTGGAAGCGCTGGATGGCCGCACGCAAGCGCGAGCGCGAGTAAACCTCGGCGTTCAACTTTTTCTCGCCGCGACCGTTACAATGGAGCAAAGGGAGCCGTCCAATCGTCATGCGCCCATTTCTCGCTTCTCGCTTCCCCGTCAGCCTTCACTTTGCCGGCGCTGCCGCGCTGGCCATTGCCGCGTTCGCGCTGGCCGCACCCCGCGCCGCGCACGCGCAGTTCGCGCCCTCCCAGGGGACGCAGGTGCACGACCCCGCCGCGCTCAAGCCGCCGCCCGGCGCGCGCGTTGCCATCGTCGAATTCGAAGACCTGGAGTGCCCCGACTGCGCTCGCGCCAATCCCCTGCTGCGCGAGGCCGCGGCCAACTACAAAATTCCCTGGGTGCGCCACGACTTCCCGCTGCCCTTCCATGCGTGGAGCATGCAGGCCGCCATCAATGCACGCTGGTTTGACACCAAGAGCAAGACACTCGGCGACGAATATCGGGACGCAGTCTTCGCCAGCCAGCCCTCCATCGTGGACATGAACGGGCTGCGCCAGTTCACCGAGAAGTTCGCCACCGACCACAAGATCGCGCTACCCTTCGCCATCGATCCCATGGGCAAGCTGCAGGCTGAGGTCAAGGCCGACTACGCGCTCGGCCAGCGCATCGGCATCGAGCACACGCCCACCATCTGGGTGGTCACTTCGGGCAGCAAAGGAGCGCCGTTCGTTGAAGTGGTCGACCGCAGCCGCCTCTATCAGATGATTGACGAAGCGCTCGAAGAAACCAAAGGCTCAGCGGCCGCGCACACCGTGCACAAGTAGCCTCTACAGCAGCAGGGCGAAGGCCACCACGGTCTCGCCCTCTGCGCCTGTCTCCGCAACCAGTTGCTCTTCCAGTGCATGGGGAACGGGCATCTTGCACGCGGCAATCTCTTCCTCGCTCGCACCCACAAAGCACAACTCACAACAGCCAAGGCCCTCCACCTCACTCGCTGCCTGGGCTGCGCGCATGCGCACCGGTGGACCAAACACCCGGCACGTCATGGGCCGCGCCTCATACACCGCGCAGAGACCGCTCGCAGGATCAAGCGCCGGACACGCCGCTTCATTGGCGAAATCTTCAAACCGCTCCTGTTCATCCTCGCTCGTGCCCAGCGCTCCCGTCGCGGCATCGCCGGGAAACTCGCCGCCAAACTCCGCGATCCATGCACGGGCGCGTTCTTCCACGGCCTGCGCTGCTTCAGGGTCCGCCGCACGCAGTGCCATCATGCCCGCATGCAGACGCTCCACGTCGAGAGCGTTGATCGCGAAGGCGCCATGACAGCAGGGCGTGCAGCCCGGCTTGCAGACCAGCCACGGCCCCGCGCGCCGCGCCGCATCGGCCAGCGCCGTATCCACAATCTGCACCAGTTCGCCATCGCCCGCGGGAAGACTCATGCCCGCACAGAATACGCCAGCCCGCGCCTCGTCGTACTATTGGGGCCAAGGTGCGTCGTGCTGTATGTTGAGCACAATCCCGGCCCGCCGCTCGCCGGACTCGTCCGGACGCTGTGGTATGCGCGCGCCGGCGCAGCCGCCCACCAGCACGAGCGCGTTCTGCCCAGTGGCCGCGTGCAGGTCATCCTCAACCTCGCGCGCGAGTTTCTGCTCGACTGCCCGGAAGACGCACCGGCGCAGCCCATGCCGCCGGCGCTCGTAATGGGCGCGCGCTCCATCTATGAGATCGTCGATCGCACCGACATGGCCGACCTCATCGGCATCGTCTTTGAGGCCGGCGCCTTCAGCCTGTTTGCTCGCGACGCGGTCGATCGCTTCACCAACAGCGCCGTACCGCTTGAAGACGTTTGGGGTGCATCGGCGTGCGTACTTCGCGATCAATTGCGCGAGGTCCACATACCCCGCGCGCGGCTGCAATGCCTGCAAGCCTTTCTCGTCGATCGCTTCGCCGCGCACATCGCGAGGCGTGGGCCCCGCCGCTGCACTGAAGTTGAGTTCGCACTGCGTTCGATGGCGCGAGCGCCCGGCCTCACAACCGTCAAGGAAATTGCCCGCCGCACCGGCTGGAGCGAGCGCCGCTTTTCGCAGGTCTTTCGCGAAGAGGTGGGCCTGACGCCCAAGATCTGGTGCCGGGTGCAGCGCTTTCAGCGCGCGGTGCTTGAGCTGCATCAGGGTGCCGACGTGCGATGGGCAGAGCTGGCGCTCGACTGCGGCTTCTACGATCAATCGCACTTCGCCAATGAGTTTCGCGCATTCTCCGGCGTCGACGCCACCACCTACTCTGCCCGGCGCACTCTCTGGGCCAATCACATCCCGGTCGAGTAGCAGTTCCGATTTTTCCAAGACCGTGCCGCACGTTCCTGTCACAGTGATAGGCGGCAAGAATCTTACGGAGGTCATAATGACTGAAATTGCAGTCGCGATAAAATCCACCATCATGCCCGCGGTCCGCTATCGCGATGCTCCAGCGGCCATCGACTGGCTGTGCAGCGTCCTCGGCTTCGCGCGCCATGCCGTCTATTCCGGCCCCGACAACACCATCGGCCACGCCGAGCTCACCCTTGGCGGCGGCATGATCATGCTCGGCTCGCAGAAGGACGACAATTACGGCCGCAACTTCAGATCTCCCGGTGAACTCGGCGGCATGGAAACACGCAGCGTCTACATCGTCGTGTCCGATGCCGACGCTGTGTATGCGCGCGCGAAAGCGGCGGGCGGCCTCATCGTCCGCGACATCGAGGAGATGCCCTACGGCAGCCGCGAGTTCACCGTGAAAGACCCCGAAGGCCACACGTGGTCCGTCGGGACCTACGATCCCTGGACCGCACAGAATTGATGCGTACGCGGCCTCCGGGAGATATAGTCGTTGCGTAGCTCCCGGAGGCATTCTTGCTCGACCTGCGCCGTTTCGCTGCTGTTGTTGCTCTTTGCGTGCTGCCGTGGTTCGCCGCGGCTCAGGCTCGCCTGCTGGTCGCCGTCAAGGGCGAGCATCGCCTCGCCATCGTCGATCCCGCCACAGGCAGTGTGCTCGCCTCCGTGCCCGAAAGCGGCATCACAGGCCATGAGGTCGCGGCCTCGCGCGATGGCAAGCTGGCCTTCGTCCCCATCTACGGCAACAGCGGCGTGGGCAAGCCTGGCACCGATGGCAACAGCATCGACGTCATCGATCTCGCCGCACGCAAGATCGTCGGTACCATCGCATTCGATCACGGCGTGCGGCCGCACTGCGCGGTCTTCGGTCCGAAAGACGGCCTGGTCTACGTCACCACCGAGCTCGACCACTCCATCACCATCATCGATCCCAAGACATTGAAGATCGTCGGCGCCATCCCCACCGGCCAGCCCGAGAGCCACATGCTCGCCCTCGCCCACAACGGTCTGCGCGGCTACACCGCCAACGTCGGCCCGGGAACCGTCTCCGTGCTCGACATGCAGGCGCGCAAGGTGCTCAAGATCATTCCCATCTCCGGCCAGACACAGCGCATCTCGATTTCCAACGACGACAAGTGGGTCTTCACCGCCGACCAGACGCAGCCCCGCATCGCCGTCATCGATACGGCCGCAGACACGGTGGCGAAATGGATTGCGATCGATGGCCTCGGCTACGGTAGCGCACCCACGCGCGATAACCACTGGCTGCTGATGACGATCCCGGAGAAAAACGAAATTGCGGTCGTCAATCTCGCGATGATGCAGGTCGCACGCACCATTGTCACGCCGCCCGATCCAGAAGAAGTGATCGTAACGCCGGACGGCAAGCACGCATGGGTATCCTGCGTGGACTCCAATCAGGTGGCCGAGATTGATCTCGCAACTGGCAAGGTGACAAAGACCGTCTCGACCGGCAAGGCCTCTGATGGCCTCGCGTGGGTGCGCAGATAGCGTCAACGCTTACCCAATCACCCGGTCCCACGTCTCCAGCGTCCGCTTGAATTCTGTCATGAATTTGCCCGAGTCCGCGCCGTCGATGAGGCGGTGATCGAAGCCCAGGCAGAAGTACTGCACCGAGCGGATCGCGATCGTGTCGTTGCCCTCGGCGTCGGTCAGCACCACAGGCTCTTTGCGCAGCCCGCCGATGGCCAAAATCGCCGACTCCGGCGGATTGACGATCGGCGTGCCAAACTCGCCACCGAAGGCCCCCGAGTTGGTCAGAGTAAACGTCGAGCCACCGACCTCATCCGGCAGCAGCTTCTTGGTGCGGGCGCGCCCGGCCAGGTCGCTGATCGCCTTCGTCAACGCGACAAAGCTCGCGCTCTCCGCCGCGCGCACCACCGGCACAATCAATCCCCACTCCAGCGCCACCGCGATGCCCAGGTTGATATTGGCGTGATAGTGAATGTCGCTGCCGACGAGCGACGCGTTCAAAATCGGAAACTTGCGCAGCGCGTCAATCGCCGCCGCGGCGATAAACGGCATGTACGTCAGCTTGACGCCGTTGCGCTGCTCGAAGCCCGCGCGCTCGCGCTCGCGCAGCCGAGCGATGCGCGTCATGTCCACCTTGTAGACCGTGTGCGCATGCGGAATCGTCCGCTTGGCCTCGAGCATGCGCTCCGCGATAATGGCGCGCATCTTTGTCATGGGGACCACATCGCCGGTGAGCTTCGGCAGCACCTGCGGTGCGGCGGCCTGCGCCTTTGGTGCGGGTTTGCTCAGGTGCAGCAGCATGTCGTCCTTCGTGATGCGGCCTTCCGATCCTGTGCCAGCCACATACGCGAGATCGACGCCATGCTCCTTCGCCATCTTCCGCACCAGCGGCGATGAGCGCAGCTTGCCCGTGCGCTCCAGCACCTGCGGCACTTGCGGTGCGGCCAACTGCGCCTTCGGCGCGGGCGTTGCCCTTTGACCTTCCGGCATGGCATTCGCCACCGAGCCCACGCCGCCCAGCAGCGCAACCACCGTGTTCACCTGCACGGTTTCGCCTTCGGGCGTCTTGATCTCAATCAGCACGCCATCCATCGGCGAGGGAATCTCGGCGTCTACCTTGTCGGTTGAAATCTCAAATAGCGGTTCGTCCTTTGCCACTTTGTCGCCCGGCTTCTTGAGCCACTTGGTAATGGTGCCTTCAAAGATGGACTCGCCCATCTGTGGCATCACAATCTCAATCCCCGCCACCTGCGGTGGGGCCAACTGCGCCTCCGGCGCGATTCTCGGCACATTAGAAACTGTGCCTTTCTCTTGGGACTTGGGCGTGGAAAGGCCAGACGCGCTCTCCGCCAGCACCGCGACCACCGTGTTCACCTGCACGGTTTCGCCTTCGGGCGTCTTGATCTCAATCAGCACGCCATCCATCGGCGAGGGAATCTCGGCGTCAACTTTGTCGGTCGAAATCTCGAACAGCGGCTCGTCTTTCGCCACCGCGTCGCCCGGCTTCTTGAGCCACTTGGTGATGGTGCCCTCAAAAATGGACTCGCCCATCTGGGGCATGATGACATCGGTTGGCATCGATCGTTCTCTCCGCGGTGCGGGACACTGGGCTGCGCCGGCTCCTGCCGGATTATAAATCTCCGCGCAGAGCGCGATCTGCTCAGGCGCGGGTGGGCTTGTCAGCCGCGCCGCGCAAGCGCTCAACCTCGGGCGGCACGCGCAGGGGCGTGTCTTCGGTCATCGGTGGCTCGATCGGCTCCGGGCGGCCCTGCGCCCGCAGGGCATCCATGCTCTCCACCGCCAGCACCGGCTCGCCGAAGACATGGCCAAACTGCCGCGCCGCCTGCTGCGCCACTGCCTCAAGCTTGGGCAGTGCAGCCGGGTCGGCGACCTCGCGCGCCAGGCTCGTCACGCCATGGTTGGCGATGCCGCAGGGAATGATCAGTTCAAAATCGTGCAGGTCCGTCGTCACGTTGAATGCGAATCCATGCGATGTGATGCCGCGCGACACATGAATCCCAATGGCGCCGATCTTCCCGGCGGGAGGCAGACCTACGGACGACTTGCGCGGCGAGGGCAAGCCACACCACACGCCAGTCAATCCCGCGATCCGCCCCGCGCGCACGCCATACACGCCGCAGAGCCGGATCAGCGCCTCTTCCATCCGCCGCACAAAATCTACCGGGCCAAGACGCGCGCCATCCGTGTTGTGCAGGCTGCGCAGATCAAAGATGGGATAACCGACGAGTTGCCCCGGCCCGTGATAGGTCACATCGCCGCCGCGGTTGATTTCATGCAGCGTCACGCCGCGTTGCGCCAGCATCTCGTCGCTGGCCAGCACATTCTCGCGATGCGCGTTGCGTCCCAGCGTCAGCACCGGCGGATGCTCCAGAAGCAGCAGCACGTTCCTCACGCGGCCTTCCAGGTGCAGCGCGGAAATCTCCGCCTGCAGCTGCAGCCCTTCGTTGTAACTCACGCGCCCGAGATAGAGATACTGGATCATCGCTTCCGATATTGTAGGCTGCGGCCGACCGGCCCGCTTCGCGGCCTCAACTTTCCCGCCGCGTGTCTCGTCTAGTTACTGAGTGAACGCTCCGCGACCATGCTGGCGGGCGTCGACTGCTTCTTTCGTTCCTTACCTGATATGGGTGCTTGTCCTTGGTTCGGTGTACGCAGGGTTTCCCTTTCTGGGTTCGGTGTTCGCTGCAACGAAGCCGAGTCGACTGAAAGAGACTGCTGTCGCACGCGATCCATCGCGCGCGCTGTCGGGGATCTATGCCGGTTCCGAGGCCTGCGCCCGCTGCCACGCAGATAAATATCGCAGCTTTGTGCATACCCGCATGGACCGCTCGCTTGCCGAGGCCACGCCCGCCAGCATCGCCAACCTGCCGCTGCCGGGCTCGTTCTATAACGCCGCCCTCGATCGCCACTTCGAAGTCTTCGCCCGCGACGGCAAGCTCTACCAAAGCGAGTACCAGACAGGCGCGGACGGCGCTGAAGTCTTTCGCAACACCCAGGAGATTCGCTGGATTGTCGGCGCCGGCGCCAACGGCTATAGCGCCCTGGTGCAGCAGGGCAGCTACCTGCTTGAGGCGCCGCTCTCCTACTACGTGCGCACCGGCAAGTGGGAGCCTTCGCCGGGCTACGAGAACACCGACACCGGCTTCACGCGTCCGGTGCTCGCCGGCTGCATCTCCTGCCACAGCGGCCGCGCCACCCCTGCGGATCAGGACACCGGCAAATTTGCAACAGCCCCCTTCGCCCAGGTTGGCATCGGCTGCGAGAATTGCCACGGCCCGGGCGCGGCGCACATCCACGCAGAGAGCACGGCCCACGGCCAAAAAGTACGCGATCCGCAGATCGTCAATCCCGGCAAGCTCACATCCAACCTCGAAAACGACATCTGCATGTCCTGTCACGAGGCGGGCGACGCGCGCGTGCTGCGTCCCGGCAAGACCTTTCAGGACTTCCGCCCGGGTACGCCTCTCGACGACACGTTCTCCATCCTTATGGTCCCGCTTCAGCGCGGCGCACCCGACAACCGCGACCATGTGCAGCATTACTTTGAGATGTCGATGAGCAAGTGCTTTCGCGCCACCGGCGGCGAGCTGCGCTGCGCCACCTGCCACGATCCCCATTACGAACCGACCGCCGCACAGGCTCCTGACTACTTCAACACGCGCTGCCTGGGCTGCCACGCCAGCCACAACACCTGCACTGCGCCTGCCGCCGTGCACGCGCAAACCACGCCGACTGACAATTGCATCGGCTGCCACATGCCGCAGCGCGCCGCCTCAGAGACCGCACACACCAGCCTCACCAATCACCGCATTCTGGTGCGCCCCGGCGAGCCCTGGCCTGAAGAAGCTTTCAACCAGACCACGCCCGAGCTGCCGGACCTGGTGCACATCAACCGCGTGCCCGGCCACACCGACGACGTGCCTGCGCTCAGCCTGCTCGAGGCCTATCGCGAGCTCGCCCAGCGCCGCCCTGCCTATGCTCCGCGCTACGACGCAATCCTTGACCAGCTTGCCCTCAGTGATCCCGGCAATGCCCGGGTCCAGCTCGGCCTCGGCCAGCGTGACCTGAACCGCGGCAACGCCGACGACGCCATCGCGCACCTGCAGCGCGCCGTCGCGCTTGACCCCACGCGCGGAGTGGCCGTCGCCAGCCTTGCCCGTGCGCTCGCCCAGCAGGGCCGCCTCGGTGAGGCCGTCATGGCCAGCGAGCAGGCCGTTAGCCTCACTCCCTACAACCCGCTCTACCAGAAGACGCTGATCGACCAGCTCATCGCCGCGCAGCAGTATGACAAGGCTGTCGCAGCCATGGAGCACTATCTTCAGCTCTTTCCCGAGGACAGCTTCATGCGCCGTATGCTGGCGCTAGCTAAGCAGTAGCTGCCTACTCCTGCTTGCGCGGCTCAAACAGCGGCTCAAAGGAAGAGCGCACGCGCACGAACACCAGAATCCAGAGCAGCGTCACCACCGCTGCCAGCGGCAGGCCCGCAGGAGCCATAAAGATGTGCGTGGACAGAATATTCACAATCACCGGGGCCAGCAGCGCCAGCGCCAGCGGCACATAGCGGTTGGCGAGCAACAGGATTGCGGGCACCACCTGGAAGATGCCGACCACGAAGATGTAATGGGAAACGAAGAGGGCGCCGGTGAACTCGCCCAGCGGCCCGGTAGGCATGGGTCCCTGCGGAATGAAGTGCAGGAACATGTTGAGGCCGAAGACCAGAAAGATAATGCCCATCAGGTAGCGGGCGATGGTGGCTGCGATTTTCATACAAAAACCTCCAAATCCATTTCAGAAGCTGGCCGGCGCGGCCCGTGAGGAACCGCCCCAGTCACCCACTCAGGGAATACCGATGCACTTTGGATGGAAGCTCTCTTCAAGCCGACGCAATATTTGTTACAACAGACATCTTGACCCGATGCGGCTGAAAACGCTGAATCACGATACACTAAACCCTGGCAGGAGGACCGGGCGGTCGCTGCCGGGGACCGGGAGACCGGGTGCCGGGGGAGGAAAGTCCGAACTCCGCAGGGCAGTGTGCCGGATAACGTCCGGGACGCGGGCTTGAAGGCCCGTGGACGGCCAGTGCCACAGAAAACAAACCGCCTCGGCTACCCCGCGCTTGCGCGGGCATGCCCCGAGACGCAGCTTGCTGGCCCGGCGCCGGGGTAAGGGTGAAAAGGTGCGGTAAGAGCGCACCGCTGCCGTGGTAACACGGCAGGCAGGGTAAACCCCACACGGAGCAAGACCAAATAGGGAGGGATGCGCGGGCTGGGAGTCAGGCTCGCGCGGCGCATCGGCCCGACGCGCTCAGGCGGCTCCAGCAATCGCCGAAACCTCCGGGTAGGTCGCTGATGAGTGTCCGCGGCAACGCGGCGCCTAGAGGAATGACCGCACACGACAGAATTCGGCTTACAGGTCCTTTTGCCGAATACCGAAACACCAGCCCCGGCCGGGAGATCCCCAGCCGGGGCTGTCCATTTCTAGCACTTCTTCTAGCGCTTCGCGGAAGAGTGCGATGCGACAAAGGCGACCGCCTCCTGGCGCGGCGGGTAGCTCGCATCAGCCGTGCTCCAGATCTTCAGCAGGATGGCATAGGATTTCGCAGCCGCAGCCCGATCACCCATCGCGCTCTCTGCGCGGGCAAGGTCCAGCAGGGTCTGGGCGCGGTTGGGCATGCCCTGCAGCGCTGTCTCGAAAGCCGCGCGCGCCTCGGCCGGCTTATTCTGCCTGAGCAGCAGCTCGCCGAGCAGCTCGCTGGAAGGCTTTCCCGGATAGGGCGGCCCGAAGGCATAAGCCAGGTCTTTCCCTTGATCGACGGCCTGCCGGGCGGCCGCGATCGCATCGTCAATGTGACCCTGAGCGGCAAGTAACGCTGCCTTCAACTGCAGGCATTGAATCTGCGGAACGGTGCGTTCCGGATCGTTTGCGGGGATTCCATCGGCATCAAACAGCGCGGGAAGCCGCGGCAGCAGCGCGTTGAGGCGCGCGAGCTGGGCCTCCGCGGTGGCTGCATCGCCTGCCTCCGCTGCGGCCAGGCCCCTGCCGTAGGCGTCGTTGAACTGCGTCATCAGAGCGCCGTCGAGATTGACGGAAAGCGACGCGACCTGCGGCGGTGCGGGAGCAGCATTGAGCAGGAAGGCGTTGTGCATGACGATGAACGAGCCCGCTCTGGTCCCATCGGGATCGATGACGACGCGATTGACAGCGGACATCTGCGCGGCCAGCGCATCCTCATGGCAGCCGGTGAGGACTTTCTCCGCGTCGGCGATGTGTCCCTGCTCGATGTAGCCGTATTCGAGCCAGTAGTTGTAATGCCCGCAGTGGCGGGCTGGCTTGCCCGCTGCCTCGGCCTGGCGGTTGACCACAGAGGTGGCCGCCACATTGGCGCGCACCACGTCGTCCCACATGCCAAGGGCGAGAAAGATGTGCGAGCACATATGCTGCGCATGGCCGGCGTCCGGCGCGATCTTCGAGAGCGCCCGCGCTGCAACCAATGCTCCGGCAGCGTGCTGCGGATCGTCCATGCCATGAATCCAGTAGTGGGCCGCGCCGGGATGGTTGGGATTGCGCGCAAAGACAGATTTGGCAATCGCGGCGGCCTCGAGATACGTGGGCACGTCGCGCACGCCTTCGCTGCGGCCCAGCAGCGCCAGCGCATAAAACAGCTTTGCTTCATCGTCGGCCGGATAGTCGCGGCTGAGCTCCTTCATCGCGTCCGCGTAGCGCGCGTCGCGTTCGGCCTTGGACCCTGTGCCGTCGTACACGATCTCGAGAGCGCCCATGTAGGCGCGTTCACGCGGATTGGCGATGCGGGCGGCGCGGGCCTCGGGCGTGGGTGCAAACTTGGCCAGCGCGGCCTGACCGGCGCGAACGTCCACTTCGTTCCACACCGGATGATTGAAGGTCATGGCCTCGCCCCAATAGGCCATCGCAAAGCCAGGGTCGGCCTGCTCGGCGGCGCGGAAGGATGCGGCGGCGTCGGGATACTCGAAGAGGTGCAGCAGCAAGAGCCCGCGCATGAAGTCCTGCTGCGCGGCGGCTACGGTTGTCGCGGTGGGGAAGGTGGCCGTGCCCAGGCCGGGGATGGTCACGGCCCGCGTTGCCCCAACTGCGGCAAGGGGAACGAAAAACACGAGAGCGATGGCAAGGCCGCGCATCGCGCCGCGCACAAAACGAGAAGTCATGGGTGCTCCTGACTGCGCTCCACGATACCACCCCTGCTGTCCACATTTGACGTGAGCGCATTCCGTTACCATCAAACTCATGCTGCGCGTAAAACTGCTTGAATCCGGCGCCCGCCTTCCCGCGGTCGCGCACCCCGGCGAGGACCTAGGCTACGACGTCTTCGCTCTCGAGGCCGCAACCCTCGCGCCCCGCGCCACCGTGCGCCTGCGCACCGGCATCGCTGTCGAGGCACGGCATCCGGAGACCGGCACGCCGTTGGGCCTGCTGGTCCGCGACCGGTCCTCAATGGCCGCACGCGGCCTGGCCACCACCGGCGGCGTGATTGACGCCGGCTACCGCGGCGAAATCCTCATCCTGATGACCAACCTCAGCGACACGCCGATCGCCCTCAGCGCCGGCGAAAAGATCGCCCAGATGATTCCGGTGCCGGTTCTCACAGGTCTCGTCCAAGAGGTAGAAACGCTGGAAGTGTCCGAGCGGGCGGAGAAGGGCTTCGGCAGCTCCGGGCGCTAAACAAAAGGGGCCGCGCAATGCGCGGCCCGCTCGTCTTGCTTTGTACGGCGCTAGTTCTTTCCCAGCCCGTCGTCCTTGTGATAGTTCGGATACGGCGGAATCGGAATGGGCGCGATCGGATGCTCCTTGAGCTCTTCGAGCACCGTCTTCACGCCGACTTCAAGCTGCTCGTCGTGTCCCGCGGCCACAGCCTTGGGCAGCAGCTCCACTTCGATATCCGGCGCCACGCCGTGGTTCTCCACTTCCCACTCGCCGTGCAGCCCGTAGATGCCGTAGCGTGGCGCCATCACATAGCCGCCGTCGATCAGCGGCGGGTAGCCGCCGATGCCGACGAGCCCGCCCCACGTGCGCGTGCCGATCAGCTTGCCGATCTCCGCTTTGCGGAAGTACCACGGCATGGCGTCGCCGCCGGAGCCCGAGTTCTGGTTGATGAGCATCACCTTGGGCCCGAAGATGGCGCCCACCGGATCGTGAATCGGCTTTCCGTCGCGCTCTTTCGCGCCGGAAAGCGGGAAGCGCTTCAGCACGTCGACCACGTAGTCCGCGATGAAGCCGCCCTCGTTCCAGCGCTCGTCCAGCACCAGCCCCTGCTTGTTGAGCTGCGCGTAGAAGTAGCGGTTGAAGCTGTCGTAGCCCGAGCCGCCGGTGTTGGGCATGTAGACATACGCCACCTTGCCGCCGCTAGAGCTCGTCCACTTTGCGGCGGTTCGCTTCCACCCAGTCGATGTTGCGCAGTCCGTCCTCGTCGTCAATCGGCACCACGGTCACGTCGCGCGCGTCCTTGCCGTCGGGGTTCGGCCCTACGTGGATCACGGTCTGCTTGCCCGCCGTGCCATTGAAGGCCTCGTAGAGGTTGTCGGTGCCCTTCAGGTCATGGCCGTTCACCGCCAGCAGATACTCGCCCTCCTTCACGTACACGCCGGGCAGCGTCAGCGGCGACTCCAGATCCCGGCGTCCAGTTCTGCCCGCCCAGGATCTTCGTGATGCGGTAGCGGCCGTTCTCAATCTTGTAGTCCGCGCCCAGCAGGCCGGTCTTTGGCGCAGTGTCATGCGGCCGCGGTCCGCCTACAAACATGTGGCCGACGTTGATTTCGCCCAGCATTTCGATGTTGAGATAGGTGAACTCCGACGCGCGAGGCGAGACCCGTCGAGATAGGGCTTATATTTGGCCTCGATCTTGGGAATGCTCAGCCCGTGCGTGTTGGGGTCGTACAAGAAATCGCGCTCGATGCGCCAGGTCTCGTGGTAAATCTGCCGCCACTCGGCGCGCAGATCGATCTTCGTTTCCATGCCGTCGCAGGTTCAGCGGCTTTCCGGGGTTGTCGTCGCCGGGCTTCAGCTCGTCTGCCGCGGCGATCGTGTCCAGCTGCCGTGCCGCGCATACATCACTTTGGAGCCATCTGCGGAGACCGTGAAACCGTCGATGTCGCTCAGCACCGATTCCGGTCTTCCGCTTCTCCAGCGTGAACCGCCACAGCGCATCGAATGCCGGGCGCCGCCTGACTCGTCCGACGGCCGGCCGATGGGCGAGCCCTCCGCCAGATAGATGACGCCAGTTTTGCCCGCGATCAGGTTGCCGTAGTTGCGCGCCGGGATGGGCAGTGACAGGATGCGGTTGCCGATGCCATCGAGATCGATGGTCACCTTCGACGGCTTGTCTTTATCTTTGTCCTTATCGTCCTTCTTCGCTTCCTTGTCCTTGTCGGCGGACTTATCCGCCGCCTTGTCCTTGTCCGCGGATTTGTCCGACGTCGACTTATCGTCCGTCGGCGTCCTTCTTGTCGTCGTCCTTCTTCTCGTCCTTGATCTTTTCGTCGTCGCTCTCCGGCGGAATGGGCGAAGCCCCGTCCTTGGCCAGCACCACCACATAGGGCGCGTCTGGTCTGCGCAGCGGTCCAGCGATGACAGATCGATGCCCGCATTGCGACGGCCCATCGTCGGTCGACGCGAGGAAGTAGAGATACTTTCCATTCGCATCAAACGCCGGGCTGGTGGCATCGCTCATTCCATCCGTCACCTGCGTGAACGTGTGCGTGTCCATTGAATAGAGGAAGATGGCGTTCAGGCCGTTTTCCAGGTCGCGCTGATAGGCGATCCACTTCGAGTCCGGCGACCACGACCTCGCCGAAATTGTTGCCGAAGCTCCCGTAGTGCCATGATCCACCAGCACCGGCTTGGGCGCGGCTGTGGTCTTGCCATCGGGCACATCCACCAACCACAGGCGCAGATGCTTGTCGGTATAGGCGATGTGCTTGGAGTCCGGCGACCACGTGGGATTGTAGAAGTAGCTCGGGTCAGGGCCCAGGTCGATCACGGTCGGCGGCTTGAAGCCTGTCTGGTCGTGCAGGTAAAGCTGGTATTCGCCGGAGGCGTCGGAGAAGTACGCGATCGATTTTGCCGTCCGGGCGACCACGCGGGATTGCGCTCGGCCACGCCCGATGTATTGGTCAGGTTGCGCGTGTCGCCCTTCTCCGCCGGCACGGTAAAGATCTCGCCATGGGCCTCGAACGCGGCGCGCGCGCCGGTCGGCGAAAGATCGCGCGTTGCGAATCTCGTCCGGCGTGACCGCCGCAAGATGCGGTGCCAAGTTCGGCAGCTCGCCGTGAATCGTGATCGCCACCGGCTGTATCGCTGTTGGTCGCCGGTGTCGACAGAAATGGATCGACCCGAACTGCTCATACACCAGCCCGCCCGGCCCTGCCTGGAAGGTCTTCAGATCGAAGCCGGTGTTGTGCACCACCTCCGTCACCGCCTTCGAATCCACGTCGTACTGAAAGAGCGACATGGGCCCGTCGCGATCGGAGAGGAAGTAGACCGTGTTGCCCACCCACACCGGGTTCGAGTCGTTGGAGTTCTCGCGCGGCACCTTTACCAGGTCCAGCGTCTTCAGGTTCACGAGCCAGATCGGCGTGGTCTGCCCGCCCACATATTGCTTCCACGCCGGCTCCCACTTGGTGATCGGCTGATAGGCAATCGACTCGCCGTCCGGCGAGAACGAGCCCTGGAAACCGCTCGGCAGGGGCAGCGGCTCAGGCATGCCGGAGCCGTCCTCGTGCACCAGATACAGTTTCAGGAAGTGGCGATAGCTCTGTTCCATGCTCACCACCAGCACGCTCTTGCCATCGCGCGACCACCCCACCACGGTGCTGCCCGCGGGGTTCCACGTGATGCGGTGCGGCACGCCGCCCTCCGTCGGCACCACGTAGACATCGGTGTTCCCTTCGAGGTGTGCCGCGTAAGCAATCTCCGCGCCATCCGGCGAGTAGAACGGGCCGCCGCTCACGTGGCCATTTGAGGTCAGCCGCTCCGCTTCGCCGCCTTTGCGGCTCACCGTCCACACATCGTCCGCGTAGAGGAACGCGATCTTGTCCTGCGAGAGGGAAGGGTTGCGCAGCAGCAGCGGCGTCTCAGCCTGCGCGGTCTGCGTGAGTGCAGCCAACATGGCCAGCGCGGCCCCACCCAGCAGGACGCGCGCAATGCGAAGGGAAGTCAACTTCATGGTGCCTCCATCGAGAAATCAAAACGGGCAATGGGGAACGGATGGCGCCTGCGAATCGGCGCGCACAAGCGCGACAGGGCAGCGCCTGTTCTTCTCAATTACGGGGAAAGTCAGCCGACGGTTCCCCTGGAGCTGCCTGCCAACGCACCTATGCTACCAGCGCCATGGCGGTTCCGGCCGGGAATCATGCTGAGAACGGCCCCGCCGCCCGCTGTCATGTATCGTTTGGAGAGCGGCACGCGCCCCTCCCTATGGACGTTCTTCAGCAACTCTTCGAGCGGCACTTTCACCACGCGCCCGACAGCATTCAGCCGCTGCAGGGCCAGCTTGGCGGCTCCGGCCGCGCCATTCTGCGGCTCACAACCGCGGGTAGGGGCGCAGGCACAAGCGCCATCGGCATCGTCTATCCCGTCCGCGAAGAGAACATCGCCTTCCTCGAGTTCTCGCGCCACTTCCGCCGCCACGGCCTGCCCGTCCCCGAGATCTACGCCGACGACCTGAGCCAGGGCGCCTATCTCGAAGAAGACCTCGGCGACACCACGCTCTTCGAATTCCTCAGCGCACATCGTTCCGGCGATGTGATCAACCCTGAAGCCGTCGAAGCCTATCGCAAAGTTGTCGCCACGCTGCCCCGCTTCCAGGTCGAAGCCGGGCGCGACTTGAACTACAAAGTCTGCTACCCGCGCGCCAGCTTCGATCGTCAATCGATTGCGTGGGACCTGAACTACTTCAAGTACTACTTCCTGCGCCTCGCCGGCGTGCCCTTTAACGAGCAGGCTCTCGAAGACGACTTCAGCCGGCTAACCAAATTTCTGCTCACCGCCGAACGCGACTACTTTCTCTATCGCGATTTCCAGTCGCGCAACGTGATGCTGCGCGACGGCAATCCCTGGTTCCTCGACTATCAGGGCGGCCGCAAAGGCGCGCTGCAATACGACGTCGCCTCGCTGCTCTTCGACGGCAAGGCCGACCTGCCGCCCGCGCTGCGACAGCAGCTCCTCGACCACTACCTCGACGCGCTCGCACAACACATCCCGCTCGACCGCGCCGCTTTCCTGCATCACTACTACGCTTTCGTCTACGTGCGTATTCTGCAGGCTCTTGGCGCGTATGGCTTCCGCGGTTTCTATGAGCGCAAGGCGCACTTCCTGCAGAGCGTGCCCTACGCGCTCAAGAATCTCCGCTGGCTCGCGCACAACGTCAAGCTGCCCATCGCCCTGCCCGCATTGCTTGACGCATTGCAGTCCATGCAGTCGTCAGAAAAATTACAGAGCCTTGCGCCCGCGGCTGAAGGGCTCACCGTGCGTGTCTCCAGCTTTTCCTTTCACCACCAGATGCCCGCGGACGACTCCGGCAATGGCGGCGGCTACATCTTCGATGCGCGCAGCCTGCCCAACCCCGGCCGTGAACCGCAGTACAAAAAGCTCACCGGCAAAGATGCCTCCGTCGTCAAGTACCTGCAGCAACACCCGGCAGTCGACGAATACTACGAGCATGCGCAGGCGCTCGTGGACGCGAGCGTAGCCGCCTATCAGCAGCGCGGCTTCAAGAACCTCATGGTCTCCTTCGGCTGCACCGGCGGCCAGCATCGCTCCGTCTACCTGGCCGAGCGACTCGCGCAGCATCTCCGTGTCGGCGGAGTCAACGTTGTGCTCGCGCATGCCGAGAAGGAAAACTGGCCGCGATGAAAGCACCCATGAAGGCGATGCTGCTGGCCGCCGGTCTGGGTACGCGCCTGCGGCCGCTCACCAATGAGCGCCCCAAGGCGCTCGTTGAAGTCGCCGGACGCACCATGCTCGAGATCGCGCTCGCCCGCTTGCGCGCCTTCGGCATCCGCGAAGTCATCGTTAACGTGCATCATTTCGCCGACGCGGTCGTCGAGTATCTGCGCGCGCATAACAACTTCAACATGCTCATCGAAATCTCGCGCGAGCCAGTCCTGCTCGATACCGGCGGCGGCCTCAAGCAAGCCGCGCCCTTCTTCCTCGACGGCGGCGCGAGTGCATCCGAGCCGTTCCTGCTGCACAACGTCGATGTGCTCAGCGCCATCGACTTCGCCGCGATGCTGCGCGCGCACAACGAACGCAACGCGCTCGCCACCCTCGCGGTGCAGCAGCGTCCCACTTCTCGTTATCTGCTCTTCGATGAGAACGGCCGGCTCTGCGGCCGCCGCGCAGGCCTCGATGGCTCGCCTGAGTTCGTGCGCGCCGCGGCAAGCACCACCGCGTTCGCGTTCTGCGGCATTCACATCCTCTCGCCGCGCATCTTCGGCGAGCTTGAGGAAGACGGTATCTTCTCGATCATCCCCACGTATCTGCGCTTCGCCGCGCAGGGCGAAACCATCGCAGCCTTTGACGCCGACACCTACGCGTGGCGCGACCTGGGCAAGCCCGAAAGCATCGCCCAGGCCGCGCAGGAGATCGCGGCAGGTATGTATCCGGACACTTAGAACTGCAGCTTCGCACCAAACTGAATCTGCCGCGACGTGGTCGATGTTGCCGTAACCACGCCCGCCGTGGGCGAGATTCCCGACGTAGCCGACGTGTACACCACTTCATTCGGCGTCAGAAAATTCGTGTGGTTGAGGATGTTGAAGAACTCCGCGCGGAATTCCAGGCCCAGCCGCTCGGTCAGTTGCGCATGCCGCTTCGCGGAGAAGTCGAACTCCGTCAGCCCCGGCCCCGTCAGCGCATCACGCGACACATTGCCATACGTGCCCGTCGCAGGCGGCAGAAACGCATTGGGGTTGAAGTACTGCTGCGGTGTGCGCGGATAGAGCTTGCCGTTGAAGTCGGGATTCCAGTTGGGCCGCACCGGGTTGCGCGTGTCACCGTTGCCCGTGGGGTTATAGCCGAGCTGCGGCGAGAATGGAAACCCGCTCTGCGCATTCACAATTGCACTCACCGTCCAACCCTCCGCCACAACGTTCACCGGCGCGGGCGCATGATTCAGAAATCTGCGCTTCGGTCCGAAGGGCAGATCGTAGCTGCCGTTGAAGGACGCGGCATTGCGCACATCCGTCGCCGCAGGTCCCCAGTCCAGCTTGGGGTCGAGAGGAAACTCGAGATACGCCGGTGTGTTGCCACTCACGCTCGTGTTCCACGCCGAACCATCGTCCAGATTCTTCGAGAACGTGTAGTTGCCGCGCACTTGCAGGCCATTCGCAAACGAGCGCCGCACATCCAACACGAGCGAGTGATACGAACCCACACCCTGCGACACCCACGAAGTCGAGTTTGCCAGCGCTGGGTTAGCATTCTTCGCGCCCGTGGGATAGAACGGCGTGCCGTCTGCCTCATACGTCGGCACCGGTTCGTTCATGTCTTCCGAAAGAATCTGATGATAGCTGTGCGAGCCTACGTAGCCCACAGTCAGCGAGGTGTGCGGCGCAATTTGCTGCTCGGCGCGCAAGCTCCACGTCTCAACGGCTGGCGTATCAATATCCGGCTGCACGTTGCTCGGCGAAACCTTCGTCCCCGCCGGCGGAGGCGTGCCCGGCGTAATGTGCAGATTGCTCACAGCGATGCCCGAGATCGACTCTGCCGTGTTGTAGGGCGCGGTCTGGTCGAGACGGTAGTCGAGCGTATCCAGCAGCCCGTGATACAACCCGAAGCCGCCGCGCACCGCTGTCTTCCCGTTGCCCCACACATCCCAAGCAAAGCCTACGCGCGGCTCCGGAAGAAACTTCGCGCGATTGTCAGTGAGCGCCGAGCCTCCCACGACCGGATCAGTCTGCAGCACGCCACCCTCAATCGCGTAGTTTGACGCGCGGTCCTGCGCCTCGTTCCATCCATTCGTCGACTCCGAACGGAACCCCGCGCGCAGCTCCAGCCGCGACGTCGCCTTGAAGGTGTCCTCCACATAGCCCGCGCCCTCGAACGAGCGCCAGCCCAGCTCCGTGGGCGAAGGCACAACCGTGAACGTCTTCACCGTGCCCTGCAAGAAGGTTTGTAGCGTGCTGAACGACGCCTGTCCATACTGATCCTGCGCCAGCAGATCGTTTGACTGAATGCGCTGCAGCCACACGCCGGCCTCGATCTGGTGCCGCCCATGCGACCAGAAGATGTGATCGTCCACCGTGTACAGATTGCGCGTGGCCTTGTTGTTGCTGCCCACGTTCAGGCCCGCCTGCGTAATCGCCGACGCGCCATTCGACGCCGTGCTGCCGCTGATGACGATCGCGCCGATCGGCTCGCCCGTCACCCAGCCATCGATCGACACCGGGGTGCTGCCGGTGAAGAAATAGCTCGCGCGCGAGTAGCCGAAGCGCGCCGTATTCAGCAGTGCCGGAGAAAACACATGCTGCTCCTGGACGCTCGATACCTGCTCACGCAGGCTCTCGTTCACCAGGCTCAGCGGATTCTGCGACGGCGTATTCGCCGTGCTGTCGTCCACCGTGTACACCGCGAAGAGCAGATCCTTGCCGCTGAGGTTATCGTCGAAGCGCGTCGTGCCAAAGTCCTCGCGAATGCGTTGCAGCGGATGGCTGAAAGCCTCGCCGATACCGCTGCCGAGCTCCGGCCCATTCTGCACCGGCCACAGCGCCAGCAGCGGCGCCACTGCCGCGTTTACGCCCACATTGGTCTCCGTGCCCGATGAGTTCGGCAGATAGCCCTGCCGCGCCTCGTTGTCGGGCACCAGCGTCACTGCGCTCAGATCCAGATTCTGCCGGAAGCCTTCGTAGTTGCCGAAGAGAAACAGCTTGTTGGTGCGGATCGGCCCACCCAGCGAGCCGCCAAACTGGTTGCGCTGAAATTCCGGGATGCCGCCCTGGTCAAAGTAGTTGCGCGCATCAAGCGCGCTGTTGCGCAGAAACTCGAATACCGTCCCGTGCAGTTGATTCGTGCCTGACGTGGTGATGATGCTCACCTGCGCGCCGTCGCGCTTGCCATAAGTCGCGCCATAGGTGTCTGTCGCCACGTTGAACTCGCGCACCGCGTCCACGCCCAGCAACTGCCCGCTGGTGCCGCCCGGCGTCACGTTGATCAGCGACGCGCCCGTGTACTCAATGCCGTTCAGCAGAAACAGATTGTCCTGCGGCCGGCGTCCGCTTACCGCGAACATGTTGCCCACCGACGAGTTCGACGTGCCCACGCTGCCCGAGCGCTGATTGGTGTAATTCACCGTCGCCGGATTCAACGTCAGCAGCTGGTCATAGCTGCGCCCATTCAGCGGCAGCTCCTTTACCTGGCGCTCGTCGATCAGCCCCGCCGTCTGCTGCGTGGTTGTGTTCACGCTCACATCGCCCGCATCCACCACCACCTGCTGCTGCACCGCGGCCACGCCCAGCACAAGATTCAGCTGCAAGCTCTGGCCCACGGTCAGCGAGATGCCTCCCTGCGTCTCCGTCTCAAACCCCTCATGCGCGACAGTCACCACATACGGCCCCACCGTTACGGACGGCGCAAAGAAGCGGCCTTCATTGTCTGTGGTGAGCGTGCGCGTGGCGCCGGTCTCCGTCTGGCGCACCGTCACGGTCGCGCCGGAGAGTGCTGCTCCGCTTGTGTCATGCACCACTCCATTCAGGCTTGCGCCAACCACCTGCGCGTGCACACGCAACGCACCGGCGAGAAAAACAACGATAAGAAAACGCGAAAGCATCGATACACGTGTCACGGAAATCTCCTGAAAAGGTCGTTCAAGGTGCCTGGGGATCAGGCAAATGAGGGATTGCACGCGACCGATCGAAAACCGGAATCTGGAATTCTAAGAAAGGCTCGCCGCGCTTACGGTAAAAGGGCGTGGAACAGGGTCAACAGCTACAACAACAGCCGGGCCGCCGGGCGGCGGAGCTGTGGAGCCGGTCGTGAATCGAAGAAATACTCAAATCCTGATCCTGTCGCACAGGGGCCAAAGGCCGCCGCGCATGTTGCCCTGAAAACGAAAAAGCCGCGTCAGCAAAGGCTGAAACGCGGCGCGTAAAGCTACGAATGACGGCTGGTCAGCTCATCCGCACGGCCGCAACGCTGCGCAACAACACGCAACGCCCACCGCCGGGATGAATCGCCTTGCCATGACGCGAATATAACCTGAGACGAATTTGGCGTCAATGCGGCCCGCCCGCGGTGGGGTAGAGTCTCAGTTTGAATTCTGGCGCCATTGTGTCCGACTCCGGCTGCGACCCATAATTGAGCCATGGCGAAGCACCCGCGTGATCCAACCATCCGATCTGTTTGGAACCTTTAGGAAGTCGCAAATCTGGCAAACTAGTCGATATGGGACACAAGACGAGGATTATGTATATCGAGCGCAAGGCTGGGAACCTCACTGGCCCAGCTAGGATAGGCCGCGTCACATACTCAAAGACTGGCGCGACGATCTATTACAAAGGACAAGAATTCAGGAGCTTAAAGGGAGCTGGCTTCAAGGCCAATTATTTCGACGTCGAAACTGGCGACGAATATTGGATTTCTGGCCCTCGCAGGGATGGATCTGACGCACTCTATGCCACCAACGTTGCAACTGAGATTGACGAGGACGTTCGGCAAGAGTACTGGAATCAGATAAGGAAAACCAAAACTAAATCAAACTGAGACCTATCGGTGCCAGCCCCAGTTTGTGTCCGGCGCGGCAATTTGCTACCATGAACGAACACATGGTGAGCGCTGCCCAAAGCCGCTTCTGTTGTCGCCTGTCGAACATCTTCGACGGGTGTGCCCTCTAGTCTCCGATCTCCTTTTTTATCTGATCAGAAAGACGCACCCGCAGCTGAATAGCCGGGTTCGTCCCTGTTTGCGCTCCGGCCTTCAGCATTCCCTGAGAGGTCCGCAATGCCGGTTGTCGCAACTCAATCCGCGCTGTCGTCGCCCGCTGAATCCCACGCCGCGCGCATCAGCCATCTCAAGCTCCTCGAAGCTGAGAGCATCCACATCCTGCGCGAAGTTGCCTCCGAGTTCGAGCGCCCGGTAATGCTCTACTCCATCGGCAAGGACTCCTCCGTCATGCTGCGCCTCGCGCAGAAGGCCTTTTATCCGGGGCCCATTCCATTTCCGCTCCTGCACATTGACACCGGCTTCAAATTCCGCGAGATGATCACCTTCCGCGACGAGCTAGCCGCGTCCATCGGCGCCAAGCTTCTCGTCTGGCGCAACGAGCCGGCCATTGCTGCCGGAACCAACCCCATCGCGCTCGACACCAAGCGCTGCTGCGGCCTGCTCAAGACGCAGGCCCTGCTCGACGCGCTGCGCCACTACAACTTCGACGCAGCCTTTGGCGGTGCGCGCCGCGACGAAGAAAAATCCCGCGCCAAAGAGCGCGTCTACAGTTTCCGCGACCACGCCGGACAATGGGACCCGAAGAACCAGCGCCCCGAACTCTGGAACATCTACAACGCCCACATTCATCCCGGCGAAAGCATCCGCGTCTTCCCGCTCTCCAACTGGACCGAGATGGACGTGTGGCAATACATCCACGAGGAAAACATTCCCGTCGTCGATCTCTACTTCGCCAAGGAGCGCCCCATGTACGTGCGCGGCGAAGCGCTGCTGCCCATCGAGCAGGAGTTCGTTGCGTGGCCCGGCGAAAAGCCGCAGATGGTCAAGTCGCGGTTGCGTTCGCTCGGCTGCAGCCCCTGCACGGGTGCGATTCGGTCGGACGCGACCACGATTCCCGACATCATCGCTGAGCTCGTATCCTTCCGCTCGTCGGAGCGCGCCAATCGCATCATCGATCACGACCAGGAAGGCTCGATGGAGATCAAGAAGCGGGAGGGCTACTTCTAAATGGCCGCCCTTGAAACGCCCGTCTTTTCGATCCACGACTTTCTCCGCCAGGAGTCGACCAAGGACCTGCTGCGCTTCTCCACCGCGGGCAGCGTCGACGACGGCAAGTCCACGCTCATCGGCCGCTTGCTCTATGACACGCAGTCGGTCTACGACGATCAGGTGCGGTCCATCGAGGGCAAAGGCACCACCGCGCCCGGCCAGCTCGACTTTGCGTTGCTCACCGACGGCCTGCGCGCCGAGCGCGAGCAGGGCATCACCATCGACGTCGCCTATCGCTACTTCTCGACCGCGAAGCGCAAGTTCATCATCGCGGACACGCCCGGCCACGAGCAGTACACGCGCAACATGGCTACCGGCGCATCCACCGCAGACGCCGCCGTTGTGCTCATCGACGCGAGTAAAGGCGTGCTCGTGCAATCGCGCCGCCACGCTTATATCGCCGCGCTTCTCCGCGTGCGTCACGTCATCGTCGCCGTCAACAAGATGGACCTGATCGGCTACGACGAAGCTACTTTCCGCGCCATCGAGATCGATTTCCGCAACGTCCTCGGCCAGATCGCCGCCGACACCGGCTCCTCGGTCGAAGCCGCATTCGTTCCCGTCAGCGCGCTTGCCGGCGACAACATCGTGCATCGCTCCGATGCGATGCCGTGGTACACCGGGCCATCGCTACTTGCAACTGCTGGAGCAGCTGCCGCCCTCGATCGACACGCGCACCGCGCCCTTCCGCATGCCTGTGCAGCGTGTGCTGCGCCCCGACCACACCTTCCGCGGCTTCTCCGGCCAAATCGCTTCCGGCACGGTGCGCCCCGGCGACTCCATTGTCGCGCTACCCTCCGGCCGCGCCGCCAAAGTCGAGCGCATCGTCACCTGGGACGGCGATCTCGAAGAAGCCGTCGCGCCGCTCTCCGTCACGCTCGTTCTCGATCGCGAACTCGACATCAGCCGCGGCGATCTCATCGCGGCCGCCGGTGCGCAGGCCACCGTCGCCAACCGCGTCGAGCGCTTCGCTCGTCTGGATGGATCACAAGCCGCTCGAGCGCACGCCGCCGCTACAAGCTCAAGCATGCCAGCCACACCGTGCCTGCATTCGTCTCGTCCATCGAGCACCGCACGCGCGTGGAAACCCTGGCGCACGAGCCCGCCGAGACGCTGGAGATGAACAGCATCGGCGCAGTTACGCTCAGCCTGCTGCGGCCTATCGCCTTTGATCGCTACGCCGACAACCGCTCCACCGGCAACTTCATCCTCATCGATCCCGCTACGAACGCCACCGTCGCCGCCGGCATGATCACATCGGCCGCAGAAGACGACGGCGCAGCGCAGGATCCCTGGGGCCCGGTCAGCGTGGGCGAGCGCGAAGCCCGCTGGGGCCATCGCGGCGGCGTCCTCGAACTCACCGGCCCCGCCGCACTCATTGACGCGGTCGAGCGTTCGCTCTTCGGTATGGGCGCGGTCACCACGCGCATCGATGCTGCATCGCTCGCGCAGCCCGAGTTGCTGCGTCTGCTCATCGATGCGCAGACGCGCTCCGGCCTGCTGACTCTTGTTACGCACATCGACGATGACGCGCCGCTCAAGGCAACTGCTGAAGGCGAGTCCGTAGAAATCGAGCCCGGCGACTTCATGCGCGCCGTCGCCGCCGTCCACCAGTTACTGCATCGAGCGGGCATCTTCGTTGCCGCGGAAAAAGCGAACCTCTGATGAGTGTCGAACAGATTGCCGTAGAAACCACTGCCAAGCTCGATCAGGTCCGAGCCGCGCTCGCCAGCGCCATCACCGGCAAAGGCGACGTCTGCCTTACCTGCAGCTTTCAGGCCGAGGACGTGCTGCTGACCAAGCTCGCCATCGCGCTCAATCCCGCGATCCCGATTCTCTTTCTCGACACCGGTTACCACTTCGCCGAAACCTACGAGTATCGCGACGAGATCGCGCGCGAGTGGAATCTCAACCTCATCAACCTGCTCCCCGAGCAGACCGTGGCCCAGCAGGAAGCGGCCTTCGGCATCCTCAACCAGACCGCGCCCGACCAGTGCTGCAAGCTGCGCAAGGTCGAGCCGCTCTTCAAGGCCGTGGCCAACTACAGCGTGTGGCTCACCGGCCTGCGCCGCGAGCAGGCGCGCAGCCGCACTGCACTGGAAGAGGCCGCGCCGTTCACGCTGCCTGGCGGCAAACAGGTGCTCAAACTTGCGCCGCTCGCCGCGTGGACTACGCGCGATGTCTGGTACGCCTGCGAACAGCTCGGCATTCCGCTGCTGCCGCTTTATGAGCGCGGCTTCTCTTCCATCGGCTGCGAGCCGTGTACTTCGCTCCCGTCCGATCCCAACGATCCCCGCTCCGGCCGCTGGGCCGGTCGCAAAGTGGAATGTGGCATTCACATCGAAGCAAAGTAGCCAAAGGCAGGCATGGAATATCTCGTAGGATTTTTGATCGCGCTGTTCATCGCGCTCACCGGCGTCGGCGCAGGAACCGTCACGGTGCCCATTCTGGTACTGTTCCTCAACGTGCCTGCCGCCATAGCCGTCGGCATCGGCCTCATGTTCTCGGCGGCCGTCAAGCTCATTCTCGTTCCCACGCAGATTGTGCGCGGCACCGTGGCCTGGCGGACACTCGGCTTCATGCTGCTGGGCGGTGCGCCTGGCGTGCTCATCGGCTCGCTCCTCCTCAGGCATCTCGTCACCGCCGGCTCGCAGAACCTGCTGAATGCCATCCTCGGCGCAATCCTCGTCGCCACTGCCGCGTGGCAGTTGATCTTTTCTTTCCGCCCCATGAAGGAAGATGCAACCCGGCCCGACCGCAGCCCGCTGCTCGCCTGGCTCATGTTTCCCGTCGGCGCGGAAGTTGGTTTTTCTTCCGCAGGCGCAGGCGCGCTGGGCAGCGCCGCGTTGCTCTCGCTCACGCCGCTCGCGCCCGCGCAGGTGGTCGGCACAGACATCGCCTTCGGCTTCGTCGTTTCGCTCATTGGCAGCGGCGCGCACTGGTTTTCGCATGGCGCAGCCACAGGCCTGCTGATGCATCTCATCGCCGGCGGCGTCATCGGAGCCATCTTCGGCACGGTGCTCAGCACGCACATTCCCCGCCGCCCGCTGCGCGTCGCGCTCTGGATCTGGCTGCTCATCCTCGGCGGCCAGTTCCTCGTCAACAGCTACCAGGCCAAATCCGTGCAGGCCAAGCAGGCCGCCGCGCAGGCGCAGCCCCGCGCGATCGCAAAAACCAGTAAGTAGAAAAATTGGATCGTTAGATCAGTGGTGCAGCAAGCCCCGTCGCTGCAGCCTGCTCATGCGCGTGATAGCTCGACCGCACCAGCGGCCCGGACTCCACATGCCGGAAGCCCATCTTCAGCGCTTCGGTCTTCAGCTCCGCAAACTCGCGCGGCGTATAGAGCCGCGCCATCGGCAGATGATCGCGCGAGGGCCGCAGATACTGCCCGATAGTAAGAATGTCGCAACCCACCGCCGCCAGATCGCGAAACACCTCCAGCAGCTCTGCCGTCTCCTCGCCGAGGCCCACCATCACGCCGGACTTGGTCACACCTGCGGGGTTCAGCTCTTTGGAGTAGCGCAGCAACTCCAGCGTCCGCTCATAGCGCGCGCCCGACCGCACCACGCGATAGAGCCGCGGCACCGACTCCGTGTTGTGATTCAGCACCTCCGGCCGCGCTTCCACCACAATGCGAATCGCCTCGCGATTGCCCTGAAAATCCGGAATCAGCACTTCCACGCGGCATCCCGGCGCCTGCCGGCGAATCTCGTCAATCACCATCGCAAACGCGCGCGCTCCGCCCACCAGATCGTCGTCGCGATTCACGCTCGTGATCACCGCATGCTGCAGGCCAAGCGCGGCCACTGCCTCCGCCACGCGCCGCGGCTCGTCCAAGTCGATCGGCTCCGGGCCTGCCCTTGGGCACCGCGCAAAATCCGCAGCGCCGCGTGCACAGGTTGCCCAGCATCATGAAGGTCGCGGTCTTGTGGTGCCAGCACTCGCCGATGTTCGGGCAATGCGCGCTCTCGCACACCGTGTGCAGGTTGAGCGAGCGCGCCAGCCGCTTCAGCGTCGTGATAGTTCTCGCCCATCGGTGCGCGCGCCTTCAGCCACTCCGGCTTGGGAGCAGGCACGCGCCGCGCAGGCTCAATCTGCACCAGTTCCATCTCCTCTATTGTAGCGGCCGCATCGCCATCATGCTTGATACACTGCGCGGGACACGGAGGAGCTGCGTGATCGAACGGCTGCTGCGGTACTGGGTCTACGGGGGCGCGTTGTGCGGGCTCTTGCTAGTCGCGCTCACGCCGGTGCTCGCGCGCGGATGGCCGCTTTGGCTGCTCGCAGTATGGCTACAGCTTCCGCTCTACATGCTCCACCAGTACGAGGAGCACGACGACGACCGCTTCGCCAACTTCGTCAACCGGCATATGGCCGGCGGACGCAACGCGCTCACGTCCGCGGCGGTCTTCGTCATCAACCTGCCCGGCGTGTGGGGCGTCGTCGCCATCTCATGGATACTTGCCGCGACCGTACGGCCGGGCCTCGGCCTGATCGCCATCTATCTCGTGCTGGTCAACGCGCTTGTGCATCTCGCCGGCCTCGTTGCGTTGCGCGTGTACAACCCCGGCCTCATCACCGCGCTCGTGGGTTTCCTCCCCGTCGGCGGCTGGGCGCTCGTGTGCGTGCTGCGAACCCGCCCATCGTTTGCCGATCACATTCTCGGCATTGGCGTGGCCGTTGCAATTCACATCGGCATCGTAGTTTATGTGCGCCACAGAGCTGCTTCCTTGTGAACTCGTGACGCTGCGTGGAAGTCCCTCAAATCGACACACAACGAGGAGGTCCGCATGAGGCCGCTGGCAATTGTTTCCATTCTTTGTTTTGCTGCGGGCATTGCAGTCATCTTTGCGTTCTGTACCGGCACAAGCGGGTTGTCACTCGCCTTCCCCATGTCGGCCAGTTCGCTGCATCTCGATGTCACAACCACGGGCCCGGCAGCGCTTGGCGGGGCCGCGCTCACGTTCATCGGCGCATTGCTGCTGGTGTTGACGTGGGTGGCTGCCGTCGTCGGATTATTCCAGCGCGATCCCGATGCGGGCTTTCGCTTGTTCCACCGTGATCCGGATGCGCGCCTCCGCGACGACCTGCCATAAAAGCGACGGGGGCGGGCCGAAGCCCGCACCCGTCGTAGTCCGAATTGCATTCGGCCTACTCGCCCTTCTTTGTCTCCGCGGTCGCCGTAGCGGGCTTCGTGTACTTATCCCACCACGCCAGCCACCGTTCGTACCTGTCTTTGATGTAACTCGGCTTGGTGAACCCATGAAACTGGCCCGGATACACCACTAACTCGGTCGGCCGTCCCAGTGACTTCAGCGCCTCGTACATCTGCTCGCCGCCCAGCAGTGGCACATTCATGTCGCTCGTCCCGCCCATGAACAGCATCGGCGTATGAATCCGCTTGTCTACTTCAAGGAACGGATAGCTCATCTTGAGATAGAGCGGCAGATTCTTCCACGGCGGCCCTAGCTCGTTGTCGTACTGCAGAATGTACTGGTCCGCGCCGTAGAACGACATGGGCGCAGCCACGCCCGCACCGCTGATCGCGCACTTGAAGCGATCCGTCGACGCCGTTGTGTAGTCCGTCAGGATGCCGCCGTAGCTCCAGCCCGTCACGCACATCCGATTCGGATCGGCCACACCCATCGCCACGGCTTTGTCCACACCGCTCAGCAGGTCCTCGACCTCGTAGTGGCCCCAGTCCGCAGCAATCGCCTTCGCATAGTCCTGCCCGCGCCCCGAGCCGCCGCGGTAGTTCACGTTCAGCTCCGCATAGCCCTTCGCGGCCAGCCACTGCCGCATGAAATCAAAGCTGTGCTCGTCCTGCGAATTCGGCCCGCCGTGAATGTACAGAATCATCGGCACTGGCGATCCCGCCTTGAAGTCCGAGGGCTTGGTCAGCAGCCCATGCACTTCGGTGCCGTCCTTGCTCTTCCACTCCACATTCTCGGTCGGCACCAGATTCAGTTCCGCCATCAGCGCATCGTTCTGCGTGGTCAGCTTGCGAAGCGCGCCGTTCTCGAGCGCATAAATCTCGCTGGGGTCTGCATCGTCGGTAAACAACACCGCCCGATGCCCAGCCTCGCCAGCCCACGCCAGAACCGTTCCCTGCCGGTCCAGCTCGCGTTTGATCCCGTTGCCCTTCAGCTCCACTTCCGCGGGATATTGATTGCGGTCGTCTTCCACGAGGTAACTTAGTTTCCCATCGGGCGAATAAATCGGCGACCGCACCGCGCGATCGAATTTAGCTGCCGGATAACTTACTTTGCCGTCCAGAGTAATTACTGCCGGCCGCGGCTGCGAATACTCCAGCAGCTTCAACTCCGCGCCCTGCGTGTACGCAACCGACTTCGAATCCGGCGACCACGCCAGCGGCCCATTGTCCGGCCCCGTCCACGTCGTCAGCTTCCGCGCCGTCGAGCCCGCCTTGGGCTCCACAACAAATACATCCGTGTTGTTCGAGCGATCGGGATCCGGATCCTGGTTGCTCACAAATGCGATCCACTTCCCATCCGGCGACCACACCGGGTCCTCTTCATCCACATTTTTCGCGGTGGTCAGCTTCTCGGCCTTCTTCGTCGCAATGTCGTAGAGATAGAGCGACGTCCAGTCCTCGTCGTGGATATACCCGTGCACATCCCGCATAAAGTGGTAGCGGTCAATCACAATCGGCTTGGGCGGCGCGGGCGGCTTGCCCTCTTCGGGGTCCGGTTCCAGCTTCGGCGTCGTCGAAAGCAGCAGCGTCTTCGCATCTGGCGACCAGCTGTAGCCTTCGATATCGCGGTCGGTGATCGCCGTCAGCTGCTCAGCTTCCCCGCCGCGCCGGTCCATCACCCACACCTGCGCGCCCTTGGCCGGCCCGGACCGCGACGACAGAAAGCTGATGTACTTCCCATCCGGACTAAAGTGCTGCTCGCCCGCGCCTTCCTTGCCGTAGGTCAACTGCAGATTCACCGAGCCATCCCAGTTCACCATCCACAAATGCGACTCGCTCTTGTCTTCCTTGGCATCGATCTGGCTCACCGTGTAGAGAATCCAAGTGCCATCCGGCGACAGCACCGGCGCGCTCACGCGCTTCAGCCGTGCCAGGTCGTCAAGATTGATGTCGCGCTTCTTCGGGGTGTCGGCGGCTTTCGCTGGAATCAGCAGGGTGGACATCAGTCCAAGGCAAAGGGAAATTCGAAGCATTCCGCGGAGCATGGGCAGAGACTACCACCGAGCGCGCGTAGAGCCAAAGAGAGAAAATTCCCCACGTTGGAGCAGCCAAGCCGGATGCGTTAACCCGTGCTACGCCGCTCAGCGCAGCTTGTCTCGCACCTCGGCCCGCACCAGGTAAAGAAAGAACACCAGGTTCAGTGCACCCTGCACCAGCGCGCCCGGCGCGTGCTGCATAGAGAAAATCCATCCGTTGTAGCAGGCCAACAGAAACACCGCCGCCAGCGCTCCAGCCCACGCCCACCGGAACAACAGCACAAGCCCGCCGCTCGCTGTCAAAAACGCCGCGGCCAGCGCCAGCAGCAGCGGAGGATAATGCCCCTCCGCCACGCCCAGAATCAACACTCCGGCCAGCAGCGCCAGATAGAGCCCGATTGCCAGCAGCGCCGGAGCCTGCAGCAGCGCGCTCCGCACCGCGGGACTAGCCGCCGGCGCCGGCTGCCGCTCGTCCCGGTCCTCGTCGTGCTCTGCGTCGTGTTTGGTCGCGTCCGTCATAGCGTGTGCAGATAGGCCAGCAGATCGTCCAGTTGAGCGTCATCGAGTTGCGTCGCCGGCATCATCCCGCGCCCATGCAGAATCAGGACAGTCAGCCGTTCGTCGGTCGGCGGCGCGCCCGAGGGCATCGCCTTCAGCTTCGTAATAGCTTGCAACCCCGGCCCGCGCATGCCTGTAGTCGTTGTGGGATAGTGGCACCGCGCGCACGCCGCATGAAACACCTGCGCCCCCCGCGCCTCCTGCGCCGTAAACTCCGCCGCCGGCTTGGAGGGCGGCAGCTTGCGGCAGCCGGCCGCACCCATGATGCAGGCCAGCCAGCCCGCTGCAAGAAAGAAAGATCGCGTGCGCATCTAGCTATCGATGATACAAGCGCACCGCACCACGCTGACGCAGTCATGGGTTCACGTTCGGGCCGGAACGCGCGTAAGGGTCAGAACCGTGATGTCGTCGTCCTGGCCAAAATCCTGTGCAGCGCGCGCGATTGCTTCCGCAGATTGCGTGCTCAGCGCACTGGTGCGTTCAAATCCAAACAGCGTCCCCGCCTTGTCGCGGGCTTCAACCACGCCATCGGTCAAGAGCGTAAGCTGCTCGCCCGGCACAAAATGAAACATCGATTCCGGATAGCAGGCATCGGCGGAAATGCCTATCGGCAGACCATTCTCCAGCGGCAACTCGACGCCCGCCACATAAGGCGCAATGTGCCCGGCATTGGCGAGAGTGAGCTTGCCGTCCGGGTCGGCACGAAGCACCAGGCATGTGGTAAAACCGCCGCGGCTGCGCGCCAGCATGCGCTGATTCAGCGCAGCCAGAATCTCTCGCGGACTCTGCGTGTAATGGGCCAGCGTCCGCACCGTGCCCACCAGCAATGACACCGTCATGGCCGCCGGCATGCCTTTGCCGCTCACGTCCCCAATCACCACCAGCACGCCGCCGCTCCGGGTCGGCATCGTCTGGAAAAAATCGCCGCCCACCTGGCCTGCCGGCTTGTACACGCTGTGGATGACGAATCCAGGCACGGGCGGAACATCTTCTGGAATCAGAACCTGCTGAACCGCGCGAGCAGATTCGAGTTCCGCATCCAGCCGCTGCTTCTCGCGCCGGTCGAAGATAAGCTCGCGCACAAACAGGCTCAAAAGCGCCGCGCCCAGAAGCGTGATGGCCGTCGAAATAAAACTCCAGCGCCAGGCGCCAATCAGGGTGGACTCGGAAACATGCGCAATCGCCTGGAAATTGCGGGAAGCAAGCCAATGAATCAGAAAGTACGCCGAGAAGACTACCGCGGTGTACTTGTAGCGCGGCGCCTTGCGGCGGATTGCCTGCACAATCATCACCGCGAGAAAGATCTGGGCGAGGTCGATTGGCAGTCCGCGCAATATCGGCGTGGGCTTGAACAGTTCCACCAGGATCGCCGCGCCGCCAAACCCACACAGGATGCGTACCCAGAGCCGATAAGGGACCCGCATCGCCTCACCGGCCGTGGCGACGAGCAGCGGAGTGGCGATAATATTCAGCGGCCAGACGGTTTCGCTGCCGCCCAGATAGGTCCACACCTGGATTGCCGCCGCAACCAGAATGTAGAGGCCAAAGATGCGAAAGATTCGGTAGTCCGGCGCGGCGCGCCACAGCGCAAGGCACGCCACGGCGAGGCAAAAATCGATCGCCGACGTCACAAGATAGGGCGAGAAGCTCATCCGCTCCGCCATCGACATCGGCGCCAGCAGATGGCCAGCGGCGGGCGTCACGAAATCGATCACTGCGAGCAATGCCGTCATATCGTGACCGTCCCTCTGAGCATCAACACCGTAATGTCATCCTCCCGGCGAAAGCGTTTGGCCGTGCCGCACACATCTCACTCCGTCGCCGCAATCGCCTCGCAGATTTGCTGCAGCGCCTGCACCTCCGCGCCGCTGCCCGGCCGCCGCCCGTTGATCATCACCGAGAAGATGACCATCTTGCCGCTCGCCGCCGTCATATATCCCGAGAGCGCGATCGTTTCGTTCAGCGTCCCCGTCTTGGCCCACATCTTCCCTTTGAGCGGCGAATTCTTAAAGCGGTTCGTCAGCGTGCCATCCACGCCCGCCACCGGCAGCGTCCCGCGAAACTCCTCGCCCCACGGCTGTCGCGCAGCATAGGCCAGCAGTCCCGTATACGCGCGCGGCGCAATGCGGTCGTCCATGCTCATCCCCGAGCCATCGTAGAAAAAGAACTCCTGGTCGCTCACGCCCGCATCCAGCAGAAACTGCCGCACCACGCGCGTACCCTGCGCCAGGCTGCCGTCTTTGCCTTCGAGCTTGCCCAGCAGCCGCAGCAGCAACTCCGCGTGCAGGTTCTCGCTTACCTTGTTGATCAGCGTGATGTCCTCGACCATCGGCACCGAGATGTGCGCCGCCAGCACCCGCTTGCCCACAATCGGCGCGGCCACCGTCGTCGCCGTTGATCGCACCAGCTTCAACGGTTCCGCGCGCTCCTCCACAAAGTCGCCCGTGCTGTTGTCCACGCGGTGCGCGGCCACCGCCGAGCCTGTCACCGTAATCCCCCGCGTCATCAGCGCCTGCTTGAACGCCATGGCCGTAAATTGCGCCGGCTCGTCAATCGCCAGTTGCGCGTGGAAGCCCGCCGCGGGCGCGGTGCCCCACGCCCGCACCAGCAGACTGCCCGGCATCCGTTGCAGCCCCGGGTGCGCAGCCTCGCCCGCTGCAGCCATCGTCATCTCGTTGTCCAGCGTGTAGTAGTCGATGTCCGGGCTCCACGACGCTTCCACCCCACTCGGCGACGTCGCGTCCGCGGCAATCGTCAGCTCCGTCTCGTTGTCGTTAAAGGTCAGCGCCGAGGCCGGCGCGCCATAGCCCCACTGCAGATCGTCCCATGCCCATGCCGTCGCGTAGGGCTCGCTCAGAAAAAAGCTGTCGTCGCCCACCACGTTGCCATCCACCGTGCGCACGCCCGACTCCTCTACCTGCTGCGCCAGCAGATCAAGCACCGTCATTGGATTCGGCTTCGCCGGAGGCTCGGTCGCCGCGCCTGTCACTGGAGCCGGAGCAGCAGCCTCGGGCACAGCCGTCGGGGAGGGCGGCGCAGGCTGCGGGGACTCATAGGGAAACTTCCGCGCGCTCAACGTCGGATCGCCCACGCCCAGCAGCATCAGGTCGCCGTGCACCGTGCCCGCTGCGTCCACATCGCCCGTCGCGACCACATTCGTCGTCCACGTCAGCGTGTCCACCGGCAGCAACGCAAAGGCCGCGGCGGTCGTCGCCAGCTTGGCATTCGAGGCAGGCGTAAACAGCTTGTCTTCATTCAACGCAAAGAGCGGCTGCCCCTCCATTGTCGTCACGCTGATGCCAAAGGTCGCGGGCCGCACCGCCGGCGCGGAAACAATCGCCGCAATCCGATCCGCCAGCGCACCCTTCGCCGAAGCGGCCACTGCCGCGTGCCGCGCATGCTCGCGTGCCTGGTGCGCCGGGCCCCCGCTCCACAAACCAACGCCATCGCCGCCAGCAAAGCCACAACGGGCCGTGTCCGTGTCATGGCGGGAGTGTAGCAGGCCCGCGCCGTGCCTCACACCGCGCATTCCCCTCGCATCCCCGTAGAATCAGAGGCAACGCACATGGCTGAGCGGCAATCCATCCTCGCGCGCACGCCCCGCTCCTGGCGGCTCTGCAGCCGCACGCTTCCGCTGGGCCAGCGCACCCTCGTCATGGGCGTGCTTAACCTCACGCCCGACTCCTTCAGCGACGGCGGGATTTTTTCTGGACCGGAAGCTGCTGTCTTCCATGCGCTGCAACTTCTCGAAGAAGGCGCGGACATCCTCGACCTCGGCGCAGAGAGCACGCGCCCCGGCTCCAACGCCGGCCCCAACGCCGGCCCAGACCAGCCCGCCGTCAGCGCCAAGGAAGAACAAGCCCGTCTGCTTCCCGTCCTCGAAGGCATTCTCAAGGCGCGGCCCAATGCCGTGCTCTCTGTCGATACTTACAAAGCGGCCACCGCTTGCGCCGCGCTCGCCGCCGGCGCGGAGATCGTCAACGACGTCAGCGGCTTCTGCTGGGACCCCGAGATGCCCGCCGTCTGCGCCGAGTCCGGGTGCGGCGTCATCCTGATGCACACCCGCGGCCGGCCCGGCGAGTGGCGCACCCAGCCCCAGCTCGAGCCCGACGCGCTCATTGCCAACGTCGCCACCGGCCTCGTCGGCAGTTACGACAAGGCCTCTGCCGCAGGCATCGTCGCCGACGCCATCGTCCTCGACCCCGGCTACGGCTTCGGCAAGCGCCTCGGCGAAAACTTCGCCCTGCTCGCCCGCCAGTCCGAGCTGCTGGCCCTTGGGCGGCCATTGGTCGCCGGCGTCAGCCGCAAATCCTTCCTCGGCCACGCCCTCGCCGACCTCTACGACGGCAAGCCCGCACCCGTCGAAGCCCGCGAATCGGCCAGCCTCGCCGCCCTCACCGCCGCCATCCTCAACGGCGCATCCATCGTCCGCGTCCACAACGTCCGCCCCGCCGCAGAAGCCGCCCGCATCGCCGACGCCATCCTCGCCGCGAGTTAGGTGCCGAGTGGCTCACTTACTTTCCTGAGTTGACAAGAATTGTCATCCTGAGCGGAGCAGCTTGGGGCCCCACTGACGAAGCCAGTGGGGTAAGCGGAGCGAAAGACCTGCTTCTGTCTTTCGCGATGCTTAACTACCACAGCCCCCTCACCGCCCCGACATCCCATGCAGCTTCAGCACGGTGTTCCAGTTGCGCGCGGTTCCCGGCACGCCCAGCGCTTTCTGCAGCGCCTTCACCGTGAACTTCGTTTCCGCCGCGCCATCCGGCAAATGCAGATAGAGCGTGTCGCCCGCCAAGATGATACCGGTCCCGCCGCGCGGGATACTTCGTCCCAATCCGATCGAGCTGCGCCGCACCATCCTTCGCGGCTGGACCAATCACAGCGCCCCCCAGAAACCCGACATGCACCCGCGCCCCATCCGCTGCAGCCTCGGCCGCAAATGGATTCTCCGCGATCACGCGGCCCAGTTCCTCGTGGGTTCGTATCATTACGCCCACCGGCGCGCCCATATGCTGCGCCAGTGCCGCCGCCACAGCCCTGGTCACCGCCGCCGCCGTGCCCTTCGCGTCAAACACCGCATTCCCGCTCTGGATATACGTCTCCACGTTCTTGTAGCCAAGCCCCGCGAGCAGCGCCCGCAGCTCCGCCATCGGCAGCTTGCCCGTCCCGCCCACATTCACCGCGCACAGCAGCGCCACAAACGTCGTCATCCCCGCTCCTACTGCTTCTCTGAGGCTAGATAGGCCACCACGCCGCTCACCAGCACCAGGGTGGCCACGATTGCCGCCAGCCACCACGCCCGCCCATCGGGCAAAATCGCCGGCAGCAGCGTCGATACGTTCAGCGGCCGCAGCCAGTTTGCCGCCTGATCCGTAACGTGGTCCATGCTGCGCAACCCCAGCACCGCCGTCCCAATCGCGGCTATCACCGCCAGGGTCAGTGCGAAGATCTGCGCCCCGAGCATGGGCCTGGCGATCTGCGCCACCACGGCATTGCGGCGGCGCAGTTGCGCCCGCCACCACAACGCGCCGGCGGCATCCAGCCGCGCCTCCGGCATTGCCGCGGTGCGCGCGGTCTGCAGCGTCTGCATCACCAGCAAGAGATCGCCGCATACGCGGCAGTCCGCTACGTGCGCGCGCAGCTCCTCGGCGCATGCCTGCGGCCAGTGCCCGCTGTTTACCAGCGCGGCAATCTCCTTCTCGCGGGCGCAGCCAAAGGGGCTCATCGCATCCCTCCATCGCGCGGCGTCGCGCGCAGCAGCCGCGCAGCCTTGTGCCGAGCGCGAAACAGCAACAGCCGGATGCTTGCCGCGCCCAGGCCCGTCACCTCCGCAATCTCGCGATGCGAGTAACCCTCGGCATACGCGAGCCACAAAAGCTGGCGCTCCCTCGGGCGCAACTGGTGCAATGCGGGCCCCAACAGCGCCATTGTCTCCTGCGCGCTGTTGCAGGCAAGGGCTTCCGCCGGTATCTCATCCAGCGCCGCAGTGCGCGGCCTGCGCCAGTGGTCGCGCAGCAGGTTGGTGGCAATGCGAAACAGATAACGCCGTGCCGCCACGTCGCCATCCTGCGGAGCATCCGCGCACAGAAAGCGCACAAAGCTCTCCTGCATCAGGTCGTCGGCCAGCGCGCGGTCCTCTGAGACCCGTGCAAGATAAGCCCACAAGGGCCGCGCCGTACGCCCGTAGAACGCGGCAAAAGCTTCACTGTCCATGTGGCCGCACACGGGCTGGCCGGCGAAGGGTTGAGCCTCGCCGGCCAGTGCTTGCGGAATTGCTGCTTCCCAATCCATCGGTCTCTGTTTCCTCACGGCCCGCGCGGTCCGCACCGTTCACAGCCGGTCTTTCACCGGATGTTCGGTCGGCCCACTCTCGCCGGGCATCAGCCCCAGCCGTGCCGCCAGCAGCCAGGTCGCTCCCGCGCTGATGATAAAGCCAATTCCCGGCATCAGCACCAGCGTGCCGATCACCAGCATCGGCGTCTCGGTGTCCACGCTCACATGCCGCAGCAGCATGCACCCAGTGCCCAGCAGCACCATCACGATGCCCGCCTGCACGCCGGTCAGTACCCGCCCCACAACCTGAGGCATCCGCTTGGCCGCATCCACATTCACGGCAATCGGCGCGGCCTCAAGAAATTTGCGCCCGGCATCGGTCTCCATGTACGCGCCGAGTTCCTGGCTCGAGCCGAATTTGTCGATCAGCCGTCCGTGCACCTCGCTCTGCAGCTTGAAGACCCGGTTCCACCGCCGGCCTTCAATGAAAATGCGCGTCAGCCATATCGCGGCAGCGAGAGAGAGGGCCAGCGCCAGCAGGGGCGGCATGTTGCTCAGAAAATCTTCCCATGGAGAACGCTCGCGCTGCACGGGCATCATGCCCGGCCACACCTCCCGTTCCAGCGCCTCATCCGGGCTGCCGTCGGGCTGCAGATGTGAAAAGAGAAAATACTCCGGGTTCCGCGCCACCTCGGGATGCTCCGCCAGAAACTGCGCCAGTTGCGGATTGTTGTGGGCCACGTACTCCTGGTTGGCCAGCAGCGACGGGTCGTGCGCCACCACCGTCGTCAGCGTCGGGCTCAGCTTCAGCAGCTTGATCAGCTCGCTCTGTGTGGCGGCAACATCCTTGTCGTTCAGCGACAGTGAAGTGGGTGCGACTGGCCGTGCCTGCGCCGCTCCCAGTGCGGCGCTCATCAGCGCCAGCGCGGCCAGACTCGCAATCCTTCGATGCAGCCTTCGGCAGTTCAACATGCTTGTGTCCTTCCCCTCGTGGCCATTGCGGCCGTTCTGCATCTACAACGTGTGTGAGAAGGATTTGGTTAACAACCTTGCTGCATTTTTTGCTGCAGGCTACTTCGGCCCCGCGTACTGCGATCCCTGGCAGGCCAGATCCACCTTCAGCGTATTGCCGCCGTTCTGCTGGTCCATCAGCCACAGATAGGTATCCAGGCTGTGCCAGCACGCCAGCGTTCCATTCACCGCCTGGAACGGCGACACCACTTCGATGTCGCTGCCCACGTGGATATATGGAAACAGCGGCGTCTTGGGCACAATGTCGGACCGGTGGTGAATGCGGTATGTGTTCGGCAGCATCGAGTCATAGGTGTGCTGGAACAGCAGCTCGCCCACCCGCGGGCTCGCGTAGGTATACGCCTGCGTCGACTTCGCCCCCGCGTTCAGCGACACATCCAGCGCCAGCAGCGTGGCCAGCGCCGCGCCCAGGCTGTGCCCCGTAATCGTCACCCACTGAATCTTGTCGCCGCCTACCAGCGTGGTCATCTCTGAAATCACCGCCGGCGAGTTGGGGTCCTTGCCCGCGCGCAGCGAGCGGTAGATTGCGGTGAAACCGTCCTCCGTCATGCCGCCGCCGGAGTGAATCGGATTGGGCACAAACAGAAACGCCGCATCGTGAATCCACTCGTCCAGCGTGTCGGTGCCGCGAATGGCTGCCACCAGCTCCCCCGCCGGAGAGGTCGCCAGAAACCCATAGCTCACCGTCTCGCCCAGGTGCGGATCGTAGTCCGTGGCCAGCTCATTGCCATAGATGGTCGTCACATAGTCGTAGCCCGCCGCCTTGATCGCGGCAATCTGGTCCGGTGTGTAGTCATCCGCCGGCTCCACGGTGTAGGCAATGCTCACCAGCTTCGCGTAGGCAATCGCGGCGTTCCAGTTCACAAGCGCCATGGGGGACTCTCCTTAAGGATGGGGTATGCAGCAGCCATTATGCCCGGCCCAACTTTGGCCGCGAAACAAATCTCCACACCCGCTGCAATCATCGGTGGATAACTCCGCCCCGGCACGCACCCAAGCTCACCAACTCATTCCGGTCTCTGCTCGAATGCAATAATCGTCCGAAGGAGTTTCACCGCCGCATCCATGCCCAGCCGCCAGGCCATCGTTCGCCGCGTGCGCCGAGCCTTCGGCCTCAGCCCCGCCCGCCAGCTTGACCCGCGCCTCGCCGCTTTGGAGCGCGTCTTCCATGCGCCGCCGCTTACTCCCGAGCTGGCCGCGGCCATCCGCCTCATCTCCCCGCAGTTCCCCGTGTCGCCGACTGAAGAAGACCGCGCCTTCTGGGAGACCGACCAGAACGGCGCATGCTGGGGCGAGTACGAAGCCCTCGCGCCTCTCTTCCGCACCCTGCCCACGCCGGCCAAAGTCCTCGAAATCGGCCCCGGCCTCGGCCGCTCCCTTGTCTTCTTCTCGAAGAAGCTGCCCTGGCAATCCGCGCAGCTCCACGCCTATGACGGCGACGGCACCCACACCCGCTACACCATCCAGGGCCCGCGCTTTACGGACTCTTTCTGCGGCAACCTCACCCAGCTCCGCCAGGTTCTCGACTTCAACAACGTCGCCAACGTCACCCTCTTCGACGCCCACCAGACCACGCTCGCCAGCCTGCCCGGCCCCTACGATCTCCTCTATTCTTTCTACAGCGTCGGATTCCACTGGGCCCTCGAGCACTTCCTCGCCGACCTGCTCCCCCTCCTCGGCCCGCGCTCGGTCGCCCTCTTCACCGTGCCGCAATCCTTCAAGCCCTTCCCCGCGCTCGATGCGTTGTCCTTCCGCCTCATCGACTACAAACCCATCTGGCCCCCTGAAGCCCATCTCAAGCTGCTCGTGCTGAGCAAAGAGACACTCCCTGTCTTCTAGCGCAACCTGACCAACCCCACGGTTTATCATCGATAGGGACACGGCTCTGTGCCGCGTCCGACTTCGCCTGCGCAGCCTCGGCCCTCCGGCATCGCTGCGGCGGGCTTATGTGCGAGATGCGGACAGATATGCGAGCCAGGACAGCGGTGGTGCTCGGCGCTCAGTGGGGCGACGAGGGCAAGGGCAAAATCGTAGACGTGCTGAGCCAGCGCTTCAGCGCCGTCGCGCGCTACGCCGGCGGGCACAACGCCGGCCACACCGTCATCCACGGCCAGCAGAAGTTCGTTCTCCAGCTCATTCCCTGCGGTGTGCTGCGCCCCGGCTGCAAAGGCGTCATCGGCAACGGCGTGGTCCTCGACCCGATCGCCTTCCTGAAAGAAGTCGCCAAGCTCCGCGGCCTCGGCGTCGATGTGGATGGCCAGCTCTTCGTCTCCAACCGCGCCCAGGTCATCCTGCCTTACCACCGCATGATCGAGCTCGCGGCTGAGAGCGCCCCCGGCCGCCAGAAGATCGGGACCACAAGCCGCGGCATCGGCCCCGCTTACGAAGACAAGATGGCCCGCAGCGGGCTGCGCGTCGTCGATCTGCTGCGACCCGAGCTGCTCAAGACCCACATCGAGGCCGCCTGCGCGGAGAAGAACGCCATCGCCCACGCCCTCTTCGGCACCGACCCCCTCGACCCGCAGAAAATGTACGACGAGTACGCCGCCGCTGCCGAGCAGGTCCGTCCCTTCGTCACAGACACCGGCCGCCTGCTCCATAACACTCTCGCCGGGGGCGGGTCCGTGATGTTCGAGGGTGCGCAGGGCACCATGCTCGACATCGACCACGGCACCTATCCCTTCGTCACTTCATCCAGCGCCACGGCGGGCGGCGCGGCCACCGGCACCGGCGTCGGGCCCACGTTGATCAACAACGTCATCAACGTGACGAAGGCCTATGTGACGCGCGTCGGTGAAGGCCCCTTCCCCACCGAGATTCACGAACCCATCGGCGAAGTGCTGCGCGCGCGCGGCAATGAGTATGGCGCGGTCACCGGCCGCTCCCGCCGCTGCGGCTGGCTCGACCTGCCTCTGCTGCGCTATTCGAACCAGGTCAACGGCGCGCAGTGGCTCGTTATCACCAAGCTCGACGTGCTCGACGAGCTGGCCGAGATCCCCATCTGCACCGCCTACGAGATCGACGGCAAGCTCACCGACGAAATCCCCGCCGACGTGGAAGGCCTTGGCCGCATCAAGCCCGTCTACACCACGCTCAAGGGCTGGCAGTGCAACACCGCGGGCATCGTCGAGTTCGACAAGCTGCCCAAGGCTGCGCAGGAGTATCTCTGCTTTCAGGAGCGCGAGAGCGGCGCGAAGATCGGCATGGTTTCTACCGGGCCCGACCGCAACGACACCATGAGCCTGCCCGAATTTCAGGCTGCGCTCGACGAGATTCACGGGTAAACTGAACCAGCCCGACGGGACAACGCTTCAGACCACGCGATCCGCCTGCGGATAGTCTCGCCTCTCAGGAAGGACTCTTTTCCCCCATGATCACCTTTACTGTCCGGATGAAGTTTCCCCCCGAGGATCGGGAAGAAATCGCCCAGCTGCTTGGGAAACTCGCCGCGGCCGCCCGCCAGGAGCCCGGCTGCGTGACCTTTATTCCTCACCACCTTGAGGCCGACCCGGACACCGTGCTGATCTACGAGCAATATGCCGACAAGGCAGCCGAGGACGCGCATCGCCAGTCCGAGCACTTCAAGCTCTACGCCGTGAATGGCCTCTATCAGAAGATGCTCGATCGTAACCGCGAAGACTTCGTCGCCCTCGCCTGAGCCCTCAGCTCCGCGCCACTAGCCGCAGTCGTTCCGCAGCGGGCTCCTCGGCTGGCGCAAGAGCCGCGTTCGGCGCGGCCAGCAGCGCTGGAATTTGCTCCGGCGGCGCGGGCCTCGACAGCAGGAACCCCTGCAGCAGGTCGCAGTGCAGATCGCGCAGGCTCGTCACCTGCTCCGCCGTCTCCACGCCCTCGGCCACCACCGTGTGCCCCAGCGCGTGGGCCATGGTGATGATCGCCTGCACGATCGACTGCGCGTTGCCGTGGCTGGTCGGAGCCAAAAACGAGCGGTCGATCTTCAACTCCGACGTGCCCAGCTCGCTCAGCCGCGCCAGCGACGAGTGCCCCGTTCCAAAGTCGTCGATCGAGAAGGCAATGCCCATGGCCGCCAGCGCGGCCATCTGGTCTGATACATCGGTCACGTTGCGCATGGCCACAGACTCGGTCACTTCGATCCGCATCAGCCGTGGCTCAATCTCATAGCGATTGAGCGTCGCCATCAGCCGCCGCGCAAAATCCATGTGCATGATCTGCAGGCCAGACACATTCACCGCCACCGGAACCAGCGACACGCCCTGCGAACGCCACACCAGCAGCTGCCGGCACACTTCCTCAATCGCCCACTGTCCCAGCTGCAAAATCAGCCCCGACTCTTCGGCAATCGGTATCACCCGCACCGGGCTGACCATGCCCAACGTTGGATGCTTCAGCCGCATCAGGGCTTCCAGGCTGTGCACCCTACCATCCATGCCATAGAGCGGTTGATAGAGCAGGTGAAACCCGCCGTCGTCCAGGTTGGAGCGGATGTACCGCTCGATCTCCACCTGTTCGCGCGCCGCCCGGTCCAGTTCTTCCGAGAGCCACACCGCAATGCCCCCGCCCGCGGCCTTGGCCTGGTTGCGTGCGCTTTCCGCGCCCCGCCACAGCGCGTTCGGATCTTCGCGATTGTCCGGCCCCAGCGACACGCCGATGCATACCGGCCGCTGTATGCGATAACCCTGCACCAGCAGCGGCTCGCTGAACACATCCAGCAGCTCGTTCACCGTCTGCTCCGCGGACTCCTTGCTCTTCAATCCCGTCAGCACAATGGTGAACTCGTCGCCCGCCGTCCGCGCCACAATATCCATCGAGCGCATCCGCACGGTCAGAATCTCCGCCACCCGCTGGATGAATTCGTCGCCGGCACGCAGTCCGTACATCTCGTTCACCCGCTTGAACCGGTCGAAATCCAGCGAGATTACGGCAAACTTTTCTCCGGTCGTCAGCGCATGGTGCGCCGCCCGCGCCAGCAGGTCGGGAAACGTCTTTCGATTGGGCAGCTCGGTCAACTCGTCAAAGTTCGTCTTGTGATTCAACTCGAGCGCCAGCGCTTCGCGCTGGGTCGCATCCACCGCCATCACAAACCGGCACGGCTTGCCTTCGAACACAATGTCGTAGGCCGTCACATCCAGCGGCAGAATCGACCCGTCTTTGCGGGTATGCCGCGAAGACATATGCGAGCTCAGCTTGGTCGTCTGCACGTGTTCCAGCACATCCTGATGCAGATCGGCATGCACAACGTCCAGCAGCGTCAGGTTCAGGAACTCTTCCCGTCTATAGCCGTGCAGTTCCAGGGCTGTCTCGTTCACTGCCAGAAAGCGCAGCGCTGCGGTTTCCAGAATCCACAGCGCCTGCGGATTACTGTTGAACAGCAGCCGGTAATCCTCATTGCGCGCCTCGGCCACCCGGTTGTCTTCCTCCATCACGGCCAGAATCATGCCCACCGCCACGCAGAACTTGGGCACGTTCCACACTTCCGGGTTGATGCTCAGGTGCGGCCAGTATTGATTGAGCAGATAGCTCACCGGAAAGACCGCGCCCCACGCCGTCAGCCCGGCGATCATCGTCTTTATGGCGACCGTGCGCTTCCAGCCGTTTACATAGAAATCGATGGCAGTCACAACATACATCTCACCCAGCACCGCTGCGACCACCACTTCCATGTGTCCGTGCAGGATGCCGTAAGTCATCCAGACGCCGGTCGCAACGCACACCGCCCCCACCACGGCCGCCGCCACGGCGCGGCTGCGCCGCATGCGCGCCGCCAGCGCCATCGCCGTTCCTTGGCGCACGGCCACTGCGGCCACCAGCTCCCAGACATCGTGCTCGCCCGTAATCGCCACATTCAGGCAGAACAGCGTTGTGACGCCCAGCAGCACAAAAAGCTGCCGCCCATTGCGCCGGCCCTCCTGCTGCACCATGGTCGAAACCACAAAGCACAGCGCCGCCAGCGCCAGCGCATCCACGCTCAGGCAGCTCTGCACGCTCTGCCATACCTGCGTGCCCGGCTGCCACAGATCCACGGCAAAGTGCAGCACGATGCTGATCCAGCCCGCTACCCAGCAGCGCAGCCGATCGTCGTGCCGTCCCCGCGCCATGGCGAGAAACAGAAAGACGAACAGGCTCAGCACCGCCACGTGCACCAGAATTTCCTGCGTTGCGCCCATTAGTCCTCGCCGAAAAGTTCGAAGTCCCCAGATTCATCGGCGACAATTCTCTCTTACCTGAGTCAAACTTTCGCGGCATGCTTCGGGCCAAGCGGCTGTCTCGATTCAGGCCGGTGCGCTCGCCCCTGGTTGCGCCACTGCCCGGCCCGGAAACATCTCCGGCCATTTCGGACTGTTCGCTGATAACCGTTTTTTTAACTGGCTCGATTGACCCGGTAAACGCTTTCGGTCTACTATCCGTTACGCCTATGCGTCTGTGCAGGCTCTATCGCGTTCCCGCCTTCCTACGCCTTTCGGCGTCCCCCGTTCTCGCTGCGCTCGTGCTCGCTTCGGCTGTCTCAATCTCAGCCATGCCCCGCGCCGAACGCCACGAAGCCCGCCACGAGATCGATCAGCTCGAAGACCGCTGGCGCGACGCCGCCCTCGCCAGCAATCTCTCTGCCATGGGCGCCCTGCTTGCCGACGACTACATCGGCATCACCGCAAACGGCACCCTGCAGTCCAAGGACGACACCATCGCCCTGCTGCGCTCCGGCGTCATGCGCTTCAAGTCCATCGAGTTCTCTGACCGCAAGGTCCGCTTCTACGGGTCCACCGCCATCGTCAACTCCCGCGCCGAAATCACCGGCACCGGCCCCTCCGGCGACATCTCCGGCAGCTACCGCTACACCCGCGTCTACGCCCGCAACCCCGCCGGCCAGTGGCAGGTCGTCAGCTTTGAAGCCAGCCGCATCCGCGACCACGACGACCACCACTGAGCGGGCGCTCCATTCGCTGGTCCCTAGTCCCTAAAATGAGTACATGCCCGAACTCCCCGAGGTAGAAACCATCGCCCGCGGCGTCCACCAGCGCGTCCGCGGCCAGCGCATCACCGAAGTCTGGTTCGGCTCCCATCGCGAACCCTTCAAAAACCCGCCCGCCCGCCAGGCTAAAGGCCTCGAAGGCCGCACCATCCTCGCCGTCCACCGCGTCGGCAAACACATCGCCCTCGACCTCGGCCCCGCCTCAAAATCGGCTCCTGACGCCCAATGGATCGTCCACCTCGGCATGACCGGCCGGCTCCTCGTCACCACCCCGGGCGCAGAAGTCGTCGCCCATACCCACGCCCGCCTCACGCTCTCCAGCGGCCAGGAACTGCGCTTCGTCGATCCCCGCCGCTTCGGCCGGCTCGAGTTCCGCGACCTTGCCAAGGGCAACGCCTTCGCCGCTCCCGGCGCAGAGCCCCTCACCGTGGATGCGGACGCCTTCGCCGCCCTCTTCCACGGCCGCAAACTTGCCATCAAGGCCGCCCTGCTCAACCAGTCCCTGCTCTCCGGCGTGGGCAACATCTATGCCGACGAAAGCCTCTTCCACGCTGCGATCCGCCCCCGCCGCCAGTCCGGCCGGCTCACCAAAGCCGAACTCGAACAGCTTCGCCGGGCCCTCGTCCAAGTCCTCCACGACGCCATCGGCCTCGGCGGCTCTTCGGTTTCCGACTACGTCGACGCCAACGGCGTCAAAGGCTTCTTCCAGCTCGAACACCGCGTCTACCAGCGCACCGGCCAGCCCTGCGTCGTCTGCCAAACCCCCATCCGCCGCATCACCCTAGCCGGCCGCAGCACCCACTACTGCCCCACCTGCCAGCACTGACGTGCCCAGCGCAATGAAACCCTGCCACGAGCATCAAGAAGGAACGCGCAGAGCCATCCACACCGAGGCCGGGCGGAAATGCTAATCAATCAGTCACTGACGAGGCGGCGGTAATCCAAGAGGAGAGATAGGTTTTCAGAGACGGCTATCCGGGCGGGCGTCCGAGTTTTCATCGTGAGCGCGTTGCAGAATGGATCGGTTCGTAAGAATTTGGGCTAGAGCTAACGAGGCGCAAACGACGAATAAGGCGATAGTGAAAGGGGGCATGCTCTTTGATCTCCCGCTGGCTATGAGCCACCAGACGGGCAAATGCGGCCGAAGTTGGAGTGCTGCGGTCAAGAGAACAAGAAGGACGCAGACAAATGCCAGGTGCCGTTTGGCTAACAGGGGCAATTGCCTTTTGACGATGGGACAGCTGAACAGATAACGTGGCATACCACGATTGGCACTGAATGTGTATAAGACGATAGCGGAGGTGTAGCTGACCAGCGACGCCAATTGAACTCCGAGTGGACTGTCAGCTAAGAGAATGAACAAAAGCCCGCCTCCTACGGTCATCGTCAGGAAAATCGGCAGGAACAGCATGAAACGTTCAAACGAGAAAGACGGAGGAGCAAGACAAGGATCAACAGGCGTCGAAGAGCTTATAGACGAAGGCATATCGTATTTCCCAAATTGAATGCTCTCATGCTTTCCAGCTCTTCTGGTAATTCAGTATTAGAGGTCAAATCGGACCTAACCACGGTTCTCTATTTCTGTCCCTATAGGCAGTATTCCTGCGCAAAGCCCTGAGGAAAATCCGCCCCAATCTCCGCCCATCTACACATTTCCGTAGACCCCACCCCTCAAAGTATTGGAATCGATAAGGATTTGTGCGCGCCCGCCCGCAAACTCGCTGAAAACAAAGCGCCGTACCAACGGCACAGCGATTGCTATTAGAAGGGTGCCAGTGATGTACCGGCTGCTGGAGTAATTCCGGCCAGCCCAGTCAAACCAGGCATTCGGCAAGAGCATCCGCCCACCATGGAGCGGCCCTTAACAAAAGGGGAGACCGGCCGAAGCAGCCTGATCAGGCGCGGTGGAGCAAACCACCGGCCCAATATGCTGGGAGGCCAGTGACCAGCGCAGGACAGCGAAAGGCTACCCGATTGGGTGGCCTTTCGTGTTTAACCCCTGCCCCAGCTCGGAACCCTTCTCATTACCCCGGTTCCCAGCCCGCCCTTGCGCGCCGCCCCGTCCCGCTGTAGTATCGGAATTGCCTGACAAGCGGCTGTAGCGGACCACCCCCTGGGGAAGTGAATGCTCGCCGCCGAACGGGAACCTTTGCCAATCTGTGTGATCCTCACTTGGTCCCAGAGCGGAAGATGGTCCCGGAAAAAAGGCATACCCGAGGAAAAGCACCGGCCGCACCGTACCCGTCCCGCATCCCAGATCAGAACCGCTGCGGGGTTTGTGACGTACCAACAAGCCGGAGCATGATTTGAGCAGCCGTACCTTCGAGCAACCGATCGCAACAGCCGCCCGCCGAGACCACCCCGGCAAGGGCCGCGGCAACGAGGTTAGGCTCGCCCGGAATAGAAGTGCTGGGGACACAAGATAGGTTCAGGGGATTCGTGATAGATTGCGTTCGTGCCGCAAGCCGCCGCCAGTCTTTCCTGTTCCCATATTTGAAGATTTACCAAGATCGCCCGCCGCAGAGCGCGTGGATTCACTCCAGACTCGCGGCAGGCAATGAGGGCCAGCGCCGACTACCGGCGTCCGTGCCCGGCAACGCAACGCACAGCAAAGCAATGTGCCAGGAAGTGCACGCATGACGACAGAACCGACGCAGCCCCAGGCAGAAGTGGGGCCGGCCCCGGCAAATGGTACGGGGCAGTCACAGGGGCATCGCCGCCGCCGGCGCCGCCGCAAAAACAAGTCCAGCCAGACCGGCGCTCCGCAGGCGCAGCAGGGCCAGCCCCAAGCGCAGGCTCCTCCGCAGCCACAGGCCGCAGCCCAGCCGCCCCGCCCTCAGCAGCAGGGCTCGAATCAGGGTCAGGGCCGCAGCAGCCGCAAGAAGAAGAAATTCTTCCCCAAAGGCTCGAATGGCGCGTCTGCGCCGCAGCCGGGCAACAGCATCCATGGCTCCCAGGGCGGCCGCCGCAAAGACCGCCAAAAGGGCCCGCGCACCTTTGTCGGTCCCATGGACCACAGCTATCGCATTGCCAACGGCAATGTCGCTGACGGTCCCCCCTCCACCATCCCCACCTCCGGCAACGGCCACAGCAGCGGCTATTACCCCGAGGTCTATCAGGGCACGCCCGCCGCGCCCATCCGCGAAGACGCGCCCACGCGCATCTACTGCTTCATCGAAGATCTCTTCTTCCAGGCCAAGATCCAGGAAACCTCGCGCAAGCTCGGCGTCAAAGTGGAGTTCGTCAAGGGCGACAAGGAAGTTGTTGAGCGGCTCATGGACCTGCCCGAGGCTGAGCGCCCCGCGCTGCTCGTCTTCGACCTGAACAACCTCAACGCCAAGCCCATGACGCTCATTCCCAAATTCAAAACCAAGTTCAAGAAGGCGACCTCCATCGTCGGCTTCCTGAGCCATCTCCAGGGCGACCTCAAGGTCAAGGCCATCGAGGTCGGCTGCGACACCGTCATGCCCCGCTCGGCGTTCTCGCAGGGCCTTCCCAACCTCCTCCGCCGCTACGGCCTCGAAGAGGAAGAGGAATACTATCCTCAGCCGGTGTAGGAACAGTGGTCAGTTGTCAGTGGTCAGTGGTCAGTGGTCAGTGGTCAGCAAGAGCAAAAAATGAAAGAGCGCACCGCTTTGGCGATGCGCTCTACTGTTTTTACTGATCACTGACAACTGATCCCTGACCACTGCCGTCATCATCCCGGCGGCCACGTCAACCCGCGCCCACCCAGCAGATGAAGATGTAAGTGATCCACCGTCTGCCCGCCGTCCGCGCCTGTGTTGATCACCACGCGATAGCCCTTGCCCAAGCCCTTGTCGCGCGCAATGCCCGCAGCCACCCACAGCAGATGCCCCAGCAGCGCCGGATGCTCCTCGCCCGCCTCGGCCAGCGACGTCAGATGCTCCCTGGGCACAATCAAGATATGCACCGGCGCCTTCGGATCGATGTCCGCAAACGCATACGCGCGGTCATCCTGATATACCGCTGTCGATGGAATGCTTCCCTCAACAATTTTGCAGAACAGGCAGCTCATAACCGCACCAGTGTACAGGAGCGGCAGCGCACTCTACGGCGTGGCCTGCACCGGGCACGGCCCATAGTCTTTCTTCACGCTCTCTACTTTGAAGACCTGATCGCCCTTCGCGTCCTTCGTTTTTCTCAGCTTCGAACCATGAAACTTCACCATGTCGCCGGCCTTGAGGTTGGCCGTCTCACCCTCCAGCGCGAACGTCTTTGCATCGCTGGTGCGCAGCTCCGGGCCGTTCGGCCACTGCGAGACGCATCCCCGGAGCGTGTGATGGCTGTGATTCACCTCCACTACGACCACCACGATCACAGCCACGGCCGCGGTTATGCCCACGGTCGCGCCGATAATCTCGCCCCTGCTGGGCCCAATGCTGAACGACTGAGAATTGCTGCCCTGGCACCCCGTGGTTGAGGTCGCTCCCGCGCTCAACAGCACGGCAAGAGCGGTAAGGGCGGCAATGCCGGAGCGGCGGCTTTCCTTCCAGCGCGCTTCACATGCGCTGGGCGGGTTCGAGTTTCTGTCGGTCTGATTGGTCTTCAAGGGATCCCTCGCGAAGCGAAGATTGCGGTCCCCGATGAATCATGGCACGCCCGGCGTGTCGCTGCTCGCTCGGCCTCTCGGCCGGTGGGAATCGATCAGCAACCCGTTCACTGCCGCTGCTTGAGCACAGAAAGGATGAGCGAGCGTAACCCACCGGCGCCGGACACGCACACAATTATTTGTGGCATCGGCCGGCGCAATCGCCTCTCAGCTCGTATGATCCAGCACGATCTTCCATCCCTGCGCCCCTTTGCGCCACACCAGCGAGAAGATCCCATCATCCTTCTTCGCCTCGCCGCGCGCCGTGCGGTTCAGGTGAAACTTCCCTGTCACCAGCGCAATCTCCGCCGCGCCGCAGCCCGAAGGCAGAACACGCACGCTGATGTCGTTGAAGGTCAGGTTCCCCATCTGCTCCTGGGTGGTGTAGGCCTGCTTGTAGCGTTCCAGAATCGGCTGGTAGCCCTTGCGCACCGTCAGCCCGATAAACGTGGTCTCCGTCGAGTCCTCATAGGTCTGCATGAACGCCGGAATATCCCCGCGATTCCACGCCGCCGTCTGCGCCTCCAGCGCCGCGCGAATCGCCGCCTCGTCCGCGCCCGCCGTCTGCGCCCAAGCTGCACCCGCGCCGCATACCAAAAGCACCACCACCGCGAGCAATCTCTTCATCGCCGTCTCCTCGCCTCTGCAAATCTCCGCGCCTGATCTCCGCGATCAGCTTACAATGATCTCTAGCGACCAGGGGAACTCCCCGACCGGCCCTGGCGCTGCCCCACCCCCTGCCCACCCTCGTCACCGTGGACAAAGTACAGAACGAACGGCATGCCTGCCGGGAGAAATCACATGGGCTCGTTTGGCTGGATCGCGTACGCCGCAGGTTTCATCGCTCTCATCGCCTTCATGCGCATGCGCCGCGCCGGCCAGATCTCAAAGCAGGATGCCGCCGAGTACATCAAGAACGGCGCCTTCATCATCGACGTGCGCACCCCCGACGAGTTCAACCGCGGTCATCTCTCCCAGGCCTTCAACATGCCTGTCGACCAGGTCGCCGGCTTGCTGCTGACCAAGGTCCATGACAAGTCCCGCGTGATCCTCGTCCACTGCCAGTCCGGCCTACGCAGCAAAAAGGCCATGCTCAATCTCAATCGCGTGGGTTACACGCAGGTCTTCAATCTCGGTTCCTATGAGCGCGCCTTCAAAATCGTGAGCGGCCGCAGCCTCTAGCTCTTGCGCATCATGACGACCGCCTTCACCCTGCGCCTCGCCACCGAAGACGACATCCCCGCGCTCCATGCGCTCATTGAAGCCTCCGTGCGCGGCCTGCAGGCCGGCGACTACACGCCCGCGCAGATCGAAGGCGCGCTCGGCACCGTCCTCGGCCTCGACACCCAGCTCATCCGCGACAGGACATACTTCCTCGCCGAATCTCTCGACCAAATTTCCGCCGCACGCAATGCACCGGCAGGGTGCGGCGGATGGTCGAAGCGCAAGACCCTCTTCGGCGCAGATCACGGCCCCGGCCGTGAACCCGATCTTCTCGATCCCGTCACCGACGCTGCCAAGGTTCGCGCCATCTTCGTCCATCCGCAGTTCGCGCGCCAGGGCCTCGGCTCGCTCATTCTCGCCCGCGTCGAGGCAGAAGCCATCGCCGCCGGCTTCCGCCGCTTCGAGATGGGCTCGACGCTAACCGGCGTCCCGCTCTACCGTCTCAAAGGCTATGTCGAAACCGAGCGCATCGCCGTGCCGCTCTCGAACGGCGAAGCCTTGCCTATCGCAAAGATGATCAAGAGCTGCGCGTAAGAATTGTCTTCAACGCGGTGCGGCGGAAATCGCCAGCGTCATGCAGTGCCCGCGCCCCGTCTCGCACTGCACCATGTCTTCGGCCAGCAGATTCCAGCCCACAAAACCGGCAAACTTGCCGCCCGGCGACTGCGCCACCGTCGGCGCAAGCCCCTCGCCCGTCTCGGCATCGTAGTCTTCGTGCATTGAGCCCCATCGCGCAATATCGCGGTTGAGCATTGCTGCCAGCGTCACCGCCAGCCCGTGCGCCTCCACATCAAAGCCATATCGCCGCAGCACAATCCAATCCAGAAAATTTGCATTGATCCAGATCGGCCCGCGCCAGTTCGAATAGGGATCGATGATAGCGTCGTTGTTATACGCAGCGTCGCTCTTTGCCAGGCTGCGGAACCCATACGCCGACCGCATCTCCGCCGGGTTCAGCAGGTGCTCGCGAATCGTGCGCCGTGCCTGCGCCGCCGGCAGCAGCCCATCCAGCAGCGGCAGAAAGCTGGTCCAGCTCATCGCCCGCACCCACGCGCCCGTGTCGCGCCTGCGATTCAGAAACACGCCATCGCGCGCCGACCACAGTTTTGCCACAATCGCACGCCGCGTTGCTGCAGCCTCAGCACGGTAGCGTCGCGCGGCAGCATGATCGCCCAGCACATCCGCCAGCACCGCCATCGAACTCGCCTCGCGCATCGCCCACACCGATGCATCGACAGCCAGAATCGCGCCCGGGTCTTTCGCATCGTTGGTCAGCGCGGCATTGTTGTCCGCGCCCGACTGCATCGCGTTCTCCCAGAACCACAATCCCCATCGCGCGTCGAACTGCGTGCGCCTGCGATACGCCTCCACGTGCTGCATCGCCGGCCAAACCGCGCGCAGCCACTCGTAGTCGTTCAGACGCTGAGCCGCCACGAGCGCACCCTGCGCCAGAAACGGCTTCATCGCAAACTTGCCAAACAGCGGCCGCGGACCCTTGGCCGTAATGCACCCGGCCACGTAGCCATCCGCATCCGCCGACGAGGCAAAGCTCAGCACCCAGTCGCGCAGATACTTCGCGTCCGCAGCGTTTTGATTGGCCCAGTGCAGGCCGATGAAAAATCCATCCCAGTCCCACATCTGAGCGTAGTAGCCCGCGGGAATCAGATACGGGTAGCGAATGTATCCATCCGAGGGCCGCACCGTCTGCGGCGCGAGGCGCGCAAAATTGGCCGACAGCTCCGCGTAGACCTGCGCCTCATCGCTCTGCGTCCCGCCTGCGCTGCACGCAAAAAGCACCAGCGCGAGAACCGCGCCACGCCGCATCAGAGCCCGCAGAAAAATCCAGGCGCCGCGCATCATCGTGCTCACTGCGTCACACCGAAAGGCTCTACTTCGATGTAATCGAGCGACGCCCGGTCCGCGCCATCCGGCCGTCCCTCCACGCGCAGCACATCGCCCGGCTTCAGCGCCACGCCATGCACAGTGGTCCGCGTCGAGTTGTCGCCATTCGGCCGCTGCGAAGGCAGCTCCGCATCCGCCGTCCACTCCGCCGTCGTCTTTCCATTGACCGCAAACGCAAACTTCGCCGCCCCGCCCTGCAGATCGAAATACTGCACCGCCACATCGAACCGTCCCGCCGCACCGTCATACGTCCACTCCGCCGAACACATCCGCCGCATCACACGTAACTGCCTTGCCCCGCGAAGCATCCTCCCACGGCGTCACGTCGAACACGCGATATCCGCTCAGCCGCGCATCTTCCGCCTCCAACCTTCCCGGAAAATTTCCTGCACGCCCCTTGTCGTCGGCAATCCCGCTCAGCTTCCAGAAGTACTGCACCACCGCATCGCACCACACCACCGCATGCCCCGCCTGGTACACCAGTCGCGCCCGCATCGCGTCATAAATCCGCGGCTCGATCTTCCCCTTCAGCCCATCCCACTCGCGCACAAACTCCGCCGCCCGCGCCGCGCCCGCATAGTGCGAGTCGTAGAGATACTGAATCACCGTCTTGCCGTCATGCAGCTTGTACGTATATTGCACATGATGAAAGAACAGCAGCAGATCGTCCGGCGTCGTCGCCGCATGCTCATAACGCTCGGCAACCCCCGGCCAATACTGTCCCGCAAATCCCGTCCCCGTCGCCACGCTGCGGTCCATGCCCACGCCCTCATGATCCGCGCGATGCCACTGGCCCCAGCCGTTGTTCTCGCTCGCCTCAATCCCCGGCCCGTAGTGGCTCCCCGTAATGTCCGTCAACGTCTGCAAGCCCAGCGGCCCGGTATAGCTCTCATACGCGGGCCAGCTCTGCATGAGCATCGCATCCACGGTGCGCACCACATCTGCATCGTTGCCCAGCGTCTGCCTTGTCCACTCCTCGGCAATCGCCTCCGGCTTCAGCTCCGGGTCCCACGCCAGCCGCCCAAACGCATACAGATTCGCCAGCGCCAGCGGCGATCCCAGCCACGCGTCGCGGCCCACGCCGGCCACGCCAATCATGCCGCCCAACGGCCTGCCGAATGCAGTCCTCTCGAGCACATGTTTCACCGGCGTCGCCTTGCCCTCCGCGCGCAGATCGAAATCGAGACCCTCTTTCCACATCGGCGCCAGATACACCAGATGCCTCTGCTGCCCCGTGTACTCCTGCGTGATCTGCACCTCCATCGCCTGGTTGGTGCGCATCAGCCCGCCAAACAACGGAGACACCGGCTCGCGCACCTGAAAATCAATCGGCCCTTCCTTCGTCTGCACAATCACGTTCGCCGCAAACTTCCCATCCAGCGGATGAAAGATGTCATACGCCGCTCGCGCGCGATCGGCCTTCGGGTCGCGCCAATCAAGATGATGGTTGTACACGAACGCGCGATACAGCACCACGCCGCCATGCGGAGCCAGCGCCGCCGCCAGCGTATTCGCCGCATCCGCCGGCGTGCGCCCATAGCTCGCCGGCCCCGGCTGCCCCTCGCTGTCCGCCTTCACCGTGAACCCCGCAAAGTCCGGAATCAGCTTGTAAATCTCATTCACCTTGGCTCGCCACCACGCCTGCACCGCGGGGTCCAGCGGGTCATACGTGGCAAGCCCGCCAATCTTCTGCGGACTCGCCACATCCACGCTCATCGCCAGCCGCACACCCCACGGCCGCATCGTGTTTGCCACACGGGCAAGACCCTCGAGCATTTCAGGCTGAAGAAAAGGTGCAGCATTGTTGACGTTGTTGACGTTGATCCCGTTGATGCCCACCGAAGCCAGCAGCCGCGCATATTCTCCGACAGGCTTCAGGTCGTCGCGCACCTTGCCGCCCTCAAAGAAGATCGACCGCCCCGCATACCCGCGCTCAATCGACCCATCCGCGTTGTCCCACTCATCCACCCAGCGAACCGCCATCGCCGGCACACTGCGCACGGCAGCCCCGTCAACCGCTTCACCTCGCGCAAGGATACGCAGCAATGCGAAGCTTCCATACAGCACACCGCGCGTACTGCCGCCGGTAATTTCCAACTCACTCTTGCGCGCATTCCACGCAATCGAATACGCCTCCGGCTCCATTGCGCTTACATGCGCCCCATGCCGCCTCAACTCTTCCACGGTCCCCAGCACAATCGTGCCGGCATCGCTATCCGCGCCGCTTCCACGCATCGAGGCGATGCCGCGCTCCAGTTCATGCGCCGCTGACTGCTCCACGGGATCGCGGCCGAGCGCCACCACGTGTCCCGGCACATGCAGCGCTTTGTCCTGCGGCAAATATTTCAGCCACGCCTGCTCCGCCGTCTGCGCACGCGCGCACGCCGTACACACCAGCGCCAGCCCCACCGCTCCTGCAACTGTAGCCACAACACCGCGCATCCGCCGCCCTCCGGCACACACCGTTCTATCATCTGGGCCGCGCGCCGGGGCCCGATTGATAGACTGATGTGTTTGCAACCCCTCGGAGGCACGCCCCATGCCCACCACCATGCAGGCCGTCGTCAAGGCTCAGGCCGCGCCCGGCATCGAGCTGCGCGAAGTCCCTGTGCCCACACCCGGCCCCGGTGAGGTGCTCGTCCGCGTCACCGCGGCCAGCGTCTGCGGCACTGACCTGCACATCTACGAGTGGGACCCCTGGGCCCAGAGCCGCATCCATCCGCCGCTCATCCCCGGCCACGAGTTCGCCGGAGCCGTCGCCGCCATCGGCGCAGGCGTCACCACGGTGAAGGAAGGCGATCTCGTCAGCGCGGAGATGCACGTGGCCTGCGGCAAATGCCTGCAGTGCCGCACCGGCCTCGCCCACGTCTGCCAGTTCGTGCGCATTCTCGGCGTCGACGCCAACGGCGCATTCGCCAGCTACGCCATCATTCCCGAAACCAATATCTGGAAGCTCTCGCCCGCCATCCCCCACGACTACGCGTCGCTCCTCGATCCCCTCGGCAACGCCGTCCACACCGTGCTCGCCGGAGCCATCGCCGCCAAAACCGTCGCCATCACCGGCTGCGGAGCCATCGGCCTCTTCTCCATCGCGGTTGCCAAAGCCTGCGGCGCGGCGCAGGTGTTTGCCATTGAAGTCAACGCGCATCGCCGCTCGGTCGCCGCGCAAATGGGCGCAGACCTCGCCCTCGATCCCGGCGACAACGTCGAAGAACAAATCCTCGCCGCCACCGGCGGCACCGGCGTCGATGTGCTTTTAGAAATGTCCGGCCATCCCAAGGCCATGGCTCTCGGCTTTTCGCTGCTGCGCACAGGAGGCCGCGCCTCGCTGCTCGGCATTCCATCCAAGCCCGTCGAGCTCGACTTCGCACGCGACATCATCTTCAAGGGCGCAACCGTGCAGGGCATCAACGGCCGCAAGATGTTCGAAACCTGGTTTCAGATGGAAGCATTACTCGCGGCAGGCATGCTCAACCTCGAGCCTGTCATCACCCACCGCCTCAAGCTCGCGCAGTTTGCGGATGCGATGATGCTCCTCCAATCCGGCGAGGCCATCAAGGTCATCCTCAAACCGGAGTAGCGCTAGTAGCGCTTCGTCACCGCGGCCGGCGCAGCCCCGCTCTTCCCGCCCAGCAGCCAATCGACAGGCCCGCGCACGTCGGCCTCTTTGGCCTCGCCCATCACGCGCGCCACTTCGTCGCCCTGATCGTCCAGCACCACTGTGCCCGGCACAATGTCGCCCAGCCCAAAGCTGGCCAGCATATCCGTATCGCCGCCCACCCAGCTCTCGAGCGAAAAATGTGCACGCGCCAGCGTCGCCGGAATCTTCGCGCGGTCCTTCGGGTCATCAATCGAAATAAACACAAAGCTCACCGGCTTGCCCGCGTAGCTCGCGGCAATCTGTTCGAGCCGCGGCATCTCTTCCTGGCACGGCCCGCACCACGTCGCCCAGAAGTTCACCACCACAATCTGCCCGCGCAGCGCCGAAAGCTTCCGCGTCTCGCCATTCAGCGTCTTGAACGCCGGATCGGGCGTTTTCTTCGCCATCGCCGGCATCGCGATCAGCGCCGCCGTCACCACCACCGCCGTGCCCATCCTGTAAATCCAGCCTTTACGCATAGCCCTCCAACTCTACGTGCCCATCCGCATTGCGCCCTCCACCAAAAGATGGAGATCTCTCTCGAACCCTGCGCCGACGCGCATCGCACCGCGCCGCTGATAGCTTCAATCGATCATCCATGCGGCCTTCTCCGCCGCGTCAGACAAGGGAATCGCTGAGGCCAGCGAATCACTACCAAACAAGGAGTTAAAACAAATGAAACTTCCCCTCATTCGCGGAGCGGCTTTCTCCGCATTTCTGCTCACACTCTGCCTGCTTCCCGGCGCCGCGCGCGCTCAGGGATGCGTTGCCGCCCACTCGCCGCAGCCCGTCATCGCCGGACTTGATCCCGGCTCCGAGGCCAGCGCCCATCACTATGCCGGCACCAACATCCTTCACGGGCTCACCATCACCACCGGCTACCGCGTCTATAACTCCTACAAGCACTACATCGGCACCGTCTATCAGGCGCAGCGCCAGGAGCTGCACAACGCCGTCGTGAATCACGTTAACCTCACCGAGCTTGACCTGAACTACCAGCTCACCCCGCGTCTCAGCTTCATCGCCAGCGTGCCGGGCATGGAGGCCACGCGCCACGGCCAGGCCAGCCCGCTCAACGTCTATCGCTCCGGCGGCATCGGCGACGTCACCGTCGGCGTGCAGACCTGGATCTTCCGCCCGCCCACGGAGAGCCACGGCAACGTCAACCTCTCCGCGCAGCTCAAGCTGCCCACCGGCATCAACGACGCCAAGGGCACGAAGACGGCGTCAAACGGATCGACGACAGTACTTCCCTTCGACGAGTCCATCCAGCCCGGCGACGGCACCTGGGGCTTCAGCCTCGCCACGGAGATGTTCCACCCCGTTCGCTGGGATGTTTCCGCTTACTTCACCGGTTCATGGCTCTTCAGCCCACAGGACACGACGGGCGAAGCCACCGGCCGTCCCGCACCCGGCGAGGGTGTGGTCTCTGCCACCGATCAGTACCTCTGGCGCGGCGGCTTCTCCCGCCCCGTCACCGGCGTGCATCTGCTGCGCGGCCTCGCCTTCAGCATGGGTGGACGCATGGAGGGTGTGCCTGTCCGCGACGCCTTCGGCTCCAGCAACGGATTCCGCCGCCCCGGCTACGTGATCTCCATCGAGCCCGGCATGATGTACGAGCGCGGCCACTACATGGTCTACGCCAGCGGCCCCTGGGCCATGGAGCGCAACCGCAAGACCAGCGTCACGGACCTCGCCAATGGCACGCATGGCGACGCCGCCTTCGCCGACTACACCGTCATCACCGGCATCTCCCGCTCCTTCTAGCGCGAGAAGCACATCGGGCCGCATGCGTTCAGCGCATGCGGCCCGATTCTTTTTCAGGGCTTCTTCTTTAGCGGACGGTTACTTCACCGTCAGCACCATCGTGGTGTTGCGTGTCGTGGCCGTCACGCCGTTGCTCGACTGCGCCGTAATCAGCAGCGTGTAGTTGCCGGTCGGGGTCGGCCGGTTCGGCGTCGGCCCGTGGTTCTTGTAGCCGTAGAGCGGATTGCATCCGGTCGTGCCCAGCACCGTCACCAGCGCCACGATACCGAGCAAGGAAAGTCTCCGCAACCACGCCCGCCGCCGCGCGCCAAATGCTACGCCCGCCAAACCCAGCGCTCCGGGCAACAGCAGCGCCCACTCCACGCCATGCGGCGCGGGCGGTGTGGTCGCGCCCAGCTGGTTGCTGGCAACCGTCGCCAGCACCATCGAACTCGTCACGGCAGCCGTCGCGTTGGGCAGAATCTCGATATTCTCTGGCGTAAAGTTGCAGGTGGCCTGGTCCGGCAGCCCCGAGCAGGAAAGCGTCACAAACATCGGCGCCGTCAGGGACGAAGCATTCACCGGCGTAATCGACGCCGTCACCGAACCCGACTGCCCCTGCGTCAGCGTCAGCGTCGTGGGAGCCACACTGATGCTGAAGTCCGGCGTCGAGCCCGTAGTCGCAGACACTGGCTCGACCGCGGATGTCGAACTCAGATGCGCCGTGTCGCCGGCATACACCGCCGTCAGGCTGTGGTTGCCCGGCTGCAGGGTCAGAACGCTGGTCGCCTGGCCTTCGCCATTCAGCGCCACGCCTGCCAGCGGCTTTCCATTGTCCTCAATCGTCACCGCACCCGACGCGGGCTCGCCATCCTGGCCCAGCACCGTCACGGTGAGCGTCGCCTGCGTCCGGCCGTTCAGGTCCTGGGTCGCAGTGGCCAACGTGGTCTCGGTCGCCACGCTTTGCACGGCCTCCGCGGAAAACCCCAGCGCCGGCAGCGCCAGCGTCATACCCAGTCCTGCCACCAACTTCAGCCGCCAACCGCGGCCCATTGAAGATCTCACGTGCACCTGCTCCAACTCTCAGAGAAAACTCGGCATCGCCCCCGTGCATGCGCGCCGGGGTCCTGCGGCAAACGCTCTTTCCGCGCTCTCCCATTGTATCCGGCAGGGCCGCGGGCAAGCCAACGCCCCGCCAGCCTCAAGACTTGGACGCCGCCCGCTCGTTTTGGAGAGTTTGCCCGCTGCTCGCTGCGCCCTTACTCGCTTCTCAGGGCCCGCATCGGATCGACCCGCGCCGCGCGCCGCGCCGGAATCCAGCTCGCCGCCAGCGCAATCGCCGCAATCGCAAGCGCAACCCCCGTAAACACCACCGGATCGCCCGGCCGCACGTCGCGCAGCAAATTTGCCACCCCGTGCGCCAGTGCAAACGCCAGCACCAGCCCCGTGCCCAGGCCCGCCGCCGTCAGCCAGCTGGCCCGGCGCAGAATCATGCGCAGCACGTCTTCTCGCCGTGCGCCCAGCGCCAGCCGCACGCCAATCTCCCGCGTCTGCTCGCCTACCAGGTTCGCCATCACGCCAAAGATCCCGATTGCCGCAAGCAGCAGCGCGATCGTCGCATCAACCCCCAGCATCACCGCAACGTAGACCATCCCCGTCAGGTTGTCCTTGAGCAGCCGCGCATAGGTCTCCACCGTGTTCAAGGGCAGCCCCGGATCGAGCGATGCCAGCGCCTTGCGCGAGGCCGGAGCCAGCGCCAATGGATCGCCCGCGGTCGTTACGGTATACCCCGTACTGCTTTGCGGCAGCTGCAGCGCGTCCAGATACACCGCCGCGTGCGGAATATCCCAGAGGCTGTATTCGGTCTCCTGAGCCACGCCCACAATCCGCGCCCAGGGGTCGTGGCTGTTGGCCCCGCCCATGCGAATGCGATGTCCCACCGGATTCTCGCCTGGAAAATACTCTGCCGCAAATCGCTCGCTCACAATCGCCACCGGCGTCGTATCCAGCGTGTTGCCCCCGCCAAAACCCCGTCCCGCTACCAGCCGGATGCCCAACTGATCGAAGTAGCCCGGACTCACCGTAATCCGCAGTGCGCTCTGCACTTTGCCCGGCACCGTGGCGCGTTTCTCAATGTCCACATCCTGCAGCCAACCATTGTCGTCATAAGGCAGCGCCGCCGCCACCTCCGCGTGCGTAACCCCCGGCAGTGCCCGCAGCTTTTCAAGGCTGTCGGCATACCAGGCGGCCTGCTTGCGCGGCGTGTCATAGCGCGCCGCGGGCAGCGTCACGTTGAATGTCAGCATCTTCTTCGGCTCGTATTTGTCGGCCAGGTGCATCATCCGCCACATGCCCTTCGACACCAGCGCCGCGCCAATCACCAGCGACACAGCCACGGCGACCTGCGCCACGGCAAATATGTTGCGCAGCTTCCGCGAGCGCCCGTTGCCCGTCGTCGACCGCGATCCCGCCTTCAGTTGATCCGCGAGGTTCACCCGCAGCGCTTCGAGCGCCGGTAAAAATCCAGACACCAAACCAGCGGCCAGCGCCAGCGCGACAGAATACGCGAACGCCCGCCCGTTCAGAGAAATGTTCGACCACCCCGACATGTACCGCGCGACCCGCTCCGGCATCGTGATGAGCGTCACGTGCAGATAGAGGCCGCCAAACGCCAGTCCGCCCGCAGCTCCCGCCAATCCCAGCAGCACATTCTCCGTCAGCAGCTGCCGCACAATCCGCCACCGGCTCGCGCCCAGCGCCGCGCGCATCGCCATCTCTGGCCGACGCTCGATGCCCCGCGCAAACTGCAGGTTCGCCACATTCGCGCACACCACCAGCAGAACAAACAGCGTCCCGCCCATCATCATCCGGTAGTAGAGCGGCGTCAGGTCGCCGTTGATTCCGTCCAGCAGCGGCTCCACGTGCGTGCTCCATCCCAGGTTCGTCGCCGGATACGCCTGCGCCATGTGCCCCGCAATCGCGCGCATCTCCGCATCCGCCTGCTTCACCGTCACGCCGTCGCGCAGCCGCCCGATCACCACGTAGTCGTGCGCCGTGCGGTTGCTCCACTGTGCCGGCGTCGGCGCCAGCGGCAAAAATATATCCGCATCCGACGGGTACTGCACCGACTTCGGCAGCACGCCGATCACGGTGTAGCTCCGCTGGTCCAGCTGAATCGTACGTCCCAGCACATGCGGGTCAGCCGCAAAATTCCGCTGCCAGAATCCGTAGTTCAGCACCACCACGCCGTCGCGCCCCGTACGGCACTCATCCTCGGTAAACACCCGCCCCAGCACCGCCTGCACGCGCAACACGCGAAAGAAACTGGCCGAGGTCAGCGCCGCACTCACTCCCGCCGCATCGCCCGCGCCGGTCAGGCTCATATCCGCAGACGTCCGCGCGCTCAGCTCCTCAAACGACCGGCTCCCCCGCGCCCAGTCTGCATAGTTCGCGAGCGCCACCTGTTGATAGCCGGCGCTCGTCTGCTCCGTCACCGTCACCACGCGATCCATCGCCGGCACTGCCAGCGGCCGCAACACCACCGCATCCATGCTGCTGAAGATTGCTGTGTTCGCGCCAATGCCGACTGCCAATGTCAGCATCGCCGTGATGGTGAACCCCGGCGACTTCCGCAGTTGCCGCGCCGCATAGCGCACGTCGTTCCAAATGCGCCCCAACCCCAGCGTCGCATCCGCCGCCACCACCCGCTCCCGCGTCGCCGTCGGATTCCCGAACCGCACCAGTGCATCCCGCCGCGCCTCTTCCGGCGTCATGCCCTGCGCGAGATTCGCCTCCACGCGCATCTCGATGTGCGACTGCAACTCCGCATCGATCTCGCCGTTCACCCGATTCCGCCGGAACAAATTCACTACGCGCCGCATCGCCGCCATCGCTCACTCCCACCAGGCTTTTTCAGTCCCTAGTCCCTTGCTTCTTTCACGCGTACCGCAGCACCGCGCGCACGCCCTTCACCAGCTGCTCAAAGCTCTCCTCGGCCTGCTGCAGCTGCTTCCGTCCCTGCGCCGTCAGCTTGTAATACTTCGCGCGCCGGTTGGTCTCCGTCAGCATCCACTCTGCCGAAATCCATCCGCTCTGCTCCATCCTGTGCAGCGCCGGATAGAGCGACCCCTCTTCCACGCGCAGCAGCTCATTCGATGCGCTCTGAATATGCAGCACAATCCCATATCCATGCAGCGCCCCGTTCTGCGCCAGCGTCTTCAGCACCAGCAAATCCAGCGTTCCCTGCAAATCGTTCTTCGCCATCTCTAAACCCCTAGCCGACTCGGTATAAAGAAGCCTATGCCTAGACTTCTTGGCATGTCAAGACGTAATTCTTCATTGCCAATCTTCCGATCAACGGCAAAATGCGTTACTTATTTCTTGGTGCCTCCAACGGCATCCGCCCGGACCCGCTTCATCGCCCCATCGGGCACATCGCTCAGCGGCAGCCCCGGCCCTTCCCACAGCAGCCGCGGCGCTCCGTTGCTCACCGAGTGCAATCCCTCCACATGCAGCGCATGCAGCCCCGCGCGCAGCCCAATCGCGCCGCGGTCATAGCGCATCGCATTGCCCGGCGCGCCGCACACCTGCGCAAACGGTGGTCCCGTCTTCGCCACCTCCACGCCGTCAATCGTCACTCGCGCGCCGTCCCGCGCCAGCAGGTGAAACGTGTACCCGCCGTCTACCGGCGCATCGAGAAAGCCATCCCAAGCCGTCGCATACCGCGTAAATCCCTGCGCGCTGGCCTGCAAGTTTCCGCTCGTCCCTGCAAACACCGCCGTCTGCTTCGTCAGGTCCGGCAACTCCGTCCACGTGCCCGCATAAATCCGCCACGTCAACCCCGCATCCAGCGCGCCCGCCACCGGCATCGCATCGTGCCACTGCTTCACCACCACCACGCCCTGCGCGGCCCAGTCCTGTGCCCGGCCCTGCTGGGCGTCGCGCGTCTCCACATGCAGCAGTACGCGAAACCGCCCCGCTCCGTTCACTCCATCCAGCGCAGTCCCGTCCGCGTCGGCAAACTTGTGCGTCACCTTCCGCCCCGTCGCTGTCGTCCCATCGCCAAACAGCCACGTGTACTTGGCATGCGGCATCGCGTCCGCCGTAAACGTCGCCTTCACGCCCGGCTCCAGAATCGACGGGCTCACCGTAAACCGCGCCACCGGCCCGCTCGGCTGCGGATACGTGGGCTGCGCCGCGCCCTCGCCCACAATCAGCGGCATCGCGCCATTCGCATCCACGCGCGCCTGCCCATACTTCACGTTGTCAAACACCACGCCGCTCACCTGCCCCGTCATCGACGAGTCCACCAGCGGCGGCTGATCCAGCGCCCAGATGTTGTGAAACGTGAACCCGTGAATCGCCGGCTGCTTCCTGCTCCATCTGCACCAGCGAGTACCAGTCGTCGAGAAACAAATTCTCAAACGTGTAGTTCGAGTGATCGCCGCTCGCGCCGTCTGTGGCCCACATGCCCAGCAGCGCAAACGGCTGTCCGCACGCGCCAATCCCCGCATGCAGAATGTCCGAGTCCTTCAGCGTAAAGTTCGACGAGTTGAAAATCTTCCGCGGCCATCCCGCGCGCACAATGTTTGAAATGCTCGTCGACAGCTCCGTATTCTCCACCGTCACATTGCGCACATCTTTGCCCGGCCGCACCAGGTCCGCATCGGAGTAGCCGTCCCAGTTGCCCATCAGCGCAATGTCGTCGTCCGACGCGCGAAAGAACGAGTTCTTCACCAGTCCATCGCCCGATCCGATCCAGTCCATCCCATCCTGATTCGCATTCCCCGGATTCCCGCCCACCACGCGCAGATCGTCAAACACAAATCCGCTCGAGTCCTTCAGCTGCACGCTCCACGTCCGCGACCGCACCACGCACGTCACGCCATCCACTTCCACGTTGTGCGCGTCCATTGTGCCAATGCAGTGCCAGTCCGGCTTCTGCATCCAGCCCTCGTCGTTGTTCGGGTCCTGCGGCCCGTCATAAATAATGGTTCCGCGCCCCAGCACCTTCACCCCATCCACTTTCCAAAGGTTCAGGCTGCCAAAGAAGTACGCGCCCGGCGCAAGATACAGCGTCTCGCCGCTCTTCGGATTCAGGCTCTGCTTGTAGACACCAGCTTTGTAGACATGCGCGCCCTTCGGCGCAGCCGGCGGCGGCGTGCCCGCAAACACAAACAGCATCTGCGCGTGATTCAGAAAGTCGCGCGGCCGCGAGATGGATAGCTTCGCCGGCCCTTCGAATCCTGAAGCGAATCGTCTGCCCGTCGCGCTTGGCGCGCAGCCCCAGCCGCCACGGCTGAATATCCACGCCGCGATCCCAGAACCCCGGCTCCGCGGCCGTAATCGCCACATCCACCGGGCCCGTGATGTCGAAGTTGACAAAGTCGTAGCTCGCCGCCGCGTGCGCCACATCCACCGGCTTGCCGTTCACCGTGACGGTGAAATCCGTAGCCCGCATCTCCGGCGGAACCGGCACCGGCTGCACCCGCGAAGCCGCCAGCGCCGCACCCGGCAGCCCCAGCATCGCCACAACCAGCAGCACCGCAACCAGTACCCGCGCCCCAGCCCGCAAAGACCATCCTCGCCCAGCAAAGAGTGACAATCCCCTCACTCTAGCACCGTGCGCAGCTGGAAACTGAGATGTCGAATCAGCTTCTATTGCCAAACTGATAAGTTCCGGATTGCCGGTGATACAACCGGTGTTAACCTAGGCCGTAAAGCTCGTTCGCCCGTCGGGTTTCCGCCTTAAACGTTAAATCTGCTTTCAAAAGAGTATGGAGTTATTCGTCGGTCTCTTCCGATTCGCTCTCAAACCGCTCCCAAGGTGTTCCCGGTGCGGTTCGCTCTGCATACCAGCCCTTTGGTAGATCGGCTAGTTCCGCCAGAGTCGGGTCTTTCTCCACCATGTGGTGCAGACAAGCCAGCTCCGGACCTCCGCCTTCAACCCCGGTTTCGCCGAGAATCTGCCAAGCTCCATCCGAGAGATCGTGAGTCACATACGTGATCCACTCTTTGTCTTCCTGAACCGGCTTAGAGATGAACACCTTTGTGTGCGGCCTTTCGGAGAATTTCCAATCGGGGAAACGCTCTTCATCTTTTCCGATCGAATCCCAGAACCGCTGGTCAACCGGTGTACACGGTGTATCTGGCTGCAACAAGGGTTGAATGAAGCGATTCTCAAAGCCCTTTTCCCACTGGAATCGGTTCTGAAGGTCGGGGTAGATCACTTGCAGGACCGGGTAACTGGCGCTGCCGTTGTACCAGTTGGCGAAGTTCATTAAGCGCTCCGCCCACTTTGGAGCAACGATCCGAAACTCACAATCGACGTTCGCAATCAGCCCCCTCTGCCGTTCCTTGGTAACATCATCACCGGCGCGCAACCGGCGCGCGGCCTCATTCAGACAGGACTTTGCGGTCTCGAACGGAAGACCGACGGTGATCAGTTCAGGCTGGCAACATGTGTCGTAGACACCGAGCGAATAGGTCCACCCAAAATCATCTTTGCAATCCGTACCAACTGAGATGAGTGCGCAGCCGTGCTCTTCAATTTGGCCAATCGCCCAAGCATCCATCTTGCTCAACTCGGTTGAACGCAGGTGTTTCGTGCGTTGGGTAGCGAACCTCGCGCTCGAATCCGTCAACTGCGACTCCTCCAATAATCTCCAAAAATATCATCGCGACTTCGTCTCTTCAACACTGGACCTCATCGTTCTCAGAGTTTCGAGCAGATGGGGGCCTAACCGGAAGTTACCGAGCGCCGCAACTCCCCAGTCCCTCAGTCCCCGCCGGGGTCCACAGCGACAGGTCTTCGTCGCTGGGGTGGCTAGTCCCTGCCTTTAAATCCCCTCGCCCATCGAAACATAATCTCGCAGATCGTCCAGCTCCTTGCGATACGCGTTGCGCTCCGCCTCTTCCTCCGTATCCAGGAATGCAGAGGTCGCAGCAGTTCTCAATCAACGCGCGGCATGTCGGCCGTTATGCTGTTGGATATTATCGGAATATCTCTCGACGCGCGCACGCCCCGAGGCGTATACCTTGCCCACCGCGAGCCCCGCAACCTGGGCCCGGGAGAAAGACGAGGTTCACCGAATGCAATACATGATCACCTGGAACGAGCGACCGCAGGGCTCGCCGATCGAATACGAAAATGCCCAGAAGCGTATTCTCGAGGTCTTCAGCCCATGGAAGACCCCGGCCAATTTCAAGATCCACTCATTCGTGATTCGCGTGGGCGATTGGGGCGGCTACATGCTGATGGAATGCGACGATCCGCTCGAAGTGCACAAGTTCTGTTCCATGCTGCCGGCCTTCACCTTCGAAGCTCGCCCTGTCGTCCCCGTCGCAGACGCCATCCGCGTGGAACTCGAAGCCATGGCCTACCGCGATCAACTGAAGAGTACATAAACCGGCGCCGCACTCACCCTCACATGCGTCTCACTCGGTCAACTAATCAAAAAAGTCGTGGCCACGGAGGTTGAGGCCTCCGTGGCCATTGTTTGCGCTTCGTGGCGGTAGCGGCTTGCCACTCCGTTCAGATTCCCTCGCCCATCGAAACATAATCCCGCAGATCGTCCAGCTCCTTGCGATACGCGTTGCGCTCGGCCTCTTCCGTCCGCAAAGGGCGCGCCCTGCGCGGCCTGTCCGAGGCAGCCTTCCAGCGCATCCACGCGGTCGGCCAGCGCAATCAGCGCATCCGAGAGCGGGTCCTTGATCTCATGCGGATCGGTAATCAGCACCCGCTGCCCCGCGCGATACACAATGTGCGCCGGCACGCCCACCACCGTCGAGTTCGGCGGCACATCGCTCAACACCACGCTGACCCGCGCCCACCCGCGAGTTCTCGCCCACTGTGATGTTGCCCAGCACATTCGCGTTGTTGCCGATGAATACGCCGATCGCACATGCGTCGGGTGCCGCTTGCCGTGGCCCTTGCCCGTGCCGCCCAGCGTCACGCCCTGGTAGATGGTCACGTCGCTGCCCACAATCGCCGTCTCGCCGATCACCACGCCCATCGCGTGATCGATGAACAGCCGCCGCCCCAGCAGCGCCCCCGGATGAATATCCACGCCGGTATAAAACCGCGCAATCTGCGACAGCACCCGCGCCGGCAGCCGCAGCTTCATCCGCCACAGCCGGTGGCTCACGCGATGAAACCACACCGCCCACAGCCCCGGATAGCACAGCAGCACCTCCAGCCGCGAGCGCGCCGCCGGGTCGCGCTCCATCACCGAGTTGACGTCTTCGCGTATCCGTTCAAACATAGCGGTGTCAGCCTCTGAATCTAGGGATCAGTGCGATGCGCCGCACTATCGCAGTCCCGCCGGCCCCGCGAAGCTCGTCGCTGTGACACCCTAGCCTGCTTTACAGCGTCACCGGCTGCGTCGGCAGCGCCAGCACTTCCTGGCGCAGCGCGTCAAACAGCACGCTCGACAGGTACCGCTCGCCGAAGTCCGGCAGCACCACCACAATCAGCTTGCCCGCATTCTCCGGCCGCGCCGCCACCTTGAGCGCCGCCGCCACCGCCGCGCCCGAGCTGATGCCCACAAACAGACCCTCTTCCTTGGGCAGCCGCCGCGCCATCGCCACCGACTCGTCGTTGGTCACCTGCACCACTTCGTCGATCAGCTTCGTGTCCAGCACGCTCGGGCACAAACCCCGCGCCAATGCCCTGAATCTTGTGCGGCCCCGGCTTGCCGCCGCTCAGCACCGGGCTGTCCGTCGGCTCCACGGCAATCGCCTTGAAGCCCGGCTTCCGCGGCTTGATGTACTGCGCCACGCCGGTGATCGTGCCGCCCGTGCCCACGCCCGAAATCAGAATGTCCACCTTGCCGTCGGTATCGTCCCAGATCTCCGGGCCGGTCGTCTGCAGGTGAATCGCCGGGTTCGCCGGGTTGTCGAACTGCTGCAGGATCACGCCGTTCGGCGTCTCCGCCAGAATCTCGTTGGCCTTGGCAATCGCGCCCTTCATCCCGTTCGGCCCCGGCGTCAGCACAATCTCCGCGCCAAAGGCCTTCAGCAGCACCCGCCGCTCCACGCTCATCGTCTCCGGCATGGTCAGGATCAGCTTGTAGCCCTTCACCGCCGCCACAAACGCCAGCGCAATGCCCGTGTTGCCGCTGGTCGGCTCAATCAGCACCGTCTCGCCCGGCTTGATGCTTCCCTGCCGCTCCGCGTCCTCGATCATCGCGAAGCCAATGCGGTCCTTCACGCTGGCCAGCGGATTGCTGGCTCTCGAGCTTGGCCACCACCGTGGCCGGCAGCCCTGCGGATACCCGGTTCAGCCGCACCAGCGGCGTCTTTCCAATCAACTCAGTCACATTCGCGGCAATACGCGCCATCTCAAATCTCCTTTTTCAGTTGGAAGAAAGCCCTGGGGGCGTCGACTGCAGATGTCTCAGGGGTGCGGGCCGCAAAAGGCGGCATATCAGGCAGGGGAAAGTGCGCGAGACCATGCAGGCACACCACTACGTCGGAGCAGACACCGGAACGGCGTTAGCGACATCGACGCATGCCAACAGCCTATTCCCGCACCGCCGCCTCTGGCAAGCAAAGCCTCCAACCGCGCCCGTTACCCCTCTGCGCTCCGCCGCACTCTTCCGTAGTTAGTGCGCCAAAGCGCAGAGAGGAAACGTGCGCGCGTTCATCATCCCGCGGAATCGCGACTCCGATTCCGGTTCAGCCGCCAGATCGCCTCGTTTAGCGCGAAGGCAAAGCTCACCCACGCCCAGTAGGGCAGTAGCAGCCATGCCGCCACAGCATCCACCCCCGCAAATACCACCGCTGTCGCGCCAATCGCCGCCCACAGCGCCACCACCTCCACCAGCGCCGCGCCCAAAGCGTGCCGTTTGAAGAAAATCCAGCTCCACGCCAGATTCAGCCCCAGTTGCAGCGCGAACAGCCCCAGTCCCCAGCTCCGCCGCAGTGAGTCTGCCGCCTCCCACACCCGCCACACCGCCACCGCCATCAACACATACAGCGCTGTCCACACCGGCCCAAACAGCCGGTTCGGCGGATTGAACGCCGGCTTGGCCAGCCCGCGGTACCACTCTGGAATCTCCGGCAGGGTCCATCGACCGCCCAGCGCACCCACCCCAAGGCACACCGCAATCCACACCGCCAGCGATATCCATTGCATGGTCGCCGCCCCCTTCGAGAACCCCGGTTGTGCCCGGCTCCTCGACTGACTCTCTCAAACACACTATCCTGTAACGTTGACCCTAAACCTCATGAGCAAGCAAACAATCGCCATCCATCTGCCCTGACGGCTCGGTTCGCGAAGTCCCCAGCGGCACCACGCCCCTCGACATCGCCAACTCCATCTCCCCGCGCCTCGCCGCAGCCTCCGTCGTGGCCCGGCTCACGCCGCTCACCCCGGCCGCCACAACGGACACGGCTGGCAAGCCCGAGAGCGAAGCCGAAGCGGCCATGTACGCCGCCGAAGACGCCGCCGCCCCGCGCCTCGTCGATCTCGCCACGCCGCTCACCGACGACGCGCAGCTCGAGCTCATCAAAGAGAACGACCCCGAGGCCCTCAAGGTCGTGCGCCACTCCGCCGCGCACGTCATGGCCACCGCTGTTCTCGAGCTCTTCCCGGAGACCAAGCTCGGCCACGGCCCCGCCACGGACTCGGGCTTCTTCTACGACTTCTATCGCGAGAAGCCCTTCACGCCCGAAGACCTCGCCGCCATCGAGAAGAAGATGGCCGAAGTCATCGCGCGCAACGAGCCTTTCGTCCGCGAGTACGAGCCCCGCGAGCAGGCCCTCGCCGAATTCGAAAAAGACGGCGACTTCATGAAGACGCACTTCGTGACGAAGTTCACCGAGCCCGGCGCGAACGTCAGCTTCTATCGCAACGGCAGCTTCGTCGACTTCTGCCGCGGCCCTCATGTGCCTTCGACAGGCCGCGTCAAGGCCGTCAAGGTCACCGCCCTCGCCGGCGCGTACTGGCTTGGCGACGAGAAGAACCCGCAGCTCCAGCGCATCTACGGCACGGCGTTCTTCTCGCAAAAAGATCTCGACGCCCACTTCGCACGCCTCGAAGAAGCCGCCAAGCGCGACCATCGCGTGCTGGGCAAGCAGCTCGACCTGTTCAGCATTCAGGAACTCGCCGGCGCGGGCCTCATCTTCTGGCATCCCAAGGGCGCCATCATCCGCAAGGTCATGGAAGACTGGATGCGCGACGAGTGCCTGCGCCGCGGCTATCTGCTTGTCTACACGCCGCACGTGATGCGCCGCGAACTCTGGAAAGTCAGCGGCCACGAAGGCTTCTACGCGGGCAACATGTACACGCCCATGGAGCTCGACGACGCCGAGTATCGGCTCAAGCCGATGAACTGCCCCGGCCACATCCTCATCTACAAAAACTCGCCCAAGAGCTACCGCGACCTGCCGCAGCGCTACGCCGAGCTCGGCAACGTCTACCGCTACGAGCGCTCCGGCACCATGCACGGCCTGCTGCGCGTGCGCGGCTTTACGCAGGACGACGCGCACATCTTCTGCATGCCTTCGCAGATCGAGAGCGAAGTCGCCGCCTGCATCGACTTTGCCGAAGCCGTGCTGCAAGACCTTCGGCTTCACAGAGTTCAAAGTCGAGCTCTCCACCTGGGATCCGAATGACCGCGCCCACTACGCCGGCTCGGACGAGAACTGGAAGCTGGCCATCGAGTCGCTCGACCAACGTGCTCAAGGCGAAGGGCATCCCCTACAAGACCATCCCCGGCGAAGCCGCCTTCTACGGCCCCAAGATCGACGTCAAGCTCGTCGATGTCCTCGGCCGCCTCTGGCAGCTCTCAACGGTGCAGTTCGACTTCAACCTTCCCGCGCGCTTCGAGCTCGAATACGTCGGCGAAGACGGCGAGCGGCATCAGCCCGTCATGGTTCACCGCGCGCTCTTCGGCTCGGTGGAGCGCTTCTTCGGCGTGCTCATCGAGCACTACGCCGGAGCCTTCCCGCTCTGGCTCGCGCCCGTGCAGATCGGCCTCGTCCCCATCAGCGAGCGCCACGCCGCCTACGCCGCCAAGGTCGAAGCTGAGCTCAAAGCCGCAGGCTTCCGCGTCGAAACCGACAGCCGCAACGAGAAGATGAACGCCAAAATCCGCGACTTCGCCAACCAGAAGACGCCCTACATCCTCGTCTTCGGCGACAAGGAAGAAGCTGGCCACAGCCGTCAGCGTCCGCACCCGCGGCAAAGGCGACCAGGGCTCAGTGCCTCTGGCCGACTTCATCGCCAAAGCAAAGCAAATCGCGTCGACGCAGTCGACCGACCTGTAAATCGCAACGCAAAATGCGAATGCCCGCCTCATCATGGCGGGCATTCATGTTATTGGGATCTCACCGTCCACACGCTGATGACCACTCGCCGCGCAAGCGGCAGTTGGTCGCACCGCAGGTGCTCAAGCGTTGATCGCCATTCCCTCCACCGCCGCATAAGCGTCCAGCATCGCCTCGCTCAACGTGGGGTGCGCGTGGATGGTGAACATCAGCTCGTCTACCGTGCCCTCGAGCTCCATCACCGCAACGGCCTCGGCAATCAGCTCCGTTGCCTGCGGCCCGATGATGTGCACGCCCAGAATCTCGCCATACTTGGCGTCCGCCACAATCTTCACAAAGCCGTCGTGGCTGTCCACAATCGTTGCTTTCGAGTTGCCGGCAAATGGAAACTTGCCCACCTTCACGGTGTAGCCCTTCTCCTTGGCCTGCGCCTCCGTCAGCCCCGCGGACCCAATCTGCGGATCACAATACGTGCACGCCGGAATCCGCTCCCGCCGCACCGGCCGGAACACGCGCCCCGCAATCTTCGTCACCGCCACAATGCCGCTCATCCCGCCCACGTGCGCCAGCTGCGGCAATCCGGCCACAATGTCGCCGACTGCAAACACGCCCGGCTCCGCCGTCTCCTGCGCCTCATTCACATGAATGAACCCGCGCTCCAGCTCAACCTTCGTCTTGTCCAGACCCACGTCGCCCGTGCGCGGCGAGCGGCCCACGGCCACCAGCACCTTCTCGGCTTCCTTCTCTTGCGTCTTGCCGTTCGCGGTCCAGGTCACCTTCACGCCCGTCGCGGTCTTCTCCACCTTCTCCACCTTAGCGCCGGTGTTGATGTCGATGCCCCGCTTCTTGAACAGCCGCGTCAGCTCCTTCGAAATCTCCTCATCCTCGGGCGGCATCACGCGCGGCAGATACTCCACCAGCGTGACCTCTGTTCCGTAACTCCGAAAGATCGAAGCAAACTCCACGCCCACCGCGCCCGCGCCAATCACAATCAGCGACTTGGGCACTGCCGGAATCGACAGAATCTCGATGTTCGTCAAAATGCGATCGTCCGGCGTGAGGCCGGGAAGCATGCGTGCATCCGAGCCCGTGGCCACAATCACGTTCTTCGCGGTCACCGCGCTCTTTGCGCCGTCCGCGCCTGTCAGCTCCACGGTATGCACGCCGTCTTTCGCGGGGCCGGTCAGCCGCCCATAGCCCGCAATCACCGTCACCTTGTTCTTCTTCATCAGGAACTCAAGGCCCTTGGTGTGCTTCGTCACAATCGCGTCCTTGCGCTTCAGCACATTCGCCCAGTTCAGCGCGGGAGCGGTCACACCATCAATCCCATAATCCGCCGCATGCTTCAGGTGATCCCAGATCTCCGCATTGAACAGCAGCGTCTTGGTCGGAATGCAGCCCACATGCAGGCACGTCCCGCCCAGCACATTCGCGGCCTCAATCAGCGCCGTCTTCAACCCCAGTTGCCCTGCCCGAATCGCCGCCGTATACCCCGCCGGCCCGCTGCCGATAATCGCCACGTCGTACAGTGTCTCTGCCACCACAAGCTCCGTTCCGCGCGCCCCTCCCAGCAGGAGATTGCCGCGCTTCCTCTTCAAGTTTAGTGGATGCCCCAGCGGCCCTATCAATGCACCGCGCGGCTACCGGCGCGCGGCATCGCTCGCCAGCGCGATTGCCCCGCGCGTCACTTCAGCATCGTCGCCAAAGCCTTGCAGCCACCGCACCTCAGGCTCCCGCCGGAACCACGTTCCCTGCCGCTTCGCATAATTCCGGTGCCCCTGCTGCGCCGCTGCAATCGCCGCGTCCACGGTCAGCGTCCCGTCGATCACGGCCAGCGCCTGCTTGTATCCCAGCGCATCCAGCGCCTTCACCCGTCCATAGCGCGCGAGCAGCCCGCGCGTCTCCTCCACCAGCCCCGCGGCAAACATCGCGGCGCATCGCGCATTCAGCCGCACGTAGAGCGCCTCCCGCTGCGGCGCGAGCCCAATCCGCAGCAGCCGAAACCCCGTCAGCGGATCATTCTTTGTTGCGGCCGCCGCCATGACCTCGCTCATGGGCCGCCGCGCAGCCAGGCACACTTCAATCGCGCGCACCAGCTTGGCCGCATCGTTGGCGTGGATCTGCGCGGCCCGCGCCGCATCCAGCCGCGCCAGCACGCGATGCAGCCAGCTTGCACCATGCCGGTCCGCGCCATGCCGCTCCGCGCTGCGCTTGAGCCGCGCCCGCAGCGCCGCCTGCCGCGCCGGACCGGCAAACAAGCCCTCCGTCAGCGCCCGCAGATAGAGCCCCGTTCCGCCGGTCACAATCGGCACCCGGCCCCGCGCGGCAATCGCGCGCAGTGCCGCACGCGCGGCCCGGCTGTACGCCCCCGCCGTGAACGGCTCGTCGGGATCGACCACGTCGATCAAGTGATGCGGCAGCAGCGCCCGCTCCGCCCGCGAAGGCTTCGCCGAACCCAGGTCCATCCCCCGATACACGGCCACCGAGTCGCAGCTCACGATCTCGCCGCCCAGCCGCTCGCCGAGCGCGAGCGACAGCGCCGTCTTGCCGCTGCCTGTCGGGCCCAGCAGCAGGATGACGAGCGGATCGCGGCTTTCGGCCAGACGACGACTCTCATCCAAAGATCTGCTCGATGCAATCGTCACAGGCGCCACCAGCCTGGCGGAAAGATCCATTTCGGATTGGTATGCAGCAGCCACCACAGGCAAATCAACGCTGCCAACGCCACCAGCCCCAGCGCCTGATTCCGCCGAAATGCATACGCCTGCGCCGCCCGCCGCTCCTCGGCTGCGCGCTGCTCCCTATGCGGCTTGATGCGTGTCTCAACCATCCACGCCCAAGTATAGGGGAGCGGTTATTGCAAACCACGCAGGTCTTGCCCAGTCCGGCCTGCCAACAAGAATCTTTCATTGACCACAGCCGATAAGCACGCAAGAATGGCCGCATGATCGTCAGCCTGTGCGGCGCTCTCGTGTTCCTGTTCCTCGTGCTCGGTGCGGTCGCATTTGTTGTGTGCGTCGCAGTTCCGCTGCTTCGCAAACGCGCCCTGAGTGTTGCGTTGTGGTTCGCCGTGTGGGGTCCATGCTGCGTAGCGCTGATGGTGCTAGCGTTGATGGGCGTGGCCGCGGGCAACTTTGCGCAGCACGCAGGCCACATGAATGAGGCCTCCATTGCACGGCCCGGCGCCACCGTTCTTGAGTGGGTTGCCTTCATCGTCGGCATCATCGCGACGTGCGCCATCGCCACCGGATCAGCATGGCTTCATCAGGCGTTGATTCATCGGCTCACCTTTGCCCTGTTCCGGCTTTACGCCACTGCTGTCTGCGCCGGCATTGGCGGTGTGTTTGGACTATGCCTCTGCTGGTGGCTTCTCGCGATGCCGAGCGCGCCTTACGGTTGGTGGCTGTGCCCCTTCGTGATACTCCTCCCAATTGCCCTATTTGGCGCGGAAGCCTACAAACACGCACGCGCGTTGCGCGGTACAGCCCCGACGCAATTCACGTGGATCACGCCAGAGGAGTTTGCCGGGCCGGTGAATCCATAGTCCCGTTTGACTTCCCCCGGCCCCATTGCCGACCATAACCTGTCGGGGGAGTGCACACACACATGAAAGTTCTCATCCTGGGAGCGGGAGGCCGCGAGCACGCTCTGGCCTGGGCCACCAAGCACAGCAATCGCGTGACAGAGGTTGTCTGCGCTCCCGGCAACGGCGGCATCGCCCAGCACGCCCGCTGCGTCCCCGTCGATCTCAAAAGCATCGACGCCATGGTCGCTCTTGCCCTCGCGGAGCAGCCCGGCCTCACCGTCGTGGGCCCCGAGGTGCCTCTCTCGCTCGGCATTGTCGATGCGCTCCAGCAGCGCGGCCTGCGCGTCTTCGGCCCCACTCAGGCTGCCGCGCAGCTTGAGTCGAGCAAGGCCTTCGCCAAGCACTTCATGCAGCGCCATCGCATCCCCACGGCCCACTACGCCGTGTGCAGCCACGCCGCGGAGCTCGAGTCCGCCATTGCCCTCTTCCACGCGCCCATCGTCGTCAAGGCAGACGGCCTCGCCGCCGGCAAGGGCGTAATCATTTGCAACTCGCGCGCCACCGCGCTTGAAGCCGCGCACGGCCTCTTCGACGGCACCCTCCTCGGCGAAACCGCACAGCAGGTGGTCATCGAAGAGTTCCTCGAAGGCGACGAAGTCAGCTTCCTCTGTCTTTCTGACGGCACGCACGTAGCGCCCCTCGCGCCCGCGCAGGATCACAAGCGCATCGGCGAGGGCGACACCGGCCCCAACACCGGCGGCATGGGCGTCTACTCCACCGACGACCTGCTGACGCCGGAGATGACGCGCTGGATTCTCCGCGACATCGCAGAGCCAACCGTCCGCGCCATGGCCGCCGAAGGCGCGCCGTTCGTGGGCGTGCTGTACTGCGGCCTGATGATGACCGCCCGCGGCCCGCTGGTGCTTGAGTTCAATGCCCGCTTCGGCGATCCCGAGACCCAGGCCATTCTCATGCGCCTCGAAAGCGACCTCGTCGACGCCCTCGAAGCCTGCATTGACGGCACGCTCGACCAGAACCCGCTGCGCTTCGCGCCGGGCGCGGCAGCCTGCGTCATTGCCAGCTCGCAGGGTTATCCCGGCGCCTACAAAACCGGCTTTCCCATCACCGGCCTCAGCGCCGCGGCGCAGGTTTCCGGCGTGCAGGTCTTCCACTCCGGCACCGCCCGCGTGGGCTCGCAGCTGGTCACCAGCGGCGGCCGCGTGCTGGGCGTCTCCGCCGTCGCAGATTCACTGCCCGACGCGCTGGCCAGCGCCTACAAGGCTCTCAACGATATTGAGTTCGAAGGCATGTACTATCGCCACGACATTGGCCACCGCGCCCTGGCGAGGAAAGCATGACTCCCGCTCTCACGCTTGAAGAAATTCTCAACTGGGCCGATGAGTCCGCGCAGCGCTGGTTCAAGTTCTTTGCCGCCACGCCCGCTGCGCTTGCCGTGCCCTGCGGCGTCTACAAATCCGACACCACGGCTCTCGGCCTCGCCCGTCACATCGTCGTCGTCGAAGTTCGCTACGCGCAGCGACTCGCGAATCTTCCGGTCATCGATTACGAAGCTGTTCCCAGCGACTCCCTCGACGCGTTGATTGCGTTGCACAACGATGCCGTCGCGCAGTTCCATGCGCTGCTCGCCGATCCGGCGCAAGACTGGGAAGCTGAAATGGACTTTGTGACGCTCACCGCCGGAACCCTGCATGCCTCACGCCGGAAGGTCCTGGCGCACACCCTGCTTCACGGCATCCGTCACTGGGCTCAACTCGCCACGCTCTGCCGCGCTGCCGGCCACCTGGCCAGCGTCCACGGCGACCTTATGGCTAGCTCTTCGCTCCGTTAGTGGCGGGCGCGTTCGGCTGAAGCTTTTGAAAACACGAACGGCACAGCACCGGCCGCCCCTGCGTCGGCTTGAAGGGCACCGTCGTCGGCTCGCCGCACTCCGAGCATGTCGTTCGCGTTTCAGAGCGCACGCGCGAACTGCCCGCGCTGCGCTTGGCCTTGCAGGCCTTGCAACGCTTCGGGTCATTGATGAACTGCTTGTCGTGAAAGAAAAGCTGCTCGCCCGCGGTAAACACAAACTCCGTGCCGCAATCCGCGCACTTCAAAACTCGATCGGTATACGCCATGGCCGGCTTCCCAGAGGAAGGGAAACGTAATGGCCATCGCTCGGGTTGCCCCCGCGTCGGTCCAGTTCCCCTCGTCGAACTTCGTTTCTTGCAAGGGCCCGGACCGCGAAACTTCTCAGCGGGTATTTAAGGTTCTCCGCCTCCGCTCAGGCGGGTTTGGTTCCGGCTCTCGGTTATCAACCCAGGCAGGAAGCTTCTATCGGTGTAAACGAAACGGGCCACTTTCCAGGGTGTCGATCCTGGCGATCACTTGGTGACGCCTTGTCCTGGCTGTGGCCCGTTTCCGTTGCGTGGATTAGGTGGAGTTAGTCCTGCTCTTTGCGAGCCTTCTTACGATTCCGCTTGCGCGCCAGTGCTGCTTTGACGCGGCGCTTTTCGCCTGGCTTCAGGTAGTAGGAGTGACGCTTCACTTCCTTGATGATGTCTTCCTGCTGTACCTTCCGCTTAAAACGGCGTAGCGCATTTTCGAGCGGCTCGCCTTCTTGTACGCGAACCTCCGCCAAAAGAATCCACCTCCAAACCTGCCAATCGGCATAGTTATCATACTAGGAATCTCCTTCACCAGCCAAGGTTTAGGGAATTCACCCAGAAAATTACGATTACGTTCGTCCTTTTTCGGAAGAAACTCCCAGGACTCCCGGCAACTCCCCACAATTCACGAACCACGGCAATTAACGGTAAACTTCTTGCTGGGAGCACCTTGATCCGCACATGATTCGTACATGATCCGCATTTGGCAGGGCCACACTCCGCGCATCGGCAACGGCTGCTACATCGACCCCTCCGCGCAGCTGCTCGGCGACGTCGTCCTCGGCGACCACTCCTCCGTCTGGATGAACGCCGTGCTCCGGGGAGACGTCCACTCCATCCGCGTCGGCGCCAACTCCAACGTGCAAGACTGCGCCGTCCTCCACGGCCAGCGCAATCTCTACTCGGTCAATGTCGGCGACTGGGTCACCATCGGCCACAACGCCACCGTCCACGGCTGCACTGTGGAGGACGAGTGCCTCATCGGCATCGGCGCACGCGTGCTCAACGACTGCCGCATCGGCACCGGCTCCATCATTGCCGCGGGAGCGGTCGTCCCCGAGCACACCGTCGTTCCTCCGCGCACGCTGTGGGCCGGCGTCCCCGCCAAGCAGCGCCGCGAGCTTGGCCCCGAAGACCGCAAGCTCATCCTCCTCTACGCCCAGAACTACCTCGACTACGTGGCCATGTACCTGGCGGAAGCCGGCCAATGAGCCTGCGCATGACGATTCGTTCATCTTGTTCATCTGCAAAAAGTTGTGCGGTATCGTGTTAGGGTGAACCCGCTTCGATCTCTGCCGGCCGCTGTGCTGGCTGCCCTGGCCTGCACGGCCTGTGCGCAATCGCCAAGCCTGACCGATACGCCTCTGCCCGACGCGCCTCAACCCGCCGTCACCCTGGCCGCCACTCCGCGCAACATTCTCCACGACCAGGCCGCCATCTGGACCAGCCCCATTCGCCTGCGCACCACCAACGTTGCCGGCCCTGTGGTGCTGGTTCTCGCCACCACCGTGGCCATCACCACTGACCATCAGGTCATGTCCTCTGAAGTCCCCCACGACGTCTCGCTCAACAATCACGCCGATACCGCGTCTCAGGGCCTCGTGGGAGCCTTTATCGCCGCGCCGGTGGCCTTCTACGGCATCGGCCACTTCAAGCACGACGACCACGCCTCTGAAACCGGCATCCTGGGCGGAGAAGCCATTCTCGACAGCCTCGCCGTCGATGAAGTCGCCAAAGTCATCTCCCGCCGCGAGCGCCCCACCGTTGACGACGCCAAAGGCAAGTTCTTCCAGCCCGGCATCAACTTCAGCTCGTCGTTCCCTTCAAACCACAGCATCATCGCCTGGTCCTCAGCCGCGGTCATCGCATCCGAGTACCCCGGCATCCTCACCCAGATCACCGCCTACGGACTCGCCACCGGCGTCAGCCTCACCCGCGTCCTCGCCCAGCAGCACTTCCCCTCGGACGTGATCGTCGGCAGCGCGATTGGCTGGATGGTCGGGCGCTACGTCGCCCGCAAGCACCGCCATTTCCGCGTCCACTAAAACGAAGAGGGGCGCAGCCCAAGCCGCACCCCACCTATTCCCTATTAACTATTCCTTATTCCCTGCCTCGCTCACACCGGCAGAGGATTCCGCTCCGTAAACTGCCTCTGGTGCCAATACGGATAGACCGGCGTCGTTGCGCTTGCCTTGTCCAGCGCCGCGATCTGCTCCGCCGTCAGGTTCCAGCCAATCGCGCCCAGGTTCTGCTTCAGTTGCTCCTCGTTGCGCGCGCCCAGAATCAGCGACGAAACCGTGGGCCGCTGCAGCAGCCAGTTCAGCGCCACCTGCGTAATGGTCTTGCCTGTCCCTGCCGCCACCGCGTCGAGCGCATCCACCACCGTGTAGAGATACTCGTCGTCCACCGGCGGCCCCTGCTCGCTGGTCTTGTGCAGACGGCTCACCTCGGGCAGCGGCTTGCCGCGGCGCAGCTTGCCGGTGAGTCGGCCCCAGCCCAGCGGACTCCACACCAGCGCGCCCACCTTCTGGTCGAGACCGAGCGGCATCAACTCCCACTCATACTCGCGCCCAATCAGCGAGTAGTACACCTGGTGCGCCACAAACCGCGACCACCCATACCGGTCCGCGACAGCCAGCGACTTCATCAGGTGCCAGCCCGAGAAGTTCGACGCCGCGATATACCGCACCTTGCCCTCGCGCACAAACGTCGTCAGCGTATCCTGCACTTCCTCAATCGGCGTCAGCGCGTCAAACCCGTGCATGTGGTAGATGTCCACGTAGTCGGTGCCCAGCCGCTTCAGGCTGCCCTCGAGCTGCTTGCGCAGGTGGTAGCGCGACGACCCCAGATCGTTCGGCCCATCGCCAAATTTGAAGGTCGTCTTGGTGGAGATGAGTACCTGGTCGCGCCGGCCCTCGAGAGCCTGGCCCAGCACCTCTTCCGACCGGCCCACCGAGTACACGTCCGCCGTGTCGAACAGGTTCACGCCGGCTTCCAGGCAGATGTCCACCATGCGCCGCGCGGCGGCGACATCGCCGGTCGCGCCCCAGGCGTTGAAAAACTCATTGCCGCCGCCAAACGTGCCCGCGCCGAAACTGAGAACCGGAACCTTGAGGCCGGAGCCTCCCAGCAGTCGATATTCCATGCCCGATAGGATGCACCACCCGAATTCCGGATGCAAACCTCTGCGCTCTTTGACTTTGCTCAAATATCAATCCGAACAAAGAGCGCCAGCAAACTCGGGCAGCGGTGCACAGTGAGCGCGTATGATGGGTGGCTAGTTGGAGGCCCTCGGAGATGATGAGATTCCAGTACCAGCTGTGGATACCGCTGATAGGGGTCGCGGTCGTGTTTGCCCTCGCCGCTTCTCGCAAGAGGTTTCGTTAATTCCCTCAGTGGATTCAAACTGACTCACTACCCTCTCTCGATGCAGCAGCAGTGCGCTTCCCGTCCCATTTAAACTGAAAGGGTTATGACCACCCTGAAAGCCGTGCGCGGCACCCGCGACCTGTCTGCCGCCCGGAGACGGCGCTCTGGAACCGCATCGAGGCCACGGCGCGCGGCGTCTTTGCCCGCTACAACTTCGGCGAAATCCGCACGCCCATCTTCGAAGACACCTCGCTCTTCGCCCGCGGCGTGGGCGAAGAAACCGACATCGTCTCGAAAGAGATGTACACCTGGGAGGACCGCGCGCGCGCGCAGATCGGAAAAGCCGCAGTCCCTCACCCTGCGCCCCGAAAACACCGCCGGCGTGGTCCGCGCCTACATCGAGCACAAGCTCGGCGAGACCGGCCAGTTGCAGAAGCTCTATTACATCGGCCCGCAGTTCCGCCGCGAGCGCCCGCAGAAGGGCCGCTACCGCCAGTTCTCGCAGATCGGCGCCGAAGTCATCGGCCCGCCCTCCGCAGGCAGCGAAAGCCCGCTGCGCGACGCCGAAGTGCTCGAAATGCTCGCCACGCTGCTCGACGAGCTCGGCATCACCGGCTGGACGCTCGAGATCAACTCCGTCGGCTCCTCCGCCGATCGCGCCCGCTACAACGAAGTGCTTCGCGCGCGCTCTCGCCGAAGTCGCGCCGAAGATGTGCGTAGACTGCCAGCGCCGCGCCGTCACCAATCCGCTGCGCGTGCTCGACTGCAAGGTGCCCGAGGACCAGCCCATCATCGACGCGCTGCCCACGATCGCCGACTCGCTCGACGAAGACTCAAAGACCCACTTCGCCGCGTCACCGCCGCGCTCGATGCCGCGGGCGTGCCCTACACGCGCAATCACCGCCTGGTCCGCGGCCTCGACTACTACACCCGCACCACCTTCGAGTTCACGCACGGCGGCCTCGGCGCGCAAAACGCCCTGCTCGGCGGCGGCCGCTACGACGGCCTGAGCGAAGCCATCGGCGGACCCAAAGCTCCCGGCATCGGCTTTGCCATGGGCGAAGACCGGCTGGTGCTCACGCTGCAATCGCCTCGAAGCTCGCCCCGCCGCAGAGAAGGTGGACGCGTACATCGCGCCGCTCGGCGAGAACCTCAACGCCGCCGCCCTGGCCCTGGCCCGCGAGCTGCGCCGCGCCGGCCTCACGATCGAACTCGGCGACGGCAGCTTCCGCCTCAAAAAGTCCTTCGAAGCCGCCGACAAGACCGCCCGCCGCATCGTCATCCTGGGCGAAGACGAGCTCCAATCCGGTATCCTGACTGTGAAGGACTTCGCCACCGGCATTCAGACCAAGGTTCCGCGCGCGGAGCTGGCTGCACATCTCTGCCCAGCCCGCAAACGCAGTAGAAGGAAAATGGTAGTGCTCGACTTTTTAGGCAATCTCGAACGGACGCATCTCTGCGGCGACTCTGCGCGCCGCCGACGCCGGCCAAACAAGTGGTCCTGATGGGCTGGGTCAACCGCCGCCGCGACCACGGCAACCTCATCTTCCTCGACCTGCGCGACCGCTCCGGCATCGCGCAGATCGTGCTCGACAAGGAGCTCACGCCCGACGGCCACGCCAAAGGCGAGCAGGTGCGCCCCGAGTACGTCGTCGCCGCCGTGGGCAAGGTGCGCCTGCGCGACACGGACGCCATCAATCCCAAGATGCCCACCGGCGAAATCGAGATCGAGGCCACCGAGCTGCGCGTCCTCAACGACACGCGCCTCGCGCCGTTCTCGCCCGCTGAAGAAGCCATCCAGAACGAAGAAGTCCGCCTCAAATATCGCTACGTCGACCTGCGCCGCCCCGAGATGCAGCGCAACTTCCGGCTGCGCCACGACATCACGCGCGCCATCCGCGAGAGCCTCTCCGGCGCAGGGCTTTCTCGAGATCGAAACGCCCATCCTCACCAAGTCCACGCCCGAGGGCGCGCGCGATTTTCTCGTTCCCAGCCGCGTGCATCCCGGCGAGTTCTACGCGCTGCCGCAGTCGCCGCAGATCTTCAAGCAGATCCTCATGATCTCCGGCTTCGACCGCTACTTCCAGATCGCCCGCTGCTTCCGCGACGAAGACCTGCGCGCCGACCGCCAGCTTGAGTTCACGCAGGTCGATCTGGAGATGAGCTTCCCGCGCCAGGAGTCAGTCTTCGCCGTCGTCGAGCAGTTCTGCGCCGCCGGCTTTGCCGCCGCCGGCGTCACGCTGCCCACGCCGTTCCCGCGCATCACCTACGACGACGTCGATGCGCCAGTTCGGCACCGACAAGCCCGACCTGCGCCTGCCCGGCCTCACCGACGTGCGCTCCGCCTTCACTGACGAAGCGCTTGGCCACGCTGCAGATCGATCCCGCGCTGCCCGTCGTCGCCCTGCGCATTCCCAAGCGTGGGCGAGCTCAGCCGCAAGGAGCGCGAAGACAACCATCCGCTCTTCGACCAGAAGAAGGGCGCGAAGTTCATCGACGATTTCAAGCGCCTCGCCAAGAGCTTTCCTGACTGCCGCAACCAAGGTCCGCGAGCTCGCCGGCGCGGCCGAAGCCGACTTCGTCATCATCGTCGCCGGCGATCCCGCGCACCACGTCAAGGCCAGCGACACCAAGTTTCCCGGCCGGCTCTCCGAGCGCGAGATCAACGTCTACTCCGCTGCGGGCAACTTCCGCACCGAGCTGGCGAAGAAATATGCCGAGCGATCACGGCGCTTTCAATGTCACGGAAGAGATCGTCGCCGAACGCGGACCCGCAGAGCGGCAGCGATTCTCGACGGCGCGCAGGCCTTCCATCCCATCTGGATCGTCGACTTCCCCATGTTCGAGTACGATCTGGCCAGCGGCAAATGGATGCCCGCGCATCATCCCTTCACCGCGCCCTTACGAAGCCGACATGGCCAACCTGGTCAGCGATCCGGCCAGCGTGCGCGCCAACTGCTACGACCTGGCCATGAACGGCCTCGAGCTCGGCTCGGGCTCCATCCGCATTCATCGCAAAGATGTGCAGCAGCAGATTTTCGCCTCGCTCGGCATCAGCGACGAAGAAGCCGCGCCAGCGATTCGGCTTCTTCCTCGACGCGCTCGAATACGGCACGCCGCCGCACGGCGGCATCGCGCTCGGCCTCGACCGCATCGTCATGCTGCTGGCCGGCGCGGCCAACCTGCGCGAAGTGATCGCCTTCCCCAAGACCGCCAAGGCCATCGACCTGATGGCCGAAGCGCCGACCACCGTCACCGAGCAGCAGTTGAAGGAGCTGCACATCCGCGTGGCGCTGAAGAGCTAAAAGCCACTTCCGCCCTGCGCAGTCCTCAATTCGAATGGCACATTCGCGCCGGGCGGCGTAATCTTGCCGTCGAAGCGCTCGCTACCGCTCGCGGCGCTTGTCGGAGGTCCGGGATGAAAACCTTCAACGGCATCGTCGCGCTTCTCATCGGCTGCATCGCACTCGTTCCCGTATGCGCGAAGGAGAAGAAGCACGCGGACCTCTCCGCAGCCTTCAAAAATGCTCGCTACGTCTACGTGCAGGCGGAAGACGGGGACACCATGAACCCGCGCCTCTTTCCCGAGGATCGGCAAGCCATCACCGACGTCCAGAACAGCCTTCTCGATTGGGGTCGGTACGCCATCGCGACCGACTCGTCCCAAGCCGACCTGATCCTCGTAGTGCGCAAGGGCCGCATCGCGGGCGCGCAAGGACATGGCGGCATCAACCGGGGCGATGGTCCGATGGCTCCTTCAACTCCGGGCCGGCAGTCCCCGCAGGGCCAGAGCAACAATGACGACGAACTGGGAGCCCGCGCCGACGTAGGGCCCGCTGAGGATCTCGTCCGCGTTTACATCCCCCGCGTAGATGGCGGCCGCACCGGTCCCATCTGGACAGGTGAATCGTCCGACGGGCTGGACAGTCCCGTGGTTCCCTTGATCAGGCGGCTCAGGGACGATGTGGAGCGGGCTTACCCCAGCCAGCCGACCAAGCCTTAGTCACCCGTCGTCTCCACCACCTGCTCCTGCGCCGTGATCGCCGCCGTGTCGATCGACAGGCACGTGCCGAGCTCCGCGAAATCCTTCTCCCAGCGCGGCCGCTCCTCGTCGTTCAGCGCCGTGAGCGCATAGCTCGAGCTGCGCAAAATCTCGTACCAGATGTTCTGCGCCTGCCACAAGTTCAGATCGAACGGCATCTCGCCCAGCGCCAGCGCCAGCGCCAGCGCGCGGTCCAGCATCTCCAGCGATCCCGCGCCCAGTTGCAACTCCACCATCGCGCGCTTCATGCGCAAATCGGCCAGGTAGCTCAGCGTCGCCGTCTCGAGGGGTAATTCATCCGCCTTCGCCAGGTGCAGCAGCGACTTCAGCAGCGCCATATCAATGGGGTCGTTCTCGAGCGCCCGCCGCAGCCCCGCGTTCACCGCAAACTCCGCGGCCAGCGTCAGCGCCGGTGGCTTGGGCAATCCGGCTTGCGAAAGAAAATGCAGCAGGCTCGCATGATCTTCGTAGATCGTCGTCAGCGAGCTCTCGATATCCCACAGCGTCGAGTTCAGAATCAGTTGCACAATCCGCCGCTGCTCATCGGTAAACAACGATGTCAGCGAATAATCCACGTGCCCATAGAAGCGGTCGATCATCCGGATCACCTCCGGAAAATCCGCCTTCTGCACATGCTTTTCCGCAGCCGCGGCAAACGCCTCAAACTCCGCGGCATCACCCTCCGCATAGGCTTTGACTGCCGCTGTAATGTTCTGATCGCCGAAGTGCAGCACTGCAAAGCTGTAGCTTTTCTGCTCACCCGTAATGGCGCTTGCAATCTGCGCCCGCCCCAGCGCCAGCCGCCCGCGCCCTGAGGTCGCAATGTCATACGAGATGCGCCGCACCCGATAGCAGTAGAGCTCCGTCTCCTCCGGATACGACGAGAACACGCTGCTGATCGCGTAGTGCGCGGCCACCTGCTCCAGGCCCAGCTCCATCGCTTCAATCTGCTTGCGAAAAATTTTCGCGCCGTCGCCCTCCGCCGCGCACATTCGATTTCGCTTCCGCCAGCCGCGCCGTAAACGCTGCTTCCAGCCCGTCCGCGCGCGCGCCAAACATGCATTGCGCCAGTTGCAGCGCACGCGCCGCATACGCAATCACCTGCACCGTCTCAATGCCGGAGATGTCGTCGAAGAACCATCCGCAGCTGGTGTACATCAGCTGCGCGTGCCGCTGCATCTCCATCAGCTCCAGCGCGCGCACCTTCTCCGCGTCATCCAGTGTGTGGCTCTGATGCTTCTCCATAAAGCGCGCAATCGCTTCCGCGCTGCGATTGAGAATCACATCGATATACGCATCGCGCGCCGCCCACACATCCTTGAACAGCTTCGCGCCTTCTTCTTCCGTCAGCGGTGCCAGCGCGTCACGCAGCTCGTCCAGCGCCTGCCGCAGCGGCGCGCGCCACTTCTGGTTGAATCCCGGCTTGCCGCCATTGCACCCGCAGTCCGAGCGCCAGCGCTCCACGCCATGCACGCAGCTCCACGAGGTCTGGTCCACAATCCCGCACTCATACTCCGGCGGAAACTGCGCCAGAAAATTTCCGTAGTTGGTGAGCTTGACCGTCTTGTCCTGCTCCAGCAGACGCAGCGCATAGGCCAGCGCCATCTCGCCGTGTTTGTGGTGATGGCCATACGACTCGCCGTCCGTCGCCACATGCTCCAGTTGGGGCTGCGGTTGCTCGCTCAAGCCATCCTTCAGCCGGCCGGCAAAGTTCTCGCCCGAGTTCAGCAGCCCTTCGAAGGCAATCGCCCGCGACGTTGGCCCGTCGTAGAAAAACACTGCGAGCGACGCGCCCGAAGCAAACCGCATCAGGTAGGGCCGCGACGTGTTCACGCTCGCATCCGGCGTGACTGTCCATGCGCGCTCGGGATCGTTCGCATCGCGCTCGTTGGTTGCCGCTTTGAGCGCTCTCACGCGCCGGCACTGGTGCGGCGCCAGCAGCGTGAACTTGATTCCGTTCTCCGCCAACAGCTCCAGCGTCTCCGTATCCGCCGCTGTCTCCGCCAGCCACATGCCCTCAGGGGCTGCGCCGTAGTGGTATTTGTAATCGGCAATCCCCCAGCGAATCTGCGTCACCTTATCGCGCCGGTTAGCCAGCGGCATAATGATGTGGTTGTAGACCTGCGCCATTGCCGAACTGTGCCCACCATAGCTCCGCCGGCTGCGCCGCTCGCCATCCACAATCATGCGATGCGTGCGCGGCGCATTGTCCTTGAGCCAGCTCAGCAGCGTGGGCCCGAAGTTGAAGCTGATGCGCGCATAGTTGTTCACAATGCGCGTGATTTGATTTTTGCCGTTCTGAATGCGCGCCGCCCCGTTGGGCGCATAGCACTCCGCGCACACCCGCTCGTTCCAGTCGTGATACGGCTTCGCCGAGTCCTGCGTCTCCACCGTCTCCAGCCACGGATTCTCCCGCGGCGGCTGATAGAAATGCCCGTGAATGCAGATGAAACGCTTCGTCGCCGCCATCAATCCTTCCCATCGCGCTGGCTGTCGGTCAGCAGGCTGCAGACCTTATTCCCGATTGCCTATTTGCTATTCTCTGTCTTTTCCAAATCGCACGCCCGCCACAGATACCAGCTTGCCACCGAGCGGTACGGCGTCCACTTGCGCCCGCGCCGTTCCAGCACATCCGGCTTGGGCAGATCGGCCGCCTCAAGTGCTCGCGTCTTCGGCAGCTTCATAAACGTCAGCGCATAGCCCTTGCGCACGCCGTAGTCGGTCACCGGCAGCACATCGGGCCGCCCCAGCCGGAAGATCAACAGCATCTCCACCGTCCACGGCCCAATGCCGCGCACCTCGGTCAGCCGCTCCACAATATCCGCGTCCGGCATTTTCTTGATCGCCGCATGGCTCGGCACGGTCCCATCCAGCGTCTTCGCTGCCAGGTCCTTCATCGCCTTGATCTTGTTTCCGCTGACGCCGGTCCCGCGCAAAATCTCATCCGGCACGCTCAACATCTGCTGCGGCGTGGGGTCGCCGCCGAAATACTCCCGCACCCGCCCATGAATCGTGGCCGCGGCTTTGCCATGCAGTTGCTGATACAGGATCGCCTCCAGCAGGGTCTCGAACGGCGGCGACACTCCATCCACGCGCATCGCGAACGGCCCCACGCGCTCGATCAGCGCGCCCAGCTTCGCATCATTTTTCTTCAGATGCGCAATCGCCGCTTCCGCATCGTACGGAACTTTCCGCGTCCGGCTCACATGCCCCATAGGGGAACAGTGTACCGCGCGCCCGGCAGCACGTTGCCTGCGCCCCGCCCCACCCTAGTACCATCGTCTCCAGAAGTTTCTCGATTGCTTCAAGGAGCTGTTCCCCCATGAAGATGCGCCCGGGCTCGCAAACTGGTTTTCTGTTGTGCGGTAAAGAGTGGACCGATGGCGAAGCGATGGAAGTGCGCTCGCCGTGGGATCAGGGCCTGGTCGGCCGCGTCACTGTCGCCACCCGCGCGGACGCGCGCCAGGCCGTGAACCACGCCGTGGCCAGCCTGCGCCGCACCCGCGCCCTGCCGCGCTGGAAGCGCCGCGAAATTCTCGAAGACATCGCCGCCGCGCTCATCGAGCAGAAAGAGCGCTTCGCCCAGCTCATCGTCGCCGAGGCAGGCAAGCCCATTCGCCTCGCCCGCACGGAAGTCGATCGCAGCGTACTCACGTTCAAGACCGCCGCAGAAGAAGCCATCCGCATCGGCGGCGAGTCCATTCCGCTCGACCTGACCGAAGGCAACGAGAATCGCTGGGGCCTGGTGCAGCGCTTCCCCGTCGGCCCCATCCTCGCCATTACGCCGTTCAACTTCCCGCTCAATCTGGTCGCGCACAAGCTTGCGCCGGCCATCGCAGCCGGCTGCCCCATTATTCTCAAGCCCGCGCCGCAGGCACCCTTCACCGCGCTCGCGCTGGGCGAAGTGATTCTCAAAGCCGGGTGGCCGGAGGAAGCGCTCTCCATCCTTACGCTCTCGAACACGGACACCGCCTGGCTCGCCGAAAAGGAAGACCGCATCAAGCTCGTCAGCTTCACCGGCTCCGCCAAAGTCGGCTGGGAGATCAAAGCCCGCTCCGGGCGCAAGCGCGTTCTGCTCGAGCTTGGCGGCAACGCCGCGCTCATTCTGCACGGCGACTGGCCCGACCTCGACGACGTCGCGCATCGCATCGCCCATGCTGCCTTCGGCTTCGCCGGCCAGTCCTGCATCTCTGTGCAGCGCATCTTTATCGAGCGCCGCATCTTCCAGACCTTTACCTGGAAGCTGGTCGAAATCGCCGGTCACATGGCTTCCGGCGATCCGGCGGTCGAAGCCACTGAGGTTGGCCCGCTGGTGCGCGCCGCCGAGGCCGAGCGCGTCGAGTCCTGGATCAAGGAAGCGGTGGCCGCGGGCGCCAAGCTCGTCACCGGCGGCGAGCGCACCGGCTCCGTCATCGCTCCCGCCATCCTCACCGCAACACAGCCGGGCATGAAGATTCGCGACGAAGAAGCCTTCGGCCCCGTCGTCCTCATCGAGCCCTACGAGGACTTCGAGGACGCGCTCGCCGACGTCAACCACTCGAAGTACGGCCTGCAGGCTGGGCTCTTTACGCGCGACGCCGGCCGCATCCTCACTGCCTATCGCGAGCTCGAGGTGGGCGCGCTGATCGTGGGCGACACACCAAGCTGGCGTCTCGACCCCATGCCCTACGGCGGCGTCAAAGACTCGGGTCTGGGCCGCGAAGGCATCCGCTCCGCGATTGAAGAGATGACCGAGCCGAGAATGCTGGTTATGGCTGGGCTTAGTTCGTTCTAGGGCACCTGCCCAACTCGTGGATGAGTTTCTCTGCGAGTGATGGCTTTGGAGAGGTTAGGTTCATCTGATGGATCCATGTTATGAGTTTCGAAATCCCATGATCGATGAGCTGTTTGCGAGATTTGATAAAGAATTTGAGAGGTGGGAGAGTATTCCTTGCTCAGTAAGTCAACAGCATAGGTCAAGACAGCAACGTATCGGATCGCTTCATCATTTTGTGAAGCACAACAGACGGGATGAACATATTATTTGGGGATTTGAGGTTGCAATCCATCAAAAGGTGATTGAACAAGAAGGATTTACCGGATTTCGAGCGGCTCCCGCGAAAGTTACGTTTCAAGATGGCGGCACTTCCGATGAATATTGCGAGTTCATTGTGACCGGATGGGCAGGTGTCGTGCCACTCGAGTCCGGAGTACATGTTGTTGAGGATTGCCCGGCATGTCACTGGAAGAGGTATAGCGCTATCGAGAATTTTGACAGGCTGATCGATTGGCACCAGTGGACGGGCGAAGACTTCTTCATCGTCTGGCCGTTTTCCAAGCACAGGCTGTGCACGGAGCGAGCAGCCGCGTGGCTGAAGCGGTCCACGCTTAAAAGCTTTAACGTTGTAGAGCCTTTTGAGCGAGAGAAGCGCCACCCGTTTACGATGAAAGCAGGTTTTCCGCGGGGCCCGTTGTCGGAGGTGCTTCCTGATGACCTCGCTGTCAAATACGGAAGACCACTGGGTCTTGAGTGAGTTCCTTAGACTAGGCATGCGACCTGCTGGATGATCGCAGCGGCGAGGCGAAGACGGAGCGAATCGGGAGGGGGGTGGGGGTATGGCCTCTCTCCTCAGGCGGAGGCGGCGCGGGCGGGCTGACGGGACGCGCTGGTGGCTACCTGCGCTGCGTAGAGCAGCAGCTTGGCCTGCGACTCGATAAATACATTCAGAAGCGATCCATAGGCTACGCAGGCAATGAAGGCGCGCACATTTTCGCGGCCTTCAAGAGATGGCAGCGCGGTGCGATACGCATCGTGACCGGCAGAGAGAATTCCATAACTGCTTTCGCCGGCGGCGCGGGCTTTCTCGATGGCCTCTTCGCGGGCGGCAATGCAGCGCGCGATGGCCGGGTTGGGATGCGATTCAGTCGACATGCGGGACTCCTGTGAGATGAGCTTGTGAAATGAGCCTGGTTCTATTGTGCGCGGAAGCGGGAAATAATCGGCAAAATGCGGCGCTGATTTTGGGCTTTGGAATGAGGGAGTTCGCAAATATTTTCGGAGCGAGGTATTGACGTGGCGCATTCGTGCTTTCCCACCCTTCGCGCAAAAAAACGCGCGAAGAATGGGGCACCCACGATCGTGCGGATTGAAGCTTCGTAAAAGGAAGAAGCAGGTCCTTCGCTCCGCTTGCTCCAAACGTGCTCCGCTCAGGATGACAGTGGTTGGCCGGGGGTTGTGCTTTGGCCGGTGTGAACCGGTGGGCGTGACCCCTGAACCCTGTCACCCGCTATACTTCCCCCGATGGATCTCGCTCTCAAAAACAAGCTCATTGTTGTGACCGGCGGCGGCGCGGGCATTGGCGCTGGCATCTCCCGCGCCTGTCTCGCGGAGGGCGCGCGCGTCGTCGTTCTCGCTCGCCCGTCAGAGAACACCAAAGCCTTCCTCGCCGAGATGCACGCCGCGCAGCTCCCCTGCCACTTTGTCGAAGCTCACCTTGAAGACCTGGACCGCTGCCAGGACGCCATCGCCGAAATCCTCGCCCAGCACGGCGACATCTACGGCCTGGTGAACAACGCAGGCGTGAACGATGGCGTGGGTCTCGAGCGCGGCTCCGTTGAAGCCTTCGTCCACAGCCTCGAAAAAAACCTGACCCACTACTACGCCCTGGCCCACTACGCGCTGCCCGCGCTCAAGCGCGAGCAAGGCGCCATCGTCAACATCAGCTCCAAGGTGGCGCTCACCGGCCAGGGCAACACCTCCGGCTACGCCGCCAGCAAGGGCGCGCAGCTCGCCCTGACCCGCGAGTGGGCGGCCGAGCTGGCCTCGGCCAATGTGCGCGTGAACGCCGTGCTGCCCGCCGAAGTGATGACGCCGCTCTACCAGCGCTGGCTCGCGACTCTTGGCGATCCCGACGCCGAGCTCGCGCGCATCGTGAGCCGCATCCCGCTCGGCCACCGCATGACCCTCGACTCGGAAATCGCTGCCGCTGTGGTCTTTCTGCTGTCGCCCACGCAGTCCGCGCACACCACCGGCCAGCACATCGTGGTCGATGGCGGCTACACGCACCTCGACCGCGCGCTGACATAAGCCGCGCCCGCGCAAGCGCCAAAGTATTTCCGATTTCCTGCCGGCGATCCGTATAGTTGCGTGCAACGGCACATTTGCCTGCAGAGGGCATTGCCCATGCGAATTCCGCGCTCATTTTTCTTCCTTCTGGTCCTGCTCGCGTGCATGTCATCCGCGCGTTCGCAGCCTGCCGTTGCGCCCGCAGCGGCGGCAGCGCCCATCACTCTCAGCGAGCCGGCCCTGCCGCTCAACGGCCCATGGAAATTCCACGCCGGGGACGATCCGCGCTGGGCGGGCGCAGATTTCGATGACTTCGGCTGGCAGGACTACGTTCTCGATTCCGCGCATCCCGCGCCCACGCCCGTAGAGGCATTGCAACTGAATGCAATCCCCGGCTGGCAGCAGCACGGGCATCCCGGCTATACCGGCTACGCGTGGTATCGCATCCGGCTGCGCGCGCCGCAGCAGAGCGGCGCAATCGCACTGCTGATGCCTGCAAGCGTCGATGACGCGTATGAGGTGTACGTCAACGGGGTGAAGATGGGCGGCTTTGGCAAGCTGGACGGATGGCCGCTCGCCTATCCCGGCCAACCGGAGCTCTTTCCCCTTCCCGCGGCGGCCGCCGGCAACGGCCGGCCCATCACGCTCGCACTCCGCTTTTGGAACCTCCGGGATGAGGCCCCACCCAGAAATAGCAATCTGGCTGGCGGCCTTCGCGGAATGCCGCTGATGGGGCCGAGTGCGCTTCTGCATGTATTTGAGCTGAGTGCGCGGCAACAGGCCTGGCGTCCGCCCTGGAATATGATCACGCAAATGAGCCTGTACGGCTCCGTCGGCCTCATCTCGCTGCTCCTGTTCCTGCTGAGCCGGCAGCAGCGGGAATACCTTTGGACCGGGATCAGTCTGACCAGCTTTGCCGCAATGATCGCCGGCATTGCGGTTTTCTATATTCCTCAAACCCTGGTTCCTGTTCAAGTGGCGGATGCGGTGCAGTTTCTCGCCTACGGCACTGCGGCGTTTGCCATGCCCCTGGCGGCCATGTATTTGCTGGGCGTGCCCCGAGCGATCTGGCGGCGCGCCAATTACCTTGTCTCTCTCGTCAATCTGGTGTGGAATTTGGCAAGTCGGGAGTCGCGATTGGTCTATGGCCTCCAAGTGCAGCCCTGGGCCGTGCCAGGAGCGTTTTAGATTGGCTGGCTATTACTTCGCTCGCCTGCCTGCTGTTGGCCATCACGGTCGATGGCGTGCGATCCACTGGGAAAAAAGCGTGGCTGCCGATTGCGCCGGGCCTGCTCTTCGCTATTTACATCATGCTGTTCACGCTGTTTTCTCACGGTCTCTTCCCGCCGCGCCTCTTTGTGTTTGCGGATATGATCGCAGCCTCGGTGCCAGTTTCCGCTTTGGTCATCTTCCTCATCCGCTTCACGCAGCAGCAGCGCGAGAATGTTCGCCTGGCTGACGACATGCGCCAGGCGCAGGAGGTGCAGCAGGTCATCGTTCCGCAGGCGCGGATTACGCCGCCCGGCTTCGTGATTGAAAGCGACTACCGCCCGGCGCGCGAAGTGGGCGGCGATTTCTTTCAGATCATTCCGCACAGCAGCGACGGCAGCCTGCTGATCGTGGCCGGCGACGTGACGGGCAAAGGCCTCCGGGCCGGCATGCTCGTTGCGCTGCTGGTCGGCGCCATCCGCAGCACCGCTGAAACCACGACCGAGCCGCTGGCGATGGTGCAGGCCCTCAACCGCCGTCTGCTTGGCCGCGCCGACGCGCAGGCCACGTGCCTCGCGCTCCGCATCGCCAGGGACGGCGCTGCCACGCTGGCCAACGCTGGCCACATCGCCCCCTACCTGAACGGAGAACCTCTGCTCGTCGAAGGATCGCTGCCCATCGGCATGATCGAAGGCTCTGAGCCTTCGCTGACGCAATTTGAATTCAAACCCAACGACAAGCTCGTCCTCGTCTCCGACGGCATCCTGGAAGCTACCGATTCGAGCGGTCAGCTCTTCGGCTTCGAGCGCATGCGCGATCTGCTCGGCGCGGCATCCACTACGGCACAGGTGGCTCAGGCTGCGCAGGAGTTCGGACAGGAAGACGACATCAGCGTCATCGCCGTCACCCGAACCGCGTTTTCCCCTGCGTGACTTTTTTTTAGCGCAACGAACGGACAACGGATCACTCGCCTGCAGCCCTACAATGTTCGAGAGAGGGCCGCCATGTTTACGCCAACTCCCATCGGCTTCGTTCACAGCCCCTACACGCAGACCTCGGAGATCCCGCGCGGCCTCGGTACCCGGCACGACGCGGAAGGCACGCTCGAAATCCTCAGCGACTTTGAGCCCGGCCTGGCCGACATCGAAGGCTTCTCGCACCTCTTTATTCTCTGGGTTTTCGATCGGGCCGACGGCGTCGCTCTCATTGGCCGACCGCCCTCGGACGGCAAGCCGCACGGCGTGTTTGCCACGCGCTCGCCACGCCGCCCCAATCCCATCGGCCTCACCGTCGTCGAGCTTCTCCACCGCGACGGCGCTACGCTGCACGTTCGCGGCGTGGACATGCTCGATGGCACGCCCATCCTCGACATCAAGCCTTATTTGTCGTCGATCCCAGCAGAGAAACTCCGCCGCGGCTGGCTGGCCGCAGCAGAAGCCGAACAAGCACGCTAGCGCGCCAGCGCCATGCGCGTCAGGTCCCGCCGCTCCAGCGTGTCGTCCGCGGTCTCGCGCGGCCACACCAGCGTAAAGCGCGTTCCCTTGCCCGGCGTTGATTCCACGCTGATGGTGCCGCCGTTGCGCGTCACCAGTTGCTTCACCGCCCACAGCCCCAGCCCGTTGCCGTGTTCGCCCTTGGTGCTTACGCCAAAGCCAAACAGATTGGGCAGCAGCTCGGGCACAATGCCAGAGCCGGCGTCCTCCACCGTGACCCGCACGGCGTCCGCTTCGCCCTGCAGCAGGATGTGCACCGGCGCGCCACCATGCGGCGTGGCCTCGCATGCATTGCGCGCCAGGTTCAGCAGCACCTGCCGCGGTTCCACCGCAAAGGTGCGCACGGTGCATTCGCCTTTGCTCTCGATCACCAGCTCGAGGCCACGCTGCCGCAGCTGCGGCTCCAGCAGAAACCGCACCGACTCCGCCGACGCGCGCAGATTCACCGTGTCCGGTTGCCGGTCTTGCCGGAAAAATCCCAGCGTTGTCCGCGTCAGCTCGCCGATCCGCAGCGCCTCGTGCGACGACGACTTGGCCAGCGCCACAACTTCGGGAGCAACCCCCGGCGTGACTTCAATCAGATACAGCATGTTCTGGATCGCCGCCAGCGGATTGCCAATCTCATGCGTCACCACCGCCGACATGCGGTTCCACTCTTCCAGTTTCCGCGCCGCCAGCAGGCTCTCTTCCACGCGCGCCTTCTCCAGCTCCGCGCTCTGCAGCCGCACCGCATAATCGTTGATGCCCGCGCCCATGGACGCACTGCGCCGGAAGAACTGCACCGCGACATAGCCCGACAACAGCGCGGTGATGATGTTGGTCCATGCATCCACCCAGAACACCGGCGTCCAGGTTGTGATGACTTCCAGCAGATGCGTCGAGCCGCAGGCCACGATAAACAGCGCGAAGCCCACCAGAAAATAAATCCAGTCGCGGGCAATCGCGCGCCGCGTTTTGCGCGCCAGATAAATCAGCGTTGCGCAGATGCTTGAATAGCTGAGAAAGGTGATGGCGTTGGTGATCGCCATCGTCCAGATCAGGCGCGGGTCTTCTCTCCAGCAGACCGCATGCGGCATCAACACCGGGCTCATCATCATCGCCTTCCAGTCCCGAGCGTGCTCAATGTGAGTACAGAAACAGGGATTCCGGGGAAGCACGCGTTCGCGACGCGCGCCAAGTTCCAACCGGTTGGTAGCATTGCGATGCCTGCACTCGTCGCGGCTCTTCCCCTTGCAACAGCACTGCGGTGCCGGCCGCGACCGGATGCCACAGAAATTCTGACAGCCCACGCACTGCGCATGCAATCACCAAATCGCGGCCCGCTCGAATACGTTTTCTCGTGAGTAAATCGTTTCCGCACGTTCCGCGCCGCAAATCCCTCTACGCAGAGCCGCCGGCAGGTGGTTCCGCGGGTCTTGCAATTTTTCCTGTGGCACAACCACAGGAACCTGCGCTATGCTCATGTGGCAACGCCACAGGAGCAACCATGTCACCCGAAAGACTCGACCTCCTTCAAGGCACCCTCGATCTCATGGTTCTCAAGACCCTGGCCGCCATGGGCTCGCTGCACGGCTATGGCATCGCCCGCCGCATTGAGCAGGTCAGCGGCAACCAGGTGCTTCTGAATCAGGGCACCATCTACGCCTCGCTCGTTCGCCTTGAGCAGAGCGGCTGGATCAGCTCCTCCTGGGGCCTCTCCGACAACAACCGCAAGGCCCGTTTCTATGCCATCACCAAGACCGGCCGACGCCAGCTGACCGCCGACGCTCTTTACTGGGAGCGCCTCACCGGCGTGATGGATCGCGTGATGGCCATGAACGCTGAAGAAGAAGGCAACCGCGCATGAGCCGCCTTCGCCGCGCCGCCGGCCGCATCCGCGCCTTCTTCGGCAAACGCAAACTCGACCAGGAGCTGGAGGCCGAGCTCGCCGCGCATCTTGAGCTCGCCATCGACGACTACATCGAGCGCGGCCTCTCTCCTTCAGATGCACGACGCGCCGCTCTGGTTCACTTCGGCGGCATGCAACAGGCACGGGAAAAACAACGCGAAGCGCGAGGTCTTATGAGTGTCGACATTCTCCTGCAGGATCTGAAGTACACTTTCCGCACGCTGGGCCGCGATCGCGGCTTCACCGCTGTCGCCGTGCTCATCCTCACGCTCGGCATCGGCGCCAACATCGCGGTCTTCAGCGTCGTGAACACCCTCATGCTGCGCCCGCTGCCGTTTCCCAACGCACAGCAGCTGGTCTGGATCGCGCCGCCGCCCAGCAAATGCGGCCTCTCCTGCGCGACATATTCGACTGACGCTTACGACGAGTTCCGCATGTACACGCGCTCCTATCAGGACGTGACCGGCTACTTCGCCTTCTCCAGCCCCGGCAATCTCAGCCTCAATCGCGGCGGCGCGCCCATCCCCGCCACCAGCATCGATGTCATCGCCAACTTCTTCCAGGTACTCGGCGTGCAGCCTGCCATGGGCCGCGCCTTCCGGCCCTCCGACGCCGTGAACGGCGCGCCCCCTGTCATTCTGCTCAGCGATTCCTGGTGGCGCACGCAGTTCAACGCCGACCCCAACATCATCGGCAAGGCCTTCGACATGAACGGCCAGCAGACCACCGTCATCGGCGTGCTGCCCGCCTCGTTCGACTTCGGCGCCGTCTTCCAGCCCGGCGCAAAGGTCGATGCCATCACTCCCCTCAATCTCTACGGGCCGCCTCGCAACTGGGGCAACATCATCACCCTCCTGGGCCGGCTCAAGCCTGGCGTCTCGCTGCCCCAGGCCGTGGCCGACGCCGCGCAGGCCGCGCCGCACATGTGCTGGAACAACAACTCACCCGGCACCTGCGGCCAGTACATTGGCTCCGTCGTTCCCGTTCCGCTCAAGGACTACATCAGCGGCCGTCTGCGCCGCTCGCTCATTGTTCTCTGGTGCGCCGTCGGCATGATCCTGCTCATCGCCTGCGTCAATCTCTCCAATCTGCTGCTCGCCCGCTCCGCCGCGCGCTCCAAGGAATTCGCCATGCGCGGCGCTCTTGGCGCAAGCCGCGGACGCATCATCCGCCAGCTACTAACGGAGAGCCTCGTCCTTTCGCTCGCCGGCGCAGTCGGCGGTCTGCTGCTCGCCGCCGTTCTCATCTCCTGGCTTTCGCATCAGGGCGCCGTCGCGCTGCCGTTGCTCAATACCCTTCACATTGACGGCGCTGCTCTCGGCTGGACTGTCCTCATCGCGGTCTCCGCCGCCGTGCTCTTCGGCCTGATGCCCGGCATCCGCATGGCCGGCGGCAATCTGCAGGAGACGCTGAAGGACTCCGGCCTGGGCGCGGGCCAGGGCCGCAAGCACGAGCGCATCCGCTCCGTCCTCGTGGTCTCAGAGGTTGCGCTGGCCTGCATGCTCCTGGTCGGCGCGGGCCTGCTGTTGCGCAGCTTTATGCATGTGCTCGATGTCGATCTCGGCTTCGAGCCCGAGCGCGCCGCCGCCATCAAGGTGGACTACGACGACAATGTGCCCAACGACAAGGACGGATCGTTGAGCGCGATCCGGCGCGGCGTGATCTTCCAGCAGATCATCGAGCGCGTCAGCGCCATCCCCGGCGTGCAGGCCGCCGGCGTCTCCGACTATCTACCCCTCGACCGCAACCGCTCCTGGGGCACGCCGCTACCCAAGGGCGTGAAACTCTCTGACAAGGATGTGCCGCCGGGTCCGCTCGTCTACGTCATCACTCCCGGCTATCTCCGCGCCATGGGCACGCGCCTGCGCGGCCGCGATTTCCTTTGGTCGGACGGGCCCAAGAGCGAGCCTGTCGTCGTGATCGACTCCGGCTATGCGCACTTCCTCGCCTCGCTCACCCACTGGCCCAACAACGACCCGGTCGGCCAGCTCCTCGATAATGGTTCCGCGCCGCCCATTCGCATCATCGGCGTGGTTGACAACATCCGCGAGGAATCCACGGAAGCCCAGACCGGCTGGCAGATCTACTATCCCGTCACCCAGGCCACGCCCTCCAGTGCCGAGCTCGTGGTTCGTACGCAGCTGCCGCCCGCGACGCTCGCCGGCTCCGTCCTCCGCACCCTGCGCGACATCAACCCCAAGCAGACCGCCGCCGAGTTCCGCCCGCTCGAACTCCTCGTGGACCACGCCAACTCGCCGCGCCGCTTCTTCATGATTCTCGTGGCCGCCTTCGCCACGCTCGGCCTGCTGCTTGCCGCGCTCGGCATCTACGGCGTCATTTCTTACTCCGTTACTCGCCAGACGCAGGAGATCGGCATTCGCATGGCTCTTGGCGCAAGCGCTGGTCTCGTGCAGCGCCAGGTGCTCGGCAATACCATGCGTCTCGCGTTCGTTGGCGTGGCGATTGGCGCCGCGGCCTCACTCATCACGGCGCGCCTCATCTCTTCGTTGCTCTTCGCCACCTCGCCCTGGGACGCGGCGACCTATATCGGTATGGCTCTCATCCTTCTCGCCATCGCGGCGCTCTCGGGCTTCATCCCCGCCCGCCGCGCCGCGCACATCAACCCCATGGTCGCCCTCCGCGCCAACTAACTGCACGGAGGGAGCAGGGCGATCGGGGGAGCTAAGCCAACCACGGAAATGGGTGCCCCAGGTCTCGCTTTTGAGACCTGGGAAAGCACAGCAGCTCACCTGCCCCAACAACGCCCCGGCGCCTCAGTGATACAAACATACCTATGGCCTCCTTCGCCGATCTCGCCTCGCCCGAAGTGCTCGCCCGCGCCCGCAAGATCAAGCTCTTTCTCATGGACGTGGACGGCACGCTGACTGACGGCGGCGTCTGCCTCATCTCCACCACTGCCCACGACGGTGCGCAGCCGCCGCCTGTCACAGAGATGAAAATCTTCAGCGCGCAGGACGGCCAGGGCCTCTCGCTCGCACACACCATGGGTATTCAGACCGGCTTCATCACCGGCCGCTCGTCGCCCGCCGTTGCCAAACGCGCCGAGGAGCTGAAAGTCACCTTCGTCTATCTCGGACAGAAGAAGAAAACCCAGGCCTTCGAGGAGTGCATGCAGAAGGCCGGCGTGACCGAAGAAGAAGTGGCCTACCTGGGCGACGACCTGCCCGACATTCCTCTGGCGCAGCGCGCCGGCCTCGGCGTCTGCGTGGCCGACGGCGCGCCTGAACTCGCCGCCGTCTGCCACTTCACCACCCGCCGCGGTGGTGGTCATGGCGCCGCTCGCGAAGTCGTCGAGCTCATCCTCAAAGCGCAGGGCCGCTGGGAAGAGGCTGTGCCCAAAGCCCTCGCCTGATGGACCTGCTACCCCGGCCGCCCTGCGCCCATTGCGCCGACTAACATCCACCCCGCCCGCCGGTCTAATATACGCACACCATGAATCGCACGGCCGTTCTGCTTGCGTGCCTGCTCGCCGCCCCAGCTTTCGCAGCCGGGCAAAGCCCCTCGTTCGACTACGACGCCGCCCGCGCCCATGAGCTTAAACCTCATCGCCGTACCATCCCCCACGAAGGAGTGCGCGAGGGGTTCAATCAGCTTCACCTCACCCTCACCGTGTCGGCCTCGGGCGATGTGACGGATGCGAAGGCTGACGGCGATAAGAACACGCTACCCATCTGGCCCGATCTCGAATCCGAGGTTTACCAATGGAAGTTCACACCTTTTGAAAAAAACGGCAAGCCCGTCGCCGCACAGGTCGAGGAGTACATCGATCTGGTCCCGCCGGAGCGCCTGCCAAAGCACCGCGTCCCGCCGCCAGTTCTACGAGCTAACTCGAAAATTGAAATCAAACTCAGCCGCTCCGGCTGCTTTGGAAGCTGCCCGTCCTACAACGTCACGCTGACCCCGCAGGGCATTGTCTTCAGCGGAGGGGGCTATGTCGTAGCGTCCGGCAGCCATACCGCGAGCGTCGATCCGGACGCGGTCCGCGCACTCGCCCAGAAATTCATCGACGCCGACTTCTATTCCATGGACACCGCGTACGTCGCCAGCGTAACCGACAACCCCTCTTACCAACTCTCGATATCCATCGACGACCAATCCAAGCAGGTCAACGACTACGTTGGTGCCTGGGTAGGCATGCCCGCCGTCATCTCCGATCTGGAAGAAGATGTCGACGCTCTGGCACGCACAGACCGCTGGATCGAAGGCAAAGATGGGCTAGTCGAGGCCCTGCAGGACGAGCACTACCGCTTCGCCGCCTATGACGCGCAGGTCATGCTCAAAGAAGCCTTGACACGCGGTGAGACTGCGACTGTGCATGGCCTCCTCGATGCTGGCGTGCCTCTGAAACCCCTACCTGCGCCAAAGCTTAAGGACCCGAGCGAGGTCCCACTGTTTAACAAAACAGGCCTGCTCGCCGCCGCGGCCGGCCATCCCGACACACTCAAGCTGCTCATCGACGCCGAGGCCAGCAAAGATGATCAGAAGGATAAGAATTTGGCTCTGGTCAATGCCGCCAACGCAGGGAGTCTCGAAGCTGTCCGCATGCTCATCGCCTATGGCGCCAACCCCAATGCGGACCTCACCAAACTCACGATCACCGAAGACTCAGGCGGTATGGAGATGCAGGGCTCCGGTAACGGCAGCATCCTGATCTACGCCGCATCCTCTGGCAATCCAGACCTGGTTCGCGAAATCCTGCGCTACCACCCCAATCTCGAGGCCCGGGAACGCGAGGGCAAGACCGCACTCTTCGCGGCAGGTGACTATCGCAACAGCGACATCGACGGCGCACGCGTCGAATGTGTCCGCCTCCTGCTCGACGCCGGTGCGGACGTCAACGCCCGCGATGAGGACGGCAACACGCCGCTCCACGAGACGTTTCTCACCGATGTGGAAGAAGAGCTACTCAAGCGCGGCGCCAATGTCAATGCGCAAAACAACGACGGCGACACGCCCATCGTCACGACCGTCGACAATGACGCCATGTCTCTGTTCATGAAACATGGCGCGGATCTGAACATCCTCAACAAGAAGGGCCAGACCATGCTTGAAGCCTCAGAAGAACAGGGCCCCCTGCGCAAGGAGGCCCTTGAAAAGGCGATCACAGATTTGCGAAAGCCATAAAGGCGGCTTGATCTACTCCACCGCCAGCTCCGCATGCAGGCTCGCGGTTGAATCCCCGCCCGCCCACACATCGAACGTACCCGGCTCCACCGCCCAGACCTTTGTCTGCGGGCTCCAGAACTCGAGCTCGTCCTTGCCCAGCGGGAAGGTCAGCGTTTTGGTCTCGCCCGGCGCAGAGCTCACGCGCTTGAAGCCCTTCAGCTCCCGCACGGGCCGCGAGGCCGAGCCTGCGCGCTGGTGGATGTAGACCTGCGCGACGGCATCACCTGTCACCGCGCCCGTGTTCGTCACATCCACACTCACCTCGGTTGCGTCGTCCGCCTTCATGCTCGTCTTCGACAGCTTGAGGTTGCCGAACTTGAACGACGTGTAGCTCAGGCCATAGCCGAAGGGATACAGAGGCTTCGAGGAAATGTCCCAGTAGCGCGACGTAAACCCGGGCCGGTCTTCCGGCTCGTGGGTCAGGTTGTGGTTGTAGTAGAGCGGCTCGGCTCCGGCCACGCGCGGCCAGCTCACCGGCAGCTTGCCGCCCGGGTCCACATCGCCAAACAGCACATCGGCCACCGCGCTGCCGCCCTCGGTTCCCGGATACCACGCCTCGAGAATCGCCGGCACATGCTCGCTGGCCCAGCGAATATCGAGAGGCCGCCCGTTCTCGAGCACGAGCACCACCGGCTTGCCACTGGCCTCCGCCGTCTCCAGCATCTGCTGCTGAATGCCGGGCAGATCGAGCGTCGCGCGCGAGGAGGCTTCGCTGCTCATGTTCGACATCTCGCCCATCACAGCTACGACTACATCCGCATCGGCGGCCGCGGCTTTCACTTTCTCGAGCCAATCGGCCGTCTCAGCCGCGGTCGGCGGCGGAATCGGCTTCCTGCCCGAAAGCTGATCCAGCAACCCAGGGAAGACCCGCGATGGCTCCGGCCCCGGCACCACCGTGACCTGCGCGCCAGCGCCGAGCGCATTTTTGATGCCCGCCAGCACCGTGACCGGATGGCTCTTGGCCCCGCTGCCAAACAATCCCTCCACGGTCCAGCCGCCCTCCACATCGTGCCCCGAGTCGGCCAGCGGACCAATCACTGCCACCTTCTTCAGTCCCTTGCTCAGCGGCAGCGTGTGGTCTTCGTTCTTCAGCAGCACCATCGACCGCCCCGCCAGCTTGCGCTCCAGCACGAGTCCCTCCGGCCGGTCCAGCGTTGCGTCCACTTTGCTCTCGTCGACATACGGGTGCTCAAACAGCCCGAGCTCATACTTCTTTTCGAGAATCGGCAGCACCAGCGCATCGATCTGCGCCTCGCTGATCTTGCCCGCCTTCACCACCTTGGCCAGGTTGTGCGTATAGGTTTCGCTGGCCATGTCCATGTTCAGCCCCGCATTCGCCGCCTTGTAGGCCGCGTCTTCCGGGCTGCTGGCATAGCCGTGCACCTGCAAACTCGCCACCGCAAATGCATCCGAAACCACGAATCCCTTGAAGCCCCAATCCTTGCGCAGCACGTCGGTCAGCAGCCAGTGGTTGCCCGTGGCCGGCACGTCGTTCAGGTCCATATACGCGCTCATAAAGCTGCCCGCGCCAGCTTCCTCTGCTGCGTGGAACGGCTTCAGATACACATTCCGCATCAGCACTTCGGGAACATACGACGAGTCGTAGTCGCGTCCGCCCTCTGCGGCGCCGTAACCGGCAAAGTGCTTCACGCACACCATGACGCTGTCCGGACCCAGCTTGTCTCCCTGAAACCCGCGCACCTGCGCCCGCGCCATTGCCGCGCCCAGGTAGGGGTCCTCGCCCGCGCCCTCCACAATGCGGCCCCACCGCGCGTCCCGCGCAATGTCCACCATCGGGGTAAAGGTCCAGTCGATGCCCGCCGCCCGCGCGTCCTGCGCGGCCCAGTGCTGGGCCTGCTCCTCCACGCTCGGGTCCCACGACGACGCCATGCCCAGCGGCACCGGAAACACCGTGCGGTAGCCGTGAATCACGTCGAACGCAAACAGGATCGGAATGTGCAGCCGCGACTTGTCCACCGCGATGTGCTGCAGCCGGTTGATCTCCTTCACGTCGATCAGCCAGAGAATCGACCCCACGCGCCCCTGCTCGACCAGGGCGTCCGGCTTTTCTGACGCGAGGCCCGGGATGACGACGCCCGCCGCCTGGTTCATCTGCCCGATCTTCTCGTCCAGCGTCATCTGCTGCAGCAGCGCTTCGGCCTTCGCGTGCGCCTCCGCATCCGTCATCGGTGTCTGCGCTGTCAGGCTCGCCGCCAGCGCTCCCAGCCCGCACAGCAACACTCCCGCCTTCACCAAGCTCTTCAACATGGCCTCAACATCCTCTCCCGCTCAAATCCCACTCGAATTATTGTCTGTTGGAAACGACGGCCCAGCATATCTCATCCCGCACACCGTCGTCAGCCTTTGCACAATCGAAATCGCAAGCAGCCGGTCCGCTACCGTCCAGAACCGCCTGTCCGAAGGAAATGGGAAGAAGCGGCATCCGTTTCCGGTGCGCCAAGCGGGCCCGCCGGACCACAGGCGCAAAAAAAAGCGCCCCCCGGAAAGTCCCGTCTGGATGAATCCAGATCTGGCAAACCGGAGGGGCGAGGAGCCGCAATCACAAGAAAGCCCGCACTCTGTTGCGTCCCGTTAAGCGGTCGTACATGCTTCCCAGAGACACACGAATGCGGCACTTTCTGGACCGCAAACGAATATATGGATCTACCAAAAACGGGAACAGGTTCCATCGGGTACCACATGCCGTTTTTTCGCTTTAACTTTTTCCCTGAGTTTGGTTTAATCCGACGTAGACAACGGTCATTTCAGGGACGTATCATACGCTCTGCGCGGGCTTCCGGGCCTCTAGCCGGCCCTGCGCGCTGCGTCACTTGCTGGTCAGCAGTATCTTCGGAGCCGGAGCGGAACCACATGGCGTCGGGAAAGACTCTACCGGAAATCGAGCAGCAGACCCTCGCCTCGGAGCCGGTCGACCCCATCCTTGTCCGGCAGCAGCTCGAACGCCTGGTCGCTCATCCCCTCTTCGCCAACAGCAAGCGCTACCCGGTGCTGCTCGCCTACGTCATTGAGCAGACGCTTCTGGGCTCCGCCGCCGACCTGAAAGAGCGCAGCATCGGCATCGAGGTCTTTGGCCGCGAGCCTACTTACGACGCCAATGCCGATCCGGTCGTCCGCATCACCGCCGGCGAGGTTCGCAAGCGCCTCTCGCAGTACTACTACGACCCTGCCCACGCTGGCGAGCTGGTCGTCGAGCTGCCCATCGGCTCTTACGTCCCGCTGTTTCGCTTTTCAGAACCCGCTGCTCCGGCCGCATCGGCCGTCGCATATCCTGAGGCTCCCGCCGCCCCGCCGCCAGCACCTGCCCGGTCCGGATTGCACTGGGCCGCCGTCGCCGGACTCGTGGTTCTTGGCGCAGCTGCCGGCACAGCCATCGGCCTGCGTTATCGCCCCACGCCACAGCCCACGCCGCCGTCCAATATCGACCTCTTCTGGCAGCCGGTCGTCGCCAGCGCCAACCCGGCTACCTTCTGCCTCGGCGAGCCGGCCAAGAACCTCGACGCCGAATCCATCGACAACTACAACGCGCCGCCCGCGCCCGAGCCGCCGCAAAAGCTCTACGTCCGCCTCCAGTACTCCGGCAACCTCGCCCTGGCCGATGTCATCACCCTCACGCGCACCGCCGCCGCCCTTGAGATCCGCCACAAGACCTTCCGCGTCGAGCCCGCCTCCGAGGCCAGCTTCGAGCAGCTCCGCGAAGGCCCCAGCGTCCTCATCGGCGCATTCGACAACATCTGGACCCTGCGCGTCACGCAGAAGCTTCGCTTCGGCTTCGAGTCCCGCGACGGCGTCGCCTCGCTCGTCGACCGCAAGAGCAACAAGGCCACGTCGTGGGCCACGGCCTGGGATACGCCCTACGAAAAGCTCTCCCGCGACTACGCCATCGTCGCCCGCATTCGCGACAGCATCACCGGCCAGCCCGTCATCATCGCCGCCGGCATCTCCGAGGAAGGCACCGAGGCAGCGGGCGAAATCCTCTACAACCCCGTCTATCTCGACTCGCTCCTGGCCCACGTGCCCGCCGGCTGGGAGAACAAAAATATGGAAGCCGTCATCGAGACGCAGGTCATCCAGGGCCACTCCGGTCCGCCCAACGTGCTCGCCGTCGAAACCTGGTAGCCGCGCAGTTTCGCGCCCCCGCTGGGTTCGCAGCTTTCCACTTCTTTCAGAATTGTCATCCTGAGCGGCTGATAGAAATCCCGTCGTGCTTGGGAAGCGCGGGATCTTTGCGAAATTCAGCCGTTACAAAAAATGCGCATCCCAGGTCCGCGCGGCGAACCCGGGAGAGCGATCAAGCATCCATGCGCGAAGCGCGCCTGGAGCTGCTGCAGGTGGCTAGCCCTTCTTGGCCTTCTTGGCCCGCACCGCGGCCCAGCGCTTTTTCTGCGCGTCCGCAATCCGCTTCCGCGCATCGGCGCTCAGCACCCGCTTCTTGCGCGCCTTCGGCGCTTTGCCCACTTTCACGGTGGCCAGTTTCGCCGCAACCTTGCCGGTAGACGCAAGCAGAGAGCGCACCTGCACCAGCCGTGCAATCTCCGCATCAATTTCCTGAACGATGGTTTCAATACTCATACAGTCAGCTTATCTCACTTTCCCGCCACTAACTCAGGTTCTGAGTTACTCAGCCTTGCCAATAGTACCGTCTCGATATGCTTTTTGAAGCACATAGAAAGCCTTCTTCTTCTCGCCCTTTTCGGAAACAAGTCCTTTGCGGTTGAACTCATCCTGAATTCCCGCCAGCGGCCGGTTCGGCGAACGAAAGTCCATCAGTACCCACGGACTCATTCCGCGCAGCTGCGCAATCTTATTCAGCATGGGCAGTTGATGCTCAAACACATTCGCCTGATATTCCTCTGTCCAGCGTTCATCCTTGCCGCCATGCAATCCCGCCTTGGCGCCCGCGCCAAACTCACTCACGATGAGCGGCTTCTCATAATCAATCTGCCACTCGGTCGTGTCCGCGCTCTCCGGATGACCTTCATACCAGCCGATGTACTCATTGATGCCGATCACGTCGAGTGCCTTGCCCAGCGGATCGTCCACAATCTTCGTATTCCCCTTTGTGCGAATCAGCAGCGCGGCCGTAATCAATCGCGTGGGGTCCAGCGCCCGCGCCCGCGCCGCCAGCGTCTCAATAAACTGCGTGCGCGCGGCCGTGTCCGGCGTCTCATTCGCCATGGACCACAAGATAATCGCGGCATGATTCCGCGACGTGCCGATCTCTTCGTCTAACTGCTGCTCGGCCTTCTTCAACACCACGGGGTTATCGAACTCCAGCGCCCAGTACACTGGATTCTCGCTCCACACCAGGATGCCCATGCGGTCCGCGGCGCGCAGCATCGTCTCATCGTGGGGATAATGCGCCAGCCGCACATAGTTACAACCCAGCTCCTTCGCCCATCCCAGCAGTGTCTCCGCGTCCTGGTCGCTCCACGCGCGCCCGGTGCGATACGGCGCTTCCGCATGGATCGACACGCCGCGCAGAAAAATCGGCTTGCCATTCAGCAGAATCTCCGTTCCGCGCGTCTCAATGGTGCGGAACCCGATCAGCTCATGAATCACATCGTTGCCCGCGCGCAAGTCAACTTTGTATAGCTTCGGCGTTTGAGGCGACCAACGCTCCAAGCTCTTCACATCCATCGTGAATGCCGCGCGCCCATCAGCCTCCGCCGTCGCTTCAGCCTTCGCGCCCAGCTCGGGAATCGCAATCTCGACCTTCGCGCCAGCGGCCGCGCCCATCACGTGCACCCATCCCGCAATCGTCTCGCCCGCGCCGCGTTGCAGATGCACGTCGTACTGATCGATGAACGCTTCGGGCACGTCAATCAGTGAAACCTCGCGCGTGAGCCCGCCATAGTTCCACCAGTCGGTCTCGAGCGTCGGCACATTGTCTTCGTGGCGCGTGTTATCCACCGCCGCCACAATAAAGTTACTGCCCGCATGCACCGCTTCGGTCACCTCGCAATTGATGGCCGTGTAACCGCCCTCGTGTTCGCACACTTTCTTGCCATTCACCCAGAACAGCGAGTGATAATTGGCCGCGCCCACATGCAGAAACACCCGCGTGTGTTCCTTCGGCGTATAGGTAAAGTCGCGCTCATACCAGATCGGCCCTTCGTAATAAAACAGCGAATCCCTCTGCGTATTCCAGTCCCCCGGAACCTTCAGCTTCGGTGCCGTCGCATAGTTATACTCGGTGGGAAACGGATCGCCCGGCTTGGCCTTGTAATTCAAGAACCATCCGTTCTTTTTCTCTTCATGATGAAAGCTGTAGAGCCCGGAGAAATACGGATCCACAATCGAAGCCCACTCGCCGTTCAATGACATCGCCGGTCTGCGATCCTCGCCCGTCAGCACAATGGTTCCTTCGGTCTCCTGCGCCGCAACCGCGCTTACCGCTACCAAAGCAGCCAGCAGCACAATCACACGCGCACTCAGGCGAGTCCACACACTCTTCATCGCACTCCTTCAACTTGTCCTCAGGAATTTCAGGAGCCGCGGCATTTTCGCGCGGGCCGCGCGTCCGCTCCCGACCGACACGCCATCTTATCGCCTCTTCTCCGCCGCTGTATATGTCGAGCGCGCTCCAACATGCTTCACTACGCAGCAAAGAGAAGGGCGAGCCGCTAAGCTCGCCCTTCTCGCCAACTTCGTCCGCTTCAGTTATCCGAGATATTCCACGTGCACATAGGTGCCCAGTCGGACGTTATAGGCCAGATACCATCCCGGATGATCGGGATCGTCGTAGATGATGATGTCATCGGAATCCCACAGCCATCCGTCGCAGTAGGCCAGGTCGGCCGGCGCTACGCTCCAGTACCAGTTGTTGAACCAGAAACGTCCCGGTCCGCCGCCCGCCAGATGCCAACGATGCGATGGCCCGAAGCCGCCGCTGAAGTGCCCATGCTCCCACGGCTGATCCATGTGGTAGCGCGCGTCGTTTGAACCCGTGTCGTGGCCCACCCACTTCTTGCCATCCACGTGCGGCACGTCGGGATGTCCCGGCTTGTCGCTGAAGTGCCGCGTTTCGCCCTGCGCAGGCGCCGGCTTCGGCGTGCCATGAAACGCGGACGGCCCATGCGCCGGCGGTTTGGGATGTCCCTCTGGCCTCTGCGCGAACGCAGGAAGCGCGGCCATCAGCAGCACCGCGATCACAAGCTTGAAGTCTTTCATCGTACCCTCCAATTGCTCTCTGCAGAGCTCCGAACTCCACTGCAACGGCGTCTCCGCGGAGAACTACTTTCTTCACTTAGATGCAACCCGGTCGCTGAGCGTAAGTTGTTGCACAAAAAGAGCGCAGCTTATCCGCAATGCGTATCTTACCGGAAATACGCGGGATCAACTGCGCTCTGATTCACTTATTTAGTTAGTGGCACCACTCAGGCATTCACCGCAGCCGGCTGCCGCCGCCACGCATACAGCGGAAACTGGTTCGCCAGCTCCGCCACTTCGCCACGAATCCGCTCCAGCGCCGCATCGTCATTGCGCTGCTCCAGAGCCTTCGCAATCCACGCGCCAATCGTCTTCATCTCCGCTTCCTTCATGCCGCGCGTGGTGAGCGCCGGCGTGCCAATGCGAATGCCCGAAGGCTTGAGCGGCGGATTTGTGTCGTACGGAATCGCGTTCTTGTTCACCGTGATGCCCGCCTTGCCCAGCGCAAGTTCGGCCTCCGAGCCGAGAATGCCTTTCTCGAAGACATCCACCAGCATCAGGTGATTGTCCGTGCCGCCCGACACCAGTCTGTAGCCCGCGGCCTGCAGCGCCAGCGCCAGCGCCTTCGCGTTGGCCACCACCTGCGCCGAATAGGTCTTGAACTCCGGCTGCAGCACTTCGCGGAAGGCCACCGCCTTGGCCGCCACAATATGCACCAGCGGGCCGCCCTGCTGCCCCGGAAACACCGCCATGTCGATGGCCTTGCCCAGCGTCTGCTCCGGCTTCGCGCCCACCTGGAAATCCTTGCCTGCCAGAATCAGTCCCGCGCGCGGTCCGCGCAGCGTCTTGTGCGTTGTGGTCGTGGTAATGTGCGCATGCGGCACTGGCGAGGGATGCGCCGCGCCCGCAACGAGCCCGGCGATGTGCGCCATGTCGAAGATGTACTTCGCGCCGACCTTGTCCGCAATCGCCCGCATCCGCGCAAAGTCCCACAGCCGCGGATACGCGCTCGCTCCGCCGATAATCGCCTTCGGTTTCTCGCGCTCGGCAATCGCCTCCAGCTCGTCGTAGTCGATCACTTCGGTATCGCGCCGCACCGTGTAGAACGTGGGCTTGTAGAGTTTCCCGCTGAAGCTCAGCTTGTGCCCATGCGTGAGGTGCCCGCCGTGCGCCAGGTCGAGGCCCAGAATCGTGTCGCCCGCCTGCAGCACCGCCATATAGGCTGCCGCGTTGGCCTGCGAGCCCGAGTGCGGCTGCACATTCGCAAACTCCGCACCAAAAATCTGCTTCGCCCGGTCCCGCGCCAGGTTCTCCACCACGTCGGCATACTCGCAGCCGCCATAGTAGCGCCGACCCGGATACCCCTCCGCATATTTATTGGTGAACACACTGCCCGCCGCCTCCAGCACTGCCTCGGAGACAAAGTTCTCGCTGGCAATCATCTCCAGCCCCTCGTGCTGGCGCAGGGTTTCGTGGTCAATGGCGGCCGCAACCTCGGGGTCGGCCTGGGCAAGCGTGAGATCCATGCGATCGGTCATAGTTAAAATCATAGCCGCTTCCGCCCGCAGCGTCCCAGCAGAAATCCCACTCGCGTACACTCGTCCCAGTTATGAATCGCAGACGCTTTCTCGAGCTCAGCGCAGCCTTCGGCCTCTCCGCTTCTCTGCGGGGCCATGCTCAGGCCGCAGCCACCGCGCTGCCGCCCCAAACACTCGCTCCCTGGACACCCGGCACCCTCGACATCCACCACCTCGCCTATGGCCGCGGCAACTCCACCTTCATCCTCGGCCCCGACGGCACCACCCTGCTGATCGACGCCGGAACCACCGAGGACGCGCTCGATGTCTCCTGCGCCCAGCGGCCCAACGCCGCCCAACGCCCCGGCCAGTGGATCGCCGCCTACATCCTGCGCCAGATGCAGCCCGCCGCGCGCAGCTCGCTCGACTACGCCCTCATCACCCACATCCATCCCGACCATATCGGCGACGTCGGCCCGGAGAATCCCCCTGCGCCCCGGGGCGGCTACCGGCTCACCGGCATCTCTGACGTCGACGCCCGCGTGCCCATCGCCACACTCATCGACCGCGGCTTCCCCAACTTCGACGCGCCGCCGCCGCCGTCCGCGCCCTTCGCCAGCAACTATCTGGCCTACGTCCGCGCGCGCCAAAGCCTCGGCCAGACCACCCAGCAAATCCAGGTCGGCAGCGACCGCCAGATCCGCCTCCTGCGCCACGCGAACCCCTATCCCAGCTTCGCTGTCCGCAATCTCGCCGCCAACGGACAGGTCTGGACCGGCGTCGGCGACCACACCCGCAACTGCTTTCCTGATCTCAAGACTCTGCCCGCCGCCCAGCAGCCTACGGAGAATATGTGCTCCATCGCTCTCCGCCTCAGCTATGGCAAGTTCGACTACTTCACCGGCGGTGATCTCACGTCCGACACCGAAGAGTCCGGCGCGTCCTGGCAGGACATCGAGACTCCCGCCGCCCAGGCCGCTGGTCCGGTCGAAGTCGCCGTCGCCGATCACCACGCCTACTTCGACGCCGTCGGCCCCAACTTCGTCCGCGCGCTGCGCCCCCAGGTTTTCATCCTGCCCACCTGGTACGTCGGCCATCCCTCCGTTCAGCCGCTGCACCGCATGCTCAGCACGCGCCTCTACGCCGGCGGCCGCGATCTCTTCGCCACGTGCGTCATGGAGCCCAATCGGCTCGTCAACAATCAATGGATCGGAAAGCTCAAGAGCCTCGAAGGCCACATCATCGTCCGCGTCGCGCCCGGCGGCGACCAGTTCCATGTCCTCGTCACCGAAAACACCGACGACTCGGACCGCATCAAGCTCATCACCGGCCCCTACCGCTGCAGTTAGCGCGCCAGCTTGGCCTCGGCCACGCCCAGCACGTGCCCGCTCTTCTTGTCGGCAAGAAACACCACCAGCCGCACCGGGCCGGTCGCGTCTTTCATATTCGCCAGGCCGCCGCCCTTCAGCTGCAACGGCCGCCCATCGGCTGCCTCGGGGTCAAACTCTTTGATCACCCGCACCACCGCCACGTGGTGCAGCGTGCGCCCCGCGTTTTCGCCGCGCGTCACCTCGCTGTGGGTCGCGTCCGCCGCCAGCGCCGCATAGAGCCGCGCATTTGCGGGCGCAGTCGCGTGCACGGAGAACTCCGCAACGCCGTTCTCCCACCGCGCGCCTTCCAGCGTCAGCGCAATCCTGGGCTTCGCGGCCTCCTCGGCCACCGCACGCGCCAGCGCATTCGCGTTGCTGCCCACCATCTGCGCCGCGCCATCCACCACCGCCTGCGGCGTGTACACATCGTTCAGGCCAAACAGAGACGCGTAATGCTGCTGCCGGTCGGTCGCCTCTTCCATCGAGAACGGATCGCGCCATCCCTGACTGTCCCAGTAGGTCACGTGCTCGCTGAGCACAATCGCCTCAGCACCGGGCACAAACTGCGTCGCATCCAGCTCCGCAAGCAGCTTGTCCGCCGGCGGGCAGTCCGAGCAACCCTCGGACGTGAATAGCTCCACCAGCACTGGCCGCCGCGCGTCCGCACTCTGCCCCCACGCCGCCGCGGTCCATACCGTCAACGCCAACGCACCCAGCGCCAACCGCCGCAGGCCGCCCCATTTTCCGCGCAAATGCCCGTCAAAGGAAGTCATACAGCTATCAGACAACCGAGCCACCGGAACAGTTACACCCAATCGCACGCACTCCTCAGCAGTATCCTGAACCCATGACCGGCATTCGTCCATACCGGCTCGCAACATTGTGCGCATGCGCGCTCGCGCTGGCCTCTGCCGCCGCGCAAGCCATTCCGACTGGGCCCATCACCCTTACACCGCCCGAGCTCTCCGCCGGCTCACCCGTTCTCCTCCGCATCGCCGCGCCCGGCGCAACATCCATCACTGGCGAGTGGCTCGGCCACGAAATCCAGTTCTTCCCCAGCGCCGATCACCACACCTGGTTTGCTCTCGCCGGAGCTGACGTCGAAGCCCCAACCGGCCCGTCCTCACTCGCCGTCCACATCCACACCGCCAGCGGCACGCGCGACCTCACCCAATCCATCGACATCCACGCGGCGCACTACCGCACCACCACGCTCACCGTCGCACCGCAGTTCGTCGCGCCGGCGCCCGACCAGCTTGCGATCATCAAAGCCGAGCAGGCCCTCAAGCAAAAAGTCTTCTCCACCAGCGCGCCCACGCCTCTCTGGCGCGGCGACTTCCGCGCACCCGTCCGCGCCGCACCGACCGACAGCTTCGGCACCCGCCGCGTCTTCAACGGCGCACTCGACAGCATTCACAAAGGCATGGATTTCCGCGCCCGCCCCGGCACGCCCGTCCGCGCATCGAACAGCGGCATCGTGGTCCTCGCCCGCCCCCTCTACTACGAAGGCAACTGCGTCGTCCTCGACCACGGCCTCGGCCTCTACACCATCTCCATGCACTTGAGCCGCATCCGCGTCCATGAGGGGCAACACGTTGCATTGGGCGACCTGATCGGTCTAAGCGGGGCAACAGGCCGCGTCACCGGCCCGCATCTCCACTGGGCCGTCCGCTGGCAAAACGCGTACTTAGATCCGGCGCGGTTGCTGCGCATGGATCTCAGCGCAGTGCGTTAGCCCGCAGTTATTAGTTTTTATGAATTGTCATCCTGAGCGAACGCAGTGCAGCGGAGAGAGTCGAACGACCTGCATTAGTTTTTTCGTGAAGCCTCAATCTATACGAACATGGGTGCCCCATTCATCGCGCGCCCTCTGCGCGATGAATGGGAAAACTCAACTCTGACTAGAGGTGACACCTTATCCGCAGTCGCACCTAGCCGGAAGTTCTTACATTAGCGCCTCAATTACTGACCCATCGCTGCCTGTTTCAACTCAGCGCATTGCCGCTGGGCTTCCTTTGCGACTCTAAGTTCCAAATCTATTTTGAGGAATCTGCAAAATCCATCGAGCCCAGGAAATAACGACCCGCGATGGATATTCATTCTTCGTAGTCTCTCGAGAAATTCAATTCTCAATTCCTCGCCAACCTTCAGTTTCCTAATAACTGGTCGCTCCTGTATCGGGTCACACATCATCGAGACCAAAATCTGATCGAAGAATGGCGTAGTCTCATACAGCTTCCATAGAAAAAACCCTTGTTGGGCAGACATTCGTTCATTGCCTTGCGATGGGTCGATTTTGACAATTAGCGGCTCGTCGCGTAGCTCAAGCAAGCCATTCAAATATGCGGCCCTTTCCTTCGGGTCTATCGATTCGAGATGCTTCTGCTTTTTCATCTCCAGCCACTGCAGGTCCATCGCCCAAACCGCTGAGTATCCATCATCCTTCTCTCCCTCAGGTTTTTCCTTTTCATCATTCTTCTCTTGGGGACTATCTTCAATTGCAAAGTAGAGAGCGACATATGGTGACGACGTCCAATCCAAAAGGCGCGTAGGCGCACCGTAGTGCTGCATCAACGCGAACCAACTGGCTTTGTCATCGGGAGGAGGAGTGTGTGGAATGAGTTGATGAGCTTGTTGCTTAAATCGAAAGAGCAGCTTGCTCTCTTCCTCACAGCGATCAAGGTGATAGTGCCCACTATGGACGAAGTGATGACCATCAGGCATTTCCACTTTTACATTTTCATAGCGTACTCTTACTGCTCGATCCAGCGAGGTTCGGAGCGTCCACGCCGATTCACGTTGACCACGGAAACACTGCGACTCTTGGAGTTCTTCTATCCATTTCAGAAAATCCTCCCAGGATGTCGCCGCCTCAGTCCAAATCAGCTTGCTAAAAAGTTCGTCGTAGAGACGTCCAACCCTATCCGGGCTCTGGTCGTATTCTTCCAGAACCTTCCGTTGTCTTTGAGGCCAATCTCTCGGTACGGGCATATGCGGTTCAAACCTCACCAGCCTTTTGGAGTCCGCTCAATTCTTGTGCGCAAGCATAGGAAAAGCTCGGAATCGTACCCGGGAAGCCAATCCACCGCATGTGCTATCGTGCGCTGACTTCTTCTTCAATTGCTGCGGGTGCGTCCCTGCGTCCCGCCGCCTTCTCTTCCCGCAGCTCCTTGAACGCCCGCCACACAAACGACCCCATATACCACCCATCGATATATTTGTACGGCGTCTCGCCCGTGGTGTAGTGGCCGCAGGGCAGCACCCGCGCCCTGAAGTTCAGCCCCACGCGCTTGAACGCCTCCACCACCTGCAGCGAGTACTCCAGCGGAAACGTGAGATCGTACTGCGCATACACCAGCAGAATCTTCTTCGCGAGGCCATCCACTTCGTCGCTCGCCATGCGCTCGTAGTAGTTCACCGGGCTGGCCGCGGCCCACAGCGCGCGAATCCGCTCCTGCGTCAGGTTCGCGTCCTGCAGCGCCTGCCGGATATGCCGCGTGCTCTGCCCCGCCCACACCACATCGCCAAACGAAGTCGACGCATGGTTGAACGCATTCACGCGAATCCGCTTGTCGTGCGCGCTCGCCAAAAAGCCATAGCACGAGCCCAGGCTCGTCCCCAGCACGCCAAACTGCTCGTAGCCCTGCTCCTCAAGCCAGTCAATGCAGCAGCGAATGTCCACCACCGCCTGCCGGCACGCCGAGAGCGTCCGCCCAATGTTCGCGCTCACCGCGTAGTCTGAGCGCTCCAGCTCCGCCGGCCGCCGAATATCGTGGTACGGCTTCGACAGCCGCAGCGCCGAGACGCCAAACTTGTTGAACACCGCGCACAGCGCGTTGTGGCTGAAGGCATCCGCATTCCACTGCGGCAACACTACAATCGCCTGCTTGGGCCGCTTGGGGTCCTTGTGCGCCGGCGCGGGATACCACCGCGCGTTGACCTGATCGTTCTCCGGATACGGCGTCCGCTCCGGCGAGGTGAACCGCAAAAACTGCGCCTTGTCGGAATCTCCCCGGCCTCGGCCTTCGCGCGCAACGCCGCATCCTGCGCCATCGTCTCCGGGCGCACATTCGTCGGGAAGAGCATCGGATGCCGCTCTTCCAGCCGGAAATCCGTCGGCCTCTCGTATCCGAAAAATTTGTCGCTATGCCGAATCAGCAGTTGATTGATGCGCGCCATCGCCGCCTCGGCCGCGGCGGGATCGTTCACCACGTCAGGCGCAGGCACCGCACTCGCAAACCCATGCGCTTCAAGGAAAGGCTCGATCCACTCAAAGCCCCACTCCAGCGGCCGCACCACGCGATTCTCATCGCGCGTCGTCAGCCGCGTCTCCCACTCATACATCCACCGCGCGTAGCGTTCCTTCAACATGCCGATGCTTCAAGTTTATCAGCGCGAGGCATCTAAGCCGGGATACACACTGATGTTCACGTTTCGCTTTTGAGACACGGGAACCGACGCTTTTCTAATTGTTTTCCGGAGCTGCTCTAGAACCTCAAGAGGCGTGAAATGATGGATTGTTCCGGTGAATGAAAGCATTGTTGCGCTATCGATTCAAGCTTTCCCGCGATAGCGCAGAAGACGATTGTCTGCATCCAGCGGCGCTTGTTCCGAAGCTTCGAAAGATAACGAAACACAAAAATAGAAGTAGTCCCACAAAATCCTGCAAACAGAGTCCATCTCATTTCGTACAAATAATTCCAAATGCCGACTGCCAACGACCTCAGCACGGCTTCGGAACAACCCCACTGCACAAACGACCAATGCCCATGTATCGGCTTGTAGATGCAATTTGCCAATGACAAGATTAGAAGAATAAAGGAAGCATAGACTAGATGCTGAAACATCTTTGATTCCGCCTGGAACCTGTGACTGTGAGAAAAACCCGAACTAGATTCTGTTTCTGTTCCGCTCGAATGTGTCTGATAGTCCCAAAGCATCCTTTGAAAAATCGCAATCCGTGCTCTTGATTGCGCTGGCGATTTGCAATCCCTTTCAATCGATTTAGGCAGAATACCCACTACAACCGGTAATCCAGCTTTTTTGCGCTCTTTTGTTCGATCATTCCAAGCATGTTGGAATGCATTGTGGTCACTGTCTATGGATAGTTTCTTTAAAGACAATTTATCCAGAAACTGCTTCAATCGCGACCATTTGCATCGCTTCCAGCGCTCCGGCGGTTCAAAATAGTCAAGATTTTCGTAGATTACACCAATCAAATAGCACAACCCCAAGATGAAGAAGGGTGTAACCACGGGACCCCAATCATGTCTGATGGTTGGAAGAGATTGAAATTTGCGAACCCATGGAAAATCTGGAAACAGAGAAAGGACAAATAAGGTTGCGGCGGCGGGAATTATTCGAGACAGAATGTCGTAGTAGAAAAAAGGGAATGATTTTTCCACTTGATTTCCGCCTTTCGGCATAATTCTACACCTGAACAGTCTTCTAGTTCGAAGACTGTTCCGCCCGCTTCAGCGCAAAATACTCCCACCCCAGCCACGCCAGGCTCAGCACCGCAATCACCGCGATGATCCCCTGCGAGATGACGCAATAGAGGCACCACACCAGCAAATCGTACTTCTCAATAAACGTGAGCCGCAGCGCAAACACCAGCGCCAGCAGCGCCGCCACGTGCAGCGCGAACCGCCGGCGCCAAAACGCCAGCGCCCCCAGCACCACATAGCCCGCAATCCCGATGGCCGCCACCGGCACCTTGCCCATCATGGCAAACGGGCTGTGATTCACCACTCCGCAGTCCCACTTCTCGTTGATCGAGCACGGCTCCGTCGCCGTGGAGTAGTGCACCTGCAGCGCCAGCCCCGAAACCACCGCGCCCGCCAACGCCAACACCGCAATCACATATCGCATATCGTCTTCGATCCTACGCTCGCCCCCGCGCAGTCATAAACCCGCTACCATGGAAGCTAATGACCGGCGCACCGCGCATCGCCTTCTTTGGCGGAAGTTTCGACCCGCCCCACCGCGGCCACATCGCCGTGGCCCGCGCCGCGCAGCGCCGCGCTCGCCCTCGACCAGGTCCTCTTCGCCCCCGTGGGCGCGCAACCCCTCAAGCCCAAAGGCTCCACCGCGCCCTTCGAAGACCGCGTCGCCATGACCCGCCTCGCCATCGCCAACGAGCCGGGCTTCGAAATCTCTCTCTTAGACGCGCCCGCCACCAAACCGAACTACACCATCGACACGCTGCACATCCTCCACGCGCAGCAGCCCAGCGCCCAGCTCTTCTGCCTCCTCGGCGCAGACTCCTTCCTCACCCTCCGCCACTGGCATCGCGGCGCCGAAGTCCCCTTCGCCGCCCCGCTCATCGTCGCCGCCCGCCCCGGCCAGAGCCTCGCCGATCTCAACGCCCAGCTCCCGGCCGGCCTCACCCTCGACGCCGAGCCCGCGCCGATCCCCGCGCCAGATGGCATCGACCTCCGCCAGGCCACCCTCCGCAACCCGGCTGGTCAAACCGCGCCCTTCTACCTGCTCCCCGGCCTCCACATCGACATCAGCGCCTCCCAGATCCGCCGCCAGCTCCACGCCGCCCAACCCACCGACCTGGCCCCAGCCGTGCTTAACTACATCGCCGAGCACCGCCTCTATCGCTGATCGCTCTCTGGCATCTGATCCCTGACACCTGATCCCTGTTCCCTGGCTTCTCTCCCTGCTACCATGGTCTATTGGAGACCAAGTCCGCAGCATGACCCCCACCCCCGCGCAACAACAGACACGCATCCTGGTGCAGGCCGCAGCCAAAGTCTGCGAAGACAAAAAAGGCGAAGACACCCGCATCCTCGAGCTCGACCCCATCGACTCCGGCCTCGCCGACTTCTTCCTCATCACCTCGGCCAGCAACGACCGCCAGTGCGTCGCCATCGCCGACGAGATCGAGTACAAGCTCAAGCATGAGTACGGCGTGATGGCCACGTCTGTCGAAGGCCGCCGCCAGGGCGACTGGATCCTCCTCGACTACGTCGACTTCGTGATCCACGTCTTCCTCGCCGCCAAGCGCGCCTTCTACGACATCGAGCGCCTGCGCAAGTCCGCGCGCCCGCTCACCCCTGCCGAGTTCGACTCCGAGCTCACTGCAGCTCTGGCCGCCAAAACCCGCGCCACCCGCGACAAGGCCGCCGCAGCCGCGCCCGCAAGGAAGACGCCCGCCAAGAAAGCCTCAGCCGCTCCAAAGCCAGCGGTGAAAAAGCCCGTACCGGCGAAGAAGGCCGCTGTCAAAAAGTCCGCGCCAAAGAAAGCAGCCGCCAAAAAGGCAGCTGCAAAGAAGACGTAGCAGCAGCCGGCCACTCGGCCGCGTACACACTCTTCTTGACGCAATGCAAAAGGGGATTCGCGAATGCGAATCCCCTTTTTCTGTTGGATGTTGCGATTTGGTTAGAAAGTGAACCGGAGGGCGAACCGCACATTACGGCCAGCCTGGAACAGATACGGGTGGCCGTACTGGCTGTTCGCGACCACAGGAGCCGCGCCGCCGCCGTTTGCAGTCAGGTACTGCTGCACGTTATAGCCGGACTCCAGCTCCTGGTACAGAGCTGCGCCGGAATAGAGACCGGCAGGCCCCGGATACAGCGCCGTTGCGTAATAGAGCGAATCCATTCCGCCCCAATACGCGGTCACCGCGCGCTGGTTCAGTGCGTTGATTGCGGTTGCCTCGAAGGTGATTGCCTGATGGTCTCCCACCTTGATGGAGTGAGACGCATTGAGGTCGGACTGCGTAAACCATGGCGTCCGGCGGGTTGTTGGGGTGCCGAGCGTAATGGCACCATCGCTCGCGTCCACGTTCATGGGCACCCACTTGCTGCGCCCGAAGGCATAGACAGCCTCATAGGGCTCGCCAGGCAGTGCGCCAGCCATATCGATGTAGGAGGTCACCGGGCTGCCCTGAAGGAACTGCTGGAAGATACCAAACGTCGTCGTCTGGTGCCGGAACCAGTTCAGCGTATAGTACACGTTGCCCTTGATCACGTTCGGCCGATCAGTCGCAAGCGGACCAGCGGTCGACTTTCCGTTCGCGCCGAAGTAGTAGAACGGCTCGTCAAACGCGCGCGTCGTGTCCGGTGAGTTACGGCCCGTGGTGCCGCCGTCCGTCTGGTCGGTGGTGGTCAAACCGGGATAGTTACCCCACAAGCTGCTGTATGTGTAGCTGGCCTCTCCCGAGAAATGAGCCATGTTGTTGAGGCTCACACGAAGCTCTACTCCGTCATAGTTGCGGATGGCCTTCGGGTTTGCCGGGCACGAGGGGCAGGTGCCAAACGCGACGCCCGGACCGTAGTCCGTGGTGTCGTTGAAAGCCCATCCCGGTACGCCGAACGACTGGCCAAGAGATGTCAGATAGTTGGCGTAGCCGTCGATTGTCTTATCGACGCCCTCACCGGGGTTCACGATCGCGTAGGTCTCACCCCATGCCTTGTCCGACAGCGATGCGTCTTCAATGGCATGGTCGAGGCGGCGGCGATCATAGCGCGCATGGAAGGCCACGCGCGGCGTGAACTCGTAGTCCCATCCCACCACATACTCGTGCTGGCGATAGGGCTTCACTCCCGGAGCCACCGGCTCCCAGGGACGGAGGTTGACATTCTCAATCAGAGAAACGCCCGTTCCTGCGTCCGTCAGCGAGGCCGGAGTCTGTCCATTGGCGAAGTTGGCTCCAACCGTCGGGAGACCGTTCGGGCAGGCACGATCAGCCTTGAACGTCAGATCGATGTCGCCATTGCTGAACCCGGTCGGTGTTCCATCGGGACCGAGTGCGTAGCTGCACTGCTCATAGGCTTGTGCACCCCACGAGGTCTGGGCAAGCAGCAGCTTCATCACGTCGTTGACCACGCCGTAGCTGCCAAATATCTTCATCTTGCCACTGTGAGTCGGATCCCACGCTGCGCCGAGACGCGGTTCGATCTTGTCGCTCCACGGGAAATTGATGGAGCTGACCTTCACGCCTCCCGGTGCGGGCAGACTTTCCTTCTCGATGCGCAGACCCAGGTCGAGCGTCAGACCTTTGCCGACACTCCATCCGTCCTGAACATAGAGCGCGTGGTTCCAGTCGCTCGCTGCCTGCGGAAGAATGGTGGAAAAGTCTTGCACCGTCAATGTGCCATACTCGCCAGTGCAGGCACCCCACTCGGCTTCCAGCGTTGCGCAGTTGGATGCGCCTGTCTGAGTCAGAGCGCCGTGGCTTGTGCCCGGTCCCAGGTTCATATAGGCATAGGGCACGTTGCCGTTCTGGCTGATCACGTTGACCAGGTGATTCAACTGATAGCCGAACTTCAGATTGTGCGTACCCCAGCGAGTCGTGCCCTTAAAGAAGGCGAAATCCTGGTCGAACTGGTAGTGCTTGTCCGCGTTGAACTGAGTAAACGTGCTGTCGTACGGGGTGGTAGCCGTGCCCGCAGGCTGCTGCAGGTTCGTCGGCAGAGCAGTGCCTGTCACGTCATCTGTGCCGGCTGTGCTCCAGTTCAGATCCGGCGTTGTGGTGGGCCAGCCGAAGTCGTGGTAGTTGTCAAAGAAGTACCCGAACCGGGTGGTCGCCACCAAGTTCTGAGTAATCGTGATGTCCGCACCGGTGTTGTAGGTCGCGATCGGGGCCGACGAGCCGAGCCCGTGGAAGTACTGCGAGATCGGAGCCAGAATGCCGGTGTTGAGGTAGCTGCCCTCTGAAGCGATCGGATCCGCCGTCGGGATGCTTACTCCCGTCTCGCGCGTGTACTCCGGAAGCCACTTGAAGTAAACACGAATCCGCTGCGTCAACGCTGCGTCCAGACGTGCAAGACCGAAGTACTGCTGACGGTCCTGTGTGAAGTATTGCTCGCCGAGGCTCGCGTCAACGGGAGTGAAATTCACCGTCCGGCCCACCGTGTTGATCAGCGGCTCCAGCGCCGCGGTAAACCAGAAATGATCCCTGATGATGGGACCGTCGATCACGAAGCCGGGTTCAACATTGCGGAAGTGGTCCTTCAGGGGTTGATAAACCTGAACATCGGGTCGATGTGTCCCCGCCCGGGCGTGCCGCTGTGCTGGGTCATACCGCACAAAAGCGTTGATCGGATTCGCATCCGTGCCCGACGAGTCCGTAGGTTGAGAAGATTCGATCCGTGGAAGCATTCCGCCCTGCTTCATTATCGGCGTTGATTACGCCGCCCAGCGCGCCGCCGTACTCTGCTGTGATGCCCGACGTCTTCAGCTGAACTTCCTGGATGAAATCCATCGGAACGTTGGCCTTCGAATAGCCGCCGAGATGTTTTCCGTCTCCTGGCCATCAACAAGGTAGCTCGACTCGGAGTCTGCCGCGCCGCCAATCATGTAACCGAAGCCCAGTCCGTTGCCGCCGCTGCCCGGCATCGAGCCGCCGCTGCCGCCCGTGCCATTGCCATTCGACTGACTTGCCCGAACAGGGGCTCTTCGCGGGCCGATCGGCGCAAATTGGATGACCGACTGGAAGGTGTTGCCTGTCGGCAGATTCTGCAGCGCTTCCTTGTTCGATGTTGGTCATGTTCTGGGTCGTGGTCGTCGTCTCGATCATGGGACCTTCCGTGCTTCACTTCACGACCGTCGTGCCGCCGCGCCAACCTAAAGCGCCATGTCGAGCTGACGGCAGGTGACCGACTTCAATCTCCACTTTTCCCGCTTCTGGGTTTGAATCCCTGCGCCGTCACGGAGATGGTGTATATGCCTGGCGGCAGGTTCGCAAACCGGTAGTAGCCGCTCGATATCGGTCCGACTTCTTCGTACCCACCAAAGTCGGCGTCGTCACCGTCACCGCGCTCCGGAAACCAGCGCTCCTGAAGAATCCTTGACCGTGCCCTGAATGCCGCCAGTCGTTTCCTGGCTATAGGCCGGCTGCTCCGTCATGGTGGCTGTGAAGCCGAAAGCAAGCAACAAGGCAAAGGTCAGAGCCATACCCTGCAAACGGACAAATCGCATTGAGTTCCTCCGAAAATCTCGCGGATCTGAAGCCCGTCAGCGGCTTCTCGATCCGAATGTTCTACCGTGCATCCCGGTCCTACATCGCAAGCCCGGTACGCATTCAAATCTGCGCTCATTCTTATGAGGTTAAGTAGAAGAGCGGATAATTATTGCCCTGGGATTGAACGCTCCGCCTCTGTAGACAAAGGGACGCTTGTCCGTATCTATTTGCATGACGGTTGCCAATCTCCCGCCTGCTCGCGGAAATCTATGAGAGATTGAAAACAATCCATTTATGGGATTCTGCCCAGTACCTCAGTACTGCAATACTATGAAAATCTGAATAACTGTTCGCAAACATACCAAAAACGGGTTGCGCCTCTCGATTTTGGGGAGTCGATCCCAAACCTCCTCATTTGCACGCCCTTGCGGTATCCTCTCCCCGATGCTTCTCACCCTCGCCCATGTCGGCCCGCGGTTCGGACCCAAAGACCCTCTCGATCCGCCCACTCGCGTCTACCTCGAGCGCTGCGCCCCCTTCGCCCGCGCCGAGTCCCAGGCCTTCAAGACTGAAGAAGCCCTGCTCGACTGGCTCGCCAAGTCCTCCGGCCGCACTCCCATCGTTCCCGTCCTCCTCGACAGCCGCGGCAAGACGATGATCTCTGAAGCCTTCGCCGCCTGGCTTGGCGCCCGCCGCGACCATGGCGTCCAGCACATCGTCTTCGCCATCGGTCCCGCCAGCGGCTGGACCCCCGTCGCCCACGCCCGCGCTCAGCTCCTGCTCTCGCTCGGATCCTTCACGCTGGCCCATGCCCTCGCCCGCCTCGTCCTCGCCGAACAGCTCTACCGCGCCACCGCCATCCTCACCGGCCACCCTTACCACTCCGGCCACTAGGCCTCCGCGCCATATACAATGGCCAGAGTCTATGTCCTGGTTTAAGCGAGAGAACGGCGAGTTTGAGGTCCCCGACGGCGACGAGGAAAAAAGCGTCCGCACCGAGGGCCTCTGGATCAAGTGCCCCAGCTGCCGTCAGGCCATCTTCAAGGCCGACCTGCAGGCCAATCTCAACGTTTGCCCCAAGTGCGGCCATCACTTCAAGATGGGCGCACGCGAGCGCCTCGACCTGCTCCTCGACCCCGGCTACCAGCTCGTCGACGGGGGCCTGCGCTCCACCGATCCGCTCAACTTCACCGACATCAAGCCCTACAAGCAGCGCCTGAAAAAGGCCCAGCAGGAGACCGGTCTCGACGACGCCATCCTCAACGCCGTCGGCCAGCTCGGCCCGCACCCCGTCGTCGTCAGCGCCATGGAATACGCCTTCATCGGCGGCTCCATGGGCGCCGTCGTGGGAGAGACCATCGCCCGCGCCGTCGATCGCGCCCGCCTTGGCCGCATGCCGCTCATCGTCGTCGCCGCATCCGGCGGAGCCCGCATGATGGAAGGGATCGTCAGCCTCATGCAGATGGCCAAAATCTCCTCCGCCCTTGCCCAGCTCGACGACGCCCGCGTGCCCTATATCTGCGTTCTCACCGACCCCACCACCGGCGGCGTCACCGCCAGCTTCGCCATGCTCGGCGACCTCAACATTGCCGAGCCCGGCGCGCTCATCGGCTTCGCCGGCCCCCGCGTCATCGAGCAGACCATCCGCCAAAAGCTCCCCGAGGGTTTTCAGCGTTCCGAGTTCCTCCTCGAAAAAGGCTTCCTCGACGCCGTCGTCGCCCGCAAGGACCTGAAGGACTACCTGATCCGCGCCCTCGAATTCATGCACGTCTAGGCGCCTGCCGCACGTGCCGGCAGAATCGCTCGCGCATCCTCCGCATTGTTTTCCAGCGCATTCCCAAAAGCAAAAGCCCCGGCGCAATGCCGGGGCTTTTGGTTATGTGCGTTCCGCGGTTAGAACTCCAGCCGCAGCGAAAGCTGCAGTACGCGCGGGCTGCTGGCAGTGCTTGAGATCGTACCGAAGGGTACACCGTTCGCCTGCGTAATGTCGTTTGCCGACGGGGTGTTGAAGCTGGGGTGGTTGAGTGCGTTGAAGGCATCACACCGGAACTTCAGGGTTGCCTTGTCCGTCCATACCGGGAAGTTCTTGCCCAGGCCCATGTCGATATTGAAGAAGCCCGGCCCACGCAGGTTGTTGCGCTGCCCGATGTCGAACCCCGTAGGCCCGGTGAATGCCGCCAGTGCCCCGGTCGGATTCTCAAAGGCGTTAACTGCAGCACCCTTGCCGCCGTTCACCTTCGCTTTGAGAAGCGCCGGCGATCCCAGCAGAGTGGCGGCGGCGTTGTTGGCATAGCTTGTCACATAGGCATTCGAATACATGTTGTAGGCGTTACCCGTGTGCCAGCTTGGCAGACCGCTGATCTCCCAGCCGCCCACGATCTCATTCGCCCAGAAGGGAATCGTCGCCGCAAAGGTCTTACCTTGTCCGAAGGGCAATTCGTAAATGAAGTTGCCGTTCAGGTAGTTGGCCACGTCGAATTCCGAGTTACCGCGGCATTCCCGCGGCCGCTGCACATCGCAGATCCAGCCGAACCCCTGGCTCGATGCAATGAAATTCGAAATCGCCGACACGTTGTCGATCGAGTGCGACCACGTGTAGTTCAGGTCGAACTGCAGTCCGTAGCCAGCATTCTTGTGCAGCGTCACCAGCAAGCCGTTGTAGTTTGACGATCCCTTGTTCGTCCACACCGAGTTGCTGCTGAACTGCGACGCCATGCCCACGTTCGTTGGCAGACCTACGTTCGACAGCGCCTGGATCGTGTCGGCAAAGTCGCCGCGCTGCGGTAGCGGGTAGGCAAAGTATGCAATTGCCTGCGCGGTGTTAGTCAGGCTGGTGCCGTAGTAGTAGTTGACCAGGTTGTTGAGACCCGGCAGCATGTCCTCGAACCACGGGACGGGGTTGACCGCATAGATCGCACCCACTGGTCCCAGGCCCGCGTTCTGCCGCAGTTGCGTGGTCAGCGAGCCCATCGCCTGACCCATGGTCTGCGTTGAGCCGCCAGTGCTGTCCGGGAAGTCCAGAAGCTGGCTGGCATCGGCCGTCGCCAGCAACCGGCGACCCAACCGACCCACGTAATCCATCTTCAGGATGTAGCCTTGCGGAAATTCATGCTGGAAGCCGAAGTCGAGCGCAATGTTGTATGGCGTCTTGAGCTTCGTATCCATCATCAGGTTGAATTCGCTGTTGGGCAGACCGTAAGGCGTCCCGCTGCCATCAACGAACGGCACAAACGGCGTCACAATCGTCGGCGCCGCAGGCGGCGGCGGCGGGCTGCTCAGCCCCGCAAAGCGTGGCGCGTCCATGAGCGTCGCTGTTGCGTCGCCCGGGGTGCCGAACAGATTCGTGTTGCTGGCCTCAAACAAATACGAGGTCTGCAGCTGCTGGAACTGGAGCGCGTTGATCAGTGAGTAGTCGTATTTGAGGCTCGCTCCGGCGCGGAACACCGACTTCTTATCCCAGCTCGGGCTGTAGGCAAACGCCACGCTCGGCGCAAAGTTCTTGTTGCTCGGCTGGTAGTAGCTCGGCTGATTGTTCGCCTTGCCGCCGTAGAGGAACTGCAGGAAGGGCAGGCCATCGGGTGCTGTGTTGCCCGCCGCGCTCTGCGCCTCGCGATCTTTCCAGAACGTATCCCAGGTAAAGTCCGAAACCTTTCCGTCCTGGACCATGTTCGTGATCGCTTCATTACCGTGGACCTCGTAAGGTACGGTGTAGTTCTGATACCGCACGCCGTAGCTGATGTCGAGATTCGGCGTCACCTTCCACGTGTCCCCGAAGTAGACTTCCGTCTCGTAGTTGCGGTACTTCAGCGAGAGGCCGGATCCCTGTGGCTGCACCTGCCCTTTGTTGTTGTAGCTGAAGTTCGAATTCACCACCGGCACCACGCCCAGCGCCGTCGAGTACAAGCTGTCGTAGATCGTCGTGTAGTACTGCGAATCGGGATCGAGATCGGAGGGCCGTTGCGCCGGCGAAAGCGCCGTGAGGTATGTGTTGCCCGCCACGCCCACGCTGGGGAAGTTAAAGTTCTCGGCCGCGAACCCGTCCGGCGTCTTCCACTTGAACGTGCCGCCGAAGGTAAAGCTATGTTTTCCCTTCTCCCAGCTGAAGTCGTCGCGCACCATCGGCACCGGAAACGTCCGCGCCTGTGAGTTGTTGCCGCCGCCATAGGGGCCGCTGCTGGGCAGGCCGCTGAATCCGTACTGGTTCGCTCCCTGCGGGTTATAGGTCACATTGAACGAGAAGTCCTCGAGCGTCTCGCCATACGAGGCCTGGTTCAGCATGTGGTCATTGATCGTCCACGTGTGTCCCACTACCCATGCCGTGCTGCGATCGTAGAAGGGATAGGTCACCGGATCGCCGGGGAACTGGATCGCACTTTCCGTCGCGTTTTCCCGGTCCACCGTCCCGCGCCCGAAGATCTTCATCTTATCGTTCAGGTTGAAATCAATCCTCTGAACGAAGTCGTTCTCCGTATAAGGGAACGGTGCATTGAATCGGTAACCCGCCGTGTTCACCAGGTCGCCGTACCCGCCGCTGAGATCGTTCGCGATTGGATAACGGCTCTGGAACAGAGACAACTCCGAGGAGTTCCAGCCTGCCCCGGTTGGATCGTACGATGCCACCTGTGTCGCATCCAGCGTTTCGATCGCGCCGCCGGTGCCCACATAAGAAACGTTGCCACCGCGATAGCCGCTGGTGTTGGTACCCATCGGCACCGTGCGTTCCACCAGGTTGCTCAGCGTATCCTTCCGGCTGTCCCAGTCGAAGAAGAAGAATGCCTTATTGCGCCAGATCGGACCGCCAATGTTGCCGCCAAACTGGTTGCGGATCAGGGGAGACCGTCCCACGCCGCTGTTGTTGTTGAACCAGTCGTTGGCTTCCAGATCCGTGTCGCGGTGGTACTCGTTCACATTGCCATGAAACTGATTTGTTCCGCTCCGCGTAACCAACGAATACTGTCCGCCGCCGCCCTGGCCCGCGCTCGAAAGCTGCCCCGCCGTGGTCCCGCGAAACTCCTGCACCGAGTCCACCGGCGCGTTGCCGACAATCGCACCAAACTGACCCGTAGCGTCGTCGTTCACTTCCAGTCCGTCCAGCGTTACGTTGCTCTGGTCGGTGCGCGCGCCCGTCACGGCGCCATCCAGCGTCACGCCCGGCTGCATGGTAAACAGCGCGGCGGGGCTGTCGCGATTCTCAACGGGCAGATCCTGCATAAACTGTACTTGGAAGTTATTGCCCACCGTGGCGTCGGTCGTGTTCAGAGTCACCGTCTGGGCAGATGCCGAAACCTCCACCGTCTGTGCCGTCGCGCCAACCGTCAGCTTCACGTTCTGCGTGCGCGTCGCGCTCACGTTCAGGTAGATGCCCGTCAGTGTGGTGGTTTTGAACCCCGGCGCCTCAATCGTCAGCTTGTACCCAGGACCCGCCTGGACGTTCGTGAACGTATAGGATCCCTGCCCGTTAGTGGTCGTCTTGTAGCTCACGCTCGTCGACGGGTTCTCCAGGGTCACAGCGGCCGCGGGAATCTCCGCGCCCGTCGGATCGGTGACGGTGCCGGTGATCGAAGCCTGATCCTGAGCTCTCAACTGAATCGCGCCAAGCAGCACAATCGATAAAGCAAATACCTTCCAAAGCAGTTTGCGCATCGGGATTCTTGCCCCTCCGTGAATGGTTGTATAGAAAGCTTTGCAATTTCACGGCCGATTCACAAATGCGAGCAAATTGCTTAAAAATCAAGCACTTCTCATCATCGATGTATGGAAAATAATAGGCTTCGATGAGAAACCATAGCTTGAGTTGCCTTTGTCCGCTTCCCGGAGTTTCCCGGTCACCATCGCCCCGCTCGCTTTAGACTGGTCACCATCGGTCAGCTTTTTCGAGATCGGTTCTCATCTCACTCAGGACTCAGCCCCATGCGCCGTCCCTCTTGCAGTCTTGCCGCTCTTGCCGTGTTCGTTGCCGCCACCGCCCTCACCGCCCAAACCCCCGCGCCCGTTCCGCCTCCCGTCTTTACTCCCGTGGCGGCACTGCCCTTTGACACCACCGGCCCGGTCCTGCGCGAACCTGCGCAGTCGCAAATGCCCTTCACCGTCGCCGGGCCGCGCGGCGTTCTCCTCGGCCAGCAGGACGGCTCGCTCGAGGCCTGGGTGCTGCCGGTCAAGCTTCTCTCGCAGCTCACCATCGAGGCGCAGATCGAGGGCTACCCCGTCCCCATCAACGTCAATCAGCTGGCCGCCGAAATCGAAGTCCGCCCCGACCGCACCATCCTTACGTACTCCCACGTCGGCTTCACCGTCCGCCAGATCATGTTTTCGCCCCCCACCCAAATGGATGCCGCGCCGGACGCCGGACGCGCCGCCACCGGCCCCGTCGTGCTGTTTGAATTCGACTGCCTGCATCCCACTGACTTCACCTTCCGCTTCACACCAGACCTGCAGTGGATGTGGCCCGAGCGCAATGAAGGCGTCCCTGACGCCGGCTGGATCTCGCCCGACCCGCACAATCCCTTCGCTGCTGGCGGCTTCTACGCCCTCCAGACCGACTATCCCGACTTCGCCGCCGCTGTCACCATTCCCGACGCGGCGCCGGGCATCCTCGCGCCTTATCAGGAGCGCCCCAAGGAGTATCCCGCCGAGCTCAAGCTCCACATCGACCCCGTCCGCGATCGCGGCCGTCTCTTCCCGCTGCTCATGGCCGTCGGCATGGACCGCGCCACCGCCAATGAGCGCGTGCTCGGCCGAACCCTCGCCCATCTCAACGAAGAAATCCCCGCGCTCTACGCCGCGCAGGCCGCGCACTACAAAACCCTGCTCGACCACTCCGTCTCCATCGAAACTCCCGACAAGTCCCTCGACGAAGCCTTCCAGTGGGCCGTCGTCTCCATCGAGCAGCTCAAGACCCACGTTCCGGCGACCGCCGCCGTCAACGGCGATGCGCCCGATCAGTCCGCCCTCGTTGCCGGCTACTACTCTTCGGGCGACTCCGCGCGCCCCGGCTTCGGCTGGTTCTTCGGCCGCGACGCTCTCTACACGCTCTACGCCGTCAACGGCTACGGCGATTTTTCTCTGAGCCGCGACGAGCTTGAGTTCCTTATCCACCGCCAGCGCGCCGACGGCAAAATCATGCACGAGTTCTCGCAGACCGCCTCGGCCGTCGACTGGCAGCAGTTCCCCTACGAGTACGCCGCCGCCGATTCCACTCCGTTGTTCCTGCTGGCTTGCGCCGACTATCTCCGCGCCACCGGCGACACCGCATTCCTGGCCTCCCATCGCGACGCCATCGAGAAGGCCTGGGCCTTTGAAACCGATCCCGCCCACGACACCGATCACGACGGCATCTACGACAACTCGCAGGGCACGGGCTGGGTGGAGAGCTGGCCCGGCGGCATGCCTCACCAGGAAATTTATCTCGCGCTACTCGATCAGCAGGCCTCATCCGCCATGGCAGCGATCGAGCATGCCTTCAACGACAACGCCAAATCCAAAGCCGCACAGCAACGGGCTGATGCAGTCGCCAAGACCATCAACGCCGAGTACTACGACCCGGAAAAGTCCTGCTACGCTTTCAGCCGCGACATCCTCAAGGACGGCACGCCCACGCTCGACCGCACCAGCACTGTCTATCCCGCGCTGGCCTGGTGGGACCCGGCCAACGGCAAAGCGATTCTCGATCACACGGATGACTGTCTGCGACAGTTCGTCGCATCTCCCATCAACACCGACTGGGGCGCGCGCGACGTTGCCAACACCGAAAAAATCTACGACGGCATGAGCTACCACCAGGGCTCCGTCTGGCCGCTCTTCACCGGCTGGGCCGCGCTCGCCGAGTACCGCGCCAACCAGCCCCTCGCCGGCTATCAGCTCCTCAAGGAAAACGCGAACCTCACCCGCGCGCAGGATCTCGGCGCAGACACCGAGCTCCTCTCCGGCGACTTCTATGTCCCCATGGGCCGCAGTACTTCGCATCAATTGTGGTCGAGCGCCATGGTCATCACGCCCACCCTGCGCGGCCTCTTCGGCATCTCCATCAACGCCCAGACAAAAACGATTACCGTGAATCCGCATCTGCCCGCAAGCTGGGCGCTCGCGAAGATCAAGCATCTCGCAATCGGCAAGGACACCGTCGACCTTCTCTTCACGCAGATGTTGGGCGTCCTCACAGTTGAGATTCAGGGAGACAACGCCGCAGAAATCAAGCTCGCCACCAGCATCGCGAACGCAAAGCAAGTTGGTGGCGAGCGCCTCGAAATTCCACGCCCGCCTGTCGAAATCGAACCGGCCTTTCAAGCCCCTCTGCCCGGCGCACGCAGCGCCTCCATCCGCGTCCTCAATCAGACACTGGCCGCGCACAACCTCACGTTTACCCTCGAAGGCCCCGCTGGAACCGAGGTGCGGATTCCGTACAGCGTCAATGATTCGCGGATCAAGCTAACGGCGTCGGGTGCTGAATTACCCGATCTCTATGGTGAGCATCGGACGTATGCGATGGGTCAGCCGCTCCAGCTAACCGCGCACTTTCCCCCCGGCACCGGCTTCCAAACCATCACCGTCACCCTCACCTGGTAGCCCCCAGCGCGCAAACAGCAAACGTTGTGCGCAATCCAGTCATTTCATGCCATAGTTTCCCATGCACATCGTTCGCAAGACGAACCAGGAGCTGGTGATTGTCGACAGCACCATCTGGCTGTCTGTGCTTCTAACCTGCGCCATGGTGCCGCTCCTCTACCGCATGATCATGATCCACGGCGGGCCCGTCTACTATGTGGCTGTTGGTTTCCTCGCCCTGTGCGCCCTTCTGTTCTGGCGCAGGGAAGTCGTCACATTTGATTCCGGGCGTCAGCAGGCCCTATGGAATCGACGCCGCCTCTTTCGTGTTGCCACCGGCACCGTTCCGTTCAGCGGCATCACCGGCATCGGCATGGAAACAACCGCGGCAAAAAACAACGTGCTCGTCTATCGCCTGACCATCCTCACCGAGCAGGGCTCCGTCCCAATGTCCGACAACTACGCGGGCGATCTTCAAAAATACGAGAAACTCAAACGGGAGATCCTGAACTTCCTCAAGATCGACTCCCCCGAGACGCAGTCTGATCCCGGCCCCGCTTTTTCCGGAGCCATCGGCGACGAAGCCTCGGTCCGCTCGCTTCTCAAACAGGGCCGCAGGATTGACGCAATCCAGCTCGTCCGAAGCAGCCAGAAGATCAGCTTGACCGAAGCAACGGATCGCGTGAATTCCATTCTTCGCGAGATGGGCGCGCAATAGACCAACCCCTCGCGCAACACTCCCTTCACAAACGAGTGCTTAAAATGAGCTATGCCGTCTGACGCCTTCGCCGCTCCCTCCAGCCGCCGCCGCTTCCTCAAGCAGACCTTTGCCTTCAGCGCCCTTGCCGCGCTCGGCTCGCTCGATTCGATTTCACCGCGGCCCTACGCCGCGCACTCCAAACCCGGTGCAGCCGAGATCCTCTTCATCGGCGACTGGGGCTACGAGAGCGACCACACCGGCCAGACCGCCGTGGCCGCAGGCATGCAGAGCTACGCTCGCGAGCACACTATCCGCCCCGAAGCTTTCGTGCTCCTCGGCGACAACTGGTATGGCGACCTCACCGGCGGCGTGCAATCCCCGCGCTGGCAGTCGCAGTTCGAGCAGATGTATCCGGCCAGCCTCTTCGACTGCCCCGCCTATGCCATCCTGGGCAACCATGACTACCAGAACTTCCCCGAAAGCAAAGTCGACGCCGAGCTGGCCTACGCCCGCCAGCCCCACACCCGCTGGACCATGCCCGCGCGCTGGTACCGCTTCGACTTCCCCGCGCACAAGCCGCTCATCACCTTCATTGCGCTCGATAGCAACATGCCTCACCCCAACGGCCCGCAAGCCGCCGGCCGCAACTTCACCCTCACCGACGAGCAGCGCATCGAGCAGCTGGCCTGGTTCGAGCGCGAACTCGAAAAGCCGCGCACCACGCCCTTCCTCGTGGTCCTCGGCCACCACCCTATCTACTCTGACGGCCCCCACGGCGACCACCCCGTGCTCATTCGCGACTGGGACCCACTCCTGCGCAAGCACAACGTCCCGCTCTATCTCGCCGGCCACGACCACGATCTGCAGCACCTCGAGTTCGAGGGCCACCCCACCAGCTTCTTTATGTCCGGCGGCGGCGGAGCCGATCTCTACGACCTCAAGCTCAACCAGTCCCAGCGCGGCCCCTACGCGCAAAAGGTCTACGGCTTCAGCCACCTCTCCGTCACGCGCGAAGCGTTGACTCTTCGCCACCTCGACTCCAGCGGCCGTCTGCTCCACGCCTTTACGAAATCCGCGAAGGGCAAAGTCTCCCTCCTCACCGCCTGACGCGCATCGCCGCACAAAACAAAAACGGCCCAGCGTCAGCTGGACCGTTTCTATTCCCTATTCTTTATTCCCTGCCGTTCAGATCCTCATCGGCATCAGCACATAGCGCGACTTGAACTCGGCATCCGGATCTTCCGGGCGAATCTGGCCCGCCGACTGCGAGTCCTTGAACTCCAGCCGCACCTCGCCCTCGTTGCCCAGCGACTTCAAAAACTCCAGGATGTACGACGAGTTGAATCCCACCACAATCGGCTCGCCCGAGTACGGCGTATCGATCGTGTCTTCCGACTCGCCCGACTCCGTCGAACTCGAGCTGACCTTCAGCTCGTTCGACTCAAGCCGCATCCGGATCGCACCCGAACGCTCGTCCGCGAACTGCGCCACGCGCTGAATCGCCGCGCCCAGCTCGCTCGACCGCACCACCGCGAACCGCGTGTTGTCCCGCGGCATCACCGCTTCATAGTTGGGGAACTGCCCCGAAAGCCGCCGCGTGCTCAGCGTGCGGTGGCCCACCTTGAAGAACAGCGTGTGCTCGTCGTCAGCAAACTCCACCTTCTCGGCGTCGGTGTTCGAGAGCAACTGCTGCAGCTCCTGCAGCGCCTTGCGCGGAATCAGCACGCGCTTCTCGCCGCTGATGCCTTCCAGCGTCTCGCCCGGCTTCTCCACGAATGAAAGCCGGTGTCCATCGGTCGCCACCATCGCCAGAGACTCTGCCTTCAACACCAGCAGCGCGCCGTTCAGCGTGTAGCGCGACTCCTCGTTCGAGATCGCAAAAATCGTGCGCGCAATCAGCGTCTTCAGCGCCGGCGCGGAGATCGACGTCGCCGTCACCGCCGGGAACTCAGGCACCTGCGGATAATTTGCCCGCGCCATGCCTACCATCTTGGTGTTCGACCGGCCCGAACGAATCTGCACCCAGTGGTTCTCGAGCAGCTTGATCGAGATGTCGCCTTCCGGCAGCAGCTTGATGTAGTCGTAGAGCTTGCGCGCGGGAATGGTGCACGAGCCAGGCTTCTTCACCTTCACCGCGGCGCTGGTGCGGATCGCCTGATCCAGGTCCGTCGCCGTGATCATCAGCCGGTCGTTCTCGGCCTCGATCAGAAAATTCGAGAGGATCGGAATCGTGGTCTTGCGCTCCACCACGCTCTGCGTCGCGGTCAGCTCTTTCACCAGTTCCTGGCGGCTTACGGTAATCTCCATCGCTGCTCCCTGCGCGGCCGGCTTCTCCACTTCGGTTTCAACCATCGCCATAAACCCATCCTCATGCGCCGCGCCGCTCACGCTGGCCCCACTCTACAACACACACGGGAGCCCCTGAAACGCCGCGCGATTCCTGCCTCTGATTGTATGCATCTTCTTAACGCATTGACTCGTGGAAAACCCGTCCCCAATGCGGATTCTCGCGCTCAATCCCGCGTCAGTGTCAGCACCGTGATGTCGTCTTCCTGCCCAAACGCCCGCGCGGCATCCGCGATCGCATCCGCGCTCTGCGCGCTGATGGCCCGCGTGCGGTCAAACCCGAACAGCGCGCCCGCCGCGTCGCGCGCCTCCACCACGCCGTCGGAGAGCACCATCAGCCGGTCGCCAGCGGCCAGCGTGAACCCCCGCTCCCGATAGGTCTCCGCTGCTGCAATCCCCAGCGGCAGGTCCGCGTCCACCGCAATCTCCGCGCCGTTGCGATAGGGCGGCAGATGGCCCGCATTCGCCACCCTCCCCGCGCCGTCCTGTCCCAACCGGATACACACGCAGGTGATGAACCCTCCCTCGCCCGGCTCCGTGAGTTGCCGGTTCAGCCGCGTCAAAATCTCCGCCGGCCCCAGCCCTTCCGTCGCCAGCGCACGCAGCCCGCCCATGGCCAGCGTGCCGCGCATCGCCGCATTCAGCCCTTTGCCGCTCACATCGCCCAGCACCACCAGCAGCGCGCCGTCCCCGCCGTCGAAGATCTGGTAAAAGTCGCCGCCCACTTCCTGCGCGGGCAGATACGCCGCGGCCAGCGCGTAGCCCTCCACCATCGGAAGCTCCGCGGGAACCAGCCTCTGCTGCAGCTCCCGCGCCGCGGCCAGCTCCGCCGCCGTCCGCGCCTGCTCGCGGTTCACCCGCGTAAACCGGAAGAACATCACCACCGCAATCGCCAGCAGAAACAGCAGGTCGCCCGCATCGGAAAGCTGCACCGGAATCAGCCCCAGCGGAATCGGGTTCGCGAGAAAATCAAGCTTTCCCCATCCCGCGTAGAGCGACGTATTGCCCACATCGTAGATCGCCGCAGCAGCAGCCGGCAGCAGGCTCGGCCCAATCAGCCATCCCGCCTCACGATTGCCCTTGCGATACCACACCAGCAGCATCACCGGCAGCAGCAGCGCCGCAGGCAGAATCATCACCGCCTCGAACGCCTCATACGCATCGCTGGGCACCACGCCAATCGTCATCAACCCATTCACTGCCAGGGACAGCACGAGCAGCGCCTCATACGCGCGCCACGCCCTGTTCGCCCTGCGCCCCGCAAAGCGAAACGTGAACTCGATCTGCATGATCGTGTACACGTAGATCAGCGGATCGCCCAGCTCGTTGTTCCACGCCAGTGGCGCCAGCGCCGCAGCCGAGGCATAGAGCAACGCGTTCGACAGCCCCAGCAGAAACAGATAGAGCCCGAGCCATAGATACTCCGCCCGCTTGCGCTCGCTCAGGTACAGCGCGAACGCCGCCAGTCCCGCCAGCACCAGCAGCGCATTGATCGCGAGCGAAAGAATCGCCGCATACATGCGCCCGCTCTCGAACGACGCCCGCTCGTTGTCAATCGCATCCGGAGAACCCACCGCGACGGTCAGGAACAGCGGCAGATGCCAGCCTGTGTACATCAGCGTGGCCCGCGTCCGCAGCGCCAGCGTGAACTCATCCACATCGTCCGCCAGCGGAACTACCAGCTCCCTCGGCCGCTCGACGCCAAAGGTCGAGCGTAGCTCCGTGTCAGGATTCCGCTGACCGTTCACATAGAGCTCGTACACGCCCTCACCGCCGACGATCAGCAGATGCTCATGCGGATGGCCCCGCGCGAGCTTCACATGCAGCCGAAACCATCGCCACCCCGGCTGGGCAGCTCCCAGCGCATCCAGCTCCACCGTCTTCCATCCGTTGTCGTCAAAGCCCGGCTGCGCCCAGCGCAGATCGTCGCCCGCCTGCGTGCGCCAGCCATTCACCAGGTCTGTCGTCCCGCTCTGCCACGCGCTGGCATCCACCCCCTGCGCGCCCACACCCACCGAGACAAGCAGCGCGAGCACCGCAGCCGCGCGCGCCAGTGCACTCCACATCGGCAGCACCAACTTCGCGCGTTCCTCTCGAAGCAGTCTCATCGCAGCAGGCAAACTCAATCCAGGCTCGAGTGAATTCTATAGGCCAACGCACTCGCCCGCGCAGCGTCCCCATGAACGCTCCCCGCTCCGCCCGCAACTCTCCGCGACGGAAACTGTGTATTGAGGAAGAAAGATAGAGATAAAAGACAGTAGTACCCGTAGTTCCCTCAGGAAAAGTGGAAACCTCGCCCATCGCCACAATCCACGCACCTTTAACAGCCCTTCCACTTTTCTAAAACTTCGCAGAGCATTTCAGGACAATTGGAAAACTCATCTACACCTCGCCTCACCTGCCCCAGCTTTCCCACGCTTCCCACAGTTCCACGCAAACCCCATGTGGAAACCGCGCACCTTGTGTTGAGAGCGGGTCCAACCCCACGTCCCACGCGGCTTTCCGCAGCCCCGGTTCTCAACACCAACCCGCTCTTCCACGCCTTCCACAACTCCCTCTTCAGTCCGAGGAAAACCGAGCCGAAAACCAAAGGCACGGCCTTGTCCCACACTGCCGCGCGACGTCCCATTCTTGAAAGCCTGCCGAATATTCGTCGTCTGCGCACCCATCTCGCCTCGCTCGCGCACCTAGTCTGAATCATGGGAGATTGCCTTCATGGCCATCGACATCGCCGCGCTCGAGCAGCAGTTGATCGCCATGTCTGCCAAGGCCGCGCCCGGCCGCGACTTCTGCCACTCCATCGCCGAGCTGGCCCGCACCAACCGCTTCGCCGAGCTGCGCAACGTGCTGCCCGGCATTGTCTATGACGAGCTTCTCGATCGCTATCGCCGCGACCCCGCCGCCTTCATCGCCGAGTGGCGCAGCCTGGCCATCGACATGCGCCAGGGCTTTGTGCAGCACGCTCGGCAGCGCCTCACCTCGCTCACCCGCCTGCAGCGCTCCGGCAAGGGCGCCGCGCCGCCCGCGTGGCAGGAAATTCAGCGCGCCCTCGACGCTCAGCACAACGACCTGCTCCGCGCCGCCTTTGCTTTCGAATTGCTGGAGCTCATCGAGCCCGCCGTCGCACGCGCCACGCAGCTCGGAGAAGTTGTGGTGGCCGCGCCCAGCTCTGAGGAAGCCGATCGCTACCTCGACGAAGCCACCCGCTGCTACTTCTACGGCCTCTTCACTGCCTGCGCCGTCATGTGCCGGTCGGTTTTAGAAGAGGCCATCAAGCAGAAGCTCCCCGCGCAACTCACGCGGCTCATCCGCACCCGCTACCGCAACGCCGCCACTCTCGGCAACCTGCTGCATGAGGTCAACAACAACCTGCAGATGACTGGCATCGATCCCGACTTCCCCCGCGTCGCCAACCAGGTCAACGACACCGGCAAAAAAGCCGTCCACCAGGGCCTCTTGAGCGAGGACGAAGCCAGCGCCTGTCTCCAGTCTGCCCGCCGAGCCCTGCAGCTGCTGTTGCAGAACTGAACTATCTCCTCAGAATTTCAGAATCGCGCTGGCCACTTCTGCGCCCACATCGGTCAGCGCAAAATACTCCGCTCCCAGGCACGCGATCACCAGAGCCGCATAGCCGCCGGCAAACGACGTGTCAAATTTACGCGTCAGCATCCAGCGAATCAGCAGCAGCGCCGCGCCCAGCACAAAGACCGCGCCAAAGAGCCCCGAAGGACCGCTCATCCCGAAGATCTGGTCCAGCAGCGGAATGCGTCCTGTTGCGCCGGGCAGGAGCGCGAGGCCGGCCAGCGTCATCATCGGCCGGTGAATGCCCGGCTTCTTGCGCGCCAGCACGCCCGCCGCCGCAAACAACGCGAACAGCGCCACCTCCGTCAGCATCACCAGCAGAAAGCGCCTGTACACCATGCCGAAAAAGAGAAAGCCCGGCGGAGCTAGTTGCACCGAGCGGATCGCCACCACCGTTCCCATGCACGCGATCAGCGGACCGAGGCCGGCGACCGTCCAGCCCAGCCTCATATGCACCCGCCGATTCTTCGTCGCGATCAGCAGCGCCTGCGCCAGAAACAGCAGATACCAGCTCGTGATCGCCATGCCATGCACCAGCACGACGGCGAAGATCAGGGGGCTGATCACCCTGCCGGCCACGCCCGTTCCATGCGTGTAGAACGCGTGAAACCCAAGCAGCATCACCAGCAGATACACAGCCCCTGTGGCGCTATAGAAGAACCGGTCAGCTTTCATCGGAGCCTCGCTTCCACTTTACATTCCCAGCTCCGTCCCGCGGGACCTTCGTGCACAGCGCGCCTGCCGCGCCGCAGGTGCCCCTCACCCCTTCTTCGGCCGCAAATTATCCAGCAACGTATCGAACCGCACCCAATACACAGCGCAGTCCTTCTCGCTGGTCCCGCGCGTATAGAAGAGATACTTTCCATCCGGAGTCACATACTGACCCCACCGGTGCGCCAGCCCATCGTTGATCTTCGCGCCCAGGCTCACCGGCTTGGCCCACGACCCATCCGAGTTATGAAATGCGATGTATAACTCCGACTGATAAGTCGGCGTCTCGTTGGTGCTCACAATCATGTACGACTCATCCGGCGCGACAAACAAATCGCCGTTGAATCCCGGCCCGTTCAGCGGAGCGCCGAGGCTCTTCGCCGCGGCCACGGCGGCCGTTGGCGCGGTCAACAGGCTGTAGACATAGGTGCTGCCGTTCTTCGCGTCGTCCGGCCCCGCATCGCTGCCCACATAGATGCGCCCGCTCCTGGTCGGCATGTAGTCATATACGCCGAACTTGGTATTCAAGAACTCCACCGGCTCGCTCCAGCCCGCGCTGGTCTTATGCGAGAGCCAGACGTTGTGCATGTTCCCGCGCCGGAAATAGAGCACGTTCCCATCCATCGACAGCGTCGGCGAAATGAACTGCTTGTTCACCACCTCCGGCTTGCCCCATCCATGCTTCTCGTAGCGCACCACCTCAATCGCCCCATGCTCCAGGCTGTTCCACGAGTCGTTGGCGGTGAAATAAAACTCGCGCTCGTCGTGCGAAAACGCCACGCGCCCCATGGCAAACATTCCATCCCCACTCGTCAGCAATCCCTTCGCAAACACCTCGGGCGTATCTCCCGGCGGCGTCTGCCCCAGATAAGCCTCCGGCCCGCTCCACAGTTTCTTTTCCGCGAATCCCGTAGTGACAAAAGAAGCCATCATCAAAGCAGCCGCAATGATTCGTACCTTCATACAGAGCAATCCTCCAGGCACTCGTTTTGAGCGCGTGCTAAGCCATTCGACGTTTCCCCCGCACACGCGATGGAGAAAAGTCGTATCTGGCCTGAAGCACGTTGCAGGCCGGACTGCCAAAGCATTCACCCGGAGCCGGCAACCCCGGCCGGTCTTTGTTTTCTGCTTGTCGCGCGTCCCGCGCTGCGCATTCCCGCAAGCGCACCTGTCCGCTTTCGCAAACCGCTGTCCGAAACCGCACGCGCGCTTTTCTTCGCGGCACGCCCGCCTTTCCGGCGTAGACTGAGCCATCCCCTCCGCAGCGCTTGTGCTCGAGTTGCGCTCCCTCGCCCGCGGCATTCCATGAGGGCACAGACCTTGTCCTGGGATTCAAAAGCCGTCGTCCTTGGCGTGATACTCGAGATCGTGATCGCCGCTCTGCTCACGTGGAGGCGCGGCTGGCGCTCACTCCCGGTTTTCTATCTCTATATCTGCTGGGCTCTGGTGTCCGACTGCGTCATGCCCCTGCTGGCGCGCCACTATGGCGCCTACGACTACGTGAAGCTCTACATCGTCGAAACCTCGCTCGACTCGCTGCTGCAATATGCGGTCATCATCGAGCTCGCCGCCTCGGTTCTTCGTCCCTACCAGCTCGCGCGTCCGCGCTGGCTCTTGCCTGCCTTCGCCCTTGTCGTCGTTCTCATAGGGCTGGCCATCTGGCCCTTCACAGCGAGCCAGGTGCTCAGCTCCTACCCCATGGTGGAGATTCGCCTTCTCCGCCTTGAGCAGGTCTTCGCCATCATCCGCATCCTCTTCTTCCTCGTGCTCGCCGCATGCAGTCAACTGCTCGCCATCGGCTGGCGCGACCGCGAACTCCAGGTCGCCACCGGCTTCGGCATCTACTCGGTTTTCAGCCTCGCCGTCTCCATCCTGCACGCTCATCAACCCTACAGCGAGCAGTTCCATCGCCTCGACCAGCTGGTCGTTCTCAGCTATCTTGCCTCGCTCATCTACTGGACCATCTGCTTTGCCCGCAAGCCCGCGCTGCGCCGCTCCATCAATCCCCACATGGAGCGCTTGCTGGCCGGGCTCGCCTCCGCCGCCCGCTCCCAGCGCGACACCCTCGAGAAGCGCAACCCTCCCAACAAGGCCTCCGACGACGAGACCTCAGAGGCAGACAAACACCTTTCCGACTCCGAATAGCGCCTCGGAAATCCCAGACGCATCCCACGGAACTGACCGCTGACCCATGACAGCTAATCGCTGTCCACGCCTTCTATACTGAAGCTTCCATGTCCTACTCCTCCGCCATCGATCAGCTCACCGCCATGACCCCCGAGCTCTTCACGCTGCCGGGCGCGGCGCGCCGCAAATTCTCGCTCGACGAGATCGGCATCCTCCTCGACGCCCTGGGCAATCCGCATCACAAATTCCCCGCCGTGCTCATCGCCGGCACCAATGGCAAAGGCTCAACGGCTTCCACGCTCGCGTCGATCCTGAAAGCCTCCGGCCTGCGCACCGGGCTCTACACCTCGCCGCATCTCACCCGCCCCAACGAGCGCATCCGCATCAACGGCATTGAAGTCTCCGACGATGACTTCGCCGCGCTCTACTTCCGCATCGACAACGCAGGGCAGCAGCTTGTGCAGGAGGCCAAGCTGGCGCAGATGCCCAGCTTCTTTGAGACGCTCACTGGCATGGCGTTCCTCCACTTCGCTGAACCGGCGCCCGGAGCTAGTTCGGTAGATTTCGCGGTCCTTGAAGTGGGCATGGGCGGCCGCCTCGACGCCACCAACATCGTCGATCCGCTTCTCTCCGTCATCACGGACATCTCGCTCGACCACACCGAATGGCTCGGCTCCACCATCGCCGCCATCGCGCACGAGAAAGCCGGCATCCTTCGCGCCAACGGCACGCTCATCACGCTGCCGCAACATCCTGAAGCCAACCAGGCCCTCGGTGAAGTTGCGATGGAGTTGAACGTGCGCGGCGTCAGCGCCGTTCCTTACATGCCGCAGTCGCTGGTCGTCGCCGACGAGCCTTACGCCGTCGAAGTCCTCGGCCAGGCCATCGAGATCGCATCGCCGCTGCACGGCGCGCATCAGCACCGCAACATCGCGCTCGCCATCGCGGCTGCCGTTGAGTTAGCTGAGCATCACAACATTCCTGTCACGCCGGCCGCGATTGCCGAAGGCATCCACTCCACGCAGTGGCCTGCGCGTTTGGAGCGCATCACGACGGGCACAACACAGTGGGTCCTCGACGTCGCGCACAACCCCGCCGGGGCGTGGGCACTGCGCGCCGGCCTGCGCGAAACCCTCGCCGCGCCCGGCCCGCATGTGCTCGTCTTCAGTTGCCTGCGCGACAAGCCCATCGCGGAGATGGCGCAGATCCTCTTCCCGCTCTTCGATCGCGTGATCTTCGCGCCCATCGCCAGCCCGCGCGCCACGCCCACCGCCGACCTGCTCGCCGCCGCGGCCGCCACCGGCACGCCCGCCATCGCCGCCAGCTCCGTCGCCGAAGCGCTTACGCTCGCGCGCTCCGCAGACTCCAGCGCAAATCCGCCCCACGCAGTGGTCTCCGGCTCCGTCTACTTAGTCGGAGAAGCCCGCGCGCTCTTGCTTGCCGAGGCCCGCGCATGACGCGGTCCCACCCCCATGCCGCGCCTCATGCGTTGGCGCAGCAATGTTCTTCAGGCTCCCATCTTTTTCTGCTGGACCGCTCTCTGCGGCAGTCTCTCGCTGATCGTCTCCCTCGTCGAGAAATCCGGCCGCCTGCAGCATCGCATCGCCCGCACCTGGGCCAGCGGCTGCGTTCGCATCTCCGGCGCGCGCCTCAACCTCCGCGGCGCGGAAAACCTCACCAAGCATCCCGTCGCCGTCTACGCCTCCAACCACACGTCCTATATGGATACGCCCGTCATCTTCAGCGCGCTGCCCTTCCAGTTCCGCATCCTCGCGCGCAAGGAGCTCTGGGGCCTGCCCTTCATCGGCTGGCATCTCAACCGCTCCGGCCAGCTCCCCATTGACACCGCCAACCCCCACGCCTCGCTCTCCAGCCTCGGCTCCGGCGCCCGCGCCCTCCGCGCCGGCATGCCCCTCTTCGTCTTCCCCGAGGGCGGCCGCACCAACAACGGCCAGCTCCGCGACTTCCTCTCCGGCGCAGCCTTCCTCGCCATCCGCGCCCAGGTCCCGCTGGTGCCCATTGCGCTCAGCGGCGTCTACGACCTGCTCCCCATCCACACCCACCACTTCTATCCCTGCCCCATCACCCTCACCGTCGGCGAGCCCATCGACACCAAAGGCATGACCCTCCGCCAAACCGAAGAGCTGACGCAGCGGCTTCGCGCCACTATTGAGTCCCTCCGCACGGATATTCCCGCGCCCGGACCGGCCGCGATGGCACAATAACAGCCGCGCATTGATCATCTTTCTGATCAAATCCACAAAAAATGATCACACCCTTGCCCCCCACCTGCTACACTCGCCCCCAAGCAAGCCCGCACGCCCCACACCCCTTTCAGGAGCTGCCGTGATTCGCCGCCTTCTCTCTGTTGCCGCCCTTGCCGCCCTTCCGCTCGCCGCCCAAACGCCCATCCCTACGCCCGCGCTGATGCCGCTGCCGGCTCACGTCGCCTACCAGCAGGGCCAGCTCCCCATTACCGGCAGTTTCAAGGTCGCGCTCACCGGCTACACCGAGCCCCGCCTCACCGAGGCCAAAGACCGCTTCCTCGCCACGCTCGTCAAGCAGACCGGCATCCTGCTCACCACGCCGCCGGCCGACGCGCCTGCCACGCTGACCATCAAAACCACCGGCCCCAGCGCCCCGGTCCAGAAGCTCGGCGAAGACGAGTCCTACCACCTGACCGTCACGCCCACCTCGGCCGAACTCAGCGCGCCCAATCCCCTCGGCATCCTCCACGGCCTGCAGACATTTCTCCAACTGGTCCGCATCACGCCGCAGGGCTTCGCCGCGCCCGCCGTCACCATCGACGACGCACCCCGCTTCCCCTGGCGCGGGCTGATGATCGATGCCGGCCGGCACTTCCAGCCCATCCCCGTCATCGAGCGCAACCTCGACGGCATGGAAGCCGTCAAGCTCAACGTCCTCCACTGGCACTTCTCTGAGGATCAGGGCTTCCCCATCGAGAGCAAGGTTTACCCGCTGCTGCAGGAAAAAGGCGCAGCCAACGGCCAGTTCTATACGCAGGCCCAGGTCCGGCACATCCTGGCCTATGCGCACGACCGCGGCATCCGCGTTGTTCCTGAGTTCGACATGCCCTGCCACACCACCTCGTGGTTCATCGGCTATCCCAACCTCGCCAGCGGCCCCGGCCCTTACCAGCTCGTCGACCACTGGGGCATCTTTCCCTCGGCCATGGACCCCACCCGCGAGTCCACCTTCGTCTTCCTCAATCGCTTCTTCGGTGAAATGACCGCGCTCTTCCCCGACGCCTACTTCCACATTGGCGGCGACGAGTGCAACGGCAAGCAGTGGGACGCGAACGCGCGCATCCAGGCATGGATCAAGAGCCACAATCTCAAGGACAACGCCGGCCTGCAGGCCTACTTCACCGGGCGCGTGCAAAAGCTGGTCGCCGCGCACCACAAAATCACCGTCGGCTGGGATGAAGTTCTGCAGCCCAACACGCCCAAGGACGTTGTTATCCAGTCCTGGCGCGGGCCCAAGGGCCTGGCCGCCGCTGCCCAACAGGGCAACCGCGTCATCCTCTCCAATGGCTACTACATTGATTTGAACCAGCCCGCATCCGAGCACTACCTCGTCGATCCGCTGGGCGCGGACGCAGCGTCGCTCACGCCCGCGCAGCAGGCGCTCGTCCTGGGCGGAGAAGCCACCATGTGGAGCGAGTTCACCACGCCGCAAATCATCGACTCGCGCATCTGGCCCCGCACCGCCGCCATCGCCGAGCGCCTCTGGTCGCCGCAGGATGTGCGCGACGTTCCCTCCATGTACGCTCGCCTTGCCGTCGTCTCCGACAAGCTGGAAGCCGTCGGCCTCACGCATCGCACTTTCACCCGCCAGATGATCGACAGCATGGCCGGCGCCAGCGATCCTGAAGCCCTCGAAGTCCTCGCCTCCGCCGTGCAGCCGCCCCTCGGCTACCGGCGCGAAAGCCTCAGGCACTACACAACGGCCGACTCGCTCAACCACCTCGTCGACGCTGTGCCGCCCGAGAGCGAAACCGCGCGCAAGTTCGCCGTGCTCGCCGACCGCATTGCCGCTGGCAAGGCCACGCCCACTGACATTGCAGCCGCCCGCGCCCAGCTCGTACTCTGGCGCGATAACGACCACAGGCTCGCGCCCACCCTCGCCAGCTCCAGCATTACCGCGGAGCTTGCGCCTCTCTCGCACAATCTCGCCATCGTCTCCGTCATCGGCATCGAGGCCATCGACAACATCGAGCATCACCACGCGCCCAGTGCCAACGAGCTCGGCGCCAGCCGCACCTTCCTCAAGGAAGCCGCGCAGCCCCAGGCCGTCCTCCGCAACATGGCCGTGCCGCCCGTAGAGGCACTGGTCGCCGCCTCCGCCAAGGGACAATAGCAATCGCACAAACATGGGTGCCCCATCCTTTGCGCAGCCTCATCGCGCAAAGGGTGGGAACGCACGAACCCCACTCCGCTATACTCCTCCGCAGCCGTGACCACCCCGCTCCGTCTCGCGCTGATGCTTCTCTGCGCCGCTCCACTCGCTGCGCAGGCTCCGCAGCCCCTCACCCTCACGCAAACCACGCAGCCCGCCACGGTCAAGCAGCTGCAGCAGACCCTCGCGCTATCCCACGCAGAAAACCAGAGCGATTGGGAAGCCGCCAGACAGCTCAACGCGCTTCATCTCACCCAGCGCCTCGCGACGGCGCAGCTTGCACCGCAGCTCGCCGCGCTCCCCGGCCCGCAGAGCCACCTGGCCCTCACCGTTCTCGCCGATCGCTCCGTCTTCTTTCCTGCGCCGCCATCATCCTCACTCCCGCCCACGCCCGACCCCGCCGAGCAGCGCCGCATCATGGCCCTCGCCGTCGATTATGTCGCTCACACTCTCCACAAGCTGCCAAACTTCTTCGCCACGCGCACCACCGCGCAGCTCGCCGACTGGCCCAGCGGCTACCAGGTGAACGACACGATCAGCATCCGCGATCAGCCTCTGCAGCTCGTCTACACCCTGCATGACACCGTCACCTATCGCGACGGCCATGAAATCGTGGAACCGCCGCCGCCCGCGACGACTCGCCGCAAGCGTCACTCGTATCCCGATGGCTTCACCGCCCGCGGTGTCTTCGGTCCCATTCTCTCCATCGTGATTGTCGATGCCGCGCATGGCACCTCGGCGTGGGATCGCTGGGAACCCTCCGACGCCGGCCCCAGCGCGCCGCCCGTCGCCGTCTTCCGCTACTCCGTGCCCATGGACAAATCCACCTACAACGTGAGCTTCTGCTGCGTGCCCCGCAGCGACACGCTCATCCCCATCGACCGCGCCACCGCCTATCACGGCGAAATCGCGGTCGACCCAGCCACCGGCACCATCCTCCGCATCACGGTGCTTGCCGATCTCGATCAGGGCAATCTCGCCACGCTTCTCGATGAGGCTGCCGAAGGCACGCCGCTGGTCGAGGCCGATCTTGCTGTCGAATACGGTCCCGTCGAGATGGGCGGCGCCACCTACATCTGCCCCACGCACAGCATCGCGCTCTCCCGCGGCCGGACCTTCGCCGAAAACAAACCGGGCCGCGAGCATACCATCACTCGCGGCCCCATCCGCACTTATCTCAACGACACCACCTTCACCAGCTACCACGTCTTCCGCTCCACCTCCCGCATCCTCCTCGATCCCACCCAGCCCTGACCGCGGCAGCTACTGCAGCCCAATCGCATCAATCTCCCGTTTCAGCGCCAACTCATCCAGCGCGCCCAGCGGCAGACTCAGGAACAATCCAATCCGCCTGTCCAGCGCTGCAAACGCCAGCGAGTAGGCGCGCTCAATCTCGGCCACGGTCCCCGTCGCCGCCGCCGGGTCCGGCACACCCCAGTGCGCTGTCATCGGCTGCCCCGGCCAATACGGACAAGTCTCCTGCGCGGCGTTGTCGCACACCGTAAACACAAAGTGCATCCGCGGCGCATCGGGTCCCGCAAACTCGTCCCACGACTTGCTTCGCAGCCCCGCCGTGCTCAGCCCTGCGCGCTCCAGTTGCCGCAGCGCCTCCGGCCGCACCCGCCCCGAGGGATGGCTCCCCGCGCTGTATGCCGTAAAGTTCGGCTTGCCCTTGTGGTTCAGAATCGCCTCGGCCAATATTGATCGCGCCGAATTCCCCGTACACAAAAACAGGACGTTGTAGTGTGCGTTCGCGTTGCTCATGCGCAGCACCCCTGCGCGCAGCACGCCGTTGCCGCCGGCTTCAGCGCATACACCTTCACGCTCGCCGCCGCCGCATTCACGTCATAATCCCTCAGCAGTTTGCCCAGATCCTCATGCACGCTCGTCGCGGCCGGCGCGCAGCAGGCGCTCTGCGCCATCGCGAACGGTCCGCCCGCGTCCATCGCCGGCGAGCAGCACCCCGACTGGTTCTCCACCTTCGCGTAGGCATTCAAATCCGCGCCGCTGTCCACAATCTCCACATGCGCAAACCCCGCTTCCAGTAGCCCCGCGCGATACTCCTCAATCCGAATCGCCCCCGCAATGCAGCCCACATAGGCCGCCATGCTCGTGGCAATCGCCTCCGGCAACTCCGCCTTCAGCGCAATGTCGCTCACCGCCAGCCGTCCGCCGGGCTTCAGTACGCGAAAGATCTCGCGAAACACCGCAGGCTTATCCGGCGCAAGGTTCAGCACGCAGTTGCTGATCACGCAATCCACTGACTCGCTCTTGAGCGGCATCCGCTCCATCGTCGCCTGGTGAAACTCCACGTTTGTATATCCGCCCGCCCGCGCATTGGCCCGCGCCCGCTCCACCATCGCCGGTGTCATGTCGATCCCGATCGCCAACCCCGACGCGCCCACCTTCTGCGCCGCCAGAAACACATCCAGCCCGCCGCCCGAGCCCAGATCCACCACCACCTCGCCCGCCTTCAGGTGCGCTGTCGCCGTGGGATTCCCGCACGAGAGCCCCATATTCGCCTCCGCAGGAATCGATCGCAGCTCCTCGGCCGAATACCCGAACGCCTCCGCCACCGCGTGCACGCCCGCGTGGTCGCTTGAGAGCGCGCTCTCCGCCACCGCTCCGTACTTTGCCTTCACGGCATCCACCAACTGCTCCGCCATCGCTCCTCCTCAAAACATATCTGCATAAGCGACTATATCCTTGACCAACATATCCGTCAATGCGAATATGTATGCATGGCGGCAAAACCCCACTTCTCCCTCGAACATTTCTTCCAGGCTCTCGGCGACCAGACCCGCCTCCGCCTTCTCAATCTCATGGGCGATCAGGAGATCTGCGTCTGCTACTTCGTCGAAATCCTCGACAGCCCGCAGTCCAAAATCTCCCGCCATCTCGCCTACCTGCGCCGCGCCGGAATCGTGGCCGCCCGTCGCGAGGGCAAGTGGATGCACTACCGCATCGTCCCCCCGCCTCATACTGGCGCCGCCAAAATCCTGCGCAGAACCCTCGCCGCACTCGAGGACGAGAAAGCCATGCAGGCCGACCGCGCCCGCCTCGACAAGGCCTGCTGCAAGCCCAAAAACTTCGCCACCCTCAAAGGCGCGCCGCTGCCCACCGCGCCCGATTGCGGAGCCTGCTGACATGACCGCGCCCATCACCCAAGGCCAGGTCTGCGCGCCCGCCGCCCGCAGGCATCTCTCTTTCCTCGACCGCTTCCTTACCCTCTGGATTTTCCTCGCCATGGCCGTCGGCGTCGCCATCGGCCACTTCATTCCCGCCTCGGCCGCCTTCGTCAACAGCTTCCAAGCCGGCACCACCAACATCCCCATCGCCATCGGGCTCATCATCATGATGTACCCGCCTCTCGCCAAGGTCCGCTACGAGAAGCTCGGCGAAGTCTTCCGCAACCGCAAGGTCCTTGGCCTCTCGCTGGTGCAGAACTGGCTCATCGGCCCTGTGCTCATGTTCGCGCTCGCCGTGCTTTTCCTCCGCCATCAGCCCGACTACATGCGTGGACTCATCCTCATCGGCATCGCCCGCTGCATCGCCATGGTGCTCGTCTGGAACGAGCTCGCCGAAGGCGACACCGATTACGTCGCCGGCCTCGTCGCGCTCAACAGCATCTTCCAGGTCATCTTCTACAGCCTCTACGCCTGGGTCTTTCTCACCGTGCTCCCCGTCTGGCTCGGCATGCAGGGCGTCGCCGTTCCCGTCAGCATCGGCCAGCTCGCCCGCAGCGTCGGCCTCTATCTCGGAGTCCCCTTCACCGCGGGCCTGCTCACGCGCTTCGCTCTTCTCCGCGCCAAAGGCGAGCCGTGGTATCGCGAGCGCTTCATTCCGCGCATCAGCCCGCTCACCCTCGTCGCGCTGCTCTTCACCATCCTGGTCATGTTCTCGCTCAAGGGCGATCTCATCGTGCGCCTGCCCCTCGACGTGCTGCGCATCGCCCTGCCGCTCGTCATTTACTTCGCGGTCATGTTCCTGGTCAGCTTCTGGATGGGCAAACGTCTTGGCGCAAACTACGCGCAATCGGCCACGCTTTCGTTCACCGCCGCTGGCAACAACTTCGAACTGGCCATCGCCGTCTCCATCGCCGTCTTCGGCCTCAACTCCGGAGAAGCCTTCGTCGGCGTGGTCGGCCCCTTGATCGAAGTCCCCGCCCTCATCGCCCTGGTCAACGTCGCCTTCTGGCTCCGCGCCAGATACTTCGCACCCGGCCTCGCCGCATAAGCAAGACACCGACCATCGAGCCGCACAACGTTGGGTGCCCCATTCTTCGCGCGCACGTTGCGCGAAGGGTGGGAGAGCACAAATTGATCCGAGCCATCGGTATCGTGCGCGCACACGCTCCCATCACGGCGCGTCGGCTACAAAGTCGTGCAGATACTTCACCACCGGAATAAACTTCGCAGCAGCGTTTGGCGGCGTCACAGTCACGCCCTGTATATATTTCCCGCTCGGCGCCATGGTGTAGGCATAGGAATACGCCGAACCATCCGCGAATTGCTGCCCAACCAGCTGACCGGATGCGTAGACATTCCTCACCAGCTCGTGACCATTCCCGTCTAGAATGCGTGTCATCTTGTCGCCGTCATACTCATAGGTTCGCTGCCTGCCCGACGACAACAACACCACGCCCAGCATCCCCTCCGGCGTATAGGTGTACTTCGCCCAGTGGCCCGCATCGTCCGCCGCGTAGATGACCCGCGACATGTCGTCGTACTGAAATTTGATCCAGCGTCCATGCGGCGTCAGAATCTCCTGCAGGTTTCGCTGCCCATCGCGGATCAGTTGCAGCCTCTCTCCACGCGCGTTGCGAATCTCGATTGGTGCGCCCTGCGCCATATTCGTCGAGTGATTGGAATCGGGAAAGTCAATCTGCGTTCCGTCGGCCAGCGCGATCCGCCAACCGTATCCATTCCACTGGGCGACAGCTTTATAGAAGCGCGTCGACGACTCCGAGTGCCTGAAGACCGCGTCGGCAAATCCGGCGCCTTTTGAGATGCGGTCGAAGTAGACGAAATCCCCATCCTCCAGCACCAGCATCATGTAGGTGTACGGATTCCGCGTGCCCAGAGGCGCAATGTCGAAGGGGTGATTGCTGTTCCTGCCAAAGGCATGCACCGGGTTGGGGTGCACCCAGTCCAACGAGTTGTAGGTGCGCGTCAACGGAACTTGAAAATCGTCGTCGAGATACAGATCGGTTTCGCGCAGTACGAACCGGCCATAGCGCAGGTCGGCCTCCATCCGGTCCACGGGTCCGGCCGGTGCTGCGTACAGCGCGCATTGCCCCAGTTTTGGCGCTGCTCCTTCCACAGGGCCGGTCACGCAGGGATAGTTGCTCGGGAGTTCAGGCGCCGGTGCAGGTACATTCGCTGCGTCCGCTATATTTCTTCGTTTCTGCAGCCATTGGTATCCGACAGCCAGCAAGGGCGTCAGGATCACAACAAGCAGAAGCGGCAAAGGCACCCCGCGTTTTCGCGGAGCAACAGCCTGGGCGCGCCCGCAACCGGGGCAAACCTGTTCCGATGGTTTCAGCTCAGCTCCGCAACCGGGGCAATTCATTGGCTCAGGCTCCTGCACTGAAGAAGATTGGCCCGAATTGTATCGCGTTTCGCGTCGGCTTCCGTCTTCGCGTCCTGACCTCTGTTCTCTGATCCCTGTTCCCCAATCCCCGTCCCCTGTCATACTGTTCTCTCCATGTCCGTCCGCATCGCCATACCCGAACCCACCTCGCTGGACACCGAGTACAACCAACGTTCGCTGCCGCCTTACATCGCCGCGCTCCACGCCGCCGGCCTCACGCCCATCGTCGTCCCGCTCCACGAGCGCCCCGACCGCGTCGCCAAACTACTCTCCACGGTGCAGGGCATTCTTCTCCCCGGCAGCCGCTACGACATCGACCCCGAGCGCTACAGCGAAGAGCGCCTTCCCGTCTGCGGCCCCGACGACCCTGCGCGCACCGCCGTCGACGAGCTCTTCCTCCAGGACGCCTTCAATCTCCGCAAGCCGATCCTCGGCATTTGTCACGGCACCCAGGGACTCAACGTCTGGCGCAACGGCTCCCTCTATCAGGACCTGCCCTCGCAGGTTGGTTCCGCTGTGAACCACACTCCCGGCCGCGAGGTCGTCCGCGCCCACCCCGTCGCGCTCGTTCCCGGTTCGCGTCTGGCCGCGCTGCTGCCCACCGATGAGGACGCGTCACCCCAGGTCAACTCCAGCCATCACCAGGCCATTCACGCCGTTGGAGACAATCTCCGCGTCGCCGCCGTTTCGCCCATCGATGGCATTGTTGAGGCTGTTGAACTCGAGGCCCCCGATCACTTCGTCCTCGCCGTCCAGTGGCACCCCGAGCGCACCTTCGCCGTCAGCGCTCTTTCCCGCGCCATCTTTGCCGCCTTTGCCCAGGCCTCCACAGCGTGGCAGCCGCGCAAAATCGAGGAGTCGGTCGTCGCGCTGTGACAGATACAAGCGAGTTATCAGACGCAGGGGAAAGGCTGACACAGCTTCTCGCCGACGCAGGGCTTGATCCGCTGCAAATGACACAAAATAAACACTTTATAGATTATTTAGCCCTCATCGTCCGCTGGAATCAGAAGGTCAATCTCACCGCCATCCGCGATGCGGAAGGCATTCTCAGCCGCCACTTCGTCGAATCCATCGCAGCCGCGCAGGCTCTCCCGGTTGGCATCTATACCCTACTCGACTTCGGCTCCGGCGCGGGCCTGCCCGGCATCCCTATCGCGATCTGCCGCTCTGAGATCGCCGTCACCCTCGCCGAGTCGCAGGGCAAGAAAGCCGCCTTCCTTCGCGAAGCCGTCCGTACCCTCGGCCTGAACGCGACTGTCCACTCCGCCCGCGCTGAGACCCTAACGATCCAGTTCGATTGCGTCACGCTCCGCGCCGTCGACCACATGGAAGCCGCCGTCGGTGCCGCCGCTCCGCTCGTTCGCTCCGCCGGCTGGCTCGCCCCGCTTACCACCCACGCCGACCAGCCCGCGTTACAATCCGCGGCCGGCCTGGGCTTCACGTGGTCCACCCCCCACCCCCTCCCCGGCAGCGACCAGCGCATTCTCGTTCTCGCCCAGCGCACCGTATAGTCGAGTCCGCTTCGCCGCATCCGCCGTTCCATGCAGATCCATGCAGAGTGTTCCACGTGGAACATTCCGGGAATCGTTCCACACTGGCACTGTTCCACGTGGAACACTTCCCAATCCGGGCCGTGCCTTTAGGCGGCGATCCCTGTCACAAACACGCCGATCCGGCGGCGCAAAATACCAAAGTTTTCCACCGGCGGGTTGATTTTCGCCTTGGTTGCACCAAAAATCGTGTGCTGCGTAAGCCTCGTCCCTTCCTGGGCTTGCGGACAGGGCTTCAGGGCGCGCCAGCGTCTTTCCACAGGCGCGGCCGGTTCTCCACAGCCGGAATCCACTGCGCAAACCCGCCCCGTCCATTACCCTGAATCTCCATGGGAAAGATTCTCGGCGTCGTGAACCAAAAGGGCGGAGTCGGCAAGACCACCACTGCAATCAATCTCTCTGCCTGCCTGGCGCTCGAGGGTTTGAAGATCCTGTTAGTCGACTGCGATCCGCAGGCCAACGCGTCGTCTGGCCTCGGCCTGCAGCGGGACGATAACCGCCATTCCATCTATGACGTACTGGTAGGCGCGGTTCCGGCTGAGCAGGTGATTCTGCCCACGGAAATCGAGTCGTTGTGGGTTCTGCCCGGCTCGAAGAATCTGACGGGCGCGAATATCGAGCTGACCGGGGTGGAAGGCCGCGAAACCCGCCTGCGCGATGCGCTTGCACTGGTCAAAGACCGCTACGATCTGGTGGTTCTCGACTGCCCGCCTGCGCTCGATCTGTTGACTTTGAACGTTTTAGTCGCAGCCAACTCGCTGATTGTGCCCATGCAGGCCGAATATTTCGCGCTGGAGGGCGTCTCCGAGCTGATTTCGACGCTGGAGCGAGTGCAAGCAGCCTTTAATCCTGAGATTGTGATCGAAGGCGTGCTGCTGACCATGTACGACGACCGCACCAATCTGGCGCAGCAAGTGACGGAGACGCTGCGGGAGTATTTCAAGGAGCAGCTCTTCAAGACCGTGATTCCACGGAACGTACGGTTGGCGGAAGCGCCGAGCCACGGCAGGCCGGTGGCGCTCTACGACGGGCGTTCTCGCGGCACCGAGGCGTATTTCGAGCTGACCGGCGAGTATCTGGCGCGAAACGGGATCGAAAGCCCGAAGAGCAAGGAGCGCAAGGCCGCGGCGGCCAAGCGGCCCAAGGCCGAGGTCCGCTTCTGGCCGTATCACTGAGGCGTGCGCAAGCCGCTGATTTCCGACGAGATTTTTGACGAGCAACGCCCCGGCCGCTGGCCGGGAGTAAGGATGTTTTAGATGACAACCGCTCAACATACCACCGACCCCAAACGCCGCGCCCTGGGCAAGGGCCTCGACTCGCTGCTACCTCGCGTGCAGGCCAACGCGCCTGCGCCGCAGGCACCGCCGCCACCGACCGAGCCGGATGGCAAGCCGCGGGAGATTCCGCTGACGCTGATCGATCGCAACCCGTTCCAGACGCGGGGGCAGATGGATGGCTACCAGCTTGGGGAGTTGGCAGCGTCGATTTTGGCGAACGGGGTGGTGCAGCCGATTCTGGTGCGGCCGCTGGCGAATGGGCGCTTCCAGCTGATCGCGGGCGAACGGCGGTGGCGGGCGTCGGAGCTGGCGAACAAGGCGACGATTCCGGCGCTGCTGAAGCAGGTCTCTGACGAGCAGGCGATGGAGATCACGATTGTCGAGAACCTGCAGCGGGCGGACCTGAACCCGATGGAGCAGGCGCGGGCGTTTGACCGGCTGAGCCGCGAGTTCCATATGACGCAGGAGCAGATGGGGGTGCGCACGGGCAAGGATCGTGCGACAATTTCTAACTTCCTTCGTTTGTTGAAGTTACCGGTTAGCGTGCAGGGCAAGGTGGAGGCCAATGAGCTGACCATTGGGCATGCCAAGGCGCTGCTGGGGCTGCCGGATGGGGCGGCGATGGAGAAGGCGGCACAGCATGTGGCGCAGCTTTCGCTCTCTGTTCGCCAGACGGAGACCTATGTGCAAGGGCTGCTGTTCCCCGAGTCGAAGAAGAAGGAGCCGAAGCCCGAGGCGCCGGTGGACCCGAACGTGAAGGAAGTGGCCGAGAAGCTGCAGAGGGCATTGGGGTTAAAGGTAAAGATCGAGGACAACAAGGGGCGCGGGCGGGTGATTATCGAGTACGCGGATATTGCGGACTTTGATGGGTTGCTGGAGCAGCTGGCGGCCGAATAATCAGTAAAATATGATAATCTGATTTTATGGATAAGGTGTCGATCAGCGTGACGGAGGCTGCGCGGAATTTTGCGGAGTGCGTGAACCGGGCGCGCTACCAGGGGACGACGTTTGTGCTGCTCAAAAATGGACGTCCCGTGGCGCGGATTGTTCCCGAGGCTCCCGCAGAGCGGAAGGCGACGACAGGGCGGGAACTGGCAGAGGCGTTGCGCACGGCGCTGACGGATACGCGATTAGGGCAGGACGAGGCTGACGCCTGGAAGCGCGATCTGGATGAGGCGCGCGCGCAGGACGCACCCCCGGTAGGCAAATGGCAATCCTGATTGATGCGGACGTGCTGATCGAGGCTGAGCGTGGGAGCTTCGATCTGTTCGCGTGGATGGCATCGCAGCCCGATGAGGATTTCGGACTGGCAGCGATCACCGTGGCCGAGTTGCGGCACGGCGTGGAGCGCGCATCAGAAGGCCATCGCGCGAAGCGTGAGCGGTTCTTTGAGAGCGTGTTGGGTGTTTTTGAAGTCACTCCTTACACGGAAGCGACGGCGATGGAACATGCGCGACTGTGGGCGGAGCTGGATTCGATGGGGCGCATGATCGGGGCGCACGATCTGATTCTGGCGGCGACAGCGCTGCACAGCAGGGATGCCGTGGCGACGTTCAATGCGCGGCACTTTGCGGTGGTGCCGGGGCTGCAGGTGATTGTGCCGCAGTGAGAGCCTTCCCAGTCATCGCGCAACGATCGCGCGATGAATGAGGCAGGGATGGTTGTGCTGATTGAGGCTGCGCGAAATATAAAGGGACCGCATATTGTGTGCGGTCCCTTTTGTTGTTGCGCGAGTGCGGCGGTCTTGTTGCCTGCTGCGTGAGTTAGAAGCGGAGTTTGGCGGCTAGCTGGAAGGCGCGGGGGCCTCCGGAGCCGAAGACGCCGCCTGCGGTGGAGACGGGCGTGCCGAAGCTCGAGGAGTAGTTGGGGTTGGTCTGGTCGGGCGAGAGAGTGTTGTTGTAGCCCGAGTAGTTGAGGTTGCTGGTGCCGAGAATGTTGGTGACGTTGAAGATGTTGAAGGCCTCTCCGATGAGGTTGAGGCTGTAGCGATCTCCAAATTTAATGGTGCGGTCGAGGCGGAAGTCGAGGGCGTTGAAGCTGTCGTTGAAGTGGGCGTTGGGGCTGACCTGGGGGAGGATCACGTAGCTTGAGGTGCTGGCTTCGTAGACGCCGCCCGCGTTGTTGGTGGCGGCGATGAAGGCGTTGAGCTGGGCGGCGTTGTGGAACTCGCGGCCACCTGCGTTGCGCTGCATGGTGGGCACGCGCTCGCTGCCGTCGGGGAGCTGGATGTCCATGGGCACGCCGGAGGCGATGGTCCAGATGGGCGCGAAGTGGAAGCCGAAGGGGAGATTGCCGATGCCGGAGAGCACGAGGCGATGGCGCTGATCGTTGGGCGGAGGGCCGTATTCGAGGCGTAGGTTGTTGGGATCGATGGGCGTGTACTCGAAGGGGATCTGATCGTCGTTGGCGTAGTTGAAGGCCTTGGAGAGAGTGTAGGCGGCGTCGAACTCGCCGAATTTGGTGAAGCGCTGGCGGACGGCGACCCAGAGGGCGTCGTATTTGGTGCCGACGGCGGACTCGAGGTCAGTGACTTCATCGGGACCCTGGGTCTGCGGGTTAAAGACCGAGCCGATGGGGCGGCCGATGATGAAGCGCGTGCCGAGATTGTGCACGCCGTCGACTTTGACGAATAGGCCGCGGCCAATCTGCTGCTCCACGCCGAGATTGAACTGCTGGACCATGGGATTGCGCATGCGGTTGTTGATGATGTCGATGCCGGTTGCGCCCGCGCCGGTGAAGGGGAAGCCGCTGAAGGGGCTGGCGAGGACTTCTGGCGCGCCGGGCACGAAGGTGCCATCGGGATTGAGGTAGACGGGCACGCCGTTCTGGTCCGTGATCACATTGCCCGCGGTGACGTTGAGGGCGAGGGCGCGGCCGTCGAAGCCCTTCTCAAGCGACATGACTTCGAGGGTGATGCGGTCGTAGTAGATGCCGTAGCCGCCGTGGACGCTGAGGTTGTTGTTGAGCGCGTAGTTGAAGCCGAAGCGCGGGGCCCAGTTGTTGTAATCGCGATGGCGGGTGCCCTGATAGAAGGAATCGACGAGCGGGTTGCGCTGGGAGTACCAGCTCAGGTTGTTGAGGTTGGAGTCGAGCTCCCAGCGCAGGCCGAGGTTGAGGGTGAGTTTGGGGAGGGCCTTCCAGTCGTCTTCCGCGAAGAAGCCGAGGTGGGTGTTGTCGTCGTTGGGCAGCACGAGGGGCGTGGTGGGTGTGGAGCTGCGCAGAGCGACCGCGAAGAGCAGATCGTTGTCGTCGACCTTGCCATCCTGGTTGCGATCGAAGTCGGGGAAGTCTTCGACGGTTTGAATGTTGCCCTGCTGAAAGACGCCGAGGTAGAAGTCGGCATCGACGGACTGCACCTGACCGCCGAAGCTGAGGGTGTGCTTGTGCAGCGCCCAAGTGAGCGTGTCGTCGCCCTGGAGGCGGAACTGGCGGGTCTGCTGCGGGACGCGGTAGGTTGCGCCGTCGTCGAGGTCGGGATAGGTGATCTGCGGGGCGGTGGAGATGGGATTGGTGATGTTGACGAAGTTGTTGTCGGCGAAGCTGAGCTTGTTGATGACCGAGGGCGTGAAGATGTGGACCCAGTCGGCGATGAGGCCCTGCAGGTGGTTGGTCGCGGTCTGTCGATAGGCGGCGGTGCCGAGGGAGCGGTCGAGCTCGCTCTGGCTGAGGTCGTCTTCTAATTCGAGGGATTCGCGGAAGCCGATGCGGTCGCGGTCGTTGAGCTGCCAGTCGAGGCGCTCGGTGGAGAGGAAGTCGTGGAGCGGCGCGGTGGCGAACTGGCGATGGATGACCTGGTTGACGGTGTCGCGCACGCCGACTTCGTCTGCGCCGAGCTGCTGGCGGTCTTCGAGGGCGACGAACCACCATGCTTTGTCGCGGCGAATGGGACCGCCGGCATCGGCGGCGTATTGCTGGCGATGGAAGGGCGGCGTGGAGCCGACGCTTGGGTCGGTGGTGGCGGGGAGGGCCTGGAGTGCGCTGTCGCGCTCGTAGATGGCTAGGCCGCCGTGGAGCGCGTTTGAACCTTGTTTGGTGACGACGTTGATGACCGTGGAGCCGGAGCGGCCGAGGCCGGCGGAGAAGCGGTTGGTGGCGATCTGGAATTCCTGGACCGCGTCTTCGGGGATGTTGACGAGCGAGCCGCCGACAGCATCGTCGTTGTTGTCCGCGCCGTCGATGGTGACGTTGCCGCCGCGGCCGACCTGGCCGGCGGAAGAGACGACGACGGTGTGCTCCTTGGTGGGATCGAAGTTGGGTGCGGGTGCGTTGCCGGGTACGAGGTATGCAAGCTCGAGGTAGTTGCGGCCGTTGAGAGGGAGGGTGTCGATCTGGCGCGCGCCGATGACGCCGCCGACGACGGAGGACGTGGTGTCGACGGATTGCTGGGTGTCGGCCGCGACTTCGACCGTGGCGTGGGAGCCTTCAAGCGGCAGGCTCACGGCGATGCTGCGCGCCTCGCCGACATTGAGGGCGACGGGCTGCTGCCAGGCGGAGAATCCCGCGGTGGCGGCGATGGAGAGCGTGTAGTTGGCGGCCTCGAGCGTGGCGAAGGAGTAGACGCCGTCGCTAGCGGTGGTGAAGGTGCGCGTGGTTCCCTGCCGGGTGTTGGTGAGGGTGACGACGGCGCCGGCCACGGATTTGCCGGAGGGATCGGTGACTGTGCCGATGAGACTGGCGGTGGCGGGCTGCTGCGCTCTGACTGCGGACGCAGAGACGACGATCATGAGCGCGAGACTCAGGACCGTTCTCAAGAATGTGAGTGAACGCAAGACTTCCTCCGTCAACTGACCTCAGGAAAAGGGGAATGAGACAGCTGTTCTTGTTTGTCGTGATGGCGGGCTCGTAGCCCCACGGGGACAGTACCGAATGGCGTATAGAACAAGCATCGGTGCAAGGGAGGACGGCCGCCTCCATCGATGGATGGAGGCGGCCGGGAATGAATGAGGGATTGTGGTGCGGGGACGCGCGCGATCAGGCGTCGGTGCGGGGTGTGCTGTTGGCGGGCTCGGCGGGTTGCAGTGTGGATGGGCGCAGGAGGTCGGCTACGTCTTCGACTTTCTCGGTGAGCTGATGGAGGCGCAGCGAGAGGGCCTGGATTTCGGATTCGGCGCGGCGGTTGACGTCGAAGTCGAGCTCGCTGCGAAGGCGGTCCTTCAGGTCCTGGCGGTTCTGGCTCATCATGATGACCGGCGCCTGGATGGCGGCGAGCATAGAGAGAAACAGATTGAGCAGGATGAAGGGATAGGGGTCCCAGGCGCGGCCCTGAAGGATGATGTTGATGCCGGAATAGACGACGAGAATCACGGCGAAGAGGATGATGAAGGCCCAGGAGCCGCCGAAGCGGGCGACGTGATCGGCGATGCGCTCACCGAAGGTGGACTGCTCCTCGATGAGGTCGTTGGCGTTGCGGGTGGCGCGGCCGCGGACGAGATTCTGCGAGGCGTGAAATTTGCGGGCCTGCATGGTGAGCATGTCCATGCCGGCCATGGGACGGCTGGCGATGAGCTTCTCGATGTCGTCGCGGCCGATCTCGATGCAGACAGATTCTTCGGCGGCGGTGGCGGTGGTCTGATGCTCGGTTTGCTGGAGCATGGAGGCGAAACCGAAGACCTCGCCGGGTGTGGGCTCGTCGATGAGGACCTCCTGCTTGTCCTCGTCGATGATGGTGACGTGGACGAGGCCGGAGGAGACGACGTAGGCATGGCCGGAGGGGTCGCCCGCCTTGAAGATGCGCTGGCGCGCGGCGAAGTGGCGGATTTCGATTTGCGCGGCGAGAACGTGGAGCTCGTCGTCGTCGAGGAGCTGAAAGATCGGAACGTTGCGCAGCTGGGCTGAATCGCAGGGCATGGCTTGCCTCGTATGGGTTTGGCGGCGCAGTGCGCGCAGCCGGTTTGCGGCGAAGATAGCAGATTTGCCGGAGCGCGAACACCACAGAGCCAACAAATTTGCGGCGTGACCGGGGCGTTTCTAGCTTTGCGGTGGCGCGGGGGCGGTGGAGTCGCGGAGGACGAGCTCGGGGTGGACGGTGAGCGCGGCGGGGTGGGGGTGCGCGAGGCTGCCGCGGATGAGACCGAGCAGAGTGGCTGCGGCGGCCTGACCCATGGCGCGCAGGGGCTGGCGGATGGTGGTGAGGGGCGGGTTGTGCGTGGCAGCGGCGAAGATGTCGTCGAAGCCGAGGACGGAGATGTCGGCGGGGATGCGGAGGCCCGCGGCGCGGAGGGCGAGGACGGCGCCGATGGCGGTGACGTCGTTGAAGGCGAAGAGCGCGGTGAAGGGCAGATGGCGCGCGAGGAGCTGGCGGGTGGCTTCTGCGCCGGGCTCGGGACCGGGGTCGGGTTGATCAAGCTGGACGACGAGGCGGGGATCGATGGCGAGGCTGAGGGCGCGGGCGTTCTCGACGATGGCCTGCCAGCGGAGTTCGGAGTCGGAGCTGAAGGCCTGGCCTTTGATGAACGCGATGCGGCGATGGCCGAGGCTGTGGAGATGCGCGAGAGCAAGGCGCGCGGCATGGTCGTGGTCGAGCTCGATGTTGATGACGCCCTCGCGGCGGGCGTGGCCGGAGACGGCGACGAGTGGAACGGGCAGCGGATCGGCGAGGGGCGTGTCGACGGCGATGATGCCTTCGACGGAGCGCGTGACGAGCATGCGCGGATAGCCCTCGAGCAGCTCGGGGCGATGGCGATGGCTGACGACGAAGTAGAAGAAGCCGGCCTGGAGCAGCTCATCCTCAATGCCGGCGAGGACAGCGGTGGAGTAGCCTTCGCTGATTTCGGGAACGATGACGCCGATGGTGTAGGTGCGGCGCTCGCGCAGGCTGCGGGCGACGGAGTTGGCGGTGTAGCCATGCTCGGCGGCGGCGGCAAGCACGCGCTTGCGGGTGGCGACGGCGATGCGGTACTTCTCCGCCTGGCCGTTGACGACGCGCGAGACGGTGGCGGGGGAGAGCTCGAGAAGCGCGGCCAGTTCCTTGAGGGTGATGGGGCGTCGCGGGGATTTGGTCACCGGGCGAATCTCCCGATGCGCAGGGGACGAGCGGACCGAGCTGGAGCGCAGGCGTTCATTGGCATCCATTCATCTGATGGGTCCGGCGCGGCCGCGCCAGGCTGATTCTCCATGATGACGGAATGAGCTGTGCATGGGGAGAGAATTCGCACGGCGGGAATCAACTCGTGCTCTGACTCAGGCGCGACGGGGCGCGGATGAAAAGCAAAAAGTTTGCGATGAGGTGGGTGAAACGCGGCAGAGCCGAAGTTACATGGCAGCGACGAAGCTGGGCAGTGCGACCTCGGCGTGGGCCTGGAGGAACTCGGTCATGTGCGCGGCCATGCCGGTGTACGTCGAGACTACCTGAAAGGTACTGAGGCGAACATTTTCGTTCGCCTGATGGATCGCGTAGCCGACAAGGGCCTTGAGGGCGCCGACGCGGATGTGAGTGGCGTCAGAGCGGAGAAGTTCAAGCAGGACGGGATCGACGCCGGCGTGACGCGCGGCGAAGTCTGCCATCTGCAGCATGATTCCGGCATTGCGATACATGGCCCAGAGGCCGCGTGCGCCGCCGATCTCGTTCCAGGTGCGATCGGGTGTGGCGCTCAGGCCTTCCTTCCAGGGGAAGTGCTGGCTGAGCTCCTTGAGGTTCCAGCCCTGCTGAAGGCGGGCGACCATGGATTCCCACGATTGGTTCTTGCGGCGATGCGCAGAGAAGCGCCACCAAGCCAGATAGAGGGCGATGGAGGCGACAGCTGCGATTTGGAGCATCGTGAGCATCATTGAAGGTCTCGCATCCGGGGGTCTGAAACCGTGTCTGGTGCTTCGGTGGTAACCAGAAACCCGGAACTACAGGATCAAAAGTAAGTCACCTCTGTTTTCACAGCAATGACACATTTCGGGGATGCTAACTGACTCCTGGGCAGGGGCTTGACCGCAAATGGGTCATAGAGCGGCTTTTTGCGGCTGCGCGGCGCTGGTGCGCCTGCTGAATGTGTGTCAGAGCTGCCACGGTGTGGCGGCTTTGCCACCCCGCTCCGCGGGTTTTATCTCCCTAAATCTTTTGTTATCAGTGCCGTAAATTTGGCGCGAGCCTTGCACATGGTAAGGGTGCAGGCCAATGGGGGGAATGCGATGAGGAACTGGATGAACAAAGCGGTGGTGGCGGTGGTGGTGACGTTGGTCATGGGTCAGGCGGGAGCGCAGGAGATTGCTGCTGCGGGGCAGGCGGCGACGCCGGTGAAACGGGAGATTGTGGTGAGCCTGGAGGACCGGAAGCTGGCGCTGGTGGAGGACGGGCGGGTGGTGAAGGTGTACCCGGTGGCGGTGGGCAAGCCCACGACGCCGAGCCCGGAGGGGACCTTCACGATCGCGCGGCGGGTGAAGAACCCGGTTTATTCGCACAACGGGCGCGTGGTGGCGCCGGGGCCGAGGAATCCGGTGGGGACGCGGTGGATGGGCCTGAGCGTGAAGGGCTATGGGATTCACGGGACGAATGAGCCCAGGTCGATTGGCAAGGCGGCGTCGCATGGATGCATCCGGATGGCGAAGGCGGATCTCGAGGACCTGTATGCGCAGGTGCAGGTGGGCGACACGGTGGAGCTGATTGGGCAGCGCAATGAAGAGACGGCGCAGGTGTTTGGCGATGGGCCGGTGCAGGCTGCGGCTGCGCAACCGGTGCTGACCGCACAGAGCGCGCCGGCGGCGGAGACGAATGCGGCAGTGGCGACGGTTCAAGTTCCGGCGATGCGGTAAGGGAGGCGTGCGATGAGTGTGCTGGCGGAGGCGATGGGTGGTTTGGGTGGAGTGCTGTTGCCGGTGGCGGCGGGGCTGCTGCTGGAGGAATTGACGTTGGGAGGACTGGTCCGGCTGATGCTTGCTCCACGGCCGGGGGCTGGGAAACGCGGGGAGCACACGAACAAGCAGACGAATAAGCGAGGCGGGAAATGATTGCACTGAAGATGTTGTTGACGGTTGCGGGAGTGCTGCTGATGGCTGCCGCGTTGGGGATTCCGGTGTTTGGAATTTGGAAGCGCGTGGCGATGGCGCGAAAGAAGGCTGAGACGGACGGAGTCGAAATCAAGAACGAAGAGACGGTGGAGATTTTTTGGCGCGGGCCGTTGGCGCTGGGGATTGTGGCGTGTTTGCCGCTGCTGATTGCGGCGAGCATTGTGGTGGTGCCGAGCGGGATGGGCGGCGTGCGCATCAGCCAGGTGGGCGGCACGCTGCCAGGAACGCTGTATCCGGGCGTGCACTTCATTACGCCGCTGGTGGATCAGCGTGGAGATCTTCGACCTGCGCGACCACATGTTTACGGCGGGATGTGCCGGAGGAAGGAGCGAAGCCGGCGCATGCGGATGACGGCGCTCGATGTGCAGTCGCGCGAGGGGCTGAACATCGGCCTGGGCGTGACGGTGCGCTACCGGCTGGACCCGAACAAGCTGGCGACGGTGCAGGCGCACTTGCCGCAGCCGGCGGACAAGGAGCTGGTGCCTCCGGTGGTGGCGAGCGCGTGGCGGGAACTGGCGCCGCAGTACACGGTGCGCGAGATCTTCTCGAGCAAGCGGGAGGAAGTGCGCGCGAAGGCGGCGAGCGATCATCACGCAGAAGCTGGGCGGCGACGGAATTGTGGTGGAAGAGGTGATGCTGTCGGAGATTCAGCTGCCGGATGAGTACGCGAAGGGGCTGGAAGGACTTGCTGCTGAAGGAGCAGCAGGACGACCAGATGAGTGTGGACACGGACATTCAGCAGAAGCAGGTGAAGATTGCCGAGCTTGAGGCCGAGGCCGAGGCGGCGCAGAAGGTGAAGGAGGCGGAGGGCGATGCGCAGTCGAAGGTGGTGGAGGCGAAGGGCGAGGCGGACGCGATGCAGTACACGCTGCCGCTGAAGCAGAAGCAGATTGAGCAGAGCAAGCTGGAGGCCGAGGCGCGCAAGGAGGCGACGATTGAGAATGCGGAGGCCGATGCGCAGGCCAAGGTGATCGATCAGCAAGGCGGAGCTGGAGCGGCGCAACCTGCTGGCGGATGCCGAGGCGAACCGCATCAAGGTGGTGGCGGCGGCGAATGCGGAGCGGATGACGAGCGAGGCAGAGTTGCTGAACAAGTCGCCGCTGCTGATCAACAAGATCGTGGCCGAGCGGTTGTCGGACAAGATCCAGGTGGTGATGGTGCCGAGCGACGGGAAGTTTTTCTTTGCGAACGACGTGTTCAAGAACATGGCGAATGCGCCGGTGGTGAAGCAGGAGATGGAGAACGAAGCGGAGCCTGATGCGAAGGGCGACGGGCACTGAGTGAGGTGCGCGGGTGGGTTCATGCATTCCCAGGTCTGAAAATCCAGACCTGGGGCACCCATGGTCTTGCGGAGTGATGCTTCGCGATGGCGGGGTGAGGCTTGTGGTTTCCCACCCTTCGCGCACAGAACGCGCGAAGAATGGGGCACCCATGGTCTTGCGGATTGATGCTGCGTGAGAAGCAGGTCCTTCGCTCCGCCTTCCCCATGTTCGCTGCGCGATCATGGGGCCCCAAGCTGCTCCGCTCAGGGTGACAAGTCTGAACAGAGATCAGGATGACAGATCAATGGAGCGGGCGAACGGTATAATCCGCGCAAACGGCGGGATGCGCAGGAAGATGATGGCGATGAGGCTGAGGCGTTGGGTCGCGGCGGTGTTGATGTTGGGAATGCTGGCGGCGTTGCATGCGGCGTTTGCGGCAAGCGGTGCGTGGGATCAGCCGGCTGGCGCGCTGGCGGAACAGATTGCGGCACTGATGGGGCCGGGACAGGCGCGGCTGACGCTGCGCAATGCTTCTTCGATTGGGAATGATGAGCTGCCGGGGATTCGCAAGCTGCTGGTAGCAGGATTTGAAGGCGCGGGGCGTGACGATGGCGGGCGCGGAGAGCGCGAACGAGATTCGCGTGACGCTGAGCGAGAATGCGCGCGAGCGGCTGTGGGTGGCAGAGGTGATAGAAGGCAGCGTGACGCAGGTGGCGATGGCGCATGCGGAGCTGAGTGCGCCGCACGCGGCTGCGGCGACGGGCGGCGTGATGCTGCGCAGCCAGGACGATTTTCAGTTCGCGCGAGCCGGTGCTGGCGCTTGCGGAGACGGCGAATGGATTGATTGTGGTGGAGCCGGAGGCGATTGTTGTTGAGCAGCGGACTACGACCGGAGCGCAGGCGACAGGGTGGCAGGAAGTGAAGCGCGTGGCGATGGGTCAGAGGCGGCCGCTGGCGCGCGATGCGCGCGGTGAGGTCACTGCGGATGCGGCGCGGTTTGATGTGCGGGTCGCGGGGATGCAGTGCGAAGGGAATTATCTGGGCGAGTGGGTGGTGAGCTGCCATGAGAGCGACGATCCGTGGCCTCTTGTTGCAAAGGCGAATGCGACGGCGCTGGGGGCGTTTTATAACGGCGCGCGGAATTCGTTTACGGGCGTGGTGACGCCGAGTGTGGGTGTGGACTTGCCCGCGTTTTATGCGGCGGCGCTGGTGCCGCGGGCGGCGGGGAATGCGGCGCTGATGGTGGGCGGGATCGATGGCAAGGTGCAGATGGTGGAGAACGGCGCGCTGCGCGCGGTGAGCGGCACGCGGGACTGGGGCAGCGATTTTGCGGCGGTGGAGTCGGGATGCGGCGCGGGGACGCAGGTGATTTCGTCGGGGTCGGGCGACGCGGCGAGCGACAGTTTGCGCGCGTATGAGCTGCCGGCGCTGGAGGCGGTGCCGGCGAGCGCGCCGCTGGCGATGAGTGGGACGGTGATGGCGCTGTCGAGCGCGCCGGATGGGAAGAGCGTGATTGCGGTGGTGCGCGGCAGCGGACGAGACATACGAGGTGGATCGTGTTACGGCGAGCTGCAATTAGCTGCGTGGTTGCTGCGCTCGCGCTGCACGCGATGGCGCGCACGCGGCCGCACTATGGCGGCGTGCTGCGCGTGGAGACGGAGGGCGACGCGTGGCAGCGGCCCGACGGATTGGCGCGGCGGCTGGTGCTGGATGGGCTGACGCGGATCGATGCAGATGGTGCGGTGCGGCCGGCGCTGGCGATTGCATGGAGCGCGGACGACGACGATCATCGGTGGGAGTTCAAGCTGCGGCCGGGTGTGCATTTCAGCGATGGCACGCCGTTGACGTCAGTGAATGCCGTCGCGGCGCTGAATGTGGCGTGCGCGGGGAACTGTCCGTGGACGGCGGTGCGTGCGGTGGGATCGGCGGTGGTGTTTGTGGGCGATGCGCCGATGCCGAATTTGCCGGCGCTGCTGGCGGGCGATGCGTATCGGCTGATGCTGACGATCACTGCGGATGGCAAGACTCCGGAGGGCACTGTGGGCACGGGGCCGTTTGTGGCGACGGGAGTTCACGAACGGTGTGCTGACGCTGACGGCGAATGAGACGTGCTGGCAGGGGCGGCCGTTTGTGGATTCGATTGAGCTGCGGGTGCATCGCGCGGTGCGCGATCAGTGGCTGGACTTGAGCGTGGGACGCGCGGATGTGGTGGAGGTGCCGGCGGAGCTGATGCGGCAGGCGCAGCAGCAGCGGATGAATCTGTGCTGACGCAGCCGGATGCTTCGCTGCTGATGTTGCAAGTTTCCGATGCGGGGCCGTTGGCGAATGCGATGCTGCGCGGGGCGATTGCTGCCGCGGTGGATCGCGGAGCGCTGGCGAATGTGATTTTTCAGAAGCAGGGAGAGCCTGCGGCGAGCGTGCTGCCACGAGCGCGCTGAGCGGGTATGCGTTTTTGTTTCCGGTGGAGCGGGACTTGAATAAGGCGCACGAGCTGCGCGGCGGATTGAGTGCGCCGGTGTTGACGATGAGCGCGGAGGGCGGCGCGGCGATGCAACTGGCGGCGCAGCGAATTGCGCTGGATCTGCGCGAGGCGGGATTCACGGTGCAGATGATGGCGGCGGGACAGCACTCGCAGCTGACGCTGAAGCGATTTGTGCTGGAAGGCGGCGGGCCGGGAGCGCAGCTGGAGGCTGAGCTGCGCGCGGCGGGCGAGCCTGGGGCTGCGGTGGGCGACGATTCGAGTGCGCTGTACAAGGCAGAGCGCGAGGCGCTGGAGCGGCACACGCTGGTTCCGCTGCTGGATTTGCCGCGGGCGTATGCGGTGGGCGCGCGGGTGCGCGATTTGCACTTGAATGCGGATGGGACGCCCGATTTGGCGGATGCGGCTGTGGCCGACGCTGCAGGGGAGGCCGCGCAGTGAGCCTGCGGCAGAAGTTGCTGTTGCTGTTTTCGCTGACGGTTGCGGCTGCTGTGGCGGCGGTGGCGTGGACGGTGCTGGTGCGCATTCGAACGGTATTCGAACAGCGGGACGAGGAAGAGACGGCGCTGTTTGTGAGCCAGTTTCAACGGGAGTTTCAGCATCGCGCGGCGGAGACGGCGGCGGCGGTGGAGCGGCTGGCGGCGAGCGAGCATGCGCGGGCGATGGCGTTTGAGATTGTGCAGTCGGGCGACGCGGCGGCCTATGTGACCGAAGCGCCGGCGATGGCGCAGGATGCGCGGCTGGATTTTCTGGAGATTGTGGGGCCGGATGGCAACGTGGTGAGCTCGGCGCAGTGGCCCGCGCGGTTTGGGTATCCCGAGGCTGCGGCGGCGAAGGCGGGACAGGCGGCGTTTTTGAAGAGTGAAGAGCTGCCGGATGGGACGACGGCGCTGGGGTTGTTTGCGGCGCGCGCGATTGGCGGAGCGCAGCCGGCGGTGACGCTGGTGGGCGGGGCGCGGCTGGATCAGTCGTTTCTTGTTGATCTTCCGGTTGCGCCGGGGATGACGGTGGCGCTGTATAGCGATGCGCATGCGGGTGCGGCGCATGCGGGTGCGGCAGCTTTCTCGCGTTTGATGCGAAGAGGCTGGTGGGTGCGGGCGGCGATGTTGCGGGCGCTGCGCGGTATGAGCCACTGATTGATGAGGCGCGGAAGACGGGGCAGCAGGCGAGTGCGATTCTCTATGTGACGGACCGGCGCGAGGAGAGCGTGAATGCGACGGCGCTGCCGCTGAAGGACGATGCGGGGCGGGTAATGGCCGTGCTGGTGGTTAGCCTTTCGCGGGCGGGGATGGTGGAAGCGCAGCAGCATATTCGCGCGATTGCGTATGGGGTGGCGACGGGCGGGATTCTGCTGGCGATTGTGCTGAGCCTTTGGATTGCGGCGCGGGTGTCGCGGCCGATTGAGGAGCTGGCGCGCGCGGCGGAGGAGGTGGCTGCGGGCAAGTGGGACGCGCGGGTGCCGGTGCGCGGGCGCGACGAGGTGAGCGTGCTGGCGCGGAGCTTTAATCACATGACGGCGCAGCTTGCGGCGCAGCGCGAACAGCTGGTGCAGACGGAGCGGGTGGCGGCGTGGCGGGAGCTGGCGCGGCGGTTGGCGCACGAATTGAAGAATCCTCTGTTTCCGCTGCAACTGACGGTGGAGAATCTGGTGCGCGCGCGGGAGCTTGAGCCGGGCGAATTTGATGAGGTATTTCGGGAGAGCACGGCGACGCTGGGTGCGGAGATTGCGAATCTGAAGACGATCATCGGGCGGTTCAGCGACTTCAGCAAGATGCCGAAGCCGGAGCTGGAGCGGATTGACGCGCGGGCTGTGATGGAGCGGGTGCGGGCGCTGTATGAGAGCGGCGCAGAACGAACGGCGCGATTCGCATTTGAGATGGAGATTGCGGACGGAGGCGATGCCGATGATGGCCGATCCGGAGATGCTGCATCGGGCGCTGTCAAACCTGGTGCTGAATGCGATGGACGCGATGCCGGAGGGCGGCGTGCTGACGCTGGCCGCGCAGACGCGGGGCGAGCAGATCGAGATGCGCGTGGCGGACACGGGCGAGGGATTGACGCCGGAGGAGTGCGAGCGGCTGTTTACGCCCTACTACACGACCAAGCAGCATGGAACGGGGCTGGGCCTGGCGATTGTGCAGTCGGTGGTGGCGGACCATGGCGGGACGATTGCGGTGGAGAGCAGGGCGGGCGGCGGGGCGGTGTTTATTCTGACGTTGCCGAGGGCGCAGGGATGACGGCGAAGGCGCAACATTCTGATTGTGGATGACGAGGCGAACACGCTGGCGTCGCTGGCGCGGGCGTTTCGGCTGGCGGGGCACGAGGCGACGGTGTGCGACAACGCGGCGCGTGCGCTGGAGCTGGCGAAGGCGCAGCCGTTCGATTTGATCTTGAGCGATGTGGTGATGCCGAAGCGCGATGGGCTGGCGCTGCTGGAGGATTTGAAGGCGGCGGGCGTGGCTGCTCCGGTGGTGATGATGAGCGGGCAGGCGCATATCGAGATGGCGGTGAAGGCGACGCGGCTGGGGGCGCTGGATTTTCTGGAGAAGCCGCTGACGACTGAGAAATTGTTAGTCACGGTGGACAATGCGCGGAAGCTGACGCGGCTGGAAGCGGAGAATCGCGAGCTGCGCAGGCGGGTGGGCAAGCATACGCTGGTGTGGAACGGCGAGACGATGCGGCGGGTGATGGCGCAGATTGAGCGCGTGGCGGCGAGCGAAGCGCGGGTGTGCATCTACGGCGAGACGGGCACGGGCAAAGAGCTGGCGGCGCGAACGCTGCATGAGAAGAGCGGACGGGCGGCGGGGCCGTTCATTACGCTGAACTGCGCGGCGATTCCGGCGGAGCTGATTGAGAGCGAGCTGTTCGGGCACGAGAAGGGATCGTTTACCGGCGCGGCGCAGCGGCATACGGGGAAGTTTGAGCAGGCGCATCGGGGGACGCTGTTTCTGGATGAGATTGGGGACATGCCGCAGGCGATGCAGGCCAAGCTGCTGCGGGTGCTTGAAGAGGGCGAAGTGGAGCGCATTGGCGCGGACAAGCCGACGAGCGTCGATGTCAGAGTGGTTGTCGCGACGCATCGGAATCTCGAGGAGCTGGTGGAGGCGGGCGGATTTCGGCGGGATTTGTATCACCGGGTTGTGGTGTTTCCTGTAGTGCTGCCGCCGCTGCGCACGCGGTGCGAGGATTTGCCCGCGCTGGTGGAGCACTTTGCGCGGCAGGTGAGCGCGCAGAACGGATGGAAGCCGGTTCCCTTCTCTGCCGAGGCGATTGAGGCGCTGAAGCGGTATGCGTGGCCGGGAAATATTCGCGAGCTGCGCAATGTGGTGGAGCGGCTGCTGCTGCTCGCGGAGGGCGAAGTGACGGCGGGCGAGGTGGAGCTGGCGCTGCCGGCGTCGCGTGGGGCGGCGCGTGTGACGGATGTGGGCGACTGTTCGGGACCACTGGCGGCGCGGGTGATGAGCTTTGAGAAGGCGGCGGTGCTGGCGGAGCTGGCGCGGCACGATGGGAACGTGACGCAGACGGCGAAGGCGCTGGGATTGGAGCGGAGCCATTTTTATAAGAAGTGCCAGCAGGTGGGGGTGGATTTGCAGAAGCTGCCGTGACCGGCGAGATGCGTTCGGGATGAGAGCGGCTGGGTTGGATTTGTGGTCTCCCACCCTTCGTGCGATGAAGCTGCGCGAAGAATGGGGCACCCATGAGCGTGCCGATTGTAGGTTTGCAAGGACCGAAGCAGGTCCTTCGCTCGGCTTACCCCATCGCTAACGCGATGGGGTAAGCTGCTCCGCTCAGTTTTTCAGGGGCCTGAAGGCCCCTGCTCCTTCCGCTTGATGGGTTCTTGTTATTCCGGGGCAAAAGAAAACGGCGCGAGCTTGAGCTCGCGCCGTTTTGCATTGATGCGTTGGGTTAGAACTCGGCGCGGATGGCGATCTGGCCGGTACGGGCGCCGCCGAGGGACGAGGAGATCGATCTGCTGACGAGGCCGAAGCTCGAGGAGCTGAGATCCATCTTCGGGTCGCCGAGGTTGGTGTGGTTGAGGACGTTGGTGAAGGTGCCTTCAGTCTTGACCTTGAGCCGCTCGGTGATGGAGAAGGTCTTGCTGAGACCGGCCGAGAGGTTGACGAGGCCGGGGCCTTCGACGGAGCCGACCTGGCTGTTGCCGAAGCGGCCGATGGGCAGCGGATGGTTGCTATTGGCGGTGAAACCGCCACCAGCGAGCGGAGTGTAACCCGCACCGGTGGTGCAGGGGTTGCCGGGCGTCCAGGTGGTGTCGCCCGGGCAGGCGAAGGCGTCGGCGTTGGTCCAGTTGAAGCGGTTCTTGCCGGCGGGATTGATGCTGACGCCTGCGAGCTGATCGGGATGCTGGTCGCGGTGGCCGCCGTCGAAGCTGCCGGTGCCGTCGCCGAACTCGCCGTTCAGGCCCGAGCCGGTGCCGGAGGGATCGCCCTGTCCGCTGGGGAAGTAGGGCGTCTCATACGGGCCGGTCTGCAGGGTGAGGATGGAGGACAAGCGCCATCCGCCCACGACTTCAGGTCCGCGATGCGAGGCATGGTGCCGCCGAACATCTTGCCGCGGCCGAAGGGCAGATCGTAGAGCGCGGTCGTATTCCAGCGCAGACGGCGGGTGCCGTAGACGTTGCCGAAGTCGACGTGACGGTCGAGGACCGAAGTAGCGCGCGCGCCGCCGCCTTCGCCCGCGAAGCCGATGTGGTGTCCGGACCCTGGTTGTCGGCGAGGTTCTTGGCCCAGGTGAAGCCGGAGTGGTATTCGAGGCCCTGCTGCAGCCGGTGGCTGGCTTCAAGCTGCAGCGAGTTGTAGCTCTCGTTGGCGCCGGTGGCGCGGGTGTTGATGCGGCCCCAGTTGGGGAACAGCCGCGAGCTGATGGGCGCATTGAAGGCCGAGACGGTGGTGGAGTAAGGGCAGCGTGTTTTCATCCGGCGCCCACACCAGCTGGTGAGTCTCCGAGCCGATATAGGAGATGCGCGCCGCGTAGCCCGAGCCGAAGTCGTGATCCACGCTCGAGCGACCACTGCTCGGTGTAGGGATCTTTCCAGTTGGCGCTGTTGGCGGTGCCGAAGTAGTCGGTGCCGTAGCAGGTGGTGCAGCCGTTGCCGCCCGCACCGGGATCGATCTGCGGCCACTGGTAGCCGATGGCGTGGGTGGTGGGGTTGTAGGTGTTGGAGAAGTCCTGCGTATAGGCCTGCACGGTGCCGGTGAGCGAGTAGAAGCTGGAGCCGAGCATGTTGATGTTGTAGATGCCGTACGCCGCCGCGGATGGCCCACTTGTCGTTGCCGAAGGGGCGATAGGCGAAGCCGAAGCGGGGCATGAAGCGGAGGTGCGGATACTTCTTCAGCCCCGCGGGGAAGCCGGCGGTGGAGTTGCCTTGAACCTGCATGCAGGGCGCGCCGTTCACGGTGGCGGAGTTGGTGGGCGTTCACACCGTCAGGGTCGCAGGCGTTGGCGCTGGCGAGGAAGCCCTGCGCCAGCAGGATCCTGTTTGCCCTGCGGATAGATGACGCGGCCGGCGAGAGCGACGCTGGGATCGAAGTTGCCGATGTCGCCGTACTTGTCGTAGTAGCCGGGGTGCAGCTCGTAGCGGAGGCCGTAGGAGAGCGTCAGACTGCGGATTGAGACGCCACTCATCCTGGGCGAAGAAGTGGTAGTGCTGCGAGATGCCGTCGTTGTCCTGCTTGACCACGTCGTAGAACGTCTGGTCGGGCAGTGCCGAGCAGGAAGTCGGCGAAGTCGACGCCGGTAAAGAGGCCCGCGCTGCCGCTGGTAGTTGAAGTATAGGTGCCGTAGTTGTCAGCGCCGTTGAAGCCGAGCGGGTGAATGGCTTCGAGGGTCTGGATGTCGGTGCCGAACTTGATGGTGTGGTTGCCCTTGGTCCAGATCAGCGTGTCGGTGTACTCGTAGGTGAAGCGACTTGTTGAGGCCAGTGAGGCGGTCGGCGTTCAGGCTCTGCATGTTGTTGAAGTCCATCTCGGGGATGCCGTTGTAGAACAGGTTCTGCAGTCCCTGCCAGCCCTGTGCCTGGGTCCAGGCGAGACCGTTGAAGCTGTTGGTGTTGCCCGAGGTGTAGCGGGTGAAGCCGAAGCCGCCCTCATTGATGAGGTTGGGCTTGATGGTCCAGTTGGTGTCAACCTTGAGAGCGCGGTTCTGGCTGTTGTTCTGCGAAGAGGGCAGGTTGAGGATGGTCGGGCTGGTGACGGGGAAGTTCTTCCAGGTGAACTTGCCCCAGAGCAGGAACTTCTGGTTGGAGCCGAAGTACTGATCGCCGCGGACATCGAACTGGTTGGAGTGGCCGCTCTGGTCGACGTTGGCCTGGTAGTTGGCCACGCCGTTATCCGTGTACGCCGTGGGATCGCCGATATTGGGATCGGGATAGAACTGCTTCAGCGTGTTCATGGAGATCGGTGTTGACGTTGGTGACCTGATTGTTGGCGTAAGGCAGCGCCGGTGGTGGGATTGTTGATGCCAGTAAAGGCATTGCCGCCTTCGCCATCGGGTACGACGTATTTGGAGAAGTCGCCCTGCTTCATCAGGGTGCTGGGCACGACCTCATTCAGCGTGGTCTGTGCGGGATGGCGCCAGCCCTCGTAATCGCCGAAGAAGAAGCTGCGGTTGTGGCCGTTGTAGTGAGGGAGAAGACACGGGACCGCCGAAGCTGCCGCCGAAGGTGTTGCCGGTCTGGCTGGCCTTGGAGGTGGTGGTGGGGTAGGTGTAGGGGATGGCATCGAAGGCGGAGTTCTGGTAGTACCAGAAGCCGGTGCCGTGGAAGTTCGTTGCCGCCGCCCTTGGTGGTGACGACGACCTGCGCCGGGATCGCCGAACTCAGCGCCCGCGAGCACGCCGTCAGCGCGGATCTCGGAGATGGACTCGGTGGAGGGGAAGGCGTCGCCGATGAAACTGCCGCCTGCAGGGCTCTTGACGGTGATGCCGTCGACGGTGACTTCGACCTGGAAGGGCAGCGCGCCCTGGACGGAGATGCCGGAGGCATCGTCCTGCACGCCGGGCAGGGTGCCGAGGATGCTGGCGGCGCTGGTGCCGCTGAAACTGGCGCGGGTGTTGACGGGGAGGTTGGTGGCGTCGTCGGAGGTGAAGGTGCCGCTGATGGTCGGCGAGTCGGTCTCGATGGCGCTCACGGTGTCGCCATTGACCTGCACGGACTGCTGCACGGCGCCGACGGCGAGCTGGGCGTCAACGCGGAGCTCCTGGCGGACGGCGAGGACGACGGAGGTCGCGGTCCACTTCTCGAAGCCGGGCGCTTCAACGGCAGATGGTGTAGTTGCCGGCCTTGGCGTCGAGGAAGCGGTAGTCGCCGAGGCTGTTGGACTTGGCGGTGCGGAGGGTGCCTTCGTCGGTGTTGGTGAGGGTGACGTTGGCGTTGGGAATCACGGCGCCGGCGGCGTCTTTGACCGAGCCGACGATGGAGCCCTGGGTGGTTTGCGCGACGACGGATGCGCAGGCCAGAACGAGCAGCATGAGCAGGCCGGCCAGTGCCGGAAGCCGCCGGGGAAAGTTAGAGGTGAGTGCGTACATAGATCACTGTCTCCTGACAAGAGTTGCAACGGGTGGGAAGGTCGAACGATGAAGGCGGTACGAAGCGGGAAATTCCTGCGCTCCGTTTCGGAGCGGCATCCGCTTATGAGCGAGGTTGACGCAAACATGCTTTGCAGAGCTGCGAGCGAGGAGCGAACAGCTGCGGCATGCGCAGGCCGCCGGGCTAAGCCGAGACCCCGAGCGAAGACGGGGGACACGGGCCCGAGCGATTTTCCAGTATGTGGAGCGTTGGTACAGCCCTCAGGCTACTGAATTTCTGTTAATGGGCCGGGCGCGATTGATTACAGATCGATGAAAATCGGGACGGCCCAGGGGATGAAGGAATTGCGGTGAAAGTATCCGTACTGTATGACAGGTCGGGCGCGGAGTCCAGCGAATTTTGGCAGGGTTTGGGTAGGTGCCAGCGTGTTTTGCGCTAGAAGGCGGCTTCGGATTCCGCGGTGCGGGCGAAGCGGGCGGCGAGGTTTGAGGCCAGAGCGACGGGAAGCGCGACGAAGGCGAGGACGAGGCGGGGGATGCGGCGGAAGTCGTCGGCGAGGGTGCGGCCGGCTGCACCGGTGAGGAAGACGCCGCGGCGCATGACGTGGAGATGGAAGAGCGCGGAGACGAGGGTGAAGACGCTGGCGGCGATGAGGGCGCGGGCTGGCGCGGCGGGGCCGACGGCGCGGTGGGTGAGCCAATCGAAAAGCTGGGCGAGGCCGGGCACGGCGACGACGATGCAGAGATTGCCGAGAAGACGCGAGCGCAATGCGAGGGCGCGCTGCTGCAAGCCCGCATAGAGGCCGGCGGTGGCGGTTACGTAGGCCATTTCAACGACGACGATGATGAGGCTGCCGTGGGTGCTGGAGTGGACCATGGCGGCGAGGTAGACGAGGGAGCGCACGGTGGCGCTCATGAGAGCACACTTCCAGTTCCAGCAGGCCCAGCCGCGGAAGAGCGGGGCCTGCACCGCAGAGCGCTGGGTACAAGGCATGGGTCCATCTTGAGGGCAAGTGGAGAATGCTGTGTGAGCGCGGGGTTACAAGGCTGTTGAGATCGGCTGACGAAGGTAACGGAGGAGGTTCGCCGGACAGGGTTCAGAGGCCTGGCGGAGTTTTGGCGGTGGCTGTGGCGGGTGCGGATGGAGCTGGAGTTGTGGCGGGAGGTGCGGCTGCGGGTGACGGCTGGGTTTCGGCGGGAGCCTCGGCCGGGAGTGGATGGGCGAAGTTGCGGGCCGTGGTGGATGCGATGGGCAGTACGGGCATGGTGAGGGTCTGCACGGTGGAGGGATCGTCGCGGAGCTTGACGTAGAGCACGCCGCCGGTGGGGTGGGGGACGGTGAGCTCGGTGCCGGTGAAGTCGGGCGGGACGGCGCTGGGGTCGTCGAAGCTGGGCGTGGAAGCAAAGGCTGTGGCGAGGAAGAGATTGGAGCCGGCGAGGGTGCAGGGCTTGGAGACGGCGCGGGGGCAGCGCAGCTCCTTGAAGCCGGGGACACGGACGAGAGTGCCGAGGGGGAGCCAGTCGCCGGTGGTGCCGTCGGGGGCGATGGGGCGGGCCTCGATGGGTCCGAAGGCGGATGGGCCGAAGCGCGAGAGGGGCTCGACGACACCGAGAGCGGTGGTGGCGTCCTCGAGCATGAGGCTGCCGTCGGTGAGCGAGAGAGTGGAGTGGAAGCTGCCATCGTCGGCGGAGACTTCGACTTTCTCATCGCGCGGGAAGGCTGTGGGCACGCGGGATTTGAGGAAGAAGACCAGTCGCTGAGCGGCGGGCAGATCGTCGGGACTGCCGAACTGAACGGCTGGCGGGTCGTCGGTAGTGCTGCCCTCCTGCGAGCCTTTGCTGAGCAGGGCGATCTGGGGGCGGGGCGGGTCGATGGTGGCGTGGACTTTGAGCTCGCGGCCATCGCGAAGAAGGACGGAGGCAAAGGTACGCTTGCCGGGCTCGAGGGCGGCGGTGGAGTGGTCGGCGCTCATGGAGAGCTGATCGATGTCCTGGACGCGGCCGAGGGCGACGGGATGCCAGGTGACGCCGTCGAGGGTGGCTCGGGCGACCTCGTCGAGACGAGTTCCGGTGAGGAGCGCGGTGGAGTCGCCGGCGGCGAGCGAGAGACGGTCGAGGGATGCGGCCTCAGCGTAGGCGTTGAGGCTGATGGTGTCAGGATGGGCGAGGCCGTACTGGCGAATTTCGATTTTGACGGGGCCGGGCGTGGCATCGGCGAGGGGAACGGAGACGACCAGGGTTTCGGGCTTGGGGGATTTCCAGGTGAGCGGCAGGGCGTTGCCCTTGGCCGCAGCGAGCTCGACCTTGTCTACGCAGAGATTGCTGTCGCCTTCAATGTGGAGCGTGTCTTCACGGCCGACGACGAGGGCGGACTCATCGCTGTCTTCGACCTTCCAGATGCCCTGCTGGGCGGAATGGAGATGGAAGGTGGGACCGGTCCAGTCGTCGAAGCCCCACTTGCCGCGGACGGTGGCTTTGATTTCGTCCTCCGGCAGGAGCGGAATGGGGCGCTCGAGGACGATTCCGCCCTGGCCGGGATCGGCTTTGGCGGGCAGATCGAGTGGGCCTTTTTTGCTGTCGATGTGGAGGGTGAGGTTGTGGGCGAGCTGGGTGCCGAGCACCAGCGGCGCGCCTTCGGCGGGCAGCACGAGTTCGGGCTTCTGGGCGCAGAAGGTCTGGCTGGGATCGACGGGATGGAGGGGCGGCAGGATGGCCGGGCCAACCGGCGGCAGGGCGATGACGACGACGGATTTGGGATCACGGAAGGATGGCGGCACGCTGAGTTTTAGGTTGAGGGTGTCCTCGGTGGGCAGGGCGAGCGCGGGCAGGTATTGATAGTGCGCGGTGTGGAGCGAGGAGAGGATGCGGACGGTGTCGACGATGGCGCCGACGTAGGGACTGTACGCACCGGCTCCGCCCATGGTGGAGTAGCTGAGCTGGTTCATCAGGTCGGCAGTGCTGCCATTGGCCAGCTGGGCGACGCGGGTCTGGGCATTGGAGTCGTCCATGACCAGGCCCTCAGTATGTTGCGAGAGGCATTCGCCCTGCTGCTCGATGGGGCGGTCGAAGCACTCCTGATTGACCTTGATGCCGAGGGAGCGGGCGGAGACTAAGGCGCGCTCCTTGAGGGACTTGGGGTCGGTCTGCGAGGTGGTCTTGATCTCGCCGAGATAGGCGTCGAGGCGCATGCGGTCCCAACTGGCGGTCTGAAGATCCTGAACGGCGCGGACGAAGGTGCCGGGACGGCCGCGGACGGCGTTGCGGAGGCTGTTGAAGTCGCCGCCGGTTGCTGGGGCGAGGAAGACGACGGCCTGCTGGGCCTCCTGGGGCACGGTGACGAAGACGCCTTCGTCGTGGACTGTGCGGGTCCAGGTGTCGACGCGGGTAAACCACTCATTGGGCGGAGGATTGGTGACGCCGCGTAGAAAGGCAACGATGAGGATGTAGCGGGCGGACTGGCTGTCTGGGAAGTCGGGGTGGACCCAGAGGCGGTCGCCGGGGAGCAGGTTGGTGACCTGGCCGATAGGGAGGGTGACCTCCCCGCGCTTGACGTGAACGTCGACCTTGGGGCCGGCGAGATCGAAAGCCTGGGCACTTGCGCGAAGCCCGGGCGAGAAGAACAGCAGTCCCAAAGCGAAGCAGAGAAAACGGCGCATAGCTCCATTGTACGAACGTGGGCGGCCTTGGTGTACCACCCTCCTATATTGTTCGACGCTGGAGGAGGGTTGCGGGTTCGCTGGGAAAGGTGACGAACGGGTTGGACGCGGGGCGCAGGTTCTCTGGATGCAATGGCTGTACACTAAAAATTCATTCTTTGGCGCGTGTGCGCAGCACAGGAGGCGAGCATGGCATCCGTGATTCTTCCAGCGGCTCCGTCGGAGTCGCGGCCGGGACGTTTCGGGGTCTACGGCGGGCGGTATGTGCCGGAGACGCTGATGGCGGCGCTGCTGGAGCTGGAGCATGCCTATGCCGAGGCGCAGGCGGATGCGGCGTTTCAGGCGGAGCTTGCCGACCTGCTGCACGAACTTTGCGGGGCGACCGACGCCGCTCTATTTTGCCAAGCGGCTTACGGAGCAACTGGGCGGGGCGAAGATTTATCTGAAGCGCGAAGACCTGCTGCACACCGGCGCGCACAAGATCAACAACTCACTGGGGCAGGCGCTGCTGGCGCGGCGGATGGGCAAGAAGCGCATTATCGCGGAGACGGGCGCGGGCCAGCACGGTGTGGCGACGGCGACGGTGTGTGCGCTGCTGGGCATGGAGTGCATCATTTATATGGGCGAGGTGGACATGGCTCGCCAGGAGCTGAACGTGCTGCGCATGCGCCTGCTGGGCGCGGAGGTGCGCGCGGTGAGCTCGGGGTCGAAGACGCTGAAGGATGCGATCAACGAAGCCATGCGCGACTGGGTGACGAATGTCCGGTCGACTTTTTATATTCTTGGCTCGGCGCTGGGCGCGCATCCGTATCCGACGATGGTGCGCGATTTTCAGCGCGTGATCAGCCGCGAGATGAAAGAGCAGATTCTGGAGAAAGAAGGCCGGCTGCCGAGCGCGGTGGTGGCGTGCGTGGGCGGCGGATCGAATGCGATTGGCGCCTTCTACGAGTTCATTCCCGACAAGCAGGTGCGATTGATTGGCGTGGAAGCAGGCGGACGCGGCACGGAGCTGGGCGAGCACGCGGCGCGGTTCAAGGGCGGTGAGCCGGGCGTGCTGCAAGGGACTTTCTCTTATGTGCTGCAGGATGAGAACGGGCAGATTGCGCTGACGCATTCGGTTTCGGCGGGGCTCGATTATGCGTCGATTGGCCCGGAGCACGCGGCGCTGCATGACTCGGGACGCGCGGAGTACACATCGCAGGACGATGCGGCGGCGCTGGATGCGGTGGTGAGGCTTTCGCGCACGGAGGGGATTTTGCCCGCGCTTGAAAGTGCGCATGCGGTGGCAGAAGCGCTGCGCATGGCGCCAGCGATGGCCGCGCATGACATACTTGTAGTCAACCTCTCGGGGCGCGGCGACAAGGATATGGGAATCCTGTCCCGCGAGCTGAATCTCCAGGGAGCGTGACCCGACTCCGATGGCCATCGCATTCCATCACAAGCCGGGACTGGTGGTGTATCTCACCGCCGGGGACCCCTCGCTCGACGCCACGCGCGCGATTGCGGTGGAGGCGATTGACGCGGGCGCGGATGTGATTGAGCTGGGCGTGCCGTTCAGCGATCCGCTGGCGGATGGGCCGGTGATTCAGCGGGCGAGCGAACGGGCACTGGCGCGCGGCGCGACGTTGAAGAATGTGCTGGCGCTGGCGGCGGAGATTCACGCAGCGCGGCCGCAAGCGGGGCTGGTGATTTTCAGCTACTTCAATCCAATTCTGCGCTATGGCCTGAAGAAATTTGCGGACGATGCGGCCGCGGCGGGCGCCGATGGCGTGCTTGCCATCGACATTATTGTGGAAGAGGCGGGCGAGTATCTGGCGGAGATGGCGCGCGTGAACCTTGCGCCGATTTTTCTGGCCGCGCCCACCAGCCCCGACGAGCGGCTGGAGCAGATTGCCGCGCACAGCAAGGGATTTGTCTACGCGATTTCGCGCACAGGCATTACCGGCAAGCAGCAGAACCTGACCGCGGATGCGGCGGCGCTGGTGGCGCGCGTGCGGCGATGGACCACGCTGCCGGTGGCCGTGGGGTTTGGCATTTCAAACGCGGAACACGTCGCCCAGGTGGCGGAGTTCGCGGATGCCGCGGTGATTGGCAGCGCCATCGTGGAGTTGATTGAGAGATCGACTCCCGAGACAGCAGCCGGCGCGGTTGCCCGATTTATCAAGGGTCTGCGCCTGCCTGCCGCGGCGCTGGCCCACTAGCTTATCCCCACACCGCCGGCGGCTTTTGCCGCAGGCAAGGCTTCAACTCAAGTTCCTGTGTCTGCGCCTGCCGTGTGCTCACGTTGTGAGGACGCGCAGGCGGGGCACAACCCGAGGAAACAAATGACGCTGGAAGAACTGCGAGCCCAAATCGACGTGCTGGACCAGAAGCTTGTTGCGCTGCTGAACGAGCGCGCCAACGCGGCGCTGATGATCGGCCACCTGAAGGTGCAGACCTCGCTGCCGGTGTATGAGCCGGCGCGGGAGAAGGTCATCTTCGCGAACGTGCGCTCCCACAACAAGGGACCGCTGCCGGACATCGAGCTGGTGCACATTTACGAGCGCATTGTGGACGTGATGCGGGCGCTGCAGAGGAACGAGTTGGCCTCAGAGAGAAATGCCCAGGCGGCGAGCCAGGGCCCAGGCACAGGCGCTGAAGCGCCGGAGACAGGGAACAAGCAATGATCGTAGCCATGCAGGAGAAGGCCACTGAAGACCAGATCGACGCCGTCATTGAGGCCATGACGGAAGCAGGCGTCGGCGTTCACCGCACCACCGGAGCAACGCAAACCATCCTTGCCGGCGTGGGCCCGACGGCCGCCGTCGATCTCAGCAAGTTCGAGATTCTGCCGGGCGTGGAGCATGTGCACCGCATCAGCTCGCCGTATAAACTCGCTGGCCGCGGCTTTCGGCCGGAGGGGACGGTTGTTGAGTTTCGCAACGGCGTGAAAGTGGGCGGGCCGCATGTTGTCGTCGATGGCGGGTCCGTGCTCGATTGAGAACAAGGCGCAGATTTTTGAGACGGCGGCGCGCGTGAAGGCCGCGGGCGGAAGCTTTCTGCGCGGCGGCGCGTTCAAACCGCGCAGCTCGCCGTATGCGTTCCAGGGCATGGGCATTCCGGGGCTCGAGATGATGCGCGAGGCCGCGGAGACGCATGGGCTGCTGGTCGTGAGCGAGGTGATGGAGATTGCGCAGATTGAGCCGATGCTGCAGTACGTCGATCTCTTTCAGGTGGGCGCGCGCAACATGCAGAACTTCAACCTGCTGCGCGAGCTGGGGCTGGTGGACAAGCCGGTGCTGCTGAAGCGTGGGATTGCCGCGACCATTGAGGAGCTGCTGCTTTCGAGCGAGTACATTCTCTCGGGCGGCAACTACAACGTGATTCTGTGCGAGCGCGGCATTCGCACGTATGAGACGGCGACGCGGAACACGATGGACATTGCGGCGATTCCGGTGGTGAAGAAGCTGTCGCACCTGCCCATTGTCGCTGATCCGTCGCACGGCACGGGACGGCGGGACATGGTTGGGCCGATGGCCAAGGCCGCGGTGGCCGCGGGCGCGGACGGCATTCTGGTCGAGGTGCATCCCAATGCGGACAAGGCTGCGAGCGATGCGGCGCAGACGCTGTATCTGGAGCAGTTCGATAAGCTGATGAAGGAACTGCAGATTGTGGCGCAGGCGGTGGGACGAACGCTATAGTTCCGGCTTCGCCTCAAAAAGGCGCCACTCGTGGCTCAGGGTGGCGCCTTTTTCCTCTTCCGCGCTGTTGCAGGACGATCTTCGGTAAACATAAGACGACATATCAGTACTAATCGCTGCGTCGATGAGTGATTGGCCGGCGATTTCGCGCTTCCCGAGATTCAGCGCAAGTTCAGGAGCGGTTGGTGGTCTGAGGAGCATTCGCCCGTAACTGTATGGAATGTGCAAGCCACCGGCTCGAGATCAACGCCGCAGTTGGGGACGCGGCCAAACGCCTCGATGCGTATTGTGCGCTCCTTCAGCGGCTTTCTGTTGCCGGTGGCAGTTTGTTGAGTTTTGCCTGGAGGTCAGGCAGATAGCCTTTCCGCGCGTCGGGCGAGAGGCGGTTTGCAGCCTGGATCGCGGACTCGAAGGCGGTGCGGGCTTCCTGTGTGTGGCCGGTAGCGGCTGCGGCGTCGCCGAGTGCGGATTCCGCAAGAAGGCCATTAGGGTCAAGGGAGACGGCCTCGCGGGCGAGCACGAGCGCCTGCTGCGGATTTTGCCACAGCAATTGGCTGGCGCGCTGGGCGCGGCTCAGGGCGGCGGCCTCCGGGACAGCAAGGGTTCCCTGATAAACGAAAACGCTGTAGTCAATGGAGTCCGCGGGCTTGACGTGCCGGAAAGATCGGTAGGGGTTGAGCTCGCTGCTGGACCATTCGCAGCCGCTCAGGTCGCCGGCGCTGATGAAGACGGGGCCATGGATGACGGGCGGAACGATGGATGCGGCGGTGTCCCAGCCGGTGTCGGCCGTGGGCAGCATGTTGCAGTGGATACCGTAGACGGCGGGATCGATTTCGGGATAGGCAAAGTAGGCGAACCAGCAGGGCTGGCCGGGGTTGCGGTCCTGCCATGCCTTGACCTGGTAGAGCTGCTGGGCCCAGTCGACGCTGGCGTCGCTGAGCAGGTTGTGCAGATTCTCGGGACCTCCCCAGGCGCGGTTGGCGTAGGCCATGTAATTGGGGAAGACCGAAAGCGCAGAGGCAACGTGGGCGACGACCAGCAGTGAGCAGACCCAGGTCCAGGCCGGAATCCAGTGTCCGTTGCGGCGGCTGAGAGCCATGATGGCCCCTCCGGCAAGCATCGCAACCATGGCATATACGGGAAGGAGGTGGCGCGCGCCAATGTCCATACCCGCGCCCATGGCAATGGCAAAGTAGATGGCGGCCGGGAGGACAAGGTACGCAACTTCGCGGCTCCAGCGCAGCCGCCTGGTGACGATGGCAAACACAGACAGGGCGAGCAGCGCGAGCAGGCCGAGGCTGGTCTTGATCAGAACAGCCACCGGAAAGTACCACCAGACGGCATGGGAGTAGATGTGACCCAGGATGAAGGTGGGGTAGCCCTGCGCCATGATTTTGACGTCGGTGAGGCCCATGAGTTCGGACTCGGGAAGCAGGTGCCAGTGCGCAAAGGTGAGGATCACGGACTGGTCAAAGTGACTCAGCCCCGAGACGTAGACGGCCAGAGACGGGTGCAAAAGTAACCCTGCAGGGCGGGCGGCATAGCGGAAGCCGAAGAATGCCCAAAGTACGACGCAGCCGCCGATGATGATGAAGGCGAACGATCCGACAAGGCGAAGTGCGGTGCGCAGGCGGTGGCCGCCTGGCGTTGTCGCGACTTCCCAGAAGATGAGAACGAGCAGCATCGGCGCAAGCAGGACTCCGGAGTGTTTGGTCGATATCAGCAGCCCCGCGGCGATGGCCGCGACGATGAGGCGCCACCATCCGGGTTTCTTTACGTAGCGGTAAAAGGCGTAGATGGAGGCAAGGAAGAGGCAGGCCACGCCCATGTCCGTAGTCACGAGCGCGGAGTTGGCGAGGAGATTGGGGTCGAAGCTGGCGATGACCAGGGCGAAGAGCGCCGCGCCGGTCCCGAAAAATTCGCGCGTGGCGAAGAAAATGACAAGCGACGAGCCGACCGCCAGAATGCCGGTCATCATGCGCATCTGAAATAGGAGGTGCTGGCTGCCCCCGTCATTGCGGGCGAGCCAGTCGCGGCCGTCGAGATAGGCCTCACCTTTGAAAAATCGGCCCTGGAGCGGCGGGGTCCAGAGTTTTTTACCGAGCGTGGGAACGGCTGCAAGGAGCTTGACCAGCGGAGGGTGCTCGGGGTTCAGACCGAAGTCGCCCGTCTTCCACATCATGTAGCCGGAAAAGGAGTGGTCGCCTTCGTCCCAGGTCAGCGATTCGCGATGGACCACGAAGGTGAACTGCACGACCTGGATGATGATCAGCGCGACGACGGCGCACGGAACCCAGTGCTTCCTCAACCAGCCCATAGCGATTTGCACGAAACGCTCCCAGGGAAGATCGTCGAATTATATAGCTCTGGAGCACGAGAAGGCTGATCGCGACCACGATATGAGGGAAACGGCCTGCGGTTGAATCAGGGAATTGATATCGGGAAATTCGCCCAGGGTCCAGCGACTTTTCGCATCCTGAACTATCGACTATCGCGAACAGGCCAAGGCGCTCATCCAGCCTGCGCCCTTTACTAAATGCAGGATCAGTCCCCATAAACGCCGCTGGCTTAAACTGTGCCAAGAGAGAATCGCACGATGCAAAAAGGATTTACGAGAAGGCCGAAGGCAGCGGAACCTGCTGCGAGCGACGGCACGAACTACATCACTCCGAGCGGATTGCAGCGCCTGAAAGATGAGCGCGAGTTTTTGCTGACCAGGGATCGCCCGGCCGTAGTGGAGGTGGTGGCGTGGGCTGCGGGCAATGGCGATCGCAGCGAAAACGCCGACTATCAGTACGGCAAGCGGCGGCTGCGGCAGATTGATGGACGGATTCGCTTCCTGACGAAGCGCATCGAAGCCGCGGAGGTTGTCGATCCGGAAGCTCCGAGAGCGGGGCAGCGGGCGACAAGGGCGTTCTTTGGAGCCACGGTGCGCTATGCGAATGCCGCGGGGGCAGAGCGAGTGGTCTGCATCGTCGGCATCGACGAAGTGAATCTGGAACGCAACCACATCAGTTGGGCCTCGCCTCTGGGACGCGCATTGATGAGGGCGGCAGAGGATGACGAAGTTGTTCTTCATGCACCGGGCGGCACTGAAACCCTGACCGTGCTGGAGGTGCGGTACGAGCGCATTGCTGTGGAACCGTTCCGCGAACCGCCCGGATCACAGGCCTCGCCCAAGGAACTTGATCGGTGACACTGATCGTGTAAGGTTTTGTATAAGGACACATCTTCAGCACGCGAGCCTGCGCATCGAAGCCGCTGAAACATCCACCGCCCCATGATCTCCCGCATCTCCATTCTCGGCACGGGCCTACTCGGCGCATCGGCGGGCTTGGCTCTACGCGCGGCGGGGTTCAAGGGCTCGATCGTTGGCTGGAATCGCGGACCGGAGCAGGCGCAAACCGCGCTAGGCATGGACGCGGTCGATTCGATTGCGAGCGATCCGATTGAGGCGGCGCGGTCGAGCCAGGTGGTGGTGCTGGCTGCACCGGTGTTTGCGATTCTGGACTGGATGGAGCGACTCTCGGTTGTCCTCGGCTCGGAGCATCTGGTCACGGACGTCGGCAGCACCAAGGCGCAGATCACCGGATCGGCGGACAGGCTTTTCAATCGGCCGGGGCGGGCGGCGTTTTTGCCGGGTCATCCGATGGCGGGCAAGGAGCGCGGCGGCGCGGCGCTGGCGGATGCGGGACTGTTTCGCGGCGCGGTGTGGCTGTTTACCGATGATGCAAAGTGGCAGCGCACGCCGCAATCGCAGGAGCTGGTAAATGCGTGGCGCGCGTGGGTGGCCGCGATGGGCGCGCGCATCATCGATCTCGACGCCAATCGGCACGACGAGCTGGTGGCGTGGGTGAGCCATCTGCCGCAGTTTGTTTCGACGGGGCTGAGCGCGCTGCTGGAAGATGAGCTGGGCCAGGCGCCGGAGCTGAAAGATGTGGGCGGACGCGGACTGCGCGAGATGACGCGGCTGGGAGCGAGCCCCTACTCGATGTGGCGCGACATTGCGCTCTCGAATACGGAGGCGGTGCAGGCGGCGCTGCTGGCGCTGGAGCAGCGGCTGGCGCATATCCGCGAGAACCTGCGCACGCCGGAGCTGCGCGACGAGTTCGACAAGGCCAACAAGTTCCGCCAGGAATAAGTCGGCGAGAGGAAGCGCGATCGCATGACGATGACCGTGCAGGAACAGTTCGGGCAGATCGATATTTATGTCTTCGATCAGATTTTGCGCGGCAACATTGGGCCGGGCATGCGCGTGCTGGATGCGGGCTGCGGCTATGGGCGGAATCTGGTGCATCTGATGCGCGAGGGCTGCGAGGTGTTCGGCGTGGATGCGGATGCGGCGGGCGTGGAGCATGTGCGCAAGCTTTCCGATTCGCTTGCGACCGGGCTGCCGGCGAAGAATTTTCAGGTTGCGCCGGTGGAGGCGATGCCCTTCCCCGATGAATTTGCGGATGTGGTGCTGTGCAGCGCGGTGCTGCATTTCGCGCGCGACACGCAGCATTTTCTGGCGATGCTGAAGGAGCTGTGGCGGGTGCTGCGGCCGGGCGGGCTGCTGTTCTGCCGATTGGGCTCGCGCATTGGGATGGACTTTGAGCACCTGCGCGATCAGATTTATCGCGTGGGCGATGGCTCGGAGTGGTTTCTGGTGGATGAGCGCATGCTGTTGCGGCTGACGGAAGAGCTGGGCGGGGTGATGGTGGATCCGCTGAAGACGACGATCGTGCAGGACTACCGCTGCATGACGACGTGGGTGCTGAGGAAGCGTAAGGGCTGAGGCTGGCTGGGATCAGGCGGATTGCGGCTCAGGCTGGCTGGGGCTCGGGGTCGTTGACGGGATCGAGGATGGGAAAGCCCTCGGCTTTGGCGGCCTCAAGCAGCGCGGGCGAAGCGGAGACGAAGATGATCTCGGTGCCGGGAAACATTTCGCGGGCCACCATGGCTGCGCCGAGCTGCAGCGCGTCGGGCCAGCGGAGGCTGGTGCGATCGAGAAGCTGACGTGCAGACTCAAGCACGCCGGGGTTGAGCGGCTCCTGCACCATGCGGGCTGACTCGATGCGCAGCACTTCGAGCGCTGCGGCCGCATCGTCGGGGCTGATGCCGCCGGCACGCTCGCGGCGGCGGATGGCGGCGTAGACTTCAAGCGGCGCGGACGCGGCGATGAGTTTGCGATTGTCCTCGATGGCCTCCATCAGGCGGATCAGGGCGTCAGTGCCCGGCTCCTGCACAAACAATCTGGCGAAGGCCGTGGTCTCGAGGAAATAGCAATTCACTGGTTGCCCCGCTCCTCTTCAATGGCTTCAGACAGCGAGCCGCTGTGCATGGCGACCGGATGGAACCGCTGCGCCTCTTCGGGGATTCCGGCTTCGGCGCGGTTCAAGCGGATGGTCGTGGTGGGATACGCGGGCGTTTTGGGGTTGGCGATCTTGCTGGTCAACACCACACCGCGCTGGATGGATTCGGCGAGAACGGCCTGGCGGGATTCGGGGTGCTGATTCCAGCGGAAGGCCTTGCGGGGCAGAAACGAGTCGCGAAACCACTTGAGAGCGATGAACGCGTGACCGCCGCGCTCAGCTTCGGCCAGCGCCGCGCACAGCTCTTTCACGCGGGCGTCCATGTCGGCCGGGAGCATGCCTTCCTGGCTGTCGTCTTCGTCGTCAAACTCGCGCGAAGGGATGAAGCGCGCAGTACGCGCAGGGCGCGGCGCGGGGTCGGAATCGTCGGTGCGCTCAAAGTAGATGCGGACTTCGTCTTCTTCCGGAGACCAGCTCTCCGCTGACGCGTTGCGCCGCTTGCTTCGTCCGCTTTCACTGCATAGTTCCACGATGGCCTGATAGCCGGGAGGCGCAAGAAAACGCAAAGCACGCATCAGGCCCGGGTCCTGCGAAAACGCGAGTTCGCCAAGGGCCGATTCAATAATTTCTTCTGCATCGGGAATGCTGAGATTGCTTACGTCTATGCTGTTTTGCACAGCGCGCGTCGCCTTCATTTTTTTGATCTCCGTATAGCGAATCTTTAGTCGGCGGCAATAAGGGGGGTTTTGCCCGAAGTCCAATAGTATGTTTGCCAAACTACCGCAGATACCGGCCGGATGCAAGCTGCATTTTTCCTCGCAGGTCCGATTCGGCGTCCTGAGTGTTTTGCGGACTCTAATTCGGCGGCGCCAGCCTTCTACGTTCTCGCCGATCGGGGAAGGAGTCCTTTTCAGCGAAACAACTCTAGCTATATCACCCTGTAAACCTGCCATATCCAGTGTAACTGATCAATGCCCTGATCGTCGGTTCCAGTTATGGACCGGGTTATGGCGGGGTTGAAGCGGCGGAAAGACGGGGATACGGGCCGCGAGCCAGCGTGGAAGCTAGCGGCTTGCAGCACGGGCGTTGGCGATGAAAACATTGATCTTAGCGGGATCTTTACGGCCGGGCTCGGCCTCGACGCCGCTGGAGACGTCGACTCCCCAGGGGTGGAGGGTTGCGATGGCCTCGGCTACGTTTTCGGGTTTGAGACCGCCGGCAGCGATGAGCTTCCGCTCTCTTGTGTTTTGGAAGAGTGTAGTGGCTGCGGAGGTCCAGTCATAGGCGATGCCGGTGCCGCCGACGGCGGTGGGCGTACGGGAGTCAATGAGAAGGCCATCGATATGAAGGTCGGTGGCGAGGGAGTCGGCCTGGCGGGGTGCGTCGGGGCTGAAGTGGACGACGCCGAGGATGCGGAGAGCGTGGCCGAAGCGGGCGCGGAGCTGCGCGGTGAGGTCGGGGCCGGCGTCTGAGTGAAGCTGGACGCCGGTGAGGCCGGAGGCCTGAATGGCGGCGGTGATTTCGTCGAGGGAGGCATCGACGAAGACGCCGATTTTTTCGAGGTCATCGGGGAGCTGGGCGACGATGGCGGCTACCTGCTCTGGGGTGACGCGGCGGGGACTGGGCGCGAAGACGAAGCCGACGGCGTCGGCGCCGGCGTTGGCGGCGAGCTTGGCGTCAGTAAGCGAGGTGTTGCCGCAGATTTTGATCCAGAGGTTCATTGGGTACCGTACGGGACACGGACTTGAGATGCCGCGGCGGCAAGCAAGGTTTCGAGGGCAGCGCCGGGATCGGGCTGGCGCATGAGGCTTTCGCCGATGAGGAGCGCATCGAAGCCGGCGCTGCGGAGACGGGCTGCGTCATCGGGGGTGAAGATGCCGCTTTCGGCGACGCGGACGGCGGTGGGCGGAATGCGATCGATGAGGGCGAGCGAGGTTTCGAGATGCGTTTCGAAGGTGCGGAGGTCGCGGTTGTTGACGCCGATGGCGTCTGCGCCGGTGTCGCCGAGGGCATCGAGGAGGCGGGTGAGCTCGTCGGCGGTGTGGACTTCGACAAGGACGTCGAGGGAGACATTGTGCGCGGCGCGCGCGAAGTGCCTGAGTTCGCCGCTGGTGAGCGCGGCGGCGATGAGGAGGATGGCGTCGGCGCGGTGGGCGCGGGCTTCGACGATTTGATATTCGTCGACCATGAAGTCTTTGCGCAGGCACGGGAGGGTTGCGCTTCCTGAGGCGATTTCGAGATTGCGCAGGCTGCCCTGGAAGTAAGGCTCGTCGGTGAGGACGGAGAGCGCGGCTGCGCCGCCGGCGGCGTAGCGCGCGGCGAGCCAGGCGACGTCGAAGTCGGCGCGGATGAGGCCCTTTGGAGGGCGAGGCTTTTTTGATTTCGGCAATGATGGCAGGAGCTTCGGCGGATTTGCCGCGTAAGCCGCGGCCCAGCCGCGAGGCGTATGCGCGGCGGCGTGGCGCTCCAATTCGGCAACTAGCACGCGCGCTTTGGCCTGCGCGACGGTGGCGCGAGTGGAAGCGAGAATGGTATCGAGGTGCGTGGCCATGCCTGAAATTGAGTATACGAGGGGATGAGTGCGGTGGTGCGTCGAGGAGCAATTTGCGCTCGACCCATAACACGGGGAGCTATCAAGAAACCTGGGCGCTGTGAGTGCGACTGGAGAGGCTTGCTTGAATAGCTCAGCGGGGCCGTGCCATGGCGACGATGAGGACGAAATACGCGATGGCGGCTGCGCCACCGCCGACAAACTTCCACCATTTCTTGTTCTCGGTGTTGTGGCGCAGGAGTGCCCAAACGCTCGCGATGATCAGAATGAAGTGCCCGAGTCCGCCCAACGCGACCATCATCGGGACAAATTGCTCCACGTGCCCGGTGCGCAGAAGCGACCAGAAGGCGGCAGCGCCTACCAGAATGAGATGAGTGACAAAGAGGCTGAAACTGTTCCACAGGACGGCGATGAAGAATGCAGCGCCAAATCCCCAGGCGCTGTTGCGGCGCGTCAGAACCATTACAGCGACGTAGATCAAAGCTTGCAGGGTGTGAAGCAGCCGAAGCTGCGGAACCATGACGGCGGATACCGTTAACGCGACGATGAAGAGCGCGGCTCCCGTATCGATCCAGAGCTGTGTCGCGAAGTGGTTGTCCGGCTGGCTGACTTTCATGCGAACTGGTACGGGGAATGTGGCCGCTGCGTTCCACATCTCTGAAGAATCCGCGCGGCTCATTCGATGCGCAGGGCCTGAACCGGATTGATGGAGGCGGCGCGGCGGGCGGGGATGATGCCGGCGATGGCAGCTGCGACGGCAAGAGTGACGATGGCGCCGGCCATGACGGTGAAGTTGACGCTGGTGATGTCGTAGAGCTGCGACTTGACGTAGCGCACGCAGAGCATGGCAACGGGCGCACCGATGGCGAGGCCGACCAGCGCCTGCAACATTGCGCCGCGCATGACCATGGCGATGACGCGGCTGCGCTCCGCGCCGAGGGCCATGCGGATGCCGATCTCCGGCGTGCGGCGGACGACGGTGTATGCGGTGACGCCGTAGAGGCCGATGGCGGCGAGCAGCAGGGCGAGCAGGCCGAAGAGCGAGGTGAGGCGCGCGATCATGCGCTCCCCGGTGAAGCGATCGTCAATCTGCTGCTGGAAGGTCTGGAACTTGACGATGGTGAGATTGGGATTGATGCCGGCCAGCGTGTCGGCGACGATCTTTTCAAAGCCGGGGATGGGATGGCCGGTCTGGATGACGAGAGCTCCGGCGTACATGGATTGATCCTTGTCGATGGGGCTGTCGGGGTCGTTGGCCGTACCGGCGCGCTGGGTGAGCGGCAGGAAGTACATGGCGTGGTCTTTCCAGTAGACGCTGGTGTAAGTGGTGTCTTCGACTACGCCGACGATTTCATGCGCGCCATCCTGCGTGGTTTTGGACGGACCGGAGAAGCCAAAGCGATGGCCGATGGGGTTGCGCTTGCCGAAGAACTGCTTGACGAACTCCTGATTGACGACGGCGACGGGCGGGGCGTTGAGCGTGTCCTGCGAGGTGAAGCCGCGGCCCATGACGACGCGGGTACCGACGGAGTCGAAGTACTCCGGTGTGCCCTTGACCCAGGAGGCGCCTTTGTTGAGGTCGGGCTCTCCCTGAATTTTTACGCCTGAACCCCAGTTGTTCTCTTCCATGGGCGTGTAGGTGGCGAGGCCGACCTTGAGAACGCCGGGAATGGCGTGGAAGCGGTCTTCGATGGCCTGGTAGAGAGGCTCGACCTCGGTGTTCTTGTAGCCGGCGGCCTGGGGATTGATGTGGGCGATGTAGCGATTGGTGGCGTCGAGCTTCATGTCGACGTTTTCTGCTTTGTTGAGGCTCTGCGCAAAGAGGCCGGCGGCGACGAGAAGCACGAGGGAGAGAGCGGCCTGGAGAACCACAAGCGCGCGCTGGATGAAAGAAGCGCCGTGGGCGGTGGTGCGGGCGTTGGAGCGGAGAGCTTCAGCCGGTTGGGTGCGCGCGGCCAGCAGCGCGGGTGCGAGGCCGAAGAGAACTCCGGTGACAAGCGAGAGCGCAAACGCGAAGCCGATGACGAGGGGCGAAGGCGAGGCGTTGACGGGCATGTTGTGCTGGTCAGGGAAGGCGAGCGCGAGCAGCGCGTGCGCTCCGAGATAGGAGATGACGAGGCCGAGCAGGCCGCCCATGGCGGAAAGAAGCACGCTCTCAGTAAGCAACTGGCGGACGATGCGGCTGCGCTGTGCGCCGAGCGCGGAACGGATGGAGAGCTCCGCGCGGCGGCTCATGCCACGGACGAGCAGAAGATTGGCGATGTTGGCGCAGGCCACGAGAAGGACGAGCGCGGCGATCCACTGCAGCAACTGGAGATGATCCTTGTAGTCATCCTGCATGTTCTGGATGCCGCCGCCGCCGGGCGTGAGCACCACGTGGGTGCGGGGAAGGACTTTCTGGGCGCGCTGATCGGTGAATGTCTTGAGCGGTGCGAGCTCCTGCTTGAGGAGCGCGCTGATCTTGGCCTGCAGCGCGGGGATGGAGGTTCCGGGCTTGACGCGGCCGATGACGTACGCCCATTGGGTATCGGGGTCGTTGAAGTAGGGCGCGCCGATGATTCCGTCCATCGCGTTCATGGGCAGGAAGTATTTGGGGGGATTGGTGTCGATGCGGTCGCCGTAGAAGCCTTTGGGAGCGACGCCGACGATGGTGACCGGTTTGGTGTTGACGTAGAAGGTGCTGCCGACCACGCTCGGGTCGCCGGCATAATCCTCCTGCCAGGCGTCGTAGCTCATCACGGCAGTGGTGGCGGCGCCCTTCTGGTCGTCGCTGTCGGAAAACAGACGGCCGGCCGCGGGCGAGAGACCGAAGACGCGGAAGTAGTTGCCGGAGACGAAGGTTGCCATGACGGATTTGGCCACGGTCTGCGCGCCCGCGCGGCGCACGGTTATGGGACGCCAGGCGTAGCCGGATTCCATCGCTGCGAGCTCTTCGAACTCGGGCAGGCTCTTCTTGAACATGTAATAGGTGTCGGTGGCGAAGAGCGAGTAGTCGCCGTCGTCGTGCCAGCCGCCGTTGACGCAGCAGTCATCCTTGTCGCCGATGCGGATGAGGGTTTTGGGATTAGCGACGGGCAGATTGTGCATCAGGATGGCGTTGACGAGCGTGAAGATGGCCGAGTTTGCGCCGATGCCGAGGGCGAGGGTGAGCAAGACGGTGATGGTAAAGCCCGGCGTTTTGCGCAGCTGGCGCAGCGCGTAGGTTACATCCTGAAGAAGAACCCGCATCGATCGACCCTCCAGACACACTTCGACGTGCCCTGTGAGCAAGCACGCAGCGTGCCACGAGAATTCCCGGTCCGCTGCTTGAAGTCAACAGCTTAGACGCGTTGATCGGCGGACGGGTGTTCATCGCTGGGAAAGAGTGTTCGAAAGCGGACGCTCCGGGCTACTCGGCCCGGAGGGCCTCAACGGGATTGATGGCGGCTGCGCGGCGGGCGGGCAGGTAGCTCGCGAGCACCGCGGAGACGGCGAGGATGAGCGGCACGGTGATGAAGGTGAAGGGGTCGAGCGGGCTGACGCCAAACAGAAGGGCTCCCATGAGGCGCACCAGCGCGGCTGCCGCACCGAGGCCGGCGAGGGTGCCCAGACCGGCAAGCACCAGTGCGGAGCGAACGAACATCCACGTGAGCTCGCGCTTGTCTGCACCGAGCGCCATGCGAATGCCGATTTCGCGGGTGCGCTGCGACACGGCATAGGAGATAACACCGTAGATGCCGAGGATGCCGAGAGCAAGGGCCATGGCTCCGGCGATGGCCAGCATGACCAGCGTGAACGAAGTGCGCGCCATGGAGTCGCTGTAGATGTCCTGCATGGTGCTGATGTCCGCGACCGGCAGATTGGGATTGACCGACCAGACGGCGTTCTGCATTTCGTTGATCAACGTTTGCGATCCGGCGCGATTGGTGCGCATGGCAAAGTAGACGGTGCGGCGCGCTTCGGTGACCCCCGGACCGTAGAGGTGGCGCATCATCGGAGGCCAGTAGACGGTGGCGGGAGAAGCCTGATCGACGCCGTCCTGGCGCACGTCCTGCACGACGCCAACCACTTCATACCAGGGCGAGCTCTTAAATTCGCGGAAGTGTTGGCCGATGGCGGCGCTGGGCGATCCCCAGAGCTCGCGGGCAAGATTTTCCGACACGATTCCCACGGGTCGCATGCCATAGACGTCCGTCCAGGTAAAGTCGCGGCCGGCCATCATGCGGGTGCCGGCGGTGTGGAAGTATCCGGGCGAGACGAAGTTGTAGAGACGCATGGGGGGATTGTCGCCTTCGTCGTTCTTGCCTTCGACGAGGATTTCATCCCAGGCCGGTTCGGCCCCGCTCATGGGAACAGAGGCGGCGAAGCCCGCAGAGGAAACGCCGGGAATGGCGGCGAGCTTGTTCTGGATGCTCTGCTGCATTTGCGTGACGGTGAGCGGATCGCGCACCAGTTCACCCGGAATGGAAATGCGCATCACCTGCAGCGATTCGGGATTGGAGAAGCCGGGATCGACTTTGCGCATGGCGTCAAAGGTGCGGATCATGAGCACGGCGCTGATGAGCAGCACCAGCGCCATGGCAACCTGCGCGATCACCAGCAGACTGCGGCCGCGCTGCCGCTCGCGGCTCAGACTGACGGTGCGCGTGACACCGAAGAGTGGCACAGACCGCCGCACGGCAGCAGCGTAGCGCAGGACGGGAATGGAGCCGAAGAGCAACCCAGCGAGCACCGAGAGGAGAAGGTCGAATGCGAGAGACCAGCCGTCGAGCGAGATCTCGCTCAAGCGCGGGAGATTCGTCGGGCCAATCGCGGTCAACAAGCGCAGGCCTGCGTAGGCAATTCCAACACCGACAGCGCCGCCGATGAGACCGAGCGTCACGCTTTCCAGCAGCAGCTCGCGCGCAATGCGCCAGCGGCCGGAGCCGAGCGCTGAACGCACGGCGAGCTCGTGCTGGCGGGCATCGGCGCGGACGAGCAGCAGGTTGGCCACGTTGGTGCACGCGATCAGCATGACCAGGCCGATGGTCGCCATCACCACCCAGAGCACGTTGCCCATGTTGCCCACCACCTGCGCCTTCAGCGGGCGAAGCGTCGGCGTGATCCTCCATCTCTCGTACCAGTGGGGATCGCTGCCCGGGCCGTTGGTCCACGAGTCCATCCAGACGTTGATGAGGCGCGCGACGTCGGCATCGGCCTGCGAGATCGTCACGCCCGGCCGCAGGCGCGCGATGCCGCGATAGGCGAAGCCTGCCAGTTGCTCGTTGCGCGGATCGAAGGCGAGCGGGGCGAGCAGATCGAAGTCATAGCTGACTACCTTGAATCCGCGAGGCATGACGCCGGCGATCACGTAGGGTCGGGAGTCGGCGATGATGGTGCGGCCGACGACGCTGGGATCGCCGCCGAAGCGACGCTGCCAGTATCCGTAACTCAGCATCACGCGGTGCGCCCCGCGCGGATCCTGATCGGCTGCCGTGAGCCATTGGCCCACGGCGGCCGGCACATCGAGCGTCTGCAGAATGCCGTCGGTGATCATCGCCGTGTTGACCTGCTCCGGCTTTGCGAGGCCGGTGATGCTTGCGGTGCCCGGCATCCACACGCCAATGGACTGGAAGCTCTTGTTATGCGCGGCAAAGGTGAGATACATCGAGGCCGACAGGCGCAGCTCATCGCGGAAATCAGACAGGCCCGGCGCGCCGGGGGCATTCAGGTGCATGGCTACAAGCTGCCGCGGCTGCGGATAAGGAAGCGGGCGGATGAGCACGCTGTTGATGACGCTGAAGACCGCGGTGTTGGCGCCGATGCCGATGGCCAGCGTAAGCACGACGGTCAACGCGAACCCTGGCGAACGGGCCAGCCTGCGGAGCACATGCTTCAGATCGGCCAGCAGCGATTCGAGCCACTGCCATTGCCAGACTTCGCGGCTGCGCTCTTTGAGGAGCGCGACGTTGCCGAAGTCGCGGCGCGCGGTTCGTTCGGCTTCTTCGCGCGGCATGCCCTCTTCCATCAATTCGTCGATCCGCTCATCGATGTGTTCCTGGATGGAGACGGAGATGTCGTCATAGCGGCGACGGCGGAAGGGAAAGCGACTGAACAGAGACAAGCGACACCTCCTATGCTTTGGCCGCGGCCAGCACGCGCGTGATGCCGGCGAACATCTTCTCGAAACTGACGACCTCGCGTTCGAGGTGTTGGATGCCGGCCTTGGTCAGGCGATAGATCCGTGTGGGCCGGCCCTTGGACGAGACGCCGGCTTTGGATTCAAGCAGGCCCATCTTCAACATGCGCTGCAGCGCCGGATAGAGCGAGCCCTCCTCGACCTGGAGCAGGTCGTTGGAGACCTGCTGGATGTGCTTGACCAGCGCATAGCCGTGCATGGGCTTCAACCGCAGCGACTGGAGAATCATGATCTCCAATGCGCCGGGGAAAAGGTCGCGATGTTCGGAATTCCTCGCCATGAGGGCCATACTACTCGCAAATAGCTATTTTGAAAATAGGTATTTTGATGATTGCCGTTGAGGCTGCTCGGATGGCCTGCGCGGAACGTTGTGGCCACTGGGCTGCGGGGTTATTACAATCAACGCTGGCATTGGATGTCTTATCCGGGAGAAGTCCATGGGCGACAACAGCCTGCTTATTCCTGCGGCGGAGCTGGCCGCGAAGAACGGCGCGCACTTTCCGAACGAGAGCGCGGAGTACCGCCGCGCGCGCAATGCGCTGCTGACCGAGGAGATTGAGTTGCGGCGCAAGATCGAGCGGGTGGCTGCGCTGCGGCGCGCGCTTCCGCCGGGAGGCGAAATCGCGGAAGACTTTGCGTTCGAGGGCCCCAACGGCGCGGCGCGACTGTCGCAGCTGTTTGGCGACAAGGACACGCTGGCGATTTACAGCATGATGTTTGGACCCGAGCGGGAACGCGCGTGCCCCATGTGCACGGCGATGCTGACGTCGTGGGACGGCACAGCGAGAAACCTGCGCGAGCGAATCGCGATCGCAGTGACGGCGCGCTCACCGATTGAACGGCTGCTCGCGTTCAAGAATGACCGCGGGTGGAAGAACCTGCCGATCTACTCCGACGCGACGGGCGGCTACACCCGCGCTTATGTGAGTGCGGAGGATGGCGACATGCCCGGCTTGTCGATCTTCACGCGTGCGGACGGGACCATTCGCCACTTCTGGAGTGGAGAGATGAGCGATGCAATGGCCGATCCGGGCCAGGATCCGCGCGGCGCTCCGGATCTCGATCCGCTTTGGACGATTCTGGACCTGACGCCTGGGGGCCGCGGAGCTACGTGGTATCCGCAGCTCGACTACGCGGGGCTAACGACGATCCGGTGACTCCCGGCGACAGATTCAACTGACCGCGAAGCGCAATTTCCAAATATCAAGCGCGCCAATTGTTGGCTGAAACGGTGGGAGCGGCGCGATGGAGCCGGCCTGTCGAGGTTGAGAGGGCGCTCGCTATAATGCCCGCATGTATACGCCACAGGCTGGGATCTTTGCGCTGGGAACCTCGTCTCATGCGTACCTGGAGTTCGACATTCTGGACGCGACGAAGCGCGCGGAGTTTGCTTCGACTGTCGCCGCGATTCGTGAGCCACGGACGACGACGGGCGGCGTGAACTTTGTGATCGGGTTTCGGCCGGAGCTGTGGCGCGAGCTGGTTCCCGGCGATGCGCCGGAGGGCGTGGAGGGGTTCAACAAAGCGATCGCGGGCGTGGAAGGCTTTGCGATGCCGGCGACGCAGCACGATGCGCTGGTGTGGCTATCGGGCAGCGCGTATGACGTGCTCTTCGATATGGCGCGCTCGGTGGTGAAGGATCTGGCGGGGCAGGCGTCGCTGATGGAAGAGACGTCGAGCTGGGCCTACCGGCATGACCGCGATTTGACCGGCTTCATCGATGGCTCGGAGAATCCGACGCTGCTGGATGCGCCGGAGGCGGCGCTGCTGCCGGAAGGTGTTGCGGGGGCTGCGGGGTCTGTGCTGCTGCTGCAGAAGTGGAAGCACCTTGTGACGGCGTGGGAAGCGCTGCCGGTGGAGCAGCAGGAGCGCATCATGGGGCGGACCAAGCCGGACAGCATTGAGCTTGAAAACAAGCCGGCGGATTCTCATGTGGCGCGCACGGATCAGGACGAGTTTGGGCACATCTTTCGCCGCAACATGCCGTATGGAAACGTGGAAGAGCACGGCACGGTGTTCGTGGGATTCAGCGCGGAGCAGAAGCGGCTTGCGACGATGCTGGAAAGCATGGCGGGGCTGGTGAATGGCACACGCGATGCTCTGACGCGCTATACCGAGCCGTTGACGGGATCGTATTACTTTGTGCCTTCGGTCGAGGGGCTGCGGCGGTTGCGGTAGGCGGACTCACTCGGCTGAAAGCAGCTGAATGCCCTCTCAATGAGCGCATTGGGCTGTTGTCAATAACGCACACCCGAGATATATTCAAGTCTGCAATTCAGGTTGCACCCCGTCCGCGGAAAGGGAAGATCCCGCCTGAATCAGCTTTCTCCCATCAGCACTCACTTCTCTCTGCCCGAGGGAGCGGACACCGGGCCAGAAGGAGAAGTGTATGTCGCTTCAGCTACCTCAGCTCCCCAACCTCGAATCTCTTAGAAAACAAGCCAAGGCATTGCACCGCAAATTGGGGCATGGCAAGCTCGCAGATGCCCAGCACACGCTTGCGCAAGAGTATGGCTTTGCAACGTGGGCGCAACTGAAGTCGCACGTCGAATCGCAGCAAAGCACTCCGGCCGAAGCCCTGCGAGCCGCAGTGTGCGATTGCGATGCGAACCGCGTGCGCCGACTCCTGGAGACTGACCTGGAGTTGCGGTCGACGATTGATGACCCATTGTTCAACTACGGGTTCGGGCAGCATGCGTTGTTCGCCGCAGTACAGCGAACGGATCGCGCCACGATAGAAGTGCTTCTGGCCGCGGGCGCTGATATCCGAAAGCGAACCGACTGGTGGGCAGGCGGATACGGCGTGCTCGACGATTGTGATCCTAGCCTGGTTGATTTTCTCGTCGCACGTGGCGCACTCCTGGATGCGCATTCAGCTGCGAGGCTAGGCTTGACGGCGGAGCTCCGCGAATTTGTAGCAGCCGATCCTGGAATTGTTCACGCAAGAGGAGGGGACGGACAGACGCCGCTGCATTTCGCGTCCACTGTCGAGGTTGCTCAATTCCTTCTCGACCATTGCGCCGATATCGACGCGCTCGATGTAGACCATGAATCGACGCCCGCTCAGTACATGCTTCGCGTACAGCAGACACGTCACTATCCGCGCGACCGTCAGGACGTTGCTCGCCATCTTGTTGCGCACGGATGCAAGACCGACCTGCTGATGGCGGCAGCACTCGGCGACGAGGACCTCGTCCGGCGCCACCTCGACAGTGATCCTGACGCTATCAGGATGAAGGTTGCAGACCAATGGTTTCCGAGGCGCGATCCTCGTGCCGCGGGCACAATCTACTTCTTGGCTCTTGGGGCTAATCGCACCGCCCACTCCGTTGCGCAGGAGTTCGGACATGAGGAGGTCTTTCAACTGCTCGTGGAGCATACTCCTGAGGAGGTGAAGCTGGAACTGGCGTGCGAATTGGGCGACGAAGAAGTTTTTCAGAAATTGTTCGCCAAGGATGCTGATGCAGCTCGCGCATTGGCCGCGCAACAGCCGGAAAAGCTGCCCAACTCTGCGCAAGATAACAACACGAAAGCCGTGCGCCTGATGCTAAAAGCGGGTTGGGCAGTAGACACGCCAGGAGAGATGGGAGCGACTGCACTGCATTGGGCTGCGTTCAATGGGCATGCCGAGATGATTCGCGAAATTCTTCTCTTCCAACCAACACTAGAACTGAAATCCAGGGAGTATCCAGGCACCGCCCTCTCGTGGGCTATCTTCGGTTCCGGAAACGGATGGAAGCGGGAATCAGGCGACTATATCGGGGCAGTTCGCGCGCTTTTGGAAGCAGGAGCTGTGATGCCAGCCAACGCCGAAGCACTGGAACCAAGCGATGCGGTGCTGGAGGTGCTGCCATGAACGAGAAAAACCGCCCCGTCACGGTCTTGATTATCGCTGCCCTGTACATTTCCATGGGAACCATAGGCTTCGCTTACCACTTTCGCGCAATGATGGCGTTTCAACAATACAGCGTGTGGATCGAGTTAGTCAGATTAGTCGCCGTTCTTTGCGGAACGTTTATGCTGCGTGGCCGGAACTGGGCACGCTGGCTCGCCATTGCCTGGATGGCGTTTCACGTGGCCATAAGCTTTCCAGGGCTTGGCCAGGTTGCCATCCACTTGCTATTTCTTGTGACGATTGCGTGGTTTCTTTTTCGACCCGACGCCGAGCAATACTTTCGCGCAACAGAACGGCTGCGATGAGTGGCCAAGTCTTGCCTTGCTTCGAATTGAAGGGATAGCTGGTCCTCTCAGATGACGCCAAATCGCCGAGTTACTCATCGAGAATCCAATCAATCCTCAAAAGTCGGCCTGCGGACATTTATGTTGTGCCTCGGCGTGTTGCGAACAGGTGGCGGGTGAACCGGAAGTTATCGGCAGATTAACTTTCCTCCGCGTCTCCTGCGGGAATCCTTTGCATTTATTGACGCGGATGGAGCTGCACGGTCGATATACGGGCTGAAGCCCGCACGCTTCACGCTGTCTCGCTTCCGAGACGCTGAGTTAGTCTGCGGCGGTGGCGGCGCAGGCGGCGGGCGCGGGTGGGGACGGTGAGGCGATAGAGGATGGGGCCGAGAAGCGCGACGGCCAGAGCGAAGAGCAGCGCGGGGGTGGAGCCCATGAGTTTTTCGTCGCGCGCTGCCCAAATGGAGTAGCCGATGAGGGTGGCGGGGCCGACGCAGAGAGCGCAGGCGAAGGCGAGATTGCCGGCCTTGAAGGGGCGTTCGAGATTGGGCTCGCGGATGCGGAGCACGATGAGCGCGACGAACTCGAGGAGCAGGCTGGAGCCGTAGAGGATGAGGTCGATGGAGATGAGGCGCTCAAAGGGCAGCTTGAGTGCGAGGGCCCATGCTAGGCCGCAGAGGATCACGCTGACCCAGGGGACGCCGCGATTGTTGCGCTTGGCGAGGGCGCGCGGCAACATGCCGTCCTCCGCCATGGCCATGGGCAGGCGGGTGTAGCTCATCACCAGTGCGTTGAACATGCCGATGCCGGTGATGGCTCCGCCGGCGACGATGGCCATGCCGAGAAACGGACCGCCGAGGGCCGCGGCTGCGCCGGTCCAGTCGCCGGTGGAGAAGCCGGCGGTGGGCAGGCCGGTGAGGGCCATGGCGGCGATGGGGAGAATGTAAGTGACGGCGACGAGGATGGTCGCGCCGATCATGGCGCGCGGGTAGTTGCGCTGCGGGTTTTCGACTTCCTGCGCGACGGTGGAGGCGTTGTCCCAGCCCATGTAGTTCCAGAGAGCGACGAGGACAGCGGTGGAGAGCGCGGAGGAGGAGACGGGCTGGGTCCACTGCATGGCGGGATGCACGGTGATGCCGTGCCAGACGGCGAGGCCCATGAAGACGGCGAAGGGCGCGAGCAGAAGCACGAACATGCCGACGGAGCCCTCGCCGACGGCGGGCGCGCCGCGAAGGTTCCAGAGACAACAGAGGACAACGACGGCGAGCGACCAGGCGTAGGCGCGCCAGTCGGCGGTGAGCGCGGGCGAAAACTTGCCGAGATAGAGGACGAAGATGGCCGGGTAGATGGCCATGTCGAAGATGGAGGCGGAGAGTGAGAGCCAGCCCTCCTGATATCCCCAGAAGGGGCCGAGAGCGCGGCGGACCCAGATGTAGAAGCCGCCTTCGGCGGGGATGGCGCTGGCGAGCTCGCCGATCATGAGGGCGGTGGGCAGCGACCAGAGGATGGGCAGGACAAGAAGAATGATGATGGCGCGCGCGAAGCCTGCCCCGCCGAGGATTTCCTCGATACCGTAGGGACCGCCGGACACCATGAAGTAGGTGGCGGCGATGAGCGGCACGATGCGGAGCATCTTGCGGGCGGGTTGGCGGGCCAAAACCATCATTGTGAGACTAACAACAATTGACCCCCTCAGAAAGGGATTTCTGGCCGCGCGGAGTGATTTTTGGAACGTGCGTCATCGCCGCGACTGGCGCGGGGGAGAGCGTGTTTTGGCGGGGCGAAGTTGGAGGCGGATTTGCGGCGTGAATTTCGGTGTTTCGACGCGGGCTGCTAAGAAGCTTTTCTGCACGCGAGCGGGACGGTGTGGCGTGCGACAAGCGGGCTGGGCGAGCGGAGTGCGGGTTCCGGTATAATGACGCCAAGACGCGGAGAGATGGCCGAGTGGCTGAAGGCGGCGGTTTGCTAAACCGTTATACGGGCTAAAACCTGTATCGGGGGTTCGAATCCCCCTCTCTCCGCCAGCATTGCATGCAGCAGACGCTCGCGGGAAGCTCGCACTTGGATTGTGCTGGAGCTTTAGCTGAGGTGGTTTCGCTCGCAGCAGTGCAGGCGCTAGCAAGTCTCGATCACAACTGATTGCCTTACCCGCAGAGACGATCCTTCTCAATGAGAGTGGTTCTTGTGGCGCTGACGCTATTCGACGCGCAGGGCTTGCATGGGGTCGATGCTGGCGGCGCGGCGGGCAGGGATGGCGCTGCCGATGAGAGCGACGGCGGCGACTCCTGCGACGGCGCACATATATGTGACGGCGTCGAGGGGCTGGATGCCGTAGAGCGACGAGGAAAGCGCGCGGCCTACAAGCATGGCGAGGGGAATACCGAGGACGACGCCGGTGACGGTGAGCGCGAGGCTGTCTTTCAAAATCATCCAGACCACCTGGCCGCGGCGCGCGCCGATGGCCATGCGCACGCCGATCTCTGCGGTTCGCATGCTGACGCGGTAGGCCAGCGTTCCATAGAGGCCGGTGCCGACGAGAACAACGGCGAGGAATCCGAAGAAGCCGGCGAGGCGCGCGAAGAGTATCTGCTGGGCGATGGTGGTGTCGAACTGCGCGCGCTGGGTCATGGGCTGGATGAGCGGCAGGTTGGGATCGAGCTGCTGCACGGCTTTGCGTGCCGCGGGCAGGATGGCGAGCGGCTCGCCGTGGACGCGCATCTCGACAGTCATGGGGCCCACCATGGGGATCTGCGCGTACATGTACCAGGCCATGGGGATGGGGTCTTCGTCGATGCTGCGATATTTGTGGTCTTTGACGACGCCGACGATGGTCATGGTGTAACGGCCATCGTCGGTGCCGATTGTGTGACCGAGGGGGTTGCGGTTAGGCAGGAAGCGGCGCGCGAATTCTTCATTGATGATGCCGACGGGTGGCGAGTTCGCGGTGTCGGAGTCGGCGAAGTCGCGGCCGGCGAGGATGGGCACGCCGAGCGTGGTGAAGAAATCCGGCCCGGCGACGTTGCTGCGCACGGTTCTGGATGCGCCGTTGGCGACGTCGGGGAGTCTGCCGTCGACCCTCATGTCGCTGTTGTCGGACCACCAGCTTCCGAGGCGCTCGGACATGACGGTGACCGACTCGACGCCGGGTAGCCGACGCATGCTGGTGAGCAGGTTGCGATAGAAGACCCGGCCCACGGGAATAGACGGGATGTTGGGTTTGACGCCGAAGAGGACGAGGCCGTTGACCTGCATGCCGAGGGGCGTGTTCTCGAGGTTGCGCAGGGTGCGGATGAGCAGGCCTGCGCCGACCAGCAGCACGACGCAGAGCGTCATTTGCAGCGCGACGATGGTGCGGCCCATGCGCGATTTGCCGGCATCGGCATTGGAGGCAGCGGCCGAGGTTTTGATGGCGAGCTCTGCTCTGCCCGCAAGCGCGACGCGCAGAGGCGCCAGGCCGAAGAGCAATGCGGCTAGAGCGAGCACGCCGAGGGTGAAGAGCAGCACGGTTCTGTCGGGAGCGAGGCTGGACTCGATGTGCGCCCAGTTGCCGAGCAGGCGGGTGGCCATCTCCGCGAAGGCCCACGCGAGCGCGCCGCCCGCGGTGACGAGGATGAGACTTTCGACGAGCAACTGGCGGAAGAGCTCGCCTCGGCTGGCGCCGAGGGCCTGACGGACGGAGAACTCGCGCTGGCGCGAGGCATTGCGCGCGAGCAGAAGCATGACTACGTTGGCCAGAGCGATGAGGAGCACGAGGCCGACCATGGCCATCAACATGTGCAGCGGGTTGCCGTACTGCTGGTCGTATCCGGCAAAGCCCTTGGCTGCGATAAAGCTGAGTACGGGAGGCTTCTCGCCCTGCATGGGCGAGCCGCCGAGGCCGATGTATGCCGACGATTGGAACACGGGCTGCAACTGCGCCAGCGCCTGCGAAGGGCTGACGCCGGGCGCGAGGCGGGCAATGAGGCGCAGGCACCACCAGGTGGAGTTGGCGACGTAGAGTTTGCCGTCGTCGGGCGGATTGCCCCACGCGTTCAACTCGCGGCGGTCCTGCAGGGGAATCCAGAAATCGGCGGAGTCGCCGGACTCAACGCCTTCAAAGCCGGGAGCCGCGACACCCACGATGGTCATGGGCACGGCGTTCACATAGAGGGTCTTGCCCAGCACATCGCGATCGCGGGCGAAGCGGCGGGTCCAGTAGTTGTAGCTGAGGACGGCGATGGATGCGTGATGCGCTTCGTCCTCTTCACTGAAGCCGCGGCCGAGGGGAAGATTCACGCCGAGGCCGGAGAAGAAGGTTCCGCTGACCATGTCGCCTTCGGCCTCTTCGGGACTGGTTCCCACGCGCACCGCGACCTTGCTGACGGAAAGCGGCACGAAGGCGATCAACGGCGAGAGGGCGGTTTGCTGATGGCGTAACGCGTCATAGACGGCGTAAGAAAAAGTCTGCTCCGAGGCGATGGTGCCGGTTCCGCGGGGAGGGTTGGAGGTGCGCAGATAGACGAGGCGCGAGGGATCGTGCACGGGCAGGGATTTGAGAAGCACGGCATTCATGACGCTGAAGACCGCGGTGTTGGCGCCGATGCCGAGGGCCAGCGTGAAGATTGCGGTGAGTGCGAAGCCGGGGCTCTGGCGCAGCGAGCGCAGGCCGAAGCGCAGATCGCGCATGAGCCTATCAAGACCGACGAAACGACCTTTGAGATAGAAGCGCTCCTGGGCAGCGCGCACGCTGCCGAAGTCGCGGCGCGCCTGCCACTGGGCTTCTTCCGCGCTGAGGCCTTCGCTCTTGAGGTCGTCGGCTTCGAGCGCGAGATGCGCTTCGATCTCTGCCCGGAAATCGTCTGCACTGCGCTTGCGCCTGAACATGCTATGCCTCCTCGCCTTCGAGACTGACGCCGGCTTCGAGAATCAGATCCATGGCGCGGGTGAGCCGCCGCCACTCGCCGGTTTTTTCAATGAGCTGCTCGCGGCCTTTGGGCGTGAGCGAATAGAAGCGCGCTTTGCGATTGTTCTCGCTGATGCCCCATTTGGCGCGAATCCAGTTGCGGTCTTCGAGGCGCTGCAGCGCGACGTAAAGCGAACCGTGGTCGACGAGGAAGGCTTCTTCCGATTGCCGCTGAATGATGCGCGCGACACCCTGGCCATGGCAGGGGCCGAGGAGAAGGGTTTTCAGGATCAGCAGATCGAGAGTGCCCTGTAACAGGGCAATGCGGTCGTCGTTGTTGTCTTGATTGTTCCCTTGGGTAGCCATTCGACCCGAGTATGGACTTGTTTGGGTAGAATGTCAACCCGAGTGAAAAGGGATGGCTGGCGGATTGCGGAATGCATTACTATGTGTCGGCCTTTGCAATTCACTTCCAGGGCTTTATCTACGCTTGCGACATCAGAAGGGATTGTCAGTCGATGAAGATGCGGATCGTTCTCTTGCTTGCGCTTGCAGCAGCACTCTTTGCGGGTTCGTGGGCCGCTGCCCAGATTCCGGGAATGGCTCCGGCGAAGCACTATCCGTGGTCCGACAAGAGCCTTTCGCCGGATGCGCGCGCCGACCTGGTGATCAAGGAACTGACGCTGGATGAGAAGATCCAGATGCTGCATGGGCTGGGCTGGATGGCCGCGCTGCGGCGGCCGGAGTCGGGGCCGGGGACGCGGGCGATTTCGACGCTGGGATTTATCTCCGGCGTGCCTCGGTTGGGGATTCCCGATTTGCAGATGACGGATTGCGTGGTGGGCGTTTCCGGCGCGGGAGTGGGCGGCCGCTATGCGACGGCGCTGCCTTCTGCCGAGGCGATGGCCGCGGCGTGGGATCCGAAGTTGTCGTATGAGATTGGCACGATGATTGGCCACGAAGTGCGCGCGATGGGCTACAACATGTCGCTGGGCTCGGGCATCAACATGATTCGCGAGCCGCGCGACGGGCGCACGTTCGAGTACAAGGGCGAAGACCCGCTGCTGGCGGGCACGCTGGCGGGCCAGGAGCTGAAGGCGGAGAAGGCGCTGCACATCATTACCGACGTGAAGCACTATGCGGTGAACGACCAGGACGAGGGACGCACGACGGTGAACTCGATCATCAGCAAGCGCGCGATGCGCGAGACAGATCTGATGGCGTTCCAGATTGCGCTGCACGCCTCGGGCGCGGGCGCGGTGATGTGCTCGTATAACCGCATCAACGGGACGTATGGGTGCGAGAACCAGTACACGCTGAGCGACGTGCTGAAGAAGGATTTTGAGTTCAAGGGCTTTGTGGTTTCGGACTGGGGCGCGACGGAGAGCACGGTGAATGCGGCGCTGGCCGGGCTGGATGTGGAGATGCCGGGCGACGACTCGTTTGGCGAGCCGCTGAAGAAGGCGGTGGAGAGCGGCGCGGTGCCGATGGAGCGGCTGGACGACATGGTGCATCGCGTGCTGCGGACGGAGTTCGATGCGGGAATTGTGGACGATCCGCCGCAGCCGGAGTCGCCGAATGTGATGCGGGGATTTGAAGTGGCGCAGGAGACGGAAGAGCGCGGCGCGGTGCTGCTGAAGAATGACGGCAACGTGCTGCCGCTGAGCGCGGCGTCGATCCGGTCGATTGCGGTGATTGGCGGGCATGCGGATGCGGGCGTTCTTTCCGGCGGAGGGTCGTCGCAGGTTTCGCCCGCGGGCGGCAATCCGGTTCCGCCGCCACCGGAGCTGCTGAAGAATCCCTTTGCGAGTTTCATGCTGGTGCAGACGTATCAGCGCTCCGCGCCGCTGAAGGGGATTGAAGAGAAGGCGGCGAACGCGGTGGTGAAGTTCGATCCGGGCACGGACCCGGCTGCGGCCGCGGCGCTGGCGCGGGGGTCGCAGGTGGCGATTGTGTTTGCGGTGCAGCATGAGTCGGAGGGGATGGACCTGAAGAATCTGTCGCTGCCCGACAACCAGGACGCGTTGATTGAGGCTGTGGCTGCGGCGAATCCGCACACGATTGTGGTGCTGGAGACGGGCGGCGCGGTGCTGATGCCGTGGATTGACAAGGTGAGCAGCGTGGTGGAGGCGTGGTATCCGGGCATACGCGGATCGCAGGCGATTGCGAATCTGCTGTTCGGCGACGTGAATCCGTCGGGACGGTTGCCGCTCACGTTTCCGAAGAGCGAAGCGGATCTGCCTCATCCGATGCACGCGGATGCGCCGAAGCCGGATCGCGAACATCCCGCGCCGAAGCTGGCGGGATTTCCCGGCCTGATTGCGATGGTGATGGTGACAAGCCAGCCCTTTGATGTGCACTACGACGAAGGATTGAAGGTGGGTTACCGGTGGTATGACGCGGAGAAGAAGCCGGTACTGTTTCCGTTTGGGTATGGGCTCTCGTACACGACGTATTCTTTCTCCGGGCTGAAGGTCTCGCCGGGCGATTCGACGGCGGTGACCTTTACGGTGAAGAACAGCGGAAAGCGCGCGGGCATTGAGACGGCGGAAGTGTATGCGTCGCTGCCGAGTGCGGCGGATGAACCGCCGAATCGCCTGGTGGGCTGGGCGAAGGTGGAGCTTGGGCCGGGCGAATCGAAGGAAGTGACCGTGCCGGTGAGCCGGGATCGACTGACGATTTACGATGAGGCGTCCGACTCGTGGAAGCTTGCGCCGGGCGAATATGTGATTCGCGTGGGCGGTTCGTCGCGGGACTTGCCGCTAAATCAGACGGTATCGTTTTAGCGCGATTGACGAGGCGATTTTTTCCAACGTAGGAGAACACTGGCTGACATCTCACACTGTGATTGCAAGGAAAGGGAACGCATGATGAAGAAGATTCTTGTAGCCTCTGCCCTCCTGTCCGCGAGCGCCGCGTTTGCGGCGGGAGCTCCGGATCTGACTGGCCAATGGAATGTCCACGCAAGCATCTCCGGCAATGAAAGCGACCGGGTGTGCACGTTTGTGGAGACGGACAACAAGTTGACGGGAACCTGCACGTCTTCCGATGAGGGGAAGGAAGTGCAGATCACGGGCAACGTGGATGGCCAGAAGCTGACGTGGAAATATGACGCGGAGTACAACGGCGCGCCGATCACGCTTACCTACACGGCGACGCTGGATGACTCGGGCAAGATCGCGGGGAATGTGGAAGTGGACCCCTACGGGGTGAGCGGGGATTTTACCGCGACGCCGAAGCCGGCGGCTGCCAAGTAACCGTCGCTGATGGGCAAACGCGCTAGAGAAGCAGGGGAGTTTGATGGCCTCTGCTTCTCAATATGCGGCAAATGCGCAGCGAAGCGCTGCGTGCGCGGTGATCAGGCCAGGTCGAAGCGATCGAGGTTCATCACCTTGACCCAGGCGGCGACGAAGTCGTGGATGAAGGTTGCCTGCGCATCGCTGCTGGCGTAGACCTCAGCGATGGCGCGAAGCTGCGAGTTGGAACCGAAGACGAGATCGACGATGGTGCCCGTACCCTTGAGCGCGTTGGTCTTGCGATCGCGCCCTTCGAGCACGCCCGGAGTGGTCTCGGACTTCTGCCACTTCGTTCCCATGTCGAGCAGGTTGACGAAGAAGTCATTGGTCAGAGTTTCAGGACGCTTGGTGAAGACGCCGTAGGGCGTGTGGCCGAAGTTTGCGCCGAGGGCGCGCAGGCCGCCGATGAGGACGGTCATCTCCGGTGCGGTGAGGGTGAGGAGCTGCGCCTTGTCGAGCAGCATCTCGGCGGCGTGGCTCTCGAGTCCCTTGACGGCGTAGTTGCGGAAGCCGTCTGCTTTGGGCTCGAGCACTGCGAAGGATGCGGTGTCGGTCTGATGCTGTGAAGCGTCGGTGCGGCCGGGTGCGAAAGGAATCTTGATGCTGTGGCCTGCTTTCTTGGCCGCAGCGACGACGGCCGCGGAGCCTGCGAGCACGATGAGATCCGCGAGCGAGACCTTTTTGCCGCTGGTTTGTGTGGCGTTGAACTCCTTCTGGATGGCTTCGAGTTTGGAGAGCACCTTGGCCAGTTCAGCGGGCTGATTCACTTCCCAGTTCTTCTGCGGCTCGAGGCGGATGCGCGCGCCGTTTGCGCCGCCGCGCTTGTCACTGCCGCGGAAGGTGGAGGCCGATGCCCACGCGGTGCTGACAAGCTCGGAGATGGTGAGGCCGGAGGCGAGGACTTTCGCCTTGAGCGCTTCGATGTCCTGCTCATTGACGAGCGAGTGATTGACGGCGGGGACGGGGTCCTGCCAGATGAGTTCTTCCTTCGGAACGAGCGGGCCGAGGTAGCGGGCGACAGGACCCATGTCGCGATGGGTGAGCTTGAACCAGGCGCGCGCGAAGGCGTCAGCGAACTCTTCGGGATGCTCCATGAAGCGGCGCGAGATTTTCTCGTAGGCCGGATCGACGCGCAGGGAGAGATCGGTGGTGAGCATGGACGGCGTATGGCGCTTGGAGGGATCGTGCGGATCGGGCACGGAGTTTGCGCCGGCGTCGCCTTTGGGCTTCCACTGATTGGCGCCCGCGGGGCTCTTGGTGAGCTCCCACTCGTAGCCGAAGAGGTTGATGAAGAAGTTGTTGCTCCACTTGGTCGGCGTGGTGGTCCAGATGACCTCGAGGCCGCTGGTAATGGCGTCTGCGCCTTTGCCGGTGCCAAAGCTGTTGTGCCAGCCGAGGCCCTGCTCTTCAATCGATGCGCCTTCGGGCTCAGCGCCGACATGACTGGCTGGGCCTGCGCCGTGGGTCTTGCCGAAGGTGTGGCCGCCGGCGATGAGCGCGACGGTTTCCTCATCGTTCATGGCCATGCGGGCGAAGGTCTCACGGATGTCGTGGGCCGCGGCGACGGGGTCGGGATTGCCCTCGGGGCCTTCCGGGTTCACGTAGATGAGACCCATCTGCACAGCGCCGAGGGGATTTTCGAGATTGCGCTCATTGCCGTGGACGCGATCTTTCTCGGTGCCGTGCAACTCTTCGTCGGCCACGATCACGCCGGTGTCTTCGGGCTTGCCTTTGCCGTAGCGCAGGTCGCCGCCGAGCCAGGTGGTTTCGCTGCCCCAGTAGACGTTGTCCGGCTCCCAGATGTCGACGCGGCCGCCGCCAAAGCCAAAGGTCTTGAAGCCCATCGACTCGAGCGCGACGTTGCCGGTGAGGATCATGAGATCGGCCCAGGAGATTTTGCGGCCATACTTCTGCTTGATGGGCCAGAGGAGACGACGGGCTTTGTCGAGGCTCACGTTGTCTGGCCAGCTATTGAGCGGCGCGAAGCGCTGCGCGCCCTTGCCGCCGCCGCCGCGACCGTCCTGAATGCGATAGGTGCCGGCTGAGTGCCAGGCCATGCGGATGAAGAGCGGACCGTAGTGGCCGAAGTCGGCAGGCCACCAGTCCTGCGAGTCGGTCATGAGCGCGTGGAGGTCCTTGATGACCGCATCGAGATCGAGGGTCTTGAATTCTTCGGCGTAGTTGAAGTCCTCGCCCATGGGATTGGAAAGCGAGGAGTGGTGGTGCAGAAGATCCAGATTGAGCTGTTCGGGCCACCAGTTCCGATTGCCTTTTGCGGCGATGGTTGTGTGCTTGAGCGCGCTACCCGAGTAGGGGCACTTGGATTCGTTCGACATGATTTCTCCTAAGTCGCCTGGAGTCGTCTGCAACTCACAAGCAGGTCCAGTATAGGAGGCGGAGATCGATTGAGACGAATCATCGTGTCAATCGCGCTGATAGCTTTTGTCAATGGAAGATGAACGCGCTGCGGGGCTGGAGAGATGAGGCAGGCGGATTGCGGCGGCGGGCTTTGTGGAGCTAGCCGGCCCGGATCGGCCTCTACCAGAAAAGTGAAGCAAATGGCGAGACGGATCCGGACTGGGTGGGTGGGCTGGGTCGCTTAGAACGTGACCTTGCCTCCGAGCTGGACCTGGCGCGGGCTGTTGGAGGTGTAGCTGATGACGCCGAAGTTGGGATCGTCAACGGAGGTGTCTGGCGTGCCGAAGACGGGATGATTGAGCGCGTTCTCGGCTTCAAGGCGGAGCTCGAAGCTCATGCCTTCATGCACTCTGGAGAGCGAGAAATCCTTCTCGACGGACATGTTGGTGTTGAAGGCGGTTGGGGTGCGGATCATGCCGGTGGCGCGCGGCGCGTTGCCGAAGGCGTAGACGGCGGGAAGCTGCAGGTTTTGCGGATTGGCGATGTACTGATTGATCCAGGTGGAGTCGGAGCCCTTGGTGCGGGTGAGCGGGCCGGTGATGTTGGGGCGCTGACCGCCATAAGTGGGCAGCGAGGTGCCGTCGTAGGTGAAGAAGGTGAGTGGGCGTCCGTAGGAGATGCGCCAGACACCGTTGGTCTTCCAGCCGCCGATGATCTCGTCGAGTATGACGGGCATGTGGCCGAAGAAGGCCTTGCCGCGGCCGATGGGCAGATCGTAGGTGTAGCTGAACTGGTAGACGTAGGGGATATCGAAGGTGGAGAGACTGCGCTCGAGCCAGGGCTTGTTGGGGTCCACGAGGCTGGAGAAGCTGCCCAGCCATGTGGTGTTGTCGTCGGGCGCCGAGGCATCGTCGATGGACTTGGACCAGACGAAGCTGGCGAGGAACTGGAGGCCGTTGGAGTAGCGCTTCTCCGCGGTCAACTGCATGGCGTGGTATTCGGAGTTGGCGATGGGCGGAGGCTCGATGGTGACGCCACCGGGGAACTGCGGCCAGGGAATCTGCAGCATGTATTGCGGGATCTGCTGCTGGGAGAGAATGCTGCCGGGGTCGGTGTTGATTCCGTAGAAGGGGTTGTTGACCATGGTGGTGAGGTTATTGATCTGCGTCGCGTTGTAACTCTCCACTTCTGGCCCGAGGTGATTGATGTAGTTATCGCCCGAGTAGTAGAGATGAGTTCCCTTCTTGCCGACATAGAGCATGTTGGTAAGGATCTTGAAGGGCAACTGCATCTCCAGGCCGAAGCTCCAGCTCTGTTCGTAGGGCGAATTGGTGACGTTGCGCAGGTCACCGTTGGCGGCGTAGCCGTAGTCGTTCAGCAGACCAAGGGAACTGCCGGGCGGGAGCAGCAATCCAGTGGGAAAGGGATTGTTGAGGTGCAGGTAGGGAGTTGCGCCGTCGTTGTTGTAGGTGGTGACGGCGTTGGTGTACTGGTTGAATCCCTGCGCGCCGTAGGGCGCGACGCCGGTGGCGCCGGAGCGGGGCTGAGAGTAATAGATGCCGTAGCCGCCGCGGACGACGGTGCGGGAATCGAGCAGATAAGCGAAGCCGAAGCGGGGCTGGATGTCTTTCCAGTCGTTGTTGACGATGGTGCGTTGATGACTGTTGGCGAAGACTTCGCCGCCGGTGAGGGTGAGGCCGGGAACGGAAACTGGGAAATCCGCGCTGGGATCGAACCAGTTCTGGCGATTGAAGCGATCGGTGCGAGGCCTGGAGATGTCGTAGCGGAGGCCGAGGTTCAGGGTGAGTTTCTTGTTGACCTTCCAGTTGTCCTGCGTGAACCAGGCGAACTGATGATCTTCGGTTGCGGGGCGGTCCTGAATCTCGTAGTACGCGCCGCCGTCGGGATTGCCCATCATGAAGGCGGCCATGCCGTCGCCGCCGCAATCGGCAAAGTCGTTGGGGCATGCGGAGTTGGCGAAGTGATCAAAGTTGAAGATGCCGTTGGGGGCGTTGGTCTGGATGTAGTTCATCTGGTGCTGACGGCCTTCAAACCCGAACTTGAGATCGTGGTTGCCGAGCACCTTGTTCAGAGCGACGGTGAGCTGGCCGCTGTCCTGGCCCTGGCGGTAGTTGCCGTAGGGGTCGCCGCCGATGCTGGTGTAGCCGGCGGAGTAGTAGGTACCCTGATCGATGAACATGGACGGGACGCCCTGGAAGCCATTGGAGTTGAGATAGGACGGGAAGCCAAGCGTGCTGACCGGGTTCGTGACTCCGCCGGCGCCGTTGTAGGCCAGAATCTGCTCTGCGCCGCGGGTGAAGCCGAGGGTGGTGGTCAAGAGCAGCGACTTTGAGAAGGTGTGCTCGTCGTTCAGGGTGAAGAGGTGAGCGGTGGTCTTGTTGGGGCCGCCGGCGCAGGGATCGGCGAAGTTGCCGAAGCAGTTGTAGGGCGTGCCACTGGCCCACTGCTGCGAGTAGCGGGCGCTCATCATGTTGTTCTGCGTGAAGCGGTAGTCGATCTTGATGTCGAACTGGTCGTTGGGGTAGCGGCTGGCGCCGGAGGAGATCCAGTTGTCGTAGATGGTGGGGTTGGCCATGTTCGCCGTGGGCTCGGGGAACATCTTCATCATGGCCTGGGCGATGGGGTCGATGAGGTCGCCGGGCGCGCCGGATAACTGGTAGGCAGTTCCGTTGAGGTTGGGATTGCCGGGGCTGGCGTAAGCGCCAACGTTGTTATAGGGAATGAACGTGGAGCGGTAAGCACCGGCGGCGGTGGAACCGTCAGAAGCGGCGGGTTCGTAAACGCCGGAGTAGGGGTCCCAGATCTGGCCGGCAGCGACGCTGCACATGCCGGTGTTATCGAAGCTGCCGCCCTGAGCTGTACACACGTCGCCGAAGTCTCCGTTGTTGCGCTCGGCGTCGGTCGGAACTCCGGCCTGATAGGTGGACGTGGAGCTTTGCCGCGTGCCGTCATAGTCGAAGAAGAAGAACATTTTGTTGCGGATGACGGGTCCACCGATGGTGCCGCCGAAGTTCTGGCGATGGACAGGCGGAATGGGGATTCCGCTCTGGTTAGCGAACCAATTGTTGGCGTCGGTGATGGTGTTGCGGGCGAAGTCGTAGGCGCTGCCGTGGAAGGTATTGGAGCCGGAGCGGGTGATCATGTTGACGATGGAGCCGCCGGAGAATCCGTACTCGGCGCTGAAGTTGGACTGCTCCACGCGGAACTCGTCGACGGCTTCGGACGAAGGCGTGTAAGTGACGTTGGTGATGCCGCCGTTGGGCTCGTAGTTGGTGATGGTGGCGCCGTCCATGAGCACGTCGGCGGTGGAGTTGCGGCTGCCGTTGGAGACGAAGTTGGTGCCGGTGCAGCCGGTGCCGCACTGGTCGTCGGCCTCCGTCACTCCAGGCGTCAACGAGGTCAGGTCCATCACGTAGCGGTCGACGAGAGGAAGATCGTTGATGAACTTCCGGTCGACGACGAGGCCGGTGGTGGCGTCCTCGGAGTCCAGCACCTGCGCCTGCGCATCCACTTCGACGGTCTGCGAGGAGCTGGAGACCTTGAGATGGAGGTTGGCGGTCGCATTCTGATTGACGTCGATGTGAATGCCGGTGCGGATCGTTTTCTCGAACCCAGCCATGAGCGCGGTGACGGAGTAAACGCCGGGAGGAATCGAACGGAAGAGATAGAAGCCGGATCCATCCGAGGTGGCGTTGTAGGTAAAGCCCTTTTCCTGATCGGTGAGGGTCATTTTGACGCCCGGGATGACCGCGCCGGTCGTGTCTGTCACCGAGCCGCTGATGGTTCCGAAGTAGGCCTGGCCGAACGATGCGGCGGGCAGCACCAGCAGGAAAACAACGAGCAGACACCAATGCGAATGCAGCCGAAAGTGCTGCCTGAGCGTGGGAACGATGCTTTTCATCATGCCTCCTCCAACTCCGTGCGCGGTTTCTTACTTGTGCTTTGGTGTTGTCTTCCACCTTTGAGACAGGCGGTGTTTTGCGCGTTCCCTGCCCCCAAAAATGCAATTGCAAAACTTTGGCCGAAATCCGTTATCCCACAATATAGCCTCACTTGCGGCGAAAGTGGACGATTCTTCTTGGGCATGGGCGGGGGCCTCCGAACAAAGGTGTCGAGGGCGTCAACGCGCCGGGGCGAGCGGGGGCGTGATGGGGGGTGGAAGGCGGGGGCGGACGCGGCCCCGATTAGTAGCCGAGGTGCTTGTTGACGACGTTGGCCAGCGGCTCGTTGCGCTGGAATTTTGCGTACTGCTCGAGGAAGAAGCGCATAGCGTCTTCTGTCCAGCCGGCGATGTGGTCTGCGCAGTGCGGAGACAGCAGCACGTTGTCCATCGCGTAGAGCGGAGAGTCCTTCGGCAGCGGCTCGTGCTCGAAGACGTCTAGGCCGGCGCCGCGGATGCGCTTCTCGAGCATGGCCCGCACCATGGCCTCTTCGTCGATGACAGCGCCTCGGCCCACGTTGATGACGACGGCCTCGGGCTTCATGGCCGCGAAGGCGGCGTCGCCGAGCTTGTGGCGGGTTTCGGCGGTGAGCGGCGCGGCGTTGACGATGTAGTCGCAGCGGGCGAGCATGGGGAGCAGCTCGGCGGAGGGGTAATACTTTTCGATCAGCGGATCGGGCTCGGCGGGAGGATGCCGCCGCAACGCGAGGATGCGCATGCCCATGGCGTGGGCGCGGGTGGCGACGGCGCGACCGATGTCTCCATAGCCGACGATGCCGAGGGTTCTGCCGGCGATCATCTCGACGTCGAACGGAGACCAGGCGCGCGCGGCCTGATTGCGGCGCATGCGGGGGATGTCCTTGGCGAAGTAGAGAATCGCAGTGAGGGCGAACTCGCCGAGCGACTGGCTGAAGACGCCTTTGCCGTTGGTGAGTGTGACGCTGCTTGCGACCAGCTCGGGAAAGAGCAGGTTGTCGAGGCCGGCCCAGCGCGAGTGGACCCAGCGCAGTTGTTTGCATGGGAGGAAGGCTGCGCGAAGCATCTCGCGCGTGCCGGACCAATGAAGGATGACGGTGGCGTCTGTCGCGGCGGCTGCTGCGGAGCTATCGCTGGCGAGAACCCAGGGCACATGGCCGAGCAAGGCGAACTCGGGGTCTTTTTCTTTTGCGACGATGAGGAGTGTTGGCGCGTGTGCCATGCAGCCATGTTGACATGGCGGAGCGAAGAAGTGCGATTCTAGGGCAGCGAGGATTTGCGGATGGCATTGGATACGTCGACGTTGACAGGGCGGTCGCTGGTGGGCGGGCAGCCCAGCGAGCCGGGAGATACGCGATTCCATGCGGTCAATCCGGCGACCGGGGCCGAGCTTGAGCCGGCGTTTTATGCGGCGTCCGCGGCGGACATGGAACGCGCGGCGCAGCTGGCGGCGGAGGCGTTTCCGGTGTTGGCGAACCTTGCGGGGAGCGCGCGGGCCGGGCTGTTGCGCGCGATTGCGGACGAGCTTGCCGGGATGGGCGCGGAGATTGTGCAGCGAGCACGCCTTGAAACCGGCCTGCCGCTGCCGCGCCTCGAAGGCGAGCTGAACCGCACAACGGGCCAACTGCGGCTATTTGCGGAGCTGCTGGAGGAAGGCTCATGGGTGGATGCGCGGATTGATGAGGTGCTGCCGGAGCGCAAGCCTCTGCCGCGGCCGGACCTGCGCTCGATGCTGCGTCCGCTGGGGCCGGTGGTGGTGTTTGGCGCGAGCAATTTTCCGCTGGCGTTTTCAACGGCGGGCGGAGACACGGCGTCGGCGCTGGCGGCGGGGAATCCCGTGATCGTGAAGGCGCATCCGGCGCATCCGGGCACAAGCGAGCTTGCGGCGCGGGCTGTGCATCAGGCGGTTCGCACGTGCGGATTGCCGGAGGGCGTGTTTTCGCATCTTTTCGACGATGGCATTGGTGTGGGCGTTGCGTTGGTGCAGCATCCGCTAATCAAGGCCGTGGCGTTTACGGGATCGGCGGCGGGCGGACAGGCGCTGATGAAGCTGGCGGCGGCACGGCCGGAGCCGATTCCATGCTATGCGGAGATGGGCAGCACGAATCCGATGTTCATTCTTCCGGGCGCGCTGAAGGAACGGGGCGCGGCGCTGGCGCAGGGATTGCAGGCATCGTTCACGCTGGGGTCTGGGCAGTTCTGCACCAAGCCGGGGATGGTGTTTGTACCGCAGGGCGCGAGCGAGGATTTTATGGAGACGCTGCGCGCGGGCGTTGCGGGGCTGAGCGGGCAGGGAATGCTGACGCACGGCATTGCCGCGAAATACAACCGCGCGATTGACGAGCGGATGAGTGAGCACGCGGTGGAGTTGCTGGCGGGAGCGCAGGTCGCGTGTGATTCCGCGGCGGCGGTGACTGTGCCGGCGCTGTTTCGGACTTCGCTCGGCGAGTTTCTTGCGCATCCTGAGCTGGGCGAAGAGGTGTTTGGGCCGACAACGCTGCTGGTGCACTACGGCGGCGTGGAGGATTTGCTGGATGTGGCGCGCGGGCTAGAGGGACATCTGACGGCGACGATCCACGGCACGGAGGAAGACCTTGCCGGCGCGGGTGAACTGGTGCGCATTCTTGAGACCAAGGTGGGGCGCATTCTGTTCAACGGCTTCCCTACCGGCGTTGAGGTGAGCCGCGCGATGGTGCATGGCGGGCCGTTTCCAGCGACCTCCGACGGGCGCTCAACTTCCGTGGGCACGCAGGCGATCTATCGATTTACGCGGCCGGTCTGCTACCAGAATTTTGTGGATGCGGCGTTGCCCGCGGCGCTGAAGCGCGCCAATCCGCTGGGGATTTTGCGGCTGGTGAATGGAGCCTATACGCGCGAGGCGCAGAGCTAGCTGCGCTCAGGCGACGTGGTTTTCGAGCGTGCCTACCCCATCAATACTGATGCGAATGACGTCGCCGCTCAAGAGCGTGAAGTCATCCTGCGGGACGATGCCGGTGCCCGTCATGAGCAGAACGCCGCGCGGGAAGTCTAGCTCGCGGAAGAGATACGCGATCAACTGCTGCGGCTCGCGCTTGAGCTCGGCGAGCGTGGTGGCTGCGCTGAATGCTGTCGCGCCGCCGCGCAGAATTTCGAGCTGAATTGCGGTGGTTTTGGAGAGCGGGGTTTCCGCGAGCAACACGGCGGGGCCCATGGCGCAACTGCCGGTGTAGATCTTGGCCTGGGGCAGGTAGAGCGGGTTCTCGCCTTCGATGTCGCGCGAGCTCATGTCGTTGCCGATGGTGTAGCCGACGAGCTGGCCGCGGGGGTTGACGACCAGCGTGAGCTCGGGCTCGGGGACCGACCATTTGGCGTCGCCGCGAATGCGCACGGGCTGGCCGGGGCCGATCACGCGCCAGCCTGCGCTTTTGAAAAAAAGCTCGGGGCGCTCGGCGGCATAGACGCGATCGTAGAAGGTTCCGCCGCCGGCATCCTTGCTCTCTTCAATGCGCGCGCTGCGGCTGCGATAGTAGGTGACGCCCGCGGCCCAGACTTCCTGGCTGAGGATGGGCGCGAGAGCGCCAGCGGTGTCGAAGGGGACGGGTTTGCCCTGGGTTGCGGCGCGGACGGTGTCGAACAACTGGCCGCTGCAGAGAAGATCGTCCCAGTTGGGCGCGGCGACGCGGTAGAAGCTGGCGTTGTGCTCGACGAAGATGCCTTCAGCGCTGCGGTAGAGTTTCACGGATTCGGCCGCTCCCTTCGATTGTGTGCTGCGCGGTTCAGGCTTCATTCTCTCGCAGTGTATGGGGGTGCTGCGGCGGTTTCTCTTGGATGAGGGCCATGAGAACGGCGGAGAGGACCAGCGCACCGGCCATGAGCAGATAGCCGGCGCGGGCGGTGCCGGTGGCGGCCTGCAGCCATCCGACGAAGTAGGTGCCGACGAATGCGCCGAGCGCGCCGGAGCTATTGATGAGGGCGAGGACTTCGGCGGTGGCGGTGCGCGGGACGCGTTCGGGGATCATGGCGAAGAATGGGCCGTAGGGCGCGTACATGCAGCCGCCGGCGACGATGAGGCCGGCAAAGGCGAGGGGAAAACTGAAGCTCGCAGTGAGAAAGGAACTGCCGAGCGCCAGGCCGGCGATGAGAAGAAACGGCCAGACCATGATTTTGCGGCGCAGGGTGCGGTCGGCGCGATGGGCCGCGAAGAGCATGAGGAGAATGCCGACGAGATAGGGGATGGCGGAGAAGAGGCCGGTTGCGCCCATGGACAACGAGGCTCCGCGGCGCACGATGGTGGGCAGCCAGAGCACGAAGCCATAGATGCCGAGGCTCCAGAAGAAGTAGACGGCCGAGAGCAGGAGGACATCGCCGCGCAGCAGGGCTGTCCTGATGGACTTGATTGGGACGACCGTGTGCTGTTCTTCGTCGAGGCGGCTTTCGAGATGCGCGGTCGCTTCTGTGGTCATCCACTTTGCGTGCGCGGGGCGGTCGCGCACGACGGCGATCCAGACTGCGGCCCAGACGACGGCGGGCAGGCCTTCGTAGATAAAGGTGCGCCGCCAGCCGAAGGCTTCCATCAGGTAGCCGGTGATGACGGACATCCAAAGCACGGTGGAGGCGTTGGCGGCGATGAGCAGCATGTTGGCGCGCGCGCGCTCCTTGCGTGTGAACCAGCGCGTGAGCAGGAGCAGCATGGCGGGGAAGATGCAGCTCTCGGCAACACCGAGCAAGAGGCGATCGAGGGCGAGGAGCCAGAAGGTCTGGATGACGCCAGTGAGGGCAGCGAGCACTCCCCAGAAGCCGAGAGCGACGAAGATGAGCCGCACCGGGCTGCGCTTGCCGAGCAGTGCGGTTCCGGGAACTTGAAAGGCGAAGTAGCCGAGGAAGAAGAGCGCGCCGAGGAGGGAGTTCTGTTTGCCGGTGATGTGGAGCGTGGCGGCGAGGCCGGCCGCCGCGCCGAGGCCGTAGTTGGCGCGATCGAGATAGGCGAGGCTGTAGGTGATGAAGACCGCGGGCAGCAGATACCACCAGCGGCGGCGGAGCGCGGATCGCGCGGACGCGGAGATGCCGGGCTGTTCGGGGAGCGCTTCGACTGGAGGGCCTGCAGGCAATGGGATTCTCCGCCCCGCGATTGTAACGATCTGCCGCCGGGAGCGTCTCTGTTGTTCTTTCCGCGACGGAGGGTGCAGTGATTCCTAGGCCCTGCTCGGATTTGCCTCTATGATTTCGGCATGACCCCACGGCGAAGTTCAGCGGAAGCGGCAACGCCGCCCGAACATCTGACACTGCCTGCTGTGTGCGCGGTGACCACGGACGAGGAGTTTCTCGAAGAGCTGATTCCGGAGCTCATGCCGTGGTTTCAGGTGATGCTGCGACCGGACTTCTCAGACCTTGCGCGGTGGACGCGCGAGGCGGGCGTGGTTGCGGTGTTGCTGGATATCGATACGGAAGAGAACGGCGACGAGGATGCCTTTGGCGGGCTGCCGGTGCTGCATGAGCTGCGCACACTGAATCAGAACTTTGTGCTGATCTCGCTGAGCCGGTCGCGGAGCCGGGCGCTGGAGAAGCGGGCGTTGGATGCGGGGGCGGATGCGCATTTTCGCAGCCCGGTGGATATTGCGGAGGTGCGGCTGACACTGGTGGAGGCGCTGGAGCGGCGAAGCCAGGAGATCGAACGCGAAACGATGCGCAGGCAGGCGCTGGAGAGCAGCCGCTTTCAGGATTTTGTGGGCGCGAGCGAGCCGATGCGCATTGTCTACGACGCCATCCAGCAGGTGGCCGACAGCAAGATCAACGTGCTGGTGCGCGGCGAGAGCGGGACGGGCAAGGAGCTGGTGGCGCGGGCGCTGGTGGCGCTGAGCCGGCGCGCGAACAAGGCGTATATCCGGCTGAACTGCGCGGCGCTGCCGGAGAACCTGATTGAGTCGGAGCTGTTTGGCAGCGAGCGCGGGGCGTTTACGGGAGCGACGGAGGCGCGGCCGGGGCAGATTGAGCTGGCCGATGGCGGGACACTGTTTCTGGATGAGATTGCAACGCTCACGCTGCCGCTGCAGACCAAGCTGCTGCGGGTGCTGGAAGATCACCAGGTGCAGCGGCTGGGCGGACGGACGCAGAGGAAGATCGATTTCCGGCTGATTTGCGCGACCAACGAGCCGCTGGAAGAGATGGTGCGCACGGGGCGGTTTCGCGAAGACCTTTACTACCGGATCCATGTGGTGCCGATTCAGCTTCCCGCGCTGCGCGAGCGCACCGGCGATATTCCGCTGCTGTGCGAGCACTTTCTGCAGGTGCATTGCCTGGCCAACGGCGTGCCGGTGAAGCGGATTGATGGGGAGGCGCTGGCGGTGCTGGAGCAGCATGCGTGGCCGGGGAATGTGCGCGAGCTTGAGAACCTGATGCAGCGGCTGGTGATTACGGTGCGGGGCGAGGAGATTCGCGCGGCGCACCTGCCGCGGCAGATGCTGGCGAGCAACACGGCGGCGCAACAGGCGGCGCTGCTGCCGGAGGACGGAACAGACTTCGACGAACAGATCGAGGGGCTGGAGATTGCGCTGCTGAACGCGGCTCTAAAACGCGCGGAGGGCAGCAAAGCCGGGGCGGCGCGGCTGCTGCGGATGGATGGTCAGCGGATGAAGTATCTATGCCGGAAGTATTCGCTGTAGGTGGTTGGTTAAAAATTAACCTATGTGCAGGTTAAAAATTAACCGATTTACACAGATTACATGGAATGTCAGAGATTGCTGCTCACGGCCGGCGCTCGCTATTTCGCCTTATTTTTCATGATGTTGCGAGAATTGCGCTGAGGATGGCACAGTTTGGCATGGCTCATGCAATAAGTAAGGCGTCTGTTCTCAGTAAAAATCCAAACGCTCAGTGAGGTATAAGCCCATGGCTGTGATCAAGAAGTCGCTGCTCGGCAGCACCGCTTCCACTCATTCCGTCTCCCCCACGTCGGCGAAAGCCACAATGCCCAGCAAGCCTGCCGCGAACGCGGCGCTGAAGACGACCAAGGTTGGTCTGAAGACCACAAAAGTTGGTTTGAAGACGACCAAGGTTGGACTGAAGACCACAAAGGTCGGGCTGAAGACAACGAGGATTATGCTCTAAGGGTAGACCGAAGCATCCCTCCCCCGAAAACAGCGACCGTCAGCGGTCGCTGTTTTCATTTTGAGCGCTACCAGGCGTGCGCGCGGATCACATCGGAAGCGACAGTGAGGAAGCGGCTGAAGAGGCTGCGGCGCGCGCCGAAGATTTTGGCGTTGCCGGATATGCCCAGAGGAAAATCAGCATTGCTTGGCGGCAGCACGAGGCGCGTCTGATAGAAGGTGGGTAGCTCGACGCCTTTGTAGAGCTTGCGGCCTTCCAGATCGGGCGGGAGCGGGACGGGGTCGCCGTCCAGTGGACCAAGGTGAAAGCGCAGGATGTCTGTTGCGACGGGCGACGCCAGTGCGATCTCTGCGCCGGGTGTGATGCGCTTGAGCGCGGAGTATGGAATATAGACACGAGCGATGCGCGGGCCGCTGCCGGCAAGGGTGAGCAGCAGCTGGCCGCTGGCGACGCTCTGCTGGGAGAGCGCGGAGGGGTCGGTGGTGAGGACGACGCCGTCGGCGGGAGCGGTGACAACGAGCGAAGATTGCGCGAGATGGGCGAGCGTGCCGGCGCGGGCTGCAGCCTGCTGATCGGCGGCGGCGGTTCCTACGGAGCGGCCTGCGAGCTCGGCCTGCACGGTCTGGAAGCGCGCGGCGTTGGCTTGCTCATCTGCGGATGACTTCATGGCAGAGGCATCGAGGCTGGACATGTGCAGCAGCGGATCGCCCGCGTGAACGGCTTGGCCTTCGTGCACGAGGACGGCGTCGACGCGTCCGTCGATGGCGGCGCGGACAGCGGCGGAATGCAGGGGTTCGACGACGTAGAGGGCATCTTCTCTGTCGCGCCAGAAGGGCACGAAGAGGATGACCAGCGCGATGGCGATGTACACGTAGCCCGAAGGGCGGATGTGCATGCCATGGCCGACTTTCTCGTTCCAGAGACGGACGACGGCGGCGCGCAGCGAGACGAGCCGGGAGCGAAAGATGGCGAAGGCAAAGGCTCCGGCGGGAATGAGCGCGAACTCTGCGAGGAGCTTGGATGTGACGTTGTAAGAGAAGCGGATGACAGTGAAGAGAACGAGGTAGCTATATGCGCCGGAGATGAGCGCGTAGAGAACATAGAAGGGCACACGGCGGCGTGGGATGGGCGAGACTTCAACGGGCATGCGGAGGACGCGGCTCTGCAGCCACTCGGTGACGAAGGCAGTGGAGCGCTCTTTGAGATCGGGGATGCCGAGGAACTCGGTGAGGAAGTAGTAGCCGTCGAGCTTGAGGAGCGGGTTGAGGTTCATGACGACGACGGCGACGCCGGTGATGAGGATGACCTTATACATGAGGTCGTGGAGCCAATAGCCGGCCGCGGTGTTGGTCCATACCAACATGGCAGCGCCGCAGACGACCATTTCAATCCAGATGCCGGCGATGATGGTCCACAGGCGCTGGACTTTGGTGGCGGAGATCCAGGTTTCGGTGACGTCGACGAAGAAGGCCGGAGTGAGATAGAGGAACATCAGGCCCATGGTGTGGACCTCGCCGCCGAAGTGCTTGCAGGTGAGGCCGTGCGCGGTTTCGTGGATGAAGCCGAGGACGAAGAGGAGAATCCAGAACTCGACGAAGTCGGCGAAGGTTTTGTTGGCGAAGCTATAGTAGACGCCAATGTCGGGGCCGATGGTGGGCCAGCGCGAGATGAAGACGGAGGCCTCGAAGGTGAAGAGAAGCACAACGGCGAGCACGCTCCACGGGTTGTAGATGAAGCGGCCCACGATGCGGTCGAGGTTGGTCAGATAGCGGTCGGGGTCCCATGCGGAGAAGCTGATGTGCGCGAGGTTGACGCGCGATTTGCGATTGGCGCGGCGGCTGCGCTGACTCTGCAGCTTCTCGCTCATGGCGAGGTTCTTCTCCTGCGGCGTTTTGAACCAGAAGTCGTGCTCCTCCATGCCTTCGGCAAATTCGCGAATCTGGGCGGCGCTCATGGCGTAGCCGACCTGCTGCTCGTAGAGCTCGGCAATCTCGTCGTAGGAGCGCGTGCCGTCAAACAACTGCACGAGCTGCCACTGCGCGAGGGGAAAACGGAAGAAGTTGGCCCTCTCGCGCTGCAAGACGCCGATGACCGGCTCGCCGTCGATGGTTTCTTCGCGGGTGATGAGGTTGGGGTCCACGCACGGCGGCCGGTCGCGCTCCGCACGGGAGCGCGGGATCTCCGGCAGTGCCGCGTCGAGGGCTTCGCTCAGGTTCATGGCTTGCGCTGGACCTGCATGGTCATGCCGGGCTTCAGGAGCGGCGAGGGATCGATCACGCGGCCGACGACCTGCACGCTGCCGCTGGCGGGATCGACGACGGGACTGACGCGCTCAATGCGCGCGGCCTGATGCAGCGCGGGATAGTCGGCGGTGGTGAGGTCGAGCGCCGCGCCCGCGGGGAACGAGGCCATGTCGGTTTCCGGCACCGTGAAGAGAATGCGCAGCGGGCGCTCGGCGGTGATCCAGAAGAGCACATCGCCTTTCTTGACCTGCTGGGCGGTGCGCACCGAGCTACGGCCGACGACGCCGGCGAAGGGCGCGACAATGCGCGACTGCTCGAGCTGGATGGAGGCGTCGCGGAGATCGGCTTCTGCGCCGAGTTCGTCGGCGCGATAACGTGCGACTTCCGCGATGGTCTCATCGAGCTTGTATTTGACGTGCTCCCAATCTTCCTCGCTGCGAATCTTCTGGGCGCGCATGTAATCGGCGCGGCGGAGATCTGCCTCGCCAGATTTCTGCTCGGATTGCCACTCGAGGACCTGGGCCTTGAGCGACGCGACGCGGGCTTTGTCGGAGTCGCACTGGGCCTGCAGCTCGCGATCGTCGAGCGCGGCGAGCAACTGCCCCTTCTGCACGCGGTCGCCGACCTGCGCGGCGATGGTGACGACTCTGCCGTCGCGCTCGGCGGCGATGTCGGCCTGCTGCTCGGCTACGAGCGGGCCGGTGGTGCTGAAGGCGTGGGACTGTTCTGCATCAGCGGCGATGGGACGCGGCGGCGCGGGCGCGGCGCGGGTGCAGGTGCAGCATGCGTTTCTGCGTTGACGTGCGCAACGGGCTGGTTGTCGCATGCGATTGCGGGAAGAAGCGCCGCGCCTGCGATGGCCGCGGCACAGGCGATGCGCATCCATGGTCGCCGAGTTGTGGGAGTCGTGTTCATGGCGTTACCAGCCGATCCAGTTCCAGAGTGTCTGCCAGAGCCACAGCGTGGGACGGCCCAGCAGCACGGAGCTTGCGGGGCGATAGCCGATGAAGATTTTTGCGCGGCCGGTCATGCCGGCGCGGAGGAGCATCTGCTGATTGTCGAGCGCGACGCGAGCGATGAAGGCGCGCTCGCCATCGATGGGCACAGCCGAGGGGCTGACGACGTCGATCTTTCCGTGCCAGGAGGTTTGCGGATAGCTGTCGAGCTTGATGGTGACTGACTGGCCGGGTGTGACGAGAGCCACACGGCTTTGCGGGACGGCGACATCGACGATGGCGCGGGAGAGATCGAGGACCTGGGCGAAGGGTGCGCCGGCGTCGAGGTGTTCTCCGGCGGCGTTTTCGAGCGACGGTGTGGTGACGATGCCAGTGATGGGCGAGCGGAGCTGCGCGCTCTCTACGCGGCTGCGCACGCGATCGACTTCAGCGCGGAGGAAGTCGGCCTGGGCGCGCTCGGCACCGGCCTGCGGGGCGTTGTGAGCGAGGCTGTCTTCCATCACGAGTTGGGCGGAGTGGTATTTGGCCTCGGCGGAGGCGAGGTCCATGCGCCATTGCCAATCGTTGAGGGTGCCGAGCAGATCACCGGCCTGCACGCGCTGGCCCTCGCGGGCGTAGACGGCGGCGACATTGCCGTCGACGGGCGCATCGATGCTGACCAGATGCTGGGGCGCGACAACGGCAGCGCAGGAGACCCGCATGGGCAGCGGGCAAACGGCCAAGAGAACGCCGAGGAAGGCGGCCGCAACGAGGACCATTTTGCGGCGTGCGGGATTGGCGCGCTCAAAGGCGCGCTTGCGCTGCGCCAGCGGCTCGAGGACGCTGATGAGCGGCACTTCGCGATAGAGCATGGCGTTACGGATGGCGACGGTGGCCTGCGCGCCTAGGATCTTGATCATCTCGGTGTGGGCCAGGTCGAGGAAGTCGGGACTGGCGCTCTCGTAAAGAAGCAGGCCTACGCGGCCCTGATCGTCCATCAGCGGCAGCGAGTAGAGGGCGCGGGCTCCCGACTCCTGAAAATGGCGCAGGACGGGACCGGGGAGATTGGACTTCGCGTCGGATTCGTCGGCGAGGCGCAGGTGAAGCTGATTGGGCTGCAGCTCGAGCCAGCGCATTAGCTCGTTGATGCGGTCGACCTGCGCATCGCCGATGGGCAGGCTGGCGCGGCCGGAGATGGCTTTCAACTGGAGGCTGCCGCGATGGTCGAGGGCGATGGCGCAGACCTCGTAGGGAAGCACGCTCTGCGGGCGGTTGACGATGATCTGCAGGAGGCGATCGAGGCGGAGGGTCGAGGTGATCTCCGAGCTGACGGTGACGAGGGTCTCGAGAATCTCGAGCTTGCGCTCGGCATGCATCAGGCTGGCGTTTTTGAGCGCGCTGCTGACGGTCTCGGCCATGGTCATAAGGAAGAACTGGTCGTCGTCGTCGAAGGGAACGCCGCCGGATTTGTTGACGGCCTCGAGGACGCCGATTTCGGCTTCGCCCTGCATGAGAGGAACGAGAAGCGCGGTGACGATGGGCGGGGTGGCGGGATTGGCCGCGAGAGGCGCGTTGCGCAGGGCCAGACGCTCGTCGTCAGGATCGTCGATGAGTACGGTCTCACCTTCTTCGGCCATGTCGGCGACGTAACCGCGGCCTGCGGCCTGGGTGATGCCCTGCTGTACGGTGGCGTCGTCGCCGCTGGAGGCCATGAGACGGAGGATTTCGCCGTCGAAGAGCCAGAGGTGCATGGCCTGGCAGGCGAGCATGGCGCGGGTTTTGGTGGGCGCCATGGCGGTGACTTCATCGAGCTCGAGGGTGGCGTTGAGGGATTTCTCGAGGTCGTAGAGCTGGCTCATGCGATGGACGGAGTCGAGGAGATCCTGCCGCCCGGCTTCGGCGTTTTCTCCGGCAAGGATGGCGGGGCCGGCGAGACGCAATACCGGCTCAAGTGCGGCATGAAGGATGGTGGTCCATTCGCCGGTGAAGAGCACGATCTCCATGACTCCGACGAGTGAGCTGGAGCCGTCCTGCTGCGGGGAGTCGTAGAGAGGCAGATAGGCGAGGGAGGCGACGGAGCGCGCGAGGTTGAGGTGCGCGTAGTCTTCGCGGCGGATCTGGCTGGAGTCGAAGAAGCGCGGTGCAGCATCTTCGCGGAAAGCGGCGAGCAGTTCGGGGCCGAGCGGGGCGGGCTGGTCGGCCAGGGCGAGTTCGCCGGCGATGCCGACCGGGAGCAACTGCGGCTCGCCGTCGCTTTCGGTTGCGCTTTCGGCGGTGCGGTGGATGACGCAGGCGGAGTCAGGGACGATGGCGACGGCCGCGGACGCAATCAGGCCGGCGCGCGCCGCGGCATCGGGCGCAGACACCAGAGACACACCGAGTTCGATGACGAAGTCGATGCCGATACGCATGGTTGAACTGAAGCGATTGTAATCATAATTCGCGCCTTGACTCGGATTCGTTCGAGGAACGATGCTTTGAAGGCGGGGATGCGCGCCGCGAATGCCTCGAGGAACGACGGACGGGAGACCTTGTGGATCTGGACATCAGGCAGAGCGGAAACATCTGCACGCTGAAGGTGAAGGGCGCTTTCAAGTCGTTTGAGGCGGTGCGCGACTTTGAAAAGGCTGTGGATGTGGCCATCACCAGCGGGCACATCTACGTGATTCTCGACCTGGAGGCGATGCCGGTGATTGATTCATCGGGCATTGGCTCGGTGGTGAACACGCTGCGGCGGACGCGCCAGGTGGGCGGCGACGCGAAGCTGGTGAATCCCTCACAGTTTGCGCTGAAGACCTTCAAGATGGTGGGGATTCTGAATCTCTTCGGGGTATTTGCCACCGAGGAAGAAGCTGCGGCGGCCTGCGGGGCGTAACGATAAATCAGTGCGCGGACCTGCGGCGTTCCTTAAAACGGAAGCAGAAGAATCGGTACGACTACGCCTGCGGCCAGGAGCGCGGTGAGCATACCCCACCTGCGGCTGTACTTATAGGACATATAGACTCCGGTCAACGTGGAGAGAAACAGGCTCACGGCGACGAGGAGAAAGAAGATCTTCATCGGCAGATGCGTCTTTTGCGGGGGTGCGGGCTGCGCTTGTGCCGAGGGAGCGGCTACGCCTGCTTCGCGAGGTGTGCTGGCTCGCTGGCGGTCGGCGTGGTCGGTGTCCGGTGCGGCGGGGTGCGGCTTGCGCACGGGGACTGCGGTTGTCTGCTTTTTGTGGAGCTGGGCGAGGGTTGCGATCCAGGCGGGAGGCTTTTCGGTGCTGCCCGGCCGTGCCTCATGCAGGCTGAAGGTCTGCATGGCGCCGGTGAGGGCGAAGAAGAGCAGCGCAGGCGTGGTGAAGATGCCTATATAAAGGTGCACCGTGCGCAGAAACTTCAAGACAGCATGGCCTTTCGACAAACGACACCTCCGAGCCCGCGAGCCTGGCGCATGGGGCTCTTCAATATAAGACTAAAACAGTCCTAGTTTGAGTGTACGGGGTTTCCGGCGGGATTTATACCACGCTTTGAGAAGGAAATGAGGCTGGAGAGGGCGTGGCGGATGCTCAGGATTCGACGCGCTCGCACTCGAGCAGGTCGAAGCGACGCCACTTGTAGATAGCGATGGAGACGATCCAACTGAGGGCGAAGAGGCCGATGATGCCGTAGCCAAGCAGGCCGAACTGGTCGTTGAGCTTGCGGACCAGGCTCCAGAGCGCACCGCTGGGGTGGAACTGGTCTTCGAGGAGGCCTAGCGACTCAATGCCGCCGACGGCGATGGCCACGACGACCGAGACCGAGGTGATGGTGATGTTGTAGTAAAGCTTGCGGATGGGTTTGACGAAGGCCCAGCCGTAGGCGCCGAGCATGAGGATGTTGTCGGTGGAGTCAACGAGCGACATGCCGGCGGCGAAGAGCACCGGGAAGACGAGGATGGACGCGAGCGAGAGGCCTTTGGAGGCTTCCGCGGCGGAGATGCCGAGCAGACCGATCTCGGTGGCGGTATCGAAGCCGAGGCCGAAGAGCAGGCCGAGCGGGTACATGTGCCAACTGGAGCGGATGAGGTTGAACATGGGGCGAAACAGGCGCGCGAGAATGCCGCGGCTGCCGAGAAGCAGGTCGAGATCCTCTTCAACGTAGGGCTGGCCGCGGCGCACGCGCATGAAGGTGCGCCAGACCGACTGGAGCACGACGAGATTGACGAAGGCGATAGCGAAGAGGAAGAGAGCCGAGACCAGGGTGCCGATGATGCCGCCGATCTGGCGGAAGGCGTCGATGCGGTGCTGCATGGCGAGGGCCGCGGCCGCGATGGCGATGGAGCCGCCGATGACCACGGTGGAATGGCCGAGCGAGAACATGAGCCCGACGGAAACGGGACGCTTGCCCTGCTGCATCAGCTTGCGGGTGACGTTGTCGATGGCGGCGATGTGGTCGGCGTCAACGGCGTGGCGCAGGCCGAAGCTGTAGGCGAGGAAGGCCGTGCCGAGGAGCATGGGGAAGCCGTGGAAAGCGACGAACGCCCAGCACCACGCCGCGAGGTTGAAGGCGAGCAGCAGGGTGAACAGGGCAATGACGCGGGCGCGGGTGTTGCCCGGCTGGTCGCCAATTCGTGTTCGCAGAGTGGAGAGCAGGGTGGAGAGCATCGGCTTCTTTCAGAGTGCGTGCCGTCCCAGGCGATGAAATCACGATGAGCGGCACGACTCTGAAAGTGTATTACGGCTGCGCTCGAATCGGCGCGATACGAGCGCGGTGCTAGTCGGCGTCCTTGACGCAGCGGAAGCCGACGCGCGCCGGAACGATCGTAGCTAGGCGCCATGAGCAGCAGCTTGCTGTGCTGGTCGTTTTTGTAGGCCTGCGGGAAGTACCAGATGCGATCCCTGTGGCTGATAGTGGCTTCCGCCGCGCAGAATGGCCGCGCGGGTATGGTCGTCGACGTACTCATCGGTCCACTGCCAGACGTTGCCCACCATATCCATGACGCCGAAGGGGCTGGCGCCTTTGGGATGCGCATCCACGTCGCTCGCGGCGAGCATGACGCGGCCCTTGTCGGGCGTGGGCGCGAGCGCCGCTCGGTCCTCGGGAGAGGCACAGGGGCAGGCAGCGGGATTCTCGGGCTGGGTCCAGTCGAATTGCCCCAGGGATAGATGCGGCCGTCGTTGCCCTGCGCGGCGTATTGCCACTCCCACTCATGGGGCAGGCGCTTGCCGGCCCACTGCGCATAGGCGCGCGCGTCTTCCATGAGACCCAGGTGACGGGCTGCTTGGCCCAGCCCTTCGGGATAGGTGCCGTCCTTCCAGTCCTTGAGAAAGTTCCGTCGTCTTTGCGGGTGATAGTGGGTGGCGTCGAGGAACTTCTTGAACTCGGCGTTGGTCACGGGATACTTGTCCATGTAGAAGGGCTTGATCTCCATGCGGTGCTCGTGGAAGCGCCGCGGACTGTCCTCCCACGGATACTGCACGTCGACGCCGATGTCGTTGTCGCCTTCGATCTCAGTGCCCCGCACCGCGAACAGATAGCTGCCGCCATCGATGCGGACCATGCCCTCAGGCACGGCATGGGCAGGAGCTGTGGGCGGAATCTCGACGAGGGTCTGGTTGGTCTTCTGCCATTCGTTGGAGAAGCTGGACAGCGGTTTGGCTGTCATCTCCTTCATCTTTGCGAGGGTCTGCTCGACCTTGGCATCGGGAGCGCCGCTGATGGCGAGGATTGCGCCGTAACCGTGCGCCTCCGCATTGAAAGAGAGCACGGCCTTGTCGCCGTCGATCTCGGGTTGCAGCTCAACGCCGTGGTAGACATCGAAGTAGCGCATGCCGGGCTTGTAGGCGACGGTCATCTGGCGCCCGTCTACGTCGTACTCGTTGCGGTTGACGATGGTCCAGAGGGTCTGGTCGGCGAGCGGCCAGCGGCTGGCGAAGACGCCGTACATGTGAGTCGGATAGAAGGGCTCCCAGTCCGGGCTGACGAGGAAGGGCGCGAAGGCGCGCTCGATGGTTGCCACGCGGCGGGTGGCTTCGCTGTCGCGCGGGGTGATGCCGTTCCAAATGCCCCAGACGTTTTCCCAGCTCTCCCAGCCTTCGCCGTTGAAGAAGGCGTACTGCAGATCGTCGGTCTTGTTGCGGTTCCAGCGGTCGCAGACATTGACCATGTGGCGCGGCTCAAGCCAGCGGAAGCGGTCGACCTGGGGCACGAAGTTGAACTTGAAGTAGTAGCCCCAGGACATGACATCCCAGGAGAGGGCTTCGTCGCTCAGGCCGACCTCCGGCTCGAAGGCAAGCGGATGGTCGGACTTTGTCGGCGGCGAGCGAGAAGGCAAGCGGCACGCCGTCCTGAGTATCGCCGTTGATGCCGTCGGCGTCGATCTCTTTCATGAACGAAGCGATGGCGTCGGGCCAGGGCTGGCCGGGATCGCGCGTGCCCTGATCCCACATCATCATGGGAAAGAGGACGCGCACGCCGCGGCGATGGAAGTCGGCGACCATTTGCTTCACGCCTTCGACGCCTCCGGGCATGGAGCGCACCATGTCCTGCTGGTTGCGGTCGTCGATGCCCATGTTCGGGTAAGTGGGCCAGATGAGCACGCTGTCGATGCCGCCATAGCGCTTATCGAGGCTGTCGAGATATTTATCGACCGTGTACTTGTGCGCGATGGGATCGTAGAAATCACGGTCCTGCACCATCATCTGCGGCTGGATGAAGCTGGACTGGGTCCACTGGAGCGCGGGCATGGTGTAGCGCGCGGGATCGTAGCCGGTTCGGATGTGGCGCTCGCCGCGCCAGTGGGTGAGGTCGGCGAGCCACTCTTCATGCATGTGCGGCAAACAGGGCGTGCTGCCGCCCTCCCATGCTGCGCGCGGAGTGAGGCAGGGCGGCGAGTTGAGCAACTGATCTGTAAATGTGGATGGAACGTAGTGCGAATCCTGAGCCGAGGCGCCGAGCGCGGCCGCCGCGATGGCAATGCCAAGGCTCATCGCTGTGCGCCACATGTTTGCTTTCCGCTTCATCGTCCGTTCTCCTGTGTGATGTGTTCCGTGGCTCTTGTCGATCTTATGCGCGCGCGTCGCCATCATCGGGCCTGTGCACATGCGCTCAAGAAAGATTCGGCTTCAGCGCGTGTGGGCATGGACGGCTGCGCGCCGGCGCGCGTAACCGAGATGGCCGCGACGGCGGCTGCAAAGGTTGCGCTCTCCACCTCGGATTTTTCCAGCATTAGTCCTACGGCGAAAGCCCCGTTGAAGGCATCGCCGGCGGCGGTGGTATCGACGGCCTTGACGGCGAAGGCCGGCAGAGCCTGGCCGGTGACCTGCTGCGATGCGAGATAGACGCCCTGTGCGCCCAGCTTGAGCGCGACGGCGCGGCATCCGCGGGCCTGGAGCGCCTGCGCGATGAAGGCGGGCTCAGCGGTGCGCGAGGAAGCGTAGAAGGCGGCTTCTGTCTCGTTGGGCGTGAACCATGTGATGTGGCTGAAGAGGCTGGCGGGCAGCTCGAGCGCCGGAGCGGGGTCGAGAATGACGGGAACGCCTTCGCGCGCGCAGACCGCGCACAGATACTCCACTGTCTCGAGCGGGGTTTCCAACTGCGTGAGCACCATGCCGGCTTCGCGCAGAATGGGTACATTACGGGCGATGTCTTCCGGCGTCACCTTGGCGTTTGCACCCGGCGCGACAATGATACTGTTTTCGCCGGCGGCGGAGACCTCAATGACGGCGACGCCCGACGCACCCTCACTGGTGCCCACGCCGGCGATGTCAACGCCTGCGCTTTCAAGATGTCCGCGCAACTGGGCGCCAAAGGCATCGTCACCGAGACGCCCGATCATGCGCACGGGGTATCCAAGCCGGGCCACCGCGACCGCCTGATTCGCCCCCTTGCCGCCGGGGTGAATGCGGAAGTCGGTCCCGATGATGGTTTCGCCAATGGCCGGAATTCTTTCCGCGATGGCCACCAGGTCCAGGTTGATGCTGCCCACAACGACGATCGGCTTTTGTCGGGACAAGGACGACTCCTTCAACAGAACAGTATGTATGAATGTGCCAGCGTTACGGAAAAAGAGGCGCCACCGCCACGGCGGTGAGGCCAGCCAGAAAAAAAGCGAACATCCACGCAAGAAAAAGCCTGGAGCGCGAAGGCGCGGCGGAAAATTCGCGCCACACGAAGACGCCCCAGCAGGCGGAGATCATGGTTGCGCCCTGCCCGATGGAGTAGGAAACGGCGGGACCGACGATGTGCGCCTCAGAGGCAACAAAGTTAAGCACCGCGCCGGTGCACCAGATTCCGCCACCCACGACGCCCCACAGATGAAATGCGCCCGGTGCCTGCCAATATGCGCTCATGTGTGCGGGTGGCTGTGCGTCAAGCGGTTTGCGCATCAGGATTGCGTTTAACGGCAGCGCGCAGAGGGCGACGCCGAGTACGAAGAAAAATACCGCGGCGTACGGACCGAGGCCGCGCTGGCTCTGCATGGATGCGGAGACGAAGGGATAGAAGCAGCCCATGAGCGCGCCGGCGATGAGGCTGATTACGATGCCGCGGCGGCTGGTGGCGGAACGATTCTCCTCGCGGAGACGGTAAGCAAGCGCATCGAGCACGATGGCGGCAACGACCAGTGTGATGCCGCCGAAGAGCAGCAGCGGGTTTCCTTTGGGCGCGATGAGATAGCTGCTCACCGCGCCGACCACGAGCGCGAGGCCGATGCCGATGGGAAAAGCGACGGCGAGGCCGGCGATGTCGATGGCCGCGACGAGCAACAGATTTGCAGCGTTGAAGATGACGCCGCCGGCGATAGCGAGCAGCGCGTCACGGGCGGCGGCGTTTGCGATGTCGGCGAGGAAGGGCCGGCCCGCGTGGCCGAGGCTGCCCAGCGTGATGCCCCAAAGACATGCGGCGAGGAGCAGACCGATGACGTAGTCCCAGTAAAAGAGCTGGAAGCGGAAGCCGGGACAGAGCTTGAGGGTATTTGCCCAGGAGCCCCAGCAGAACATGCTGACGACCATGAACGCGAGGACGATGGAATAGATTTCGGGCTGGTACATACCGCGTGTTCCTCTTCAGGGGGCTGGCCCAACTTTCAAGCGAAGGCAAGGCGGCCCTCGTTTGAAAGCTTTCAAGTAGTTCGGAGGAAACATAGCGGTTCGGTAGCCAAATGTCAAGATTGGCGAGCTGCCTTAATTGGCGCTCAATCGCGCAATGCCAGTAAATCTTGGGTTCCGTCACGAGGGCTTACGCCGGTGAGGTGCGCGCAATGGGAATTGATGTGAAATTGCTGGAAATGAATGCTTTCAAAGCAGAACAAACAAGGCGCGATGCGTTGGTAGCAGCAGGGTGTCTGGGATAATCTGGCGTGGAGCACGAATTCACGCCATGGCGAACATGAAAGACATCGCGAAGATTGCCCAGGTTTCCCTGGGCACCGTTTCGCATGTGTTGAATAACTCGGCCAATGTACGCGGGCCGCTGCGCAAGCGGGTGCTGGATGCAGTGGAGTCGCTGGGGTATCAACCGAGCCAACTGGCGCGCGGCCTGCGCCGCGACAAGACCAATGTCATTGGCATGGTGATTCCCGACATCACCAACCCGTTTTTTCCCGCGGTGGTGCGCGGAGCCGAAGACATTGCCTTTGCCAGCGGCTACCGCATGATTCTGTGCAACACGGACAATGATCACGCCAAAGAACTGACACATCTGAACGAACTGCGCACCTATCTGCCGGCCGGCTTGATCGTGATCCCTTCGAACTTCAGCGATCTGACCGCACAGGCGGAGTCGTACCGGCGGGTGGGGACCGGCGTGGTGTGCGTGGACCGCCTGCCGCGCAAGTGGGCCGGCGACAGCGTAACGGCGAACAATGAAGAAGGCGCCTTCAACGCCACGCGCCACTTGATCGAGATGGGACATACGCGTCTGGCGATGATTGTGGGCCCTCTGCGGCTGACCAACGCACGCGACCGTCTGAACGGGTTTAAGCGCGCTCTGAAGGAAGCTCGGATCCAGGTGGGCCCGGAGCATGTGCAGGAGACCACATTCGACCGGCAGGGCGGATACTCGAAGACCCTGCTGCTGCTGAGGCTTACGCCGCGGCCAACAGCGATTTTCGCGGGCAACGATATGATTGCCCTGGGCGTGCTGCGGGCCATCCGCGAGGCAGGCCTGCGCTGCCCAGAAGATATTTCGGTGATGGGATTCGACGATCTGGACTTCGCGGAAGTGACGGATCCGGCGCTGTCTTCCGTGTCGCAATCGGGGTATCAACTGGGCACGACGGCGGCGCATATGCTCATCGAGCGGTTGCACGGCGACACATCGCCGGCGCGGCATGTTGTGATCAAGACAACGCTGAGTTTGCGCAACTCGGTGACCATCCCTCCTCCCCAGCGCTCCCACTGACTGTTCTGCACGCTCGCGATTTCCCGCTTGACAACGATCAAAAGCTGGTGCTAAAAATTCTTCCGAACGATTTTTGAAAGCTTTCAAAGAAGTGAAATGCCGGCGAGTTCGAGGGCGGCATCGCTTCTGCGGATCGAAAAACTCTGAGAGGCGACTATGCGTACCAGAAACACGACCCTATCGTCGATGAGCCGGTTGTTTGTGCTTATCGCGCTTGCGATCACACTGGCAGTGCCGGCTCTTGCGCAGTACAGCAGCGGTCTGGCCGGGACAGTAACCGATCCGACGGGCGCCATTATCCCTGCGGCGCAAGTGACGGTGACCAATGAGGCGACCGGTGTAAAGCAGACGGCTGTTTCCAACGATCAGGGATTCGTTCAGATTCTTCATCTGCCGCCCGGCCGCTACAAGGTTGCCGTGGCCGCAACGGGCTTTAACACCTGGATCCAGGCGGATATCGATGTGGAAGGCACGGACATTCGCGCGATCTATCCCAAACTGACGGTGGGCGCGGCTGAGCAGACGGTGAATGTGGTGGCCAATGCAGCCGCGGTAGATACAACCAGCGGCACCATCAGCCGCACGCTGGAGCAGCAGACGGTGGAAGCGGCGCCGCTGGTGGGCGAGGATCTCTACGCCAGCGTGGCCACGCTGTCGCCGGGTGTGACCGGCCTGGGCGGATCGTTCGGCGGCGCGAGCAGTTCGGGGTCTCAGGGCACGAACAGCTTTAACGCCGAGCCGGGCTATCAGATCATCGGTGCGGGACAGCGCCAGGAAGACAACGAGTACCAGGTGGACGGGACCGGAGTGGACGGCAACTCGCGCGACGGCATCACCAATCTGACGCCGGAGCCGGACAGCGTGGCGCAGATGAAGGTGAGCACCGATGTGTTCTCGGCTGACAAGGGACGGCAGAGCGGCGCACTGATCGAGGTGTTTACCAAGGCGGGCACGAATAAATTTCACGGTTCTCTTTCGGAGTTCTATACGGGCTCGGCGCTGACCGCACGCACAGAGTTCCAAAGCACGGTGCCCCGCTATCTGCGCAATGACTTTGGCGGCTCGGTAGGCGGTCCGATCCTGAAGGACAAAACGTTTTTCTTCGGCTCCTTGTTCTGGAGCCGAAGCGACCAGGGCGTAACACTGACGCAGCCGATGGAAACGCCGGATTTTGTCAGTTATGTGGAGAGCAACTACCCCAACTCAATGGCGACGCAGTTCTTCAAGGCGGCACCCTCGGCAGGCGTGCCAACCAGCGGCTTCCAGACGGTGAGCCAGATCGAGCAGACGCTGCAGAGCCCGTATCCGGTCCCCGATATTCCCGGAGACCTGGTGGCGATGGGTAATGTTTCGATCAATCAATCGCCGATCAACAACGGTTTTCAGGGCCATGTGCGCATCGACCATAACATCCACGATGGCAACGACAAGCTGTTCTACAGTCTCTTCCGCAACACCACGCAGGGCGGCGTGGCTAATCCACGACCGAACGTAGCCTATGTGAGCCCCAACGCGACGTGGTATCACAAGTTCGACTACGTTCACATGTTCTCGCCGAGCCTGTTGAACGACGCGAGCATGTCGTATGTGCGCGCGGACGGCGATCAACCCCAGGCGCCGGGCGCCCTAAACACACTGCCGAATGCGTATCCGGGCGGACTTGGCGCGGGGTTCGACACGTGGGGGTTGTCGGGCTGGGTGCACAACAACTGGAACTGGCACGATGTGCTGACCTACGTGCGCGGGCAGCACACGATCCGCGTGGGTGTGGATGTGGATCGGCAGCAGGATCTGGATAACTTCACGGCCGGTCTCGATCGACCCACTTTCTACTTCGCCAACATCGTGGATTTCGCCGTCGACCGCCCAGACTACCAAAGCGGGCCAGTGGTGGACGTGACCGCCAATAACACCGCGACCAGCCTCTACTCGCGCGTGCTGATGCTGGAGACGGGCACGTTTGTTCAGGACGACTGGAAGATGAGCAAGAAGCTCACCGTAAATGCCGGGCTGCGATTCGACTACTTTGGCCATTTGGGCACCGTGACGTACGGGCCGCATCCTTTGGCGCTGTTTACGCCGGGATCGGGGAGCACGCCGGAGGACCAGATTGCCAACGGCACGATGAAGGTGCGCGGCTCGACCGGGCAGGTGACCGACAACCTGCTCTACCGCGTGGTGCCGCGCTTCGGCTTTGCGTACGACCTCTTCGGCAACGGCACAACGTCGATCCACGGCGGCTATGGCCTGTTCACCAACAAGATCGGCGACCTGGCGTATGTGGATGCGATTCGCACCAATCCGCCGCAGTTTGCAGACCCGAGCGTGAACATCTTCAATGCCGGCACCACACTCGCGGACTTCTCTTACGGCACGAGCAGTAGCGGGCCGACGGGATTTGCGCCGCCGCCGGGCATCCAGTATCAAGTGGACCCGCACGGAGGACTGGTGGGATCGCGCATCAGCGTGGGCGGCATTGAGGCGAACTTTACCCCGCCGATGGTGCATGACTGGGCGCTGGGCGTGCAGCGCAGCCTGGGCAGAAGCATTGTGGTGGAGGCCGACTACTTTGGCACGGCGGGACGGCATCTCTACTTCCAGACTGACTCCAACCGCTTTGCCGGCGACCTGATTCAGAACAACGGCAACCTTGCTCGACTCAACTCGAGCTTTGGCTCCGTGATCTATGGCCAGAGCACAGGCATCGAGAACGGCGAGGTGGGCTCGCTGGCCTTCTCCAAGCTCTACACCCACGGTTGGTCGCTGCACGTGGTCTACAACTACGGCAAGTCGCTGGACTACACGAGCAGCAACGACAACGGCGTGGGCGGGGCCGAGAATGTGTTCGACGCGAACCACGCGGCGCTCAATTACGGACGCTCGGACTACGACTCGCGGCAACGGCTGTCGGTGGATGCGGTTTGGGGCATTCCGGGATTCTCGAATGGCATTCAGCATTGGATCACGAGCGGATGGAGGCTGTCGCCGGTGATCACATTGCAGAGCGGCCAGCCCTTCACGGTGTATACGTCGGCGTCCTACCCCTCGGGCGACTGGAACGGCGACGGCTACGACTACGACATCCCCAATGTGCCGAGTTTTGGCCGAAGCATCAGCGCGAGCCGGTCCAAGTTCCTGACGGGCGTGTTCCAGTCCAGCGACTTCCCGGTGCCGACGCTTGGCACCGAAGGCGACCTGGGCCGAAATACTTATAACGGCCCCGGTCTGGCCAACGCGAACCTTGCGGCGAGCCGAACGTTCAAGCTGCCCTTCATGGGCGAGAGCAGCGGGTTTGAACTGCGCGGAGAATTTCTCAATCTGTTTAACCGCGTGAACCTGACCAACCCGGTGAGCGACCTGTCGAACGGCGAGTTCGGCAGGTCAACCGACCAGAACCTTCCGCGCACGATCCAGGTGAGCGGAAAGATTCGCTTCTAAACCCAGACCTGTCGCTTGTTTCGATCCGCGGCGCGTTCCCATTCCGGAGCGCGCCGCATTTGTTTTTCGCGGGCAGGGCGCGCGGCCCAGATGCATCGCGCGGGCTGTGTACACTGGAGCACGGAAGCAGGCAATCATGCGTCATTTCGCCCGACTCAGCTGCACATTTCTCTATCTCTGCTGCGTGCTCTGCGCCGGCTTCCGGGGATTTGCCCAGACGGATTCCGCGACCTCGCGCCACCAGGTTGCGGCGCTGCTGGCTTCGCGGCAGTTTCCGCAGGCGCTTGAGCTGCTGCACCGGCTGCTTGCCGCTCATCCGAAAGATGCTTCGCTGTGGACGCTTGAGGGAGTGGCGTACGACGGTATGGGCGAGACGGCGCAGAGCCTGGCGAGCTATCGGCATGCGCTGCTGATCGATCACGCGTACCTGCCCGCCCTCGAAGGCGCGGCGCAGACGGCGTACCTGCACAATGAGCCGTCTGCGACGCGCGCGGTGGAGAATCTGCTGGCTGTCGATCCGCAGAATACCGTTGCGCACGCAATGGGCGGCGCGCTGGCCTACCAGGCGCACGACTGCGCGGCAGCCATTCATCACTTTGAGCTGGCTGAAGATGCCGTGGTTCGATCGCCACATGCACTGAGCGAATTTTCCGATTGCCTGATCAAGACCGGCAAAGCGGACGAGGCCGCCGGACTGCTGGGACGCGGGGTTGCACTGGACCCGGCCAATGTGCAGCTTGCCTATAACCTCGGCGTTGCGGAGCTGGCTGATCATGCGCCGCTTAAGGCGATCGACGCGCTGAATGCGATTGCGAATCCGAACGACTCGGGGTATCTGAACCTGTTGGCCGAGGCTTATGTGGAGGCTGACCGGCCGGACGATGCATTTCGCACGCTGGAGAAGGCCATCGCGCTGAAGCCCGAAGCGGAGTCGAATTATCTGGACCTGGCCATTCTCTGCCTCGAGCACAACAGGGAGAAGATGGCAGTGTCGGCGGCGTCGGCGGGGATTGGCAAGGTAGCTCATCCCGCATCGCTGTATCTGATGCGCGGTGTGGCCTACGCGCAGTTGGGCCAGTATCCGCAGGCGGAAGACGACTTTGCAACCGCATCGAAGATCGAGCCGGATAAGCCGCACGGCACGATCGCGATGAGCCTGCTGCTCTCGGATCGCAACCAGCTCGACAAAGAGAAGCACCTGCTGCTGCAACAACTGAAGAGAACTCCGAATGACGAGGTAACGAATTATCTGCTGGCCGACCTGCTGATCCGCGGAGGTGCGCAGCCCGGCCAGCCGGCGTACAACCAGGCGCGAGCTTATCTCACCACATCATTGAAGGCGAGGCCGGATTCCGTTGAGGCGCAGGTGCTCATGAGCAAGATGCTGGAAGAGACCGGAGACGCCGCGGGCGCGCTCGAGCATCTGCAGGCTGCGCTCAAGGTCGATCCTACGAATCGGACCGCGCTCTATCGCAGCTTTATTCTGCTGCAAAAGCTGAACCGCAGGCAGGAAGCGGGGGCACTGCTGCAGCGGCTGCGGTCCTCACTCCAACATGAGCTGAAGAACAACGGCGCGGGCGGGCAAATCCAGGTGGATGCGCCGGCCCAATAGGGAGCTATTTTCGAGAAGCAGAGCCTGCGATCAGACTGCTCCGAGCGGAGCACTCTCAACACTGCCGAGTGATGCGGAGCGGTGACCGTCTCGCTACGCCGAACACGATAACGAAGCCGGCACATCGATGTGCGAATGTGCCGGGTTTTGTGTTTGCACGCAGACCGCGGCGCTACTTCACGGTCAGGGTGTTGTCGGCGCGATCGTCGTCGGGGAGCACGTGATCGGGGTCGACGGTGACGGAGGCGATGGGCTTGTCGCCAGCCCACATCAGATCGGCCTTCGATTCCCATGCCTCGATGGGCGCGCGGAAGCGAACTTTCGTGCCGTCGGTGTAAGTGACTTCAACGGTGGCAGGAAGGACGAGCTGGCCCTTGTTGACGAGGGTGACCTCGTTGCCTTCGATTTTGGCGACGGCGATGTCGAAGCGCCAGTTGTTGAAGTACCAGCCGCGCCAGAACCAACTGAGATCTTCGCCGCCTTCGCTGGACATGGAGCGGAAGAAGTCCGACGGCGAGGGATGTTTGAAGGCCCAGTCGCGGATGTATTTGCGGAAGGCCCAGTCGAAGCGCTCGGGGCCGAGGATCTGCTCGCGCAGCAGGGTCATTCCGTACGCGCCCTTGAAGTAGCTGACGGGATGGCCGAGCGGCCAGGTGTAGGCATCGGCGGGCATGAGGATGTTGGGCGCGGCGGGATTGTCGAGCACCTTGAGGATCATGTCGGGCGGTTCGCCGCCGGCAGAGTACTCGGAGTCGCGCTTGGGGCCGTAGACGCCGCCGTCGAACTCGGCGGACTCGCCGATGTCGATGAAGGTGTTGAAGCCCTCGTCCATGAAGGCGTTGCGACGCTCGTTGGAGCCGACGATCATGGGGAACCAACTGTGGCCGATTTCGTGGGCGGTGATCCAGAAGAGAAGCTTGCCCTTGTCGTCGATGCCGTCGAAGACGATGCCCGGATATTCCATGCCGGTGGAGAAGCCTGCCACGTTGATGGCGGCGGGCCAGGGATAGGGATACCACTGGCGGGAGAAGCGCTCGACGGTGTCTTTGACGTATTCGGTGGAGCGCGACCATGCGCCTTCGCCCACGCTCTCCGGCGGATAGACGCTCTCGGCGAGACTGGTTTTGCCGTCGGGGAGGTTGATGCGGGCCGCGTCCCAGACGAAGACGAGGCTCGCGCTCCAGACCACGTCGCGGGTGTGGTCCATGTGGAAGTGCCAGGTGAGCGTGCCGCCGACTTTGGGGCGGCTGGCGGGGTCGCCGACCTCGCTCGCGCCGCGGATGACGACGGTCTTGTCGCTGTTGCGGGCTTGTTCGAGCCGCGCGATCTCCGTGGGAGTGAGCACGTCTTTGGGATTCATCAGTTCGCCTGAGCCGGCGACAATCATGTCGCTGGGGACGGTGACGTAGTAATCGAAGTGTCCGTACTCGAGATAAAACTCCGCGCCGATGTAGGGCAACGTGTCCCAGCCGCGAAGATCGTCGTAGACGCACATGCGGGGATACCACTGGGCGATGTCGTAGATCTCGCCCTGCTTGGACATGCCCCATGAGGTGCGGCCGCCCCATACGCCGGGAACCTGGTAGTGATATTTGATGTGAATGCGGAGGACGCTGCCTTTGGGCGCCATCGGCTGATGGAGGCGAATCTGCATGCGGGTGTCGCTGATGAGGTAGTCGGCCTTGACAGTTGATTTGCCGCGCTCGATCTCAACGGAATCGAGCTCGAAGCCCTCCGTAGAGGGCGGCGCGGAGCTGGCGGAACCCGCGGCGAGCATACGGCGGAAGAGCGCGCCGTTGACGATCTGGCCGCGCGCGTCCTTGCGGTAGAGGTTCTGCTCCATGTGAATCCAAAGGCTGGTGAGAGTGTCGGGGCTGTTGTTGGTGTAGGTGATGACCTCGTCGTTGCGCAGCACCTTGGTCTTGCGTGTCGAGCACGGCGTGCATCTCGTAGTCGGCTTCGTTCTGCCAGTAGGAGGGCCCGGGTGCGCCGTTGCTGGAGCGGTAGGCGTTGACGGGATCGGGCAGGGCGAGAGGCGCGAAGGTCAGGCGCGGGTCGTAAGCCGGGGCGTTGGGACTCGCGGTGGTTGCGGCGGGAGCGCTGGCCGGAGCGGCGGTCTGCGCCGCTGCTGCGCCCAACAGGGAGAGCATGGAGAGACTAACGACGACTCCAAGTGATTTCAGGTGCATCCGTCCGATCCTCCTCAGTGGTGTCTGCTGCAATCAATATCTCATCTGCGCGGAGTTGCGCCGCGTGCGGGTGGAGTTGATTGGAACTGCTTGTGCGGCGGCGCGTGCCAGATGCCGCCGCGGAGAAAGCCGCCGCTCAGCTTGCGGCGATGGCGAGGGTGAGGACGGTGATGTCGTCTTCCTGGCCGAAGCGCTGCGCGGTGTCGGCGATTTGCCGCGCGGGCATAACAGTGAGCGCGGGAAGACGCTCGAAGCCGTAGAGTTCTCCGTCGGGGGCGCGGGCTTCGAGGACGCCGTCGGAGAGAAGCACGAGGCGATCGGAGGCGGCGAGCTTGCCGCTGACTGACTCGTAGGCCTGATCGGCGACGAGGCCGAGGGGAAGCGCGGGCGGCGTGTCGAGTTCGCGGCCGGAGAGATAGGGCGAGACGTGGCCGGCGTTGGCGAGGGTGTACTCGCCGGTGAGCGCGATGCGGACGCAGCAGGCGGTGGTGAAGCCGAGCTGGCCCTGCGCGATGAGGACGTTGTTGAGGCCGGCGAGAATGGCGGCGGGGTCGTGCGAGGTTTCGCGGCGGAGCGCGCCGAGAATCATGGCCACGCGCATGGCGGCGGTGAGACCTTTGCCGGAGACGTCGCCGACGATGGCGGTGAGGGAGCCATCGGGCGCGGGCGAGACGAAGAAGAAGTCGCCGCCTACTTCGCTGGCGGGCAGATAGACGGACTCCACTTGAAAGCCGGGTGTGACGCCGGATGCGCTTTGCAGCAGCAGTTGCTGCACGGTGCTGGCGGCCTGCAGCTCTGCGGCGTAGGCGGCGCGCTCGCGCGCGGTCTCGACCATCTCGGCGCAGAGGAAGGCATTCTCGATGGCCGCAGCGGTCTGGAGCGCGATGGTGTTGAGCAGCTTGAGATCGGCGGCGGAGTAAGAGGCTGCCGCGTCATTGCTGCCGAGAGCGATGACACCGACGGTGCGCTGGCCGGCGCGCAGAGGCGCACAGATGAGAGCATGCAGTGCGGATGTGCAGTCTAGGGCGCGCGGATCGGCGGCGCAGTCGTTGACGATTTCTCCGATGCCGCGCTCGAGGATGGAGGCGGCGAAGCGCGATGCGGGGCTGAGGAGATCGGCGGAGCGCGTCGCCGAAGGATGCCGCGCAGGCGAGCGTGCCTCCTTCTTTGTCGAAGATGAGGACGCTGCCGTGCGTGGCTGTGATGAGCCGCTGGGCCTGCGCGAGCGAGGACTCGGCGACGGCTGAGGAGTTGAGCAGGGCGACGAGCTGTTCGGATAGCTGCTCGATGAGATTGAACTCGCGGTAGAGATGCAGAACTTCCGAAGCGAGGGCGCGGGCTTCCGACTCGCGTGCCGCGAAGTGCGCGAGGAGCAGAGCGGCGGCGTTGGCTGGTTCGGCAGGGCCTAGGACGTAGCCGAGTGTTACGTCGTCAAGCTGAACGGGGATGCGCGCTGCTGTGGTCGAGATTTCTTCAGGCGGCGTGCCGAGGAGCGGCTTGCCTTCGGGATCGACGATGGAGATGCCCACGCCAACGATCTTCAGCAGGGCCGTGACAGCGGGAGCGCTGCTGGACTTGGGCCTGAGAAGAGATTTGAGCGTGAGGCCGGCCATGCCTCAGGCTCCGGAGGAAAGGCCGAGGATGGTGCGGGCCTGCGCGACGAGCGCGTCGGGGTCGAAGGGCTTGGTCATGTAGAGATCCGCGCCGACTTCCTGGCCGCGCTGGCGATCGAACTCCTGGCCCTTGGCGGTGAGCAGGATGATGTGGATGTGGCCGAGGCCGAGCTCGTTCTTGACGGCGTTGCAGACATCGAAGCCGTTCTTCTTGGGCATCATGACGTCGAGGAAGACGAGGTTGGGCTCTTCGCTGCGGATGGTTTCGAGCGCTTCCTCGCCGTTGCTTGCGGTGAGCAGCTCGACGCCATCGTCTTCGAGTTCTTCCAGTGTCTGCTGGATCAGAGTGCGCAGGTGTGGTTCGTCGTCAACGATGAGAATTTTCATAGGCGTCATTGATAGATGAGGAAGAGTACGTTCTCCATGCCTTTCTCGAAGCGCAGGGCGCGGACGGCTTCGTCACTCGAGAGCAAGGAATTGAGGATGATGATGTCGGGCTTGGAGACAACGGCCTGCGAGACGAGGTCGGTGCCCTTGGATTCGACGACCTGGTAGCCGCGAGTTTCGAGCGCGTCGGTGAGGGTGCGGATGGTGGATGCGTCCTCGTCGACGACCATGACTTTCTTGCGCGACTTGCCCTGATCGAGCAGCGTGTCCACTTCGTGGAAGAGCGATGCGGTGTCGATGGGCTTGGTGAGATAGCGATCGACGCCGAGGCGGAAGCCGCGCTCCTTGTCCTCGAGGATGGACAGGATGATGATGGGGATGTCCATCGTGGCGGGATCGTTTTTGAGCACCGCCGCGACGTCGAAGCCGTTCATCTCGGGCATCATCACGTCGAGGATGACGAGGCCGGGCGTCTCTTCGCGGATGAGCGCGAGGGCTTTGCGGCCGTCTTCGGCGAGGCGCACGGAGTAGCCGGCCTCGGTGAGCTCCTGCTGGAGGAGCGAACGGATGTTGGAGTCGTCGTCGACGACGAGGACGGACTTGTCGCGCGCTCCGTGCGGGGCAACGCGCTCACGCAACTGCTTGACGAGGGCCTCGATGTCGATGGAGCGGCGCTTGGGCAGCAATTCGAGTTGCTGTGAGGACTCAAGGATGGGCAGCGTGAAGGAGAAGGTGCTGCCGTGGCCCGGCTCGCTGTCGACCCAGATGCGGCCGCCGTGGTATTCGACGATCTCCTTGCAGATGGGCAGGCCGAGGCCGGTGCCCTTGGGCTTGTCAGTGAGCGTGTCGCCGACCTGCTTGAATTTCTCGAAGACCTTGGGCTGATCGGCGGGGGCGATGCCGATGCCGGAGTCCTTGACGCCGACGACGATTTCGGAGCCCTGCTGATGGACGGAGCAGGTGATGGAGCCTGCGTCTGTAAATTTGACGGCGTTGGAGATGAGGTTGATGACGACCTGAATGAGTCGGTCCTGATCGCCGGTGATGGTGGGCAGATCGGGCGCGATGTCGCGGACGAGTTCGAGCTTCTTTGCTTCGAAGAGGGAGGCGGTGGCGGCGATGGCGCGCTCGATGACGTCTTTCATGGCGACGCTGCCCATGTTCCACGTGAACTTGCCGGCTTCAATCTTGGCGAGATCGAGCACGTCGTCGATGAGCTTGGTGAGGCGCTCGCCCTCGCTGACGACTACGTCGAGATTCTCGATGACCTGGCGCTTGGCCTGCTGGATCTTGCGGTCATCTTCGGGAATGAGCGGGAAGAGGCGCTCGTCGAGGCGGCGGCGAATGATTTTGGCGAAGCCGAGGACGGAGGTAAGCGGGGTGCGCAGCTCATGACTGACGGTGGAGAGGAACGAGCTTTTGGCGGCGTCGGCCTGCTCGGCTGCGGCGCGGGCGTGGCTGGCCTCTTCAAAGAGCCGGGCGTTGTGGAAGGCTACGCCGACGGCGGAGGCGATGGTGGAGAGCAGGCGCTGATCGGCCTCGGTGAAGCGGCCTTCCTGATCGACGGACTGCACGCTGATGACGCCGATGACCTGGCCGCCGGAGGAGATGGGCACGCCGAGGTAGGAGGCAGTGACGCGGCCAATCTGCTCAACGCCGAGCCGGGCGCGGTTGCCTTCCATGTCCTCATTGATGAGCAGGGGCTGGCCGCTGCGGATGATCTGCGAGGTGAGGCCAGAGCCGTAGGGCCGCGCGGGCGCGTCTTCGCCGTAGCGCGTAGGGGAAGTGGAGCATCATGGTGGCGCGGTCGAGCAGCGCGACGTAGGCGATGGGGGCGCGGAAGAGGTCGCGCACCTGGTCGCCGACGAACTGGATGAGGCGGTCCTTGTCGAGCTGGGTGGCGAGAGCCTGGGTGATGCGGTTGATGGTGACAAGCTCAGCGGCGCGCTCGCGGACTTCGAGCTCGCGCTGATTGATGGTCTGGTAAGCATTCGCGTTGTCGAGCGCGATGGTGGTGTATGCGGCGAGGTTGTCGAGCAGGCTGAGGTGCTGCTCGGTGTAGGCGTTCTTCTTGAAGCTCTGCAGGCTGAGTACGCCGAGCACACGCTCCTGCGCGACCAGCGGCAGATAAATCATGGAGACGGGCGGCTGCGCGGCGCTGCCGTCGTCGAGGACGCCGCCAGTGTGCTTATAGGTGGAGATGTATTTGGACGATTCGGTCTCGACATCGTTGATGAGGATGGGCTGGCGATGGTCGATGCACCAGACGGCGAACTGATTCTTGTCGTCGGTGCTGCGCGTGTAGGGCGCGTAGCGCTTGCCGTTTTCGATGGCGAGGCTGTACTCGATGAGGCGCTTCTCCGGCCTGTAGAGGCCGACGCCGAAGATGCTGGCGTCGACGATCTGGTTCACGCGCTCGTAGAGCTTGAAGAGGATGGTGTTGAGATCGAGCGATGCGGTGATTTCCTTGCCGATCTCGCTGAGCAGTTCGATCGAATCTTTCTGCGCGGAAATTTCCGCGGCCTGGGCGCGAATCTCCTCGGTGCGCTCGGTGACGGTGGCTTCCAGGGCTTTGGCCTGGGCTTCGAGCGCTTCCGTTTTGCGGCGGGCTTTGTTCTGCTCATAGCGGCTGATGAAGCGCCAGCCCGCGACGGCGAGGATCATCAGAAGAAGGACGTAGATGATGTAAGCGAGCGTGGTGCGATACCACGGCGGCAGGATGATGAACGCGTAGCTGCCTTCGGGGCCTACGTGGCCGTCGTTGCCACGGGCGCGGACGCGGAAGAGATATTTGCCGGGTCCGAGGCCGCTGTAGTTGGCCTCTCGCTGCTTGCCCCACACGGACCAGTCCTTGTCGGCGCCTTCGAGCAGGTACTGGTAGTCGAGGTCGACGGTATCGCTATAGGCGGGCGCGGCGAACTGGAAGCGGACGCTGCTGGAGCCGGGCGGCAAGCGCAACTCGGAGGCGTCGGGCGGGGTGGTTCCGCCGTAGACAAGGTTTGCCCCGGCGTTGACCTGGCGCACCAGCGCTGGCAACTGATCCGTCGAGGCCGTGTGCATGCGCGGGTTAAAGCTGAGCAGGTCTTCGCCCGTGGCCCAAACCGTTCCATCGGGATCGACAAATGTGGGTGTGACCTTGAAGCGCGTGAGAGGGCGGTAGATATCTTCGTCGAGATGGAAGGAGCCATCGGGATTGCGGGTGACACGCGCGATGCGACGTCCTTCAGGAGATAGCATGCAGGTCCACACGCTGCCATCGTCGGTTTGATAGAGCTGCGGTGTCGCCATGAGGGCGTCCATGGGCAACTGCAGGCGGTTATCCAGCACGAACTTTTGGGCGGCGCGGTCCCAGCGGTAGATGCTCTGGTTGTGGAAGACCCCCATGTAGATATCGCCCAGGACAAAGGCGACCTGACCGATGCCCGTGGGAAGACCCTGAGCGGCGGAAATGATCTCAGCCTTGGAGTCACGCATGCCGGTGGGGGCTACCGTGATTTTCAGGAGATGGCCTTTGCCGCCGCCGTCCCAGAGAGTGCCATCGGCATCCTCTGCCAGAGTGTGCGAGACGTACACCGTGTTCGGCAGACGGCCTTCGTCGATCCACTTGCTCCCATCCCAGCGCATGGAGCTGACGCCGTCGCCGTTGCCGACGAAGACGCGATCGGGGGTCTTGCGCGACTGAATGGCGGTGTAGGCCTGAGGATCGAGGACGTGGAGTGTGGGGAGCGTCGGGACCAGCTTGTCGCCGACCACGCGCATCATGCCTTCGCTGGTGGAGGCGAGCAACTGATCGGGCGTCTTGCCGGAGGGGTCCTTGAACGTGAGCAAGGAGAAGCCCTGGACAGTGCCGCCGATGGGCAGCATGGATGGGCGATTGGTGTGGGGATCGAAGATGAGCTTGAGAACCGGATGGGAGCCGCTGCCGTCGGAGACATACACCGAGCCCTGATAGCGGTTGGCATCGAGCGGGCCTTCGCGCCAGAAGATGGAGATGGGCGAAGAGATTTCAACCCGGGAGACACCGGCCCCGGTGCCGATCCAGAGGGCGCCGTCGCCATCCACATAGGAGGTAAGGGTGCCGTTATCGAGCAGACCCTCGGAGACGTCAATGATCTGGCGCAGTTTGCCGTCGTGGTTGATGATGACGGCGCCGCCGCTGAGGGTGGTGATCGAGAGGCCGCCGTCAGGCAACAGCGTGGAGGTGTAAAGCTGGTGCGCCTTCAGATAGTCGTCGGCTGGCGTGGGAAAGGGTACGACCTTCTGCCCGTTATAGAGGGAGAGCAGGCCGTTGCGCTCCGAAACCAGAATCTGTCCGTTGTCGTAGGGATGGAGGAAGAGCTTGACGGACTTGGCATAGGCAGCGCCGCCGGGAACGGGATGAAGCTCGTCGCCGACGATCTCTTCGAGGCCGATTCCATTTTCATCGGTATAGATGTGTCCGCGGATGACGGAGAGTGCCTGGAAGCGGGACTCCGGCGGGGCGCGCCACACGTGCATGGTCTTGCCGTCCCAGCGGAAGAGCTTCTCATAGGAGCGGAAGAATGTGCCCTGCGGAGTGAAAACGATCTGCCAGAGGTCGGTAAAGTCCCGGTCGTTCTCGGGGACTTTGTCGAGCAATGAGACGTACTGGTCCGTGCCGTGGGCATCGGGCGCGAGGTAGCCGAAGCCGCCGTTGCCGCCCACCCAGACTTTGCCGGCTGCGTCGACGACGAGGCAGCGGACAATGTCCATGCCGACATCGATCTTGCGCCAGGAGGCGCCGTCGTAGACCGCAATTTCGCCGCCCGAGGTGCCCATGTACATGAGGCCGCGGTGGTCCTGAGTGACGGTCCAAATCTGCGGGAAGGAGCTGAACTCCTTGAAGGAGTGGGACTCGAGAATCGGCATGCCGACTTCGGGCGCGTGAGCGGCAGAAGCGGCCGCCGGCGCAGGGGAGCCGGATTGTGCGCTGGACAGAGGCGTGAGAGCCAGGGCCAGAAGCAACATTTGTGCGATGCGCGGACGGGCGGCGAGACGCAGAGTCGGGTAAGTTTTCAAAGGAGCACGGGTGGGAAACAGCAGTGATAGTAATATGATGGCCCGCTCAAGTCGAGGAATATCTAGGTGCTGTGGGGCTTAGACGCAAGGGGTTACGGCCACCAGGGGCGGTTGGAAGGATCTGGATGGGCTGGGATGGGAGCGCCGGGTGATGGCGCGAAGAGGGTTTTGGTTGCGGGGGCTGGATTTGAACCAGCGACCTTTGGGTTATGAGCCCAACGAGCTACCGGGCTGCTCCACCCCGCATTCACAGTTTAGCAACAGCTACAGAAGGGGTCAATGTTGGGGATGGGCCGGGACGGGCCCAGGGCTGGGCCGCGCACCGGGAGTGGAGCCGCGTCCGGTACACTGCGGTGAATCGCCTTTCACGACGCAGGAGCCGTGCCCATGTCCCAACTCTATGTTGCTGTGCTGGCTGGTGATTGTCGTCGTGCTGCTGGGGGTGGCGATCTACCGCGCCATCGGGGTGAAGACCAAGGCCGACTACCTGGTGGCGGGGCGGTCGCTGCCGGCGGTGGTGCTGGTGCTCACGCTGCTGACCTCGTGGATTGGCGCGGGGTCGCTGTTTGCGGGCGCGGAGAATGCCTATCGCAACGGCTTTGCGGCGCTGTGGCAGCCGGCGGGCGGATGGCTGGGGCTGCTGCTGATCTATTTCATTGCGCCGCGGGCGCGGAAGTTTGCGCAATTCACGCTGCCGGATCTGCTCGAGGCGCGCTACAACCAGACGGCGCGGGTGCTGGGCACGTTCGCGATTCTGTTTGCTTATGTCGGCATCACCAGCTACCAGTTCAAGGGCGGCGGCAATGTGCTGCACCTGATTTTTCCCGACACAGTGACGCCGGAGCTGGGCACCTACATCATTGCGGTCTTCGTGATTGTGACGACGGCGCTGGCGGGCATGTCGTCCGTCGCCTATATGGATGTGGCGATCGGATCGCTGGTGACGGTGATCTGCATGATTGCGACGCCCTATCTGTTTTTGCAGAGGCGGCGGATGGGCGGGGCTGCATGCAGCGCTGCCGGCGACGCACTTTGAGGTGCTGGGCAACCTGACGCTTTGTCCGCGCCATGGAGTTCCTGGTGCCGACGATGCTGCTGATGCTGGGCAACCAGGTGATGTATCAGAAGTTTTTCTCGGCGAAGACCGAGCGCGATGCGCGGCTCTCGGTGGTGGGATGGATTCTGGGCACCGTGGTGCTGGAAACGCTGATTGTGGCCATTGCGGTGTTCGGTTCGGCGCTCTACAAGACGGGCGAAGTGGCGCGGCAGCCCTACGAGATTATTCCGTATACGGCGCGGCATGGGCTGCCTGCGCTGATGGGCGCGCTGCTGCTGGGCGCGGTGTTTGCCAAGGTGATTTCGACGGCGTCGAACTATCTGTTTTCGCCGGCGACGAATCTGATTCAAGATGTGTTTGTGCGCTACATGGCGCCGAATGCATCGAACAAGCGGGTGCTGATTGTGTCGCGGCTGGCGGTGGTGCTGCTGGGCTGCTGGGCGCTCTATCAGGCGATCTATGCGCAGAGCATTCTGGAGAAGATGCTGTGGGCCTATACCATTTATTCGGCGGCGCTGACGCCGGTGGTGCTGGCGGCGTTCTATTCTAAGCGTGTGACGGCGTGGGGCGCGGTGGCCGCGATTGGCGCGGGCACGGTGGTGACGCTCTGCATGGGATCTGCCGGGCGTGAAGTCGCTTTTCCCGGCGATTCTGGCCCAGCGCGATGCGATTTTTCCGGCGCTGTTTGCGGCGGTGCCGGCGATGATCGTGGTGAGCCTGGTGACGCCCAAGCCTGCGCCGGAACAGCTTGCGCAGTTTCGCGATTAGCATTGCGCGGTGTGAGACTGCGCCGGTGCGCATGGCCTAAACTGGAGTCCTGGATAGCCCGATGCCGACACGCCCCTGCTGGGTTGAAATTCGCACCCGCGCTCTTGAAGACAACTTCCGCTTTCTCTCCGCTGTGGCCGCGCCGCATGCGGAGCTGCTGGCCATTGTGAAGGCCGATGCCTACGGACACTGCGCTGGAGCATCTGCGCGCCGGCCGTGGTGCGGGCCGGTGCGCGCTGGCTGGGCGTGACCAGCGTGGAAGAAGGCGTGGCGGCGCGCGCGCTTGTCCGGATGCGCGAGATTCTGGTCATCAGCGGCGTTTTTCCGGGCAGGGCGCGGACGTGGTGCGCCACAAACTGACGGCCGTGGCGTGGGAGCCGTGGCAGCTCGATGAGTTGGAAGCGGCGGCGCGCGGTGCGCGGGCTCGCCGCTGGCTCGATTCCGGTGCATCTCGAGATCGACACGGGCATGAGCCGGCAGGGCGTGGATCCGGAGGCGTCTGGGCGCGCTGCTGGCGCGCTTTGCGCGACGGATCGCCGCTGAAGCTCGATGGCGTGATGACGCATCTGTTCGCTGCCGATGAAGGCCGACGGCGCGGTCACGCAGGAGCAGCTTGCGCGTGTTGAAGACGCGCTCAGCCAAATGCAAGCTGCCGGTCTGCAGCCCGGAGTGGCTGAATGTGGGCAACTCGGCCGCGTTGCTGGCGGGCAGGCGGCGACGATTGGCGCGCTGGCCGCGCGGCATGGCATGAAGGCGCTGCTGCGGCCGGGGCTGGCGCTCTATGGCTTGGCGCCGCGACTTCGATCCGCGCATTTCGGCGAAGAACCGGCGGTGTTGACGGCGGCGCACGAAGCAATTGCAGCCGGTGCTGAGCTGGAAGACGAGCGTGGTCGAGCGTGCGTGCGATTGCGCCGGGCGCGGTGGTGGGCTACAACGGAACGTTTGTGGCGACGGAGCCGATGCGCGTGGCGCTGATGGCGGCGGGCTATGCGGATGGGCTCGACCGCAAGCTGGGCAATCGCTTCAGCCTGCTGGTGCGCGGGCAGCGCGCGCCGCTGGTGGGCCGCATCAGCATGGATCAGGCTGTGATCGATGTGACCGAGATCGAAGGCGTTGCAGCAGGCGATGAAGTGGTGATTCTTGGTACGCAGGGCGAGGAGACGATCACGGCCTTCGATCATGCCGATGCTGCGGGACGATTCCGTGGGAAGTCTTTACGCGGATCGGGGCGCGGGTGCGCGCGCGATCGCTAGATCTAGACTCAGCAATCCTGGCCGGCGGTGCCCATCGAGCCGTGCTCACGGTTTCTTCGCCGCACTCGTGCAAGCCGGCGGCGCCCGAGTGCTGCCTCGATCATGGCGTCGATGCCCATCGCCGAGTTCAGCAGCATGTGATAGAGCCCGCGGGCGCACCAGTCCTGCTGATAGAACTTGCGGATGACGGCGGCGCGGCGCTTGTCGAAGGCGGCCAGCACCTGCTCGGCCTGCTGCGCCTGCTCAGGAAAGGCCTTCGCGAACCAGTCGCGCTTGGCCTTCGCCGTGGCGTAGACAAAAACATGGAAGCAGCCGGGCACGCAGGCGAGCGCGCAGGCCGCGCCGCGACCCACGAGGACGCAGTTGCCTTCGCTGCGCGGCTTGTTCGATCTCCTTCCGGATGAGCGCGAGCATGCGCTCGGAATCGAAGACCTGGTCTTCGGCGAGGCCGGTCATGGGATAGGCCGAGTCGTGCCAGAAGACTTTGCCGTAGCGGTAGTACCAGGGGTCGAGGCGCTCGTCGAATTGCGCGGCCAGCTCCGGGGAGACGCCGGCGGCTTTGGCGGCGGCGATGACCAGCTCGGAGTCGAGCAGCCGCCAGCCGAGGCGCGCGGCAAGATCGTGGGCAAACTCGCCGCCGCGCGAGCCGTACTCGCGTTCCACGGTGATGACCTTGATCGGCGAATGCCTCATGGCTCGAATTGCCTCCGCGAGTGGAGGATACAACGGAACAGGTGGGCATTGTGGAGCAGGAAATTGAGTGCGCAGGTTACCGCGCAGGCACCGCGCGCAACGCAATACTCTGACGGTCTTTGCATCGATACCTTGACGATCTACAACCTTGTGGTGTAGATAATCTAGGTATGGGTAAACCAAGCGATCTCGTGCAGGGCACTCTCGACCTGCTGATTCTCAAGACGCTTCTGCCGGAGGCGATGCACGGCTGGGCGATCGCCAAGCGCATTCAGCAGATCTCCGGCGAGGTTCTGCAGGTGCAGCAGGGCTCGCTCTATCCCGCGCTGCACCGGCTGGAGCAGCAGGGCTGGATCAAGGCCAAGTGGGCGGAGAGCGAGACCGGGCGGCAGGCCAAGTTCTACGCGCTGACCGCGGCGGGCCGCAAGCAGCTGGAGGCGGAGACAGCCAACTGGAACCGGCTTTCGGCGGCGATCAACCTGATTGTGGGCGAGGCTGTAACGGAGGCAGGATGCGCTGGATGGATCAGTTTCGAATGGCTGGACGGATGCTTTTCGGTGCGTGGCGATGCCGCGGCGCGCCTCGACGACGAGCTGGCGGTCCACCTTGAACGGCAGATCGCGGAGAATCGCGCGGCGGGCATGAGCGCCGAAGAGGCGCGGTACGCCGCACTGCGCAGCTTTGGCAATCCAGCGCTGGTGCGCGAGCAGACGCGGGCGACGTGGAGCTGGAATGGCGTCTGGAGTCGCTGGCTGCGCGATCTGCGCTATGGCGTGCGCACGCTGCGGCGCACGCCCGGCTTCTCCCTGATGGCGATTGCTGGTGATGGCGCTGTGCATCGGCGCGGCGACTTCGCTGTTCACGATTGTGCGCTCGGTGCTGCTGCGGCCGCTCCCTTTCCGCGATCCCGGATCGGCTGGTGATGGTCTACGAGCACTTTCGCGGCGACTGGGCAAACAAGGAATCGTTCAACTACAACGTGGTCGCGCCGGCCGACTACTACGACTGGCGCGCGCAGACGCACGGCTTTGAGGATATGGCGGCGTGGCGCTGGTGGCAGTTCAACCTCACCGGCGAGCGCGGCGAGCTGCCGGAGTCAGTGACGGCGGCCGCGGGAAGCTGGAATCTTTTTCCGCTGCTCGGCGTGCAGCCGGCGTATGGGCGCACGTTCGCCGAGTCCGAAGATCATCCGGACTCAAACGTCGCGATGCTGACGTGGAGCACCTTCGAGCGGCGGTTTGCGGCGATCCGCTCAATTGTGGGGCGGCAGATCCATCTCGATGGCAAGCCGTACACGGTAGTGGGCGTGCTGCCGAAGACGTTTCGCTTATCCCGATGCCACGGTTCAGCTGTGGGTTCCCTATCAGGCTGTGGCTACAGCCGAAGCGCTGCAGCATCACGACTATCACGCAAGCCATGTGATTGCGCGGCTACGGCCAGATGTGAGCCTCGCCACCGCCATCAGCCAGGTGGAGGCGGTGCAGTATCACGATCATCTGCAGTATCCCAACGCGCCGGTGGCGGAAGATGTTGCGCCGCGAGCCATGACCGACGATCTGGCGAGGGATGTGAAGAAGCCGCTGATCACTGCTGATGTGCGCGGTGGGGTGCATGCTGCTGATCGGCTGCCTAAACGTCGCCAATCTGCTGGTGGCGCGGGGCGCGGCGCGGCAAAAGGAAGTGGCGATTCGCGGAGCGCTGGGCGCGCAGCGGTTGACGCTGATTCGCGAGCAACTGACGGAGAGCCTGCTGATTTGTTTTGCGGGCGGCGCTGCTGGGTGTGCTGCTGTCCCTGGCGGCGACGCAGTGGCTAGCGCATGCGTGGAAGGATCTGCCGACGGCGCAGGGCATTCACGTCGACGGCGTGGTGCTGGGCTTTGCGTGCGCTGCTGATTTTTGCGGCGGCGCTGCTGGCCGGGCTGCTGCCGGCAATTTCATCCACGGGCAAGGCGGTGTTTGCCACGCTGCAGGCTTCGTCGCGCACAGTGGGCGGAAGCTTGTCGCGCACCGCGCTGCGCAAGACGCTGCTGACGGTGGAGATCGCGATCACGGTAGTGCTGCTGATTGCGGCGGGGCTGCTGCTGAAGAGCTTTATGCGGCTGCGCACGACGGATGTGGGCTGCGCAACCGACAACGTGCTGACCATGAGCTACAGCCTGCCGGTGCTGAAATACGACAAGCCGGAGAAGATCAACGCATTCAATGAGGCGCTGCTGGCGCGGCTGCGCGCGATACCCGGCGTGCGCGCGGCGGCGCTGGGGTCCACTCTGCCGGGCGACAGCTGGGGTAATGACGATATCTTCACCATCCCCGACTCACCCACCGGTGACAGTCGAACGAAGACTTGCCCGACGCCCTTGTCCGCACGGCCGATCCGGGACTACTTTACGGCGCTCGGAGATTCCTCTGATCGAGGGGCGCTTCTTCACCGGCCAGGATCGGCAGGACCGCGCCGAACAAGGTGATCGTGAGCAGCATCTGGCGCGGCAATATTTCCCCGGCGAGAACCCGATCGGCCGACATCTGCGTGTTCCGGCGCAGGACAAGGGAGACTTTGAGATTGTGGGCGTGGTGGGCGACACGCTGTGGCAGGTCGGCCAGCCGACCAAGGCGACGATGTATTTCCCGCTGCTGTCGGGAGACCCGGGGATGAACATGGCGCTGGCGGTGCACACGGTGTCCGATCCGCTGGCGATGTCGGTCCCCATTCAAAAGCAGTTTGCCGCGCTCGATCCGGAATTGCCTGTTTCCGACGTGCTGACGATGGAGCAGATCATCGGCGAGTCGCTCGGCAATGCAGAGTTTCAGCGCGACGCTGGTGCTGGCGTTTGCGGTGTTGTCGCTGGTGCTGGCTTCGGTAGGATTGTACGGCGTGCTCTCGTACCTGATGACGCAGCGGATGACGGAGATCGGGATTCGCATTGCGCTGGGCGCGCAGCGGGAGCAGGTGCTGCGGCTGATGCTGGTGGATGGGCTGCGGCCAGCGCTGCTGGGGCTGGTGTTTGGCCTGGTGGCAAGCGTGGCGGCAGTGCGGTTGATGCGGTCAATGCTCTATCAAACGGGACCGCTCGACCCAGTGGTGTTCGCCACGGTGGCGGCCGCTTTGCTCGCGGTGTCGGCTCTGGCGTGCATTGTGCCGGCGTGGCGGGCGTCAAGACTCGACCCGATGCAGGCGCTGCGGACCGAATAGGCCGGCAGAGGAAGCAAACGAAACAGGCGCGGAGTGGAGGCTCCGCGCCTGTTTCGTTTGCTTCAGTCTTTGCTGCGTTATTGCGTGACGGGGCTCTCCGGGGTCCTGGGTGCTTTCAGATGCGGCGCGGTTTTGGGCGGCGCTGGAGCCTCGGGCGCCGCGGGAGGCGCGGGCGCGAAGCCCGAACCTTTCTTGACGTGGATGTCGCCTACGTCGGTGGTGAGCTGGATGTTGGCCTTGCCGGAGCCGACGGCGAAACGCGCGGATTTGCTTTCATCATCGCTGAGAGACGGGATCGGGTAATCGGAGACGATGTCGCCGTTGCGGGTGCGCACGTCCACGTTGGCCGAGGCATCGGGGGGCAAGGTGACTTCAATGTCGCCTTTGCCGTTGGTGGCCTGCAGGTTGTAGGAGCCGGCAGGCTCGATCGAAATCTGGCCGTGATTGTCGTTGACGTAGACATCGCCGTAGATCTGGCCGAGGTCCACATCCTTGGCGTGGGTGGTAACGCGCACCTCGCCGTGAGCTTCCGTCACGCGGAGATCGTCCGAGTCGAGAGTCATGTCGCCGGGCAGCGAGCCCAGCTCCACGTCGGTGATGGAGGTGTGCAGATGGAGCGGGCCGCTGAGGTTCTCAAAGTGCACGTCGCCGAAGATCTCGCCATCCATGACCACCTTGCCCTTGATCTCAGAGAGAGTGAGGTCGTTGCAGTTGCCGGAGGCGGTGACGTCGCCCTGGATGTCGTGGGCGGAGAACTCGTGCTTGTCGCCGGGGAAGCGGACCTGCACCGAGCCCTGAATGGAGCTGAGGTGCACGTCGCCGTGGGAGGAGACGATGTTGACGCCGTTGCCGAGGCCGGCCACTGTGACATCGCCACGCTCGGCGTTGATGGTGACCTGCGCGCCTTTGGGCACAGTCACGGCCATGTTGACGCGGCCGCTTGAGTTGCTGTCGGACTTGACCAGCGCGGTGTTGCCGCTGACGGTGACGTGGGTTTGCTCCGCATCGAAGATCTTGCGCGAGGAATCGTCGGAGCTGGCGTAGGCGACGAGATGGGCCTGCACCTCGACCTGATTGCCATCGGCGGCCGTGACACTGACGTCGCCGCGGGGATTTTCAATCTGGATGACGGCGTTGGCCGGAAGGTTGGCGTTGAGCACCTGCTGATCCTGATCGTGCTCAGGAAGGCCAAACATGTTGAAGAAGTTGTCGCTGTCATTGCCGAAGTTGGCGCGCATGGGGCCCCACCAGTTGGTCCATCCGGCAGCGCCGAGACCGAGAATGGCGAGAAAGATGAGTCCGCCGACAAAGCCGCCGCTGCGATGCACAGGGGTATCGCGGCGCAGGTCGAGCGCCCACTCGCCGAGCAGCGCCAGGCCGGCGATGATCAGCAGCAGGGGCCACCAGTGGCCGTACCATGTCCAGAATTGCGCGGCCTCGATGCGGCCGCTATAGATGAGCAGGCCGATGACGCCGATGGCGACCAGGATGATGGGGCCGACGACGGAAGGAATGCGGGGCGCGTAGGGTCTGCCGCCGCCGTAGCCGGCCTTCCATGCATCACGCTGCGCCTTCCAGGTATCGCGCTGGGCGCGCCACGCGGCGCGTTGCTGCTCGCGGTAGATCCGCCACTGGGTGCGCGGATCGTACGGAGGCACGCCGCCGGGAGGCGTGTAAGGAGGCTGACTGCTCATGACTGGCCTCCCTGTGAGCCGCCGGTGGTGATGTCATGCGGCGGAGCGGGCACGATGGACGTACCAGCGGGCTGCTGGATGGGCTGCGTGCCGGGTTGCGCGTAAGGCTGCTGCGCCTGCGGTTGCGCGCCGTAGGGATAGCCGGGGTAACCGGCATAGCCGCCGGTGAAGGCTTCGTCTCCGGCGGCGGCCAGAGCAGCACGCTGGGCCAGCTTGAGCACGCCGATGAGAATGAGCAGCAGCGGCACGAAGATGCTCCAGCTGACGAGGTCGGCCTGGCTCAGCAGCGCCACCACGCCCAGCAGCAGCAAAATGCATGGTCCAGTGAGGCGGCGGATCAGGATATAGCGGTTCATTGCGGCCCTCCCTTGGTGTCGCCAAAGCGGCGAACGATCATCCACAGGCCGATGGCGATAAAGATCAACGGCCAGAGGTAATGCACGACATGCTCGGCCAGATAGCCCATCTGGTTCAGGAGCAGAATCAGGCCGAAGCCGATGAGGATGATGGCGCCGATCGGCTCCCTGCGACGCCAGTAGCGGGGCGGCACGGGGGGAACCGGCGGCACCGGCGGGGCACCGGGATCGGTGTAGCCTGCAACGGGCGTGTACGGCGGCGCCTCATACGGATTGGCGGGATTGGCCACTGGCGGCTGCTGATAGGCCGCGTAGGGCTGCTGATAACCGGCGGCAGCACCGGGCGCAGCCGGGGGCGGACCTTGCGGGCGCGAGCCCCCACTCCCACCCAGGTTGAACCAGTTGCCCACTTCGTTCAGGCCCAGCGGATCAGGCAGCGGCAGTCCGTCGCGGCGCGCAATGGCCGTGTGGTAGGCCTCGAAAGACTGGTAGAGCACCCATGCGGCAATGAAGAGGCCGAAGATGGGGAAGTGGTCCGTGATGCTGATGAGCACCGCGAAGATGACGACGTGGATCAGCCCCTTGAAGAACTGGCCGTTGTACATGGCGCCCACGCCGGGAATGATGCCCAGCACCGCCGCGGCGATGGGGTTGGGGCCGCCCATGGGCGGCGCGACGAAGGGCTGCTGCATCTGCTGCCAGGTGGCGAGGCAGGGATCGCAGAGAATCTGCCCTCCGGGCGCGACGCGCATGCAGGCCTCGCACATGGCCTTGCCGCAGTTCTGGCAGAAGGCGGTGGCCGCCGTGCCGGGATGATTTACGCAATCCATAGAGTGCTCCTTTCCCGTTGTGCTTCTGCGGAGCCCAGGGAACGCGCGGGCCGACGAGGGGACGTAAGGGAAGTTTCAAGATAGTCAGGGTTGCCGCCGCTGGCCGGAACACCGGATTGCTGCGGGGGATCGACGCGCGAGCCGCCGTCCTTGTGCGGCGTGCTCTGTTTCGATTCGCCGGGCGCGGATTGCGGAGCCGTGTTCTGTTGCTGCTGCTGATCGGAGTCGCGGCGCAGCTCGCGCATGCGCGATTGCACTTCATAGACCAGCCGCAGGTGATCGTAGTAGCGGATGATGGGCGTCGAGGCCATGGTCAGGCGGCGCTCCATCAGGGAACGCACGGTGGTGGGCCGCAGATTGGAGAGCTTGCAGATCGGTGAGCCGGACGCCGGTCAGGTTGAGCGTGAGCGCGATGGAGAAGAAGGCCATCGCGGCGGTCATCATCAGGCGGGGCTCGGCAAAGCGGCGCACCCGCGCCATGAAGCCCGGCCGCTGCCATGCCGGCACCGCGGGCAGCACGTCTTCCGTGCCCGTGACCAGGCCATAGCCGGCGACCTGTCCGGGGCCCGTGGAGGCGAGGATCTTATCCAGAAGCCCTCGCCGGCACGTCTGGCTCCGGGCGAGAGGAACTCCAGCCACTCGCGGCCGCGGCGCGCTTCCTCAAAGAGCGCGGTGCAGGCGGCGCAGGTGGCCATGTGCGAGGAGAAGACAGCCTCGTCCTCGGGTCGCAGCAGCCCGTCCAGCGCGTCGGCCAGCAGGGTTTCCCACTGCCCGCAGCTCGGGAGAATTCGGAATGTGTGCGCGGTCTGCCATGGTTACATCACCTCCCGTTTATTACGTTCCAGCAGGCGGGCCAGTTCCGCCCGGCCCCTGCTGATGCGGGACTTCACGGTACCTTCGGGTATGCCCAGCACCTGGGCGATTTCCTTGTAGTCCATATCCTGCAAATCTCTTAAAATCACTGCTTCCCGCAGCTCGACGCGGATACCTTGGCCAAGGCCCCCTGCACCATCTTGGCCAGTTCCTTCTGGGCGGCGCTCTCATGGGGCGAGGGACCTGCAGGCGGTGAGCCGGTCGGAGGGCCTCAATTCGTCGGCCTCGTCCCAGCCCTCGTCCAGCGAGCCGGTGGCGCGCAGGTTCTTGGTGCGGCGGAAGTTGTCGACGAGCAGGTTGCGGGTCATGGTGGTGATCCAGACCTGCAGGCTGCCGCGGCCCATGTCAAAGCTGGCGAGGTTCGAGTAGATCTTGAGAAAGACGTCCTGGGTCAGGTCCTCGGCATCAGCGGCATTGCCGGTGAAGCGGTAGCAGAGTCCGTAGACACGGCGGTGGTGGGTGCGGACCAGCTCGGCCCATGCGCCCGAATCTCCGTCCATGCAGCGGCGGACAACTTGGGACCAGTCGATCTCCAGCGGTCTTTCCTCCCCGCGCGCCACGCGAGCTGTTGCCGATGGTGCCGGCAGGTTGGTGGACCGGCTCTTTGGCGTGAGCGGCGCACCCGCATCCCGGGTGCTGCGACGCCGCGCGGCTCCTGGCAGAGCCCCCAGCCCCATCCCGCTCCAGCTTAATGTACTCGCACATGCCATGGGGGGCTATACGTGTGATTTTGCAGGCTGGTTCCATTGCTTCGAGCGATCGCAAGCCGATTAGGCGCTTGCCGGGTTTTGTCCGGGTTTTCTCTCTCGGTCCCGCTCGCGTAACCTTTGCGCGTGAGCCTCATCTCACAGATGCTGCACTTCGGCATGGGCGAAGTCTGGCGAGGGAGTATTTCATGGTTCGGATCGCTCTGGTGGTTGGGGTGGTGGCGGCTGCGGTCATTCTGTTTGTGGGGTTGGGCCGCGGTGCGCAGGCTGCGGTCAGCGGGCCCATTCCGGCGGCGACGAGCGATGATGCGCTGGCTGCGAAGCCGGGCAAGGCAGTGGCTATCTTCGCGGGCGGATGCTTCTGGGGCACGCAGTCGGTTTTCGAGCGGGTGAAGGGCGTGGTGGACACGACCGTCGGCTACTCGGGCGGCACGGCCTTTACCGCGACCTACGACCAGGTGACGACGGAGACCACCGGCCACGCGGAGTCGGTGCGCGTGGTCTACGACCCTTCGCGGATCACGTATGGGACGCTGCTGCGCATCTTCTTCTCCGTGGCGCACGACCCGACGCAGCTGAACCGGCAAGGGCCGGATGTGGGGCCGTCGTACCGGTCGGTGATTTTCTACGGCAACGAGGATCAGCATCGCATTGCGCAGGCCTACATTGCGCAGCTCGATGCGGCGCATGTGTATGCGCGGCCGATTGTGACGCAGGTTGTGCCGCTGAAGGGCTTCTATGACGCGGAGTACTATCACCAGCACTATGCGGATCACAATCAGGACAACCCTTATATCCAGGTGTGCGACGTGCCTAAGATCGCCGCGCTGCGCAAGCAGTTCCCCGAGCTGTTCCAGGAGTACGCGGGCAAGTAATCGCCCGGCAAGTTCCCTCCCCCAGGGAGCGTGCGGGTGTTCGTTAGCGGACACCTGCACGCAGCTTTGAACAGTCTGCGGCGCGAGTAGAAGTGGTGTAAGACGCTCATTCCATTGAATACAGGATTGTTATTGCGCAGCGGTTTTGGCCTTTGACATGCTGGTTTAGATTGAGACCAGCGAGCGAGGCCACCCGTGCAGAAACTGCTCTTCGATCTCCGATTCGTTCTCCGTCAACTCAAAAAAGCGCCTGGATTCGCGATCACCGCGATCCTGATGCTGGCGTTTGGCATTGGCGCGACGACCGCGATCTTCTCGATTGTGGAAGGCGTGCTGCTGCGGCCGCTGCCGTTCCCTGATTCGTCGCGGCTGATGGTGCTGGCGGACCGCATCATCGGCGCGGACGTGGGCGGCAACGGCGAGGCCGGCGTGACGGTGCCGGATATTCGCACCTATGGGCGCGAGACGCACTCGTTTACCGCGCTGGGCGGATACCAATACGCGGGGTATGAGCTCTCCGGCAGCGGCGAGCCGGCGCAGGTGAATGCGGCGCGGCTGACGGCGGGCGTGTTTCAAGCGCTGGGCGTGACGCCGCAACTGGGGCGCGTGTTTACTGCTGATGAGGATGAGCACCACCAGCAGGTGACGGTGTTGAGCTATGCGACGTGGGTGAATCGCTTCCACTCCGACCCACAGATTCTGGGCACGAAGATTTTGCTCGACCGCAAGCCGTATGTGGTGGTGGGCGTGATGCCGCGGAACTTTGAGTTTCCGCTGGTGACTGGCCAACTGAACCGCACCGAGCTGTGGGTGCCGATGAGCTTTCTGCCGCAGGAGCTGACGGCAGCGGCTGCTTCGAACTGGAGCTATCAGATGGTGGGGCGGCTCAAGCCCGGCGTCTCTCCGCAGCAGGCGCAGAGCGATGCGGAGAGCGTGGCGCAGGAGATCATGCGCAACTACCCGGCGCAGATGGCGAGCCTGCGCATCAGCTCTGTGGTGCGGCCGCTGCAGGAGGAGACGGTGGAGCAGTCGCGCCCGCTGCTGCGCACGCTGTTTATCGCTGTGGCCGTGGTGCTGCTGATTGCATGCGTGAATCTGGCGGGACTGATGCTGGTGCGCGCGATTCGCAGGCAGAGGGAGATTGCTCTGCGCATGGCGCTGGGCGCGGATGCCGCGGCATTGCTGCGGCAGGCGCTGCTGGAAAGCCTGGTGCTGAGCGTGAGCGGCGGCGTGCTGGGGCTGGGGCTGGCTGCGGCGGCGCTGCGCGTGGGCAAGAGCATGCTGCCGGAGAGCCTGCCGCGCATCGATGAGATCACGCTGAACTGGCAGGTGGCGGGCTTTGCGCTGGCGCTGGCGGTGGTGACGGGACTGTTGTGTGGGCTGGCCCCGGCCTTTGCGGCGCTGCGCACCAACGTGAATGCGAACCTGAAGGAAGGCGGACGCAGCGGTACAGCGGGCGGCGGCCACGCGCGGCTGCGCTCCACGCTGGTGGTTGCGGAGATTGCGATTGCGCTGATGCTGCTGACGGCCTCTGGCCTGCTGCTGCGCAGCTTTGAAAAGATGCGCGATGTGAATCTGGGCTTCAGCCCGGATCATGTGACGACGGCTGCGTATTCGCTGCCGTTGAAGCAATACTCGACACAGCCCTCGGTGGATGCCTTCAACGACGCGCTGCTGCGCCGCCTGAGTGCGCTGCCGGGCGTGCAGTCGGTGGGGTTGACCACGTTTCTTCCCGCGTCGGGCAACAACAACAACCAGGCCTTTGTGGTGGATGGTTATGTGCCGCCCAAGGGCGCGGGCCTGAATCTGGCCACGGTGGCCCAGGTGATCAGTGATTACTTTCCGGCGATGGGCATTTCGCTGCTGCGCGGGCGGCTGTTCACCCCGGCGGACAAGCCCGGCTCGCCGCTGGCGGTGATTGTGAATCACAGGCTGGCGCAACAGTACTGGCCCAATCAGGACCCCATCGGCAAGCGCCTGCGCGTGGGCACGCAGGAGATGCAGACGCCGTGGCTGACGGTGGTGGGCGAAGTGGCGGATGTGAAGCTCGGCTCTCCCGACGATGCGACGAAGGATCAGTACTTTATTCCGACCGCCCAGATGGAACAGGCGATCGGCACCCTTGCCTCGCCGGAAGATCTAATGGGCAACGGCGGCTACATTGTGCTGCGGTCGGCGCTGCCGCCGGAGCAGATGGAGAATGCGCTGCGCGGCGCTGTGCGGTCGATCGATCCGCTGCTGCCGCTGACCCAGGTGCAGACCATGGTGGAAGCGGTTTCAAGCACGGAAGCGCCGCGCCGCTTCAACACGGTGCTGATTACGAGCTTTGCTTTGGCGGCGGTGCTGCTGGCGGTGCTCGGCATCTACAGCGTGATTGCGTTCTCGGTAGCATCGCGGGTGCAGGAGATGGCGATCCGCATGGCGCTGGGGTCGCAGCGCGGAGCGGTGGTGCGGCTGGTGCTTGAGTCCGGGGCGAAGCTGGCGCTCATCGGATGCGTTGTGGGACTGGCCGGTGCGGTTGCGGCGTCGGGGTTGCTGCGCTCGCTGCTCTTTGGCGTCAGTCCGTTCGACCCGCTGGTGCTGGCGCTGGCCGCGGTCGGCGTGCTACTGCTGGCGATTGTTGCGTCCACGCTGCCCGCGCTGCGCGCCGCATCGGTCGATCCGTTGCAGGCGCTGCGCGGCGAGTAGACCGAAGCCTAATAGCGTTCGAGAAATTCAGGGGCTACGGGGTTCTCGAACAGCGAGGCGTCGCGGGTCACGATCGTCAGTCCTGAGGGCGTGACGAAGTAGCGGCGCTTGTCTTCGACCGGGTCGTAGCCGATGACGGTGCCTTCGGGAATGTGCACGTCGCGGTCGATGATGGCGCGGCGGATGCGGCAGTGGCGGCCGATGTTGACGTGGGAGAAGATGATGCTCGCGTCCACGTCGGAGTAGGAGTTGACGCGCACATCCTGCGAGAGCACGGAGTTCGACACCGATGCGCCGGAGATGATGACGCCGGCGGTGATGACGGAGTTGACGGCCATGCCGGTGCGGCCCGGCTCGCCGAAGACGAACTTGGCGGGCGGATACTGGCGGACGCGGGTGCGGATGGGCCAGCTCTTGTCGTAGAGGTTGAAGACCGGCGAGACGGAGCAGAGGTCCATGTTGGCGTCGTAGTAGGCGTCGAGGGTGCCCACGTCGCGCCAGTAGAGCGCCTGCTGCTTGTTCTCGTCGACGAAGCTGTAGGCCATCATCTTTTTCTTGCCCAGCAGATTGGGCAGGATGTTGTGGCCGAAGTCGTGCTTCGAGGCGGGGTCTTCGGCGTCGGCGATCAGCGCCTTGAGCAGACATCTCGGTGTTGAAGATGTAAATGCCCATCGAGGCATCGACCGCATTGGGATTGAAGGGCGAGCGGACGGTGGTGGTGGCCGGCTTCTCCTGGAAGCCTGTGACCTCGCCGCTCTTGGCGCACCTCGACGACGCCGAACTGCTTGACCTCGTCGGGCGAGATGGGCAGGGTGGCGAGGGTGACCTCGGCTTTGGTCTCGTTGTGGTACTCGAGCATGCGGCTGTAGTCCATCTTGTAGATGTGGTCGCCGCAGAGGATGATGACATGGGCCGGCTGCTCGCTGCCGATGGAGTAGATGTTCTGGTAGACCGCGTCGGCGGTGCCCATGTACCAGTTGGCGCCGGTGCGCTGCATGGGCGGCAGCAGCTCAAAGAACTCGCCCAGCTCCTGGGCAACGATGCCGGTCCAGCCTTCGCGGATGTGGCGGTTGAGCGAGAGGGCCTTGTACTGGGTGAGGACATAGACCTTGCGCAGGCCGGAGTTGATGCAGTTGGAGAGGGTGATGTCGATGATGCGGTAGTGCCCGCCGAAGGGCACAGCCGGTTTGGCGCGATCGCGGGTCAGCGGGAAGAGCCGTTCGCCGGCGCCGCCCGCAAGCAAAACTCCGAGAGTGTCCCTCATGTCCGTACTGCCCCTGCTTTCTGTGTGTTACCCCAACCTTGCGACGCCATCCACTCCCCATGGGCCGCCCTGCGGAGCCACGCCGATGCCGAGCGCATTTTCCACAGGTATCTCTGAAGGGTGGAGAATACCACACGGAGATGAGAGACGCAGCCTATGGGGCGCGGCAGGCATGCTGAGGTCCCCAAAACATCGCAACCGGAGCCTCGGCCCGCGCGTTCGCGGGTAGGTCTCCGGTTGCTTGGATGCCGATTTTGAGAGTGCGCTTTAGCGCTTCCTTTTGAAGCGGTACTCGGCGCCGACCGAGATGGCGAAGTTCACATCCCACTGGTGGGTGTTGGGCGGGTAATTGATGCCGTAGTGGGTGATGATGGCGTCAGGGGTGATGCGGAAGGTCCAGCGCTCGGAGCGATTGAGATCGAAGTGGCCACCGAGGATGGCAGCGGGAGCGAGCTGATTGTTGTAGAAGTCGACGACCGATGGCGGCTCGCCGCGAAGGTCCTGCTCGAAGCGGCCGTAAGCGCCGCCGAACAGCGCATGAGGAATGAGCGCGCCATGCTTGTTGTGGGGGCCGAGACACTCCGCGCCGCCGACGAAGAGGTATTGCGAGACGAAGGGCCCGTTGATGCTGTAGGGATTGGGCGCTGCGCCGCTGGTGCCGACGTAGGCGCGGCCGGAGCCCTCGATGCCCCAGTGATGGGAGAGCCAGTAGGAGCCGGAGAGATCGAGGCCGCCGAGGTTGGAGCCCTGAATGAGCGTGGGACCAGCCTTCATGTGGTCATAAGCCATGCCCAGCGAGATGTCGTAGCGGTTGTCATAGTGGATGCCGGCGAGCGGATCGACGATGACGTAGGGTGTGGCTGTGGGAGTCTCCGAACCGGACTGGGAAGACGAGCTCTGGCCCTGCGCGTGGGTGAGCAGCGCGGACACACTGACAACGGCAAGAACGAGGAAAGAACGAACGGAAAGACGCATCATCACACAGCTTACAGGACTACGCCGAGGGCGGACAACGCGGCCCCTGGGCGCAATCAATCCAATCAATCGGGAATTCAGGAGCACTCCACACCCGTGCGCGGCCAAGGGAGCGCCGGTACGGCTCCAATTGTGAAATGAGCCCTGCGAAGTAGACGGTCGAAGAGGCGTTCGGTTTGCGCGGATCGAGCCACGCGAGTGCTTTCTAGGGCGTGCAGCGCTCGGCCCAGCTTGTGTAGACCAGGTAGCGGGCGGTCTTGAGGGTTTCCACGGCCGTGATGGCTGCGGAGAGGCCGAAAGAGGCGGGTTCCAGGGACGGAGCGGCGTGGGTGCGCCACGCAATGGGCGTGCGGCCGAAGATAAGCGCGGCGCGGGGCAGATGATAGGCGCTGGAGATGACCTCGGCGGAGCGCCAGCCATGTTGATTCATGATGCGCACGGCGAAGCAGGCATTCTGGATGGTGTCCTGGGCCTGGGGTTCTTTGTAGATAGCGGACGAGGGGATGCCGTCCGCCTCGGCGGTGCGGGCCATCACGTTGGCTTCGACGAAGTTGTTGTGGGCCGCGCCGCCGGTGAGGATGAGACGGGGCGCGACGCCGCGCTCGTACTCGTGGACCGCCTCGGTGACGCGGGCGAGCTGCTCGGGGGTGGGGTTGCCGTCGGAGTCGGCGGGGTAGCCGAGGACAATGATGGTATCGAAGCGGTCGAGGGCGGTGTTGGAGGCGGGTGCCGTGGCGCGCGCGATGGCGGCCCATGTGACGACTCCAAAAATGACAACGACGGCGCCAAGAATCAGGCGGGTGCGCCACGAGATGCGCCTGCGCCGCTGCGGGGTGTGGCGGGGACGGCGGCTGCGGCGGGCAGGCCTCTGGCGTTGCAGCGGCGAGGGGGGACGAAGGCCGGGCACGGGGGAAACCTCCAGCCTTCACTTTATCGCGATGGGCAATGCGCGGCGGCGGCCGGGATCAATCGAGGTTGAGCGGTTCATTCCAGGCTGAGAGCGCGACTTCGCCGAGCGGCTTGCGGCTGCGGGGCGAGGTTTCCATTTTGGCGTATTGCTCGGGCAGGGCGGAGGGGTCGCCGGCGTAGCCGAGAGCCATGACGGAGCCAATGGCGAAGTCCTCGGGAATGCCGAGGGCCTGGCGGGCGATGGCCTGGTCGAAGCCGCCCATCTGGTGGGTGGCGATGCCCAGCGCCGTGGCTTCGAGCGTAATGGCTCCCGTGGCCTGGCCGAGATCGAAGAGAGCGTAGCCATTGGGCGCATCGTTTTTCGCGAATTTGGTGCGGGTCACGCCGAGAATCAGCACCGGGGCCTTGGGCGCCCAGGCCTGGTTGAAGCCGCCGAGCGAGGAAACGATCTTGTCGAAGGTATCGGTCCCTTTGAGGCCGACGATGAAGCGCCACGGCTGCTCGTTGCTGGAGGAAGGCATCCAGCGGGCGGCCTCGAAGATGCGCCGCAGGTCGGCCGGGCTGACCGCACGGTCAGTAAAGGAGCGCGGGCTCCAGCGGTGGAGAAAGATGTCCAGAACGCCGTCGATGGCAGGCGCGTGTTTGGCGTGGGGGGCAGAGGTGCTCATAGACGGCTCCTGAAAAATACCGATCCTGTTGGTTTGATTGCAGAAGCCTGTTGAGGGATTCCGTGATTGCGCAGAAAACTCGTTGAAACAAGGTTCCCGCCGCCGGTCGCGAAGATCCGTTATGGATAGATGCGATGCAGCGTGCGGGCGAAGGGGATCGTCTCGCGTACGTGGTCGAGGGCGCAGACCCAGGCGACGACGCGCTCGATGCCCATGCCGAAGCCGGCGTGGGGCACGGAGCCGTAGCGGCGCAGGTCGAGATACCACTGGAAGGCTTCCATGGGCAGGTTGTGGTGCTCGATGCGGCTCTTGAGCAGCTCGTAGCTGGAGACGCGCTGCGAGCCGCCGATGACTTCGCCGTAGCCCTCGGGCGCGAGCACGTCCACGCAGAGCGCGAAGTTCGGGTCCTTCGGGTCGGGCTCCATGTAGAAGGCCTTGACCGTCGGCGGGATAGCGATGCACCATCACCGGCCGGTCGAACTGCGAGCTGAGCCAGGTTTCGTCGGGCGAGCCGAAGTCGTTGCCGTACTCGAAGGGCTGCTCGAGCTCGCCGTCGCTTGTGCGCCTCGTTCAGCATCTTCGCCGCTTCGTCGTAGCGCAGGCGCGGAAAGGGCGGCATGATTGCTTTGAGCTTTTCCACGATCGCGGCCGATGACTTCCAGCTCCGGCGCGCGGTTCTTGAGGACGCTCTGCACGATGTGCGAGAGGAAGTTTTCGGCGAGTTCCATCAGGCCGTCGAGATCGCAGTAGGCGACTTCGGGCTCGATCATCCAGAACTCGGTCAGATGGCGGCGGGTTTTCGATTTCTCCGCGCGGAACGTCGGGCCGAAGCTGTAGACCTTGCCCAGCGCGAGGGCCGTCGACTCGATATAGAGCTGGCCGGACTGCGTGAGAAAGGCGGGATCGCCGAAGTAGTCGACGGGAAACAGCGTCGATGTGCCTTCGCAGGCCGCCGGTGTGAGGATCGGCGGATCGGTGCGGATGAAGCCGTTGCTGTCGAAGTACTCCTGCGGCGGCGCGCATGATCTCCGCGCGGATGCGGAGGATGGCCGACTGGCGCGGCGAGCGCACCCAGAGATGGCGATGCTCCATCAGGAAGTCGACGCCGTGCTCCTTGAGCGTGATGGGATAGGGATCGGACTCGGGCACGCGCTGGATGACCTCGATGTCTTCGACGTCGAGCTCGAAGCCGCCCGGGGCGCGCTTGTCGGCGCGAACCTTGCCGGTGACGATGACGCTCGACTCCTGCGTGAGGCCTTTGAGTGCCTCGAAGACCTCGGGCGGCACGCTCTTGACGTGCGCAACGCCCTGCACCGTGCCCGTGCCGTCGCGAAAGATGGGAAAGAGCAGCTTGCCGCTCTCGCGCAGGTTGTAGAGCCATCCGCGCAGCGTGACGGACTGGCCTTCATGCTGGCCGAGCGTGGCGATGGTGGCGACGGGTGCGGTTGTCTTTCGGTGTTTCGGGGGGCGGTTTCTTCGGGCATGTTGGTCTATGGCTCTCACGCAGGCGCTGCGCGTGGATTGGCGCATGCCTGATGCTTTTAGGATAACGCTGGCGCGGCGGTGCGCAGGACGGCGAGGAGAATCTTCGCGCGCGTCATTGTTTCGCTGCGATCCGGGGCGCTTTGGTTTATCGTCCAATGCATATGGCCACCGCACCGTGCAGACCGCCAGTTCCGCGCCCATCCCGCGCTCGAGGCCGAAGAAGTCTATCGCCGCTGGCTTCAGTTTCTGGACGATGAGTTTGTGCGCCATTGCGCGCCGGAGCGCCGCGCGGAGATTGTGCGCGACCAGCTTTACCAGCTCTACCTGGGCCGGCCGCACGGCGGCAAGACTCAACCTCACGCTGACCAGCGAGCTGCCGGGCAACGTGCTCAGCATGTCGCTCGACCCGGAGAACGTCACGCTCGAGGCGGAGCACTTTCAGCGATGTGGATGCCAGGAGCAGTTTGCGCGGCGCAAGCCGCTGCTCTGGTTCTGGCAGATGTTCGACCGCTCGCCGATCGGGCTCAATCACTGGCTGGGGCTTCGCTTCCGCTGCATGCTGGGCCGCCACATCTTCGACCACATGGGCTCGGGCGTGAAGATCTACCACGGCGTCGACCTCACCTACGGCTACAACCTGTCGATCGGCGATGGCGTGGTGATCCGCCAAGCGGCGCTTCTGAACGACCGCGGCGGAATCACATCGGCAAAGACGCCGTCATCGGCTCGTTTGCGCGCGATCTTCTCGCACAGCTATGCGCAGCGAGGATACTCGATCATGTGAAGCTGACGCCGACGAACATCGGCGATGGCGCGCGCATCGGCAGCCACGAGATTGTGCATGGCAGGCACCAAGTCGATCCGCAGGCAAGTGGTCGGCACTTCCCCGGCGGACCGCAGCTGAAAGCGGCGACGGGGCCCATGCTAACCTGAGCTTTCACCTGCCGGGAGTGCTCGTTTGCAATCTGCCGCATTTACGTTTGCCGTTTTTGAGTTTGTTCTGCTCATCTTTTCTCTGAGCGTTCATGAGTGCTGCGCATGCCTGGATGGCCTCGCGGCTTGGCGACCAGACGGCGCGCCTGAAGGGCGCGTGACGCTGAATCCCGATGTACCACATTGACCCAGTCGGCACGCTGCTGTTTCCTGCCATCGTCATCTTCGGGCCGTTTGTCGGATTCAGCCTCTTCAGCGGCATGCTGATCGGCTGGGCCAAACCGACCCCGGTCATCACCCGCAACTTCCACAAGATTCGCCGCGACGAGAACCTGGTGACGCTGGCCGGCCCGCCTCAAACCTGCTGCTGGCGCTTGTGGCGCTGGTTGTGCTGCTGGTGATCTCGCATGCGGTGCCCGAGCGGCCAGGACGATCGTGGTGTCACACCTTTCAGTATGAGCTGGTGCCTGGCGTGAACCCGTCCGTGCAGGCGCTGGTGCTGCTCGGCGTGGCGGCCATCGAGATCAACCTCTCTCTGTTCTGTCTTCAACCTGCTGCCGATTCCGCCGCTCGATGGCAGCCACCTGCTGCGCAATGTGCTGCCCTACAACGCCGTGCAGGCCTACGACCGCATTCCGCTTCTGGGTCAGCTGGCTGCTGATGATCTTCGTGGGCGGCTTTATCATGCGGCTGTTTCTGGTCCCGGCGCTGGCGTTCGTCTTTTTCATTCTGACGCACGTTCTAGATTGCGCCTGACGGCAATGCGCCCGCTACAATAGAACGAGCCTCACCTTGATCTTCATGCTGCAAGCGCGGCTCAAGGTTTCTCGCGCCATTCCGGAATCGATCGACAGAATGCCTGACCAATCCAATTCGAACCTCCCGCCCGCGCGTTCTGAGCGGCATGCGCCCCACCGGCAAGCTGCACCTGGGCAACTACATGGGCGCGCTGGCCAACTGGGTCAAGCTGCAGGACTCGGGGCAGTACGAGTGCTACTTCTTTATCGCGGACTGGCATGCGCTCACGACGGATTATGCTGATCCCGCCGCATCGCAGCCAATACGCTTGATGTAGCGCTCGATTTCCTGGCCGCCGGACTCGATCCGGAGAAGCGACGATCTTCATGCAGAGCCAGGTGCCGCAGCACGCACGAGCTGCCCCTGCTTCTTGGCATGATCACGCCGCTAGGCTGGCTGGAGCGCGTGCCGAGCTACAAGGAGATGCAGGAAAATTCGTCCAGCAAGGACCTCACGACCTACGGGTTTCTCGGATATCCAGTTCTGATGGCGTCCGACATTCTGCTCTATCAGGCGAAGTTTGTGCCGGTTGGGCAGGATCAGCAGGCGCACGTCGAGCTCACTCGCGAAGTTGCGCGGCGTTTAACAACTTCTACAAGCTACAAGACCGCGAGTGCTTCCGGAACCGGATGCGCTCCTGACACCTTCGCCGAAACTGCCGGGCACCGACGGCCGCAAGATGTCGAAGAGCTACGGCAATACCATTGGACTTACTGAGGCACCGGCGCTTGTTGCCAAGAAAATCGCCGAAATGTCCACGAACGGGCAGCGTATCCGGCAGACAGATCCGGGCGATCCGGATTTGTGTCCCGTCGGAGACCTGCACAAAGTGTTTAGTTCTGTTGAAGTGCAACAGAAGACACAGCATGGATGCAGAACTGCCACCATGCGGTGCGAGTTCTGCAAAGACTACGCAATTCAGTCTGTTGGAGCAGTGGTGGAACCAATCCATTCCAAGCGTATGGATCTGGAGTCCAAGATTGACATCACGTGGGAGATGCTGCGGGGGCAATCGCAGAAGGCCGCGAAGCGCGCTGAAGAAACCATGGCCTCGGTACGCACTGTTCTCAATCTTTCTCACGACCTGGGAGCGGAGCGTCGGTATTTCTTTCAGCCCGAAGCGGGCCGCGACCTGCACGATCTGAGCGACCACGCCGACTGGTGGGATTTGCCGCAGGACCAACGGGCGAAACTCCTGAGGGATTACTGGCGCGCTAATCTGGTCCCGCGCGATGTTGCGCTGACGCAGGAGAGCAACCGAGTCTTCACAACGATTGAGCGTGAACTCGAAGAGCCGTTCTTGACGGCAAAAAAGAAGCGCGTGTTTGTGTCAACGGCGCGCGAAGACAGCATCGAGCCCAACACATGGCAATTCGAACTGCCAAATCGATCCTACGAGGTATGGGCTCTGTTGTGTTGGAGTTATGCAGATAGGCGCATTCGCGATTTCATCGTTCCACAGAAATTTTATGCGCAGCCATTTGCTCTGGCCAAGAAAGCCGTAAGCAAGGACCAGAAAATCTCAGTACGGATCATGCGAGACCAGCAAAACAACCAGTTTTTCCTCCGGATTGGCCACGGCAATAATGCGAAAATCACTGAATTGTCGGGCGATTACGAGCCGCTTCAATAAGACCAGAGATTGCAGTGAACGAAGACTCCCCCAACCCGGAAACCACGCCCGAGACGGCTGCGACGGACGCGCAGCCTGAAGGGCCGCCGCTGGTGCTTGTGGCGCCGCCTGGACCTGCGGAGAAGTCCGCGAAGGCGAAGAAGGCCGATGCGGCTGCGAGCCAGGCTGCGCGCAACCAGGCTGCGGCAAATCAGGCCGAGGAATCGCCGTTCTCCGTCACCGTGGGCCAGGTCTACGACGGGCCGCTGGACCTGCTGCTGGACCTGATTCGCAAGCAGGACATCGATATCTACGACATCCCGATCGCGAAGATCACGGCGCAGTTTCTGGCCTATGTGAACCAGCTGAAGGCGAGCGATGTGGATGTGGCCGGCGAGTTCATCTACACCGCGTCGCTGCTGATCCACATCAAGAGCAAGATGCTGCTGCCGCGCGTGCCAGACGGGCCCGAGACGCCGACATCGAAGACCCGCGCCGCGAGCTGGTGGAGCGGCTGCTGGAGCACGAGCGCTTCAAGAACGCCGCGCAGATGCTGCAGCAAAAGCAGATGCTGGAAGCCGCGACGTGGACCAATCCCGGCGTGGCGCGAGTTCAAGGACGACGCCGGCCGCCGAGCCGGAGATTGCCGCCGACACGGTCGACCTGGTGCGCATCTTCCGCGACATTCTGGAGCGGGCGCGCAACCGGCCCATGTTCAACGTGCGAGGAAGACTCAGGTCACCGTGGGGCAGATGATCCAGTTCCTGGCGCGCCGGCTGACGATGGAAGACAAGCCGGTGGCCCTGCGGCGGCTGCTGAGCCACACCAAGTCGGAGCGGGCGCTGGTCGCCATGTTCCTGGCGCTGCTGGAGTTAGTGCGTCTGCAGGCGATTCTGCTGCGCCAGGATCAGGCGTTCACGAGATCTTCATCAAGAAGCACACCGAGTTCGACGCGGTGATGAATGAAGGGCTCTCGAACGCGCGGGACGACTGGCGATAGCCTAGGGCGTTATAACATATGTTATAATCGGCCAGCGGGAGGTCTTTCCAATGGCCACCACAACCAAAATCATCGCAATCGGCAACTCTGTCGGCATCATTCTGCCCAAAGAAACGTTGGCGCGGCTGAACGTGGAGAAGGGCGACACGCTCTACATTGCGGAAAGCTCCCAGGGCTTCCGGATCAGCCCCTTCGATCAGGAGTTCGCGACCCAAATGGAAGTTGCCCGTGAAGTGATGCGCGAGATACCGCGATGTCCTTAAAAGACTGGCCGAGTAGAAAGAGCCGGTCTGGATACGCGAAATCGAAGCGTTGGCAGTGCACGATAGAGATCATTGATTGCTCCACGGCGGCCCAGAGGGAGTGCGGGATCTCGGGCTGCTGGAGTCGGCGCTTGGCCCGTCCCAGGAACCTGCTTTGCCTATTCGGAGAGGTCGCCATCCTTGGTCGACCTGGCTGCGGCCTACGCGAAGGGATTGTCGCCAATCATCCGTTTGTCGATGGGAATAAGCGCACAGCCTTCACGTCTCTGTGACTTTCTTGGGTTCAATGGAGCGTCCGTAACTGACCGCAACGAAAGAAGATCGCGTTCTGACGTTCTGGGGCTCGCCGCCGGAGAACTGGTTCGAAGATGCAGCTTGCCAGTGGTTTGACGGAACATACGTTCGCCGCAGATAACGCACTCAGCTTCTGCGGCGGTAAGTATTGCCGTCTCGACCGTCTCCACCTGAATTCATTTCCCTTTCATCTGCCTCGTGTATCCATTGGTAGTCCGGGCTCGCTCTCCCCAGCTCGCCCGGACGCATTCTCATTCCAGCATTGGAGTTTCATCCATGTCCGACTCGGCGACCACGCTGCCTGGCCGGCCCCCCGCGGCAGCATTGCTCGAAAAAAAGATGAAGAAGTCTCACGCCATGATCAGCACCGGCGTCGTTCTGGCGGCGCTGGTGGTCGGCCTGTCGGCTTCATCGGCCTTCAACATCTCCAAGGACTTCAGCCAGCGTGACCCTGGGCAGCATCTGGCCCTACGCTGCTGCTGATTCTCGCGCTGGTGATCGCGCTCGGCTTCGAGTTCGTCAACGGCTTCCACGACACCGCCAATGCCGTGGCCACGGTGATCTACACCCACTCGCTGGACCCGAACATCGCCGTGGTCTGGTCGGGATTGTGCAACCTGGCCGGCGTGCTCACTTCAAGCGGGCACCGTGGCCTTCACGCGTCATTACGCTGCTGCCTGTCGAGCTCATTCTGCAGGTCAGCTCCGGCGCCGGCTTCGCCATGGTCTTCGCGCTGCTCATCGCCGCCATCATCTGGAACCTCAGCACCTGGTGGTTCGGCCTTCCGGCTTCGAGCTCGCACACCATGGTCGGCTCCATCATCGGCGTGGGCCTGGCCAACCAGTTGATGAACGTGCACACGGCACCTCCGGCGTGGACTGGGAGCAGGCCACCAAGGTCTTCAAGGTGCTGCTCATCTCTCCGATCGTCGGCTTTGGCGCGGCGGCACTGCTGTTCCTGTTGGCCAAGTGGCTGATCAAGTACCCGGCTCTCTACGAGGCGCCCAAGGGCACGGAGCCTCCACCGTGGCCCATTCGCGCGCCTGCTGGTTCTCACCTGCACAGGCGTCAGCTTCTTCCACGGCTCCAACGACGGGCAGAAGGGCATGGGCCTGATCATGCTGATCCTGATCGGCACGGTGCCCACGGCCTACGCGCTGAACCACGCCGTCACGCGCGGGACGTGCAGGACTTCATCGCCGCCTCGAGCAGGCCGGGCACGTCCTCGACCGCACGTCGATCAAGAGCGGCATCCTGGGCGCCGATGCGCGCACCGACGTCACCGACTACATCCGCACCAAGCAGATTGCAGCCGGACACGATCCTCGCGCTGCGCGAGCTGGTGGAAGACCTCAACCACGAAGTGGCGCTCTACAAGGAGTTCAAGGCAGTTCCGGCAAGCCAGCAGACCAACGTGCGCAACGACATGTACGTGGCCAGCGAAGCCATCCGCCTGATGCAGAAGAACAACAATCCGGCCTTCACCCCGGACGAAACCGCGGCGCTGACCGACTACAAGGGCAAGGTGGACAAGGCCACCAAGTTCATTCCCACGTGGGTGAAGGTGGCCGTGGCGCTGGCGCTGGGCATGGGCACGATGGTCGGCTGGAAGCGCATCGTGGTCACGGTGGGCGAAAAGATCGGCAAGGAGCACCTGACCTATGCGCAGGGCGCCTGCGCCGAACTGGTCGCCATGGCCACCATCTTTGCCGCCGACAATTTCGGCCTGCCGGTGAGTACCACGCACGTGCTGAGTTCGGGCGTGGCGGGCACCATGGCCGCCAACCGCAGCGGACTGCAGATGTCTACCATTCGCAACATCGCCGCGGCGTGGGTATTCACGCTGCCGGCTGCGGCGCTGCTCTCGGGCTTGCTGTTTGTCCTGTTCCGCCAGGTCTCCCACTAACGCACCTGCAGCCTTACGGGGACGGGCTTCGGCCTGTCCCCTTTTCTTGTCTTGGAAGGGCGCGAAGAAAATCACGGCCGGAGCCAAAGCTCCTGGGGTATAGTGGCTGCGACGGCGCAACCGGGAGCCCGAAGCCGACAGTCTTGGCAGGGCTGGCTCGTTCTATCCTCTCTCCCGGCTCCATGCCAGATTCTGCAGTTGGTTTCCTACCCAGACAATCGAACAGGAGAACGTGTATGGCTGTTCTTTGTGCAAAGTGCAGCGCTGAAGTTCCCGCGGGCGCGCAGTTCTGCGCGGTCTGCGGCACGCCCGTGGCTGCCGCGGCTGCGCCCGCGTATACCTCGCCCGCTCCGCCTCCCGCATTTACCCCGGTGGCGCCGATGGCTTCGGCACCTGCTCCAACACCCGGGTACATTCCCGCACCGCCGATGGCAGCGGTTCCGGCCAAGTCCGGCTCGAGCGCGGTCAAGGTCATTTTGATTGTGCTGGCCATCGTGATCGGCCTGGGCGTTCTCGGGGCGGGCGCGTTTGGATTCATGGTGTGGCGTATCTCGCGCTCGATCCATGTGAGCGGGCCCAACGGCACGGTTTCGATCAACACACCGGGCGGCATGCTCGAGTCCCACAACTCCACGAGTTTCACGCCGGGCGAGCTGGGCACGGACATCTACCCCGGCGCGCAAAGCACCTCGGGCGGCATGAAGATGGAACTGCCCTCGGGCTCGGTGGTCTCCGGCGCGTTTCTGACCAGCGACTCGAAGGACGCGGTGCTGAACTTCTACAAGAGCAAGTTCGGCAGCGATGCTTCCGTGTTCGATACGGCGGATGGAGCGATGCTGTCGGTGAAGAAGGGCGAGCAGGAGTCGGTGATGGTGACCATCAGCTCCAAGGCCGGCGAGAACGACGGCAAAACCAAGTTTGTGATCGTTCACACCAAGAACAACAAGGCGTCTTAACGTCCGCAGGTGCAGCGGGATCGAGGTGAGAGGCGTCCGGCGAGGCCGGACGCCTTTTTGGTGCGCGGATTTCCTCATCCAGCCTTCCCAGCAGGCATTCGGCGCATCCGGTACCATAACGAAGGTATCGATTGACGCATGAGTCTGAAAGCCAAGCTGGAAGCTGTTATCTACGCCGCGGAGGAGCCGGTCACACTGGCCCAGCTCGCCGCCTTGTTTGCCGCCGACGCCTTTGAGTGGAAGGCTGACCAGGAAGCTGCGCGCGCCGAGGCTGCGGCGGAGGAAAATCCGCAGTCGCTGTTAACCGGGGGCATGGACCCGCTGGGGCTGGAGCAGTCGCCTGCCATCTACTCCGGCAGCGAGCCGGAACCGGCGTTGGCGGCGCAAACGGCCACAGCGCTCGCGGAAGAATCCGTTGCAGCGGAGAGTGCGGCTGCCGCCGAGAGTCCTGCGCCGGACGCGGCAACGCTCGACGCCGAGACCGAGGCCAAGCGCCAGGCACGGCTGCGCGACCGCGAAGTGCGCGGCATTCTGCGCCAGCTTCTGGACGAGCTGATTGCGGACTATGCCGCCGATGTGCGCGGTGTGGAGATTCGCGAGATTGCCGGCGGGTATCGCATGGCGACCAAGCCCGAGTGCCACGACGCGGTGCGGCTGTTTATCAAGAGCCTGAAGCCGGCGCTGAAGCTCTCGCTGCCCGCGCTTGAGACGCTGGCGGTGATTGCCTATAAGCAGCCGGTGACCGCGCCCGAAGTGAATGAGATTCGTGGCGTGGAGTCGGGCGGCGTGCTGGGCTCGCTCTTGAGCCGTAAGCTGATTGCCACTGCCGGGCGCAAGCAGGTGATTGGGCGGCCGATTCTCTACAAGACCACCAAGGAATTCCTGCTGCGGTTTGGCCTGAAGGATCTGGCCGAGCTGCCGTCAATGGAAGAGTTCGAGAAGATTGCGGCGATTGAGCTGACTGAGACCGAGGCCGAGGAAGCCGCGAACGAGAACGTCGGCGGCCCGGAGGTTCCCGGAGCGCCGGAGTTCGAAGAAGACACATTGGAAGACGAGACACCCGCGGCCGAAGCCGCGGAGCCGGCAACAGAAGCAATGCACGCCGGCCCGGAGCCGGCAGAAATAGAGACTCCAACCCATGAGTGACGAACCCGAGCGCGAGCTTGAACACGAGGCCGAAGGCCCGGAGCAGGACATCGCCTCTGAAGCGCCGGAGATTGCGCGCGCAGAGGCCGCCAGCGCTGACAAAACCGAGGCTGAGACCGAAGAGAAAGAAACTGGTCCCGCGCCCAAGCTGGAGCGGCTGCAGAAGATTCTTGCGCAGGCCGGCATCGCCAGCCGCCGCCACGCGGAAGAGCTGATTACCGGCGGCCACGTGCAGGTGAACGGGCAGACGGTGACCGTGCTGGGCACCAAGGCAGATGCCGATCGCGACCACATCCGCGTGGACGGCAAGCTGCTGCGCGGGGCGGAGCGGCTGCGGTACTACATGCTGAACAAGCCCAAGGGCCACGTGACCACGGTGAGCGACCCCGAGGGACGGCCCACGGTGATGGAGTTCTTCTCGAAGATCAGCGAGCGGCTCTACCCCGTCGGCCGCCTCGACTATCTGAGCGAGGGCCTGTTGCTGGTGACGAACGATGGCGAGCTGGCCAATGGGCTCACCAAGGCCTCGGCGGGCGTGGAGAAGACGTATCTGGTCAAGGTCGCTGGGCAGCCTGAAGAAGAAGCGCTGGATCGGCTGCGCGAAGGCGTGACGATTGAGCGCGGCAAGGTGGGCGAGGGCAAGGTCCGCACCGCTCCGGCGCGCATTCGCCAGGTCCGCGTGGGAGAGAACCCATGGTTCGAGGTGGTGCTGATCGAGGGGCGCAACCGCGAGCTGCGCAAGATGTTTGAGGAGATCGGCCACCACGTGGAAAAGATTCGCCGCGTGGGCTACGGCCCGCTGGTGCTCGACCTCGAGCCCGGCAAAGTGCGCGAGCTGGACACCGACGAAGTGGAAGCGCTGCGCCTGACCGCCGCGGGCAAATTCAAGCCCAAGCGCATGAAGACCAAGAAGCTGCTGCCCAAGGACGCAGGCAAGCCCGTTTCGTATGACGACGACCGGCCGCGTTCGCAGCGCGTTGCTGCCAGGTCGACGGCCCCGCGCCCGCCGCGCGCCGAGTTCGGCAAGCGCGAAGGCGGCTTTGCCAAACCGGCAGGTGGGTTCACCAAGCCCGCTGGTCGTTTTGCGAAGCCCGCAAGCGGTTTTGCGAAACGCGAGGGCGGATTTACAAAGCCGGCAGGGGATTTTGCGAAACGCCCCGGCAGCTTTACGAAGCGCGAAGGTGGATTTTCAAAACCGGCAGGCGGATTAGCGAAGCGGGAAGGCGGATTCGAGAAACGCGCGAGCGGGTTCGACCGCCCTGCCAAGCCGTTTCGTCCAGCAACCAGCCCGCGCACCGAGCGGCCAGCGTCCGGCGAGCAGCGCAGCTTCACTCCGCGCGGCGAGGGCGCAGCCCCCCATCGGGGCGGCAACGCGCGCGTCGGACGGCCCGAGGGCGGACGCACCAGCAACCGGCGCGACGATCGCGGCTTCCGGCCTGATGCGGATCGCAAACCCTTCCGGCCCCGCGCCGATCGGCCTGCATTCGGAGATCGCACAGCATCACAGCGGCCGGCAGCGCCAAGACGTGACTTTCCTGCGCCGACGGAGAGCGTGACACCGAGAAAGCCATCGACTCTGCGCATTGAGTCGGTAGATTCGGACCGCCCGGCACCCTCGCGCTCTTCCAGCCCCAGCGCACCGCGCGGGGCCAGGCCCGCATTTGACCGGCCCAAGTTCGACCGAGCCAAATCTGACCGGCCCCGATTCGATAAGCCCAAGTTCGATCGCCCTGCCGCAGATCGACCCCGGTTCGACAAACCGAAATTCGATAAGCCCCGATTCGATAAGCCCAGCTTCGATAAGCCCAAGTTTGATCGGGCAGCCACTGACCGGCCCAGGTTTGACCGCCCCCGACCCGACCGCGAAGGTCGCACAGGCCCGGCGCGTCCCGCGCGTGGCACGGGATCGACGCGCCCGTTTACCACCAGCAGCGGCAAGCCGCGAGCGGGTGGGGCACGGCCCAGCAACAAGCACGGCAAACCCGCTGGAGCAGGATTCGGCGCGAAACCTGCAGGCAAGACCGGGTGGAAGCCCAAGCCGGGTGGCGTGGGCAAGCCGGCCTCAGGCGGCGCGCGGCCCAAGGCTGGCGGATTTTCGAAACCCGGCGGATTCAAAGGGAAACCGGGCGGCGCGGGGCGCAGCGGGCCACGATCTGGTTCGCGTCCGGGTTCAGGTCCGGCTTCGCGTTCGGGCCCTCGTCCGGGCGGCAAAAAGCCGGGCGTGCGGCGGGGCTGATTTGCGCTTGAGCGCGTGCGGCCAACTCTTGTTACTTATCAACCGGCGGAGCATCTGATTGAGTATGAACATCGAGAAAGCAACATTTGGAGCCGGCTGTTTCTGGGGCGTGGAGGCGGCGTTTGCGGCCATCCCCGGCGTAACGGCGACGGCTGTGGGCTATGAGGGCGGTTCGCTGGAGCGGCCGAGCTACAAGGACGTGTGCACGGATTCGACGGGCCACGCCGAGGTGGTGGAGCTGGACTTCGATCCCGCCAAGGTGAGTTACGAGCAACTGCTGGACGCGTTCTTTAATCTGCACGATCCGACGACCATGAACCGGCAGGGGCCGGACTGGGGTGCACAGTACCGGTCGGCGATTTTCTTCCACTCGCCGGAGCAGGAGGCGCAGGCCAAGGCCAAGATTGAGCAGCTGACGGCCGACGGACGCTACACGCCGAAGCGGGTGGTGACGAAGGTGGAAGCGGCGCAGACTTTCTGGCGGGCTGAGGAGTATCACCAGAAGTATCTGGAGAAGCGCGGGCAGGCGAGCTGCCACATTTAAGACAGGGATCAGGGATTAGGGGCCAGAGCGAGCGGCTATGCTGCTCCCTTTATTTTTTTGTGGAGGATCCGTTTCTGCTGAGCCACCACGCCTTTACGAATTTCCAGTGGATGTACACGGAGTGGTTGAGGTGCAGGATCAGGCCTTCGCGGCCGTCGAGAAAGCCGAGACGGAAGATGTAGTTGTAGAGGAAGGTTGCGGCGGGGTTGAGGATGCCGTTCCACACGAAGGCAAACGGCGAGCGGCTGGTGCGGCCACTGCAATAGAGCAGATAGGCAATTTCATTGCTGTAGCGCTGCATGTGCTCGAGGTAGATCTCGAGCGTGGGATAGGCGTAGTGCAGCATGTCGCCGCGGAGCTTGCCGCACGGTCCTTCGAACTGCGGCGTGGAGTGGGGGCCAACGCCCTCGCTCAAGCGCGCAGCGCCGCGGCGGAAGAGGCGCAGCTTGCGGTCGGGATAGAAGCCGCCGTGGCGCATCCAGCGGCCGAAGTAGAGATTGAGGCGAGGAATCCAGTAGGCGTTGAAGGGAGGCTCGCCGGTGAGGAGGGCGCGAATCTCTGCTTGCAGCGCGGGCGAGAGTACCTCGTCGGCATCGAGTAGAAGAATCCATTCGCTGGTGCAGAGATCGAGGGCGACGTTCTTCTGCTCGCCGTGGCCACCGAAAGCGTGGTAGCTGGTTTTTGCGCCGAAGGAGTGAGCGATCTCGAGAGTGCGGTCTTTGGAGCCGGAGTCGACGAGGACGATTTCATCAGCCCAGCGCACGCTTTCAAGGGTGCGGGGAAGATTCGCCTCCTCGTTCATGGCGATCATGGCGACCGACAGCGTCATGCTCATCGAGGCAAGGATAAATCAGCGAGGCGCGCGCGAAGGGTGCGCGGGCGCTAGCGCAGCGGCGCGGGGAACTGGAAGGACTCGCGGTTGAAGATCCAGAGAGGCGCGAGGATGCGGTGGCTCGAGGAGCAGGTGAGCTCGGCCCAATCCCACTGCGCGGCCATCTCGCGGGCTTCGTCGATGGAGAGAGGCTGCTCGCGCGTGACAAAGAGGGGCAGGCGGAAGGGACAGGAGGGTTCCTCGCACCTGAGCCAGTCGAGCAGGATGGTGTGGGCCGGCGGCTGTGCGGGAATCTGATTGTGGCGGGTGTCGTAGCCAACGCTGCCGCGGAAGAGCGAGAAGTCGGACACGTGATTGCAGGAGCCGCAGACCGAGGCGATGGATCGCACTTCGATGCGGCGGAGGCTCGGCGGCCCAAAGGCCAGGCCGATGCGCTCGTGCGGAAGAAGAAGGAGCGATTCGCACCAGCGGCAGGTGAACCGGCAGTGCGGCGTGACGGCGCGCGCAACAAGACGCGCGGGAGCCGCGGGCTGAGCTTCGCGCGGCGCCTTGGATGCAACGGAGGAGGCAAGCGCGGCCGGAGTCGTCGCGACCAGGACTGACCCGCTTTCATCGCGCAGCAGTTTGAGGACAGGGCCCGCAGGCGGATTTGCCTCTTTTCCCCGGAACGGATTGAGGATGCTCTTGCCCATCACGGCACCTCCACACACAAAATCCCAACAGCTCAATTCTCGAACTTTTAACCCATCATCCCAATGCTACTTATGTGCTAATTACTCAGCGTTACTTAGTCAAGTTACTATTCAGGTACCTGGAAAGGGTATTAGATTACTCTAAGTTACTTATCGATATTACTAAGACGGGATTCGCAGCGCGACGGAAAGGTTGATTCCGGGAGCGCCGCGTATGCTGGCAGCATTGAGGATGGGAAGGCGAAGAGCATGCGAGTTCTGATCTTTGGCGCGACGGGGATGGTCGGGCAGGGCGTGCTGCTGGAGTGCCTGCGCGATGCGGCGGTGGAGTCCGTGGTGACGATCGGCCGCACGGCGACCGGGGCGCACGATGCGAAGCTGTGCGAGATTGTGCACGCCGACTTGGGCAACTACGCGGGCATGGAGGATGCGCTTGCGGGCTTCGATGCCTGCTTCTTCTGCTTGGGCGTGACATCGAACGGCATGAGCGAGGCCGAATACACCCGGATTACGTTTGGGTTCACACTGGCAGCAGCGCAGGAGCTGAGCCGCGTGCATCCGGGCATGGCGTTTATATATGTCTCGGGGTCGGGCACGGACAGCAGTGAACAAGGCCGCGCGATGTGGGCGCGGGTGAAAGGGCGCACCGAGAATGCGCTGCTGCGGCTGCCGCTGCATGCGTATATGTTCCGGCCGGGGTTTATCGAGCCGATGGACGGGATTGAATCGAAGACGCCTTCATATCGAGTCTTCTATAAGGTGGTGGGCCCGGTGCTGCCGCTGCTGCGGCGGATGCTGCCAAACCAGGTGCTGTCGACGCGGGACATCGGGCAGGCGATGCTGGCCGTGGCGCGGCGGGGATACGCGAAGCGGGTGCTTGAGCCGCGCGACATTCGCAAGGCGGCTTCGGCATAGCGGAAGACCGCGGACGCATGCGCACATCTGCAGGCCGCCGTGGAATTTGCGGGCGTGGTACATTGGGATTCCACGGGGGATGGCATGGCGGCCGGAATTCAGTTACCGGGCAGTGGCGAGACGATTGAACTGCAGCAGCAGGTGGCGCGTTTGCAGGCGCTGCTTGAGGCGTCGCGCCAGGTGCACTCGACGATCCACGAGAGCGAGGTGCTGGAGCAGACGCTGCGCATTGTGGTTCGCGAGCTGGAGATGGCAGGCGCGGCATTTCCTGACGTGGGTCTGGCCTACGGCAATGTCAAGGATCTGAACCTGGGCGACGGCAGCGGCTCGGCGATGCCGATTTATCTGCTGCAGGATCGCGAAGGCAATCGCATGGCGGAGCTGGTGGTGGCGCCGCCGGATGGCCGCGAGCTGACGCTCTACGAAGCGGATTTTCTGGAGGGCCTGTCGCTGCAGGCCGCGGTCGCGCTTGAAAATGCACGCAACCACGAGCGCAACCTGCAGTGGGCGCGCGTGCAGCAGGATATGGATGCGGCGCGGAACATTCAGCGCTCGCTGCTGCCGCAGAAGCTGCCCGAGATTCCGGGCTATTCAGTAAGTTTCAAGTCCGAGACCTGCTACGAAGTGGGCGGCGACTATCTGGATATTGTGGAGCAGCCGGATGGCAGCCTGCTGATTGCCGTGGCCGATGTGGCGGGCAAGGGGTTGGCGTCGGCGCTGATGGCTTCGAGCTTCCGGTCGGCGTTTCGCGCCATGGCGCTGACGGGGATGCCGCTGGCTGATCTGGCCGCGCAGATGAGTCAGCACCACTGGGCCGAAGGCGAAGAGGCGCGGCGGCGCTATGTGACGGCGATCTTTCTGCGGCTGCACCCGGAACTGGGCGAGATTGAAGTGGTGAACGCGGGGCACAACCCCGGTTTTCTGCAGCAGCCGGGCGGGGAAGTGGTGCAGTTCGAATCGACGGGCACACCGCTGGGACTGCTGCCGGGGATGCGCTATACCAGCCAGAAATGCGGGTTTGGCGAGGGAACGCGGCTGCTGTTCTATACCGACGGATTGACCGAAGTCTTTTGCGGCGAAGAGGAATTTGGCGAGGAACGGCTGGTGAATGCGTTTTCTGGGTGCCGATCTGGGAAGGCTGATGATATTCTCGGTGCACTGTGGACAGCCATCGCGGAGTTTTCGCAGGGCAGCCCCCAGGGTGACGATATGACCGCCCTGGCGCTCTCGAGAGAAGCGGAGTGCGCAATGGAGACGAACGCATGATGGAAGAGAAAGCCACCAGCGTGGAAGTGCGGCTGCCTTCGCGGATGGGCTACGAAAAAGTAGCCATGAGCACGGCTGCCGCTGTGGCCAAGCTGATGGGTTTCAAGGATGAGCGCGTCGAGGACCTGAAGACCGCCGTAGCCGAAGCCTGCATCAACGCGATTGAGCATGGCAATCTGTTGAATGAGGGGCTTTCGGTGGGTGTGGTGCTTTCCACGGTCGACGATGCTCTCGAAGTGAAGGTGATCGACGACGGCAAGGGACTGAAGAAGCTACCCCCCAAGCCGGACATCGACCGCAAGATTCATGGCGAGGAAGATCCCCGCGGTATGGGCATGTTCCTGATTCAGGCATTAGTGGACGAAGCCGAGTGGGTTAAGGGCGCGAACGGAAAGAGCAGCTACGTCCGGCTGGTAATTCGCCTGGATAAACAAGCAGACTGAGTACAATCGAGAACGGAGACACCAGATCGTGCAGACTGAAACCAAAGCGCGCGTCGACCAGCTTACATCCCCTGCCGGACACCCGGTAGCCGTCCTCCGCTACGAAGGCGATATCGCCAGCACTTCAAAGGACGCAGTTCTCGGCACCTACCAGTCGCTGGCCAAGGCTACAAACAAGCTGGTGCTGCTGGACTTTACCAAGGTGGACTACATCAACTCGAGCGGCATTGCGCTGGTGATCCAGATGCTGATCGAGGCCTCGAATTCGGGGCAGAAGGTCTACGCCTTTGGACTGTCCCCGCACTTTACCAAGGTGTTCACCATGGTGGGCATCACCAAGTATGCAGGACTGTTCCCCAGCCAGGCTGAGGCCATGGCCGCTCTCTAGCTCCCCAGGCGCGGGACGCCCGTCCTGCGCGTTCGCACGCGAAAACCAGGCGTCATTTTTATACCGATCCCATGCTCGGCATGCGGATCGGTGTGCGCGTCTGTGAGCCTGCTCATCTTGCGACGGTCTTGCGCCGCTGCTCGCTCGCCTTCATCATTTCCCTCATGTCTCCCACCGGCCGAATTTCGAAGGTATTGCCATAGGTCATCGCCGGGTGCTGGGCCATCAGCTGCACGGCCTGATTCATGTCGCGCGCTTCAAGCACGAGAATGCCGCCGAGCTGTTCCTTGGTTTCCGTGTAGGGACCGTCGGTGGTTACCACCTTGCCGTTCTTCCAATGCAGGGTCAAGGCAGTTTCCCGAGGCTGAAGGGCTTCTCCGCCAGCCCAGTGCCCGCTGGCGCGCAGATGGTCGTCGTAGTCGAAGCATGCGTCGAACATGGCGTTCCGTTCGCTCTCCGTCATGCCGTCGAATTTGTCTTTGTCGTAGTAGCCAAAACAGATGTATTTCACAGTTCTTCTCCTCCTCCTTGCGGACGGGAACCGGAGCGATCGCTTCGCGCCGGCTCGTTGCGGGGCGTTCGTCTCATGATGAAGACGGTGTGGCTTTCTAAGTCGCCGCGGCTGAGACTATTTCGCCGCGGCCTGCGGGGCCGGCCTGGAAAGCAGCGGGCGCACCTCGCCCGACGCGCGGCAGGCAATGGCGCCCTTGCGCGCCCATCCGACGACCTTGTCCAGATCAGCAGCTTCCAGGATCGAAATACCGCCGATGTGCTCCTTGGTCTCCGTGTAGGGGCCGTCGGTGAGGGACACCTTGCCATCGGGCTGCCGCCGCAACGTCTTCGCGGTGCTGGCGGGGGCCAGGCCGCAGGCAAACCTTCTCACGCCGGCAGCGATCATTTCGCTCTCCAGCGCGACCATCTCTCCCATCATCTCTTCGGTGATGGACGATGGGTCAAAGTTCTCGGGAAGATAGATCATGGTCAGAAACTTTGGCTTGATTGTTTCGCCTGGTTTGCTCTGCATCAGCGCGTCGAGGACGAGGGTTGGGTCCTCCGCTTCCGGATCTCCGGCGCCGGGCTGGAAGAAGATCCCGCGCACCTCGACCGACGCGCGGCAGGCGACGGCGCCCTTGCGACCCCACTCGACGGCTTCGTCCAGATCAGCGGCCTCGAGTACCCAGAAGCCGCCGATGTGCTCCTTGGTTTCGGTGTAAGGACCGTCCGTGGCAATGACCTTGCCATCGGGCTGCACGCGCAGCGACTTGGTGCTGCTGACCGGGGCCAGACCTGCAGCAAACTTTCTTGCGCCGGCGGCAATCATGGCGCGGTTGAGCGCGTGGATCCCCTCCTGCATCTCCGCGGTTTCGGTGGACCCGTTGTAGTTATCGGGGCGATAGATCGCTACCAGGTAAAGTGCCATGATGTCTCCTCTGTGTTTCCGATGGCTCGTTTCCCGTTCACTCTGGAAGCGTAGCTCATCGTTCATTTGCCCTATAGTCGTTGGCGAGACGGAAAATCGACAGCGATCGCAATTTTTATTTCAGCTGCCGAATCCGCTCCTCGAGGAAGTGCCGCTCCGGCTCCTGCTGGGTCAGCGCCAGCGCCCTCTCATAAGAAGCCCGGGCCTCGGCTGTTCTGCCCAGCCTGCGGCACATCTCGGCGCGGGCGGAGTGCGCGAGGTAGTAGTTCGCCAGCTCGCCATGCTCCAGCACCGCGTCGATATGCGCCAGACCGGCCTCCGGACCATCGCGCATGGCAATGGCCACGGCACGATTGAGATGGACAACGGGCGAAGGCTGCATGCGCGCCAGCTGGTCATAGATCGCAACAATCTGCCGCCAGTCGGTGGCAGCGGCTGACTCCGCGTCCGCATGAACGGCGGCGATCGCAGCCTGCAGCGTGTACGCGCCAAAGCGGCGAGAGCTCAGGGCTTTCTCCACCAGAGCCACTCCCTCTGTGATCTGCTCCCGGTTCCAGAGCGAGCGGTCCTGATTCTCGAGCAAAATCAGCTCTCCCGTCGGAGAGGTTCTTGCAGCGCGGCGGGATTCCTGCAGCAGCATCAGGGCGAGCAGGCCCATGACTTCCGGTTCTAGCATTTCGGGCTCCGGCTGGAGTTCGGTGAGCAGCCGGCCCAATCGAATTGCCTCGCCGGTGAGCGCGGCCCTTGTCACCTCCGCTCCCGCCGCTGCCGAATAGCCCTCGTTGAAGACGAGATAGACGACCTGAAGCACCGCGTGCAGCCGCTCCGGCAACTCCTGCGGCGTCGGCACCTCGTAGGGAATCGCCATTTCTCGAATCTTTGCCTTGGCGCGCACAACGCGCTGTGCCAGGGTGGCCGGCATCACCAGAAATGCCCGGGCAATCTCCTCCGTGGTCAGACCGCAGACTTCGCGCAGCGTGAGCGCAACCTGCGCTTCCGGAGGCAGAGCAGGATGACAGCAGGTGAAGATCAGGCGGAGGCGATCGTCCTCGATCTCCTCATCCACCTGAGTCGCATCGCCGCTCTGTGCCTCCATGTAGAGGGCCAGATCGTGCTGCACTCCGTCGAAGCGCGCCCGCCGACGCATGCCGTCAATCGCTTTGAACCGTGCTGTCGAGATGAGCCAGGGACGAGGATTCTCGGGCACGCCAGTCTGCGGCCAGGACTCCATCGCTGCCGCGAACGCCTCATGCATGGCCTCTTCGGCCAGGTCGAGGTCTCCCAGCAGACGCACGAGCGTCGCCAGAACCCGGCCCGACTCCGTCCTGTAGAGTGTCTCGATGGTCTCACTCAGGGGTTGGGGTACGCGCGGCTCCATGAACGCAAGCTATCAACCGTGGGGCCTTTATACAACCGTCCCTATTGCGCTACCAGCAGCTGACCCTTTGCCTGCCGGCGAGGGTGCGCCGGCTTCTGATCGGTTTGCAGGTCGTGCCAGTTTCGCCGCGTAAAATGCCGGTATGAACCTTGAGGCGATGCAGGCGGCGCTGCGCGAGGCTGGCTACGATGGCTGGCTTTTCTACGACCATCATCACCGCGACCCGATCGGCGAGGCCATTCTGAAGCTGGACCCAAAGGCGCACATCACGCGGCGCTGGTACTACTTTGTGCCCACGGAGGGCGAGCCGCGCAAGCTGGTGCATCGCATTGAGCAGAGTCGGCTGGACTCGCTGCCGGGATCGAAGGGAAAGTATTCGAGCTGGCAGGAGCTGGCTGCGGGCATTGAGGCAATGCTGCGCGGGGCGCGGCGCATCGCCATGCAATACTCCCCGAACAACGCCATCATGTATGTGTCGATGACCGATGCGGGGACTGTGGAGTTTCTGCGTGGTCTTGGCAAGGAGATTGTGAGCTCGGCGGACCTGGTGAGTATGTTTGACGCGGTGCTGACCGCGGAGCAGATTGCGAGCCACAGTGTTGCGCAGAAGGCGATTGACGAGTTGCTGGCCGAGGGTTGGAAAGAGATTGCGCGGCGGGTGCGCCCGGCGAAGGGCAAGAAGGCAGGCAGCTATTCCGAGTTTGACCACGTGCAATGGCTGAGCGAGGCGATGCGCCGCGCGGGCCTCGTGTGGGAGAACGGCCCCAATGTGAGCGTGAATGCGAACTGCTCCGACTCGCACTACGAACCCACTGCCGAAAAGACGGCGGTCATTTGCGAAGGTGACTTCATGCTGATCGACATCTGGGGGCGCACGGACGAGGCGGAGAGTGTGTACTACGACATCACGTGGACAGGCGTGGTGCGCCGCGCGCCGAGCGAGCGCGAACAGCTTGTGTTTGCCACGGTGCGCGACGGGCGCGACGCGGCGATTGCGGTGGTGGAGAAGGCGTTTGCCGAAGGCCGGACGATCTGCGGCTATGAGGCGGACGATGCGGCGCGCGCGGTGATTGGCGCTGCCGGTTTCGGCGAATACTTCACGCATCGCACGGGGCATAACATTGCGCACGAGATTCACGGGCCGGGCGCGCATCTCGACAATCTTGAAACGCACGACGTGCGCAAGCTGCTACCGAATACCTGCTTCTCTGTGGAGCCGGGAGTTTATCTGCCGGAGTTCGGCGTGCGCAGCGAGGTGAATATGATGACTGCGGCGAACAAAGCGTGGGTGACGGGGCGCGTGCAGCGCGAGCTGGTGAGGATTTAGAAAAGCAGGACCGGGAACTAGGGACTAGGGAATAGAAACTGGCTTCTGGGGCAGGGGTGTAGATGCGCCAGCGGGCTGTGCCGAGGCTGCGGCCCGGTGCGATATAGTCGAAGAGGAATGGCTGCAACAGAGAACACCGCCGCGCTCAAAGACTCGCAACAGGGATTCGTCTATCTGCCGCTGATTGTGGGCTGGCTGGTGCCCGGTGCCGGGCATTTTCTGCTGCGCAAGTGGGGCCGCGGCGCGCTGCTGGCGGTGTCGATCCTGAGCATGTACGGGCTGGGCCTGGCGATGCAGGGCCAGGTGTATACCAGCGCGCACGATATTCTGGACATGCTGTGCATGGCTGGCGATCTGTGCAGCGGGCTGCTCTACTTTGTGAGCCGCGCGCTGGGCCTGGGTGCGGATTCGGTGCAGGTGACAACGGCTGACTATGGCACGCGGTTTCTGGTGGTGGCTGGGCTGTTGAACGTGATTGCCGCCGTGGACGCGCACAACCTGCGGACGGGGAGGAAGGCGAGCTGATGTTCAGTCCGTCGCACTTTACCGCAGTGCTGCTCTTCGCGCTTTTCGCATCGGTGGTCTTCGGCATCTGCATGCGCGACACGCCGGCGCGGATGGTCCGCTACGGAGCCTACTGCTTCGTGCTGTTTGTAGGCTCGGCCATCGGGCTGAGCTGGGTGATGTACTTCATCGCGCGGTAACGACGCGCAAACCCGTGAGTCTTCTACGCAACGAGTACGCGAGCGCGCGACTTCGCGCTCTTCCGCACGGTGATGCGAATGTCCTGACCGAGCAGGAGCAGGAAGCGCATCAGCCGCTCCAGCGAGAAGCCGGAGAGTTGCCCGCGCACGAGCGCGGAGACCTTGGGCTGGTCCACCTGCAATAGTTTGGCGGCCTGCTTTTGCGTAAGCCCCTTTGCGCCGATCAGCTCGGCGATCTTGAGGGCAAGCTCGGCCTTTGCCAAAGCCTCTTCCGGGTTGGGGAGGCCAAGATCGGCAAAGACATTGCCGCTGCTCACCGTGTAGTCGCGTTCGCGCTTGGACATCGCTAGCTCTCCAGTTCCCTGTCAATGTCAATGGCCCGCCGCAGCCGGTCTTTCACGAGTTCGATTTCGGCCTGCGGTGTGGCGATCCCGTGCCGGGACTTCTTCTGAAATGCGTGGAGCACGTACACAGCGTTCTCCAGCTTGACCGTATATACGGTGCGGAACGTGTCGCCGCGATGATCGCTGACGACTTCGAGGGTGCCGGCTCCGATGTTCTTCAGCGGCTTGGCGTCGATATGCTTACCGCCCATCTGTGCCTGATAAGTGCGAAGCCGACATGGCGCAGCACTGGATCGGGAAAACTGGATAGCACGCGATGCGAGTCGCCAATAAAGATCAGGCGCTTCATTGGACACCGTCACTTGCAATCAATATGCCAGAATTAGCATAACGCGTCAACAATTATGCGGTTTCGTAGCGCTGCCAGACCGCGGCGTCGAAGCGATGGCGGCAGGTGTAGCCTTCGGCGAGGTAGAGCTCGATGGCGTCCTGATTGGCTTCGGTGACGGTGAGCGAAATTTCCGCTACACCCTGGCGCACGAACTGCGCGGCGGCTGCCGAGAGCAGCAGGCGGGCCATGCCCTGGCGGCGATAGGCGGGATGGATGCAGAGCTGGGTGACGTGGCCGCTCTCCGGACTGACGCGCGAGCTGAGAACCAGACCGACAAGCTCGCGGCTGGCGCGGTCCATCACCACATGTGAGGCGATGGCGGAGAAAGCCCCGCAGCCGGCGTAGCGCACAATGTTGTTGAGAAAGCGCAGCGATCCTTGCGGCGAGTGATACTGATCGTTGATAAGGCTGTCGGGATGGCCGCGATAGGCCTCCGAGATGAGGCGCGCGGCGGCATTCAGGTCGTCGTCGCGCCAGCCGCGCAGCTCGAGGTGCGCGGGCAGAGCGGGCAGGGGACGGCTCCACGGATTACTGAGCGGCTGCACCATGAAGAGGCGGTGATAGATGCGGAAGCCGGCCTCGAGAAACATGGCGGCGTGCGCGCCGGCGGTGTGGAGCAGGAGCTGAGACTCGATGCGATCGACCTGCGGCGAGTTGAGCAGCGTTTCGAGCAGGTGGCGCAGCAGGGTTTCTTCCACTTCATAGGCGGAGACAGCGCCGTTCGACGATTCGCCGCCGAGGCCGGGCACGGCGAAGACATCGCCGATGACGGCCTTGCTTTCCTCGTAGACGCAGAAGGCGTAGCCGGTGACCTGGCCGGACTCGAGAGCCGCGTAGCCGGGCAGCATATGGCTGTCGATATACTGCATCAGCAGCTTGGACGATGTGCGGTAGTCCCAGTGCAGGCGCTCGCGCCAGGCCTGGCCCTCGGCTTCCAGCACGGGGCGCAACACCGGCGCGGCAAAGTGCCGCAGGTCGAGAATCTCGATCGAAACGTCGGCTGCCATCGGCGGTCCTGCGCCTGGCACGCGGGCTCCAGGCCGGCGCGGGGCGTGATGCTCTTTATGGTTACATCCCTGGGGGCAACTGTGCCATGAAGCGCGGCTCCACTGCAAGTTTCATGGCTGACCGGAGATAGAGGCGGAGGCGCCGCTGGCATCTGGGTTGGGGCTGGCGGGCCCCACGCGGAAGACCTCAAGGCCCTGCTCGGGCCAGGTAAAGAGCGGCTGATAGTCGCGGCCTTCGAGGTAATCGCCGAGCGCGTCCTGGGTGTGGAGATCGACGCCGTTGCGGCCGGTGATGCGCGCCACCAGCAGGTGCTCCTCGTCGGGGACGCCAGTCTCGTCGTAGTTGACGACCTGGTGGTTGCGATAGAAGGCGAGGCCGTATTCGACGTCGCGGCGAACGCGGAAGACGGCGACGGTCTCATTGGGCGGCGCGATGCTGGCGAGGCGATCGGCGAGGGGCCGCGCGGAGTAGGTGCGGTCAAGCAGATGGATGACGTGCTTGGAAGCGTCGATTTCGCCAATGCCGAAGAATGGGCCGACGCCATAGAGGAAGAACATGAGCACGACGAGGATGCCGGTGGTAGCGAGACGCAGGCGCGCCACTCCGAAGCCGTGGACGACGACCAGAATCAGCAGCACTGCGCCGGTGGATGCGAGAATGGCCGCGGCCAGCGGCCGGGCCGGAGGCATTGTGGTTCCATGAGCCACGAACCAGGGCAGCAGGAACGCGAACATGCACATGATGCCGCAGAGGAGAGCGTGGCCGAGAAGGATCCAGCGGTTAAGGCCGCGCGTGCGGCAGCGGAAGAGATAGTCGCCGGTGAGGATGGTGATGGGGGGAATGGCGGGGATGATGTAGCCGGGAAGTTTGGACTGCGAGAAGGAGAAGAAGATGATAGGGATGAGCGCCCAGAGGACCAGGAACTCAGGAAATGCGTCGCCGGGCCGGCTGGGCTTGGGCTTGTCCGGCCGGGAGTGACGATGACGCCACTCGGCGACCGAGGTGAGGATGCCGTCGATGAGGGCGCGAATGGCGATGACGGTCCAGGGCATGAGCGCCAGCACGACGACGACGATGTAGTACCAGAAGTGCTGCTCGTGCTGGTAGCGGTTGGTGGCAAAGCGCTCAAGATTGTGCTCGAGGAAGAACTCGCGGAAAAAGGTGGGGTTCTGGTGCTGCACGGCGATGAACCAGGGCAGCACGATGGCGAAGTAGAGCAGCACGCCCGGCCACCAGAACGATCGCCAGACGATGGACCACTCGCGGCGCAGCGCGGCAAAGGCCATCACGATGAGCAGGGCGAGAAACGGGGCCACCGGGCCCTTGGCCAGCGTGGCGACGCCGGTGAAGAAATAGATATCGAAGAGCCAGAACTTGGAATCGGTCTCGTACCAGGCATACCAGCCGAGCAGGCCGATGGAGAGCGGCGCGGCCAGCTGCATATCGGTCGAAGCGCCGCGGGCGAAGCCGATAATGCCGGCGCAGGCGACGGTGATGAGGGCCGCGTCCAAGTGGCCGCCGCGGCGGAAGCGGCGCATGTGTAAGTAAATGAGCGCGGCCATGATGAAGGCGAAGCTGGCCGAGGGCAGCCGGGCGCTCCAGTCGTGAACGCCGAAGTCCTGAAAGACGAACATGGCGCGCCAGTAGTAGAGGGCAGGTTTCTCCAGCCAGGGGTGGCCGTAGAGATAGGGGGTGACGCAGGCGCTGAGCCGCTCCTTGAGGGTGTGAGCGGAGTCGAAGCGCGCCAGCATCTCGTGGGCAATCTGGGCGTAGCGGGGTTCGTCCGCGCCAACCAGGCCCAGGCCGTCACCGCCGAGCCATGGGGTGACGCCATAGAAGATGAAGAAGACGGCGAAGGCGGCGAAGACAGAGGCCTCGCAAAAGGCCGGCCAGGTAGGCAGCCGCCAGCGGGAGCGTGCGGGCGAATCCGGGGCAGAGGGTTCCAGCGCTGTCTCCACTTCCAGGGGCTCTCCGCGGGCGCAACCATAGCGCAACCCAGCCGCTTTCGGCCATCCTAAGGGAGCTGGGGAACTCCTGGGGACCGGTTCACAACACGTCTCGTGCGAGACGCCGCGCGGACCGTCTTCCGCGCCTCGATACAGGCTCAAGGCTATCAGATTCGGGCAGATTCAACCCTGGGTGCGAGCGCGGCCACATGAAGGCGGAGCTCGGCGAGGATTTCTTCGCGGGCGCGGTCGAGGGGGCCGTCAAGGGTGCAGCCGGCGGCGTTCTCGTGGCCGCCGCCGCCCATCTGCTCCGCGATGGCGGCCACGTTGACCCGGCCCTTGCTGCGCAGGCTCAGGCGGATGCGGCCTTCCGGCAGCTCGCGGAGGAAGACCGCGGCCTCCACGCCGGCGACAGAGAGCGCGTAGTTGACGATGCCCTCGCAGTCCTCGTCGTCGGCGCCGGCGCGGGTCATGTCGTCGCGGGTGATCCAGAGCCAGCTCAATTGATCCTCGCGGCGCAGGCTGGTGAGCGCGGTGCCCAGCAGCAGCAGCTTGGGCAGGGGAGTATTGAAGTAGACATCCTGCGCGATGCGGCCGGCGTTTGCGCCCTGCTGCACCAGCTCGTGGGCCAGCTGGAACGTGGAGCCTTCGAGCATGCCGAAGAGGAAGCCGCCGGTATCCGTCAGCAGGGTGGTGTAGAGGCAGGTGGCCATCTCCGGCGTGACCGCCGTGCCCGCGGCCTTGACGAGGCGATCGACGAGCTGGCCCACGCTGGCGGCGCTGCGGTCGATCCAGTTGACCTGGCCCCAGGGGCGGCCGCTGGCGTGGTGATCGATGTTGACGATAGAGAACGCTTCAAGGCCGCGCAGGCGGGTGCGCTCGTAGCTGTCGCACTCGAGGAGGATGGCTGCGTCGTACGGTCCGTGCACGCGCATGGCGGTGCGAAGACGGTCTGCGCCGGGCAGGTTGCGATAAACGGCGGGGATGCGGTCGGCGGTGACGAGGTCGGCGCGCTTGCCCATCTGCTCGAGAAGCATGCCCATGGCCAGCACACTGCCCACGGCGTCGCCGTCGGGCCGGGAGTGGGAGCAGACCAGGAACCGCTCGCCCTCGCGGAGCACCCTGAGAACGGCCTCAATGCCATCTTCAGGAGCGGATGCGGGTTCGGCGGCCATGGGGAGGGTGTCACTCATACGCGGCTACTCGGCGGGGGCCTTGGCGGGCTCGGCGGCTGCTTTGCGCGCGCCGGGTCTGCGGGAACGGCTCATCAGCTCGTCGATGCGGGCCTGGAAGCGGCCCGAACGGTCGGCGAGGAAGCTGAGCTCGGGCACGTGGCGCACGCCCATGCGCTCCTTGAGCTCGAAGCGGATAAAGCCCTTGGCGGCTTCGAGGCCGGCCACGGTGTCGGCCTCGGCCTTGGCGATGTCGGGCACGGCGCCATCGAGGGCGACATAGACGCGCGCGGACTTGCCGCCGGGGTTCAGCGCCACCTCGCTCACGTAGCAAAAGCCGATGCGCGGATCGGAGAGCTCGCCCTCGATCATGGCTCCGATCTCTTCGCGCAGCGTCTCCGCGACGCGGTCCTGGTGATGCTTCCTTGCCCTATGCTCCGGCATACAGCTCCTCTTCCCTCAGGAAAACTACTCAGGATACCAGAGGGGTCAACGGCAGACGATCGGTTTTCGCTGGCCGGGGTGGTTGGGGTGCGGCTACCATGAGACCGGCCGGGCTGCTGCGCACGGGCTTGCGCCGAGAGAGGCTGACTGCGATGCTGCGTTCGTTCACCCTGCGGGTTTTGCTGGCTGCGGTGCTGGTTCCGGTGGCTGCGGCGCAGCCCGCTCAGCAGCCCGCGCCCTCCGATGCCAAGCCGCAGGAGGGGGACAAGGCGAAAGCAGCGCCGACGGCGGCCAAGCCTGCGCCTCCACCGCCTCCCGCGCAGCCTGCGGTGACCGAGACCATCATCCCGATGATGGACGAGCCCACGGCGTATCGCGTGGTGGCGACCAACTCAATGTACGGCACGCCGCAGACGGTGACGACGTGGCGCAGCGGATGGAAAGCTCTGGTGGACGAGGTTGGCGCGGCCAAAAGCGCGCAGCATACGCGTACGCTTTATGACCTGGTGGCGCACACAACCCTGACCTGGGCATGGCCGAATGTTGCGGCAGGCTGCGCGGCGGGGACATTTACCGGCGACTGGGGTGACCCGTTTGCGCGGGAGAGCACGTTCAACGGGCCAGACGCCAAGCTGGTGGCCGAGGAGCCGATTCGCGGCCAGGTAGCCTATGTGATGGAGGGTCCGGCTGGCGACGGCAAGGCCAAGGCCTGGGTGGACCCGCGCAGCGGGCTGCTGATGAAGGCGCAGTTGCTACCCAAGGGCGGCGCGGTGCAGACGGTGCTCGAAGTGACCGATGTGGACATGGCAGCGCCGCCGGGCTCGGTGTTTGAACCGCCCGCGGCCTGCGCGAATGCGGCGTCGACGCCGCCAACCATGGAGGAGCAGTTGGCGCGGCTGACCGGCGGCAAGCCGGAGGATTTTGTCGCGGCGAATGTGCCGCCGGCTGCGCCTGCCCCGACCGCCGCGGACTCGACCGCACCGGACTCAACTGCACCGGCTCCGCCTGCACTTTTATCGCAGTGCACTGTGGTGTTTCGAGTGGTGCGCGCGGGGTCGATGATGCCCGTGACCAGCGGCTTTCAGACAGCGATCGACCTGACGGTGGACTCCCATCACATCCCCGCATACACCATCGGCATTGGTCCGGAGGGGTATGCGACGTTTGAGGGCGGCGGGCTGCACGAGGTGACGCACGACTTCCGCGACGGAGCGCTGAACATCGTGAATCCGCCGGCGCAGTTTGAGATCGATACCGAGTTTGGCGACGCCGGCGCGGGACACGCGCTGATCTACAGGCAGTGCTTTGCGCCCCAGACGATGCTGGTGTTTGTGGTCAAGAATCCGGGGCGGCTTGCCGACGGCGGGCAGTGGCTGTGGCTGAAGGTGCCGGAGAAACCGGCCGCGCGACCGGCTGTGAAGCGAGCCGCGAAACCGGCGGTTGCCAAAGCGAAAGAGCAATAGACCTAAGACGCGATCGGCTGCTGCCCGGCGGCCTGCGCCACGATGTCGGCTGCCGCTTCTTTTTGCACCTTCGCGGCGCGGAGAATGTCGAGCAGGTGATTCCAGACGGCGGAGCCGCCGGAGACCAGAATGCCGCCGACGAGCCAACTGAGCCAACTGGCCGGATGACGCCACTCGAAGGGCGTGAAGTTCGGCGTGTTGAGCGGATTGAGGCCGCTGAGCGCGGTGACGAAGATGCCGCTTGCGATGGCGATGGCCTGGGTGAACGCGGCACGATGGTCCGGCGTCCATTTCGCCATGCCTCCGCCGATCCACTGCTTGATGGTCTCGGTCACGCGCTCAGTGGCTACGCTGAGGCCCAGCATGACAGTGGCGAAGGCGGTCATGGCGTCGAGCGGATTGGTGGTTGCGGATGAAGCATCGAGGAGCATGGTGCCTCCGTTGAGGGCCCACAGCGGAAAAAGAACAGTTCGCGGAAAGCGTGCCCCAAAAGTAGCAGAATTCAATGGGGCTGGAAAGACGCATTCGCGGGTTGAATCCTCCTACAATCGAGAGAGGGAGTGCGCGCAGGCGATTGCACGCCGGTGCTAGTTCTCGACATAGTCCCAATAGCTGTCAGCCAGCTCGGCGCCGAGGTCGTTGACCATGCGGCGGGCGGCGCGCTCCAGCTCTTCAACCAAGCCGTGGAGATAATCGCGCGAGCGGGAGACGGCCGCGATGCCCAGCGTGGCCGATTGCCAGGTGACGGCTTCGTCCATCTCCGCGACCGAGACGTTGAAGCCCTGGCGCAGCTGGTCTTTGAGGGAACGGACCACCTGGCGGCGATCTTTGAGCGACTGGGCGTGCTCAATACGCAGTTCCAGACTTAGGTAGGCGATAGGCATAAGGCCATCATGGCAGATTTCAGAATGGTAATGGATGTGTTTGCGCCTCCCGCGCGGGTGTGGGAGACGCTGATAAATGTGGATCGCTGGCCGGAGTGGACGCCGTCGGTGATCAGCGTCCGGCAGCTTGAGGCTGGGATGTTGACGCTGGGCAGCCGCGTGCGCGTCGAGCAGCCGAAGCTGATTCCCACGGTGTGGCGGGTGACGGAGTTGGACGAGCAGGCGGGCGTGTTTGTGTGGCAGACGGGCCGGCCGGGCATCAAAGTGATCGGCGGACACCTGGTGGAGCCGACCGACCACAGCACTCGTGTCACGCTCACGCTGACCTATCGCGGGCTGCTGGGTCCGCTGATGGCCTGGCAGCTCAAGCACCTCAACTGGGAATACCTGACCATGGAAGCAGAGGGCCTGAAGGCGCGCAGCGAGGGCGTTCGCTAGGGCTTTCTTCCGGTTCCGCAGTTACCAATGGGTAGCCATGGTGCCCGGTTGGTTGTATCTATCCCGATCAGTGTCTACAACTTACATGCTTCTGAAGGGCTATTGCCGCAGCGCGAGCGCGGGTTGATCCTCATGGATGTCGGATGCAGTCGTCCGGCTCAGGCAGCGATTGGGGGGACACCATGAAGAAGACACTACGCAGGATTTGCGCGAAGATTCTGGGACAGGCTGCCGCTGACCGCGGCGTGAACATGGTTGAGTATGCGCTGATTGGCGCCCTGTTGGGACTGGGCGCGCTGACGGGCATGGCCCGCACCGCCAAGAGCATGACCAAGGCTTACAAGACGCTTTCGAGCGATTTGAAGAATGATGTGCCCAAGACGCCAAAGAAGGCCTGATCGAATGGCCTTCCGCGTTTCCCCCTTGAAGCGCGATGGTTAGTAACTCTCTTAAAAATTGAATTAGTCGCCGGAGCCCTGAATCTGCACGAGCTGCGAGCCGCCGGGCGAGATGGTGCTGGTCTGCGGCGCGCGCCAGTGGTCGATGTAGCTGATGCGGTGCACGCAGCCGATGGTGCAATTGGGCGAGCAGCTCTTCGCAGTCAGAAACTCCCGCTTCACATCTTCCGTGGTGTACTGCGCAATGGGCACGCCGGGATAGCCGCGCTGCTGCGAGCAGTAGTGCACCAGGCCGTCCTCGCAGATGTAGAGGTAGCGCGAGCCGGCGCGGCAGCGCCAGTCGTTGGGCTTGCCCTCCGCAATGGCCTGCTGAAACTTGTCGAACTGCGCGTAGTTCGACTTCCTGCGATTCTTCATCGCGAAGTAGACCCGCGACTCGTCGGGATTGAGGGCCTTCAACTGGCCGTCACCGTCGTGGATGATGCCGATGGTGGACTCGAACCCCAGCTCCAGCGCGCGCTTGCTGATGACCAGCGCGTCGTTGGGATCTTTGAAGCCGCCGCCAACGACCGAGTTGATGTTGACGTGGAACTCGGCGTGGTCGGCCAGCATCTGCAGCTTCTTGTCCAGCACCTTCAGGCTCTTCATCGACACATCGTCGGGCACAAGGTTATCGATGCTGATCTGCATGTGGTCGAGGCCGGCGCGGTTCAGCCGCTCGATGCGCTCCACGTTCAGAAGGTAGCCGTTAGTGATCATGCCGGCGATTGCGCCGTTCTTGCGGATGCGGCGGATCACGTCGTCGAGCTCGGGGTGGGTCAGCGGCTCGCCGCCGGAGATGCCGACCATGGCCGTGCCCAGGCGGCCCAGATGGTCGATGCGCCGGTACATCTCTTCCAGCGGGACAGGCTCGGAAACCTTATCGTACTCATTGCAATAGGCGCAGCTCAGGTTGCAGAAGCGCATGGGGACGATCTGCGCCAGCACCGGGTGGCCCGTGGAGGCCAGCGCGCGGCCCACCATCGCCAGCTCACGCGCCTTGCGCGTGGCAGCTTTCCAGCGCCCGCGCGGGGTCGATCTCCGGGGAGTAGCCATCACTCTCTATTGAATCACAAACAGCGAACCCAACCTATGCGATGGCTGTCAGGTTCTTTAGATTCAGTCCAGGTGGTTCGCGGAGACTATTGCTTGAAGCATTCCGAGGTTTGTGGTCTGTTCTGCTCAGACAGCGGGGTCGCGAGGGGCTAACTTCAGGGTCATAGGCTGTTGAAGAGATGGCCCCATGAGGTTGAGAGCGACTTATGACAGGATTCAAGATTATGTTGTGCACGGCTGTTGCCGGTTGCCTGATGGCGATTCCGGCGCCGAAGGCGGCCGCACAGATTTCCATTGAGATTGGCGCCGCGCCGGATTGCCCTTACGGCTACTACGACTCCTCTCCCTACGGCTGCGCGCCGTATGGCTACTATGGGCCGGAGTGGTTTACCGGCGGCGTGTTTATCGGCGCGGGTCCGTGGTTCCACGGGCACGATGATTTCCGCGGCCATGTGAACAACCGCATGCACCCCGACCACGGGTATGCCGGCGCGATGCCGCAGCGCGGCGAGAAGCCCGAGCCAGCGAAGCGGCTGGACAAGGTATCGCACTTCAAGGGGAATGAAGTGCGCGACGGACGCGGCCACGTGGGCGACAAGAAGCGTTAAAGCGGCCTCCCCCGCAGCCGGCACGTTCGGCGTACGAAGAAAGAAACGGAGCGCTCCAGAGTCCTGTTGAAGGACTTTGGGGCGTTTTTGTTTTTGGCGTGGCTGAATTGGCGTTGTGAGGGCCGCGGCAGGTGCGCTACCGTTGCGGGTATAGAGTTTCCTGACAATCAAGGTTCTCGGCGAAGGATGGGCCTGCGCGATGAAGCTGCTGGTGAAGTTCAACTTGATTCTGCTGGCGATTTTCGGGGCCGGCGGGCTGGCGATTGCGTATTTTTCGTACGGCTACCTGATGGACAGCGCCCGCGACGAGGTGCAGGGGCAGGAGCGGCTGATGATGGCCAGCGCCACCGCCGTGCGCGACTACACTGCCACCGATCTCTCGCCGCTGCTCGAACAGAACCCGCGCCACCGCGTGCATTTCCTGGCGGAGACGATTCCTTTTTACGGCGCGAGCACAACCTTCGCGCGCCTGCGCCACGACTATCCGGACTACACCTACAAGGAAGCCGCACTCAACCCCACCAACCCCGAGGACCGCGCCACAGGCTGGCAGGTGGACATCATCAACTGGCTGCGCGACCACCCGGAACAGCACGAGCGCACCGGCGACCGCAACACAGTGATGGGCCCGGCGCTCTATCTGGCGCGGCCCATCATTGCCACAAAAGAGTGCCTGCAGTGCCACACCACGCCATCCGCAGCGCCCAGGGCGCTGATCGCGGTCTATGGCTCGGCCAACGGCTTCGGCTGGAAGCTGAACGAGATTGTCGGCGCGCAGATTGTGAGCGTGCCGCTGGCGGTTCCGGTGGAGAAGGCGACGGCGGCGTTCCACCGGCTGCTCTTTTTTCTGGTGTTGACGATGCTGGCGGCGATTGCGGCGCTCGATGCGGGCGTCTACTGGTTTGTGATCCGGCCGCTGCGCCTGGTTTCTGACACGGCCGACCGCGCCAGCCGCGGCGAGAAGAATGTGCCGCCGGTGGTGGTGAAGGGCAAGGATGAAATCGCCACCGTGGCTGCATCGTTCAACCGCATGCAGGTGAGTTTGCAGAAGGCGCTGCGGATGTTCGACGAGGAGTAGGCGCGCTCAGAAATTGCGGCAGGCTTTGAGAAAGCGGAGGCGGTCGGCTTCCGTATCGATCTCGGCGGCGGCCGTGGTGTAGAGCTCTTCCGGCGAGGCGGCACGTTTGGCGGCGCGTTTGACCACCACCTGAGCGATAGGCCCGATGAAGGCCGCAAGCTCGTGGGCCACGCGCTGGATGACGTCGGGATCGATGGGCGAGGCGATTCTCGCGGCGGGCGGGGCACTAACGGGACCTGAGGGCGGGGTTTCAACGGTCGCGTCGATGTGGGGGCGCAGCGCGGTGAGCAGAACCTGTACGTCAGACTTCCAGCGCGCGTGCGTTAGCTCGACGGCGTTGCGAAAGGCGAGATCGCGGAGATCTTCACTGAGTTCGTCGGGGCGGGGCATCTTGGCGCCGCGGACGAGCACAGGCACGACGGGAATGTCGCGGCGCAGGGCGGAGGCAAGCTCAATGCGCACGAAGTCGTTGGGGTCGGCGAGGCGGCGCTGGCCGGCGGCGTTGGCGGCGGAGAGCCATTCCAGGCCGATCATGGCCAGCAGCACGCTGCAGTTGGAAACGCTCTGATCGATGGCCTTGCGAAAATCGCGGCCCGGCTCGATGGCGGCCACGTCCATGAACACCGCATCGTGGCCGAGCTGCAGGGTGAGCTCGTCGAAGAGACGGCCCGCTTCCCCTTCTGCATCGCTTCTGCGGTAGTTGATGAAGATGGCGCGCACGAGACATCCTTTTCCGGCGCGCGAGGCGATAGGAAGTGCAGCACCGGCAACAGGAACGGGGAATGAGCTTCAACCCGCATCATACTGCATGCGCAAATGCCCGAGCCAGCGGGAGTTAGACTGCAGTCCCTGTTTTGATACCGTGCGGCGGCGTGCTGTCCGCCACGGCCCATGCGGCCGCAGCAAAGACCCAGCTGATGAAGAAGGCGGTCAAAGGCAGGCGCGTGGTGGGCGCAGCAACGACGGGCGGAACCCAGACGAACAGCGTGAACAGTGCGATCAGAACGGCCTCAATGTGCGCCGCGATGCGTGGGTAGATGGAAAGCAGCACGGCGATGCCGCAGAGCATTTGCGCGACGCCGGTGAAGTCGCCCCAGAAGCCGCGCCAGGGCATCCACACGGGCACCAGCGCGAGGGTTTCCTTGACATAGAAGAGATGCCCAAGGCCGATGGGGATGATGGAGGCGCCGAAGAACAGGCGCGCGACGCGCAGGGCGCGCGCGCCGGCGAGAAATGCGAAGCGCGAGCCCGGCGGCAGCGCGGCGAGGCGGGCGAAGAGTGTCCAGCCGCCGGCGAAGAGGATGCCGAGCTCGCCAAAGCCGAGCCATACGCCCTCGATCTGCGGCGCGACAAAGAGTGCGGGCACTTTGAGCAGCGTCCACAGGAAGAGATAAACGAAGAGCACACGCATGGCGATGGCGGCGGCGCGCGTAAAGAGGGCAATGCCGCACGTGATCATCAGCAGCCCCGCGGCACAGGCCAGCGCGGTGCGGCCGGGAACCCACGCAGGAACCGGCTGCCAGACCATGGCGAAGTCGTGGAAGACGAGGCCGACAATGCCGAGGCCGACGAGACTGAGCGCGAAGCAGGGCACGACGGGGCGTGGCGCCGTCAGGACGATGGGTTGAGGAAAGGTGCGTACAGCATCGCTCATAGGCCATGAACGTAGCTGCAAAGCGAGGGGAAGCCAACGCAGATGTGGCGAAACGGGCACCGGGTCTGCGAAACGGACTGCGAAGCGGCCCAAGGCGGATGGTCTAGTTGGGAGCAGCGGGCTCGCGCAGCAGGTCAGACTCGGCAGTTTCCAGCGCGATATTTGCGGGCAGCGGATGGAAGTCCCATTTCTCTTCGTCTTCCTCCTGCGAGATGTTTTTGAAGAAGAGCGCGCTGCCGTGAATGTGCACGTGGGTGGAAACGATCCGCCAGATGGATGGGCCGATCTGGCGGCGTTCGACCGCGAACGTGCCGCCCTGCGAAAGGTCGCCGCACAGACCGCCGCAGAAGCGGACGTCGCGAATGAGGCGGCCTTTGAGGCTGACGATGCGGTGGTGCGTGGTGTCGATCTGCATGTCGCCTTCCATGGCGGCGAAGACTCGTGCGGCCCATGTGGGCGGCTTGAAGCTGGCGTCGGGCGTGAAGTGCAGCGTGGCCACGTTGCCATGTGTGCCGGCCGCGGTCCAGTGGAAGGCGTCGGGCAGCAGACGGAGCATCTCCTCCGATTGCTTGTCGTCATGCTGTCCGGCTTTGCGTTGTCTGGCCTGCGCGCCGGGATCATGAACAAAATTGTCCATCGCGCTGCGCTGCGCAGAGGATGAGACAGGCTGCCCCTTCTGCTCGAGGACGCGATGCACGTCGCCGCGGGCAGTTTCTGCCACCCACTGCTTCACCGTGTCGCCTGGCTTGCGATCGACATCGTAGAACAGCCAGTGGGAGTGGTCGGCGGCATCGGCAGCCAGCTCTGTGTTGACGGCCTGGCGAGTCATGTCCGCGGGGCTCTGTGCATAGGCGGCGAGCGAGGTCAGCAGCATGACGCAGAGCAGGCTGGGTCTCCACAGCGTGATCATTTGTCGCGCGAAAGATACTGCAGCAGGGTTCTGCATCAAGGGGTTAGATGCAGGGACGCGGTGCGGCGCAATTTGCAGCGAAAATTGGTGACCGCGTAAAAATGCACCCTGTAGAATGGCCGCACCTGAAAGGAGACGCGATGGCACGCAAGTACGCAAGCATTCTGGAGACGGTAGGCAACACGCCGGTGGTAAAGATCAACCGGCTGGCGCTGCCGGATGTGAATTTGTATGTGAAGGTCGAGGCGTTCAATCCGCTGGGCTCGGTGAAGGACCGGCTGGCGCTGGGCGTGATTGAAGACGCGGAGCGCACCGGCAAGCTGAAGCCGGGACAGACGGTGGTGGAAGCCACAAGCGGCAACACCGGCATTGGCCTGGCGATGGTGTGTGCAGCCAAGGGCTATCCGCTGGTGGTGACCATGGCGGAGACCTTCAGCGTGGAACGGCGGCGGTTGATGCGCTTCCTCGGCGCGAAGGTGGTGATTACGCCGGCAGCGGCGCGCGCCGTGGGCATGGTGAAGAAGACCGAAGAACTGGCCGAGAAGCACGGATGGTTCTATACGCGGCAGTTTGAGAACGAGGCCAACGCCGACATGCACTCGAAGACCACGGCACAGGAGATTCTGCGCGACTTTGAGGGCGAGCGGCTGGACTACTGGGTGACGGGTTTCGGCACCGGCGGAACACTGAAGGGAGTGGCCCGCGTGCTGGCTAAGGAGCGGCCGGAGACAAAGATCGTGGTCTGCGAGCCAGAGGATGCGCCAATGCTGTCGAGCGGCGTGGAGCAGCCGAGGAATGCAGATGGCTCGGCTGCCGTCGCGCACCCTTCGTGGAAGCCGCACCCCATGCAGGGCTGGAGCCCGGACTTCATCGCCAAGCTGGCCGGCGATGCGGTGGCATCGAAGTCGATCAGCGAGGTGATCCGCATTGCGAACGCGGAAGCACTGGCGTGCAGCAAGGATCTGGCGCGCAAGGAAGGCATCTTTGTGGGCATCAGTTCAGGCGCAACCTTTGCCGGCGCGCTGAAGGTGGCTGCGCAGGCGCCGAAGGGCGCAACGATTCTGTGCATGCTGCCTGACACCGGTGAGCGCTACCTGAGCACACCGCTGTTTGCCGATGCGCTGGTGGACATGAACGAGGAAGAGCTGGCGATTTCGCGTTCGACGCCGGGGTGCCAGTTCCCTGCCGCGTAAGCGCCGCTCCTAGCAACACAAAAGCGCCGGAAGAATTCTTCCGGCGCTTTGTTTTGCGGCTCGCTGTTAGACCAGCGGTTCGGGGCTTTGAGCGGATGTGCTCTCAAGCTTGGCGTGCTTGCGCTTGGAGTCAACCTGGAGGGTGAGGGTCTGCTGCTTGCGGTCGCGCAGCACGATGATCTGCACAGTCTTGTTCTGGTTGGCGCGCAGAGTGCGGTCCCAGTCGGCGGTAGTGGCAATGGTTTCTGTGCCGACCTTGAGGATAATGTCGAAAGCCTTGAGGCCCGCGGCATCGGCCTCGCTCTTGCGTGCGACCTGCTTGACCATGAGGCCGGACTGGATGCCGAGATACTCGGCCATCTGCGAGGTGAGCGGCTCAACCATCGCGCCGACATTGAGGCTGCTGCCGAAAAAGGGCATATGGAAGCCGGGCGCAGGCACGTCGCCTGCTGCGCCGGGCAGGATGCCGAGGGCCGGCGCGAAGCCCGCCGAGTCAGCGCTGCTGTCGAGCTTGTTCCAGACGTCGTGCTCCATCTTTTTGCGGTCGGCGAGCTCGACGATCACGGTCTGCTGCGCGCCATCGCGGACGAGCACGAGAGTGATGGTGCGGCCGGCGGGCATATCGCGCAGGATGCGGGTGAACTGCTCGGAGTTTTCAACGGCCTGGCCGTCGATCTCAAGCACCACATCGTTCACGCGCACGCCTTTCTGCGCGGCGGGGGCGTCGTGGTCGATGAGCGTGACGATGGCGCCCTTCGCGTCCTTGAGTTTCAGTTTGGCGGCGGAGTCGGCATCCACATCGCCGACCAGCACGCCTAGGTAGCCCTGCGCGCTGGAGCGAAGGACGGGGCTGGGCTGATCAAGGACTGAAACCAGACCGGCGGTTTGCGCGGCGGCCGGGTGCGCAAGGCACGCGGCGCCGAGCGCGAGAGCCAAGGCAGGCAGCAGGCGTCGCGACGGAAATCGATTGCGGTACAGCCTCAAAAGGTACTTCATCGTTTCTCCCTCTATCTTCTTTTGCGGGCCCTCTTACTCTTTGGCAGGAATGGCCCAATAACTTTCTATTGGAACTCTGGCACCCGGCTCAGCAGCTGCCGGGAGACGGTGCGAATCTGCGGGCTTTGATCGGAGTTCGCGACGGAGGTGAGCACCTGGCGCACGGTGGTATCCGCCTCGACGGGCTCGAGCACGTTGATGGCTTCTGAGCGGATGCGCGGGTCGCTGTCGTTAAGCAGGGCCTCAAGAATCGAGTCGCGGACACGCATGTCCTGCGCCACATAAGGCTCAAGGCCGTGCAGAGCCTTCTCGCGCACGCCTTCGTTCTTGTCGTAGCGCAGCGCAACCATCAGCGCGTCGCGGATGCCTGCGGCGTTGCAGCTGCGTCCGGCGCGGCACTCGGCCGCAAGCAGGCCCACGGAGTCATCGCGGATGCCGGCAGAGGCCGCGTCTTCCGACGCCATCATCAGCAGTTCGCGGATGGCGGGGTCTTCGAGCGATCCCTGCACATGTTGCGGGACGACCTGGTTGTAGCTGACTTCGACGACGTTGCTGTCGGGCTCCTGCACGATGCTGGAGATGTTGGCGACCGAGTCCGGCGTGACAGAAGCAGGCTGCGGCGCGGGCGACACCTGGACGGGGTGCGCGGCGGCGTGGGCTGCGCGGGCCTGCGCTACTTCGTACCCGCCGATGGAGCCGCCGCCGAGGCCTGCGATTAACAGCAGAGCTGCGGCCAGCGGCGCGGACTGGATGCGTGCGACGTTATTGACCAGACGCTCGCCGAGGCGCTCATACCAGCGCTTGGGCGGAATGGCGTCGAGCGCCTCCTCGAGGCGCATGCGGGAGCGGGCGACGAGATTGGCGGGCGGCTCGATGGCCGGATGCACTGCGGCCAGCGTTTGCAGCGCCTGCAACTGACGGCGCTCGAGCTGGCAATCCGTGCAACTGAACAGATGGCGGTCGAGCTCGTGAATCTGCTCGTCGGGCAGCTCTCCATAGGCCGCCAGTACGATGCGTTCGTGGGCAAGTTCGCAATTCATGGTGATACGTCCTCTTAGCCTCAAAAGCAGTGGTGCAAACCGGGTATAAATTGCTGCTGCCGCCTTTTTAGGCTGGCATGGTTCTACCGCAGGCCCGCCAGCTGCGCACGCAGCTTTTTTGTCGCCCTGAAGAGCGTATTTTTGGCGGTTTCTTCGGTGGTGTTCAACATCTCTCCGATGGTGCGCAGCCGGAGACCCTGGTAGTGTTTCAGTTCAAAGACCATGCGCTCGCGCGGCGTGAGCTTGCCGAGCGCTTCCTGAATGCGTTCGCCCAGCACTTTGCGATCGAGCTCGCGGTCGGGGCTGGCAAAAGAGCGATTGTCAGAAACCGAGGCGAGCAGATCGATCTCGTCGCCGGAGTGGTCCACCAGCACGGCCTGGTCTTCGCGGCGGGTCTTGCGCCGGCGCAGCTGGTCCAGGCAGAGATTGGTGACGATGCGGTAGATCCAGGTGTAGAAGGAGCACTCGAAGCGGAAGTTGCCGATGTAGCGGAAGGCCTTGAGGAAGGCTTCCTGGTAAATGTCTTCGGCGTCGTGCTCGGAGCCGGTGAGGTGCAGGGCGAGACGCAGCACCTGCTGCTCATACTGCCGGACCAGCGCATCGAAGGCGGCGCGCGATCCGCCCTGGGCTTCGCGGATCAGTTCCATCTCCGGCGCGCGAGCCCGTAAACGCTCTGCGGCGCGGTCGGGTCCGTCGATTGCCCGGGTGGCTGCCATACCTGGGATGGATTGTATCCCCTGGACAGCCGCCCAGGGCAAACTGCCCCGGTTCGCGGAGGGTGCGGAAAGAACGGTTACCGCTTCACTGGCCATTCGGTGTGAGCTCCGGTCTTGAAGGAGTGTTCGCCTGTGCGATGGACGCGCGGACGGGGCTTTTGTGAGCCGCTGAACCGTGCGCAGGATGCCGCCGGTACGCGGTACTTCCGTGCCTGTGCCAGCCCGGGACCGCTACACTGGGAGACGATGAACGGCAATCTCTTTGGCGATATGGAAACGGGCGCGAAATCGGGCCCCAAAGCAGGGGAGACCGGATGGTTTACGGCCCACTGCGACGGCGGCTCGCGCGGCAACCCCGGCCCGTCGGGGTTTGGCGCGGTCATTGAGGACCCGCAGGGAAAAATAGCAGCGCGGCTGAGTGAGTTTCTGGGTAAGCAGACCAACAACTATGCGGAATATTCCGGCCTGCTCGCGGTGCTCAAGTGGGCGCTGGCGAACGGGGCGAAGCGGCTGAAAGTTGTGTCGGATTCCGAACTGATGGTGAAACAAATGCAGGGCCGCTACAAGGTGGGCAGCCCGGGGCTCAAGCCGCTATGGGAAGAGGCTAAACGGCTGGCGGCAAGGCTCGATGGCTTCCAGATTGGCCATACCCTGCGCGGCGGCAACAAGGAAGCCGACCGGCTGGCGAATGAGGCCATGGACCGGGGGATGGGGCGAAAGCCGGAGTCAAGCCAGGGATCAGGGGTCAGGGATCAGGGATCGCCTGCGCCCAAGCCTCTTGCGCCCGAGCGGCCGCAGCGGCAGGTCTTTGAGGGTCTGGTGAAAAACGGCGTGGTGCACCTGATCGAGGGCGAGCTGCCCGATGGGATTCTGGTGAAGGTGGTGCGGGAGTAGGTCCGCAGCTCGCACTTTTCGAGGACGGCTGAGTGCTCAGCCGGCGAGCCTCCGGGTCAGCTCCGTAGCGGGAATTGCGCGGCAGCCGCTGACATTCTGGCCGCACCATAGAGGCGAGAAGCCGCCATCACCCAGGCTCTCGGCCTTGGCGCGCAACGGCGCCAGCGCGGCGGACGCCAGAGGGAATGCGGGCGCCAGGCTGCTCATTGGACCAAGTTCCCGCATGAGGCGATTGAGGATGCCGCGGGCAGGGCCGCCCGAAAAGACATTGGTGAGATCTGTGTGGCGCGCCTCTTCGCTTGTCAGGGCCGCACGGTGGACCGCCGTTGGGGTCGACTCGGGGCACAGGAGATACGCAGTTCCAACCTGCGCCGCGATCGCGCCAAGCGCCAGCGCTGCTCGCACGCCGTCTGCATCTGCAATACCCCCGGCCGCGATGACCGGGATACGCACCGCATGCACGATTTGCGGCAGCAGCGCGAAGGTGCCCATCTGCGTGGCCAGATCATCGGACAGAAACATTCCGCGATGGCCGCCCGCTTCGCTTCCCTGCGCAATGATGGCGTCAACGCCGCGCTGCTCCAGCCAGCGCGCTTCGTCCACGGTGGTTGCGGACGCGATGATCGTGGAGCCCATCGCTCTCACCCGCGCCATCAAGCCGTCAGAGGGCAATCCGAAATGAAAGCTCACCACAGGCGGCTTGAACTCGTCGAGCAATACGGCGGCCTGCTCATTGAACGGCGTGCGGGATGATCCGCTCGGCACTGTGTCAGGCAGTGCGATTCCAAACTCTTCGTAGTACGGTAAGAGCGCCGCGCGCCATGCCGTCTCCCGCTGCGGGTCCGGAACGGGCTGGGTGTGGCAAAAGAAATTTACATTGAACGGGCGAGGAGTGCCGGCGCGAATGACCGCTATCTCCGCACGCATGGCAGAGGGATCGAGCATGGCGCAGGGGAGCGAGCCGAGTCCGCCCGCATGCGATACGGCGATCGCCAGCGCGCTGCCCTGAACCCCGGCCATAGGAGCCTGTATGACCGGGAGATCGACTCTCAACAGGCTTTGCAATGCGTTCATGCCAGGCTTTCGTGCGCCGCCAGCGCACACTCCGGTTTGCGCATATCAGTCCCGGTTCAGCTCTTCGCGCTGAAGTGGTTGCGCCAGGTGCGGCCGTCGTTTTCGAGCAGGCGGTTGGCGCAGTCGGGGCCCCAGGAGCCGGCAAAGTAGTTGGGGAAGACTTCGGGCTTCTTGGCGGCCCACTCTTCGAGGATGGGCGTGTAGAGGGACCAGTTGGTTTCCACGCCGTCGCGGTGCGAAAACAGCGTCTGGTCGCCGAGCATGGCGTCCAGCAGCAGCCGCTCGTAGCCATTGGCCTTGCTCGTGCCAAAGGCGGCGGCATAATCGAAGTCCATGTTCACCGGGCAGACGGCCATGTTGGGCGTGCCGGGCACCTTGGCGCCAAAGCGCAGCGCGATGCCCTCGTCGGGCTGGATGCGGATGGTGAGCAGGTTGGGCTGGATCTCCTGGCAGGGACCGCTCGACTGCATGCGGTTGAAGATAAGCAGGGGCGGCTGCTTGAACTGGATGCTGATCTCGGTCGCGCGCTGCTTGAGGCGCTTGCCCGCGCGCAGATAAAAGGGCACGCCGGCCCAGCGCCAGTTTTCGATGCCGATGCGGATGGCCGCGTAGGTCTCCGTGCCGGACTCGGGATCAACGCGCTCTTCCTCGCGATAGCCGATGACCTTCTTGCCGTCGATGACGCCGGGGCCATACTGGCCGCGCACTGCGTCGTGAATGGGGATGCCGGGGATCGACTTCCAGACCTTCACTTTCTCGCTGCGCACGCTCTCGGCCTCGAAGCTCGAGGGCGGCTCCATGGTCACAAAGCTGAGCAGCTCCATCACGTGGTTCTGCACCACATCGCGCAGCGCGCCTGCCTTTTCATAGAACGGCCCGCGGCCTTCCACGCCGAGCGTTTCGGCCGCCGTGATCTGCACGTGGTCGATGTAGTTGCGATTCCAGATGGGCTCGAAGATGCCGTTGCCGAAACGGAATACGAGGATGTTCTGCACCGTCTCCTTACCGAGGTAGTGGTCGATGCGGAAGACCTGATCCTCGTTGAAGACCGCGTTCACATCGTGGTTGAGAGTCTTTGCGCTGGCGAGGTCGTGGCCGAAGGGCTTCTCGATGACCACGCCGGCGCGGCCCTTCTCGGGCTGCGCCATGCCGTGCGCGCCGAGATTCTCGACGATGGGGGCGAAGTACTCGGGCGCGGTGGCGAGATAAAAGAGCCGGTCGGGACCGATGCCCTTCTCTGCCGCGATGCGGTCGAGCTCGGCCTTGAGGCCGGCGTAGTGCGAGGCATCGTCGAAGGTGAGCGCGTAGTAGCTGACGTTCGCGATGAACTTCTCGAGTTTGGGATCGTTATTGTCGACGCCGCCGAACTCGACGACACCGGCGCGCATGTCGGCCGCGAACTCGCCACCCAGCGCACGGCGCGCCACGCCCACGATGGCCAGTTTCTTGGGCAGCAGACCGGCCTGCTCCAGGTGATAGAGCGCGGGCAGCAGCTTGCGCTTGGTCAGGTCGCCGGATGCGCCGAAGATGACGATGATGGTCGGCTCGGGGATGCGTTCGCCGGAGGTGGGAACCTGCGCGAGGTCCTCTGGATTGACTTTGATCTGTGTGGTTGCCATAAAGCGATCGAACCTCCGTGACGCAGGAAAGCAGAGAGTAAAAGCCAGGTTTCAGGGATCAGGGAGCAGGGGTCAGAACAGACTTGCCGACCCCTGATCCCTGACAACTGATCCCTGCGAGGTCAGTCCTTCTTGACGGCGTGGCCGCCGAAGGCGTTGCGCATGATGGCCAGCATGCGGTCGGTGAAGTTGTTCTCTTCGCGCGAGCGGATGCGCCGGATGAGCGACTCGGTAATCACCGGCGCGGAGACATTGAGATCGATGGCTTCGAAGACCGTCCAGCGGCCCTCGCCGGAATCGGCCACAAAGGCCTCGAGGCCGTCGAGCGTGGGGTTCTTCGAGAGCGCGTCGGCGGTCAGGTCCAGCAGCCAGCTGCGCACCACGCTGCCGAAGCGCCAGATCTGGGAGATCTGCGCGAGGTCGAGGTTGAGCTCTTCCTTCTTCTCCATGATCGTGAAGCCCTCGGCATAGGCCTGCATCAGGCCGTACTCGATGCCGTTGTGCACCATCTTCACGAAGTGACCCGCGCCGGCCGGGCCAACGTGGCCCCAGCCTTGCGTCTTGCCCGGCGCCAGCGTCTCGAGGATGGGCGTAATGTAACCGACAGCATCCTTGTCGCCGCCCACCATCATGCTGTAGCCCTCTTTCAGGCCCCACACGCCGCCCGAGGTGCCCACGTCCACAAACTGGAAGCCCTTGGCCGTGACTTCCTTGTAATGGCGCATCGAATCTTTGTAGTTCGAGTTGCCGCCGTCGATGAGGATGTCGCCGGGATTGAGGAACGGCTCAAGCTTGGCGATGGTCTCGTCCACGGGCTTGCCCTGCGGCACCATGATCCAGATGGCCTTGCGGCCGGTGAGTTTCTTGGCGAGGTCTTCGAGCGACGAAGCGCCCACATTGCCCGAGGCTGCGAGCTTGGCCACCGCTTCCGCGCTGAAGTCGAAGCCCACTACCTGATGGCCGCCGAGACGCAGCCGCTCCGCCATGTTGCCGCCCATTTTGCCGAGGCCAATCAATCCAAGTTGCATGTTGCTCTCTCCTTCAAAAAGATCGGTTACAGAACTTCGAGAATCTCCAGCTCGCGCCGCAATTGTGCGGCGTTTTCAAAGCGGATCGCCTTCATGCCGGCGGCTACAGCACCGGCCGCATTTTCCGCGCGGTCGTCAATAAAGAGGACGCGATCGGCGCGTGTTCCCAGAATATCCAGCGCGCGGCGGTAGATCTCAATGCCCGGCTTGCGCAGCCCAAGATAGCACGAGCTGAATGCTGCCTGAATAAATTGGCGCAGATTGTACTCGCGGAAGCGGTATTCGTTGGGCTCGCGCGCCTCGTTGTTCAGCACGCCCAGCATGCACTTGTTTGATGTTGCGAGTTCGCCGAGGATTCCGAGCGCGCCGTCCTTGAGCGGGACAGATTGATTGAAGATAGCGGCGAGAAATTCATCATGTGAGAAGGTGCGAGGCTGGTAGAAGACGGTCTGGTCCAGATACTGGTACGCGTTGATCGCATCGCGCTCCCAGGCGTCGTTGGACGCGGGATGACGCGCCTCGAACGCGGCCGGGTCGAGGCCGAACTGAACGAGCACCGCCGCGCGCTCGCAATGGTCCCAGCCATTGGTCAGCAGCACGCCGCCGACATCGAAGAGGATTACGTCGAAGGGGAACATCGGCGCCTCTTGCCTTAAGGCAAACCACGGGTGAACTACGCAGTAAAAGGACGAAGCCGTTGCGCACAGCAGAATCAGCCGCGCATGTATTTGGCTTCGATGGCGAGAACCTTGTCGAAGCGGCGCGTGAAGCGCGGCTCCTCGGTGATGAATCGGGCTTTCAAAAACGAATCGACCAGCTCATAGGCCAGTGACGTGCCGATGATGCGCGCGCCCAGCACGAGGACATTCATGTCGTCGTGCTCCACACCCTGGTGCGCGGAGTAGGTGTCATGGCACATGGCGGCGCGCACGCCGGGAATCTTGTTGGCGGCGATGGAGACGCCGACGCCGGAGCCGCAGATGAGGATGGCGCGCTTGGCTTCGCCGGCTTTGATGGCCTCGCCCACGCGCTGCGCAAAGTCGGGGTAATCGTCCTGCGGGTCGCAGGTGAATGCGCCGAGATCGACCATCTCGTGGCCGGCCTTGGTGAGATAAGCGCGGACTTCTTCCTTGAGGTTGAAGCCCGCGTGATCGGAGCTGATGAGGATTTTCATCGCCGTCCTTCAGTGCATCGTGGTCAAAAAAATTACTTCTTGAGGAGTTTCCTGGCCCGTGCCGCAACGTTCTCGCCGGTGAAGCCGAGATCGGCCATCACCTTGGGTCCGGGAGCCGAGGCGCCAAAGCGGTCGAGGCCAAGCACGTCGCCGTCGAGGCCGACATACTTCCACCAGCCGAGGGTTGCGCCGGCTTCGACAGACAGCCGGGGCACGCCCGCGAGCAGTACGCTGGCCTTGTACTCAGCAGACTGCTCGTCGAAGATCTTGGTGCTGGGCAGGCTGACGACGCGGGCAGCGATGCCATCGGCGGCCAGCAGCTTCTTGGCTGCGACGCAGAGCCACACGTCGGAGCCGGTGCCGATGAGCACGATCTGCGGATTGGGCGCGTCTTCGAGCACGTAGCCGCCCTTGCTAACACCGCCGTAGACATCGTGCGCGGCGGGATCGATGACCGGCACATCCTGCCGGGTGAGGGCCATGAAGCAGGGGCCAGTGCGCTCGAGGGCCAGACGCCAGACTGCCGCGGTTTCATTGGCGTCGGCGGGGCGGAAGTCGGTGAGGAAGGGCACCGCGCGCAGCATGGTCAGCTGGTCAATGGGCTGATGCGTCGGGCCGTCTTCGCCCAGCGCAATCGAGTCGTGCGTGTAGACGAAGATGGAGTGCGAGTGCATGAGCGCGGCGATGCGGATGGCCGGCTTGCAGTAGTCAGCAAAGGTGAAGAAGGTGGAGCCGAAGGGCGCCAGTCCGCCGTGCTTGGCCATGCCGTTGACGGCGGCGCACATGGCGAACTCGCGCACGCCGAAGAAGACGTTGCGGCCGGCGGGATCGATGTGGAAGTTGGCGCCGGGCTTGAAGATGGTCTTGGTGGAAGCGGTGAGGTCGGCCGCGCCGCCGAAGAGCTCGGGAACCGCGGCGGCGATGGCGTTCATGATGACGTTGCCCGCATTGCGGGTGGCCACCGGCTTCTCCGTGGTGAAGACGGGGAGCGATTTCTCCCATCCTGCCTTGCGCTCGCCCTTCTGGGTGCGTTCAAACTCGGCGGCCAGCTCGGGAAACTGCGCGCGGTAGCCGCTGAAGAGCTTGTTCCATTCAGCTTCATCGGCCGCGCCGCGATCGATGGCCTTGCGCCAGTTGGCCAGGGCCTCGTCGGGGAGGTAGAAGCTCTTGTCCTCGGGGAAGCCGAAGAATTTCTTGGTGGCGGCGGTGTCGGCCGCGCCCAGGGCTTCGCCGTGGACCTTGTTGGTGCCGGCCTTGGGGCTGCCGTAACCGATGATGGTGCGCACGGCGATGAACGAAGGCCTGGTGGTCTCGGCCTTGGCGTTTTCAATGGCCTTCTCGATGGCCGCGAGGTCGTTGCCGTCCTCGACGATCTGCACGTGCCAGTGGTAGGCCTCGAAGCGCTTGAGCACGTCCTCGGTAAAGCTGAGCTCGGTGGGTCCGTCGAGCGAGATCAGATTGTCGTCATAGAGCGCGATCAGCTTGCCCAGGCCGAGGGTTCCGGCCAGCGAGGCAGCCTCATGCGAAACACCTTCCATCAGGTCGCCGTCGCCGCAGAGGGTGTAGGTGTGGTGATCGACCACGTTGAAGCCGGGCTTGTTGTAGACCGCTGCCAGATGCTTCTCGGCGATCGCCAGGCCCACGGCCATGGCAAAACCCTGGCCCAGCGGGCCGGTGGTGACTTCCACGCCCTCGGTCTCGCCCGCCTCGGGGTGTCCGGGGGTGATGGAGTGCAACTGACGGAAGGACTTGAGGTCGTCGAGGGTGAGCTTGTACCCGGAGAGGAACAGCGAGCCGTAGAGCAGCGCCGAAGCATGGCCATTTGAGAGCACAAAGCGGTCGCGGTCGGCCCACTTGACCTGCTTGGGGTTGTGCTTCATCAGCTTGTGATAGAGCAGATAGGCGATGGGGGCGCAGCCCAGGGGCGCGCCGGGGTGGCCGCTGTTGGCCTTCTCTACCTCGTCCACTGCGAGAATGCGCAGGGTGTCGATGGAGAGCTGATCGAGGGAAGTTGCCGTCGCTGTGGCAGTCATTGCGGTATGCGGTCCTTTCGTTGCGGGGGAGACAGTCACCCCAAGTAAAGCCATTTACTTGTTACTTTGAATTCTCCGGAGATTCTCCGGATTCAAGCCCGACGTTCACATTGTAGCCAAGCCAGCTGCCATCGCCGGCCCATTGGAGAGTCCATGATAGTGCACCGCCGTTCTGTTCCGGCAAGGTGGGCAGGTCGGCGCTGAAGCCCGCCGAACCCAGCGCGCGGCTGGCGGTGATGGTGGAGGTTTTCCAGCCGTCGGAGGACCAGGTGATGGTGAAGCGGTTCTCGTCGACGATGCGCAGCGTCTCACCCGCGCGCATCTCCTGGATGGGACGGCGGAAGCTGTAGATTTCGAGGCCGCCGCGCTTCTTCTTGTGGCCCTCCGGCTCGCAATAGCGCGTGTAGACCGGGTCGATGCGGTCGAAGACCTTGCCGTCAAGGGCCGAACGCAGCAGCTTGAGGTACTCGGCGTGGGCCCAGACCAGCGGCACGGCGGAGCCGGCGGGCTGGCCCAGCTGCAGGCGCATCCCGGGGCGGTTGGGTTCGTCCCACACCTGCTCGGGAAGCATCTGGCCGATGGTGGCGAAGCGCTCGTAGGTCTTGATGAACGAGGCAATGTCGTTGCCCGCGGCGAGCTCGTAGTGGGCGCGTTCGCCGGTCAGCAGCGGCCACACGCGGCCCTGTCCCCAGCCCTCGAACGGGCCGCCGTCGGGGCGCTGGCCATAGCCATCCCAGTTGTAGCGCAGCCAGCCCGGCGCCCTGCGGCAGTCCGCGCTTGATGCACCGCGTCGACGACTTTGAGCGAATCGACCATCAGCGGATCGTCGGCGCGGCGAATGCCGTAGCGGACCAGCTCGAGGAAGCCGGCGTCGATGATCTCGCGGGCCTGGAACTCGGTGCGGGTGCCGGGTGGCCGGTTGTTGAGGTGGATCATCTCCGTGCCGCAGCTCTTCGCGGCATAGGCCTCGCCCTGCTCCGGCGGGCGCACGCGCATGTAGTGGCGGGGCACCTCGGGCAGCAGAATCGCCGTTGTTCGTCACGGTCCAGTCCTCGAGATGGCGCTCGATCCAGTCGGCGAAGTCCTCGTAATAACAGGCCAGCTCGTTGGAGTCGTGGGCGCGCGCAATCTCTGCTGCGCAGATGAGGCCGGAGATGACCGCGGCAAGGGTGGAAGGCGAGTAGCCGGCGTTCTCTTCCCAGCGCTCCTGGTGGGTGATGGGCGCGTGGCGCATCAGGTAGCCCGCGGCGCGCTCGATGAAGGGGAAGATGCGCATGTCGCCGAGAGCCGTCCGCCTTCCACAGCCGCCAGGCAAGAATGATGGGAAAGGCGACCTCATCGAGCTGCTGGCCCGACCAGTAGGGGCGGCCATCGACCCAGAAGTTCTGCGCGAAGCCGCCGTCGGGCTGCTGGGTGCAGGCGAGATACACGAGGGCCCGGCGAGCCGTCTCCACGCGCCCGCATGCCAACAGGGCCGTGGCGGTCTGCACCATGTCGCGGGTCCACACCAGGTGATAGCCGCCGAGATCGTCGTCGCTCTTGGCCTGGCCCCAGGGAATGGAGGCGGAGGCGACAAACGCGCCGGAGAAGGTCTTGTCCTCATGGGCCAGCAGCACGTTGTGGCTGGCGCGCATCAGCTTGCCGCCGTCGCCGGATTTGGCGGCGAGCCACTCGGGGTTGGCCACGCGCTGCCACTGGGTGATGTAGCGGTCGTGGTGCTCTTCAAAGGGAGCCGCAAGGGCAGTGACGGTCTTCTGCAACGCGGTGTGGTGGCCCTCGCCAATGCCCACGGCGACGACGAAGACGCGCGCGCCATCGGGAGCGATGGCGGCGCTCAAGTCGAGCTCGCCCATCACCGCGATGTTGCCGTTGGTGGCCGAGCCGAATTCCCACTCCATGCGGTGGTGATCCATCACGTCGCGCCAGCCGTCGCTGGTGCCCACAAAGCCGCAACTCACGCGGGCAAAGCCGCAGCTCGATCCCATGGCCAGCGACCACTGATTTTTCCAGGCCAGCGCCATTTTGTTGCCGGCGATATCGATCACGCGGGCGGTGTTGCCCGCGCCGCCGCCGTCGAGATGGGGTGCAAGCAGGGCGTAGACCTTGAGCCGCGGCAGCAGGTCGGCATGGCCCTCGAGCCGCACATGCTGTAGCACGACCGAGTGGTGCGGGTCGCAGATGATCTCCTTGATCAGCGAATAGCGCCCGTCGGGGTCGCGGTTGATGTAGCGGACGCCCAGCGCCTCGGGGTGGATGTACTCGAAGGTGGTGATGAGATCGCGCTTTTCCTCGTGGGCAAAGGTTTCGCCGTCGGTGACGAGGAACTCCATGTCGCGGACCTGCGCGCGGTCGATGGTGGGGTGGTAGATCTCGTTGAGCACGCCGTGGGAGCAGGTGAACCAGATGCGGCTGGAGGCCGCATAGGCCGTGCCGATGGCGTCTTTCACGCTCGAGGTCCAGCGCGGCGTCAGGCCGGGCGCGCCAAAGGCTTCGCCCTGCTGGTTGAGCCAGCGATAAAGGGATTGTTCGTTCACGCTTCGATACCAAACCGCGGGGCTGGAGAAGTCAAGGTGTTCGATCCGTTCTAATGGGTTGATGATCCTGACGGCGGAAGGTTGCGGGTGCGCTTCCAAAAATGGCGGCGTCTGCCGCAAAAAAACAATGCCAAGGCAAGTTTCGCACCTTTGCGGGGGTGGGCGCATCCTAGTAAGCGTGAGCCAACCGTAGAAGCACCGGCTTCCATCCAACCACACGGCCGCGGCAGCGGATGTAAAGATTCGGTTGCAGCGCGGTCGAAGGCCCCGCCCGCCGCTAAAGCTCGCTGGCCGGCGCAGTACAATCCGAACGAGGAGAATCCACCGATGGCATACGATCTTGCCCCGCTGCCTTACGACTACGCGGCACTCGAACCTTTTATCGATGCCGAGACGATGCACCTGCACCACGACAAGCATCACCAGGCCTACATCAACAACGTGAATGGCGCTCTCGAAAAGCATCCCGAGTTGGCGGCCAAGTCGCGTCGACGACCTGATCAGCGACCTGAACGCCGTGCCCGAAGACATTCGCGGCGTGGTGCGCAACAACGGCGGCGGGCACTCGAACCACACCATGTTCTGGAACATCATGGGCCCGGCCGGCAAGGCGGGCATCGGCGGCGCGCCGACCGGCGCCATCGCCGCGCAGATCACCGCCGACTTCGGCGACTTCGAGGCCTTCAAGAAGACCTTCAACGAGACCACGGCCAAGCAGTTCGGCTCCGGCTGGGGCTGGCTGGTGTTCCAGGGCGGCAAGCTCAAGGTGATTACCACGCCGAACCAGGATTCGCCGCTGTCGCCAGGGCCTCTATCCGATCCTGGGCAACGACGTGTGGGAGCACGCCTACTACCTCAAGTACCAGAACAAGCGCCCCGACTACCTGGCCGCGTGGTGGAACGTGGTGAACTGGGCCGAAGTGAACAAGCGCTTCGCCAAGGCCAAGGGATAACTGCAGGGAATAGGGACTAGGGAATAAAACGGGCTTCTTCTGCACGCGCAGGAGAGGCCCGTTGTGTTTATATCCACTTCATCATCGGCATGCTCGGGTGCATGAGCCCGGTGCGCAGGCTTTCTATTCCCTATCTGTCACTTCGGCAGCTGCGTCACATCCCAGCCGCCGCCGAGGGCGCGAACGAGCAGCACGCTGGCTGCAAAACGGCGGGTCTGGAGGTCGGCCGAGTGCGCTGATTGTGCAGCAGCGTGGCTTCGGCGGTGAGCACTTCAAGATAGCTGGTGACTCCGCCCTTGTAGCGCTGGTTGGAGAGATCGAAGGAGTGCTGCGCGGCAGCGACGGCGCGTCTTCGACGGCCGACTCCTGCTCGAGGATGCGCAGATCGCTGAGAGCTGGTCCTCCACCTCTTGAAGGCGGGGAGTACGGTGGCTTTGTAGTTGGCCGACCTGCGCCTCGTAGTTGTGGCGCGCCTGGTCGGTGAGGGCGTGGCGCTGGCCGGCGTCGAAGAGCAGCTCCGTTGCCTGCGCGCCCAGGCTCCACAGCGCGCTCGGGCCCTGAATCCAGGTGCCGCCGTGGGTGCTCTCAAAGCCGCCTGTTCCGCCCAGGTGATGGTGGGATAGAAGGCGCTGATCGGCGATGCCGATCTGCGCGTTGGCGGCGGCGGCGCGGCGCTCGGCGGCGGCAATGTCCGGCCGGCGCTCCAGCGAGCTGCGAGGGCACGCCGAGCGGAATCTGCGGCAGCGCGAGCTTCCAGCGGCGAGGGCGGAATGGTGAAGTTGGCCAGCTTCTGGTTGATGATCGTGCCGACGGCGTGCTCGAACTGCGCGCGCGCCTCGCCCACATCGACCAGCTGCGCGCGCACGGTTTCAAGCTGCGGTCTGCGCCTGCGCCACGTCGACATCGGTGGCCACGCCGCCTGTGAGCAGCCGCTGGGTGAGGTCGAGTTGGCTCTCCAGGTCGGCTTGACGTGTTGCGTGAGCAGCCTGGTCTGGGAGTCGAGGCCGCGCAGCTCGAAGTAGTCTGTCGCCATCTCGGCTTGCAGGCTGAGGTCGACGTGGCCATGTCGGCGGCGCTGGCCTGCGCGTTGTCGCGGGCGGCCTCGACGGTGCGGCGGATGCGGCCCCAGAAGTCCGGCTCCCAGCTGGCCTGGCCGTGAGGGTCAGGTCGTTGTAGCTGGTGTGGCCGTCGGGTTGACGCAAGCGGCCGATTCGCCGAGACTTTCTCGTGCGAGAAGCCGGGCCCGGCGGAGAGCGTGGGATAGAAGTTGGCGCGGGCCACCTGGACCTGGTCGCGCGCGGCCAGATAGGTCTCGATCGCCTGGCGCAGGCTCTGGTTGTGCGGCGGATGCGCTCTTCGAGCTTGTTGAGTTGCGGGTCGTGGTAGATCTCCCACCATTTGCCGCGCAGCATGCCGTCGGAGGGCGTGGCGGGCTGCCAGCCTCCGCCGGCGGGGTTGGGCGGCGGGACACACGGTGGATGCGCCCGTCTCCTTGTAAGCCGGGGGCGCGGTGTAAGCTGGGCCGCGTGTAGTTGGGGCCGACGGGCTTGCAGCCGGCGAGAACGCAAGAGCGGCAGCCAGCGCAAGCGCCTGTGCCGCGCGGGATGGCCGACGTGGTTCGCGGCCTTCGATGGGATTCGGCGCATCGCCATCGTTAGCGGCCTCCTGCGGCGGAGCTGCCCTGCGATTGCGGCGTGTTCGCGGCCGAGACCTTCTCGCCTTCGATGAGGGAGTCGGGCGGGTCCTGGATGACTCTGTCGCCGGCGTTGAGGCCGCTGACGATCTGCACGGTGGCGCCGTCGTCCTCGCCGATGACGACCGGAATCAGATGCGCGCTTGTTGCCGTCGACCACAGTGCCAACGCTGCAGGCCCTCGCGGCGGAAGATGAGCGCCGAGACGGGCACGACGAAGGTCTGGCTGACGGCGGGCGTCTTGAAGTGCACCTGGGCCAGCGAGCCGGGCAGCAGCTCGCCGGCGCGGTTGTCCACGTCGATCTCGACCAGCAGCGTGCGGCTGGCCGGATCGATGGCGTCGGCGGTGCGCACCAGCGTGCCCTGGAAGGTCTTGCCGGGATGCTCGGGAAAGGTGAGGCCGATCTTCGTGCCGCGCTTGACGGCTGGCGAATAGAGCTGCGGCACGTTGGTGTAGACGCGCAGGGTTTGCAGGGCCTGCATGTGGAAGAGCTCGGCGGCGGCCGCCCTGGTGATCAGCTGGCCGGTATCGACGTTGCGCGCGGTGACCACGCCGTCAAAGGGCGCATAGACCTTTTCGAAGCGATTGCAGCTCCTTGAGCCGCTGCACGTTGGCCTGCGCGGAACGGACGGCGGCGGCGGTAGCCGCGGCCTGGTTGACGAAGGTGTCGGTGTCCTGGCGGGAGACGGCGTTGGACTTGACCAGGCCGGTGTAGCGATCGGCCTGGATCTTGGCATTGTTGGCGGTGGCCTGGCGGTGGCCAGGTCGGCCTGGCCTGCGCCAGCTGCTGATCCAGCTCGGGCGTGGCGATCTCGGCCAGCAGCGCGCCCTTCTTCACATGCGCGCCGATGTCGAAGTACCAGTGGGTCAGATAGCCGGAGGTGCGCGCGTAGATGGGCGAATCGGTGTAGGCGGTGACGTTGCCGGGCAAGCACGAAGACTGTCGACGGGCGCGCCGGGCTTGGCGGGCAGCGCGATCACCGTGGGCGCGGCCTCGGCCTCGGTGCGCTTGTTCAAGCGCGGCGTTGGCGTGAGATGCGGGCAGAATGCCGGCGACGGCGAGCACCACGGCGGCGACGCAGGACCACGATGACGCCGAGGAGGGCCTTGCGCGGCGAGATGCGGCTCATGCTCGCGGCGCGGACTCGTGGTCTTGCGCTTGCGGCGGCTGCGGATTGGATTCGTTCGGTCATAGAGGCTACTCCGATTGTGTCGTCGAATTCGTCGGTGACAGAGGCCCGGACCGCGGGCGTGGGCTTTCTTGCGGCGCTCCAGCCAGCCGTGCACGACAGAGAAGAATGCAGGCACAAAGAACAGCGTGGCGACGGTGGCCAGCAGCAGGCCGCCGATCACGGCGCGGCCCAGCGGCGCATTCTGCTCGCCGCCGTCGCCCAGGCCGAGAGCCATGGGCACCATGCCGATGATCATGGCCAGCGCGGTCATGAGCACCGGGCGCAGGCGGACGAAGCCGGCGTTGAGCGCGGCCTGGCGCGCGTCGCCAACCAGGATCTCCAACTGCTCGCGCGCAAAGCTGACCACCAGGATGGAGTTGGCCGTGGCCACGCCCATGCACATGATGGCGCCGGTGAGCGCGGGCACGCTGAGGCGCGTGCCGGTGAGGAACAGGAACCAGACGATGCCGGCCAGCGCCGCCGGCAGCGCGGAGATGATCAGGAACGGATCGAGCCAGGACTGGAAGTTGACCACGATGAGCAGGTAGACCAGCAGGATGGAGAACGCCAGGCCGGCGAGCAGGCCGATGTAGGACTTGTACATGGTCTCGCTCTGGCCGCGCAGGATGAAGTGCGAGCCGCGGGGCAGATCCTTCTGTGTGCTGCGCGATGATGCTTCTCCATGGCGCGGGTCACGGTGCCCAGGTCGGTGCCGTCCACGTTGGCGTAGATATCGAGCACCGGCTGCACATCGTAGTGGCTCACAGTGCCCAGTTCTGCGCCGGGCACGATGGTGGCGAGATTGCCGAGCGACCTGCATCGGCGGCGGCGCGCCGGGCGCGCCGTTGGCGCAGAGCCGGTAGCGGCGGTTGCGTGGACGGCATGCGCCGGGCGCGCCTGAGTCTGCGCCCACCGTGCCGGCGGTGCTGGCGAACTGTGCGGCAGCGCTGCTGGTGACGGGCAGGCTTTGCAGGTCGGCCATGCGAGTCGAGACTGTACTGCGGAGCCTGGATGGCGACGTTGTAGGTGACGCCGTTGCGCGGATCGAGATAGAAGCTGGGCGTGGTCTGGAAGCTGCCGCTGAGCGCCACCAGCAGGCTCTGCGCCACGTTCTGCTGCGTCAGGCCCACGGCTGCGGCGCGGGTGCGGTCCACATTCACGGTCAGGTTGGGATAGTCGAAGGGCTGCTGGATGCGCGCGTCGGCCGCGCCGGGAACGTAGCGCACTTCGTTGAGCATGCTGCTCGGCGAGCGCGCGATCGCCATAGAGATCGCGGCCCACGATCTGGATGTCGATGGGCGCGGAGAGGCCGAAGTTGAGAATCTGGGTGACGATGTCGACCGGCAGCACGTAAAACGTGACGCCGGGATAGTCGCGGGCCAGCACGCTTGCGCAGCTGCTCGACGTACGCCTCGGTGGGGTGGTGGTCCTCGCTGAGCTGCACCTGGATGTCGGCGTCGGCGGGCCCGATGGGCGCGGAGGTGGAGTAGGAGAGATTCAGGCCGGAGTAAGGCAGGCCGATGTTGTCGACGATGGTGACGACTTCGTTGGCGGGAATCTGCTGGCGGATGGTGGCGTCGATGTGGTCGCAGAGCGCGGCGGTCTCTTCAATGCGGGTGCCGGTGTGGGCGCGCACGTGAATCTTGAACTGGCCGGCGTCGACGGAGGGGAAGAAGTCCTGGCCCAGCCAGGGCATCAAGCAGGCCGATGGAGCCGACCGCAAAGAGCAGAAAGACGACCAGGAAGACGCGCGGCGTGATCGACGCAGAGCGTGAGCAGGCGCAGGTAGCCGTGGCGCATCTTCTCGAAGCGCGTCTCGAAAGCCGAGCTGGAACCGCACGAAGGGATTGCGGCTGGCGTGCTTCTTGCGTTCCTCCGCGTCGTCGTGCTCCTTGAGCAGGTAGCGGGCCATGGTGGGCACCACGGTGCGCGAGAGCAGGTAGCTGGCGAGCATGGCGAAGACCACGGCCTCGGCCAGCGGCACAAACAGGTAGCGCGCCACGCCGCTCAGCAGGAACATGGGCACGAAGACGATGCAGATGGCGAGCGTGGAGACCAGCGCGGGCGTGGCGATCTGCGCGGCGCCGTCGAGAATGGCCTGCTCGATCTCCTTGCCCGATTCCAGATTGCGATTGATGTTCTCGATTTCGACCGTGGCGTCGTCGACCAGGATGCCGACGGCCAGCGCCAGGCCGCCGAGGGTCATGATGTTGATGGTCTCGCCCAGCGCAGTAGAGCACGATGAGCGAGCAGAGAATCGAGAGCGGAATGGAGACCGCAATGATGATGCGTCGAGCGCCAGCTGCCCAGGAAGACGAGGATCATGACGCCGGTGAGGCAGGCGGCGATGATGGCCTCGCGCACCACGCCGCCGATGGCGCCGCGCACGAAGATCGACTGGTCGGAGAGGAACGCTGATCTTCAGCTGCGGCGGCAGCTGGCCCGTGATGCTGTCGAGCTTGGCGCGCACGCCGGCGATGATGTCCAGCGTGGAGGCCGAGCCGGTCTTGAGGATGCTCATCAGGATGGCGCGCTTGCCGTCCACGCGGACGATGTTGGTCTGCGGCGGATTGCCGTCGCGCACGTGGGCCACGTCGCGGATGTAGATCACCGCGCCGTTGACGGCCTTGATGGGCAGGTCGTTCAGCTCGTCCACCACACTGGGCGCGGAGTTGGTTTCGACCGCGTATTCGAAGCGGTCGATCTTCATGGTGCCGGAAGGCGCAATCAGGTTCTGCGCGCTCGACGGCGTTCACCACGTCGGCGGGCGACAGCCCTTTGGCCTGCAGCGCGTGCAGGTCGAGATCCACCTGATCTGCGCGCTGCTTGCCGCCGTAGGGATACGGGCGTCTGCGCGCCTTCGATCGTGGCCAGCTGGGTGCGGATGGTGTTGGTGGCCAGGTCGTTGAGCTGCTGCTCGTTGAGTCCCTCGCCGGAGAGGCCCAGCTGCAGCACCGGCACGCTCGATGCGTTGTACTGAATGATGAAGGGCGGCGTAGTGCCGGGCGGCAGCGAGCGCAGCTGCACCTGGCTGATGGCGGTGACCTGCGCCACGGCGTTGCCGATGTTGACGTGCGGCTGGAAGAAAACCTTGATGACCGCGATGCCGTTGAGCGACTGCGACTCGATGTGCTCGATGTCGTTGACCGTGGTGGTCATGCCGCGCTCGCTGTTGAAGACGATGCGGTCGGCCATCTGCTCGGCGGAAAGGCCGGTGAAGCTCCAGACCACGGTGACCACCGGGATATCGATGTTCGGAAAGATATCCGTCGGCATCGTTTCGATGCTGTAAGCGCCAAGGATGAGAATCAAAAGCGCAAAGACGACAAATGTGTAGGGCCGGCGTAGCGCAAGCCGGACAATCCACATCATAGGGCTGGTACTCGCTCCAGAACCGTTATGCCCGCCCAGGACTGAGACAGTGGGAGGGGCGCGCGCGGCGTGCCTGCGCGCAGACCAAGCGGAGCCAACGAGCTGCCGGCCTGGCAATGCCGCCGGAAGGCTCTGCGCGAGACACGGAAGGGACTCTCCGGTCCGCATCGGCGCAAGGCTGAAACTCTATGGTAGTCGAACATGGCTGCCGGGAATGTTGCCGCATGCGGCGGGCGCCTCTGTTCTGCTTCCTATAGAGACGGCGCGCGACGGGTGAAGGATGCAGTTTGCGCGGTTTCGGCGTCCCACGGGATGGGTTGCTTCGAGCGGCTCGAATTCCCATGTTTTCAGCCGGGTGTGAAGTTGGAGTTGGTTCGAACTCACACCGCGAAGAAGGCCACGGCCAGCACACACGCACCGACGGCAAGGCTCATGCGGTCGCGCGTGGCAAACACCACGGGATCATCGTCCAGCTCGCCGCGCGAGGCCAGCAGCCAGACGCGGTTGAGCCAGTAGATGAGCAGCGGCACCACCAGCCACAGGCGCGTGGGATGGCGGTAAAGCAGGATCACGTCGGGCCGCCCGATATAAAGCATGAAGACCACCACCGCGGCATAGGCGCTGGCGGTGCCAAAGCTGCGAATCTGGCCCATGTCGGAGACCAGATAGCCGCGGCCGTGAGTTGCGGAGAGGCCGCGCTCGCGCAGGTTTTCAAGCTCGCTGAAGCGCTTGACCATGGCCAGCGAGAGGAACAGGAAGCTCGAGAAGCCGGCCAGCCACTGCGAGATCTCGGTGCCGGTAGCCGCGCCGCCCGCCAGCAGGCGCAGCGTGTAGAGGCCGGAGAGCACCAGCACATCGACGATGGCCACGCGCTTCAGGTAGAGCGAATACGCCATGGTCGACGCGATGTAGAGAGCCATCCACAGCGCGAAGGCGACGGGCAACAACGGCAGCAGCGCCGCGGCGGCCAGCACCAGCACCGCGGCCAGCGCGAAGCCGGTGGTGACGGCGAGATCGCCCGCCGCGAAGGGACGCATGCGCTTGGCGGGATGATGGCGGTCGCTCTCGAGGTCGAGCATGTCGTTGACCAGGTAGTTGGCCGAGGCGACAAAGCTGAAGCAGAAGAAGGCCGCGACGGCGGCAGCCAGCGAGCGCGCGTTGAGTTGGTGAGAGAGCACGAGCGGGGCGAAGAGAAGCACGTTCTTGGCCCACTGATGCACGCGAATGGCTTTGATGACGGAGCGCGCGATGGGGCGGCGATCTCGGAAGACGCGTGCGGCGGAGATGGAACGCATGCCCAGCCCGAGGCGCACGCCCAGCGTGGGGTTGGCCACCATGGCGGTGCCCGCGCCGGCCAGCAGAGGTAGATCGGCGCGGGAGTTGCCGATGTAGTCGAATGCGCCGAAGCGCTCCTTGAGGCTGCGCAGCTTGCTGGCGCGCGTAAGGTTGGTCACGCCGTCGGAGGCAAGCACGCCGGCGAAGAGCCCCGTGTGCGCTGCCACGCGCTCGGCCAGAGCCGCATCTGCGCCGGTGGCGAGATAGAGCGTGCGGCCGGCACGGCGCTCAGCCTGCAGATAACTGCGCAGGGCGGTGTTGTAGGGCAGGCGTGCAGCGTCAAGCGGCGCGCGCTGCGCGATCTCGCGCTTGAAGTGCGCTCGGCCGCCGGCGATCCACAACGGAATTTGCCAGACCTGCAGCGGATGATGGCGAACGAACTGGCAGAGGCCGTCGAGCAGGCTGTCGGACTTGATAAGCGTGCCGTCGAGATCGACGCAGAGCGGGCGCGCGGAGTCGGAGGATTCTACGGACTCAGCGGCTTCGATAGCGACGGGATTCAAGGGCAACGGCTCCTGGGACTGCGAGGACGCGACGATGCGGGAGGATAGGCATGGCTTTGCGCCCTCGCGGCAACGTCGATCAAGTGCTGTTCAGGAGATTATAGGGGACACGCAAAAGGGCGAATCCAGCGGCTGAAGTGCGCGTGCGGATTCGCCCTTCGATGAGGAATGACGCTCAGTGCGCCATGCTTGGTTCTTCAACGTGCGCGGGCACTGCGGGCAGCACCGGGTAATAGGCGTTGCCCGCGTACTGCTGCACCATGCGGTCCGTGTTGAAGAATGAGCCATTGAAGGCCAGCGTGGTGCGCATCAGGTGCGCCCATTTCTCCGGCGCGTCCTTGTAGAGCGGCGCCACGGCTTTCTCGAGCTTGTTGTAGAGCGAGTTGGCCTCGGCAGCATCGTCTGCGCCGTCTTCAATCGCCCAGCCGGTGACGCCCTCAATGCAGCCCTCGATCCACCAGCCATCGAGGATCGACAGGCTCGGCACGCCGTTGAGCGCGGCCTTCATGCCGCTGGTTCCGGAGGCTTCATACGGACGACGCGGCGTGTTGACCCACACATCCACACCCGCGGTGAGCAGCGCGCCCAGGCTCCAGTCGTAGTTTTCGAGATACACGATGCGCAGAATGTTGCCGGAAAGTTTGTGCGCGGTTTCGATGACGCTGTGGATGAGCGCCTTGCCCGGCTCGTCCTGCGGGTGAGCCTTGCCCGCATAGAGGATTTGGAGGCCGCCGGCAGCTTCAGCGATCTTCAGCAGCCGATCGGGGTCCTGAAAGAGCAGGTTGGCGCGCTTGTAAGTCGCAACACGGCGGGCAAAGCCCAGCGTGAGCACCTTGGGATTGAGCACTGTGCCGGTGCGGGCGCTGACCTCGGCCAGCAGCGTGTCTTTGGCGCGGGCATGGGCGCTCAGCATCTCCTGCTCAGGCAGGTCGATGGCGTTGCGGAGATAGAGACTGTCGCGACGCCAGGCGGGGATGTGCGTATCGAGTAGATGCTGCACGGGCTCGGAGACCCATGTAGGCGCGTGCACGCCATTGGTGATGGAGTCGATCTGGAACTCGGGGAACATGGCGCGCGACACCTTGCCATGCTGCAGAGCCACGCCGTTGGCGTAGCGCGAAAAGCGCAGCGCAACCAGCGTCATGTTGAGCAGGCCCTCGCGGAAGCAGCCGAGTTTTTCAAGCTGCGCGGTGCGGTCACCGCCAAGGATGCGGATGGCCTGTTCTTTCGAGAAGCGATCGTGGCCGGCGGGCACCGGCGTGTGCGTGGTGAAGACGCACTTGCGGCGCACCTGCGCGATGTCGGTCTCGGTAACGTCGCCGGCCGGGCCGCCGCCGAGCTGGCTCTCAAGCAGGGCCAGGGTCAGCAGAGCCGCGTGGCCTTCGTTCATGTGGTAGACGTTGACCGTGAAGCCGAGGGCGCCAGCCATGCGCGCGCCGCCCATCCCCAGAACGATCTCCTGCTGCAGCCGGTAGTTGGTGTCGCCGCCGTAGAGATGGTCGGTGAGGGCGCGGTCCCAGTCGGAGTTGCCGTCGAGGTCGGTATCGAGCAGGTAGATGGGCACCGTGTGGCCGGCGCGGCCCACCAGGTCGTAGCGCCACGCGCGCACAGTCACCACGCGGTCTTCAATGGAGACTGTGACGCGCGCGGCTTCTTCCGTGCAGAAGTCGGAGGGATTCCATGGCTGCACGTCTTCGGTCTGGTCGCCTTCGCCGCTCAAGTGCTGCTGGAAGTAGCCCTTGCGGTGGGCCAGAGAGAACGCCACCAGCGGCACGCCCAGGTCGGCGGCGGAGCGCAGTGTGTCTCCCGCAAGCATGCCCAGGCCGCCCGAGTAAGTAGGCATGGCGGGGTTGATCGCGATCTCCATGGAGAAGTACGCGACCAGGCCTGAAGACGGAAATGAATCGAAGGAATAGGGCTTGTCTGCGCCAGCTAACTGCATCGATGCCTCTCTGCGGCTCCAAGCCGGCCAGCCGGATGTGGCCGGGAAGAATATCTCAATGAATCGCGGTGGACCGGAGTCCTGTCGATCCAGCTTTTCCTGATTTTCAACTCTCGAAAACTTCTTTGATTTTACCAAGGCAGCGAACTTCAATAACCGCCGGCGCGCCGGATTGCCCGCCTCGAGAAACCTAAAGTGTGGCTCCAGAAAAACTTACCGGGTAACGTGGCGAACCTGACGCGTCCAGCGGTTTGGGTCATCCAATCTTCCTTGCTCCGTTAGATGCATGGCAGACCATGATCTGCGGTACGATGCCGAACTCGCCGGTGTAACGTTCGCCGAGCGCGGCGGAAAATGCCGTGGCATGTTCGCGCTCCACCAGATTGATGGTGCAGCCGCCAAAGCCGCCTCCCGTGAGCCGTGCGCCGATCAGGCCGGGTAGATCCTGCGCCAGCGCAACCATGGCATCGGCCTCGATGCAGCTGGCCTCGAAGTCTTCGCTGTAGCTGGCGTGCGCTTCGGCCATCAGACGCCCAAGCTCAGGCAGATTGTGGCGGATGAGCGCATCCGCGGCGGCAACGGTGCGGGTATTTTCCGTGATGACGTGGCGCGCGCGCTTCAGAGCGTTGGCGCTCATCTCGCCGCCCCATTTCGCCAGGTCCTCGACAGTCGCGTCGCGCAGGAAATGCACCGCCGGCCGGTGCCGCGCGATCACGGCGGCGGCTTCTTCCACCTCGGCGCGCCGGGTGGTGTACTCACCACCGGCCACCGAGTGCTTGACCATAGTGTTGGCGATGACCAGCGCAATGCTGGCGGGGATAGGCGCGAGCTTGTAGCTCAGGTCACGGCAATCGAGCAGCAGGGCGTGGTCTTCTTCGCCGTTCACGGAGATGAACTGGTCCATGATGCCGCAGTTGGCGCCGACAAATTCGTTCTCTGCGCGCTGACACAGGCGCGCGAGCACAGCACCCGGATACTGAACGCCGATCAGCGAGAGAACCGCGAGCGCCGCGGCCACCTCGACCGAGGCGGAGCTTGAAAGGCCGGCACTCAGAGGGACATCGCCCCACAGCGTGAGACTGAAGCCGGGAAAAGTGTGGCCTTCGCCGGTGAGAATCGAGACCACGCCCATCGGATAATCGCTCCAGTGGCGCGAGGGCCCGGCGGGCAGCGCGGCGGCGTCAAAGGTGCGCTCCTGGCCGTAGTTCTCGGCGAACATCACGATTTTGCCGTCCGAGCGCGGCGAAATCGCTGCGAGGGTGGCGAAGTCGATGGCCGCGGGCATGACGAAGCCCTCGGCGTAGTCCGTGTGTTCGCCGATGAGATTGACGCGGCCAGGCGCGGCGAAAATGGCCGGCTCGGCGTGAAAGCGGCTCCGATGAGTGATGCGCAATGCGGCAGGATCATGCATAAAGGTTGAAACCTAAAGTCTTTCAAAATCGATCATCATTGGCCATGAAAACGACTGTCCTGGATGGAGAACCCGCGACCACTCTCCCTCGACCGCGAGCGAATCGACGGGGGCGGTGGCTGGTTCGAGCGCCACACAAACCTGCTTAGGACCCGGCTTGTCAGGCCAGCCGCCATAGCAGATCCAGAGACCGAGATACGGCGTAGCTGCCGGATCAAAACTCACGCGAATGCGAAGACCCGCGCCCGGACGCCGCAGCGCACACCAGTTTTCGTGCGCGGCGAGCGCGCGTGTAAAGAGTTTGTCGCCGATGCCGGAGGCGGCTGGCTGCGCGATGCGCAAATCGGCCTTGCTTCCGTCGGCGAGGGTTGCGATGGGCCAGCAGACGGCGGAGCCGGACGCACCGAGACGCGCACCGCCGGAGCCTTCGACGCGCAACTGGGTGAGGGATTCAGGAAGCTCAATGGTGTCGCCCTCTTCGGCGCTCAAGAGCGGATGCGCAGCCCACGACCACGGCGCGGCGACCGAGCCGGTGTTGGTCACGGTGTAGTGGGCGTCGAGCCGCCAGCCGAGCTCGGTCTCGGACAGCGTCAGCGTGCGCTCCAGCGCGAGGGGCAGCGAAAAGCACTGGCCGCGCAGGGTGATGGATGCCGCGTCGTGCCGGACGATCTCCCAGCCGATGCGCCACAGGTCGCCGTGATCGGGAATATGCGCCACACAGGCGGCGGTCGCGACAGTGCAGTCCGCCACGGAGGGCAGGCACTCGTCCCAGCCGCTGGCATCGCCGGCGTCAAACGGCATGGTACGGGTGCGAGGCTCGGGGGGTGCGAGCGGAGCCTGCAGGAGCTCCCGACCGGCATAAAGGATGGAGGAAATCTTGCCGCCGAGGTGAGGCAATAAAGCGATAGAGAAAGGGCTGGCCGCGATGAGAACGTTTTCTTTCGCAGTTTCAACCGAAGCCTGCTCTGCCATCGCTTCCGCCCCTCTCACCGCTTCGTGCTTGCGGTCAATTTTGCCCAGATCCGGTCCAGCCAGTCGAGATGCTCCGGCTTCATCAACACAGAACGCAGGCAAGTCACGTACTCCTGCCGGTCTTCTGGTGCTTCTGCGCCGCCGGCGGCGGCAAACCAGGATTGCGGCAATTGTACAAGGGCCAGATGCAAATCGCATGCGGCGCAGGCATCAAATGCCTGTTGAGCAAGGCGCGAGGACTCCTCCGGAGTGTTTGCGTTCAGCTTCCACACCACGATGTCGAGCTCCGGAGGCCCCGCCGCGAGGGCGGTGAAGCGCGCGTCGGCACGCAGGCGGCCATCGAGTTCTACCGCCGCGGCGCGGCTCTGCGCAAGGCCCTGGGCAAATGCGCCGCCGGGCACCGGGGGCAGCAGTTGCTGCGTGGCCCACAGCGCCACCGCAGCCGCTCCGGCGCGGGAGCACTCGAGGCTGATCTCGCCCAGGTGCAGGTCCTTCGACGTGAAGTACGTATACGGCGAGTCATGCTGGTACAGCCGTCCCACGCCGGGGTCGCGAAAGAGCACGCAGCCGCACCCGTAAGGCTGCAGGCCGTGCTTATGCGGATCGACGACGATGGAGTCGGCCTGATCGATGGCTGCATAGGCGCGGCGGGCGGGCTCGTCGAGAGCGTCGGGGATCAGCCGGAAGTAGCCGCCGTAAGCAGCATCGATGTGAATGCGAAAGCCATAGCGTGCACGAAGCGGCGAGAATCTCATCCAGCGGATCGACGGCGCCGATGGCCGTGGTGCCGAGCGTGACAACAACCGTGCCGACATCGCCCTTGCGCAGCTCGTCTTCGAGCGCTGCGAGGTCCATGCGCCCGCGCTGGTCGGCGGCGATCGCCGTGAAGTCGAGCTTCAACACGCCGGAGATGCGGCTGTGTGTGTAGTGCGCCTGGGCGGAGCCGACGATGCGTTTGCCCGGCGCGAGCTGCCCGGCCACCCATAGCGCTTCGAGGTTGGCCATGGTGCCGCCGGAGGTCAAGTGGCCGAGAAATTCGGTCCAGCCGAACATACGGGCGATTACCGCGACCGCCTCCATCTCCATCTCGGAGCTGGCGCGGCCGCCATCGCGGGCGTGGTTGTTCGGGTTGATGCTCATGGCCAGCGCATAGGCTGCGCGGGCCACCGGATGGGGCGGCTTGAGCATTTGCCCGGCATAAAGGGGATGAAAGTAGGGGTAGTTGTCGCCGAGCCGATGGGCCACCTCGGCCAGAACGGCGGCCATCGCGCCGGAATCGGCAGCTGGAATCGAGAGGCGGCAGCGCGGAAAATTCGGCTTCGAGCGCGTCGGCGGCGCGGGCCAGCAGGCCGGGAACAGGATCGGTGGGCATGGCGACCCTCAACGGTAGCACAACAGCGGATTCGGCTGCAGGTTGCTGACTCTGCGCGGGTTTATGTGGGCTGAAAATTGGGCGGGGGTTACCGGAGGGGAAGAATTCCATCGCCCGGATTTGCAGGGGAATGCTACAATGGATGCAGCGTTAGAGCCGAACCGGGCGTGAGCAGTGCTCGCCCAACCAAGCAAGATTCTGCCAGTGGTCGCTCCGATTCATCCAGCGCAATTCAATCCAGGAAATAAGATCCAAATGGAACAAGGTACTGTGAAGTGGTTCAATGACGCGAAGGGCTTCGGCTTTATCTCGCGCCAGAACGGCGAAGACGTGTTTGTGCATTACTCTGCAATCAACTCGAGTGGTTTCAAGAGCCTGCAGGAAGGTCAAGCCGTGCAGTTCAACGTGGTGAAGGGGCCCAAGGGCTGGCAGGCGGCAGACGTTCAGCCTCTGTAAGCTATAAGCCGGATTCCGGCAGAATCTCGCAGACAAACGAGGACCGGGAGCGATCCCGGTCCTCGTTTTGCGTTTCAGAGCAATGGTTTTGAGGCCCGAACAGGATTTTGCATTCGGCCAATGTTACTGATCTTTGCGAGCGGCGTACACGTAACCGGTTTTGCCAGTGCCGCCGAGCGGCCGGGCTGCAAATTTCCTGGCGTTGGCCAGGGCCACGCTTTCGGGAACTCCACTGATCTTGACCGCGACTTCAACCATCCCGCCGCGGAACGCATACAGCGCGCCGTAGTATCCGCCGGCCCAGACCCAAAAAGCGGCATCGCCGAAATCCGGAAGCTCCTTGTAGGTCACGGGCAGAAGGGATTTGTCCCTGATGATGGCGTTGCGGCGGTTATTGACATCCTCGGCGGCAGCCGTCGTGGAGCGCCAGATGCCGATCGTGATTTGTTTGTGTTTGGAAGGATCAGTTCCGTATCCGGGCTCCTGGTAGCGGCATAAGGTGCGGGTTGCCTCGGGCGCATTGATCGACACACCCAGAACGGCTTCCGCCTCCGCCCTGGTGATGACGTTACAGGCCGGGTTCTGCAGGGCCTGTAGGCCGTCGAGGATCGACCGCAGCGTCTGGAGCGCCTGGGCAGCGTCGACGGGCGCAGTGTCCCCTCCTCCGCCGGTCCCGACAGTGGCGTGGAGATCGCGATCGCCGGGCCCTGGCGCGACGTTCAGGTAATATTGGGCGTTTTCGCAGTAGTTGACCGCGCCGGGAGAGGGATTGTCGGGGCACCTATAGGATTCGGGGTAAAAGTAGAGCGCCGAGGTGACAGGAAAGAAGGCCCCGTGTCCGACGTCCGGGCGCAGTCCGCCGGTTAAGTGCAGAGCCGCGCAATCGGTTTGGAAGTCGTCGTTGATGGCGTACGACGTTTCGTCTCTGTGGGCGCACATCGTCCTAGCGCTGGGGCTGGCGATCAGAACTTTATCTTCATGAAAGAGATTAGTGGCCGTGGGCCTGCCCACCGAGCCAAGATCGGGCACCTGCGCGATCTTGCCGGATCCCCAGACGCCTTTTGCATCGGGAAAGCCGAAGGCGATGTATGCGGGTACGCCATCGTTTGTGTTGACCGTCTTGCATTCCCTGGGAGCGACGGTTGTGCCCTCGATCTCCCAGTAGTATTTTGCGGTGCCGTTGATCGTGCCGAAGAGGCCGCCGCGTGCGATGTCTTCGTTCTTGCTTGCTACGACGACTTCGACGGGAACCGTGCCCTTGTTGCAGACGTCGAGAATCGACTCCGTGTATCGATCCACCTGCGCATGCAGCGGGAGACTGGAGGCCAGAACGGTCAGAACGAGTATGGCCCGTGGCGCGTATCTGCGCATGGCTTTCACCTCCGGCATGTGTCTGATGTGTCCCTGGGGAGCGAGATTATCTTAGCGTGTGTTCGGCCTGGACGAGGGTGAATTCACTCTGAATTGCCCCGATCGGCGATGCGTGCGATCTTCGCGGACCGGCCGCTCACTGAGCAGCCAGATCGACCCCGAAGGTGCCCATGCCGCTGAGAAAGACCTGCTGGGCCTGTCCGCGCAGCACGCGGTAGAGGGCAAAGCGGCGTCCGGTGGCCCCGCGCAGCTCGAAAACCAGCTCGCCGCGATTGTCGGAGTAGGCATCGACCGCGTCCACCAGGCGCATGCGCGGCGTGTCGTCCAGGCGCGCGGCGTCGGTTACGTTCTTCAGCAGAATCAACAGGCCGCCGTAGAGATCCGGCTGCGCAATCAATGTGACGAACTTCTGCTGGGCGGGCGGCGCGTCCGTGCGCGCGCTGAGCACCAGCGTCGCACCGGAACCATAAGCCAGCTCGAAGACGCGGAAATGCTCGTCGACAAGCGGAGCAGGCGCGGGCGGCAGGGTAAGGTGGGTGCGCGTATGAGCGGATTTTGTTTTGGACTTGGGTGCCGGGGGTGGGGGCAGAATCCCAAGCGCTGCGCGGGCCTGATCTTCGAGCGCAGCCTTCATCTTGAGCTCGTCGGCTGGGTTGGCCCAGCTGTAAGTCCACGGATGCTCGGGAAGATCGCGCGCATCGCTCACAGCCACGGCCTGCTCCAGATCGGAAGGGATGCCCATCAGGCTCGGCGTTATCATCGGACCGTTATCCGAGGACTTGCCGCGCTTGAGGCGCGGGCGATCAGGATCGGTGACCTCCGGCAAATCTTCGACGTGGCCGATGTCCTCAGCCGGTTTGTCTTTCTTGTGGAGCTTGGGCCGGTCGGAATCGTCGGCGGTCTGCTTCGCTCCGGAGTCGCCGGAAGTTCCCGATGCCGTGCCCGACCCGTTTTCGCTGTCCGGAGCCTTGTGCAACACGGGCCGGTCAGGGTCGGGCGCGGGAGCGTCTGACCCGGCAGACGAGCCGCCCGAATCACTTCCGCTCTTGTCGCTTCCCTTGCTGTCGCCGCTGTGGTGCTTGCGGTGCAGCACAGGATTGTCGTTGTCCTCGTCATCGACAGGCGCGGGAGCTTTGGCCGCTTCGTGTTTCGGCGCGGGCATGGGCTTCCACGTGCCGTAGCCCACCCACATGCCTTCTTCCTGCGCGGCGTTCTCCACGTCGAAGAGGCCGATGTTCTTGCCGGTCTTTCGCAGTTCGTACTCCACCTCGCCGGCCAGGGCCAGCGGCTGCGGCCGGGCGAGATAGATGCCGCCATCCTGGAGCTGATCGCCATCGAAGACGGTGAGGGGCACAAGACGGGCTTTCTTCGGCTTGCCGGGGTCGCCGGTCCACTCGAGCACCGCCACGGCGCGCAGGATGGGCACCTTCTTCGCTTCGGGATCGGCGATCTGACCGGGATATTGGGCAGCCAGCGGCAGCGCAATCGAAACGAAGAGCGCCAAGGCCCATGACACCGGCCGGGCGGCTCGGGAATAATGCGACTTGAGTAAGTGCTGAACCAGCATGCGAGGGACGCCCCAATGGAACTGAATGAAAAGGTAGCTGACTTTACACTGCAAACCGACGAGGACAAAACCGTAAGCCTCTCCGACTACAAAGGCAAACCGGTCGTACTCTTCTTTTATCCCAGAGCCGACACCCCCGGCTGCACCATCGAGGCCTGCGGTTTCCGTGACACCTTCAAGAAACTGTTGGCGGCGGGCGCCGTGGTGCTGGGCATCTCGCGCGACACGCCCAAAGCCCAGGCCAAGTTTCGCGCAAAATACGACCTGCCGTATACGCTCCTTGCTGATGTAGACGAGAAAGTCTGCAATCAGTTTGGCGTGATGAAGCAAAAGAACATGTACGGCAAGATGGTTTGGGGCATTGCGCGGACCACATTTCTCATCGGTCCGGACCAGAAACTGATCCACATCTTCCCCAACGTCACGCCCGAAGGCCACGCCGAAGAGGTGCTGGCCCTGCTGAAGGAATGGAACAAAAACCACAAGTAATCGAGAAGCCGCGCAGACTGCGAAAGCCGGGTGCCCCAGGTCTCTCTTTTGAGACCCGGGAAAGCACGAAGCTCGCCGGCGCGCTGCTGCCGCGCACGTTCTATGAGGACGTTCCGGAGCGGGTGGCTCCGCGCCTGCTGGGCAAGATCCTTGTGCACCGCACACCCCAAGGCATCGTGGCGGGGAGGATTGTCGAAGTCGAGGCGTATCTTGGCCCGCACAACCAGCCGCCCGACCCGGCAGCGCACACTTTTCGGGGCCCCACGCCGCGGAACGAGGTCTTGTTCGGTCCGGCTGGCCATGCCTATATCTACTCGATCTACGGGCGCTACTTCTGCGCCAATGTCAGCTGCGAAGCAGTTGGTCTGGCGGGCGGTGTGCTGCTGCGCGCACTGGAGCCGCTGGCCGGGCTCGATGCCATGGCGGCCAATCGCGGCCTCAAGCGCGGTGCGTCATCGCGGTTGCTCACCTCTGGCCCCGGCCGGCTGTGCCAGGCGCTGGGACTCACACGTGAGGAGCACAACGGCCTGGACCTCACCAGCCCGCGATCGCCGCTGCAACTGCGCGACGACGGCTGCGTTCCCGAGGAAGCGCTGGTGACCGCGCGCATCGGGATCAGGCATGCGGTCGACTGGCCGCTACGCTTTGCATTGCCAGGGCACGTCTGCGTCTCCGGAGCCAAAAATCTGGCCGGCCGCAAACTCTTTATCGAACCACGCAACCAGGCGACGTAGAATTCCGTCAGACGTGCAGGACCCCATTTCCAGACCCACGAGGAATAGCCGCTTGAAAACCGCTTCCCCGCTCTTGTCCTTTGCCGCGGCCGCCGCCGTGGCTGCCCTGTTGCTGAGCCCCGCAGCCCGCGCCCAGCAGCCCGCCGAGGCCCCGGCGCACCACGAGCACGGCCCGATGCCGCCGCCAAGCAACCTGCAAGTCCTGCCCAAGACCCTCACGGCCGAGCAAGTTCACGAGATCATGCACGGCTGGGCGCATGCGCTGGGCACCGAGTGCAGCACCTGCCACGCGGCGGATCCAAATAACCTGGGGCCGAATGGCAAGCCGCGGCTCAACTTCGCCGATGACTCCAAGCCTGAGAAGGCCACCGCGCGCCTGATGGCGAAAATGGTCCACGAAATCAACACCGACTACATCGGCAAGATCGACAGCTCGGGCATGGGCGTAAGCTGCGGCACCTGCCACCGCGGCCACCTGAACCCGGAGCCGTTTGTGCCGCCGCCAGACGACGATCACGATCACGACCATCCGGCACCGCCGCCATCGAAGTAGAAAACCTGAGCGGCGGGCCTGCGCGCTATCCGCGCGCGAAGTCGCCGCTCTTGCCGCCGGTCTTGGCGTCGAGCTGAATGCTGCGGATGACGATGCTCTTGTCGAGGGCCTTGGTCATGTCGTAGACGGTAAGCGCGGCGATGGAAGCTGCGGTGAGCGCTTCCATCTCGACGCCCGTGGGGCCCACGGTGGCGGCAGTCGCGGTGATGCGCACGCCGCCTGAGACAACCTCGGCAGTCACGTCGACGTGGGTGAGCGCCAGCGGATGGCACATCGGAATCAGCTCTGAAGTTCGCTTGGCGGCCTGAATGCCGGCGACACGCGCGACCTCAAGCGGATTGCCCTTGGGGTTGGCGGGCAGCGCGGCCAGCACTGCGGCAGAGAGCTCGACAAAGGCCGACGCGGTTGCCGTGCGGCGTGTGGCCTGCTTGGCGCTCACGTCCACCATGGCGGCGCGGCCAGCGGCGTCGTAGTGCGATAGTCCGGCGGATTCGGGCACAGCGGATTCGGACATTGCAGTCTCCTCAGACTCAATCGATCAACAGAATACGAACCATCGCGCCGGCGTCGAGTGTGCCGGTATCTTCCGGCACCACCAGAAAGCAGTTGGCGCGGGCAAAGGCAGGCAGATCCCCTGAGCCGTGCCAGGGAATCGTCTCCACCTGCGGCAGCATGCCGTGAGGCGGATTGAAATTGCAGCGCGCGGGAAGAAAGCGCGTGAGCCCCGGCCGGGCTTTGCGGTCGGTCTCGCGGCCAAGCTGCGCGGCGACGAAGCGGGTGCCAGGTTCGCTGATTCCGGCCAGCGCGGACAGCACCGGCGCGCAGAAAAGCAGAAACGTGACCGCCGACGAGATGGGGTTCCCCGGCAACCCGAAGAAAGGCATCGCCCGGTGCTCGATTTCGCTGCGCTCTGTGGGGACCGTGCCAAACACCAGCGGCTTGCCCGGCTGCATGCGTACGCCGGTGAAATGAAACTCCGCGCCGAGGCGCTCGAGGGCCGGCTCGACCAGATCGAACTTGCCCGCGGAGACGCCGCCGGAGATGAGGAGCAGGTCCGCGCGCATCGCCTGCGCCAGAGCGGCATCAAGAGCCTCAGCGGTGTCGGCCGCCGTGGGCAGCAGCAGCGGCTCGCCGCCCGCCGCGGCGACGAGCGCGGCGAGCATGGGCGCGTTGGAGTTGCGAATCTGTCCCGGCGCGGGCACGGCGTCGACGGACACCAGCTCATCGCCGGTGGTGAGAATCGCCACGCGCGGCCGGGGAAAGACGTCGACAAGCGAGTATCCGCATGTAGCCGCCAGCGCGATCTGCGCGGTCCCAAGGCGCACACAGGCTGCCAGCAACGCGTCGCCCGCGTGGGCCTGCGCACCCTGCGCCACAATATTCTCGCCCGATTGCAGCGTGCGCGGCGGCAGCAGGCGCACACGCGCGCCATCGCGCTCCGCGTGCTCCAGCATGGCCACGGCGTCCGCACCCGCCGGAACCGGTGCGCCGGTCATGATCTCCCACGCCGCGCCCGACGGCAATGCGGAGGGGGGCGGTTCGCCCGCGTGCGTCGCTCCCGCGATCGGCAGCCACTGATGCTCCGACAGCTCCGCGGCGCGGCCGGCAAAGCCATCGCGCGTGGAGCGGGCAAAGGGCGGCTGGTCTGTGTCCGCGACGAGGGCCTGCGCGAGAACGCGACCGGCAGCCTCGCCCAGCGACAAACGCACCGGTTGTCGCGGAGCAAGCGTCTGCGCGTAGTCCGTGACCACCGCCGCGGCTTCTTCGTAGCTGAGCACCCCTGCACTCATGCAGTGGATTGTAGACGGCGCGGCGATTCGGCCTCCAGCCACGCGGCCTGCACCAAAGGCGAAGGGCACATCCGTTGCCGGATGCGCCCCTCGGTGGTGCGAGCGGAAGGAACTACTTCTTGCCCGCCTTGTACGTGGAGCTGACCTTCTGCCCAGCCTGCTGCAGAATGCTCTGCACCTCAGCGGCATAGGGGCCGGTAGGCGCAAGGTCGAGATACTTCTGGTAGGCGGCCATGCAGTCGTCCGGCAGAACGATGCGCTGCGTCTTGGGATCGATGGTGGCCTTGTTCACCAGGCCCTGGCCCTTGAGGTAGTAGACCAGTGCGTCATTGGGATCGCTCTTGATCGCGATGTCGGCGGCGGCAACCTGCGCGTCCGCGTTGCCGGCCTGGAAGAAGATCACGGCCTGGTTGCGGTAGTAGGTGCCGGCAGAAGGGGGATTGGCCTTCGCCGCCGCGTCATAGGCTGCGTTGGCTTCAGGCACCTTGCCGGTGCGCGCATAGACCTCGCCCAGACCCGACTCAACCATACCTTCGATGGCGGGGTTTGGCTTCTTGGAGGCGGTGTCGGCATCGAGAGACTTCTTGTAGGAGGCTTCGGCGTCGTCGTACTTCTTCAGACCCGCCTGCGCCTGACCGAGATAAGCCCAGAGAATCGGCTCTCCCGGCCGGACCTCGGTGTCCTTGGTCATCAAGCGTTTCCACATCGGTGTACTTGGCGGTCTTGATTTCGTTGGCCTTGGCTTCGAGGTCCGCATGAGATGCCGAGGCGCCCAGTTCCTGGGCGGCCTGGGCATGCGCGCCGTCAGAGTCTTTCAGATCCTGGACCACAACTTTGAGGTCGGCGTTGAGGTTCTTGATCACCTCGTTGGCTTTGAGCGCCTCGGAGTTCTTCTTGCGCAGCTCTTCGAGCTGCTTCTTCTGGTCGTCCGGCAGCTTGGCAATGTATTCGGCGCGCGACATATCCACGTCGCCAACGTTCTCCGCGCCTGCGGCGACCGTGATGTTCTCGATGCGGTCGGCCTCCTTGTCCTTCTCCATGCCAGCCGAGCGGTAAACAATCGCGTACTTTCCGGCGGGTACTTCGCCGGTGTAGTCTCCGCTCGCGTCCACGTTGAATGTGCCGCGCTCCGCGGTCTGCGGAGGCAGTCCCGGCCCCTGCGAGGGGCGGATGATCTCGAGGTAGGTCACCGTGCCGTCGCCCTGGGGCGCGCCGGTGGGATTGGTGACGTGGCCATGCACTTTGATCCCGGGCCCGGCGGCAGCCGGCGGTTGCTGTGCAAGGGCAGGCACAAGGGCGAATGCCAGCACGCCCAGCGAAAGCAGAAGGTTTCGTTTCATCATTTCTCTCCTTGGGAGCTCGCGCGGCCTGGGCCGTCTGCGGACTCCGTCCATATCAAGCTTATCGTCGGCTGCTGGGCTGCGCGCCCCTGAATCCGCATTGCATGCGGCTCCGGACCTTTCGCGCGGGCAGCCTGACGGGGCCGCGTGCCGGATACTCCGGAGGCAGGCCGCAGCTTACCGGCCTGATCTCTCGGCACTGCCCAAGGTAAATCCAACAGACGGCCCAGCACAAGGCTGTGATGCAGATAGCCATAGTGCGGGCGGTCTGCCGGGCACCCAGACCGCCGCGATTCTGACTGTAGGGGCGCGGCGGAGTGCGGGCTTGTGGCGCGGATCACACCCTACAATAAAGCTATGGCAACCACCATCCGGCCCGCTGCGGAAGCGGATGTTCCACAGATTCTTGTCTTTATCCGCGCCCTCGCCCTCTACGAGCGCGAGCCCGACGCGGTGACCGCCACGGAGGCCGACCTGCTGCGCGATGGCTTTGGGCCCGACCGCCTTCTACCAGTGCCTGATCGCCGAATACGACGGCGTTCCGGCAGGCTTCGCCCTGTATTTCTTCAATTACTCCACCTGGCTGGGCCGGCCGGGCGTTGTATCTCGAAGACCTTTTCGTGCTCCCCGGATCTCCGCGGCCTCGGCATCGGCAAGGCGCTGCTGCAGCAGGTCGCGGCCGTCGCGGTGGAGAACGGCTGCCCGCGCCTGCAGTGGGAGGTTCTGGACTGGAACACCCCGGCAATCGACTTCTACGCGGCCATGGGCGCCGAGTTCCTGGATGAGTGGCGCAATGTGCGCGTCACCGGCGAGGCACTGCGCGACTGGCCGGCCGGCGCCGAGAGTGCCCCACTTGCGTCCCAACGCAAGAGAGCCGAACGGCTCCCGAATCGCAGAAGATTCGCGTCATCGGCGGCGGACTGGCCGGCCCCGAAGCGGCGCTGACCGCGGCGCGCCTCGGCTGCGAAGTCGATCTCTACGAAATGCGCGCCATGGTGGACGGCAAGCCGCGCCTCACGCCCGCGCACCAGACCATCGAGTTCGGCGAGCTGGTCTGCTCCAACTCGCTCAAGAGCGAGTCGCCCAACACCGCGCCGTGGCTGCTTGAAGCAGGAGATGCGCCGCGCGGGTTCCGCTCTTCTGCGCCTTGCCGATGAGACGGCAGTTCCAGCAGGCCACGCGCTGGCCGTCGATCGCGTCGAGTTCTCGCGCCGCATCGCCGAAGCCATCGCCGCCGAGCCGAAGATTCGCGTGATCCGCGAAGAGGTTACTTCGCTCGATGCGCCGCCGGACACCACTGACGATTCTCGCCACCGGCCCGCTCACTTCGCCCGCGCTCAGCGCGGAGATCGCGCGCATCACCGGCTCCGAGCATCTTGCCTTCTACGACTCCATCTCCCCCATCGTCGATGCCGACACCATCGACATGAACCGCGTCTACTTTGCCGCGCGCTGGGACAAAGGCACGGCCGATTACATCAACTGCCCCATGACCCGCGAGGAGTACGACCGTTTCTCGACGCGCTGCTCGCCGCCGAAGCCGCCGAAGCCAAGGAGTGGGAGAAGCTCGATTACTTTGAAGGCTGCCTGCCCATCGAGATCCTCGCCCGCCGCGGCCGCGACACCCTGCGCTTCGGCCCCATGAAGCCCGTCGGCCTGCGCGATCCGCGCACCGGCAAAACGCCGTGGGCCGTGGTGCAACTGCGCAAGGAAAACCTGCGCGCCGACAGCTACAACCTCGTCGGCTTTCAGAACCACCTCAAGTGGGGCGAACAGGCGCGCGTGCTGCGCCTCATCCCCGGCCTCGAGAACGCGCGTTCCTGCGCTACGGCCAGATTCATCGCAACACCTATATCTGCGCGCCCGCGCTGCTGGATGAAACCCTCCGCCTGAAAAAAGCAGCCGGCGATCCTTTTCGCAGGCCAGCTCTCCGGCGTCGAGGGCTATACGGAATCCATTGCCACGGGTCTGCTCGCCGGGATCTACGCCGCATCGTTGGCGCGCGGCGAAGAGCCTGTGCCGATTCCGCGCGCCACCGGCCTGGGCTCGCTGGTGCACTACATCACCCACGCCGACGCGAAAGACTTCCAGCCCGCCAACATCACCTTCGACCTGCTGGAGCCGCTCGAAGAAGAGCTGCGCAAGAAGGTGCGCGACAAGAAGGAGCGGCATCGCATGCAGTGCGAGCGTTCGCTCGCCGCGTTCGATGCGTGGTGCGCGGGGGCAGCCATCGCGTCGCACCACTGAGCGCGCTCGTGGAACCTTTCTGCCTGCATCAGTGTCCAACTAGAGAGTGCTCCGGAGCGGCGTCATGCGCTGCGTAGTACCCTTGAGTCTTGAGTGAAGTCTCTGGAGTGATGTCTTTGCATCGTTCGATTGCAGTCTTCGCGGGAGCGGCAACACTGGCCGTCAGCAGCTTACTGGCAGGCGCGCAGGGTGCGCCCGCGGCCCAGTCCGGCTCCAAGTCTGGCACCAAGTCCGGCGCCGTGACGCTGGAGCTGCCGCCTCCACCGCCGAAGCCCGGTCCGCTCCTCCCCACCGCGTTTGCCGGCTGGGTTGCGGATGGCCCGCTCCAGACCGTGACCGACGCGGCCAAGGCCGACAGCGCTAACGCCGAGGCGCTGCGCGAGTACGACTTTACCCATGCGGTGCTCGCCACCTACAAGCGCGACGGCGACACGCTGACGGTGCACGCGCTGGGTTTCCTCGACGCCAGCGGCGCGTATGGCGCCTACAGCTTCTACCGCAAGAACGGCTGGCCCAGGGAAGAGATCGGCACGGGCGCAACCTCCGATCACAATCGCGTGCTGTTCTGGCTGGGCAACACCGTGGTGGATGCGACGTTCTCGCGCATCGGCCCCATGTCGGCGGCGGAGATGCGCGAGCTCGCCAGCCAGATCCCCGTGCCGCAGGGCAATCGCGCGCTCACGCCGCCGATTCTGATGGATCTGCCGCAGACCGCGCTTGAGAAGCAGACCACGCACTATGCACTGGGCGTCGCCAGCTACGCGGGCTCGGGCGGCGTGCTGCCGCCGGAGATGGTGGGCTTTGATCGCGGCGCGGAAGCACTGACCGCGAGCTACGGTCTAACCTCCGAACCGAAGCCACGCTCACGCTGATCGACTATCCCACGCCGCAGATGGCGATGGCGCAGGAAGCAAGGATTCGCGCCTACATCAAGGCCGGCAGCCACGCGCAGCCGGCGTTCCCCGGGCCGCTGGCGAACTCTGACCAGGCTTCGCTCGAGGTGCGGCGCAGTGGGCCGCTGGTGGTGATCGTGAGCGGCGACGCGATTCCCGAGGAGAGCCATCAGCTGCTGGAGTCGGTGCACTTTGAGGAAGAGCTGCTGAACATTCCGCAGCCGATGGAGTCGCAGGCGAGCAAGACGGGCAAGCTGCTGTTCGGCATCGCCGAGTTGATCGTCGTCGGCGGCAGCGCTGCCCTGCTTCTTGGGTTTTTCCTGGGCGGCGGCAGGGCGCTCTATCGCGTGGCGCGGGGTAAGCCGGTGTCCACGGTGTCCGACGTGGAATTCATTCGTCTCAATCTCGAGAAGTGACGCCGGTCGAAACACGATCCTGTTGACTTCCCGGTACCTGGAGGGTTAAGGCGGGCGGCTAACCCTGTGGAAAACCCGAGGAAAACCGCAGAAAACACGGCGAAAACACCGTAAAATACGCCCCCAAAAAGGCGAAGATGCGGCGAATTAAGCGCGGCAGCCCGAATTTTGTAGATTTCTGTAATATAAACAAAATAAATGGCTTATTTCGTTCCGGATTTATTCTTGACACCCCGTTCCCCCGCACCTACTATGCAGCCAGAAAGTTCTGATGGCTTTGCCTCCGTTGGAACTATTCTCCCTAAGGAAAAAGCTGCCCTGTTGCCGGGCGGCTTTTTCCGTTTCTGCGCCAGATTTCGAGGCCTACCCTGTTGCCGGGAAGAATCAGGCCGGGGCGGAGTCAGTCCATTCGCGGCCGCAGCTCTCGCATTGCCAGCTGTTCACCGGATCAACTCCCACGAGCACCGGATCAGGCGTTCCGCAACCCGGACAGACCGGCGACTCGAACGGCGCAGGCTCAGCCAGCTCCTCTCTGGATTGATCGATGATGTCTTGCGGAACGGGCTGCGCGATGATGGCGCGCGCCTGCTCGAGCTGGTCCGCGGCGACGACGACGCGAGGCCCGCTCAAGTCGAGGTCGTAGGCACCCGGCGCTTCCATCCAGCTCTCGATGCCGGCGCGGCGCAGCATCTCGGCGCGCTGCCAGGCTTCTTCGCGTGAGGCGCAATCGCACAGCGGCGTCTTCCAGGTAAATTCGACGGGCGTTTCGGATGCGTCCTCTTCGCGCGTCTCATCGTCCTGCCAGCCCGGCTCAGGCTTGATCGCGGCAACCGGCGGAGCGGCTGGCTTAGCCTGCGGATCGCCCAGACCGCGCTTGAGCATCTCGTCGCGCAACACCTGCTGCGCCATCTCCGTCAGGTCGCTGAAGTCCGCGGCCAGCGCGCGCAGTTCGTCATCCCACTTGTCCTGATACGCCTCGGTCAGCTGACGCCGCTGCTCGCCCAGTTCCACTCCATCCATGGCGAGCAGTATAGCGGGAAACCGCAGCAGCTTTGGCGGCGCGGCCCAGCTTTACCCAAAGCGGACTCGACGATACAATCGATGAGGAGCACGCCGACGTAGCTCAGTTGGTAGAGCAGCTGATTCGTAATCAGCAGGTCGTCAGTTCAAGTCTGACCGTCGGCTCCATTCCTGCTTCTTCGCGCACCATCCTTTCAACTTTTTTCCGTGCCTGGGCAACGGGCATCAGCACGCTCCCAAAAGCGGCGCACCGGCGCCGTGCTTCCCGCGGGAACCAAGTCGTGCACCGTTTATCCACGCACTTTTTGCGCAATGTTATTTCGCGACTGCTTATCCACGCATATTCTTGGCATAATCGCGAAAGAAGAGCGGTTCCTCCGTAGCTGTTCCACGAGCAACGTTCAGGACCTGAATTCGGAATCTCGATACTAGTACCCGTTCCCAGAGAACCGAACCCGTTCTGGACTCACCAAGGGAGCATGAACGAGTGACCAGCTATAGCCGTCAGGATGTTTTGCGAATCCTGCAGATCAGTTCCCGCCAGCTTCTGGGCTGGGAGAAGGCCGGTCTCATCCCTCCGCAGCAAACCTACACATTTCAGGACCTGGGGCAGTTGCGCACCCTGCGCGCCTTGCGCGAGGAGTCCGTGTCGGCGGCGTCCATCCGGCACAGCGTGGTGGCCATGAAGGCCGTGGCCGGCATGGCCAATCCGCTGGTGGAGGCGACCGTGGTGCGCACCGGCACCCGTCTCGCGTTCCGCTGCGATGGTGCGATGGTCGACCCGATCCGTCGCCAGCTTCTGTTCGATTTTGAGCGCATCGATGCCCACGCCGCTGAGGCCGAGCCTGCGCAGTTGCGCCGCCAGGGCGCTTCCGCTCCTGTAACGCAGGAGATGTTTATTGCCGCCGTGCAGGCCGAAGAGAGCGGGGAAAAGAGCCGCGCCGTCTCGCTCTACGAGGAGATTCTGAGCCGCGAGCCCGGCTACGCCCCCGCGTATATCAATCTCGGCACGCTCTACTTCCACATGCGCCGCTACGGCCGGGCCGAGGAGCTTTACCGTCGCGCGACGGAGACTGACCCCGGCTACGTGCTGGCCTTCTTTGATCTGGGCAACGTACTGGACGAGCTGGAGCGGCCCGAGGAGTCCATCGCGGCCTACCTGCGCGCTGTCGAGCTCTCGCCCCGCTACGCGGACGCCCACTACAATCTGGCCTTGGCGTTCGAGCGCAGAGGCGAGCACCGCGCCGCGCTGCGCCACTGGCAGGCTTATGTCAGGCTCGACCGGAGCGGCCCGTGGGCCGATCATGCCCGTGGGCAGATTCGCCGCCTGCTGGACCGCGAACCGCTGGCGATTGCCTGGCGGGCCACTGGATTTGTGGTGCCCGGCAAGGGCGTCAGCGCCCTCACCGTGGTGCAACCGGAGCCGGCCCTCGGGCTCTAAGGCTGACTTGCAGCACAACTTTGCCCCAGAATCCCCGTCTATACCTCACGGCATACTCGCCTTGCCAAATGGAAACGCCGCCCCGCGCACGTTACAGAAGAGCGGCTGCGATGCGAGGGATGACCAACCTGCGCTATCGCAATTGGGCCGCGCGGCGTTATTCTCTCTGTCTACACCCGGCGAAGCGCAACTACCGGCTCGCATGATTGCGCACGAGAACGCACCAAACCCCTTTTTTGAAGGATGGCTATGACGACGATGCTTGCACTCACAAAGCAACAGGGTCTGAGGGTCTGCGGCTGGCTGGCTGCTTGTGCCCTTGCGGCTGGCGCGGCCAGCGCGCAGACGCAGGCCCCGTCCCCCCGCATTCGCTCGGAAATCTCCTCCGACATGGCGGCTCTGAAGAATTCACCGCGACCGTCGGCCGCGCGTGTTGACGCCGGGCGCATGCCCGCCGATACGCGGCTCACCGGCATCACGCTGGTCTTCAACCGTTCCGCTGCGCAGCAGGCCGATCTGAATACCCTGTTGGCGGCCCAGCAGAATCCGGCATCGCCTCTCTTTCACAAGTGGCTCACGCCGGAGCAGTTCGGCGCGCGCTTCGGCATGGCGCAGGCCGACCTCGACAAGGTCGAGCAGTGGCTGCAGCAGCAGGGTTTCTCAGTTGATTGGGTCGCCCGCGGACGCGACATGATCCGCTTCTCCGGCACCGCCAACCAGGTCAATCTCGCCTTCCAGACCGAGATGCACTATTACAAGGGGCCCGACGGCGTGCAGCACATGGGCCCGTCAACGGCCCTCTATCTGCCCGCGGCCATTGCGCCAACGGTGGACGCCATCCACGACCTGGTCGATCTGCGGCCCCGCTCCACCCATTCCTCGGTCAACCGCATCGCGCATCCTGACTACACCTTCAACAACAACGGCACGCAGTATGTCCTCTTTGCGCCGGGCGACATCAAGGTGGCCTATGACGTTAATTCCCTGATCACCGGCGGCTTTACCGGCACCGGCCAGACCATCGCTGTGATGGGTCAGTCGGAGATTTCTGCGACCGACATCACCAACTTCCAGGACGCGGCAGGGCTAACCGAGAAAACGCCGAACATGATCCTGGTGCCGGGCACCGGCTCGCCTGCGTTCTCCGCGGGCGACGAGGGCGAATCGGATCTCGACGTCGAGTGGTCGGGCGCGATGGCACCGGGCGCGACCATCGACTTTGTGTATACCGGCAACTCGAGCAACAGCAACGGCGTTTTCGACTCGATTGCGTATGCCGTCGATTCCCAGATCGGCAATATTATTTCGGTGAGCTACGGGAGCTGCGAGACCGAGCTGACCATGGACGCATTTAGCCAGGACACCACGTACCAGGAGGCCGAGGCGCAGGGCCAGAGCATTGTCGCTTCTTCCGGAGACTTTGGCTCAACGGCCTGCTATGGCTTCAGCAACCTGACCACCACGCAGCAGCAGGCGTTGGCGGTCAGCTATCCGGCCAGCAGTGAGTATGTCACCGGCGTGGGTGGCACGGAGATCAGCTCCGCGAACGACGCGGTGGGAACGTACTGGGGTTCGACCGCCACCAATACCATCACGCTCACCACCGCGCTTAGCCACATTCCTGAAGTTGCGTGGAACGATGACGCCCTATCCGGCATGTCCTCGCCAACCGCGGGCGGAGGTTTGAGTGCGGGCGGCGGCGGCGTCAGCACTCTCTATACTTCCAAGCCCAGCTGGCAGACCGGCGTGCCCGGCATCCCGGCCGACGGCAAGCGCGATGTGCCCGATGTGGCGCTTTATTCGTCTCCGGATTATCCCGGTTACCTTTTCTGCAGCAGCGATCAGAGCGACTGGTCGAGCAGCCAGACAGGGAGCTGCGGCAACAGCGAGTTCTACGACTCATCCTCGGGTTACTTCACCGTAGCCGGCGGCACCAGTTTTGCGGCGCCGATTTTTGCCGGCATGGTGGCCATCATCAATCAGAAGGCCGGCTACACCGACGGGTCAGGGGCTCCTGAATCCTTCGCTTTACACGCTGGCCTCGAACTCGACTACCTATGCTTCGGCATTCAACGACGTGACCAGCGGCAACAACTACTGCACGGCGGGCACGACCTATGGCTATTGCAGTGCCAGCGGGGCCACTGAGGGCTATCCCGCGGGCACCGGCTACGACCTGGTGACAGGCCTGGGCTCGGTGGATCTGACCAACCTGGCGAATGCGTGGACGGCAAGCAGCTCTACGCTGATCGGCACCACTACCGTCGTTTCCGCGGCTACTAACTCGCCCACAGCAAACGTGGCCGACAACGTGACCATTGCGGTCTCGTCCGACATGGGCTCAACGGTTCCCACCGGCACGGTTTCGGTCTCAGTCAACGCCGGCACCGCGACCAGCTATACGCTCACCGCCAACGGCACCTATGTGGATGCGCTGACCTTCGCCAACGCGGGCAGCTATACCATCGTGGCTCAGTACGCAGGCGATGCCACGCACGCGGCGTCGACCAGCGCGTTGACGGTGACCGTGGGTGGAGGCAGTACGGGAACCGGCAGCTTTACGCTGGCTGCTACCAACATCACGGTCAAGCAAGGTTCGTCGGGCGGCTCGACAGTCACGGTGACTCCGAGCACATCTCCGGCCTACACCGGAACGGTCACGTTCCAGGTGACCACATCGAGCAGCGAGTTGCAGACCTACGGCTGCTACAACGTAGCCAACGCGACGGTGTCAGGGACCACCCCGGCGACGACATCCGTGACTCTCTACACGTCGGCCAGCGACTGCTCCAGTGCCGGAATTGCGAAACGCGCAACGATGCACCGGTTCGCGGGTGCTGGTGTGGCAGCTTCGCATGAGCCTCCCGCTCCACGCGGAAAGACTCTGCCGGTTGGCCTGGCGGCGCTGGCAGGAGTGCTACTGCTGGGGCTGCGCCGTCGCGCCAAGTGGATCACCATGCTGGGCTGCGTTCTGTTGCTGGCCGGGGCAGGTCTCGCCATCGGTTGCGGCGGTGGCGGCGGAAGCAGCGGTGGCGGATCGACCAGCAACAACTACGTGCCGAAGGGGTCCTATACACTCAGCGTGACCGGCACAGACACAGTGACCAACAGCATCACGAACAGCACGACGTTTACGCTGACGGTGAACTAACGCTGACGAAGCACGAAGGAAAAAAGGGCGGATGCCATAAGCATCCGCCCTTTTCCTTTTGCCGCCGGTTCCCTCGCGAAGGCTCGCCGCACCAACGCACCGCGAGCGCCCAGCGAGCATCTGCTGCATGCCATGCCAATGCTTCAGCCGGTGTTCCTCAGTCCCGCCGAAATCCCGCTGATCGTCGCCGCAATCGCGCGATTCACCTCCGGCGTATTCTCGCCGCTGCGTTTGCGCCGCAGCATGTCCATCTGGATGAGGTGCATCGGGATCGACATACGGATTGCGCAGCTTGATCGACCGCGCCAGCACCTGGTTCTTTTCGAGCAGTTCCTTCTGCTGCGTAATCTGCCAGCACCGCGCTGACGGTGCGATGGAACTCCGCCTCCAGCATGGCGAAGACACGCTCGCGCAGCGACTCGTCGGTGACCAGCTCGGAGTATTGCCGCGCCGTCGCCAAATCGACCTTGCCCAGCGCCATCTCCACGTTGCGCAGCAGGTCGATGAACAGCGGAAACTCGCGCGCCATCGTCTGCAGCAGCTCCAGCGCGCCGGGCCTCTCCAGATAATTGCCCAGGGCGTGCCCCACGCCAAACCATGCCGGCACCAGCAGCCGCGACTGCGTCCAGCCGAACACCCACGGAATCGCGCGCAGGTCGGCAGATATTCGCTGCGACGCCTTGCGCCGCGACGGGCGCGAGCCGATCATCGCGTGCTCCAGCTCGCCCACCGGCGTCGACTGCTCGAAGTAGGTAATCACATCCGGGTTATCGAGAATGTTCGCGCGATAAAACGCGAACGAAATCTCCGACAACTCATCGAGCGCCGCTTCCCACTCCGGCTTCAGCACGCCGGTGAAGTGTCCTTCCGGGTCGCGCGCATTGGGCCGCGCCAGCGCATCTAGCGACGCCGCAATCATCAGCTCCAGATTGCGCTCCGCCAGCACCTCGTCGGCATACTTGAAGTTCAGCACTTCGCCCTGCTCGGTGATGCGGAACTGGCCTTCGAACGAATCCATCGGCTGCGCGAAGATGGCGCGATGCGTCGGTCCGCCGCCGCGTCCCACCGTGCCGCCGCGCCCATGAAACAGCCGCAGCTTCACGCCGCACTCGCGCGCCACGGCGTGCAGGTCGCGATGCGCGCGGAAGATCTCCCACGTGCTGGTCAGCATCCCGCCATCTTTGTTCGAGTCGGAATAGCCCAGCATCACCTCCTGCCAGTTATCCCAGCTCGCCAGCAGCTTTCGATAATCCGGCGCGCGCCACAGCTCGCGGCAGACCGCCGGCGCATTGCGCAGATCTTCAATCGACTCGAACAGCGGCACCGGCATCAGTCCCGGATCATGCCCGAGCCCGGATCCTGAGCCAGCCCCTGCGCCTTCACGCGTACGCCGCCGAGGCGCGCCAGCCGCACCACCGCCAGCACATCGTCCACCGTGGATGCGCCGCTGATCACATACTGCCGAATCGCCTCAGGCGAGCAGCCGTTCTTGGCCTCGGCCACCACGCGGAAGGTTTCAAGCACGTTGGCGGTCTCCGTCGGACAGTTTGCCGGGCAGCGCTCGGTGCAATGGTGTCCACAATCGCTTCCTTCAGCGCCGCAGCATGCACCCGCGCATGTTGGCGAATATCGAGCGTGTGCAGATGCAGCCCGAACGTCCGCACCTGCAGAATGAGCGGATCGACCAGCGTGCGCGCGATGCGCAGCCCCTCATGCTCCGCCAGCGAGGCGCGCAGCGCTTCGAGATCGTCAAGAAATTCCGTGACCGAGCAGTAGGCCGGCAGCACCTGCGCCAGCTTGTCCTGTCCCTGCGTCAGCGGAACGGCATGCACGGGCAACGGAACGCTCGACGCAGCTCGTCGGTCTGCTTCCAGCGTGCGCTGGATGCGCGCCTTGAGGCAGATGGCGAAGCGCCGGTAGTACTCGAACTCATACTGCGCGCCAAAGACCTGCGACTCCGGCGTGTGCACCTGCGCCACATACGCGTCCGAGGCGCTCCAGCAGAGCCTCGCTCACGGCGGTCTGCTGCGCGCTTGTGGTCACCAGGTCGATCAGGTTGTCGAGCTGCCGCTGGTAGTAGAGCAGCAGATGGCCGCGCGCCAGGCGCATCGCCTCGCGCGTCACCTCGGGCGTAACAAAGGGATTGCCGTCGCGGTCGCCGCCGATCCACGAGCCAAAGCGCAGCACCAGCGGCAGCTCGTGCGGCTCAATCTCCAGCTCGTACGCGTCGCGCAACGCCTGCGCAATCTCGCGATAAAGCGTGGGCAGCGTGGCAAAGATCGAAACCTCGTAATAATCGAGCCCCATCTTCACTTCATCGAAAACTGTGGGCCGGCGCGAGCGCACTTCGTCCGTCTGCCACAGGCTGGTGATCTCCGCGCGAATGCCGTCTTCGAGCCGCGCCAGATCCTGCTCGGCCAGCGGAATGCGATCGAGCGTGGCAAGAAACTCGCCGATGCGGCGGCGCTTGACCATCACCGAGCGGCGCGCAGCTTCAGTGGGATGCGCCGTAAACACAGGCACAATCAGCACGCGGCGCAGCCATTCCATTGCCTCGTCCGCGGTAATGCCCACGCGGCGCATCTCGCACAGCGTGCCGGCCAGCGAACCGCGCTGTTTGCCGGCCTCGCCGCTCAACTGCAGCGCGATGCGCCGCCGCTTGCGGTGATTGGTTTCCGCAAGATTGATCAGCTCGAAGTAAAACGCAAACGCGCGCGTCAGCAGAATGGCGCGCTCCACCGGCAGCGAATGCACCAGCTCAAGCGCCTTCGCGCCCTGCCGCGCGGCTTCGTCGTCTGTCGCCGCGCGCCTCGGCATCGCGCCGCCGAATCGTGCCCTGCCGCAGCGCCTCCACATGCGCAAACAGATCTTCGCCCGCCTGCTCGCGCAGCACCTCGCCCAGCAGCGTGCCCAGCGAGCGCACATCGCGCCGCAGCGGAGCCTCTTTCAACTCGCCGCGTGCGCGCTTCCAGCTCTGCCAGCCGCTGCGACCAGCTTTCAGGATTCCACAGAAGGGCCATCGTACTTTTGATTATGCACGATGAAGAACGGCCGCTTTGCGCGCACTGAGACGGCGGAATTCCCTTTCGCTGCCTTTCCGCGATGAGGGAGAATGGCCGCATGCGATTCCGCAGGAATTTCAGCGTTGTGATTCTATCGAGTGTTTTTGCGGTTCTCTCTGGAGCGAATGCGCAAACGCCGTCAACCGCCCCGCCCGCTGCCATGCAGCACGTCGACAGGCCCGCGCCGCCCACCCGCGACCCGCACACCAAAGGCTATGTGCAGGCTGTCGAGTTGCCCGATGGCACAGTGCCGCCCGCGGATAAAGACGGCAACTTCATCCTCGGCCCCACCCACAATTCCGCGCCGGAGACAGCCGTGGAAGGTACGCCCAACGGCACGGTCATCGAGTTCACCATGAGCTCGGCCGACAGCAAATACTATCCCGGCATCGCCCGCGACCCCGGCACCTTCGGCACGCCCGACCCCGCCGATCCCGCCAAGCTCATCGTCACCACCAGCCATCCCGCGCCCTACACGCGCAAGGTCGCGGTGTATGTGCCGAAGAGCTATGTACCCGGCACCGCAGCGCCTTTCATCGTCGGCGCAGACGGCCCCGACCGCCTGCTCTTTACCGCGCTCGACAGCCTCATCGCCGCGCACAAGCTGCCAGCCATGATCGGCATCTCCATCGGCAACGGCAGCGGCGACGCGCAGGGCAGCGAGCGAGGTCTGGAGTACGACACCATGTCCGGCCGTTACGCCGAGTTCGTCGAGCACGAGGTGCTGCCGCTTGTCGAAAGCAACGCCCACATCACCCTCACCCGCGATCCCGACGGCCGCGCCACCATGGGCGGAAGCTCCGGCGCATCCTGCGCGCTCATCATGGCCTGGTATCACCCCGAGTGGTATCACCGCGTGCTCTCCTACTCCGGCACCTTCATCAATCAGCAGTGGCCCAGCAACCCCGACACGCCCCACGGCGCGTGGGAGTTCCACGAGCAGCCTCATCCCGGAAAGCCCCGTCAAGCCCATTCGCATCTGGATGGAAGTCGGCGACCGCGATCTCTTCAACCCCAACGCCATGCGCGACAACATGCACGACTGGGTCGAGGCCAACGAACGCATGGCCGCGGTCCTCGCGGCGAAGGGCTATCACTATCAGTTCGTCTTTGCGCCCAACGCGGGCCACGTGGACCACAAAACCAAAGAACAGACGCTGCCCGAAGCGCTCGAATACGTCTGGCAGGGCTATCCCGGCGTGCGTTAGCGCTCAGTGCGCATCGGGCGGCGGCACGCGCGTCGAGTCATAGAACCGGATGCGCCATTGCCCGCTCTGCTTTTCAAGAAATGCCGACTCCAGCCACGACATATCCTGCGCCGTCCCCTTGGGAGGAGTAGACGATCCCTTCGTCACCAGCGTGATCGCCGCCGTGTTGCAGTCAATCCGCACCTGCGGCTCGGTCACATGCCACACATACACCCAGCCGGCCGCGTGCAGCTTCTTCATCAGGATCATCAGCGCATCGCCGTCAAACCGCGCACCGTTGTCATAGGCGTAGAAGTCGGCAGTCGTCACGCCATGAAACAGCGCCAGATCATCCGCCGTCGCCGCCGCATACATCGTCCGCACCGCGTCAGTGACCTTCGCCTCATCCGCCGCTGTCGCACTGCAGGCCACCGTCTGCGCCATCAGTGGCCCGGCGGCAACCACCCCCATCAAAATCGCAACCGCACAACGCACAAGTCTCTGCTTCATTCGTTAAACAGTCTCCGCTTGTCTGTACTTTGCCCTTCATTATCCACGCGAGGGTTGCCGCGAATCATTGCGTTCGTGTAGAGTGACGGCAATCCAAGCGCATAACCAAAGTGCCGCGCTGCCGCGCCCGCTTTGCAGATTATTTCCCGCACATCTCTACACTGGAATCAGGTCGAGTCCCAGCCGCTGCCATTTTGGCCGTCGAGAGGGAATGCACCCCCCACCTCCCCCCTGGGTTAGGACGCCGTTTCTTCGCCCTTTTTCCCGGCCCTGATTTTTATATCCAAATCATTAAATTAGACTTAATCGAAAATAATGCCATTCGCTAAACCTTCGCCTTCCTCTCAGGCGTCCTCAAGCTGCAGCATCAGCTCTTCCCACTCTGCGGTCAGCGCGGCAAGCTGCCCGCGCAGCTCCTCGGCAAGCACGCTCAGCCGCTGCGTCTCCTCCGCCGAGACAAACACGCCAAGCTGTTGCTCGGTCAGCGTAAGCGCAGCCTCCACGCGCGGAACCTCCTCCTCCAAAAACGCGCACCGCTCTTCCATCTGCTTCTGCTTGATCGGATTCAGCCGCCGCTTTTTCGCGGAGTCGTCGAATCCGCCTTCGATCACGATGGTGTTAGACAGCGAACTCTTCAGCGCAGGAGTGTTGGAAGAAGTCACAGGAGCTGGCACTGGCAAAGAGGGCGCCGAAGGCGCGCCCGCCCCTGCGGCCAGCAGTTCCTTCTTGCGCAGGTAGTCCTCGTAGTTGCCCTCGTAGCTGGTGATCGCGCCGTTCTCCACCTCGATGACGCGCGTCGCCAGCCGGTCGATAAAGTACCGGTCGTGCGACACAAACACCACGGTCCCGCTGAACGCATCGATCGCATCCAGCAGCACGTCCTTCGCGCGCATGTCCAGGTGGTTGGTCGGCTCGTCCAGCAGCAGAAAGTTCGACGGCGACACCAGAATCCGCGCCAGCGCAAAACGGTTCCGCTCGCCGCCCGAGAGCACGCCCAGCTTCTTGAACACGTCGTCGCCCGAAAACAGAAAGCACCCCAGCAGCGACCGCAGCTCCTGCTCCGGCACCTTGATCGCCGCGCGGCTCATGTCGTCCAGCATGCGCGCTGCTCGCCGTCCAGCACCTTGTACTGGTCCTGCGCAAAATACTCGCTCACCACGTTATGCCCCAGCTTCACCTGGCCCGCCGTCGGAGCCTCATCGCCCGTCAGCAGCTTGATCAGCGTCGATTTGCCCGCGCCGTTCACGCCCACCAGCGCAACCCGGTCGCCGCGCTCGATCGAAAACCGCCCGTTCTCGAAAACCTGCTTCGCTCCGTAGCTCTTCGCCAGTCCCTCAGCCTCAACCACCATGCGCCCCGAAGGCGGGGGCTGCGGAAACTTGAAGTGAATGATCGGCTCTTCCTCGGGAATCTCGATCCGCTCGATCTTCTCAAGCTCCTTGATGCGGCTCTGCACCTGCTTGGCCTTGGTGGCCTGCGCGCGAAAGCGATTGATGAACGACTCGAGATGTTCAATCTGGTCGCGCTGATTCTTGTAGGCCGCCTGCAATTGCGCGCGCCGCTCGTCCTTCTGCGACAGGTATTTCGTATAGTTGCCCTGATAAATCGTCAGCCGCTTGTTCCATATCTCGACGGTGCGGTCGATGGTCACGTCGAGAAAATAGCGGTCGTGCGAGATGAGGATGTAGCCGAAGGGATAGCTCTTGAGATAGTCCTCAAGCCAGTTGCGCGTTTCCAGGTCCAGATGATTGGTGGGCTCGTCCAGCAGCAGCAGGTTGGGCCGCGCCAACAGCAGCTTGGCCAGCGCAATGCGCATCTGCCATCCGCCGCTGAACTCGTCGGTCTGCCGCTGCCAGTCCTCTTTGCCAAAGCCGAGGCCGGTCAGCACCGAGCCCACCTGCGCGTCGAGAGCATAGCCGTCCAGCGTGTGAAACCGCTCCTGCAGCAGCGAGAACCGCTCCGCCGCAGCCTCATATTCCGCGCTCGCATGGTCCAGCTCAGTCAACTGCGCCGCCGCGCGCTCCATCTCGCCTTCCATCGCGCGTAGCTCGTCGAAGACCGAGAGGCACTCCTCAAAGATCGTCCGCCCGGTGAGCTTCAGGCCCTCCTGCGGCAGATAGCCAATGCTCATGCCGCGGGTGAGCTGCATCGTGCCGTAGTCGAGCGATTCAAGGCCGGCCAGCACCTTCATCAGCGTCGATTTACCGGTGCCGTTCGCGCCCACAAGCGCGGTCTTTTCGCGGCTGCGGATGAGCCAGTCGGCTTCGAGAAAGAGAATGCGCGGCCCGAACCGCTTGCCGGCCTGTTGCAGTGAGAGCATACAAGCCTATTTTCGCAGAGCGTGCTATGGCCGAATCTCGACGGGCGTGCCCACTGGGACGAGGTTCCATATCTCGTCGATCTCGTCATCGGTCACTGCGATACATCCAGCGGTCCAATCGATAGTGCGATGTGTGGCTCCCAACCAGCCCAAACCATTCTTGATGCCATGGATCATGATGGCTCCGCCAGGAGCAACACCGCGCTGGGCAGCGCGTCTGCGGTCCTCCGCGTTCGGATAGGAAATATGCAAAGCACGATGGAAACCGCTGTGGTCGTTGCGAGAATCGATGAAATAGTGCCCTTCCGGCGTGCGAGCGTCGCCTTCGCGCTCCTTCGGTGCCAGTCCGCCGCGCCCGAGCGCCACTTTATATGTCCGCACGACACTGCCATGCGAAAGCAGCTTGAGCATGTGGTCTTTCTTCAGGATGAGGATCGAATCCACTTGAGGGCGCGTCTGCGCAAATGCTCCCAAGCCCAAAACCTGCCATGCAACGAGCATGAAAAGTGGGGCGAGTGCAGACCAACCAAGCCGGCGCCGGAACATGCAGCTAACATACACCTGCTTGTCGTCGCCCCTAAGCCCCACTTTCGCGTCTTCATCCACGCCGCGTTGCCGTGCTACGCTCGAAGCGCTGGCATGAGCAAATGTTCAGGCGCGAGCCCACCCTCTTTTGGCCCGGTTCTCGATCCTGCGTGCCGCTTCCCCGATTCAGCCGTACAAACGCACCAGCCTCTTCGGACACGCGCATGAAAAAAACATGGGTGCTTCTGGCAATGGCTCTTCCCGCGTCGGCGGGCCTGGCTCGCGCGGCGCGGGCGCAGAGCGCACCGCCTGTGCCCAGCGCAGTCTGGCACTCCAAAGGCGAGCAGAGCCTGGAGCGCGGACTGGCAGCGCAGCCTGAAGCTAAGTTCGATGTGGATGCAAGCAAGAGCTACACGCTGGCTGAGCTGATCGACGTGGCCGAGCAGCACAATCCAGAGACGCGCGCGGCGTGGGAAGAAGCGAAGGCGCGCGCCGATTCGCTGGGCATCGCGCGCAGTGCGCTCTATCCCACCATGTCCGCGGTCGCATTGGCCGTCTCGCTGCGCCAGGCTTCGCTCATCGGCGAGTACTTTCACCGGCAGACGGAGGGCGTCTTTGAGCCGGTGCTGCATGTCGAGTACCTGGTCTTCGACCTGGGCGGACGCAGCGGCGCGATCGACGCGGCCAAGGCGAATCTGCTGGCGTCGGACCTGAACTTCAACGACACGCATCGCAAGATTATCTTCGCGGTGGCGTCGGCGTATTATCGCCTGTTGAATGCGGAGGGCCAGCGCACGGCCGCCGAGGCGAGCCTGGAGAACGCGAAGGCCGTGGAAGACGATGCGGCCTCGCGGCTCGCGAACGGGCTTGCCACCAAGCCGGACCAGATGGAAGCGACAGCGGCGCGGGCGCAGTCGGACTACGACCTGCAGTCCGCGATTGGCGCGGTGGATATTGCGCGCGGCGATCTGGCGACGGCGATGGGTCTGCCGCCGGGAACGGTGTTCAAGGTGCAGGGCATCGATGAGTTGAAGTTACCCACGGCGATCGCCGACTCCGTGGACGATGAGATGGCGCGCGCTTTCAAGCAGCGGCCGGAATTGCTGGAGCAGATGGCGCGCATTCAGGCGGCGGATGCATCGATCAAGCAGGCGCGGTCGACGTATGTTCCTTCGCTCAGCTTTACCGGAGACGGCGGGCTGGCGCGCGCCTATGGCCAGCAGGACCTGTTGCCAGGCAGCTACGCGCAGGGCGAGGTGTGGACGGTTGGCCTGCAATTGAAGTGGACGCTCTTTGACGGTGCGCGGCGGGAATACCAGATGGCAGAAGCGCAGCACGACAAGAAGGCCGCGCAGGCAGCGCTGGATTCACTGCGCGACCAGATCTCCGACGAAGTGTGGGCGGCCTATTCCAATGAGCAAACCGCGCTACGGCAGCAGCAGGCCGCGGCGGCGTTGCTGAGCGCGTCACAGCAGTCGTATGAGGCGGCGCATGAGTCGTATGGCTATGGAGTGCGCAATTTGCTGGACGTTGTCTCTGCGCAAAAAGCGCTGGCACAGGCACGGTCTGAGGACATTCTGGCGCGGACACAGTTGCTGCTGCAGGTGACGAATCTGGCCTTCAGAACCGGCGACCTGATCGAAGCGCAACAGGGGAATGCCGCGCCATGACACAGAGATCACGCGAAGAAAGGGACTCGAATTCAGTGAATGGCTTGCGACGATCGACGACGCTAACGGGGCTTCTGGCGGTGTGCGCGCTGGCGGGCTGCCGCCGGGCGCCCACCTTCAGCATCCTCGGCTCGTTTTTCCCGGCGTGGCTCATCTGCATGGTGGCTGGCGTGGTGTTGGCGGTCATCGCCAACCGGGTGCTGGTCTACTTCAAACTGGACAAGGTGGTCGTGTGGCAGATTGTGGTCTATCCCTGCCTCGCGCTCTTCTTTGCCTGCATGCTCTGGCTCATTTTCTTCAGCTAACGAGGGAACCATGGCACTGGACCAATCGTCGGAAGGCCAACGCTGGATAGGGCGAGCGATCAGCGCGGGCGTGATTGTGTGCACGGCGATTGCCGGACTGCTGGTGGTGTGGCAGGTCACGGTGAATCCGCGCACCGACGATGCCGAGGTGTTCGCCAACTTCATCGGCATGGCGCCTCTGGTGAACGGGCCGGTGACGCATCTCTATGTGGCCGACAATCAGCTTGTGAAGCAGGGCGATCCGCTCTTCGACATCGACGAACGGCCCTATGCATATGCGTTGGCGCGGGCGAAGTCCGACCAACTGGCGCTGACCGGAGAGATCGGCGACGAGCGGCGCATCATTGCCGGCAAGGCGAGCGGCGTGGACGTGGCCAAGGCGAGCGCGATGAGTGCGGAGGCCAGCGTGGCCCGCGCCGCTGCGGCGGTGGACCAGGCCAAGGCCGACGTGGGCAATGCCAAGGCCGCCGTGGATCGCGCGGATGCGGAGCTGGCTTATGCCACGAACAACTATCACCGGCTGCAGCCGCTGCTGGCCAAGCAGTTTGTAACCGTGGATCAGGTGGACCAGGCGCATACGCTGGAGATTTCGCGGTCGCAGGCGGCGAACCAGGCGCGCGCGCAACTGGCGCTGGCGCAGGCCGGGCTGGCGTCTGCCGATGCGCAGTACAAGCAGGCGCAGGCCGTGCTGGTGCAGAGTCACCAGCAGGTGGAGCAGGCGACGCACAACGTCACCACGCTCAATCCGCTCGAGGGGCAAATCTCAGGCAGGCAGGCGGCGATCGATACCGCGCAGTACAACTTCGACAACTGCCGGATCATCGCGCCCTTCGACGCGCGCGTGACGAATCTGACCATCTCGCAGGGCGCGTATGCAACGGCCGGCGAGCACATCTTTACGCTGATCGACACGCGCACGTGGTGGGTGGTGGCCAACTTCCGCGAGACGCAACTGCATCATATTCGCCCCGGCATGACGGCGGACATTTATGTGATGTCGCGGCCCAGCGTTCGCTACAAGGGTGTGGTGGACAGCGTGGGCTTTGGCGTGACGCCGGACGCGGACATTGTGGGACACGTCTCCGCGCCGGGACTGCCGGACGTGCAGCGCACGTTGAACTGGGTGCACCTGGCGTCGCGCTTCCCGGTGCGCGTGCGGATTGAGGCGCCGGGTTCGGATGTCTTCCGCCTGGGCGAGTCGGCGGTAGTGGTGATTCGCGGCGAGACCTCCGAGCCGGCCGGGAAATAGACATGGCGTCCACGACGATTCGCATTCCGCATGCGCCGGGCTTCGCCGCATGGTTTCCGGATTTTCTGAAAAAGGAACTCGCGCCCTATCCGGGCCGTGGCGCGCTGGTGGCGCGCACCGTCATCGCAGCCACGCTGAGCATGATTCTCATCGTCACGTTCCGCATTCCCGGCGGCGTGATCGGCGCGCTCTCCGCATTCGTGCTGTCGCGGGAGAATCTGGTTTCGACGGCGAGGTCCGCGGTTTACATCGTCAGTGCTTTCGCCATAGGCGGCCTTTTTGTCCCCATCGGCGCGCGCATGCTGGCCTCGACGCCGGAGACGCATTTCCTGTGGGTGGCGTGCAGCCTGTTCATGGTGTTTTTTCTGCTGCGCACGCTTGCGAACTATGCGGTCGCCACGGGGCTGGCGCTCGTAGTGAGCAATGTGGTCGGCATCTGGTATTTGCCTGGGCCCGCGGAACACAACGTGGAGCTGACACTGTGGCAGGTGGCTGCCACGCTTGTCGGCGCTTCGGTGACGCTCGCGGTCGAGGTCGTGTTTTATGCGCTTCATGGCCGCGATGACCTGATCGACGGACTGGATGCGCGGCTGGCGCGGATCGAAGAGCAGATGGCGAGCTATGCCGCGAGCCGGCCGGTGTCGCAGGAGGTGCAGGCCAAGCTCGCGCAGTTTGCCATTGTGGGCGCGGGAGCTCTGCGCCGCCACGTGGCGCGCGGCAACTACGACACACCACAACGCGTGCGGATGAGCACGCTGGTCTCGTTGACAGGCCGGTCCGCCGATTTTGCGGCGGCGCTCGCCAGCGCCTATCCGGCGCTGCCGGAGGGCTTGCACCATCGCGCCGAGCGGCTGCGGAGCAGCATCGCCGACATTCGCCACTGCCTCAAGACCTATGGGCAGCCCTGCGAATCGGCGCTGACGCCGGAGCCGAGCCCGGGTACGCCGCTGATGTCAGAGTTGGAGAGCATGGTCGCGCTCATGCCCTCGATCTTCAACCAGGAGAATGCGACCGACCCCGAGCTTGAGCCCCTCGAGGACCCGCCATCTGCGAATCGTATCTTCATTCCCGATGCGTTCTCGAACCCCGAGCACCTGCGGTACGTGCTGGGCGGCACGGTCGCGTCGATGATGTGCTACATCTTTTATGTTTCGCTGGCGTGGCCGGGGCTTTCCACTTCAGTGACGACCTGCGTGCTGACCGCGCTGACGACGATTGGATCTTCACGCCAGAAGCAGATTCTACGCGTGGCGGGCTTCCTGCTGGGTGGCGTCGTGTTTGGCATGGGCGCGCAGATTGTTGTGCTGCCGTATATCGATTCGATCACGGGCTTCACCGTGCTGTTCGCCGCGGCGACGGCGGTGGCGGCATGGATTGGCACGGCGAGCTCGCGGCTCTCGTACGCTGGCGTGCAGTTCGCCTTCGCGTTCTACATCATTCATCTCAGCGAGTTTTCCATGCAGACGTCGCTCACCGTGGCGCGCGACCGCGTGCTGGGCGTGCTGCTGGGCATCACCATGATGTGGCTGGTATTCGAGCGGCTGTTTCCGCGCTCGGCAGCCGATGAGATGATCCGCATCTTTGTGAAGAACCTGCGCGTGCTGGCCGAGCTGGTTTCCACTTCTCCCTGCGCGGACGACCAGGCTGCCATTCTCAAAATCCGGCGGCAGCGAGAAGAGGTGTATCGCAGATTCGGCGAGGTGAATGCGCAATCGGATGCGGTTCCGTTTGAAACCGGAGAGTTGCGCGCCGGAGACATGGCAGCGCGCGACCGCATCCGGCGCTGGCAGGCGTCTCTGCGCAGCTTCTATCTGCTGGAGGCGCCGCTGCTGCAGTTTCGCGCTTTTGGTGATGTGAATGCGAAGTCGAAGGCGTTCACCGCGCTTGAAGACGACTTTCGCGCGGAGTGTGCGCGGACCTTTCTGCGCATCGCGGAGAGCCTCGAAAGTCAGCAGCAGAGGAAGCCGCATGCGAACAGCAGCGCTCCCAGCCTGACGATGCTGCTGGATGCTTCGCCCATGGACCATGCGGAGCTGTTCTCAGAGCGCGAGCTGGCACTGCTGCGCATGACGCGCTCCATCGCTCAAATCGTAGACCGGCTGCAAAGTGAAGTTGCCGCCGAACCGCTTTACGCGGTTTAAGCTGCAGCAGCGAAGAGCTGGCGCGACCTGCAAGATAGAATGATTGCTATCCAGAGGGGCCTGTAGCTCAACGGTTAGAGCAGGGGACTCATAATCCCTTGGTTGGGGGTTCGAATCCCTCCGGGCCCACCAGAGCGTGATGAGTGCTCTCCAAGAGCGATTTCCGGCTTCGCAGCGCAAAGACACAAAAAGCCGGCGGTCCGATGGGAACGCCGGCCTTTTCATTGCTGCACTTATTTTCCGGCTGAGGCTACCTTGACCGGTTTGAGCTTTGGCGCGGAGGCCGCGACGCTCTTGGTTTTGCCTTCATCGAACATCTTCACCGCGCGGAGCACGCGGTCGCGGGCGTAGGCTGCATCGTGCCAGCCCTTCACTTCGACGCGCTTGCCTTCGAGATCCTTATAGATGGCGAAAAAGTGCGTGATTTCCTTGATCATGTGCGGGTAGATATCGGTGTAGTTCCACACATTGGTGTAGCGGGGGTTGTTCTTGCCCACGGCGATCACCTTCTCGTCGAGCACGCCCTGGTCGAGCATCTCGAGCAGGCCGATGGGACGCACTTCCTGCACGCAGCCGGGGAAGCTGCCGGTGGGCACGAGCACCAGGACATCGAGCGGGTCGCCGTCGTCGCTGAGCGTAGAGGGGATGAAGCCGTAATCGCCGGGATAATGGACAGGCGAGTGAAGATTGCGGTCGAGCTTGAAGACGTGTAGCTGCTTGTCGTATTCGAACTTGTTGGTCGCGTCCTTGGGAATCTCGATCACCGATCGAAACACTTCAGGGGCGCGCTCGCCGATCGGCAGTTCCAGATAGTTCACCATATTGTCTTGCTTCTCCTTCAGTACGTTGGGGAAAAAATGGTCCAGCGCCCGGATTCCTCGCGAAGCCCGGCAAATGGCCTGGAGCTTCTATAATTACGGAACATGAAGGCGCATGTCTATGTCACTTTGAAGGCATCGGTCCTGGACCCGCAGGGCCAGACCATCCAGAATGCCCTGCGCAAGATCGGATTTGCCGATGTGGCCGCTGTACGCCAAGGCAAGTATTTCGCGCTAACCCTAGCAGATGGGTTGGCAGCCGAGGCCGCCCGGGCCCAGGTGGAGCGGATTGCGCGCGAGGTTCTGACGAACCCGGTCATTGAAGAATTCACATACCGCATAGAGGAATAGATGCCGGCGCAGGCCGGTTTCTCCCCGAAAATCTTTCGGAATGCCCGGTCCACCAGTTCCTATGCTGTCGGCGCGGTGGCCTCGCATAGAATCCCACTATGTGTGGAATCGTCGGCTATGTCGGTTCAAAGAAGGTAGTTCCGGTCATCATCGAGGGGCTGCGCCGTCTCGAATACCGGGGCTACGACTCGGCGGGCATCGCGGTTGGTAGCCCTGGCAGCGAGGTGTTGCAGGTATCGCGCGCACCGGGCAAGCTCAGCAACCTTGAAGAAGTTCTGCGTGAGCATCCGCTGGAAGGCACCTTCGGCATTGGTCATACGCGCTGGGCCACGCATGGACGGCCGACCGAAGAGAATGCCCATCCGCACCGCGACTGCACCGGCCGCATCGTCGTCGTTCACAACGGCATTGTCGAAAACTATCTCGATCTCAAGCGGGAACTGACCGAGCTTGGCCACAAGTTTGTGACCGAGACCGACACCGAGATCATCGCGCACCTCATCGAACAGGTGCAGAAGGATGCCGAGGCGGCGGGAACGCCTCTGTTGCTGGAAGATGCCGTGCGCCGCGCCGTGAAGCGGCTCACCGGCGCGTTTGCGCTGGGCATTCTTTCTGCGGCGGAGCCGGACAAGATCATTGCCGCGCGGTCCGGGCCGCCCGTTGTCATCGGCGTGGGCGAGGGCGAGTCGTTTGTGGCCTCGGATGTGCCGGGCATTCTGCATCACACGCGCAATATCTACTTCCTCGCTGATGGCGATATGGCGATTCTGACGCCGGCGGGCGTCACGCTGACGGACTTCAACGGCAAGCCAATTGTGCGCGAGCTGACGCGCATCCAGTGGGACCCGATTCAGGCGGAAAAGGGTGGCTACAAGCACTTCATGCTCAAGGAAATCTGGGAGCAGCCGCGCGCGATCCGCGACACCACACTCGGGCGTGTCTCGCTCGACTCGGGCAAGGTCTTCCTGGGCGAAATGGAGATCGACGACGAGGAGCTGGCCAACGCATCGAGCATCAACATTGCGGCATGCGGCACAAGCTGGCATGCCGCGCTGGCGGGCAAGTACATGATCGAGCGGCTGGCGCGCTTGCCAGTGGATGTGGACTATGCGAGTGAGTACCGCTATCGCAATCCGATTCCCGATCGCAATGCGCTGGGGCTGTTGATCACGCAGTCCGGCGAAACGGCGGACACGCTGGCGGCGCAGCGCGAGATGGTGGCGCTGGGCTCGAAGACCGTGGCGATCTGCAATGTGGTGGGCGCGATGGTGGCGCGCGAGGCCCATGGCGCAATCTACACGCATGCGGGTCCGGAGATCGGCGTTGCCTCGACGAAGGCGTTTACTGCGCAGCTTACGGCGCTGTTTATGCTGGCGCTGAAGCTGGGACAGCTGCGCGGGCGGCTGACAGCGGAGCGATCGGTTGCGCTGATCGAGGAGCTGACGCGCATTCCCGCAAAGATTGAGGAAGTGCTGCGGGCGCGCTCGGCGCAGTGCGAAGAGCTCGCCAAAGAATTCTCCAATGCGCGGGATTTTCTGTACCTGGGGCGCGGCATTCACTTCCCCATCGCGCTTGAGGGCGCGCTAAAGCTCAAGGAAATTTCATACATTCATGCCGAGGGCTATCCGGCGGGCGAGATGAAGCACGGGCCGAATGCGTTGATCGACGAGACGCTGCCGGTGGTGGTGCTGGCCACGCGCGACGAAGCGGACCCGGCATCGAAGCTGCGCTACGAAAAGACGCTCTCGAATATTCAGGAAGTAACGGCGCGATCAGGCCGCGTGATTGCCGTGGCAACGGAGGGCGACACCGTTCTCGGCGGCCTTGTGGAGCATGTGATCCACATTCCGCCGGCGTTCGAACTGCTGTCGCCGCTGATCGAGATTGTGCCGCTGCAACTGCTCGCCTATTACATCGCCGTGCGCCGCGGGTGCGATGTGGACCAGCCGCGCAATCTGGCGAAATCTGTCACCGTGGAATAGCGTTCAGGCGCGCCAGTCGTAGCCGAGGCCGGAGAGCACGCCGCGCATGTAGGCGAAGCTTTCTGTGACGCCGGGCATGGGATCGTCGCCGTGGACTTCGTACTCGAGGTCGACCCAGCCGGGGTATTTGACCTTCACTAGCGCCTTGAAGATTTCGCGAATGGGCAGATGGCCTTCGCCGACCGCAACCTGACTCTCTTTGACCTTGAGATCGGTGAGGTCCTTCATGTGCATGTTGAAGAGGCGCGGGCCCGCGGCGTGGATAGCCTCGACAACATCAGTGCCGGCGCGGACGCAGTGGCCCACGTCGATGCAGCAGCCCATGCGCGGGTCCATGTGATTCACGGCTTTGAGCACGTCGAGGGGCGAGGGGAAGATCTTGTCCTCGGGGCCGTGGTTGTGGATAGCGAAACGGATGTCGTATTCCTTCACAAATTTTTCAATGCGCGGCAAGGCCTGCGGAATCGGATCACCGGCGACGATGAGCTTGATGCCGGCGCGCCTGCAGTACTCGAACTTGCTGCGAATGTCGGCGTCTTCGTCCTTGGGAAAGTAGATGGCTCCTGCGGCGTGGAGCTCGATGCCGTTGGCCTTGTAGTCGGCGAGGGCTTCGGCCTCGGCGGCAGGGTCCATGGGCAGGTGGTCCTTCACGTCTTTGGTGTTGATGCTGGTGACGTTGAGTTGCTTGAGCCACGGGATCATCTGCGCGCGGGTGAATTCGCGAAAGGTGTAGGTGGCGATGCCGAGGCGGATGGGCGAGGGCGCGCCGGTGTCGGGATGCGGCTCGGCGGATGCGATGCGGGGTGCGGCGGAGGCTGCGGCGGCGATGGCGGCGGTGCTGAGAAATGTGCGGCGGGATAGAGACATGACGGTTCCTCGGTGGTCCTTGGCTCATGCGGTGTGATGCTTAGATCTTCGGTTCCCAGCCCTTTTCGTAGTCGCGGTCCCAGTACTTCATGGCCTCGGCGTCGGCTTTGATTTTGCCGTCGGCGGGGTCAAGGTCGAGCTCGCGGTTGACGAACCAGGCGATGTTCGAAAGCTGAAGCATGGTGACGGCGACGTTGCCGATGGACACCGGCGCATTGAGCGGTTCGCCGGTGCGGATGCCGGCGATGAAGTTGGCGAAGTGCGCGTCGGTCATGGAGTCGGCGCCGATCGTGTCGGCAGTTGAGGTGTGGCCGCCGACTTTGAATTCGTCCACTTTCTTGCCGCCGAGATCGTAGACCTCGTAGCCGTCGCGATCGACAAGGACGGTGCCGGTGGTGCCCTCAATGATGGAGCCGCGGCCGCGGTTGAAATATCGCATGCCGTTGGAACTGGTCGACTCCCACGCGAGGAGCTTGTCGCCGTAGTCGAAGCTGGTGGTGAGCGTGTCGTAGAACTGCCAGTCGTCGTTGTAGGCGTAGCGGCCGCCGACGGCGGTGATGCGATTGGGATAATCGACGCCGAGAGCCCAGCGGCAGACGTCGACTTCATGCGTGCCGTTGTTGAGAGTTTCGCCGGTGCCCCACACGCGGAACCAGTGCCAGTTGTAAGGCTGATAGTTGCCCTTGTATGCGCGGCGCGGCGCGGGGCCCTGCCAGAGATCCCAATCGAGCGTGGCGGGCACCGGCGCGGGCTGGCCTGTGCCGATGGATTTGCGCGTGTTGTTGTACCAGCATTTGGCGAAATAGGCGCGGCCGATGAGACCGTCGTGAATCTTCTTTACGATCTCGATGGTGTGCGGCGAAGAGCGCTGCTGCGTGCCCATCTGCACCAGCTTGCCGTATTTCTGCTGCGCGCGGACGAGCAGCGCGCCCTCGGCGGGGTTGTGGCTGCAGGGCTTTTCGACATAGACATGCTTGCCCGCCTGCAGGCCGAGGATGGCCATGGGCGTGTGCCAGTGGTCGGGCGTGGCGATGGTGATGGCGTCCACGTCTTTGATTTCGAGAATGCGGCGGAAGTCCTGGTGGGTTTGCGGCGCGGCGCCGAGTTCTTTCTTTGTCGCGGCGGCGAAGCGCGCGAGGATGTTGGTTTCGACGTCGGCGACGTGGGAGACGCGGGCCTTGTCCGCGTTGGCCTTGAGGCTGGAGAGATGCGCATAGGCGCGGCCGTTGAGGCCGATGACCGCGAAGTTGAGACGGTCGTTCGCGCCCATGATCTGGCCATAGCTTTTGGCGGATGAGGTGAGAGCGAGGCCCGCTGCGCCGACTGCAAGGGTGTCGAGAAATTCTCTGCGTGTGACCATCGGTTCTCCTTCGCGTCCGGATTCAGCGTGCAGAGTCGGCGCGTGTTTTTGAACGTGACCATGCTAATACGCTGGGCTGCGCACATGGGGCAGTGCAAGAGAGAGCGTACTCGAAAGTGAGATTAAGGAATTCGAGTTAGCTCGAAGACGGAAGTGCTGACTGGCGGCGGGCGAGGAAGCGACGGACGGCATCGTCGCGCTCGAGGCCGATGGCGCGGTCGTAGGCGCGGTGTGACTCGGCGCACGCGCCGGTGCGGGCGAGGAGATCGGCGCGGGCCGCCCACCAGGGCTGGTATTCCTCGAGGCGTGCGGCGGCTTGGGGATCGGCGGCGATTTGGTCGAGTGCTTTGAGCGCGGCGGTGGGGCCGGCGACTTCAGAGAACGCCAATGCGCGATTGAGGGCGACGACAGGCGATCCGGTAAGAGCGAACAGCGCGTCGTAGAGAACGACAACGTCGGGCCAGTTGGGCTCTCCGGTGCGGACGCGGTGGATGTGCGCCGACTGCAGCGCGGCCTGGAGCTGGAAGCGGCCGGGCGTGGTGAAGGCGGCGGCTTTGTGGAGCAGCGATTCGGCTTCGAGGATGAGCGCGGCGTTCCACTGCGCGGGGTCCTGGTCGGCGAGAGGGACGAATTCGTGATTGGCCGTACGACGCGCTGCGCGGCGAGCCTCGGTGTGAAGTAGCAGTGCAAGCAGGCCGAGAACTTCGGGCTCGTGCGGCATGAGGTCGGCGAGGAGGCGGGAGAGAAAGATGGCTTCTTCGGCGAGATCGCGGCGGGCGGGGTCGGTGGCGGCGGGGTCAGCCCAGCCCTCGGCGTAGGCAGCATAGACGGCGTTGAGCACGGTGTCGAGGCGGGGAAGCAACTCGTCGCGCGCGGGAACGCGGAAAGGAATGCCGGCCTCGCGAATTTTGGTTTTGGCGCGGACGAGGCGCTTGCCCATGGCTGCGGGCGAGGTGAGGAATGCGGAGGCGATGGCTTTGGCGTCGAGGCCGAGCACGACCTGGAGGATGAGCGGGGCGCGGACGGTAGCGTCGATGGCGGGATGGGCGCAGGCGAACATCATGGCGAGGCGTTCGTCGGGAATTTCAGGCGCGACATAGGAGGGCGCGACGAGCTGGTCGAGGTTCGGATCGGGTTCGGTGGAGCTCGCGTGCGCGGAGCGGAACATGTCGATGAGTTTGCGGCGGGCGACGGTCATGAGCCATGCCTCGGGATTGTCGGGACAGCCATCGCGGGGCCAGGTGGCGAGCGCGGCGGCGAAGGCCTCGGAGAGCGCATCTTCAGCGGCGGCGACGTCGTGGGTGCGGGCGGCGAGAAAGGCGACGAGTTTGCCGTAGCTGGTGCGCGCGATGGCGTCGGCAGTTCGGCGGGCTTGCTCGAGATCGGTTTGGAGTTCGTCGCTCACAGTCTCACGCTTGAGAAGAAGGTTTTTTCTGTGGAGTTGGCTTGGCGAAGTGTTGTCTGCGCGTGGGGTTGCGGGCGACTCCACGCATACTGTGACTCACAGGGTCTGTGGGATGCGCTGCCGCGCGTGATGGTGGCGATACCAGCAGTGCGTTGTGGGGCGAATTGGAGTGCTGCGGGCATCTTGATTCAAGGATAGGCGGATTGCGGAAATAATCTGCAAATGAATGGGGTTTGGTTTGTGTGGGTTAGAGGCGTCGGGGATTGACAGCGCCGGGGGCGATGCTCTGTCGCTGGTTGGGTTCGCGCTTTCCCTGGTCTGAAAATCCAGACCAGGGGCACCCAGGTTCGTGCTGATGGATGATGCGCGTGCGAACTTACATGACCCAGATGGGGCGGACTTCGACGGTGCCGTGGGAAGCGCCCGGGCAGCGTGCTGCCCAGTCGAGAGCGGCGTCGAGGTCGGCGGCTTCAATGAGGAAGTATCCGCCTAGCTGTTCCCTGGACTCGATGAAGGGACCATCGACGACCTGAGACTTGCCATTGACGACGCGGACCCTGGACGCGGTGGCGCTGGGGCGCAGACGGCCGGAGGCCACATAGGCGTTGGCCATCTTGAGGGATTCGGTGTAGGCCATGTACGAGGCCAGGCCCTGCTTCTGCTGTTCGGGAGTCATTTTCGCGAAGCCGGATTCATCGGCGTAGAGGGTGAGCATGTATTGCATGGGAGAACCTCCTTGGGGTTGGCCGGTGGTTGAGTCCGGCAACTGGATGACGGCGGAGCGGACGCGGGTTTGGACAAAATCTTTTCGCGCACGGTCTGAAGATCTGAACCTCAGGGACTAAAGCCCCACCCTTTGTTGGCGGTGCTTATGTACGGGCTAAAGCCCGTACCCTCCAGCTGTAGCCCGTGCCTTCTGGCTGAAGCTCGTACCCTCCATCTGAAGCCCGTACTTCCGATCCAAAGTCCGCGCCTTTTCAAGCTGAGTGACTTTCACGCAGGTTCGTAGGCGAGGAAGATTTTGCCGTTCTTGAACACGCGCGTCCGGGTGAGTTGGAGCTGCAGAGGCAGCGGGAGGCCGGCGAACATGCTGCGGCCCGCGCCGAGAGCGATGGGGTCGATGACAACCTGGACCTCGTCGATGAGGCAGGCTGCGGCAAGCTGCGCGACGATGCTGCCGCTGCCAAGAATGCACATGCCGGGGCCGGGCTCCTGCTTGAGCCTTCGGACTTCTTCGATGAGGTCGCCTTTGATCAGGCGGGTGTTGTTCCACGTGGCTTCGGTGAGCGTTCGCGAGAAGACGACTTTGGGCGAGGCATTCATACCCTTGGCAACCTCGGGCATGTGCTGGTCGGCGATGGGCGTCGGCCAGAAGCTGGCCATCATGTCGTAGGTGACGCGGCCGAAGACGAGCTCGCCGCCGCCACTGGCGTTCTGAGCAACGAAGGAGGCGAACTCGGGATCGTCATTGCCGGCCTTGGCCCAGCTCATGGCACCGTGGGCATCGACGAAGAGGCCGTCGAGGGTGATGTGGTTGAAGACGATGAGCTTGCGCATGGTTCTCCTTCGGGGCGAGAGGGTTTATCGCTGGTTCGAAGCGCAGGTGAGTCGAGTCGTGCAGACCGTCGGATCAGGAAGCCTGGTTTTCTCCGCGGAAGAACCATTCGATGCCATAGCGGTCCGTCATGCGACCGTAGAGGCCGAAGGGCATCTCGCAGAGGTCGACGAAGAATTCCTTTTCCGCGCCGTCGGCCAGCTTATCGAAGATGGGCCGGAGCTGACCGGGCCGATCGCTGGTGACGTACATCGCGGTCATGTTTCCGAGCTTCGGCACGTGCACGGGATGCAGCCAATCGGTGGCGGTGAACTCAATGGCGTCGCTCTTGAGGTGCGCGTTGACGAGCTTGTGGTGCTGGGTCTCAGGGAACTGCGCCTTCATTGGCGTGTCCGCGAGGCGGGTGGTCGTGAGTTCGCCACCGAAGCAGGCAGAGTAGAAAGCCATGGCCTCGGCGCAGTTTCCGTCAAAGAGCAGAAAGGGAGTTAAACGAAGCATTGCATCCTCCAATTACGAAACGTTGGCACACCATTGCGCTGTTAGAGACGGCTACTCGGGGTTGAGAAGCTCGGACATGTCGCGGGTGAGCATGGTGCCGTCCCTCACGGCGCGGACTTCGACCGCACCATGGAGAGCGGTGGGACTGCGCGCGGCCCAGGCGAGGGCGGTGTCGAGATCGGGGACATTGATGAAATGGAAGCCGCCGAGCTGCTCGCGGGTGTCAGCGTAGGGGCCGTCGAGGACTTCGGTTGTACCATCCACGACGCGGACGGTGGCGGCGGCGGACGCGGACTCGAGCCCGGCGCTGCTGAGGAGGACGCCGGCGGCTTGCATGGCCTGCATGTAGGCGCGGTAAGCGCCGAGCCAGTGTTCCTGCTCGGAGCGGGAGAGCTGTTGCCAGCCAGCCGCTTGAACGTAATCCATGAGCATGTATTGCATCGGAACTCCTAAGGGCCTTGTTCACCGTGATGACGAATGAGCGAGCGGGATTTGGACACGGGTACAGGCATTCGTTGCCGAACGGGTGAATTTAATCAGAAGAGACGCTGGGTGGGCGTGTGGAACGCGCGCTAAAGATGCGCCGGATAGACTGGACACTCGATCCATGTTGACGCATTGGACGAGGGGGACGGGATGAGCACGGTTCTGGTGACGGGCGGTTCAGGGTTTATTGCGAGCCATGCGATTGCGCAATTGCTGGGTGCGGGCTATGCGGTGCGGACGACGGTGCGGAGCCTGAACCGCGAGGCCGACGTGCGGACGCTGGTGAAGAAGGCCGGCGCGGATGCGGGCGGGCGGCTTGCCGTATCGGCGGCGACGCTGGAGAGCGATGCGGGATGGCGCGAGGCGGCGGAGGGCTGCACGTATGTGCTGCATGTGGCCTCGCCGTTTCCGGCGGGAGTGCCGAAGCACGAGGACGAGTTGATCATTCCGGCGCGGGAGGGTGCGCTGCGTGTGCTGCGGGCGTCGCGCGATGCGGGCGTGCAGCGGGTGGTGCTGACCTCGTCGTTTGCCGCGATCGGCTATGGAGGCGCGCCGCGGACGGAGCCCTTCGATGAGACCAGTTGGACGGATGTGAATGGCGTGGGCGTGGCGGCCTACGCGAAGTCGAAGACGCTGGCCGAGCGCGCAGCGTGGGACTGGGTGAAGGCCGAAGGCGGCGGGATGGAGCTGGCGACGGTGAACCCGGTGGCGGTGTTCGGGCCGGTGCTGAGCAAGGATTTTGCGACGTCGATCCTGCTGGTGGAGAAGATGTTGAACGGGGCGATGCCGGGATTTCCCAAGCTGCAGTTTGGCGCGGTGGATGTGCGGGATGTGGCGGATCTGCACCTGAAGGCGATGACCCATCCGGCGGCGAAGGGCGAACGGTTTCTGGCGACAGCGGGGGACTTTATCTCGCTGGCGGCGATGGGGGCGATTCTGAAGCGGCGGATGGGCACGGCGGCGCGGCGGGTGCCTACGCGCGAGCTGCCCAACTGGATGGTTAAGCTGTTTGCGCTGAAAGAGAAGGCGGCGGGGCAGATTGTTCCCGAGCTGGGCAAGCCGAAGAATGCGACCAGCGCGAAGGCGCGCGCGGTGCTGGGGTGGACGCCACGCGATACCGAAGAAGCCCTGGTGGCGACGGGCGAGAGCCTGGTGGAGTTGGGACTGGTGAAGCCGTAGCGATTAGGGACTAGGGAATAGGGAATAGGCAGAGAGGTCGGTGCCGATTGGGGCTTGCGCTGGCTGGCGCATCCATTGTGGGGCAGAATCCCCGTTTCTGCCCAAAGTAACGTGACCCGGGTGCGAACTAGAGGCGTCGCGCGGGCGTAAGTGCATGACCAGTCACGTTACGATGTTACCCACGCAGCAAGGAAAACCCCGCCCCAGAGCGGATGGGGAAGCACTCGCTCCGGGCTTTTGCAATCATGCAGAGGCGGCCGGTAGTCAGTGATTTTGGCATGAGTTTCCTTTGCCTGCGTGAGGGGGCGTACACGTGAAGGCAACCGATACGGAGAGCCGGCGCAGCATTGTTTCCGATACCCTGCAAAGCCTGGGCAGAGAAGCACGGGCGTGGCGGGCGAAGATCGACCTGCTTGAGGCGGGTCAGCACATGGACCGCGGGGATGCGCTCGCAGAACTGGGCAAGCTGCTGGACCTGAGCCAGAATCTGCGCGACGCGATTTTGTCGGAAGACAGCGGAGCCAAGTGGGCGACCAAGAGCGAGCTGGACACGCTGGTGTCGCGCCTGGACGAGGTTGCGGCCAAGCGGCAGCGGTATCTGGACCTTGCGCAGCGGTTGCAGGCGGGCACCATGACGCATCGGCGTGAGCGTACGCGCGAAGAGCGTCTGCGGCAGCGCGATGCGGCCGTGACGGAGCTGATGGAAATCTCGGGGCAGGCGACTCCTCCCGAGCTGCCGGGCCCGGTGGTGGCGGAGTGGCTGGAGTGGGCGTGCAGCCTGGACGACAGCACCAACGATCCCGACCTGAAGACGCTGAACACGCATTTTCCGCGAGTGGACGATTTCATCCGGCAGTTGGAGATTGAGCTTTGGCAGGATGGCCCGGCGACCGCGCCGCTGAACGGCAACTCGGCGAAACCCCACAGCGACACAGGATCGAGCGACAAAAATTCAGGCGGCGGAAACGGACTGCGCATTGAAGAGGCGCCTGCGGAGAAAGCTGCGGCGAATGCCTATGCCGAGGCTGCTGCTGCACGTCTGGATGAGCCGGGCGCTTCGGTCGCGACGGCTGAGGCTCCGGCGGTTGAAGAGAGCAAGGTTGAAGACGAAGTGGAAGTGCCGCGCACGCCGCGCGCGAAAGGCGCCGATGGCGTGAGCTTTTTCGCCGCTGACGAAGTGGATTGCATGTCGCTTTATCTCGACAAAGCCAAGAAGGAGCCCAAGGGCGCGCGCAAGGTGCGGGCGCTGGTGGCGATTTCGCACTGGCTTACGCCAGCGACCCAGAACCCGGCGCTGCATGCCAAGTGCGGCATCCAGGTGCAAATTGGCTTCGCGAGCAAGCGCGCGTTGCAGCCGGTGAATCCGGCGGAGGCCGAGAAGGTGATTGCGGCTGAGGCCGGCCTGCCACTGCTGGCGGGCGGCGCGGACCTGCTGCGCTGGAGCCTGGAGCACGCGAGCGAGGGGCGATTCGATGCGACGGCTTCGCTACGGCGGTTGACGATCGGGCAGCTGAAGGCATGGTTCGGCGATGTGTTCAAGATTGAGCTGGCCGAGCCCCAGGTGCTGGATATGTACCGGCTGACGTATGGGATTCCGCTGCTGGTGGGCGAACTGCACCATAAGATTATTCCGGTGCACGACAATCCGCCGTCGTGGCTGGGTTTTGCGATCTGGACGCGGATCAAGCAGGCATTCAACGAGCAGATCCCGACGCTGGCGCGCGAGCTGAAGGACGGATCGGAAGCGGTTCGGCTGACGGAGCGCGAGCTGGGGCTGCTGAAGATGGTAGTGATTGCGAGCGACGACTCGACGCCCGAGACGCTGGTGAGCAACCTGATGGAAGGCTGGCACCGCTATCACCGGCCGGAGCTGCAGCCGCTGAGCTCGGCCGATGAGGCGAGCGTGCAGGTGCTGGAGTCGCTGGGTCTGCTGCCGATGCGGACCGAGTGGGCATCGCGGCCGCTGAAGGCGCTGATGCCGGTGGAGATCGACGACCCGATCCGGCAGATTGTCAGCTACCTGTAGAGTTACGGGAAAGACGAAGGGCGCGGCTTTGGCCGCGCCCTTCTTGTTTCTAGTTCAGTAACCCGCGTGAGAGTTATGCGCCGGAGCGGCGGTCCAACCTGGCGACGCGGCGCTCGACTTTGTTAGCGCGGGGGTCCGGTGCGCCCATGCGGCGGTCGGTCTTGACGCCGCGACGCTCGGGGGTATGGCCGCCGTCAGAGCCGCGGCGGAGATTGGGAAGAATGAGCACGGGCTGCGGCGCGGCGGTGACGACGGGCTCGGCAACGGCGTCAGAGTCGAGGGTGTGTTCATCGTCGCAGGCGCGCGCGCGTGTACCGGGCTCAGAGCCGGCGGTGAGCAGCTTGTTGAGCACCGGGATGTGGCCGCGCTGGGTTTCGACGAAGTCGACGCCGGCGGCGGTGAGGGTGAAGTCGGAGTTGTCGGCGCGGGTGATGTAGCCTTTGCGGAGCAGGTACCAGGTAGTGAAGTCGAGATAGTCGCGCGGGAAGCCCATGCGCCGTTCGATCTCGGCCAGACCAACCTCGGGCGTAGTGGGATTGGTGCGGCGGCGATAGTAAAGGACCGCCAGTACCGCAAGGCGGCGATTCAACTCCCCCTGCAGGTCATCCATGAAATCGACTTCCGCGGAGAGCGGCGGGCGACTGAAGCCCTCGGTCTCGTAAGAGGCGTCGTACTCGGCGCGGCGTGTGGGATCGGAGAGCACGTCGTAGGCCATGCGCAGGAGCGCGAACTTTTCCGGGTCTGCGGATTCGGGATTGTCGGGATGGAAGCGCGCGGCGAGAAAACGGTAGACGCGATGAATCGTGTCCGGATCGGCGTTGGGGCTGATCTGGAGAAATTCGTAGTAGTCGAGTGCCTTCATTTCGAGCATATAGAGACCTCGTTCTATCGATTCTTACGGCTAGATATGGGCGGAGTGTAGCACCCGGTTTACGGGGGGTGGCATCCCCGGTTTGGGGGAGAGGACGCGGGAGGTAATGCCTCTTTATGTGACGGAAGTGGGACGGGAGATCCGGGAGCGGACATTCATGGGATGAACAGGCGGCGGACGCGTCGAAAGTTATACTCGGGACGTTGCGCGCCGGACCGTCGAGAGCCCTGCGCTGGAGAACGTTCGCATTGAATCGCCGGGGATTTTTGCAGTCGCTTTCGAGAACCGCGCTGGTGTTGTCGCTGGAGGATGTACTGAAGCTGGCGCGGCCAGCGCTGGGGCAGCAGAAGCCGGCGGGTTCGGCGCGGCAATCCTATGAGGCTGCACCGCGGCCAGCGCCGAAGGGAACGCCCTCGCCGGTGACGGGAACGCCGCTGGGCGTTCAGTTTGTGGACGTGGCGAAGGAAGCCGGGCTTAATGTCGAGACGATCTTTGGCGGCGAGCACCGGAACAAATATCTGTTGGAGACGACGGGGTGTGGAGCGGCGTTCTTCGACTACGACCACGACGACTGGCTGGATATTTTTCTGGTGAACGGATGGCGGCTAGAGGGATTTCCCAAGGGCAAAGAGCCGGTGTGCCATCTCTTCAAGAACAACCGCGACGGGACGTTTACGGATGTGACGCTGAAGTCGGGGCTCGCGCGCTCGGGCTGGGGACAGGCGTGCTGCGTGGGCGACTACAACAACGATGGATGGAACGACCTGTTCGTGAGCTATTACGGACAGAACGCGCTGTTTCGCAATAACGGAAACGGGACGTTTACCGAAGTGACGAAGGAAGCGGGCCTCTTGCAGGACCGGCTGCGATGGAACTCGGGCTGCACGTTTGTGGACTACGACAAGGACGGGCATCTCGACTTGTTCGTGGGCAACTATATTGACCTCGACCTGAAGACGACGCCGACGCCCGATGAAGCGAACTGCACGTATAAGGGCATCCTGGTGGCGTGCGGACCGCCGGGGCTCAATGGCGGCAAGAATCTGCTGTACCACAACAACGGCGACGGGACGTTTACCGATGTGAGCGCGAAGGCGGGGATGCTGGGCACGCTGGGGACGTACGCGCTGAGCTGCGCGGCGGCTGATCTCGATGATACTGGCTGGCCGAATATCTACGTGGCGAACGATTCGACCTCGGCGACCTACTACGTGAACCAGAAAGACGGGACCTTCAAGGACGAGGCGATTGAGGCGGGTGTGGCCTACTCGCCGGACGGCAAGCCTCAGGCGGGGATGGGCGTGAGCATCGGCGACTATAACCGCGATGGGCTGCTGGATATTGTGAAGACGAACTTTGCGGGCGACACGGATTCTCTCTACATGAATCTCGGCGAGGGATCGTTTGACGACCGCACCTATCAGGCCGGGCTGGGCATCAACACGCGGCTGCTGGGCTGGGGCGTGAGCTTTATGGACATCGACAACGATGGCTGGCTCGACATTCTGATTGCGAACGGGCATGTGTATCCCGAGGTGGATGGGACGCAGGTGGATGCGTCGTATGCGGAGCGGAAGTATCTCTACCGGAACTTGCGCAACGGGCAATTTGAGGATGTGAGCTTGACGGGCGGAAGCGGCATTACTGCAGAGGCGAAGGCGCGCGGCTTTGCGGTGGGCGACTACGACAACGACGGCGATGTTGATGCCGTGGTGAATTGCGTGAATGCGGTGCCGCAACTGCTGCGGTGCGACTCGACGCTGAAGCGAAGCTGGGTGAAGATTCGGCTGGTGGGCACGAAGTCGAACAAGACGGGCATCGGCGCGCGGATCAAAGTGACGGCGCAGACGGGGACGCCAGTGTTGACCGCGAAGCCGGGAGCGCCACTCGCGCAGATGGATGAGGTGCGGTCGTGCAATGGATATTTCTCGGCGAGCGACTTGCGGATTCATTTTGGATTGGGCGATGCGAAGGTTGTGGACCTCGTGGAGATTCGGTGGCCGTCCGGTGCTGTGGATGTGCTGAAGAGTCTCGATGTGAACCGGCTTTATGTGATTGAAGAGGGCGGGAAGATTTTGAAGAACGAAGCGCTGACGGGAGTGAAGCGCTAGAGGTTGCAGTCGCGGGTGGGGTCGAGGCTGCAGGGATAGCTAGCGAGATACCACGAGGCGAGGAAGAGCACTGCGATCAGGGCCACGGACCAGAGAAAGAGCCGCACGGGCAGCGTGGATGCGAGCGCAGGGTGAACCTGCTGGTGCTCGTGGGAAGGCCAGGCGAAGAGCACTCCGCTGAGGAGACAAATGCAGGCGGCGAGGCCGAGGCGGAGCAGGGCGAGGACGAGACGATCCTCGAGATGCGTGCCGGGCACAAAGAAGGCGCTGATAGCCGCGCCGTAGATCGCGATGATGGAGAGAAAGAACGAGAAGGCGCGCGCGAGATCGAGGACCATGCGCTGACTCCGTTGCACCGCGGCGTGATCGCGACCCAAGCCGCAGCGCGTGTGCGTGTCATCAATCTTAATCCGGCTGGATTTGAACGGGCGATGTTCTGCCAGGAAGCTGGCGTCAACTTCCGCGGGCGCTTCTCCGTCTAGCTAACCAGCACGACTGAGAACGGCAGCGAAAGCTGGCGGAGCGTTGAGTCTGACCCGTTTCGGGTGCCTTGGCTTCAGTTTCGTTAGTCTCCTTTTCATCTGGATCCTGTTTTTGCCGGCGTGGCCCGTGGATGCGGGCCAGTCGTTCGCACATGAGGATCCGAATGCGGCTTGTGCGCCGTGTCACAAGGCGATCTACGAGCGCTATCGCACAACGCCGATGGCCAACGCCAGCGGCCCGGCGGAGGAGGGATTTCTTCCCGCAGACTATTCACACGCCGCATCGGGTGTGCATTACAGAATCAGCAAAGAAGACGGCCGCGTTTGGTTGAGCTATGAGCGCGACGATGCGGCGCGGCCTCTGCAGGGACGCCAGGAGCTGCGCTACTTTCTGGGGTCGGGGCGGCGCGGGCGGACCTATCTCTTTGAGCAGCAGGGTTACTGGTTTGAGGCGCCGATTAACTGGTACGCGAAAAAGCAGGTCTGGGACATGACGCCGCACTATCTGGATGCGCGCGAGATGCCGCTGACGCTGCCCGTAGATCCTGGATGCCTGCACTGTCATGCATCGGGAGCAGCGAGTTCCCTGCCCGACGCGCGGAACCATTATGCGGGCGAGCCCTTTGCCTCGGGCGGCGTGACATGCGCGGCGTGCCATGGCGACGGCAGTGCTCATGTGGCTTCCGGCGGGCGGGTGCACATGCTGAAGATCGATACGTTGGAGCCGGTGCGGCGGGACTCAGTGTGCTTGAACTGCCACCTGGAAGGACAGGCGGCGGTGGACCGGCTGGGCAAGCGGATCGAGAACTTTGTGCCGGGCGAAGATCTCTTCAACTTCATGCTGTTCTTTGTGTATCGGAGCGAGAACGGCTCGGGCGGGCGCGCGACGAGCCAGTGGGAGGCGCTGCTGAAGAGCGCCTGCAAGCAGCAGTCGGGCGACCAGATGACCTGCACCAGCTGCCACGACCCTCATGGATCGCCGGCGCCCGAGGAGCGCGTGGCGTTCTATCGCGCGAAATGCCTGGCATGCCACACGGGCGCGGAATACGCGGCGCGGCATCATCCCGAGAATCCCGACTGCACGATCTGCCATATGGCGCGGCCGCCCTCGAACGACATTGCGCATGAGCAGGTGACGGATCACTGGATTCGGAAACGCGTGAGCCAGGAGCGGCTGCCGCTGGCGACGACGGGCGAGTTGGAGACTGTGGGTGACGAGGCGACGGGCGACCACGATTATGCGCGCAATCTGGGGCTGGCCTATGGGCAGATGGCGCAGCGCGGCGACCAGTCGGCGGGGATGAAGGCGATGGAGCTGCTGCGGCGGGCCGAGCATGCCGATGCCGGTGCGGGCAGCGATCACGAACTGCACGCGCAGCTCGGATTTCTGGAGCAGATGAACGGAGAAACGGCTGGTGCAGCTGAGGAGTACCGGCGGGCGCTGCAGGCCGATCCCTATGACGCGCTGGCTGCGGGGGACCTGGCGCTGATTGAGGCGCGCGCACACAACACAGCCGAGGCGTTAAGGCTGTGGAGCGAGGTGACGGAGCACGATCCGGCCGAGCGTACGGCGGCGATGAATCTGGCGACCGTGGCCTGCGCGGAGGGAAAGCGGGACGAAGCGATGGATGCGCTCAATCGGCTGCTCGGATTTGCTCCGGACGATGAGGCAGCCCAGCGGCTCATGGAAGCGGTTCGCAGCGGTCACTGCGGAGCGAAGTGAATTTTGGGGATCAAATAAAGCAACCAATGGGGAAAACGTGTTTCCCAGGACGGCAACAGAAATGTCATGCCGGAGATTTCGCCAATTCTGGACACGAGTTAACGAAGGACCGATGGCGGACTGAATCGTGTAGAACCCGACTAACCGAAGAATTCGGATCACGATCCGGCGTGGCGAATGAACAATTCGCGTGCTCTCTCGCCAGTAAAATCAACCATTTGGTGGATACGCAGTTCCATCCAAACATGCAGAGGCAGAAGGAACCCAAGGGAGCGGATGGGCCGCCTCCGGCGCTGCAAGATGCATCAAAAATGGTATGTCATTTACATAACAATAATCCCTGATTGCGCTTTAGAAGTTGCATACCAAGCCTAGATTTCAGCCATGGAATGAGCGCGAACGCAGAGCGGCGGTCGCCAAGATCAGGCGTACTAAATCGCTTTATATGGAAAGGTTAGGGAGATCACGGGCTTGGTCCTTCGCTGCGGTGGGAATCCGCGACGGGATTTGTAAAGCTTTTCATGGATTGTCATGTCGTTTTTTTATGTGACTTGAACATTTTTCGCGCGACGAAGCGTTGACAGCGCCGCATGGTTTTGGGTAAGGTTTCGATTTGCTTCGGGGTCGACCCTTTTTGCTCTCACCTAAGCATCGCTTCGAGAGCGGCGATACCGGACATTTTCGCGAACCTGCCAACGCGGCAGGGGAGCCTTGCACGCCGACTAGCCGACATCACACCTGCCAGCCGGCAGATCACCACAAGTTGACAAAAGAACCAATGCAACAATTTTTCAGGAGACCGCATGAACAGAATTGTGCGTACAGCACTTGTGCTGGCGTTAAGCGCCTGCGCGGGTTTACTCCTACGTGTTCCCGCTAGTGCCCAGTCGGTCTACGGATCGATCTTCGGCACGGTGAGCGACTCGACAGGAGCGGCCATTCCCAATGCGACGATCACGGTAAGAGATGTGGCCAAAGGCACCATCGTGACCGCGACGTCCAACGCGTCGGGCGACTACAGCGTTCCCCACCTCATTCCCGACGTCTACGACCTGAAGGTGACGGCCAAGGGCTTCAAGGCGTTCGAAGCCAAGGGTGTCCCCGTTGAGGCCGATACGGCGCCGCGCATCGATCCGACTCTCGAAGTTGGCGCTGCCGATACCACCGTGACGGTAGACGCGGACCAACAGCCGGAGTTGAAGACCGACCGCGCCGACGTCTCGACGGTGTTCAACCAGCAGCAGGTATCGAGCCTGCCGGTGGGCGACCAGAACTTTACCAACCTGCAACTGCTGGTTCCCGGCGCTCAGCTTCTGGGCTGGTCGCACGCGGCCGATGAAAATCCGCAGGGCTCCAAGCAGATCCAGGTGGATGGCCAGGCCTTTGGCGGTACGGCCTTCGAACTGGACGGCACCGATAACCAGGACCCGATCCTGGGCATTATCGTGATCAACCCGGCGATGGACGCGGTGACGGAGACCAAGATCACCACGCAGAACTACGACGCCGAGCTGGGCAAGGCGGTTTCCGCGGTGGTGACGGCGCAGACGCGCTCGGGCACGAACACCTTCCACGGCGATGTGTATGACTTCCGCACGGGTAACGCCAATGTGGCTCGCGATCCGTTCAGCCAGCCTTCGCTGGATTTCACGAAGGCAATGGGTGAGGCGCCATCGATTCCGGCCGGCTTGAAGAATCGCATGGGCGGTTCGATCGGCGGACCGATCCTGAAGGACAAGGCGTTCTTCTTCTTCAATTACGAAGGCCAGCGGCAAAAGGTCGGTACTTCCGCGACGGACACGCTGCCCACCAACATCCTTACCGAGAGCGCGCTGGGCAAGGAAGTCGGTCCCGGATTCGACGGCGCCAATACTGTGGCCGGCGCCGATTTCGGCGAGTATGAAAAGCAGTTTGGCCCGTCCGGCATCATCTACGACACAACCAAGCCGTACACCGGCACAGACGGCAAGACGCATTATCAGGCCTTCCCTGATAACGTGATTCCCGCTGCCGATCTTTCTCAGCAGACGCTGAATCTGCTGTCGTACCTCGAGCCCTTCACTACGGGGATTGGTCTGAACTCTACGGGTGTACAGGGAGGTCTGGATCAGAACTTGCACCGGTCCGGCACCGGCCTGTTCAACAGCAACCAGTGGACAGAGCGCGTGGACTACACTCTGAACGAAAAGATGCACGCGTTCGAGCGCTTCTCGCGATTCTGGGACACGCTCTCCGGCACGGTGATGTTCGGCGCGGCGGGCGGCCCCGGTTTCGGCATCAACAACTACGGCGGCAATTCCAACGGCGCCAACGACAGTCTTGCTTCTGGTATGGACATTGCCATCAGTCCGAAGTTGCTGACCGACTTCCGCCTGGGCTACTACCGCTACAACGTGATCGATACCAAGCATGACGAGGGCACCAACTTTGCCGACACGCTGGCCATTCCGGGCATCAACATCGGCGGAACCATCACCTCCGGTTCGCCGGGATTCGTTGTCACCAGTGTGCCGGGCGGCTCGGGCGGGACTAACGGGACAGTTTACGGCGACGGTTTGAATATCAACCGCTGCAACTGCCCGCTGACCGAACGCGAGGACCAGTTCCAGGTCGTGAACAACTGGACCAAGATCGTCGGCAACCACACCTTCAAGGGTGGCGTCGATCTCCGCTATGGCCGCAACCTGCGCGTGCCTTCCGATAATGACCGCGCGGGCCAGCTGAACTTCAACGTTGGGCCGACCTCCGATCCCGCCGACACCACAGCAGCTGGCGGGTTGGGATTTGCATCGTTCATGCTGGGCGACGTGACCAGCTTTAACCGTTACGTCTCCACCTCGACAAACGCCAAGGAATTCCAGAAGCGCGCCTTCTTCTATGGGCAGGACACCTGGCGTGCAACCCGCAAGCTCACGCTGAACCTTGGACTGCGCTGGGAGCTGTACTTCCCGGAGACGGTCAATGGCGTGGGCAATGGCTCGCTGCTGAATCTCAGCGACGGCTATCTGCACGTGGCCGGCATTGGCGGCACGGGCTCGAACCTGGGCTGGGACATCAAGAAGGGCAAACAGTTTGCCCCCCGTCTTGGCGTCACCTACCAGTTCGACGAGAAGACGGTGGTTCGCGCCGGTTACGGGCGCAGCTTTGACACCGGTGTCTTCGGCTCGATCTTCGGCCATACGGTAACCCAGAACATTCCGGTTCTGGCCAACCAGCAGCTCAACGCACCCTCAACCATTGCTCCGGCATTTACGTTGGCTGTAGGACCTACCCCCTATACTCCGGTGGCGGTTCCGTCCAATGGCCTGCTCCCCAACCCGGGAACGCAGGTCAGCTCGAGCGCACGCCACGATCCTCTGAACTTCCCGACGATCGACGCGTGGAACCTGGCGGTGGAGCGCGCCATCACTCCGACCATGTCGCTGACCGTAGCGTATGTGGGTAACAAGGGAACCCACACTCTGGGTGACGGCGACAGCAACGGCACCAACCCCAACGAGGAAGCCGTAAACCTGCCAGCACAGTACAGCGTCAACGGGCAGTCGCTGCACTACGATCCCAGTGTGGCTCAAAATACCATCGCAGCCGACGGCGGCGTTTCAACCGCGAACCTTCTGCAGCGCTACTACGGCGGTTCACTGCCGGCCTGCAGAGATGCCAACTACACCACTCCGACCGAGCCATTTATTACGCCGGGCATGTGCGGATGGAATAACAGCATCGCCTACCGCGGTGACGACCAGAACACGGAGTTCGATGCTCTGCAGGTGACTATGGCGAAGCAGTTCTCCAAGGGGCTTTCCTACAACGTGAACTACCAGTGGGCCAGTGCCTTTGGCGAAACGTCGAACTACTACACGTGGAGCCACTCGATCACTCACCTGCGCGACAGCAACGTCCGCGACCAGCAGGTTACGCTGTACGGCAGCTACGACCTGCCGTTTGGGAAAGGAAAACAATTTGTCGGCAACGCCAACCGCGTCACCGACCTGATCATTGGCGGGTTCCAATTGAGCCAGGTGTCTGTCTGGGCCGGCGGTTTGCCGTTCACGGTCAACTACAACGAGTGCAGCGCCAACGTGGGCTATACTCCCAACCCAGCCACCAGTGGCGGTTGCGCGCCGAGCGTCGTCGCGGGACGCCACATGAAGACCAGTCTCTCGGGCTTTACTGCGAATAGTGGCTCGGGCACAGGCAACCGTACCTACTACCAGGCGCAGATTCCAGGGTCACTTACCAATCCGGCGGACGTTGCAGCCGGAACTGGGGTCTTCCTCGATCCAGGTCTGGATAACTTCGGCAATGCGGGTCTGAACACCTATCGCGGGCCGCATTTCTTCTCCACCGACCTAGCCATCACCAAGGCGTTTACCATCCGTGAGAGCATCGTCACCAAGTTCCGCATGGATGCGTTCAATGCCTTCAACCACATCACCGCGGGTAACCCCGGCGGCAACATTGAGTCGACGGGCACGATCGGCGGTGAGGGTTCGGGATGCGGAGTCGGCGACGATTGCGGACCCCGTCAACTTGAGTTCTCTCTGCGCGTACAGTTCTGATTTCGCAGAGGAGCCGCAACAAACCTGAAGGGGAGCTTCGGCTCCCCTTTCTTTTTGACTGCACGAGCCAACGGAATTCTAGCTTGGGACCAATTTGTTGGCTCCAACCGCAGTTTGCAAGAGAGTTAGACTTGAAGCGGCAACTCCTTATGTACCGCGCCCTCTTTACAACATTTTTCGCGATCACCATTGCAGTGCCTACCCTCGCACAGAATGCGCCGTCTGGCACAGTGGTCGTGCCGTCTTTGAATTCCGCCCGTGAACTGGCGGCAAAGGGCCGCCTTGACGAGGCAATGATGCAGCTGGATGCACTGGCGAAGCAATCGCCGGAACCGGCGGGCGTGGAGCGGCTGCGTGGGGGCATCCTCTATCAGCGCGAGCAGTTTGACGAAGCGGCGGCTGCGTTCGCACGCGCGGCGGCTGAGAATGCCAGCGATCGCGAGTCGATTGAGATGCGCGGAGTGAGCCTGTTCCGCATAGGGCGCGTGCGTGAGGCGATTCCTTTCCTTGAAGCGGCGCGCACTCCAGTGGAGAGCGCGAATGTCGATCCCAACTACGTGCTGGCCCTTTGCTACGCGGATGTGGGGCGATATGACGATGCGCGGCATGCGCTTGCGGCGCAGTTTGGATTTGCGCCGGATTCAGCGGAGGCGCATTTGCTGGCGGCGCGACAGTTCTTGCGGCGCGAGCTGAAGGACGAAGCGGGCAAGGAGGCATCGACGGCGCTGCAGCTGAAGCCTGATCTGCCGCTGGCGCACGAATTGCTGGGCGAGGTGGCGCTGGCACAGGGCGATTCGGCGAGGGCGATCCGCGAGCTGGAGGCGGAGCGAAAGATCAACCCCATGAGCCCGGACGTTTACGATCGGCTGGGTGATGCCTATGTGCGCAGCGGGGAATGGACGAAGGCGCAGGAGGCGTTGAATCGGGCGGTGCTGCTGGAGCCGCAAGCCACGGGACCGTTCATTCTGCTGGGCGAGACATTTCTGAAGCTGAACGAGCCGATTGAGGCGCTGCATTATCTCGACCACGCGGCGCGAATGGACCCGTCGAATTACATCACGCACAATCTGCTGGGGCAGGCATATCGCGCGACGGGGCAGAAGGATGCGGCGAACCGCGAGTTTCAGATGGTAGTGGACCTGCAGCACGGCGCTGCCGCGCCGGCGGAGAAGTAGGGATGGGTTTGCGGCGCGCGCGCGTGTGTGTGTTGTGGTTGGCAGCGGTGGGAGCGGCGGGGCAGTCGGCAAAGCCCGTGGAACCGAACGCGCTGAAGCAGGCCGATGCGGCGTTTCGCGCGGGATTTGCTGCGCGGCAGAGCGGCGACCTGGAAACGGCACGCGCCCGATTTGCCGAGGCGGTCCGGCTGGCCCCGAAGATTCCCGAAGCGCACGAAGCGCTGGGCGCGGTGCTGCTGGAGCAGGGCAAGACGGCTGATGGGATTCGCGAGTTGGAGACAGCAGCGCGGCTGAAACCTGGCGATGCGAGGGAAGAGGCGAATCTTGCGCTCGCCTACCGAGATGCGGGTGAGGCGGCGAAGGCGTTGGCGCATTTTGCGGCGGCGGAGAGGGACGCGTCTCTGGCGGGACAGAAGGCGCTGGATGCCGGCTTTCACGATGCCTATGCGCGCGCACTTGCCGCGGCCAACAAACCCGGAGACGCGATTGCGCAATTTGCCGCTGAAGAAGCGATCACTGGACCGCGTGCCGATCTCGAAGATGCGATTGGCACCGTGTATGCACAGCAGAGCGAGTGGAACGAGGCGCGCACGCGGTTCGAGCGGGCGCTGGCGCGGGATGGATCGTATCGGCCGGCTCGGCTGCACCTCGGGCTTGTCTATCGCGCGCAGAAGGATTTGCCCGATGCGCTGACGGAGCTGCAGTTGGCTGCTAATGCGGAGCCGCCGGATGCAGAAGCGCTGCTGGAATATGGCCGGACGCTCGCCGACGCCGGCAAGGACGACGCCGCTGTGACGCCGCTGCAGCATGCTGTTGCGCTGAACGCGGAGTTGCCAGGCGCGCAGATGGAGCTGGCGATGGCGCTGCAGAGGCTGGGACGCCAGCAGGAGGCCGTTCCGCTGTTCGAGGCGGTGGTGCAGCGCGACCCGAAGAATGCTACGGCGCTGACGAACCTGGGACTGGCGCTGACGCTGACCGGCAATGCGAAGGATGCTTTGGCGAGCCTGCACCAGGCGCTGGCGCTTGAGCCCGAGAGCGCGGTTGTCTATAAGGACCTGGGCGTGGCGCATGTGCAACTGTCGGCATTTGACGAAGCGATTGCCGACTTTAAGAAGGCGCTGGCACTGGAGCCGAACGATCCGCAACTGCATTACGATCTTGGCCTCGCTTACAAATTCGAGGATCGGTACGAGGAAGCGATTGCGGAGCTCAAACGTGCGGGCACGATGGACCCGACGTTGCCTGATCCGCCGTATACGCTCGGGATTCTGCTGATGCAGATGGGCCGGCTGGACGACGCGGTGACGGAGATGCAGAAGGCCGCGGCACTGCGGCCGGCGAGCGGGGATACGTGGGCGATTCTGGGCAGCACGCTGAAGCAGGATGGGCGACTGCCGGAAGCGGCGGATGCGCTGCGCAAGGCTCTGCCGCTGCTGCCCGGGCAGCCGGGGCCGCGAGTGACGCTGGCTGGCGTGCTGGCGGAGCAGGCCGGCAACCTTGCCACCGAGGCCGATGCCGCGGAGGGCGCGGGCGATGGCGCGAAGGCGGAAGCGCTGCGCGCGCAGATGAAGACGCTACGCGGAGAGGCTGCTGAGTTGCGGCGTGAAGGAGCCGAACTGGCACGGGGCGCGGTAAATCGGCAGCGGGCGAACTTTGCGCTCAATGCCGGCAATCAGCTGATGCTGCATGGACAGATTGCCGACGCGATTGCGCGCTACCAGGAGTCGATTGCCGCAGACGCGACGTTCGCCGATCCGCACACGCAACTGGCGATTGCGTATGAACGCCAGGGGCGCGGCGACGAGGCAGCGGCGGAGCGCGCCAAGGCCGCGGAGCTCGACAAGGCGAAGCCGTAGCGCGCGTTCCTATTCTCTTGAAGGAAATCTCAATTCTCTGGTTGGGCCTCGAGCCGCATTTGCAAGCTGTGGCGTGGACGCAGAGTGATCTGCGGCCAAAGCTCGACGGTCTGACCAGGGACGAGATGGAACTTCCACTTCTGTGCGAGAGTGGCGAGGAGCAGCACGCCCTCCATCATGGCGAAGTGTTCGCCGATGCAGGCTCGTGTGCCCGCGCTGAAGGGGAAGAAGGCGAAGCGCGGGCGTGGATTGGTCTCGGCATCTTTCCAGCGCTCCGGATCGAAGCGCTCGGGGTCGGGCCAGAAGCGTGCATCGCGATGCATGGCGAACGGGCTCATGACGAGCGTACTGCCAGCGGAGATGGACATCTCGCCGAGGCGATACTCGGTGACGGCTTCGCGGGCCATGATCCAGGCAGGCGGATAGATACGCAGGCTCTCGTGGAAGATGCGCGAAGTGCAGTCGAGTCGAGGGATGTCGTCGAGGGTGGGTAGGCGGCCGGCGAGGACGCGGTCGAGCTCGGCGTGGAGCTGCGCGGCGACGTCCTGGTGCTGCGCGAGGAGATACCAGGTCCAGGTGAGCGCGTTGGCGGTGGTTTCGTGGCCGGCGAGGAAGAGGGTAAGCGATTCGTCGAGGAGCAACTCGTCGGACATATAGCCGGTGCCGCCTTCATCGGTGGAGCGCAGCAGCATGGAGAGCATGTCGTCGTAGCGGTCGGGGTGCTCGCGGTGCTCGTTGATGACTTTCTGAACGACGGCGGCGATTTCGGCACGAGCCGTGGATGCCTGGCGTTCCGCGATGCGGCGCAGCGGCGGTAGAATCTGCGTGAGCGGGCTATTGAGCATGAGGAAGAGATGCAGCGAGCGGGCGAGGCTTTTGCCAATGCCCGATGCATCGTTCTGCATATCGGCGCTGAAGAGGGTGCGGCCGACGATCTGCAGGGTGAGGAGCATCATCTCCTGATCGATGTTGATGACGGAGCCGTCTGTCCATGCGTCGCGAGCGGAGGCGGCGCACTCGACCATCGCGCTGGCGTAGGACGCGAGGCGCTGCGAGTGAAAGGCGGGCTGCACGAGGCGGCGTTGACGGCGATGCAGCTCGCCTTCGCTGAGCAGCAGGCCATCGCCGAGGACGGGCTTCGATGCGCGCAGAGCACGGCCTTTGACGAAGTTCCAGTCGTGGGTGATGAGGATGTCGCGGATGAGATCGGGGTGGTTGACCTGGTAGACGCGGCGGGAGCCGATGGACAGGCAGCGGATGTCGACGCCGCGCTCGGCGGCCTGGGCGACAAAGCCAAGCAGATTGCGGCGAAAGCGGATGAACTCCGCAAGGCCTTCGTGATGCTCGACGGTGTAGGGCATGCGATGGGTCTCCGGCACTCGAATGCAAACTGTGCTGCGATGGCTTGATTGTAGGGCCGGGTGCGGGCAGCGGCTTGTCAAGATTTGTGTGGGGGGCGGATCAGGAGCGCGGGCTGACGCTGGCGCGGGTGGCGCCGGTGGAGATGCCTCCATCGACGAGGAGAATCTGACCGGTGATGTAGGCGCTCGCGTCCGAAGCTAGGAAGACGACGGCGCCGTTGAGGTCGTCGGGCTGGCCGGGACGCTTGAGGGGAATGCGGTCGGTGAGGTAGTCGACCCAATCCTTGTTCTCGTAGAGCACTTGATTCTGGCGCGTGCGGAACCAGCCGGGAGCGAGGCAGTTGACGGTGATGCCGTGCGGGCCCCACTCGTCGGCGAGGCTCATGGTGAGTTGCTTGATGCCGCCGCGGCTGGCGCAGTAAGGCGCAATGCCCGCGTAGCCGGCAACGCTGGTGACGGAGCCGATGTTGATGATGCGGCCATAGCGGAGCGGAATCATGCGGCGGGCGAAGGCGCGCGAGACGAAGAAGGGACCGCGCAGATTGGTGTTGAGGACCTGGCTCCATTCTTCGGGAGTGATTTCGAGCGCGGGCTTACGGACGTTGCAGCCGGCGTTGTTGACGAGGATGTCGACTTTGCCGAAGTGGGCCCATGCGGCCTCGGCCATGGCGTCGATGTTGTCCACGTCGCGGACATCGAGGGCGAAGGGGAAGACGCGGCGGCCGAGGGATTCGATTTCTTCCTTGAAGGGTGCGAGGTCGGCGGCGTTGCGGCTGGTGATGACGAGATCGGCCCCGGCGCGGGCAAGGGCGCGTGCCATGTACTGGCCGAGGCCGCGGCTGGCGCCGGTGATGACGGCGACGCGACCCGTGAGATCGAAAGGATTAGCGGACATGCGGTTCCCTTCTGCGCGCGGGTTGCGTCAGGGTTGGAGGATGACTTTCATCAGGCCGGGCTCGTGGGCGTAGAGGCGCTGGAACCATGCGGGGCCTTCACTGAGCGGAGCAACGGCGGAGATGAGCGAATCGACCTTGATGGCGCCGGATTGCATGAGGGCGATGCACTCGGGGTACTCGCCGGCGGAGGCGCAGGAGCCGAGGAGGCGAAGCTGGCGGGTGACGACGGACTGCAGCGGGATTTCGACGCGCGGGGCGAGGTTGCCGATGAGCGTCACCGTGCCGCCGCGGCGGACGCTCTCGATGGCGGACTCGACGGTGGGTTGCGCTCCGACGGCTTCAACGGCGATGTCGGGGCCCTGGCCGTCTGTTGCTTCGCGGAGCTGAGCGATGAGGCCGGGGCCGCTGAGGAAGGTTGCGTCTGCGCCGAGCAACTGCGCGAGAGCGAGACGGCCTTGGTCGATATCGACGGAGAAGACGCATGCGCAGCCGAAGTGGCGGAACGCCTGCAGGGCGAGAAGGCCGATCATGCCTGCGCCGAAGACGACGGCGGTGCTGCCGGGCTCGATGGCAGTGATGCGTGCGGCGTGGACGGCGACGGAGACCGCTTCAATCAACGCGGCGTTGGCGTCGGGAAAACTTGTAGGAAGTTTGTAGACGATATGCGCGGGGACGGCGACGTATTCGGCAAATGCGCCGTTACGGCGATAGTCGCCGCAGGACACGCCGAGAACCTGGCGGTTGTCGCAGAGATTGACGGAACCACGGCGGCAATACGCGCAGCGGCCACAGGAGATGGTGGAGTCGAAGGTGACGCGGTCGTCGACGAAGAGGCCGGTGACGCCGGAACCGAGGCGGGCGATGACGCCGGCCGCCTCATGGCCCATGATGAGCGGCGGAATGCGACGGCCGGTGCTGCCGTCGTAGCCGTGCACGTCGCTGCCGCAGATGCCGCAGGCGCGGACGCGGATCAGCACTTCGTTGGGAGCGATCGCGGGCTCGGGCACGTTGCGGAGGTGAAGCGAGCGGTAGTCTTCGAGGACGAGTGCCTGCATCGAACTCACGATAAACCGCGCGATGCCGGCATGTCGAGGAAGGGCGCGAGCCGCAGGCGTTAGGATGGATGGGCCTGGAGTTCGAGAGGATTTGCGATGAGGATGATGATGCGCATTGGAGCGAAGGGATTGCGGCGGGCGATAGGACTGATGGCGCTGGCGGGGATGGCAGCGACGGCGCAGGAGCGGCCGCCCGCGGTTCCGCTGGTGACGCACAATCCGTATTTCAGCATCTGGTCCATGAACGACAAGCTGACGGATGGGCCGACGCGGCATTGGACGGGCGTAGAGCAGCCGATGGCGGGGATCGCGCGGATCGACGGGAAGGCGTACCGGTTTATGGGGCCTGATCCAGAAGAGCTGCCGGCTATGGAGCAAACCTCTCTGACGGTGGAGGCGACGCACACGCGCTACACGTTTCGCGCAGGCGGTGTGGAACTGGGCGTGGAGTTTTTTTCGCCGGTGATTGCGAGCGATCTGGATCTGGTGTCGCGACCGGTGACGTATCTGACGTGGACGGCGAAGGCGACGGATGGGGCGAGCCATCGCGTGGAGGTGCTGCTCGATGTTGATCCGGTGATTGCGGTGAACGATGCAAGCGAGCTTGTGACGACGGCGCGGCAACGCACCGCGGCGCTCGATGTTTTGTCCGTGGGATCGCGGGACCAGAATGTGCTGAACCGCTCTGGCGACAATGTGCGCATCGACTGGGGATATTTTCATCTCGCGGTGCCAAAGGACGAGCACGCGGAGACGGCGATTGCAGCCGATGGCGAGAAGACCTTTGTGGACGCGGGGCGGCTGAGCGAGAACGATGCGATCGGCATGCCGGAGACGGCTGAGCGCAGCGCGCATCTTGATGTGGCGCTCGATTTTGGCAATGTGGGTGCGGCGGCGACGGCGCGGCATGTGCTGCTCGCGTACACGGAGGGATATGCGATCCAGTATCTGGAGCGCAACCTGCGGCCCTATTGGCAGCGCAACGGCGAGAGCGTCGGAGCGATGCTGGATGAGGCGGCGGCGCAGTATGCGGCGCTCGAGACGCGGGGCGACAAGTTTGATGCGGAGTTGAAGCGTGATCTGACGAAGACGGGCGGCGCGGACTATGCGGCGCTGGCGATTCTTGCGTACCGGCAGACGCTGGCGGCGCATGTGCTGGTGGCCGATCTCAAGGGCGAGCCGATGCTGTTTGCGAAGGAGAACTTCTCGAACGGCTGCATTGCGACGGTGGATGTGCTGTATCCCTCGTCGCCGTTCTTCTTGTTCTTTCAGCCGAGGCTGCTGGAGGCGCAGCTGCTGCCGGTGTTTGAGTATGCGGCGCTGCCGCGATGGAAGTTTCCGTTTGCGCCGCACGATCTGGGGCAGTATCCGCTGGCGAACGGGCAAGTGTATGGCGGCGGCGAGAAGACGGAAGAGGACCAGATGCCGGTGGAGGAGAGCGGCAATCTGCTGATTCTTGCCGACGCGCTGGCGCGCGCGGAGGGATCGCCGCATCTGGCGGAGGCTTCCTGGCCACAGTTGACGCAGTGGGCGCAGTATCTGAAGGCGAAGGGGCTCGATCCCGAGAACCAGCTCACGACGGATGACTTTGCGGGGCACGTGGCGCACAACGCGAATCTTTCGATCAAGGCGATTGATGCGCTGGCGGCGTATGCGGACCTGGCGCGGCTGCTGCATCACGATGCGGCAGCCGCCGAGTATGGTGCGGCGGCGAAGACGATGGCTGGGCAATGGGTGGGGATGGCGCGCGAGGGCGATCACTACAAGCTGGCGTTTAACAGCCCGGGGACATGGAGCCAGAAATACAACCTGGTGTGGGACAAGATTCTGGGCTACGATCTCTTCCCTGCGTCGGTGCGCGAGACGGAAATAGCGTTCTATCTGGGCAAGCTGAACGTCTACGGACTGCCGCTGGATAGCCGCGCGGACTATACGAAGCTGGACTGGTCGCTGTGGACGGCGACGCTGGCGGATAAGCCGGAGCAGTTCGATGCGATCATGCAGCCGATCTACAAATGGATGAACGAGACGCCGAGCCGTGTGCCGCTGACGGACTGGTACGACACGAAGACGGGCAAGCAGGTGGGCTTTCAGGCGCGCAGCGTGGTGGGTGGGGTGTACATCAAGGCGCTGAGCGATGCGGCGCTGACGGAGAAGTGGCGCGCGAAGCAGTGAGCATCTGCGCGCCGGTTCGACTTACATCTCGGCCCAGCGGCGGAGCAGGTTGTGATAGACGCCCGTTAGCTTGCACGCCGGCGGGATTGCCGGGCACGTCCTTGGCGAGCTGCTGGATGGCGGTGTCGAGATCGTAGAGCAGGGTGCGGTCGCTGTCGCTGGCGGATCATGCTCTGAATCCAGAAGAAGGATGCGACGCGCGCGCCGCGGGTGACCGGCGTGACGCGATGCAGGCTGGTGGCGGGATAGAGCACCATGTGGCCCGCAGGCAGCTTGACGCTGATGGACGCCGTAGGTGTCTTCGACGAGCAGCTCGCCGCCGTCGTATTCGTCGGGCGTGGAGAAGAACAGCGTGGCGGAGATATCGGTGCGGATCCGCTGGCCGGTGGAGGCCATGGCGCGAATGGCGGTGTCGACGTGGGTGCCGAAGTGGCCGCCGCCGGTGTATCGGTTGAACATGGGCGGAAAGACGCGCAGCGGCAGCGCGGCGGACATGAACAACGGCGAACGCGCGAGCGCAGCCAGCACCATCTCGCCGAGCTTGACGGCGACGGGATGCCCCTCGGGCAGTTGCAGATTCTCCTTGACGGTCTGCGCCTGATAGCCGGCGGTGACTTTGCCGTCGATCCACTGAGCGGCATCGAGCGCGGCGCGCGCTTCGTGCAAGTTCTTCGGCGGTCAGTACATCGGGAATTGTGATCAACATCGGAATTCAGCGCTCTGCTAATGAAATGGAAGCGCCTGGGCCGACGTACGATCGCTGCCGGCCCTTGACTGCAGGCGTTCGATAGACTATCACTTGAAGCGGAAGTTGACGCCGATGAGTGCGCTTGCTCCCGCACCAGGAATCAGGTGGCTGGGGTGCGGCAGATCGATGTAGTAGCGGTTCAGCAGGTTGTTGACGTTGGCCTGGAACTCGAGCTTCTCGCTCAGGGGCCGCTTGAGCATGGCGCTGAAGAGCCAATAGCCGGGCACCTGCTTCATGGCGACGCTCGTGACGACATAGCCGGGGCCGTTGGGGTTGGGCGCGTAGCGCGGTCGGCACGTAGGGCACCGTGGAGCTGGCCGTTCGTGCTGCCGACGTAATTGCCGCCGAGGCCGCCGATCAAGACGCCACGGCAGACGATGCGTGACGAAGAGATTGAATGTCTGCTTGGGCACGTTGGCCAGCGGATAGCCGACCGCGGTCGGGAAGAACTGCGAGTACGATCACCGCGCTGTCGAGATACGCGTAGCCCACCACCAGGTCCATGCCCTCGGGCAGCCGGCCGACGACGCTGAACTGCACGCCTTTTACGAGCTGATTGCCGGCGGCGACGATGTTGTTGGAGTTGGTGGGGTCGGTCTCGTGGGCATTGTCCTTTTCGGTGCGGAACCATGCGCCTTCCGTCAGCAGTCGCTCATTGAGGAAGCTCCACTTCGCGCCGGCTTCGTAGGATTCGTTCTCTTCGGGCGCGACGTTGCCGTTGACCAGGCCGACGCTCAGGCTCAGCGACTCGGCGATCGGGATCGAAGCTGGTGCCGTAGTCGAAATAGACGCTGCCGTGGCGTCGAGGGCTTGTAAACAAATGCAGCGCGATAGCTCGGCTGCTCGTCGAGCCGGCTGATGGGCGGCACCGCCGCGGTCACGGTTCCACCGGCGGGGGCGGAGTTGGCTGATAGAGGTTGTAGCCGGTGTTGAAGCGGTCCCAGCGCACGCCGCCGCTCAGCTCAAAGAGACGGCCGAGCTTCATCGTGTCGACGAAGTAGAGGCCGATGCTCTCTGGCTTTGGTGTGCACGATGGAGGTGATGTATCCGGTGCCTCGCGAAGGGCTGGTCCTTCATTCGGATTGAGCAGCGTTGTTTCGGGCACGGTATTGATCTTGTTGATGGTGTAGCTGGTGCGGATGGGATTCGAAATCTCCTGGCCGCCTTCGACGCCTGCAACCAGGTCGTGTGCGCATGCCGATGGATGTTGAAGCGCGCGGTGATTTCCGTCTGGTCCCAGAGATCGCCTTCGACGCTCTTGACCTGAATCTGATTGCGGTTGAGCTGGGTGATCTCGCTCGGCAGGTGTGTCGGGCGTATAGGGACAGGCAAGCGCGGAGTTGTAGGCCAGGGTGGGCAGCGACGACAACGACGCCGCCCACCGGCACGCTCAAGCGCCGCGTTGGAGCAGATCTGCGGCTCGGTAATCTGCGCCTGGCGCGGATAGTTGGCGGCGCGCGCGATGGTGTGCAGATTCAGATCCGGCGAGAAACTCGTGGTCCACGCTGCAGGGTCATGATGTCGTCGTTGGTCTTGAGGTAGTTCTCGTCGGGAAAGCCAAAGTAGCTGTGGCGATTGGCAGGCGCGAGCCCGTTGAACAGCCAAGGCAGGCCATAGTCGGGCGTGTCGTCTTCAGAGAGATGCACGTAGCTCAGCGTCGCGCGGGTCTTGCGTGTCCATGCCGATGGAAACGGAAGGCGCGATGCCGAAGCGGCGCATCTCTGCGCCGTCGCGTCCGGCAACGCCGCCTTCCTGGGCCATGACGTTTACGCGGAATGCCGATGCCGCCAAGCTCGGGCAGAGCGGGCTGTTGATGTCGGCGGTGAGGCGGCGCGTGAGGTCGGTGCCAAACTGCGGATCGACATTCACGAACTTCTCGGCTCTCGGGAACCTTGCTTTCCTGGTTGATGACGCCGCCGGTGGAGCCGCGGCCGAACTGAATGCCGGCGGGGCCTTCGAGGACCTCTACCTGCTCGTAGTTGAAGGAGTCGCGGTAGTAGCTGCCGAAGTCGCGAATGCCGTCGAGGAAGATGTCGTTGCGCGCGGTAAATCCGCGGATGGTGAGGTTGTCGCCCTGCGCGCCGGCTTCGCCCGCGGCGAGGCTGATGCCGGGCACATTGCGCAGCGAGTCGCGCAGCGTGGAAAGACCCTGGTCCTGCATGACGAACTGCGGAACGACGGTGATGCTCTGCGGAGTTTCGATCAGCGGCTCGGTGAACTTGTCCATGGAGATGGAGTCGGCGATGGATGCAGTCACGGAGACGGTGTCGCTGGCCTGAACGCCGACGACGATGGTGGTGGCATCTTCCGCGCGGTAGTTGAGGCCGGTGCCGTCGAGGAAGTAGACGCAGTCGCTTCATCTTCGCGATAGAGACCGTGACGCCCGGCGGTGTGGAAGCCGGCCAGGGTGCCGGCGGGGAGAGCGTTTTTCACTGTGAGGCCGGTGGCTTTTTCGTAGGCGGCAATCGCCTCATCGAGCGGGCCGGCGGGAATGTTGAAGCGTTTGAGCGGCAGCGTTGCCGCGGGCGCGCCGCGGCGCTGGGATCAGCTTTAGCTGCGGCGGCCAGTGCCGCGCGCGTTCCGCCCATGGCGGCGTAGGCCGCCAGTGTTCCCATGGCGATCCAGCCGCGGGTCTGGCCCATACGCGCCGTGTTGCGACGTTCGCTTCTTCTCCTGCTGATCTCCGCTTCTTCTGCTTCATCTCTGCTTCCTCGGGGATGATTCCAATGCGGGTTGAGAGTCGAGGCGCACGAGTGCGCACAGACCGCGCAGAACCAGCTTTGGGAAAGCGGATTGAAACAGAGACCTGCGGTTGAGCCGCCGGAAGGGCGACCCTATAATGCAGACAGTCTGCGGCCTAACGGCCTGCAGCTCCAGGGTCTTTGCGGTCTCGGCCAAGAGATTTCCGCGGGACCCTGGTCCCTCTCTTCAAATCCTTCGTTCACAAACTCTGACGTACCACTCTGCTGTCTTCACTATATACGACAATTTTGGTCCTATATCAACCTACAATCGTGAAATGACGGGTATGTTTGCGTTGGACGGGCGGAAATCCTGGCTGAGCGGGGAAAATCGCGCGTTTTCAGTGGATTGCGTACCGGAATGCGAGCCGGCCCGCGAGTGGAATGCTCGCGGGCCGGGTGCAATACGCCAGCATCAGGCCTCTTCTGTGAGGAGGGCGGGGTCGCTCACGGCAGGGCGGCCGGTTTCGACGTGGGCGGCGAAGCGGCGGAGATAGAGGGACGAGGCCTCTGCCGTGACGGAGAGGTCGAACCATCTGGAGCTGGCGCTGAGGTTCCAAGAGTCTTCAACGGTTGCGCCTGCGGCGACAGTGAGTTTGTGTGCAGGCTCGCTGGGCGCGTAGGCGTTGGCGATTTGAACGGCGGCTGGTGAGGCGCCGGAGTTGGTGAGGCGCAGGGTTACGTTGCCCGTAGCGGTGTCGGGGACGACAGCGACTTCAACGGCAGCCTGGCCGTGCGCGGGAACGACGCCGCGGAAGTGGCTGAAGGAGCCATTGGGGCCATGGAGGGCCAGGTCGTAGTCGGGCGCATCCTGCAGCGGGGCCTTGCGATCATCGCGATTGGCGGAGAGATCCCAGTAATCCGAAACGGACTTGCCCGCAGAGACGGTGTAACGGCGGGGCGGGAGCTGGGGCAGGATGTTGTTGCGCACGTAGAAGGCCGCGCCGGCCTTGCCCGAGTTGTTGAGATCAAGCCAGAGCTTGGCAGCGGCGGTGTCGACGCGGCAGTGGGTGGTGAACGCATAGGGCAGCGCACGTGCGGGGCGTGAGCCGGGTTCCTGGCGGGGCATGAGCTGCACGGCGGGCACGCTGTAGGGCTGGTGATCCGAGACGAGCACCGCGGGGACGGGGAACTTTTTGATCTCAGGGTTGGGCGCGCCGGCGAAGTCGAAGCAGGAGGTCAGATCGCCGCAGAGGGAACGACGCCATGCGGTGATGTTGGTTTCGGGAATGTCGAAGCGGGCTTCGAGAAAACGCAAGACCGAGGTATGGTCGAAGACCTCAGAACACACATAGCCGCCGGTGGACCAGGGCGAGACAACGATCATGGGAACGCGAGGACCGAGGCCGATAGGCTGCAGGCCACCCGGGTCCGCGCCGGGGACGAGCGGGCGCCGCTCATGCGGGTGATTGTCCATATTGATGCACTCATCGGCGATGGAGGCGATGAGATCGTCGGAGACAAGGCCCTGCGCGTTGAGCTGCTGAGTAAGCGGCGGCATGGGTGGAATGACGTGATCGAAGAGGCCATCGTTCTCGTCGTAGTCGATGAGGAGGGTGGTGCGGCTCCAGACCTCGGGGTTGGCAGTGAGGGCTTCGAGCACGAGGTTGATGTAATACGCGCCATCGCGGGGCGAGGCCTCGGGGTGCTCACTGTATTGATAGGGCGCGACGACCCAGGTGACCTGGGCAAGGCGACCCTGCGCAACATCATCGCGGAAGCCGGCGAGTGAGCGGTCGGTGACGCCCTTGGTGACGAGCGGGCCGTTGGGATCCGCGCCTTCGCCGACCTGATAATTCGCGAAGAAATCGAGGGAGTTGTCGGTGTAGTTGTCGGTGGGCGTGCCGGGCTCGCCGGTGCCGCCCTGATAGAGCTTCCAGCTCACGCCATGAGCCTCGAGGCGCTCGGGATACGTGGTCCAGGTGTAGCCGTTCTTCTTGTCGCGCTCGCCAAAGCCGGGGCCGTTGCGCTTTTTGCCGAGGATGTTGCGCGCGTCCATGGTGCCGGACCAGAGGTAGATACGATTGGGCGCGGTGTTGGCGTGCACGGAGCAGTGATAGGCGTCGCAGATGGTGAAGGCGTCGGCGAGCGCGTAGTGGAAGGCAACATCTTCGCGCTTGAGATAGCCCATGGTCATCACGTCCTGCTTCTGCGTGACCCAGTTGTCATAGTGGCCATTGTTCCAGGCGAGATGGCCGCTGCTCCAGCCGTGATCGGTGCCGGCCTGAAACTCCGTAGTGCGCTTGGGATTGATGTAGAACGGCAGCACGTGCTCGGCATCGGGCGAAAGGCCGCGATCATGGTAGTGATGGGTCTTAACGCTCGCTGTTGGCTGATGCCAGACCGTCTTGCCGTTGGGCAGCAGCGCGGGGCGCGGATCGCCGAAGCCGCGCACGCCGCGCATGGTGCCGAAGTAGTGATCGAAGGAGCGATTCTCCTGCATGAGAATGACGATGTGCTCTACGTCCTTGATGGTGCCGGTGGCGCGGTGGGCAGGGATGGCGAGAGCCTTGCGAATGCTGCCCGGCACCATGGCGACGCCGGTGGCCGTGGCGGCCAGGCGCAGAAAGTCACGTCTGCTCTGCATGGAAACTCCGGAATGATTGGGATATCGCGCTGGCCCGGCGCGTATAAAGCGATGAATGGGCCGGGTCTGCGGCGAGTATACACAGCGGGCCGGGGCGAATCGATGAATGGAAGATGACACTTCATGCGAACGGCGCAGCGGCCCCGATACGGTTCCCACGGGGAGATTCATGCGATGGCGTTCATCAATTATTATATCGTGATACGATATATCTATGACGTTTAGTCGATCAGCCACGGAGGGTGAAGCCCTTTTGGAAACTTTGGCGGAGTTCCGCTACGAGCTGAGGCAGTTTCTTCACTTCAGTGAGAGCGCCGCACTGTCTGCGGGGTTGCAGCCGCAGCAGCATCAGCTGCTGCTGCAAATCGCGGGCGCTCGGGACATCAAGGCAGTAAGTATTGCGTATGCGGCCGAACGGCTGGGGCTGAAGCACAACAGCACGGTGGAGCTCGCGGACCGCTCGGAGCGCGAGGGGTTATTGGAACGCATCGCCGACGCAACCGACAAGCGGCGGGCGCTGTTGCGTTTGACACGCAAGGGACGGCATGTGCTGGAGCGGCTCTCAAATGACCATGCGCGTGAGTTGAACGAGATGACGCCGCGACTGATCAAGGCATTGCAGACAGTGCGACGGCATGCACCGACCAGCGCCGCGGCGGAGGCCCGATGAGATCGCGGCCTTCTGCACTGAGCGACTTTACCGTTGACCGCCGCACGTGGATGCTGAGTGCGGTTGCGCTGGTGATTGGCGCCGGCGCGGCAGCGCTGGCCCTGCTGCTGTTGCGCGCGATCGCTCTTGCGACCAATCTTTTCTACTACCACCGGGTGAGCCTGGCGATGGTGGGCCCTGCCGGCTCGACTGAACCGCACTGGGTGCAGATGTTGGTTCCCGTTGCGGGCGGGTTGATCGTGGGACTCATGGCGCGCTATGGGTCCGACAAGATTCGCGGACACGGCATTCCCGAAGCGATCGAGGCAATCCTTCTGCGCGGGGCGCGCGTGGAGCCGAAGGTTGCACTGCTCAAGCCTATATCGGCGGCGATCGCGATTGGATCGGGCGGGCCGTTCGGTGCGGAGGGGCCGATCATCATGACCGGCGGTGCCTTTGGATCATTGGTGGCGCAGTGGCTCAAGTTGTCGGATGCTGAGCGGACGACTCTGCTGGTGGCGGGCGCGGCGGCGGGTATGTCGGCCACCTTTGCCGCACCGCTTGCTGCCATTCTGCTGGCTGTGGAGTTGCTGCTGTTCGAATGGCGGCCGCGCTCTCTTGTCCCGGTGGCGGTGGCGAGCGTGACGGCGGGCGCGCTGCGCATTGGGTGGCTTGGCGCGGGGCCGTTGTTTCCGGTTGATCTCAGTGCAGGGATTTCCCTGCGGCAATCGCTGCTGGTTGCCGCGCCGCTGGGTGCGTTGGTGGGGTTAGCCGCGGCGGGACTGAGCCGCCTGATGTATGGGATGGAGGATGTCTTCGAGCATGTTAGCGGCCGGCTCGGTGTGCATTGGATGTGGTGGCCGGCGATCGGCGGCGTGGGTATTGGCATTGGCGGATACTTTTTTCCGCGCGGGCTGGGCGTGGGCTACGACAACATTGCCGAGCTGCTGCGCGGCAATGCGCCGGTGGCGCTACTGGTGGGACTTCTGGTCGCAAAATCGCTGATGTGGGCGTTCTCCTTGAGCTCGGGAACCTCCGGTGGCGTGCTGGCACCGTTGCTGATGATCGGTGCGGCGCTTGGCGAGGCGGCTGCGCGCCTGGCACAGATGCCGGGCGAGACGCAGGCGCTGTGGGCGTTGCTGGGTATGGGCGCAATGCTGGCCGGAGCGTTGGGCGTGCCGTTGACGGCGATCCTGTTCTCGCTGGAACTGACGCACGCGCTGCCGGCGCTACTGCCCCTTGTGCTGGTCTGCACGGTTTCGTACCTGGTTACTTCGCTTGCGATGCCGCGTTCCATCCTCACCGAAAAGCTGAGCCGCCGGGGCTATCATCTGTCGCGCGAATATGGAGTCGATCCACTGGAGATGGTGACTGTGGCGGAAGTGATGACGGAAATCGCGGCAGGGCCCGGCGGCGCACAGATACCTTTGCCGGACAGCTTTGCCTATGCGGATGAGACCTGCCGTGCTGTGGCTGAGGAGATGGCCGTGACAGGAATGTTAAGCATGGCAGTGATTGACCGGGAGAGTGGGCGGCTCTGCGGCCATATCGGCGCAGCCGAGCTGCTGACCGGCCGCAAGCGCGCGGTGCACCGGGAGTCTGAGCGAAGCCATGGCTTTCAAATCGCGAATAGCAGCGCGCACAAGTAGATGAGTTTCCAACCATATTGAGACGTGGCGGCCGGGTGAACGCATTCTGACGATTGCAAATCGAGAATGTGTATGGCCGGTCCTAAGGCAGGAAGAGAACGCAGGCCACCAGCGCCACGAAAGCGACGCCGAGAAACGCCAGCCAGCTCCATTTCGTCCAATGCACGGGAAGCCTTTCCGCGAAGGCGGGTTCGCTAATATAGTGTTTGGACGTAGCGAGGAGAAAGATGGCAGTCTCGATTATGGCCGGGATCCCGGCTCTTAAGGAAATCTCAGCTGACTTGAAACGCCGCATGGACCAGGCCGTGGCCACGCTGCAGACGAACCTGGCCGCCACGCGCACGGGGCGCGCCAGCGTGCACATGCTGGACCCGATCAAGGTGGATTACTATGGCACGCCGACACCGATCAACCAGATGGCGCAGATCTCCGCGGCCGAAGCGCAGCAGATTCTGATCTCGCCATACGATCCGACGGTTCTGAAGGACATTGAGAAGGCGATTCAGGCCTCGGACCTGGGCTTCAATCCGATGTCGGACGGCAAGGTGATTCGCGTGCCGGTGCCACCGATGACCGAGGAGCGGCGGCGCGAAGTGGTGAAGCACGTGAACAAGGTGCTTGAGGACCAGCGCACGGCGATCCGCAATGTGCGCCGCGACGGCAATGATGCGCTGAAGAAGCTGGCCAAGGAAAAGAAGATCAGCGAGGACGAAGAGAAGCGTTCGCTCGAAGAGATCCAGAAGATGACGGACGAAGAGATTCGCCGGATGGAAGAGCTGGCGCGGAAGAAAGAAGCGGATGTGATGCAGGTGTGAAGCAGGAGCGCCCTTCACGCTTCGCAGCTTCAAATTTGTCTTTCATTGCCGCATCGAGAGTATAAGACATGACGCTGGCGCTGCTGGGCTTGGCCACGATCGTCGCACTGCAGGCGGCCATCCTCAGCAAGAGGGTTTCGCCGATGGCGGCGCTGGCCGGTATTCCCGTGCTGGCTGCGATCGCTGCCGGATTCGGTCTGCAGACCGGCCACTTCATCATTGCGGGCGTCCAGAACATCTCTCCAGTGATCGGGATGTTCGTCTTTGCCATTCTCTTTTTTGGCGCGATCACCGATGCGGGAACGCTTGAGCCGATCATTGGGTGGCTATTGCGCCAGATCGGCCATCGGCCTTCGCGCATTGTTCCCGGCAGCGCGCTGCTGGCCCTGCTGATTCATCTCGATGGCTCGGGCGCCGTGGTGTTTTTGATCGCGATTCCGGCGCTGCTGCCGCTTTACACACGGCTCGGCATCGACCGGCGCATTTTGGCCTGCGTTGTCTCTCTCGCGGCAGGCGTAAATTTTTTGCCCTGGACAGGGCCGACTCTGCGTGCCTCTGCAGCGCTCCATATTCCCGTTCTCACCATTTTCTATCCCATGCTTGGTGTGCAGGCGGTGGGTCTTCTTTTTGTCTTCCTCGTGGCGTGGCGTCTCGGTGTGCGAGAAGAGCGCCGTCTGGGAGCTGTCGTTGCACCTTCAGCAAGTGCCGATGTCGTAGTTGAGAACGAAGCCACTCAAAAGCTTCCGCGCCATTTTTATCTCAACCTATTGCTCACCCTGGTTGTGCTGGGTTCCATGCTGAGCGGGAAGGTCGAGCCGGTCATCCCGTTCATGCTGGGAACCATCGTCGCGCTCGGCTTGAACTACCCCACGCTGAAGGCGCAGCAGGAACGGCTGGCCGCGCACGCACCTACCGCGCTGCTCATGGCCAGTATTCTCTTTGCCGCAGGTGCCTTTACCGGCATCATGAAGGGAACAGGAATGCTCGGAGCCATGGCCGATGCGGTGGTCCACCACCTGCCTTCCCACGGCATGCGGCTGATGCCCGCTGCACTGGGCGTTGTTTCCATGCCGCTCAGTCTGGTCTTCGATCCCGACTCGTTTTATTTTGGTGTGCTTCCGGTTCTCGCCAGTGCTGCCGCTGCCTTTGGAATTCCTGCGGTGACCGTTGCACAAGCTGCTCTGCTGGGTCTGCATACGACGGGTTTCCCTGTGAGTCCGCTAACCCCCGCGACGTTTCTGGTGGTGGGCCTCTCCGACATTACACTGGCCCAGCACCAGCGATTTACCATCCCGTATCTGTTCGGCGCGTCGCTCTTGATGACGGTGGCGGCGATCGTGTTTCGGGTCATTCCGTTGTGAGCTGCCAAAGGAGAAGCGAATGGAGCCAGTGAGAATTGGTTGCGGCGCAGGCTACTCCGGCGACCGCATCGACCCGGCCATCGAGTTGGCTGCGCACGGCGATCTCTCCTATCTGGTGTTCGAGTGCCTGGCGGAGCGCACTATCGCTCTTGCCCAGAAGGCGCGGCGGCTCGATGCCACGGCCGGGTTTGACCCGTTGCTCGAAGAGCGCATGGAAGCGGTGCTGCCAATCTGCGCACAGAAGAAGATTCGCATTCTGACGAACATGGGCGCGGCGAACCCCCGCGCGGCGGCTGGGCGGACGCGGGACATTGCCCGGCGACTGGGCCTGACGGGTCTGCGCATAGCGGCCGTCACCGGCGATGACGTTCTGGAACTGGCGCGGGGCGGCGTGATGGCCAGGGAGCAGAACGGCGATCTGATTTCCGAGCTCGGAGACAGGGTTCTCTCTGCCAATGCTTACATGGGTGCAGAATCCATGATCGAGGCGCTGGAGGCGGGAGCCGATGTGATTCTGACCGGGCGTGTGGCTGATCCGTCGCTTTTCCTTGCCCCGCTTGTGCACCGGTTTGGCTGGGCGCTGGATGATTGGAACACCCTTGGCCAGGGCACGGTGATTGGGCATTTGCTGGAGTGTGCGGGTCAGGTGACAGGCGGGTACTTTGCCGATCCGGGATTCAAGGATGTGCGCGGCCTGGCGCGGCTGGGATTCCCGCTTGCCGAGGTTTCCTCCAATGGCGATGCCGTCATCACCAAGGTTGCCGGCTCCGGGGGCATGGTGAGCCAGGCCACCTGCACGGAACAGTTGCTTTATGAGATTCAGGATCCCGCCGCTTATCTGACGCCAGATGTCGTTGCCGACTTTTCCCGTGTTTCTCTGGATGATGAGGGGAATGACCGAGTGCGGGCCAGCGGCGGCCGAGGAGCCGCACGGCCGCAAACGCTGAAAGTTTCAGTCGGCTATCAAGATGGCTTTCAGGGCGAGGGGCAAATCTCCTACGCGGGGCTCGGCGCACTGGCTCGGGCGCGGCTCGCGCAAGATATCTTGACCGAACGTTTGGCCGGACGCGGCCTGAACGAACTGCGATTCGACCTCATCGGAGTGAATGCAATTCACGGCGCGCAACTGTCGCGGATGGGCTGCGAGCCGTATGAGGTAAGACTGCGTGCGGCTGCGCGCGCCGAAAGCCTGAAGCTGGCCGCGCTGATTCCGCGGGAGGTGGAAGCGCTCTATACCAACGGCCCCTCAGGCGGCGGAGGAGTGACTGGCTCAACCAGAGAGGTGATTGCGATTCTGCCGACCTTCGTGCCGCGCAATCTGGTTTCGCATACCATCCACATTGAGGAGGCCTGAGATGATGCTGCGACAGATTGCCCATGCCCGCACCGGAGACAAGGGAAGCATCGTGACCATCTCGTTGACGGTTTATCGCAGTGAAGACTTCAAGGTGATGGCGCAGCGCGTGACCGCCGAAAAAGTGAACGCTCTGTTTGCCGAGCTTATCGAAGGGCCGGTCGAGCGCTATGAATTGCCGCATCTGGGCGCGCTCAACTTTGTGCTGCAACGGCCGGAGAGCCGAAACGTCACCCGATCATTGGCTCTGGATGCTCACGGTAAATGTCTTGGCTCAGCGCTGCTTGGGATGGAAATCTGAAACGTGCTTCGAGCGACGCCGTCTACTTTTTCGGGCGCTTGTAGAACGGCAGCGGGACCTGCCTGGCGCGGACGCGGTTGGCGCGGCACTCGACGATGACGTCTGCGCCGCTGGCGGCGATCTCCGTCGGCACAAGCGCCATGGCGATGTTGGTTTTGAGGAAGGGAGCGGGTGAGCCGGAGGTTACTGTGCCAATGCGCTCTCCCTCCAAAGACAGTACGGCGTACCCGTCGCGGCCGATACCTCTTTCGATCATTTCGAGACCCACGACTCTGCGCTTCGGGCCGCCGGAGTTTTGCACGGCGAGCAGCCCGTCGCGGCCGATGAAGTCGCCCTTATCGAGCTTGAGCCAGCGGTCGAGCCCAGCCTCGAGGACATTGATCTCGTCGGAGATTTCGTGGCCGTAGAGGCTCATGCCGGCTTCGAGACGGAGAGTGTTGCGCGCGCCGAGTCCGCAGGGGCGGATGCCGAACTCCGCGCCGGCATCGAGGAGAGCGTTCCACATCTTCACGGTCGTGGCTTCGTCGGAGGGGATGTAGACCTCGAAGCCGTCTTCTCCGCTGTAGCCGGTGCGCGCGATGAGCACGTTGTGCACGCCGGCGACCTGGCCCCAGGTGAACCAGTAATTCTTGATGCCGGCGAGATCGACCTTGGTGAGCTTCTGCAGAGTTTCGAGGGAGCGCGGGCCTTGCAGGGCGAGCTGCGAGTAGTAGCTGGAGTAGTCGTTGATGTGGATGCCGGGCATGGAGCCGACCTGCTGGCGAATCCAGGCAAGGTCCTTGTCCTTGGTGCCGGCGTTGACGACGAGGAGGTAGTCGTTCTCGGCAAGGCGATGGACAAGGATGTCGTCGACGAAGGCACCTTGCGGCGTGAGCAGCGCGGAGTAGTGGGCCTGGCCGTCTTTGAGGCGCGAGGCGTCGTTCATGGTGATGCGCTGCACGGCGGCCAGGGAGCCGGGGCCGCGGAACTGAAGCTCGCCCATGTGCGAGACGTCGAAGAGGCCGACGCCGGTGCGTACAGCCATGTGTTCGGCGATGAGGCCGCCGCCTGCGCCGGGATATTCGACCGGCATATCCCAGCCGCCGAAGTCGACCATCTTGGCCTTGAGGGCGCGATGGGTCGCGTTGAGGGCGGTCTTTTTGAGCGGGGCGGCAATGGGAGCGGCGGGGGTGGTCATGGGCGGGGGTCCTTTCAGCGCGACAGCGGTTCCGAAATGCGGTTCCATGCTTACGATAGGGAGTGAGCGGCGGCGGGGTCAAACGCGGCGGAAAGAGGTACGGCATGCGGCGAGCGATTCCATGGTTGATGGTGGTGTTCCGGCTGCTGCTGGCACCGGCGATGGTTGCGTGCGCGCTGAGAGCGCCAGGACCGCAGGTGTGGCTGGGTCTGATGATTGCAGCGGGGTTCGCATCGGATGTGTTTGACGGGATTCTGGCGCGCCGGTGGGGCACGGCGACAACCGGCCTGCGCGTGGCGGATTCGGCCGTGGACATGGTGTTTTATGTCGGTGTGCTGACGGCGGCGATTGTGCGGCATGGGCCGGTGATCCGCGAGCGTTTGTGGCTTGTGGTCGCACTGCTAACGATGGAGGCCGCGCGGATGCTTTTCGACTGGGTGAAGTACCGGCGCATGGCCAGCTATCACTCCTATGCCTCGAAGGCGTGGGGCGTGCTGCTGGCGGTGGCTACTATTGCGATGCTGTGCTTCGATCGTGGGTACTGGCTGGCGACCGCGGCGCTGGTGTGGGGCATTGTGTGCGACGCCGAGGGGATGGCGATGTCTGCTCTGCTCCCCGACTGGACGCATGACGTAAAAACGCTGTGGCGGGCTCTGGCTCTGCGCAAAGAGATGCTCGCTGCGCGAGAGGAGACCCCGTCGTGAGCTCAATGCGCGGGCTGATCCTGATTGTGCTGGGGCTGGCGGCGGTGGTGCGCGGCATTACGCTGCACGGCAGGCCGCATACTGTGCTGGCGTATGCGCTGGGTGCGGCGGCGCTGGCGCTGGGTGCGTGGCACCTGACGCGTCGGCCTGCGCCGCGGCGGTGAGCAGCGCGTGTATCTTGGGGTATCGCCGAAGCGAACGGAGAGGATTGCACGATGCCCACGCTGTACAACCTGATTCAAGGGCGAAACCTGGAACGGCTGGCGGCGCTGAGCGACGGCATCTTTGCCGTGGCCATGACGCTGCTGGTGCTCGATCTGCATATTCCCACCGCGGCGCAGGTTCACAGCGAGCATGAGCTGTTGGCGGCGCTGTGCGCGCTGGGGCCGCAGTGGCTGACGTATGGCATGAGCTTTCTGACGCTGGGCATCTTCTGGGCGGGGCAGCAGACGCAGTTGAATCATATTGGCGAAGGCACGCGCGACCTGACGTGGATTCACCTCGGATTTCTGTTTGCGATTACGCTGATGCCGCTGTCGACGCGGCTGCTGGCGGAGTTCATTACCTATCGCGCGGCACTGCTGCTCTACTGGCTCAACATTTTTGTGCCGGGGGCGATGCTTTATTGGAGCTGGGCACATGCGACGCATGCGGGGTTGATCAAGGAAGATACGCCAGAGGAAGTGAGCGCGAGCATTTGCCGGCGGGTGTTGATTGCGCAGTCGCTGTACGCGGCGGGCGCGGCGCTGTGCGTAATCAATACCTGGGTGAGCATTGCGGCGATTGTGCTGGTGCAGCTGAATTATGTGTTTGCGCCGTTTGAGAAGAGACATTGCCGCTCATGAGCAACTCGTTGCGGCAAGCCGTGTTTCTACGGATGCGGCTTTGTGTGGTGAAGCGAGCCGCTGCGAGGGGATGCGATGGCGACGACAGGTGCGGTAGCGGTGTTTGATTTAATCCAGTTCGGTGGGCATGGCGGTAGGGGCGGCGGTTTGGCATGGATTTTGATTGCGCTGGCGCTGACGGGATTGGCGGTGTGGGCGCTGAGCAGCCGAGGGCGGGCGCAGAACTAGCGCGCTGTGGAACGCTTGCGCGCGCGCCAGAACGAGCTCACGCCGAGATAGAAAAAGACAACCACGACGATTGCCGACGCGACGAAGGTGCGGTGGTCGGGGCCGTGGGCATAGCTCATGCGGGTGCGCCACACGGTGGGCGCGAAGACCAGCACGGGCAGCAGAAAAAAGACGCCTGTGACCTCGAGCCAGATGATGCCGCCGGCGCGGCGGAAGGGCTTGAAGAATCCGCCGACGCCGCGCTTGACGCCCTGGGTGAGGCTGCCTCCGTCGCGGGTCTGAGGGCTTGGGCCTGCTGCAAATGTGCCCGATTGCGGTGTCTGCGCAGACCCGGGCGCGGCCATGCGCTGCGCGGCGACGCGGCCCGCCACGCGTATCCCAATACCGAAGACGCGGCCGATGGATTCGGGTCTCATTTCGATATGATGGTATCAGCGTGCCGGGGTGGCGCGGCGGGCGCAGATTTCGGGCGCGCGCCAGTTGCCGCCGCGCCGCAAGGGCAGTAAGGTAGTACAAATCGCACGCCGCTCTGCGCCCGTTTTGCGCCGGCCGACGTCCTGGAGGTCCGGAGTGACATCTCGCCTGCGCGAACTGATCCAACAGCTCGGAGAAGCAATCCACGAATCAGTCATCGAGAGCGAACAGATTGCCGGCGTTGTGCAGGACATTCGGCAATATGGCTTTGATGTGCTGCTGATGCTGGAGGCGACGATCGGGCTGAATGAAGTGGGCTCGAAGGACACGGAAGATGCGGAGGCCGGGACCGAAGGACAGGCCGGGGGCGGACCGTTCACCAAGAACGATGTCAACTTCCTGAAGTCGCTGCGAATTGCCGTCGAAGGCGAAGAGAACGGGCAGGACGTCAACGACGAAAGTGACGAGTCGCAGGCGGGCTAGCGCGCTGCCGGCCGCACCACCAACGACAATTCAGCTGCGCCAGTGCAGTTCGACGGAACCGTCCATAGGGTGCTTGGATGGAACGCCGGTTAGGGCTGCGTCGAGGCGCGCCTGCTTGAGGGCGAAGTACCACTTGGCGGGCTTGTCGGCATCGTCAATGAGCATGAGCGATGGATTGTGCCTGAGGCCCTCGGCCTGCTGGATCATGGTGATCTGGTCCTGGCGGACGAAGCGTGCGCCGAAAAACTTTGCGATGGGTGTGACGAAGGGAACGCGGTAGAAGATGTTCCACGCGGCGATCACGTCGATGCGGCAGGTGGAGGCGGTGACGGGTGTGATGGTGGTGAGCGAGGAGAACCATTTGTCGCCGCAGCGAATGACCTCAGTGCGGCGGTTGGGCAGCACGAAGTCGATGGTGGTTTCGATGGGCTGACCGTAGACGCCGAGCAGTTTGTAGGGAGCGGAGTTGCCGCTGGGCGCGTGGGCGCTCATGCGGAAGCCCTCGGGGATGGGCTCGAAGCGCTTGGTTTTTTCGCGAATGCTGGTGCGGCTGCGCCACCACCATGCCTGATGGACGAAGGGGCCGTGCGCCGGGTCCATGAGGCCGATGATGCCGTGGTCGACGTTACAGGGCAGGTCGGCGGTGAGGAACGCGGTGCGGTAGCGCGGGCCGAATTTAGCCAATTCTGGAACTGCCTTTGCCACCTGCGCCTGTTTGCCGCTGCCGGGGCCGGGAATGAAGACCCAGGCGTGGCCGTCGCGCTCTTCGCAGGCAAATGCGGTGGCGTAAATACGCGTCGCGTCGAGCTTGTCGTGGGTGGTAGAGCGAGGGGATAAGTTCGCAGCGGCCGCTGCAGGGCTCGAACTCCCAGCCGTGATAGCGGCAGGTGACGCGGTTGCCGTCGAACCAGCCCTCGCTGAGGGGAATGCCGCGGTGAGGGCAACTGTCGCGCATGGCGAAGACGCGGCCATCGGAACGGCGGCCGAGCACAAGCGGAATGCCGAGCAGCATCGCTGTCCGGAGCTTGCCGGGCCGCAGCGTGTCGGTGCGCAGGGCGGGATACCAGTCGTCGTAAAGGAGCGTGGCGCTGGGGCCCTGGATGGGGACGCCGGCTTCCGTTGTCGTCACAAACGGCATGTGGAACTGACGATAGCACTTCGGCTTGCGGCATTGCCAGCCACGGGAGCAGGCGTGTGCCTGCTCTCGCGCGGCGTGCGTGCGGCTACTTGCGGCTGGCGGGCGGAACGATGCCGTTCATGCGGAGATACTCGACCAGCTGGCCGTAGTGATCCATGAAGTGGGCGATGCCGAAGGCGGCCTGTCCGGCGCGGGTGCCGTTGCCGGTTTCAAGGAAGGCGTTCTCGGGCGTGATGCCGTCGACGTAGGCGTGGGCCTGAACGAAGGAGTCCTTGAGGGCGGCGACGATCTCGGCCTTGGTCTTGAGCTTTTCGATTGCGGCGCGATTGTCGGCCATCGGCTTGGAGGGATCGTGGAAGAAATACTCATTGGCCTCGGTGACGTGCTTGATCTCATCGCCGAAGGTACGGACGCCGGCGTAGTCGCCCATCGAGGCGGGCGGCGCGAAGAAATATTTGTCTTCGGGCATGGCCTCGGCGGCGTCAACGAACTCCTTCTCAAGCCGGGTAAGCAGTTGGCCGTAGACCTCGGCGGGAGGGATGGGTGTGCCGACGGCGGGCTTGGCAGGCGCGGCGGCCTGCGCGGAGACGAAAGCGGGTGCGGCGGCGAGCAAGCAGCAACAGAGAACGCGCGCGGCGAGGGATGTGGGGATTCGCATGGAACTCTCCTTGCGCGGCCGGGCGATTCTCGGGTGGCATTGAGAGAAGAACTCTTGGCCGCGTGAAGGCAATCTATCAGAGCGGCGGCTGGGACCGATAGCGCCGGGGTGTGAATCTGTTGCGGAACGCGCGGGCGCGATGCAGAGCGGCTTAGGGAACGGGGGTAAGTTTGCCCCTGCGGACGCGGAAGCGCTGGCCGCGCCAGACGATGGTGTTGCCGGCGAAACCGTAGACCCACAGCGCCATGCCGACGAGATCGCGCAGGGGCAAGAGCCAGAGGCTGGGCAGCACCTGGCGATCGGCGAGCACGGCCGCGCCGACCGTCATGGCGACAGTGAGGCGGAGAAAAAAGACCAGGCCGAGGAGCCAGAGACTGAGCAGACTCATGCCGCTGGCCATTGCGTTGAGCAGAGCCCAGCCAAACACGTGGGTGACGATGAGGCCTATGTAGCCGCCGGGGCGGGCGTCGCGCACGGTGCGCAGCCAGCGGAGCTGGTGATCGATGAAGCCGCGCCAGTTGTAGGCGGGCACGCTGGTTTCGACAACCTCGGTGCTGAGGACGACGCGATAGCCGGCATGGGCGATGCGCGCGCCGAGCTCGTAGTCGTCGGCGAGCTGATCGGCGAGCGCGGTGAAGCCGCCGATGCTCTGGAGCGCTTCGCGGCGCACCGCGAGCGTGGAGCCAAGGCCGTAACGGATGCCGCGCTCGAGGACTTTGGCGAGCAGGACCGAGGGCTGGAAGTCGGTGGCGATGGCGAGCGCCTCAAGCTGCGACGGCAATGTGCCGTGGGCGCGGCCGCGGTAGAGCGCGGTGACGAGGCCGACGCGCGGCATCTCGGTCGGCTGGGAAAAGCCGGCAAGAATGCGCGTGAGGTAATGCGGGCCGACGGTAATGTCGGAGTCGTTGATAAGGAGGAACTCGTTCTGCGCGTGGGGCACGAGCTGCGTGAGCGTGCCAATCTTGCCGTTGGCGCCGAGCTGCTGCGGGCATTCGATCAGGCGGATGGTGCGTTCGGGAAACTCGTGCTGCAGTTCGAGGACGGCTGCGGCTGCCGGGTCGTCCATGGACGAGACACCGAAGAGCAATTCGTAATCGCCGGCGTACTGCTGGCGGCAGTGGGTGCGAAAGGCGTCGAGCATGCCGGGGTCGAGGCCCTTGAGCGATTTGAGGATGCTGACGCTGGGCGCGAAGGCGGGCGCGGGCTTGCGACGCTCGCGAAGAAAGAGCTGGGCGGCGATCCACGCGGCGGCGAGATAGCCCATGCCGGCCACGGTGAGCACCGTGGTCGCCACTTCGACGGCCAGGGCCAACGCGTGCGGCATCACGAGGGTTAGTGTATCGAAGGCGCGGGGTTATTCGTAGCGTAAGGCTTCGATGGGGTCCATCGAGGCGGCCTTCCACGCGGGATAGATGCCGAAGAGCAGGCCGATGCCGCAGGAGACGCAGAAGGAGATGATGACCCACGTGGCAGAGAGCGCGGCGTGCAGGAAGGTGACCGCAAAATGCAGGATGAGGGTAAAGAGCGCGCCGGCGATAATGCCGAGGACGCCGCCGACGGCGCAGAGTGTGATGGCTTCGAGGGTAAATTGCAGAAGGATGTTCTTGCGCGTTGCGCCGATGGCTTTGCGGATGCCGATCTCGCGGGTGCGCTCGGTGACGGAGACGAGCATGATGTTCATGACGCCGACGCCGCCGACGATGAGACCGACCGAGGAGACCGCGACCATGAAGAGAAAGAGGCCGCCGGTGAGCGAGTTCCAGAGGCGGGTGAGCGCGTCGGGGCTGAAGATGGCGAAGTTGTCATCCTGCTGGGCGCGCAGGCCGCGGCGGACGCGGAGCAGCTCGCGGACTTCCTCGGTAACGAGGTTCTTGTTGGCGGGATCGTCGTACTTGACGGTGATCCAGAAGTCCTGAACCTCGGGATGCATGAGGCGGAAAGTGGCGAGCGGGAAGTAGGCGGCGTTGTCCTGGGTGTTGCGGCCGCTGCCGAAGGGCTGAGGCTGGTTGTCGAGCACGCCGATGACAGTGAAGACGTCGCCGTCGCACTCGACGTCCTTGCCGACGGGGTCCTCATTGGGGAAGAGGTCTTCGGCGGAATCGTGGCCGAGGACGACCACCTTGGCCGCACGCTGCTCCTCGGATTCATTCCAGATGCGGCCTTCGGTGAGCTCGATCGCATTCGTGTCTTTGAAGGCCGCGGTGTCGCCCTGAAGGACGGTGTTCTCGATCGCATGCGTGCCGTGCTTGAGGGAGACCGAGCCGAGGCCGGTCTGGAAGTTCTGCAGGAAAAGGCCGGGATCGACCGCGGTGACGTGCGGCAAGGCGCGCAGGGCCATGCCGTCTTCATACGTCAGTTGCTTGCGATTGAGCTCCTCAGTGGTGGGGCGGCCGCCGAATGGCTCGAAGCGATAGATCCAGATCGCGTTGGTGCCGAGCGACTGGACGAACCGATCGATATTTCCGTTGAGGCCATTGATCGCTGAAGAGATGAGGATGACGGTGGAGATGCCGATGGAGATGCCGAGGATGGTGAGGCCGGAGCGCAGCTTGTTCTTGCGCAGGGTGTCGAGGGCCAGCCTGACGGATTCGCGGGAGTCACTGAGGCGCATGGTCTACATCTCCGATCTTAATGCGACGATCGGGTCAAGTTGCGCCGCTTTGTGAGCCGGGTAGACGCCGAAGAAGAGGCCCACGGCAGTCGCCACGAACAAGGCGACCAAGATGGACCACGGTGCGACTTCCGACGGAAATGCAACGGCCAGAGTTACAAGTTTGGCGCCGCCGACGCCTAGGATCACGCCGATTATGCCGCCGAGCATGGCCATCACGGCCGATTCGATGAGGAACTGGAGGAGAATGTCGCGGCGGCGGGCGCCCAGGGCCTTGCGTACGCCGATCTCGCGGGTGCGCTCCGTGACCGAGACCAGCATGATGTTCATGATGACGATGCCGCCGATGACCAGCGAGATGCCAGCCACGCCTGCGACCACCGCGCCGAAGCTCGAGAGGATGCGGCCAATGAGATTCTGGAAGGTGGCGCTGGTATCGATGTTGAACGTGTCCTGCTGGCCTGGCCCGAGGTGGCGGCGGATGCGCATGATGGTGCGCAACTGGTCCATGACGTTGTCGATCACTTCGCCGCCGCCGCCAGCATCGACGTAGATCTCCAGGGTGTCGTGAGCGCCGAACTGGGCAAGGTATGCGTCGAGCGGGATCGCGACCCAATTGTCCATGCTGTTGCCGAGAAACTTGCCCTGTGCCTCGGCAACGCCAATGACGGTGTAAGGCGTGCCGGCGACGCGAATCTCCTTGCCCAGCGGGTCGCCCGGACCAAGGAGGTTGTTCACGATATCCGCGCCGACGATGGCGACGTGGGCGCTGTGCAGGTCCTCGACCTCAGTGAACGAGCGGCCGAGAGCGATGTTGAGGTTGGAGAGCGAGGGCATGGTCCAGGTGTAGCCGCGGATATTGGAGTCGGTGGTGGAGTGGGTGCCGAAGACCACGCTGCCGCTCTGGCTGCGGGTTGCGCCGACGGAAACGCAGATATGGCACTCGTCGACGATGGCGCGATAGTCGTCATAGGTGATGTCGCGGCGCTTCTGGAATTCGAGGTACTCGTCCATGGTGATGAAGGTCTGCGGCATCTTGCTGACGGTGATGACGCTGGCGCCGTAGGTGTTGACTTTTGTGGTAACAAAATCCTTGGCGCCGTTGGTGAGCGTCACCACCATGATGACCGAGGCGACCCCGATGACCACGCCCAGCAGCGTGAGCACGCTGCGCATTTTGTTTGCCCATAGGGACTGCAGGGCGAGTTTCACTGCTTCAGAGAGTTCCATGCAAAGCGGGTACTCGTCCCGGCGATATATGGGTCTCCGCACAGTCGATTGCAGTGCCGAGGCCCAGATTCAATTTCAGCATCCCAGTGTACCTATTCATACCTCAAAGCTTCGATGGGGTCCAGATTGGCGGCTTTCCATGCGGGGTAAATACCGAACACAAGTCCAATACCGCATGAGACTCCGAAGCCCGTAAGTACCCACATGGTGGAGAGTGTAGCGGGCAGCCCGATGGGAAGCAGATAGATGATTCCGGTGAGGACCGCGCCGATGAGGATGCCGATGATGCCGCCGACGGCGCAGAGGGTCACGGCCTCCGTGGTGAACTGCGTGAGCAGGGTGCGCTTGGTAGCGCCGATGGCCTTGCGCACCCCGATTTCGCGGGTTCGCTCGGTGACAGAGACGAGCATGATGTTCATGACGCCGACCCCGCCCACCATGAGGCCGACCGAGGAGACGGCGATCATGAAGAGCACCAGGCCACCGGTGAGCTGCCCCCAGAGCTTGGAAAGCGAATCGGGGCCGAAGATCTCAAAGTCGTCCGGCGCCTCGACGCGGACGTGACGGCGAATTCTGAGCATCTCGCGAATTTCTTCCTGCACGAGGGCTTTGTTCTTGGGGTCGTCGTATTTCACCGCCACCCACATGTCCTTGTCTTCGGGGTGCAGGTTATGGAAGGTGCCGAGGGGGAAGATGACCATGTTGTCGTTAGGATTGGTGCCGCCGCCGAAGGGCTGCTTGCGCTTTTCGAGCACGCCGATGACGGTGTACATGCCGGTTTCGACGTTGACTTCCTTGCCGATTGCGGACTGGTCGCCGAAGAGCTTCTGCCAGGTGTCGTGGCCGAGTACGCAGACGTGTGCGGCGCGTTGGTCTTCAGCGTCGGTATACATGCGCCCCGCGATGAGAGGCATATCGTTGACGTCGGCGGTGGCGGAGGTCGATCCCTGCAGGATGGTTCCGGCGACTTTCTGGCCGTTGTATTTGACGCTGACCTGGCCGACGCGGAACTGACCGACATGCTGGTATCCGCCGTCGGCTGCAGCGACATGGGGCAGGGTGCGCAGCGCGATGACGTCGTCGATCGTGAGCTTCTTGCGGGCCAGCATTTCCACGGTGGGGCGCACGCCGATGACCGGCATGTGGAAGACCCAGATCACGTTGGTGCCGAGCGAATCGACCCATGCCTGCACGCGATTGTTGAGACCATTGATGACCGAGGAAATGGTGATGACGGTGGTGACGCCGATGACGATGCCAAGGACGGTGAGCCCTGAACGCAGCTTATTGGTGCGGAGCGTGTCGAGGGCCATTTTGACGGATTCGCGAGTTTGTCCTTGCGCCATAATGACTCCAGTGGTCCTTGGTTACATTTCCGCGCGCAGAGCCACGACGGGGTCGAGGCGTGCGGCTTTGCTGGCGGGGTAGACGCCGAAGAAGATGCCAACGGCGGTGGCCAGAAACAGTCCGAGGAAGATGGCCCAGAGGGGCACCGCAGTGGGGAAGCCGACGACCAAGGTGATGAGTTTGCCCACCAGGACGCCGCTCATGACGCCGAAGAAGCCGCCAACCAGGGCGAGCGAGGCGCTCTCAATGAGGAACTGCAGCAGCACATCGCGCTGCCGCGCTCCGAGAGCCTTGCGCACGCCGATTTCGCGGGTACGCTCGGTGACGCTGACGAGCATGATGTTCATGATGACGACGCCGCCGACGACCAGGGCGATGGAGCCGAGGCCGAGTACGACCCAGGCAAAGACACCCAGCAACTGGTTGGCGATATCGAGAAAAGTGTCGTTGGTTTCGAGCTCGAAGTCATCGGGCTGTCCGGGCGCGTCGTGGCGGCGGGTGCGCATGAGCACGCGGGCCTGATCCTCGGCGCTCTGCATGACCGCGGCGCCCCCAGTGGCGCGGGCGTAGATGTCGACCGAGTCGTTGTAGCCGTAGATTTGCTGGTAGGTGGTGATGGGAATTGCGACCCAGTTGTCCTGGGACTCGCCGAGGGTCTTGCCCTGGCGGTCGCCGACTCCGACGATGGTGTAGGGCACGCCGTCGACGCGAATCTCCTTACCGATGGGGTCGCCGTCGCCGAGCAGGTTGTCGACGATGTCGTAGCCGACGATCACGTCCTTGGTGGCGTGGTCCTCGTCGGCTGGGGTAAAGCCGCGGCCGAGGGCGATGTCGATGTTGTTGAGCGACAGCATAGTCCAGGTATAGCCGCGCACTTCGGTGTTGTTGCTGGAGTGGCCGTTGGCGACGACATTCGTGGACTTGGACAGCAGCGCACCCACCTCGCTGCACTCTGTGCAGGCAGCCTTGACGGCCTGATAGTCGTCGATGCGGAGGACCTTGCGCTTCTGATACTTGAGGTACTCTTCCGGCGTGAAGATCACACTGGACATGCGCGTGATGGTGAAGACGTCCGCGCCGTAGCCGGAGAGCTTGGTGCTGATGTAGCGCTTGGCGCCCTGCACAAGGGTGAGCACCATGATGACCGAAGCCACGCCCATAATCACGCCGATGAGCGTGAGGATGGTGCGGAGTTTGTTCCCCCACAGGGATTGGAGCGCGAGTCTCAGGGCCTCAATCAGTTTCATGGTTCCGCTTTCTGCCGGGAGTGGGACGACCGGGGTCGGTGCAGGGCACCGGCGCTGGGCGTTTCTCCCATTCTTTCAGGTCTTTCGCAGCGGTGCGCCCGGCCGCAATGAAAAACGGGGCCCCTGGCGGCGCGAGCGCAGCCAGGGTAAGGCCCAGAGGGCTGCCCCACCGGTCCGGAAGGTCACATGAGATTTGAATATCGGTCCGGTATTTCATTGGACGTCGCCGGGAACCGCCAGGCCGCACCGATTGTGATGGCGCGACGGCTCCGCTGCGAAGATCCCGAGTGGGAATACGCGGAGGGAGCGGGATTAGTTCCTTGAAAGGCGGCGGAGAAGGCATGGGCGGCGCATTTTAGCGTCGCCCCGCACCCTAGCGGAAGTGATAGGTGAAGCCGAGTGTAAAACCGGCGGGATTCAGGGTGTGATGTTCCCCCGTAACAGGGCTGTAAAAGTCAGGGAAGTTGTCGTAGGTGTAGTCGGCACGGGTCCAGACGCGCTTCCAGAGCTTGTATTCCAAGCCGCCGCCAACCGCCCACGTGGTGCGGGTGTCGTGGGTGTAGGAGGCGTTAGGCAGATGGGGGAAGCTCAGGCCGCCGAAGCCGATTTCGCCTTTCACAAAGGGAGTGACTTTACGCCAGTGGTGGTAGTTATAAACGACGCCACCCTCGCCGACATAGTATTGATAGCGCTTGCCGTAGGAGCCGTCGCCAAAGTTCATCGAATGACCTTCGGCGATGACGCCGAGTCCGCGCCAGACTTCTGCGGTGGCCCAGGCAGCCGGGCCAAAGCGATCCACCCGGCTCCAGTCTCCGCGCCAGTAGTCGATTCCACCGCCAATGCCGAAGCGCACGGGGCTGCCAGTCGCGTCCGGCTGCACCTGGGCGCTAACGGGGGTGCACGCGGGCAAGGAGAGCGCGAGCGCGGCAAGAACAACGAGTACCTTCGAATGCATGATGAATCTCCTGACCTGGGAACTGTCTCGGGAGAGGCCAGCCCGGGTTAACCAGCGGAATGTTGAACTTGCGGACGCAAGCAGATACCAGGGCACAAAACAAGCAGTTGGGGCAGGGGAAACAGCTGCAACCTGGCACTGATTCCCTCATATGGGATGCGTACTGCCTTTCCATCCAGATGCAAAGGCGGGGAACCTAGTTGCCGCCGCGGTCCGCGCACACGTGACGGACGGGTGGGGTCTGCTCCGAGGCCTAGCTGGCCGAGGCCAGCCGCGAGGACGCGGTCTCAGGAGACGGGAAGTTGAGATTGTTCAAATAGGTTTGGTAGAGCGCGTCATTCCGCAGGGATGCCAGGATGGGATCGGATTGGAAACCAAGGCTCCAGAGCGATCCATCCGCGTAGGACTGCCGGAGCCAGCGGACGGCGTTGATCCGGTCGTTGAGGCCGACAAAGACCAGAGCGAGCGGGTAGCTACAGTCGCTGCGCCCAAGCGAACGAGCCTGCATAAAACCGTGGAGGATGCGCTGCGCGTCCCGGCTTTGTCCGGCGGCAGCGTAGGCGTAACCGAGCACGCCCTGGAGCACGAGATGCGGAACGTGGGCCGAGGAGCCGGCCGCGAGTGCTTCGAGCCGCGGCAAGCTGTCTTCAGGATCGTCGCGATCGAGTGTGGCAAGAGCCTCGATGGCGTCGAGAGTGGCACCGGAGTGACCGACAACCTTTGCCTGGGCGATGAGGTCGAGCACCTTGGTCGAGCTGCCGGCGAGGTAGGCATTCCAGCAACGCAACAGCAGTGTCGGCGCGCTGAGCGGACTGTGCACCGAGGCTTCGAGCAGCAGGTCAGAGGCTTCGGCGATGCTGCCTTCTGCAATGTGCAGTAGAGCCTGACCCACCTGGGCCGGGCCGTAGTGCGGGCGGCGATTCAAGGCTTCTTTGAATCCGCGGCGAGCGATCTTCCAGTCGCGCAGCACGGCCATCTTATGCCATGCGCGGACGGTCTTGGTTTCTACGGATTCGGGGTCGATCTCGATGGCGCGGCGCAAGGCATCTTCCGCGGAGGCCGCGCAGAATGGGTCGTTGCGATTGCTGAGCAGGCCGCCGGCAAGTAGCGTGAGTGCGAGGCCCGCGAAGGCGCGGCCGTTGGCGGGGTCCAGGTCGAGAGCGTCGCGGAAGCCGCGCGTCATGGTGCCGAAATCGGTGGAGGAAAGGGTCTCCCACATGCTGTGGGCAAGCGATGCGAGCTCTGCCGAGCGGCCTTTTCGGAAGCCGGGCGCGGAGTGAAAGTCGACAATCTCGCGGCGCTCCGCACGCGCGGGCGGGAGATTGCTGGCGCGATTGCGCAGCCAGGCATCCAACTCGTCGGCGTAGGCAAAAACGGGGCCGCGCTCGCCGCCAAGGCGATGCACGGGAAGCCCATAGTCGGACTGCCAGCGCTGCACCGTGCGCGCGCTTCTTCCGAGGTAGCGAGCGACGGCTTTCCATGAACTGAACCTGGCCTCGCGGCCGGAAATTTCTGTCGCAGCGGGGAGCAAGGGAATCGCCTCCGAAAAGGGGCGGCAATTGGGCCGCCTCACAGGAAGAATTCTAGTTGAGGTGGTGACTTAAATAGGTACTTCTTGCCTAGGAAATCAACATTTTAGTAATGCGAAAGTACCACCACTCGGTGAGGCAATGAAGTGAGCAAACACGCACACGATGCATATCGAAGAGGCAGGGCTGTCAGGACAGAAATTGGATTAGGCTCCTATGCATCTCATTGATTTTATTAACTGAGGCAACTTTTTTGCGCGGACTGCAATCCAATATCACGAGTTGATCTGGTACGGCCTTTAGTTGGGACTTACTTTCGTTTGCAGGTGAACCTTCTAGGCGTTGACCGGCTACCGAAAAGACACGAGGATCGGCTCAGAATTCGACAGTCTCCTGTGGCAAGCGCTGTGGAAAAACCCCAGTGCTAAGCCGCAGTAGGCGAAGCCTTGGCCCAAGCAGACCCGCCCCGGCCGATCGGCTCTTTTTCTCCCTCCGCTCGGAGGGATTCAGCCTTGATCGACAACCATTCTTTTCACCGTTGAGACGAGGAGAGTCAAAGTGGCAGCCCAATGCTTGCATTCAGCGAGCCAACCGCATCGCATGCCCACGCAGCCTTCCGCGGCTCCTGCTGAACGAAACTGGTACGCGATCTACACCCTCCCCCAGAACGAGCGGTCGGTGGCGCGCTACCTGGATCATTTTCAGATCGAGACATTCCTGCCCACCTGCGAGAGCGTGCGCCGCTGGAAGAACCGGCAGAATGCACGCATTGTGGAAGCAGTTTTTCCGAGTTACGTTTTTGTGCGGATTCACCTGCGCGAGCGGGGCACGGTGCTAGGCGCACCGGGCGTAAGGCGCATCATCGGCAATGGCCGCGGGCCCCTGCCGCTGCAGAGCGCGGAGATCGACTTTATGCGCTCTGAGACCTGGCGCGATCGCATTGAGCCTTATCGCGAACTGGCGGTGGGCGAGCGGGTACGGATTACCAAGGGATTTATGCAGGGACTCGAGGGAGTGCTGGTGCGCAAAAAGAGTGCGCTCCGTTTTGTGCTCACGCTTGAGTTGATCAATCAAAATGCGGCAGTGGAAGTCTCCGCTGCCGAGCTCGAACCGGCGATGGCCTAACCAGGCATCGCGTTGCCGCCGGGTCTCCGGCTTTCCATCCGACACATTTTTACAGCCAGGATTCTTCGACGGCGCAGGCCGCGCGGAGGCCGGGTTGCTGTCCCCAGTCAAGCTGCAGCGCCAATCCCTCCTATCGAGAGGTTCGAATAGCCCATGCCACCCAAAGCGACAGAGGTTCAAGGCAGGATCGTCCGGGCAGCAGCGGCCCTTTTTTCCCGGCAGGGTTTTCATGGCACCAGCACGCGCGAGATCGCACGGCTGGCGGACGTGAGCGAAGTGACGGTCTTCCGCTATTTCGAGCATAAAGACGACATTTTCTGGTCGGCGCTGCAGGTCAGCTTCGATGCGCTCAAACCGCGACTCACCTCGCTGGATCGCTCGTCGCGGCGCGAGACGCCGGAGGTGATGCTGCCGGAGATCATCAGCATGCTGGTGGATATTGCCACCTACTCGCCCGAGCTTGTGCGCCTGATTGCCGTGGCGGTGCTGGAGATGCGGGGGCGTGCGGAAGAGGTTTGCCGCGAGCATTTGACGCCACTGTTTGAGGCCATCTCCGGCTATCTGAGCCGAAACATCGAGAGCGGCAGGATGCGCAATCTGAACCCGGCGATTGTGACCGCGGCCATTGCGCTGACCGTGATGGCGCAGCCGGAACTTTCCAAACTCATCGACGGAAACCGGATGTCTCAGCTGGGGGGCCGCGAAGCAATTCATGAATACTCATCGTTTTGGCTGGATGTACTGGTGCCGGCGCCTGAGCCCGCCACATCGTGAGATCCCTGCAAGACTGTTTTCACCGTCTACCTTCCCCATCAACTTCCCCCCAACCCGGAGTGATCTGCAATGAATTCAATTGGCATCGAAGAGTCACGCTTCCTGATCGAGCCAACCTTTGAAAGTTCGCCCTACGACAACGTCGAGTTCGACGTGTCGCTGCGCGATCGTTTCGAGCGGATGCTCACCTCGATTGAGGTCATCGCGGACTGGCTCACCGTGGTGATTGCGGTGAATGGCGGCTACGCTGCCTATCACTTCCTGCACCTGGGCAAGCATGTGCGCTATCAATTGCACGCGGTGGCGTGGGTATCGTGCGCGGTTGCGCTGCTTTACGTCATGCTGCTGGACCGTGATGGCGCCTACCGCCCCGGCAGCAGTCTGCTGCGCATCAAGGAGACGGAGCGTACGCTCCGCGTTTCGATGCAGGCGTTTTTGCTGATTCTGCCGATCACGTTCTTCGGCGGCTATCTGTTCTCCCGCTGGGTCTTCGTGATCGCGATGCTCAGCGTTCCGCTGCTGCAGGCGATGGAGAAACAACTCCTCTTTATCACGGTGGGCAAGCTGCGGGAGCGCAATGTGGGCGTGCAGCGAGTGCTTATCTATGGCGCGGGCGCGACCGGCCGCCGCGTACTGTCGGCGCTGCTGCGCTCACCGAAACTGGGGCTCAAACCCATCGGCATGATCGACGACGATCCGGACATGGAAGGTCAGGAGGTGTTCGAGTACGCATACCGGCGCGGCCAGTCGGCGCGCGTGATCTGCGGGCCCCTGACGCCGCAACTGCTGGAACAACTGGATTGCAGCATGGTGATCATCGCCATTCCGAGCCTGGGCCGCGAGCACTTCTCCACCGCAGTAAATGCAGCACAGACGGCCCGCGTGCGGCTCGCGTATGTGCCCGGCCACGCCATCGCGGCCGACTATTGGACCGAGCATGCGGACATCGATGGCATCCTGCTGAGTATCTTTGGCCGCCCAGCGTATGAGTGGCAATACGAGATGGTGAAGCGGCCGTTCGACTTGATTGCCGGACTTATGCTGATCGTCCTGTTGCTTCCGGTTCTAATGCTGCTGGCGCTGCTGATCCGGATTGATTCTCCCGGCCCGGTTCTGTTCAAGCAGCAGCGTGTGGGCAAAGACGGCCAACTCTTCAACCTCTACAAATTTCGCACCATGTATCTCCAAGCGCCGAAGTACGCGACTTCTCCGACCAACTCCAACGATCCCCGCATCACCCGCGTGGGGCGCTTTTTGCGGCGCACGAGTCTGGACGAACTGGCGCAGCTGATCAACGTGGTGAAAGGCGAAATGTCGCTGGTGGGCCCGCGACCGGAGATGCCCTTCATCGTGAAACAGTACACGGCGGCTCACCGGCAGCGGTTGAGGGTGACGCCGGGCATCACCGGGCTGTGGCAGTTGAGCGCCGACCGCGCCTTTCAGATTCACGAGAACATCCAGTACGACCTTTACTACATTCGGCACCGCGGCATTTTTATGGACTTCGCCATCCTGCTGCACACCGTTATCTTCGCCATGCATGGCGTGTAACTCTCGCGAGACCGCGATGGAGACCGACGCGATGAATGCTTCAGCCGACAACGACACCATAGGTCCGGCGCGCACCAATGTGCTGGGCGTGCAGGTAAACGTGCTCAACATGGAGGAGGCGGTTGCGCTCTGCGATGCGCAGATTCGCTCGGACCGCAAAGGCTATGTGTGCGTGACGGATGTGCACGGAGTGATCGAGGCGCAGACCGATCCGTCGTTCCGCAGCATCCTCAACAACTCCTATATGACGACACCGGATGGCATGCCTCTGGTGTGGGTGGGACGACTGCAAGGGCACGCGGAGATGCGGCGCGTTTACGGACCGGACCTGTTGATGGCACTGTGCGGCGTCTCAGCGGCGCGTGGATACCGGCACTTCTTTTTCGGTGGCAAGCCGGGCGTTGCTGACCAACTGGCGAGAAAGCTGCAAGCAAAGTTTCCGGGACTGGAAGTGGCGGGCACCTATGCGCCGCCATTTCGTTCGTTGACTGCAGTTGAAGAACGAGAACTCGAAGCACAGGTAGGCGAAGCGCGCCCGGATGTGTTCTGGGTAGGGCTCGGGCTGCCGAAGCAGGAGCGCTTCATGGCGCAATACTGCGGGCGGCTCAACGCAAAGCTGATGATCGGCGTAGGCGCGGCCTTCGATATCCATGCAGGACTGGTGAAAGAGGCTCCGCAGTGGCTGAAGAATGCCGGGCTGCAGTGGCTGCATCGGCTTTGCCAGGAGCCCGGCCGGTTGGGGCGTCGCTATGCCGTGTGTATTCCGCGATTCGTATGGGGCATCAGCCTGCAATTTCTGGGAGTGGGGCGGGCGCAAAGCCGCGCCTGAACGCCGAACTGGAACAGAGCAGCTGCCGACAGAACAGCGTGCTGCCCGAACGTAGAAAGCCGGCTCGACGATAGAGCCGGATCCTTTCAAGCACCAAGACACGACGCGAGAGGAACGGAACGAAGCATGTCGTCTTCTACTTTTTCAACGTCCGGGCCGGTTGCCGGGCGGCCTGGCGGTTCTTCTTCCAAAACCATGCCAACCGCAGAGCTGGAACTGCGGGACGTGGTGAGAATTTTGCGGCGGAGGAAGGTACTGATTGTTGGCGGTCTCGTGCTGGGCGTGGTTGCCGCGCTGCTGCTGGTCCTGTTTGCTCAAAGGCAGTACAGCTCGACGGCGACGATCGAAGTCAACAAGGACAGCGGCAACGGCCTGGGGATGGTGGATCTATCGGGCATTACGTCGGGTCTCGGCGGCGACAACGAAATCAACATGGATCTGCTGACCGAGCAGTCCGTGATCATGAGCGAGAACACCGCACTCAGCGTGATCGACAAGCTGAAGCTCGATTCGACTGCGCCGTACGCCATTCCGGCCAAGACGGGCAAGGACACACCGCTGGGCCGCGAGCGAGGGCTTCCGCTGGACAGGGCGCCGGTGCAGCGCGACCGCTTGCTGGGGCTGTTTCGCGCGCGGCTCCATGTGACGTTGATCAAGGGCACGCGGCTCATCGACATCACGTACACCGACACCGATCCTGTGCGGAGCACAGCCATCGCCAATGCGATTGTCGAGGCATATATCAATGAGTACACCGAGGCGCGGTATCAGGCATCGTCGCGCGCTTCAAGCTGGCTGGCCAATCAACTGGCGGATTTGAAAGACAGGGTAGCGACGAGCCAGGCAAAGGTGGACGAATTTCAGCGAGAGTCCGGTCTTACCGGAATGACTCTGGTGCCGCAGGCGGCCAAGACCGGTGAAACCGCAACTGTGCCGTCGTCGGACAACGTATCGCTGGAGCGTCTTCTGGAACTGAACCAGAGCCTGACCACGGCCGAGGTCTCGCGGATTGCGAAGGAAGCAATCTATCGCATGACGGAGACTCAGGATCCGGACGTGGTGCTGGGCATAGGATCGAGTGCCCTGGCCAGTGGGCTTAGCTCAACATCTCCGCTCGCCCCGGGGAGCTCCGATCTAACGCTGCTGCAGACATTGCGCCAGCAGCAGGCTCAATTGAAGCTGCAGATTGTTGCGTCGAGTTCGAAGTATGGCGCTAAGAATCCGGAGATGATCAAACTGCACGACGAGTACATGACGTTGGACGGCCAGATCCACGCTGAACTCGATCGCATTCGTACACGCGCGAAGAACGACCTGGATCTGGCAACCCTCGCCGAGAAGGGGATTCAGGCGCAGATCGCGGTACAGGAGCAGGAGGTCAACAAGGTAACGGCCAAGGCGGACCAACTGGTCCTTCTACAGGAAGAGGCACTTTCCAGCCGCGAAATCTATCAGGATCTCTATACCAAGCTCGAAGAAGCGAGCGTGACGGCCGGAATCAAGGCGTCGAACATTACGCTGGTCAATCCGGCGCGTGTACCATCGAAGCCGTCTTCGCCGAAAGGAAGACTCGCGCTGGCGCTTGGCGGGTTGCTGGGCCTCATCTTCGGGTTGTTCGGCGCGTTCCTGTGGGACTACTTCGACGACTCGATCGCCGGACCCGAGCAGGTGGAGCAGATCACATCGATTCCCGTGATTGGCGCGATTCCAGATTTTGAGCAACGCCAAAACAGTGCGAGCCGCTATGGGCTTTCGCCCAAGCCCGGGGACGAGACCGGAGGCACGCCCAGTGCATGGCTGCTGCGCGCGCCGCGCTCGCATATCGCAGAGGCCTACCGCACCCTGCGCACTGCGCTGATGATGAGCCGCGTGGAGAACCCGCCCAAGGTGCTGCTGGTCATGAGCGGTTCGCCGGAAGAGGGCAAATCGACAACGTGCCTGAACACGGCCGCCGCATTTGCCGTTCAGGGTGACCGTGTTCTCTATATCGACGCCGACCTGCGCAGGCCACAGGCGCATATGATGTTCCACTCCACCAACGAAGTGGGGCTGAGCAACTGCCTGACCAGCGGGCTGCTCTATCGCGAGGCGTTGAAGCCGTTTCCCGGTATTGACACGCTCAAGCTGTTGCCTGCCGGGCCGCATCCACCCAATCCGTCGGAGTTGCTTGGCTCGAAACGATTCGCCGATCTTCTGGCAGAGCTGAAGAAGGATTTTGACTACGTGTTCATCGACAGCCCGCCGGTGCTCCTGGTTACGGATGCGCAGCTTCTTTCGTCGCGTGTCGATGGCTATGTGATGGTGCTGCGCTCGAACAAGACGACCAAACGTGCCCTGTTGCGAAGCCTGACGCTGATGCAGACTGCCGGCGCCGTGCCGCTGGGCATTGTGGTGAACGCGCTGAGCGCGGCGCTGGCCTCGTACTCGGGGTACGGATATTACGGCAAGGGAGGCGGCTACTATGTCGATGCGGATTAAGAGCTCGAAAATCATGGCAATCACCCTATCCGCAGGGTCGCTGGGGATGGCTGCAATCGGCGCCTGCCAGCAGAACTCCCCGGTGGTGGCTGCCAAGGTCGACGAGCGCGCTGATACTCCACAGCGCCGCATACCTGTGACAAATTCGCTCGGCGTGCAGGCATTGCCTGAGGGGTTCGACAGGATGCGGCTTTCGCCGGGCGACCTGATCGCGATGAATATCTACGATGTGCCCGAAATGTCGACTGAAATGCGCGTCGACTCCAAGGGATTTGTATCGGTACCGCTGATCGGCGCTGTCCACGTAGAGGGCGATACGCTTCCCCAGGCACAGAGCGCAATTGCGAAGGCTCTGGTGGACAAGGAGATCCTCAAGGCTCCGCAGGTGACGCTGGATGTGCTGCAGTTCTCCCCGAAGAGCATCTCGGTGCTGGGTGAGGTGCAGAGCCCCGGACGCATCCAGATGTTGGCGCCGGAGCCGCTTGGCGATGTGCTGGCGCTGGCGGGCGGAGAGACGATTGCCGCCGGCAAAGACATCGAGATTCAGCACGTGGAAGACATCGGCAAGACGTCGAGCGAGCACGTGGACTATGTGCAGGGTCAGGATGCCGCGATATTGCGCACCACCCAGGTTGATCCCGGCGATACCGTGCTGGTGCATCGTGCCGGCATCATCTACGTGCTCGGCGCAGTCAACCGCCCCGGCGGTTATTTGATGATCAATGGCGGATCGCTCAGCACGGTGCAGGCCGTGGCGCTGGCGGGCGGAACGACGCTGCAGGCATCAACAAAGTGGGCCGTGATTGTGCGTCGACAGGGCAACGGCTATGTGCAGTTCAAGGTGCCCCTCTCCAAGATGGAGATCGGTGGCGCAACGCCTACTCAGCTGCAATGGAACGATGCGCTGTACATTCCAGTGAGCACGTGGAAAGCGGTATTGATCAACGGATCCAATGTCCTCAGCGCCGCAACATCGGCTGCCATCTATCGCTAGGAGTAAGTGCACTCCGACTTTCAATCAGTTCTATGGCCAACCGTTCCAAATTTCAAGCGACGCGCAGTCTGCGGTTTGCATGGGCGCGCTTGCGTGGCAGGCTGGCAATTGCGTGGAGCGGCGCTTCGCGTGGACAGCGGATGGATGCGATTGGAGCGCCGGTGATTGAGGTATATCCGAATAGCTCGATCGTCGTGGGCAACGACGCAAGGTTCATCTCTGCTTCGTTTGCCACGGCGCTGGGCGTGAATCATCCGGTGGTGGTGCGCACGCTTGCGGCCGGCGCGATGATTCGCATCGGAGATCGTGTGGGCATTTCCGGAGGGTCTATTTGCGCGGCGCGCCTGGTCGAGATTGGCGATGAGACGATGTTGGGTGCAAATGTGACGATCGCCGATACGGATTTTCATTCTCTTCATGTCGGTCATCGCAGCGGGCACACGCATGAGACGGTAGGCGTAGCTCCGGTTCGCATCGGTCGCGGAGTCTTCATCGGCACTGGCGCAATCGTATTGAAGGGCGTGACCATCGGCGATCACGCGATCATCGGCGCCGGAAGCGTAGTGACAAAGAGCATTCCGGAGAACTGCATCGCGGCCGGCAATCCATGCCGAGTTCTGCGCCTGCTGACACCGGAAGAGCTAGGGATGAGCGCGGCGGTCTAACCGCTGCTCGAAGCGCCATGAATCTTGGATTTGCATCTCCGGTATCGCTGCAACTTCTGCGCCCTCTGGTGGCGGATGGGGACAGCATGCCGCCAGGCTACCAATTTGCTCCAGCGGCCGACTGGGTGAAGGAACTCATGCGGCGCGGGCATCAGGTGACGGTTTACAGCACGGCGCGGGAGATCGCGGTGCCGCAGACATTTCGCGGCGATGGATTGACCATCCGCATTGCACCGCAGCGCTCGACGGGAACAGGCAGAGACCTATTCGCGGTCGAGCGCGCGCAACTGGAGCAGTTGATGCGCGAGGACCGGTGCGAAGTGATCCATGCGCACTGGACATATCAGTTTGCGCTTGCCGCGTTGAACTCGAACATACCGACGTTGATCACGATTCATGACCTGCCGTGGAAGGTGCTGGGTCACTTCCGCGACTTTCATCGGGCCGCGCGGCTCTTGATGGCCTATCAAGTTGCGTTGCGCGGGAGACATTTCACCGCGGTGTCGTTGGATGCGGCTGCACATTTTCGCCGCTACTTCAATCCAGCAGCAAAGATTGCCGTGGTGCCGAACGGACTACCCGAGGCGATGTTCAGCGCGCGTGGACCGCAAGCACAGCGTCGAGCCGATGAGATCGTGTTCGCGACCGTTCTTCAGGGATGGTCGCGGTGCAAGAATGGTGCGGCAGCGCTGCGCGCGTTTCAGATCGTTACAAGGTCGCTGCCGCGGGCGAAGTTGATGATGTTTGGCGCGGACTACGAGCGGAAGGGGCAAGCGCAGCACTGGGCAGAGGAGCACGGGCTCGAACAAGGCGTTGAGTTTGTCGGTTTGCTTCCCTATACAGAACTGCTTGAGCGACTTGGGGAAGATGTTGATGTCCTGGTGCACCCCTCACTCGACGAGTCCTTTTCGATGGCTGCGCTCGAGGCCATGGCTTTGTGCAAGCCGGTGATTGCGGGCGAGAAGACCACAGGCGTGCGCGAAGTATTGGAGTACGGAAAGAGCGGCGTGCTGACGGATGTTCGAAACCCGTCGGCGATTGCCGAAGCGATGGAGCGGCTCGCCCGAGACGAGGATCAGAGAACGCGCGTAGCGCAGAGGGGCTTAAATCACGCCCAAGCCCATTACCGGCTCGAGGCCGTCTTTCGGCAATACCAGGACCTCTATCGGGACGTTCTCCGAGGCTAGAACGATACAGACATGACACTGTTACTGATTGGCGCCGCTCTCCTTCTAGGTGCGGCCTACGTGCATCTGCTGTCGCGGCGAGTCGACGCAGGCCTGATCAGCCTCTTGCTTGTGGAACTTGTCTATTCCGCCGTCGGCCCGAATGCAGCTCTGTTTGGTCCCATTCACCTCAGCCCTCTCGATGCGGTGTCGCTATCCCTCGTTGTTGCAGGAGTGATTCGAACATTCCGAGTGGTGAGAAGCATCCATATCACGAGGCTTCTCGCGTTAGCCTATGCAGCGCTCCTGGCATTCAGCCTTGTCCGCGGCTTCAGCGCCAACGGTCTGCTGATTGCCGGAAATGAAGCAAGAGGCTTTATTGGACCGCTGGTTGCGACGCTCTACTTCCTCACCGCGCCAGTTGACGCTCAATCGGTACGGAAGTACACGTTGTGCTATCTCTACTTCGGCGGAGCACTGTGCGCGATTGCGACTCTGGCCGCGGTTGGCGTACCAGTGGGCATCAGCGCGTGGGATCGTGGGGATGCTGCCGCGCTTGAGGGGCGGTATCTACCGGCGGATGGCGCCGCAGCGATCGCGGTGTGCGGCTTCCTGTCGCTGGCGCTTATGCGCTATCGAAAAAGTGGATTCGTTAGCCAGCTTCTTCCCGTGATGTTTATGGCGGTTGCAATCTATTTGCGCCACCGGACGGTGTGGGTCATGATCCTCGCCGGAGTGGCTACCCTGCTGCCTCTGGATGCCCGCTTGTTTCGCCGCATTCTGCCTGGAGCCCTCCTCTCCGTGGCGGCGGTCGCGTTGCTGGCCGTGTATGGAGGCAACGTGGAAGGACTTGCGAGCGAGAGCCAGTTTTCGCAGTCTGTGACCAATGGGCAGACGTTTGAGTGGAGACTTAACGGATGGAAGCAGCTGCTGTTCGATGAAGAAGAGAATGCATTGACGGTTACCGTGGGCAAAAGTATGGGCAGCGGATATGTGCGTATCGACCCAGTGTCGTACCAGGTTATCGCTGTCGCTCCGCATAGCGAGTACATCCAGGAGTACCTGCGCGTAGGCGTCGTTGGAGCCTTCGTGATCGTCCTTTTCGCGCTGCGACCGCTGGTCAGGCTATGGCGTCTGACCAAGATCGACCCGGCTGCCGTATATCCATCGACCTCAGCGTGGGCCATTGTCGTGTTAGTCACGCTTGTGTTCGGCATCTCATATAACATCCAGCCGCATATGTACGCGCTGATTGGCCTTGCAAGCGCGATTGCGATGGCTCCAACTGAAGACACTTCCGAACAGGAATCAGAAGATGCGCGGCAGCTGGAATTGGCTGGCGAAGAGTACGAGGTTACAGAGTGGGCATGAATCCGATTCGGGGAATTGCGGTGTTGATGACGTCGTTTAACCGGCGTGTGTTTACGCTGCGGGCAATGGGCGCACTGCGGCGGCAGAAGGGTATTTCAGACCTGCGGCTCACCGTGTTTCTGACGGACGACGGGTGCACGGACGGAACAGGCGATGCGGTGCGCACGCAGTTTCCCGAGGCGCAGGTGCTGCGTGGAGATGGATCGCTCTACTGGAATGGCGGCATGCGCAAGGCGATGGCGGCTGCTCTGGAGCAGCCGTTCGACGCTTACCTGCTGTTGAACGACGATACTTTTCTCTACGATGACGCCCTGGCCCGCGTGGTGCGCTGCGCGGAAGACCAGCTTGCGGCGGGAAGACCGGCGATTGTCGTGGGCAGCACGCGGTCGCCTCGAACGGGAGAGCTGAGCTATGGCGGCGTGGCCTTGCGCGTCGACGGATCGAGGGTCGCACTTGAGAAAGTAGCGCCGCATGAGCAGGAAACACTGCCATGCGACACGATGAATGGCAATGTTGTGCTGGTGCCGCGTGCGATTGCAGAGAGGGTTGGCACTCTCGATGCGCAATTTCGTCATCAGTTTGGCGACCTCGATTATGGCCTGCGGGCGCGCAGGGCTGGCTTCAGCGTGGTGATTGCACCGGGATATGCGGGCGAATGCGAATCGAACTCGATCGCGCGTACATGGCGCGACGAAAGCGCTCCATTTTCTGTTCGCTGGAAGAACTTGATTTCGCCGAAAGGCGTTCCCTTTACGGAGTGGGCGCTGTTCACCCGGCGGCACTATGGCTGGCGATGGCTGCACTATGCGGTTTCTCCTTATGTGAAGACGATCGTCTCGAGTCTGCGGCCACCGCGCGGAGGGCGCGGATTGACTAATGCCGCGAATTCCAAGCAGTGAATGCATGCGTGCGCCGGACCCAATTCTAGTGACGAAGCCTGAATCCAATCTCGCTGCCTCAGCGCTGCGCGGAGTGCGCTGGAACTACCTCGGCGGCATCAGCGCGAGCCTATGCTCGCTTGCCATCGGCATTGTGCTGGCACGCATCCTCGGCCCGCGACCCTTTGGCCAGGTGATCATCGCAAGCACGATCTATGGCTTCCTCAACCTGTTTGTCGATGGTGGTTTCAGCCAGGCATTGATTCAACGGCCGTCGTTGACAGAGGAGGACATTCGCAAGACATTCACCTGCCAGGTGGGGATCGGTTTGGGAACCACGGCTCTGGTTTATGTGGCTGCACCTTGGGTAGCGCAGTGGTTTCATGACCCTTCCGCGGTTTATGTGGTGCGGGCGATGGCACTGATCATTACGATCCAATCAACGGGCCTGGTATCGGCTGCGCTGTTGCGGCGATCGATGCGCTTCAAGGCGGTGCAATATGCGGCGCTGACGAGCTACCTGCTCGGCTTTCTTGTGGTGGGCATTCCGCTGGCGCTGCGCGGCCTGGGCGTGTGGAGTCTGGTGATCGGATACCTCACGCAGTCCGCCGTGAATTCAATCCTGCTACATGTGGCGGCGCGGCATTCCGTAAAGCCGTTGTTCGCATGGCCGGACCGTTCCATTGTGAGCTTTGGCGCAACGATCGTCGGTAACAATCTGGTGAACTGGGGCCACTCAAATTTAGACAACATTGCTGCGTCAGGGCTGGGGCCGGTGGCACTCGGGCTTTACGGACGCGGCTGCAACTTCGCGTATCAACCTGTGACCACTGTGTCGAACGGGCTACAGTCGGTACTGCTCTCCTCGGCTGCGCGTGCGCAAGATCGAAAGCAGCGCATGCGCGAGCTTACGCTGGCTGTGACGGCGATTGTGTTCGGGATTCTCGGTGCTGCCTATGCCACGTTCGCGCTGATTCCGGCCACGACTATCGTAGGCCTCTATGGGGACAAATGGGTCGGCGTGATTCCTTTGATGATTCCATTTGCCCTGGCCATGCCGTTTTATGGCGTGCACACACTAATGGGTCCGATTCTGTGCGGGCTGGGTAGGCCTGAGCTCGAGTTTTGGCCGCAAGTGTTGAGCTGCGGATTCGCGGCGATTGTGTACTTCAGCGCGGCGAAAGTGTCGCTTGCTTGCATTGCGTGGGCTCTGCTGGCGGTGATGCTGGTGCGGTTCACGGCCATCGCGACATTTACGTTTCGGCTGCTCAAGATTTCGTGGGCAGAGGCGGGGCGCATCATTGCGCTACGACTGCTCTTCTCGGCGGTCTTCGCAGGAATTGTGTGGGCCGCCGATAGAGGTTTGCGGGCAGCGCAGGTCAGCGCAACGCCGCGGCTGGCGCTGCTAGGTGCATTCTGCGTGGCGCTTCTGATCTGGTGCGTGGTGCAGCGTGCCGATTTCGTTTTCGGACGACAGGCAGTGGAGTTCTTGCTGAGCTATGGCGCGCACCTGCCGCAGTGGTATGTAAGGCGGCTGCACATGCGCGTTGATTGGCGTGAGGCCCGCAATGCAGCGGTTGTTCAATCGTAAGGCGATGGCCAAGAAAACCGGAGTAGAAGAGACACAATGAGGATCGTGGTTGCAAAGCGAACCGGGCGACGTGGCGCAGGCCTCGGGAATGAGATGATTCCGTGGGCCAAGGGCTGGATCGCGAGCCAGGTGCTGGATGCGCATCTGATGGGTCCCTCGTGGGGCCTGAACGCTCGACGCTACGATCGCAACTTCGGCACGTCGCGGCTGGATTTTGTTTTGGAGGACTTACTCCAGCGGCTGCCGCACTATAAATTTACCGAGAGCGACTATCGCGCGACTGGCGAGCTTGATTTTGGGCGCGCGCTGGAGATGTGGGCCGATGCGCGCGGGCTGACGAGGCGCGGCTCCTATATTGTGGCCGTGGAAGGGATGTGGGGTGGCTACCGCGCGATTCATGGTGCGCGCGGGTTTCTGCTGGCGCAGCTTGCGAGCAGCCGCGAAGCATTGGCGAAGGCATATGAGATCACGGCCCGGCTTGATTGCGGCAAGCTTTTTGTCGCGGTGCATATGAGGCTGGCGCGTGATGGCTTCAGCTCGCCGAAGCCCGAAGACGAGGTGCGCGGCAAGTTCAACATTTTTGTTCCATCGGAGTGGTATCTGGGCGTGTGCGAAGAGCTGCGGCGGGAGTTCGGCAATCGCATTCAGTTTCACATTTTCGCGGACAGGCGGAGCGTGGAGTTCGGCGAAGCGGTGCGACGATTCAATCCGGGCCAGCCCGTGCAGCAGGGGTTGACGGAGTGCAGCGACCTGATGCTGATGACGCAGGCGGATCTGCGCGTCTGCTCAGTATCGTCATACAGCCTGGCCGCGAGCTTTCTTTCTGGCGGGCCGTATCTCTGGTATGAGCCGCAACTGACTCTGCGCGATGACGTGTACTCACTGTGGGGCAATGAGGCGGGACAGCAAGCGGCGGATTCGCCCAGCTCGCAGGCTGTAGCGTATGCGGCTACGCTTGCGGGCGCGAACGCATTTCCCGGCACGGCGATGCGGGTCGGCGATGCCATACCGCGCGGTCTTGTGCAGGTGCTGGAGCAGCGCTTGCGCGAGAAGGACCCGCGTACCAACCTCCTGGACTACGGCGCAATTCCCGCGACGGCAGCGACGCGAGAGTTTGCGTGAGCAACTAGGACTCGAGCGATGCGAACGAACCCGATCAAGAAACTCTTTCACCGGATGTACCGGATCTACGCCGTGCGCAGCGGAGTGGTTCTGGGGCAACGTGTTCATCTTGGCCTGGGAAGCATTCTGTATGCGCCGAATCGGATGGCGGTAGGTGACGATGTCTACATCGGCAAGGGCTGCACGATTGAGTGTGACGGCAGCATTGGCGCGCATACGATGCTGGCGAACCATGTGGGGCTGGTGGGAAGGCACGATCACGACGTGAGCGTGGTGGGCGCAAGCGTGCGCTATGCACCTTGGGTCGGCGATAAGAGCGCGGGAAGAACCGGCGCCGTGGACGCGCTGACGGTGGGACCGGATGTGTGGATTGGCTTTGGCGCAATTGTGCTGACGGGCGCGACCATCGGCCGCGGCGCAATTGTCGCGGCGGGCGCGGTGGTGACGCGCGACGTGCCGGCGTATGCGATTGTTGCCGGGGTTCCCGCGAAGCATGTGGGCATGAGGTTTACTCCAGATCAGATCGAAATCCATGAGCAACGCTTGTTGGAGCGGTACGGAATCCCTGTGGGCCGCGATGCAATTGCAAATGAAGACCTGGAAGTGTGCCTCTCGGAATCGCGATGAGCAAGAAGCGGCTGGCCATACTGACAAACATGCTGACGCCGTATCGCCTGATTGCTTATCGCAGGCTGGGCGACGCGTTTGACACACTGATTCTGCATGGCGGGACAGAGCCAAACCGGCATTGGGAGCTGAATGTACCCGCGAACCTGAAGACCAGAAAAGTCTGGACCTGTCAGGTGGTGCGGAAAAAGAAGATTGGAGTTGCAGGAATTTCGGACACCAACTACGTCCACCTCAACCTCGGACTGCTGTGGAGCCTTCCGCGGTTCCGGCCGGATGTGATCATCTCGCATGAGATGGGCCTGCGCACAATCCTTGCGCTGCTCTACGGAAAGCTGACGAGCACGATGGTGTGGGTGTGGTGGGGCGGCACGCTGCACTCGGAGCGCAATATCACGCGGTCGCGGGTGCGGCTGCGGCGATGGCTTGCCCGCCACGTGCAGCGATGGATCAGCTATGGCGCGAGCACGACCGAGTATCTCGAAAGCCTTGGTATTCCGCGCGAACGCATCCTCCAGATACAGAATTGCGTACAACAGGAGATATTTCAGCCGGTCGAGGACGTCACCTGTGATGAAGGGCGCGTTCGACCGGTGATTCTGAGCGTGGGACAGCTTCTGCAGCGCAAGGGCCTGGATAAGCTGATCGCAGCGTGCGGCCGCCTGGCAGCGCGCGAGGCGCAGTTTTCGCTGGTCATTGTGGGACAAGGGCCGGAAAAGGAGAATCTGATCCGGCTTGCGGCAGCAAACGGGCTGGAGCACTTTGAGATTCTGCCGAATCAGAGTCAGCGTACGCTGAATACGATATATCGGGCTGCGGATGTGTTCGTGTTTCCGACGCTCGAAGACGTGTGGGGCTTGGTGGTGAACGAAGCGATGTGGGCGGGCACGCCGGTGCTTTGCTCGCAGTATGCGGGCTGCGCACGCGAGCTGCTGTCGGAGGAGAACATCTTTGACCCTATGTCGCCCGAGAGCTTCGACGCCGCACTCGAGAAAGTGATGTCCCGCAGCGTTCTGCCGCCGGAACGCGGGAGGCTGCTGACATGGCAGGAGGTGGGCGGGTTGCTGTGCAGCTCTCTCCAAGAAGGCAGGCCGATGCGCTGATGCGTATCGGCCTTTTTGTTTAGTTGTTTAGGTGCTGGTCGCCGATCACTTCGTCAGCCTGGGCAATCTTTGTCGCCCAGTAGGTACGTTCTGCTTGCTCGGCTTGGAGGTTGACCCCGTTGGATGCCATGCAGGGGTCGGTAAAGTCATTCCCCGCCACCGAATTGCCTGGGTTCTGCATATCGGTCGCATTCACCCAGGTGTCGAAGACGGCAGGCTGATTGCCGGCATTGGGGCCGACCATACCGCCGGAGGTGCCAGTGATGGTGTTGTTGTAGAAGTTGGGCGTGTTGTAGTAATTCCAGATGACGATCGCGCTGGCGTCCCACGCGTACCATGCGCCGGATGCGGTCATGCCGCAGGAGACAACGCGGTTGTTTGTTGCGGAGATATCGTGGCCGGCAGCAATGCCTACACCCGTGCCCGCGGTGGCGACCACCTGGTTCGCATCGAAGTTGACGAAGGCTGTGGGAGACGCACCGTTGGTTCCCGCGCCATCGGTGATGAGCGCCGTCCCCGTGTAATGGCCGTTAACCACCGGCGACGAGCTGCCCTCCATATAGTTGTCATGCACCGAAATCGGATGTGATTCCGATCCCTGGCTGTTGTAAAGATTGATCACGTCTTCCGTCGAGCTCTGGCCGATGGACTGCACGATCTTGTTCCACGCAATCTCCGCGCCTGAAGTTGCGGAGACGCCGTTGAAGATAACGAAGTGGCCCAGACGCGGCCGGCTGGCTTCAAATCCTCCCTGCCCATCGCTGGCTCGATCTTCAAGGTTGATTGCAGAGTTGTTGTCGAGCTGCAACGTGGACGGCTGTGCCGCAAACACCTTGACGCCGAAGCTCACTCCGGTCATTGAACAATTCCTGACAATCAGAGAATCGATCTTCGTCGCCAGGACGAATGCGCCGCGCTGCGCACCGGCGACGCCGGGATCACTTGCGGTTGCCGTTACGTTTTCTATCGTGACGTTGGCGCCACTGGTGACGCCGCTGACACTGATGAGCGTTCCCTTGCCGCTGATGACGGAATCTTGAATCGTGACCGGCTCATCCGTATTGATGGTCACCGCGGGAGTAGAGGGATCGGTGCTGGTCCAGTCTCCGGAATATGTTCCGCCCGCAGTGATCTGGATGGGTCCAGACTGTGGCTGGGCGTCTACCACGACGTTGGCAGTTGCGCTGGCACCGTCGCAGGTGACAGAGACGCTTGCGGTCCCGGTCTGGGTGCCCTGAAACTGCCCGGCGCCGAGGCTGGTAAGAATCGAGGGCTGCGATGAGGTCCATGTGCAGTTCTGGTTTTCGCCGCTGCCGGAAACCGTGAACTGCAGGCTCTGCCATACCTGGACGTTTGCCGTAGCGGGCGCGATGGTGGGTCCGGCAGGCTGCTTGGCAGCCGTCGACGCAACTGCCCTGGGGGAGACTCCGCAGCCTTGCAGGAGCACGAGGGTGGGGAACAGAAACAGGACGGCAAGCGCGCACGCGAGACGGCCGTAATGAGTTGCGGAAACTGTTGCGCGTGACGGGATTGTGGTTTGGTCCGTGCACTTCGAAGACGTGGAGACAGCGCTTACCGACATGGCAATTCCTTCTATTGCCTGAACGGTTGAAGCGCGTTTTTCATAAGAGCCGCGGCAGGCGAGCAATGCGTTGGGGGACGCAAGACTTGCCGGGAGATTCTTATTCGGGGCCGATTGAAAAATTGGCCGCGTATTACGCTATTTACTGGTCAGGCTATATGTACATATCGGCCCACGTTGGATAAGTGACCCGAATCGATACATTGAATTTATGAAGTAAGCGTAAGCTAGGTATGCGTGTAAGTGAATAATACTTATAGGCTTAGGCGATAACACCACCCGCGCAAGTGGGAGGGAAGTTCGTAACCCCAACTTGACACGCAGGTACCCAATTTTGCCCTGTAACTTTTTGGGCAAATGCCGAGGGCCCTGAACAGCTTGCAACTTTAGCGGCACGCTAGCTGCGCGTATGGTGAGCGTCAGGCGTCAACCTGACGAAGCGCCGGAGTTCGTTAGCTGTCGACGGTTGGCTCTATTTTCCGATGCAGAAGGTGGAGAAGATCAGGTTGAGGATGTCGTCCGGGGTGGTTTGGCCGGTGAGGGAGTCGAGCGCCCAGAGCGCACGGTAGAGATCGAGCAGGATCATCTCGTGGGGAATGCCTGCTGCCGTTCGCCTTGGCCGCGTCGGCGAGCGCAGAGCGTGTGGTGGCGATGGCCTGTTGCTGGCGCAGGTTGGTCAGCAGGCCGGGTTCGGGTGCTGCGCCGCCGGTAGCCAGAGCGACAATCCGCGCGCGCAGCGCGGCGATGCCTTCGCCGGTGAGCGCCGAGGTAGGGATCGGCGGCGCGCTCGCTGCGATCGGAGCGCGACTGCGTCGGCTGTTCTTGCAGATCGCATTTTGTTGAGGGCGATGAGCGCGGGACGATCCTGCGAGTGCGTCGAGCAGCTGCCGCTCTTCGTCGTTGAGCGGCTGCGTAGCGTCAAGGACGACAAGAACCAGAGCCGCGTCGGCGATGGCTTCGCGGCTGCGGGCGATGCCGAGCTGCTCGACTCTCCTCGACGGCCTCGCGGAGTCCGGCGGTATCGACCAGCTCAAGCGGAATGCCGTCGATCGCGATGCGCTCGGTGACCAGGTCGCGCGTGGTGCCGGGCGTAGCGGTGACGATGGCGCGGTCGCGCTCGACGAGTCGATTGAAGAGCGAGCTCTTGCCGGCGTTGGGCCGGCCGACGATGGCGAGCGTGAGGCCATCGTGGACGACGCGGCCGCGGGCGAAGGAGGCTCTCGAGCGCGGCGAGCGGCGGCGCAAGCTCGTCGATGCGGCGGGCGATCTCCTGCTGCGGAGTGACGTCGATGTCGTCTTCGGCGAAGTCGATGCCGGCCTCAAGGAGCGCGATCAGTTCGACGAGGGATTGTTTGAGAGGCTGCACGCGACGGCTGAGCGCGCCGCCCATCTGGCTGGCGGCCTGGCGGGCCTGGGTGAGCGTCTGCGCGTCGATGAGGTCGCGGACAGCTTCAGCCTGGGTGAGGTCGAGCTTGCCGGAAAGAAAGGCGCGCTGCGTGAACTCGCCGGGCTCGGCGAGGCGCGCGCCCAGAGCGAGAGCGCGGCGGAGGAGCAGATCGAGGACGACGGGCGAGCCGTGCGCGGCGATCTCAACCAGGTCTTCTGCGGTGTAGGAGTTCGGCGCGGCGAAGAAGGTGACGATGGCTTCGTCGATGCGCTCGCTGGCAGTCCGCGTCGTCGAGGACATCGGCGAGGCGTGCGCGGGCATGCTCCAGCGGATGGCGGAGGCGCAACGAGCTGCGCGGCAATCGCCGCTGCGAGCGGGCCGCTGAGCCGCACAATGCCGATGCCGCCGCGGCCGGGCGGCGTGGAGATGGCGGCGATGGTGTCGATGGCGGCTTCCATGGCGGCTTTGAGGCCTAGAACTACTCTACCGTGGCCGGGGTGCGTGGCATGCCATGGATTGTGCGCAAACGATTTCTACAAGGACAATGCGCCAAAACAGTGCTCGCGCGAGTATAATGCCCGATAACGCCCGGGGCCCAAATCAAACAGGTTGAAAATCGTTCTCCGCCACCGCGCGTATCGCTCGATCAAGGTCATCCTCTAACGTGAAAACTTCAATTTGCGGTTTGCTCTCTGGGCGCAGTGTGGATACAGGCTGCGCCGTGCGGAAGTTCCGGCTCCTTCTTTTCTTGCTTGCCGTCGCCTGCGGTGCGGCTGCTGCGCAGCAGGCGGCTTGGCAGGGGGTGCTGCGCACGGCCGCGGGCGCTCCGATCGGGGGCGCAAAAGTCTTGTTGCATAGCGATACGGCGAAGGCCGAAGCGACGACGACCGAGGATGGGCGGTTTCAACTTGCGTCTGCCTTCTGGGCAGTACCGGCTGACAATTGTGGCCGAGGGCAAGAAGGCCGAGTATGCGCAGCCGATTGATGTCGAGACTGCGGGCACGCTGACGGCGATCACTCTTTCGGCGCGCGGCGAGATCACGGTTGCGGCCGCGGCCCAGGCACAGGGGGCAACTGGCGGCGAAGCAGCTCTCGAGCCAGGCGGTGAGCGAACTGCCGCTGAACAAGCGCGACTTCAGTTCCCTGCTGCTGCTGGCCGCGGGCACCATGACGGACACCAACGGCGCGACGAATTTCACGGCGCAGTTTGCCATCAATGGGCAGCGCGGCGTGGAGGCGACGTTCGCGATGGACGGCGCGGATATCAGCGATCCGGAAATGGGCGGATCGACCTTCTCGAATTTCGATGTCGACGCCGTGGAAAGCATCGACTCGAGCTCGGGCTGGATGCCGGCCGAGGTGGGCCGCGGCGCTGCGGGGTTTACCAATATTCATACGCGTTCGGGTGCGAGCGGTTTCCATGGCTCGGTGTTTGAGTTTGTGCGCAACTCGGCGTTCGACGCGCGCAACTACTTCGATTACGCAACACCCGCCTATCCGGGCCGCATTCCGCCGTTCCGGCGCAACGAGTTCGGATTTACCAACGGCGGCCCGGTGTATTTGCCGCATGTGTACGACGGGCGCGCAGCGGACCTTCTACTTCGCGCAGTACCAGGGCTTCCGGCAGGTGCTGGGAACCACGCAGGTGATGCCGGTGCCGACAGCGGCGGAGCGTGCGGGTATCGACACCGTGACCTATGCCGACGGCTCGACAGACACGCTGAATGTGCCGGTGGATAGCAACATCGCGGCGGTTCTGGCGCGCTATCCGATGCCGAACTACACGGCGGGCGCGTTTGGGGATCGCACCTTTGCCACCGCATCGAAGGTGGTGACGAACGCCGATCAGTTTTCGGTGCGCATCGATCACAAGATTTCGCCCAAGGATCAGTTTCTGGCGCGCTTCACCATGGACAACCTGACGGGACCGACGACCAATCCGGATCAGACGGCGGTCGATCCGGCGTTTGGCGTGCAGTATCATTGACCGGCAGCGCAACGTGGTGGGCACGTACACGCGCACGCAGTCGCCGCGGCTGATCTTCGAGTCGTTGATCAGCATCGAGCGCACCACGCCGGGATTTCCGACGGACGACTACACGGACTCCGCAGTCAAATTCGGCGACGGACTCTTCGAGGCATTTAACTCGGCGCGGCGGGCTCGGTGATGCAGGCTTACGGCAATCTCTTTCAGGGGCGGCAGACGGTCGAGTACACAACGGGCCGTCACGCCTTCAAGGCGGGATTTGAAGCGCGCATCAACCGCGACACGACCTACTTTGGCATCAGCCCCAACGGCGAATACGATTTTGGCGGCGGAACGGCGTATGCGACGGAGGCGATTCCATCGGCGAGCGGAATGCACAATGTTGCGCCAGGAGATCGCGCTGCCGGATACGCTCTCGGCATTCCTTTCGGGCAGTCCGTTTGCGTATACGGTGGCCATTGCGCCGCCCTTCATTTCGGGCGGGCGAGCATATTGGGCCCGCGGCCATCAATCGCGAGGGCTACAGCGTTTGGGCGCAGGATACGTGGAAAGTGACGCCGCGCTTCACGCTCGATTACGGGCTGCGCTGGGAGCTCTATACGCCGATCACGGAGCGGGCGCGGCGCACCGGCGGATTTCTCACGGTGAACGGCGCGCAGGAATATGTCGTCAATCCGCAGCCGGGCTACCAGACCAAGAAGGATGGCTTTCAGCCGCGCGTGCAGGCTGCGTGGCAGGTGACGAACAAGATGCACGCGCATGCGGGCGCGGGCAATTACCGTGATTCAGCCGAATATCTGGCAGGATAATTTTCTGACCGGCTCGACGCCGTTTGTGATCTATCCGCGACGGGTTTCTTCTTCGACCGCGCCGTTCAGCTACGGCTACACGATTACGCCGGCGCAGCTGCCGGATGCGTACACGCCGAGCGGGACGAACATCTTCGCCTCTGGCCGACCAACACCGTTGCGCCGAACACGGTGATGGATGTGGACCGCTACGAGAAAGACCTGGCGACGCTGACCGATTCGAACGCGATCAGCGCGCTGAATCTGAGCGGCATCGATCGCAGCTTTGGCAATGCGACGCTGTTTACCTGGACGGCAGGCCTCGAGCGCAAGTTCGGCAATCTGACAGCGGACGCGAGCTATGTGGGCACGGCGGCGCAGCATCTGCCGCGTTACGGATTTCCCAATGCGTATCCGGGTGCGAGCCCGGGCTTTGCGCCGCACACGGATTTTGACGCATCGGGCAATGTGACGGGCGGCTTCGGCGTGGAGAACGTCATCTTCGCCGATGCGCACTCGACCTACCACGCGCTGCAGACTTCGCTCTCCGGCACGGTGGGCCACGGCGGGCCGGGCGTGCAGGCAAGCTACACGTGGAGCAAGTCGCATCGACGACGCCAGCCTGGTGCTGGGCGGCACCGGATCGACGGGCGCGGTCACTTCGGGCTTCTCGCAGAATCCCTTCGACACGCATCCGGAGAAGGGCCCGTCGACCTTCGACGTGACCCACGGCTTTGGCCTGAGCCTGGCGCAGGACCTGCATCTTGAGCAGCGTCGGCTTTCTGCAGCCGGTGAGCAGGAAGGTGACGGATGGATGGGAGCTGCTGAGCATTTCGAGCATCAGCTCGGGCTCGCCGTTTACGGTGTACTCGGGCATTCAGCAGACGGGCTATGGCTCGAACGGCGTGGACCGGCCCGACCAGATTGCGAAGCCGAAGCTCTCGACTGCGCGCAAGAACCGCGAGGACTACTTTGGCGACGGCGCGAACAACGCGACGGACTTCTTCTCCATTCCGCATTCATATCGCGGGCGGCACGGGCCCGAACGAGGGACGCTTCGGCACGCTGGGGCGCAACAGCTTTCGCGGGCCGGCGTTCTACAACTTCGATTTTGCTCTGATCAAGGACACGCCCTTTGGCCGGCGCAAGAGCGGAGCGGAACGCGTGGATCTGCAGTTTCGCGGCGAGTTCTTCAACCTGTTCAACATTGTGACCATGGGCCTGCCCGCCAACATTCTTAACGGATCAGGCTTTGGCGAGATCAGCAAGACGGCGGGCAACTCGCGGCAGATTCAGTTCTCGCTTAAGCTGATCTACTGACCGTGCGCGAGTCTCAGCTCTGCTATAAAGGGTGCGGATTTCAGGGGGTCCAATGAATGCTGTGTGGATCGGCTCTATGTTCTGCGACGCGCTGCGGCGGTGCTGCTGATTGACTGTGGGCGTTGCTGACATGCGCAGCGCAGACAGCACGTGCGCGCCCTGCAGTGGATATGACGCCGGTGAAGCCGGAGTCGGTGGGCTTCTCGACCGAGCGGCTGGAGCGGCTGCACACGCTGATGCAGGATGCAGTCGATCATCAGCAGGTCGCTGGCGTGGTGACGATCCTGGCGCGGCACGGCAAGATCGTGGACTATCGCGCCTATGGCATGCGCGACATCGAGAGCAAGACGGCGATGACCAAGGACACGATCTTTCGCGATTACTCGATGACCAAGCCGGTGACCGCGGTCGCAATGATGCTGCTCTACGAGCAGGGCAAGTGGCTGCCGAGCGATCCGATCGCAAAATACATTCCCGAGTTCGCGCACCTGAAGGTTTATTAGCGGCGTGGATGCGAACGGTAAAGTGATCCTTGTCGAGCCCGATCATCCGCCGACGATGCGTGAACTGATGACGCACACGGCGGGATTCACCTACGGCATCTTTGGCAGCACGCCGGTGGACAAGATGGTGCGGGACGCGCACCTGTTCGAGTCCAAAGACCTGCATGAGTTCATCGACCAAGCTTGCGGATATTCCGCTGCTCTATCAGCCGGGCACCAAGTGGGTGTATTCGGTGTCGATGGACATCCAGGGCTATATCGTGGAGGAGCTTTCAGGCAAAACGCTGCCGGAGTTCATGCGCGAAAATATCTACGCGCCGCTGGACATGAAGGACGCCGGGTTCTATGTGCCGCAGGATAAGTGGTCGCGCTTCGCCACGGTCTATTGGGTCGATCCCAAGGGCGGGCTCTCCGCCACCGGACCGCAGACCGTGAACCGGCGCGACTTTGCGCACGAGCCTACGCTGCCTTCCGGTGGCGGCGGCATGGTGTCGACTGCGGAGGACTACTATCGCTTTGCGCAGATGCTGGCCAATGGCGGCACGCTCGACGGCAAGCGCATACTTTCGCCAGCAAGCGTGAAGCTAATGAGCTCAAACCATCTGCCGCCGAGCCTGCTGACGGGCGAATTCGGCATCGGCTATCAGATCATGCGGCCGGGATTTGGCTACGGCTACAACTGTGCGGTCGTGTACGATCCGCCAACGGCGAATCTGCCGGAGGGCAAGGGCACGTTCTTCTGGGATGGTGCGGCGGGCACATGGTTCTGGATCGACCCGACGAACGATGTGGTGTTTGTGGGGATGATTCAGCGCATGGGCGGCGGCCCCAATAGCGAGAACCTGCAGTACCTGAGTCGCTCGGTGGTTTACGGAGCGCTGGTGGACCCGGCGAAGTAGCTCACGAAGGGTGGTGAGGCCGTGCGGCTCAAAAGCCGCACGGCTTTTTCTTGCCCGCAATTCTCCTATTGCGTTCCCATAGGGACAGAGGTAAGCTGTTCTCTATGGGTTTACCATAGGAGGGTGCGCATGGGCGGAAAGACCGATGTGTGGCAGGGGACGCTGGCATTGATGGTGTTGAAGACGCTGCAGCTGATTGGGCCGCAGCACGGCTACGGGCTGGCGCGGCGCATTGAGCAAACCAGCGGAGACCTGCTGGAGCTGAATTACGGAACGCTCTACCCCGCGCTACTCAAGCTTGAGCAGGAAGGGTACATCCGCTCGAAGTGGGGTGTGAGCGACAACAACCGGCGCGCGAAATTCTACGAACTGACGAAAGCGGGCGAGCGGCAGGTGCGCAAGGCTGCCGCGGAGTGGGAGCAGACGACGGAGATTCTGGCGCGATTCCTTGCGCCTGTGGAGGAAGCATGATGCGGTGGCTGCGTTCTCTCTGGTTGCGTGCCCGCGGTGGGCACGACGATTTTGATGCCGAGCTCGAGAGCCATCTCGCGATGCACATCGACGACGGCGTGCGCGCTGGCCTGACGCCGGAAGAGGCGCGGCGGCAGGCGCTAGTGAAGCTGGGTGGAGCGGAACAAGCGCGCCAGGCCTATCGCGATCGCGCGACGCTGCCGCCGGTTGAAAGCTTTCTGCACGATGTGCGCTTTGCGCTGCGCCAGATGCGGCGCGGACCGGGCTTTACGCTGACGGCGGTGCTGACACTGGCTCTGGGCATAGGTGCGAACGCAATCATCTACACGCTGGTGGATTCGATTCTGCTGCGGCCGTTGCCCTACCCACAGCAAAACCGCATCATGCGCGTCACGGGAACCACCTTCGTCGTTGTGCCCAAAGGCTGGATTCGCGCACTTGGTGAGCAATCGCGCGCATTCTCCTCCGTGTCGGGCTATGGCGACGATATCGAATCCAATATTTCCAACTCGGACGCGCCGGAGCGGGTCTTCGGCGCGTCCGTCACTGTGAACGCGCTCGATACTCTCGGCATTCGCCCCGTGCTCGGCGAGTTCTTCTCGAAGGACGACGAAACGGCGGGCGAAGACAAAGACGTGGTGCTGAGTTATGGCTACTGGCAACGCCAATTCGGCGGCTCGCCCGCCGCGCTGGGCCGGACGCTGCGCATTGATGGCGTCTCGCGTCGTATTATCGGCGTGCTTCCCGCCGGCGTGCGCTTTCCTTACACGGATACCGAGTTCCTGCTCCCGGTCTCTTACAATCGCGCTGACCCCTACGATCCGTGGAATTCCTTCACGCTCCATATCTTCGGCCGCCTCGCTCCAGGCGTGGCTCCCGGCCAGGCGCAGGCTGAGCTACGCCGCCTCCGCGGAATCCTCGTGCATCAGTTCCCATGGCAGATGCCGGACAACTGGGCCTCGGACATGACTGTTGTCCCACTGCTCGAGTCTGAAACCGGCACAGTGCGGCCGCGCCTGCTGCTGCTCTTTGGCGCGGTGGGGCTCATCCTGCTCATCGCCTGCGCCAACGTCGCCAACCTCATGCTCGCGCGTTCCACTTCCCGCGAGCGCGAGATCGCGGTTCGCGGCGCGCTCGGCGCATCTTCGCACCGCCTTATCCAGCAGTTCCTCTCGGAGAGCATTGTCCTCGGCGTGGCCGCCGGCATTGTTGGTCTCGGCGCGGCGTTCTTCAGCCTTCGAGTGTTTGTGAGCCTGCTCCCTGCCGACACGCCGCGCGTGGATTCCATCTCACTGCGCCCGCCGGACATCTTCTTCACTCTCGCCGCATCCGTCCTCGTGGGTCTGCTCTTCGGCATCATCCCATCTATTCGAATGGCCTCGCTCAATATGCTGGAGTCCCTGCGCGTAGGGGCCCGCGGCCTTACCGGAAAAGGCTCGCGCTTCGGCGCATCCACGATTCTGGTCATGGTGCAGATCGCTCTCTCCGTTGTGGTCGTAACCGCTGCCGGACTCATCCTTCACAGCCTGTACAAGATTTCTGAAGTCGATCCCGGTTTCCGCACCAAGCACATTGTTACGGCTGAAGTCTCGCTCGACTCTGCCGCCTGCAAAACTCCGAACGCGTCTGTGCCCGCGACAGGAGGCCGATGCAGCGCCTTCTTCGCCGCGCTTGCCGCCGGCATGAATGGCATTCCCGGCGTCGAAAATGCTGCGCTCACGAACGCGCTGCCGCTCAATGGGCGCGACAGCAACTACGCGTTCGACGCAGAGAACCATCCGCGCAGCGCGCAGACGAGCGCAATGTTCGCTACCAGCCGCAACGTAACTCCGGAGTACTTCGGCGTGCTCAACCTCAAGCTCGTGCGCGGCCGCCTCCTCGACGCACAGGACTCGGCAGGCACGACACGCGCAGTCGTCATCAACGAACGCATGGCCCACAATCTTTGGCCAAACGAGAGTCCCATTGGCAAGCACCTTCTGAATGTTGTTGACGAGGCCGTTCCCGCCGTCTGGTACCCGGACAAGGCCGTCGTGGTTGTCGGCGTTGTACGCAACACGCGCGATGGCAATCTTGAGGGCGATTACAGCAACCAGGTTTACCTGCCCATCACGCCCAGCAACACTCCGCCGGTACTCTTCGCGCTCATGCGCGGCACGGCTACCCCCGCGGAAGCTGCCGCCGGCTTGCGGCGGGCGGTAGCAGCCATCGACTCACTCGTCCCCGTCACCCGCGTCCGCACGCTGAACGAAGTGGTTGCATCGTCGGTAGCCACACCCCGTGCGCTCGCTGTACTGCTCCTCGGCTTCGGCGCGCTCGCCCTTATCATTGGCGCCGTAGGCGTCTACAGCCTCATTGCCTACATGGTGAGCTGGCGCACGCGCGAGATTGGACTGCGTCTGGCGCTGGGCGCGCAGCGGTGGCAGATTGTGATGGCCGTGGTGAGGCAGAGCCTGCTGCTGGCGGCGGGCGGTTGCTTCGCTGGGCTGTGCGCAGCGGTGGCGCTGAGCCGCGTGCTGCACAGCTTTCTCTTTGAGGTGAGCGCAGTGGATCCGATTACATTCACGGCAGTGCCGCTGCTGATGCTGCTGGTGGCATTTTTGGCGGCGTGGATTCCGGCGCGGCGCGCGGCTGCCGTGGACCCCATGGAGGCGCTGCGCGGCGACTGAGCAGCTTGCGCCGTGGATGGTACACTCGCCCGAGCGGGGGCGCGCATGCGGGCAAGTGCAATCGAATTTCGTCTGCGGTTGTGGATCAGTACAGCGATCATCGTGCTAGGTTTCTGGGCTCCGTGGATTGAGCCGTTGGGCCTGGGACGGCGCAGGTCAACGATCGCATGGCTGGCGCTGGGGCTCACGCGCATGGGTGTGACCAGCTTCGCGTTGTCAACGGCGATTGCGATCGTCACAGGCGCGCTGATTGCTGCGCTGGCAGCGGGTCTGCGCGTGTGGGGCACTGCGTATCTCGGCACGGCTACCGTCAACCACGCACAGATGAAAGCGGGCGCAGTGGTGGCCGATGGGCCGTATCGATACCTACGCAATCCGCTCTACCTGGGCTCGTGGCTCTCAGCGGCAGCGATGGCGTTTGCCATGCCGCCCACCGGTGCGCTGGTCGCACTGACGCTGCTTGCGGTCTTCGTGCTGCGGCTCATTCTGGGGGAAGAGGCATTTCTGTGCGGCCAACTCGGCGATGCGCATGTTGCGTATGTGCGCAGCGTGCCGCGGTTGATTCCCAGGGTGCGCAGCAGCCTGGAGCGCGGCGGTGTGCAGCCCAACTGGGGACGTGCCGTCCTGGCGGAGTTGAATCCGATCAGCATCTTCATTGCGCTCGCGTGCTTCTCGTGGAGCTACGACAACTGGCTGATCATTCGGGTGATCCTGATTGGCTTTGGTGTGTCGCTGGTGGTGCGTGCGCTGATGCCTTCCACACCGGAGCAGGCTACCGCGGCTGTGTAGCAGCAGGCTTTTTGCCGAGCCGCCCCAGATGCGTGACGCCGAAGCCCTCTGAATATTTCAGGCCGTAGCCGCAGAGGCGATCGAAGCCGATGTGGTTGATCCAGATGAGTGCGATGGCCAGCGGAACTCGCGCGTGCAAGATCCATGCGCTCGCAGCGAGCGCCGCAGGCAGGACGTAGGTGTGCGCCGTGTTGTAGATGCGCGCGCCCCAGCAGGGACTGCGCAGATAGCCGAGCATGGAGAGGTCGGGTACGAGCCACAGCCCGGCAAACAACCACCAACTCACACCGGTGTGCGCGTACCAGGCCGCTGCGAATGCGCTCACGGCGAGTGCCTCAAGCCGCAGAAGGATGCGTATGGAATCAGTAGCGGGAGGGATCGCGGAGCTTGCCATAGTGGATTGGATGGATTGAGCGGTGCGGCGATGGCAAAGATTTGCGGAGATGCAAAACGGGGAGAAGCCGAAGAGCCTCTCCCCGTTTGTGCGCGGTGCGAAGAACTACTTCTTGGGAGGAGCGATGACGTCCTTGGCGGCTTTGGCCACGCGGAACTTCACCACGGTCTTGGCCTTGATCTTGATGGCCGCGCCGGTCTGGGGGTTGCGGCCCATGCGGGCCTTGCGCTCCGCCTTGACGAGGCGGCCGATGCCGGGGATCACGAAGACGCCGTTCTTCTTGGTTTCCTTGATCGCGGTCTCCGCCAGCAGGTCGAGGAAAGCGGCGGACTGCTTGTTGGTGAGTTCGAGCTTCTCGGCCATCTGCCGGGTAAGAGCGGTCTTGGTCAATCCAGTTGCCATGTGATGTTCTCCTTCTGGGCGACCCCTTGGGGTGGCCGGTGTTGCCTGGGTTTCCGTCGCCGCAGCCACTTAAAAGGAAGCTCTGAAGCGATCCGCATGGAGGTGCGCGCGATGAGACGTCTGCACGAAACCCCAATATTCATGCGGGTTCTGCAAAACCCGTCGTTCGTAACAATGCGGCTTTGGGCCGGGCAAAGTCAACCGAAAAACGTCTGATTTCCACAGTTTTCTCAGGTTTTCTCGGGTATTTCTCCGAAAATTGGCCGTTTTGACTGGTTTTTGCAGGTTTTGGCGCGCGGAAGTGCAGGCTCAAGGCCACGGGCAAGCGAAAATGGTGCACTTAGTGTAGGCCGAAGAGCACTGTCTTTTTCGGTGCGAGCGCTGCGGCGATGGGCGTGTTGAGCGCGTCGATGATCGGCGCGGCCAGCTTGAAATGGCGAATCACTACGGCGGCGAGATTGGGGTCCATCGCGGTTTTCGCGGGCAGCGTGACAGAGAGACCCCACTGGCGGTTGCGGATCAGGTCCATTCCAGGGTGCTCGGTGGGGAAGCCCTTGGGCGGGCGGATGAGCGCGTTGCCTTCAAATTCGACAAATGCCTTCCGAAGGGCTGCACTCCGCAGGAGTTTGCGGAACTCCGCGTGGTGGTCGAGGAGCCAATGGCGGATCTGGGAGAGCTGGTCCTTTTCCGGCATGTAGGCGCCGGCGGCGATGACGACTTCCTTGGCGCTGACGTGGAAGTAGTAGCCCGCGCCGGAGGTCTTCTGCAGGCCCTGGTGCGACCACCACGCGGCGACGTGGGTCTTGTAGGGCCGCTTGTCGTTAGAGAAGCGCGTGTCGCGATAAATGCGGAACAGGCTCTTCTCAGCGGGGCGCACGTGGCTTGGCGCGAAGTCGAGCATGGCGTCGGTGATCTTGCGGACGGCGGCGAGCATGGGCTCGCGCAATTCAGACTCAAACTGCGCCTTGCGCGGCTGGAACCATTCGCGGTCGTTATGGCGGGCGAGGTTGCGCAGGAAGGTCAGGGCTTCAGGGCGGAAGTAAGGCGGCGGTGCGGTGGGAGCGGGTTTTTGCGCGCGAGACATACTTCAAAAAGACTAGCAGGAACTGCCGCGCGTAGCTTTACGGCTTGGTCGCCCCGGTTTGTGCCGCGGCCTCTCGCGCCACCTTTTCGCGGTGCTTCTTGATGTAGTGCGCGGCGATGTCGGGATAGAACTCGCGGATGGAGGAGAAGGCGATGTCGCGCATGACGGAGTAACCGAACTTGGTGGCCAGCACGCTGAAGCTGGTGGCGCTGGAGGGGTAGTATTCGCGCGAGACGACTTGGGTGAGCACCTTGCCGCCGAGGCCGGCGATGTTGGGCGTCTGACGGCCGCCGTAGGTGCGGGCTACCCCCTGGCGGCTGATGATGTAAAGCGAACGGGTCACGATCCTGTGGCCGGAGCCCAGCGCATAGTAACGCGTATCCTCATGCAGCAGGCTGGGCAATAGCCAGGCGGAGAGGTAGGTGCCGTCGGTCTTGTCGAGGAAGCCGCGCCAGGTATAGGCGTAGAAGCCGTCGATGCCTTTGCCGAGCGCGGGATGCGCGTTGGTGCCTTCGGCTGTGAGCGAAGTGAGGCCGAGAAAAATGAAGGTCGAATAGTCTGTGGCCTGGTGCGTGGCGACAATGAAGTTGTACTTCCAGCCCGGCGGATGGGGCTTGGAACCGCCAGAGACGGAGCGGAAGTTGGGCATGAAGCCGAGGATGCGCTTGGGCTGCTGGCGCTCCAGGGGGATTACCTTGCCTTCGGCATCGACAGTGTCGCCCGGCTTGCCTTGCTTGGTCTGACTGCCGGGGGCCGGCGCGGGTGGAGTAGTCTGCTGAGCGGCGTCGGAGAACAGATCCGGCGCGTCGGAGTCGGATGCGGACGCGGCGGCTGCCGGCAGCGGCGCATCGGGGAGCTGTACGGACTGGGCGCGGGCGATTGCAGCGAGACCCAGGAAAACAAGAGCGACGAAATAGCGCAAGAAACCATCCTTGGCGTGCGGGGGAACAGGACACTCCTAGGGCGAGAGTCGAGTCGCTCAATCAAGCTAGATCGAACAGAGGCGGCGGAGGATTACCTGGCAGAGAATTCTGGAGCGACCTTCCGTCAATTTGGATGCGAAGCGTGTGCCTGATGTTCTCTTGAAGGGCTCTTCCAGTTTACCGGATAAGCTTGAGCGCGCCGCGGAACAGGCCATCGAAATCCTCGGTGAGCGCCTTATCCTTGCTGGCCGCCTGTTCGATGGCTTTCTCGGCTGCGGGGCGCTGGTAGCCGAGGTTGACGAGGGCGGAGAGCACGTCGTCGACGGCCGCTCCCTGGACGATGGAGGGTGTGGGAGCGACGGCGAAGTCTTCGAGCTTGTCTTTCAGCTCGACGACGAGGCGCTCGGCGAGCTTCTTGCCCACGCCGGGGATGCGGGTCAACTGGGCGTGATCCTGCGCGCGGATGGCCTGGACGGTGCGGTCGGGTGAGAGGCCGCTGAGCATTTTGATGGCGAGCTTGGGGCCGACGCCGCTGACGGTGATGAGTCGCTCGAAGAGGCGTTTCTCTTCGCGGTCCAGGAAGCCGAAGAGGGCGATCTGGTCGTCGCTGACCTGGGTGTGGATGTGCAGCGAGGCCTCTGCGCCGACCGAGGGTAGAGCGGTAAAGGTGGGCACGGAGATGACGACGTCGTAGCCGACGCCGGCGGCCTCAACGATGGCCTGGCCGGGCTGTTTGTGGATGAGCTTGCCGCGCAGGTGAGCGATCATGGCTGGCTTATTGTAGTATCCCCATCTTCTTCGCTACACGCTCCAGCGTTTCAATTGCGCGGTCGAGCTGGGCGCGGGTGTGCTCGCTGGTGAGGATGAGGCGGATGCGGGCCCTGCCCTCAGGGACTGTGGGGAAGGCGATGCCGGTGCCCATGACGCCTTCGTCGAAGAGGGCGCGGGAGAAGTCCATGGCGGCGCGGCCTTCGCCGACGATGACGGGGGTGATGGGTGTCTCGGTGGCTGGTGTGGTGATGCCGCCGATGTTGAAGCCGGCGCGGCGCAGCTCGTCCTGAAAGTAGCGGGTGTTGGCCCACAGACGCTCGATGCGCTCCGGCTCGTTCTCCAGGATGTCGAAGGCGGCGATGCACGTAGCCGCGACCGAAGGTGGGTGCGAGGTGGAGAAGAGAAACGGGCGCGCGCGGTGGTAGAGGTAGTCGATCAGATCTTTCGACCCGCAGACATAGCCGCCCAGTGCGCCGATAGCTTTAGAGAGCGTGCCCACCTGTACGTCGACGCGGCCGTGCATGCCAAAATGATCGATCGATCCGCGGCCATTGCGGCCCAACACGCCAGAGGCGTGTGCGTCGTCGACCATCATGATGGCGCCATATTTTTCGGCCAGCGCGGCGAGCCGGTCGACGGGGCCGATATCGCCGTCCATGGAGAAGACGCCGTCGGTGATGACGAGCTTTCTGCCCGGCTCGTTCTCGATTTCCTTTAGCAATTCTTCGCAATGGGCAAAATCTTTATGCCGGAAGACCTTGATTTTGGCGCGGGAGAGGCGCGCGCCGTCAATGATGCTGGCGTGGTTGAGCTCGTCGGAGAGGATGAAGTCCTCTTTGCCGAGGATGGCGCTGACGGTGCCGGCGTTGGCCGCAAAGCCGCTCTGGAAGACCACGCAGGCTTCGACATTCTTGAAGCGCGCGATCTTTTCCTCGAGCTCCATGTGAATACGCATGGTGCCGGCGATGGTGCGGACCGCTCCCGATCCGACGCCGAGAGTGCGCGTAGCGGCAAGTGCGGCCTCGATCAGTTTGGGGTGGTTGGCGAGGCCGAGATAATTGTTGCTGGCAAGGTTGATGACCTCGCGGCCGTCGTAGTGGCAGACGGGAGCCTGCTGATCGTCGAGCACGCGGAGACGGAAGTGGGTCCCCTTGGCGCGCAGCTCGTCGAGCACGCTGGTGAGATAGGCAAGCTGCGGGCGCGCGGCGGTTTCAGTCATTGCGGGTCACCTCAAAAAGAAAGAATAGACCGTTTGCGCAGGCGGCGTCCCGCAGCACGCGCCGGATCGCTCACACCACAACTCTTGGGGCCGGTTGCGCGTCTATATAACAGCGCAAAGGAGAGGATGACGTGCGCATTTCTGTTTTGATTCCGGTTGCGGGACTGATTGCCTTGACCGCCGCTGCCACGGCGCAGTCGGCGAGTTTTCTGGTGAGCCAGCATGGCAAGCCGGTGGGTACGGCGAGCTTTCACATTACAGCCGCAGGGCATGGGTATGAGTCGACCTCAGTGGTGAAGGTGTCGATGCAGGGCTTGGATTATGCGCTCTCGAAGACCGAGGAGCTGACTGCCGCGAATGAGCTGAAGCATGTGCAACTGAGCGCCACGGTGAATGGCGAGGCGGTGAACGTGACGCTCGCGCCGGATGCGGCACAGCTGCTGCTGAATACTTCGGCGAACGGGCGCAGCAGCACCACGCGACTCACTGAGCATCGCGCCGTGGTGTTTCTTCCAGACTTTGACCCCGGCGCATTGGAGACTCTGCTGGCGTTGGCCGCCACGCACAACAACGCGGGCCTCTGGGCCGTGATTCCCAAGCAGGCCGGGAGTGTGGAAGCGGTGACGCTGGCGACCTATGCCGATGAGCAGGGCACGCTCGATGGCAAGCCCGTAGCGGTGCATCACCTGGTGGCGACGATTGGCGGCGCGCGGACGGAGCTTTTCAGCGGGCCGGGCAGCGAGCTGCTGCAGGCCGAGCTGCCGCAAGAGGGGTTTGCCTTGGTGCGGAAGGGATTTGTGCTGACGCCGCCCGCCAAGCCGATCGTACCGGCGGAGTAGCTTAGAGCGCGCGTCCGGCCGCGACGGCTGAAGCCCATGCCCACTGGAAGTTAAAGCCGCCCAGCCAGCCTGTGACGTCGACGGCTTCGCCGATAAAGAAGAGCCCCGGGATAGAGCGCGCCTCCATGGTGCGTGCTTGCAGGCCGGCTGTATCGATGCCGCCCGCGGTGACCTCAGCCTTGGCGAAGCCCTCCGTGCCGGAGGGATGAAACTCAAAGTGATGCAATCGGCATTCAGCTGCGGCCAGCGCGGCATTGCTCCAGGCCTGCGGTTGGGCGACCTCAGCCAGATGGGCAGCGAGTCGCTGCGGCAGCACGGCGCGTAGGGCCTGCCGAAATGCCCCGTCATCGCGGCGGGCGTTTGTTGCCAGAAGTGGCGCGAGAATCTCTCTGTCCGGTGCAAAATCGACGAAGAACGGCTCGCCGTCGCGCCAGTAGCTTGATGCCTGCAGCACAGCGGGGCCGCTGAGACCGCGATGCGTGGCGAGCAGCTTCTCGCGGAATTGCGCGCGTCCAGCCGATGCGACAACTTCCGCCGAGACGCCGGCAAGTGCGGTCCAAGTCGCTTCTTCGCCACTGAGGACAAGCGGCACGAGCGCCGGGCGCGGCGGAATAACGGCGAGGCCGAATTGCCGCGCGAGATCATAGGCCAGGCTGGTTGCGCTGAGCTTGGGAATCGAGAGGCCGCCGGTGGCGACAACGAGCGCATCTCCTGTGAAGGTGCCCAGCGACGACGCGACGCGAAATCCACCGTTGTGCTCCACGATGAGATTGCGCGCATTGAGAATCACTTCCACATTGCCGGTGCACTCGCACTCGGCCAGCAGCATCTCCAGAATGTCGCGCGCCGAGCGGTCGCAAAAGAGCTGGCCGAGGGTCTTCTCGTGCCAAGGGATGTTGTAGCGTTCGACGAGCTCGAGAAAGTGCCGCGGCGTGTAGAGCGCGAGCGCGGACTTGGCGAAGTGCGGGTTCCCCGAGAGAAAGTTTGTGGGCGTGCAGTGCAGATTGGTGAAGTTGCAGCGGCCGCCGCCGGAGATAAGGATTTTGCGGCCGGGCTGCGCATTGTGGTCGAGCAGGGCCACGCGGCGGCCGCGCTGCCCGGCGACTGCGGCACACATTAGTCCAGCGGCGCCGGCGCCAAGCACAAGCACATCGAAGCTGCGAACGGGAGCCGAGCGGCCAGACTGGGACATGGTTCCATTTTCGCCGACGCGGGGCTGCGGAATTGCTTGCGTGAGCGATTGTTTGTTGTTAACGTTCGTGAGCGATGGAAATCTCAAGGCCTGAATCAGGAATCCGCGGGGCTCTGCCCGCGTTTCCGCGCGGTGTTGCGGTGCTGGCGATGCTCGCGCTGGCCACGGGTTGTTCGGTGTCACCGCTCGCCAAGCGCTCTTCAGCGTTTGCCACAGCAGCAACCGCGGCTGCAAAGAACACCACCAACGCCTACGCGCTTGTGGAGCAGACACACCATGACGCCGAGGTGCAGGCCATGGTGGCGAACTTCGATACGCAAGGATTTGATCCGGCGAAGATCAAGCCCTTCATGTCTCCCCAGGATATGGAGGCGCGGACGAAGATTCTCGACGGTCTGAGCAAGTATGCCGAGGAGCTGGCCTACGTGAGCGGCAACCAGCCGATGACCGACTTCGACACGCAGGCGGATGCGGTGGGCAAGTCGCTACAGGACCTGAGCAAGACGGACGACATTGCCGCGTTTCTCAAATCGGCGAATGTAACCGGCGTGGATGTGAATCTGGCAACCACGGCCGTGGATGCGCTGGGGCATGCGCTGATTGAGCAGCGGCGCGGCCGCGAGCTTCCAACGCTTCTGAAGGAAATGAAAGATCCGATCGTGCAGATCTGCGCGCTGCTCGAGGCCGATATCGGCGATCCGGAGAAGTCGGGTTTGCGCAACCAGCTCAAGAATGATTACGACACGCTCAAGCGGAAGCAGATCCGATTCATTCACGACAACGAAGCGACGATGAGCGCCAGCGACAAGCGGGCGTTGATCGAGGAGCTGGCGAAGATGTCCGATGATGAGGCGGCCGGCGACAAGACATTGGCCGCAACGCAGGCCGCGCTCAAGCAGCTTGCAACCACGCACACGGCGTTGACCGAGAGCGGAAACGCGAAGGACGCGCCGGTGTTTCGCACCATGCTGTCAGAGCTGGAAGGCGACGGCCAGCAACTGCAGGGCTTCTACAGCAAGCTTCCCGCGCAATAAGGAGAGCCGCCATGACCACCACGGCAACGCCTACCTGGCAGCAAGCGCACGACGTGCTGCAGACGTTGAAGGAGCAGCTCGAGACGGCGCTTGAGGCCGCGACCGCCGATTCCGTCATCGACGCGCTCGATCAACGCGCGGATGCGGTGGACGATGCGCTGACAGCGATGAACCAGCAGGATATGGCCTCGCGTACCGTGGCGCTGCAGGCCGGTGCCACGGATCTGGTGAAGCCGCTCAAGGACCTTGATCAGCTCAAGACGGACTTGGCGGACATCGGCAACGATACGAAGAAAGCCGCCGCGGCCTTGGCGCAAGTAGACAAGATTGTGAGCAGCGTAAAGAGTTGCTTCGGCCTGGCCATCTAGGTTCGCGCTGGCCCAAACCGCTCGCGCACCAGAGCCAGAGCTTCCTCCGCGGTTGAGATCGAACCTTCCAGCTGCGCGTCTTCCACGGCGCTGAGCATGGGCTTGAACTGCGCCCCAGGCGCGTAGCCCGCCGCGATAAGCTCGCGGCCAGTAATGAGCGGCTGCGGGCGGACGACCTCCTCCGGCGTGGCCTCGTGGCGCTCGCGGACGAAGTTCCAGTGATCGAGATTGCCGCTGGCGGCGAGGCAATCCATCTTGTGCAGGGTAAGGTGCTCCTCAAAGCGGTCGAGGCGGAAGAAGCGCTTGAGCGTCGACGCTTTCATGCGCGGCGTGTCGGCGAAGCGCATGTGGTTTTCGACCAGCGCGAGAATCTGCTGTGTATCGTCGTTCGAGAAGCGAAAGCGACGGCAGATCTCCGCGGCGATGGCGACACCGACCTCGACGTGGCCGTCAAAGCGGATGCGGTCGGCGACGCGGAAGGTGGGCGGCTTGCCGACGTCATGCAGCAGCGCGCCCCAGGCGAGCGTGGGCGGGCAGCCGGGAGCGAGCTGATTGAGCAGCATCAGCGTGTGCGTCCACACGTCGCCTTCGGGATGGAACTGTGGCGGCTGCTCGACGCCTTGCATGCGCGCGACTTCGGGCAGGACTTCAACGAGCAGGCCGGTCTCGCTGAGTAGTTCGAAGGCGCGGCGCGCTCGGCCTTCGGTGAGCATCTTCGTCAGCTCGTCGCGCGCGCGCTCGCGGCTGACGGCGTGAATGCGCGCGACGAGGGTGCGGATGCCTGCGAACGTGGTGGGTTCGATCTCAAAGTTGAAGCGCGCGGCGAAGCGGACCGCGCGCAGCAGGCGGAGCTGATCTTCCTCGAAGCGGCGCGCGGGCTGGCCGATAGCGCGGAGGATCCCGGCATCGAGATCGGCGAGACCGCCGACGTGATCGACGACTGCGTCGCGCAGATTCTTGGAGGAGACTTGTGGCGCGATCGGCAGCGGGTCCAGCAGCAGGCCATTGATGGTGAAGTCGCGGCGCTGGACATCTGCTTCGGCGCTCAACGTGTAATGCACGGCGTCGGGGCGGCGGCCATCGGAGTAAGCGCCGTCGGACCGGAACGTTGCGACCTCAGTGCGGATCACCTCTTTGCCTGCGCGATCGGAGACGAGAACCACGCCGAAGTGCGCCCCAACAGCGAAGGTGCGGGGGAACATGCCGAGCACGAGGTCTGGCGTGGCGCTGGTCGCGATATCGTAGTCGGCAGGCTCGCGGCCGAGGAGCAGGTCGCGGACGCAGCCGCCGGCGAGGTACGCCTGGTGGCCAGCGGCGCGAAGTGAATCGAGAATGCGCAAAGCCGCAGCGAATTGGGGTGAGGCCAAAGGCATCTCCGCTCCATTGTCGCGCGGCACGCCTCGATGCAGAAGTGCAGACTGCGAAAGCAGGCCCGTTAAACTAGAAGGATGGGCAAGGGCCTGATTCTCGGCATTGAGAGCTCGTGTGACGAAACGGCCGCGGCAGTGGTGGAGCGCGGGGCACGAACGCTGTCGTCGGTGGTCGCGTCGCAGATCGCGATGCATGCGCGCTACGGCGGCGTGGTGCCGGAGTTGGCCAGCCGCGAGCATCTGCGTGCCGTCGTTCCGGTTGTACGGGCGGCGTTGGCTGAGGCGGGCGTGACGCTGGCCGATCTGGACGCGATTGCCGTAACCAGCGGTCCCGGGCTGGCGGGGGCGCTGCTCGTCGGCATCACTTACGCGAAGGCGTTAGCCTTTGCGCAGGGACTGCCGCTGGTGGCAGTAAATCATCTGGAAGGGCATATCCATGCGGTGATGCTGAACGAGCGGCAGCGGGAATCCGCTCAGGTCGACGCTTCCGAGAAAGCCGGCGAGGCTACGCTGGCCCTGGTCGTTTCGGGCGGACATACCCATCTTTATGCGGCGCACGAAGAGAGCGGCACGTGGCACTACCGGCTGCTGGGGCGCACGCTGGACGATGCGGCCGGCGAGGCCTATGACAAAGTTGCCAAGCTGCTCGGCCTCGGCTATCCCGGCGGGCCGTGGATCGATGCGCTGGCCAAATTCGGCGACCCGACAGCTGTACCGTTCGCGTTTGCGCAAATCAAGACCAAGCTGCATCTGGCCGGCAAGGCTCCGCGCACCAAAGCAGCAAAGACCGCGCCGATTGCGGACCTCGATCCGCGTTTTCTCTTCTCGTTTTCAGGGATCAAGACGGCCGTGCTGCGCTACGTAGAGCTGCATGGATTGCGGGCCGAGGCCGAGGCGAGGACGGCGAAGGTGCTGGCGTACACCACGCCGCCCCAGACAAGAGAAGAGGCGCTGGCGCTTTGTCCGCAGCCGGTGCTGGACTTGATTGCGAGCTTTCAGCATGCGGTGGTCGGTGACCTTGTGAAAAAGGCCCTTGCTGCGGGGGAGACGCTGGGAGCGGGACGCATTCTGGTGACCGGCGGCGTGGCGGCCAACCGGGAACTGCGGGAGCGTTTCGCGGCCGAAGCGGCCCGGCGCGGAGTTGCGGTGTCGTTTCCCTCGCTCGCGCTCTCCACTGACAACGCCGCGATGATTGCGGCTGCTGCCTGGCCGCGTTTTGCCGCCGGGGAGTTTGCGCCTGCGGATCTGACCGCCAATCCCTCGCTGGCATTGGGGTCCGCTATCGGTCCCTGATGGAAATTATTCTCAGACAAGGCCCATCTCTACCATGCATTTGTGACGTGGTGGATAAAAATTACATAGTTCGAGACAACCTTTCCCAACGTTTCGGCTTCACCAAGCGATTGAATCGAAGGCACTAAACAAATTCCTCGATTTTGGCATGGCGCGTGCAACCATTTGCCACAATCGAGGACTCATCCATGGCGACACGCGCACTCATCAGCCTGCAGGGCGAAAGCTTTACGAGCGATTTCGCAAGTGAATATGCGGTGCGGCCGGATAGGGAACCCCGGTTACGCCGTTCGCGCGGTTTTGTTCGCGAGGGCGACACGGTGTATGTTTCCACCGGTGCCGGCCTCAGTGGCGCCAAAGCGGCCGTGCTGAGCATTGCACTGGAAGCGGCTGTTGTGGGTAGTTTGTGTTGCCTATGGCAGCTCTGGCGGCTGGCTCGCTGAGCGGCGCAGGGCTCAGGAATTGCCCGCCGGCTTGCGAAAGCTGATGCAGTAGAAGCGGCCCTCGCCGAGGGTGCGCGCCTCAATTTCTTCCATCCCATCGGGAATCAGGTGCAGCGGATAAGCGGGCGCGGAGCCTTCGACCTGCGCAGCCTTGCCGAATTCATCGGCAATCACCACGCGGCCGCCCGGCCTGACCACCCAGATCATCTCCGCTAGCGCGCGTTCGAGCGCCGGAAACTCACTGATACCGCCAGCAGCAAACACGCAGTCGAAGGCCGCCGAGCAGAAAGGCAGCCGTCCCGCCTCGCCGTGGAACAGCTGCCCTTCGCGACCCCACTTGCGGAGATTCTTGCGGCACTTGCGCAGCATGCCCCAGGAGAGGTCGATGCCGTAAAAATCGATCTCCGCAGGTAGATAAGGAACGTTGGCGCCGGTGCCGACGGCAACCTCAAGGACGCGCGTGCCTGGAGACAAGGCAAGGACGGTTGCAAGCTCCTGGCGATGATCGGGCATTTTGCTGGCCCATAGTTGCAGTCGCTCTTTCAGGTCGTAGAAAGGAGCAATGCGGTCGTAGCGCGCCTGGGCGCGCAGATTGACACCAGTGAGAGAGCTGATGAAGAGCGGAACCCCGTCGCGGATGGGATAGACGCGCCCGGTGGCAGTATTGCGAAGAGTCTGGCCATCCAGCTCAAACGAGTAGCGTGTATCCGGGTCGCACAATAAAGACAGTGCTTCGCTATCCATAACCTTCCGGCCCAGCTGCAATAAGGGAGTCTTCACAATCTATACACCAGAAAAAGTTGCAGAAGCGACCGGATTTGGGCTTCGGTTACCAATAATCTGCACTGCTACAATCGGAAAGGCTCCACGCCACTGAAACTGGTGACTTTCGTGGGAGTCCGCTCGACGCATGGTCCTCCGACTATTCAACACACTTACGGGTCAGTCAGAAGCAGTAGCTCCCGCCGATGGCGGAGCTCTCCGCATGTACGCCTGCGGGCCGACGGTTTACGATTACGGCCACATCGGCAATTTCCGCACCTTCCTTCAGATGGATGTGCTGCGGCGGTTCCTGAAGCTGACCGGCCTCACGCTGCGCCACGTGATGAACATTACCGATGTGGATGACAAGATCATCCGCAATGCGGCGCAGGCCGGCGTTCCCATCGGCGAATACACGGCGAAGTTCGTGGATGCGTTTTTTGAGGATCTCGACGCGCTGCGCGTGGAGCGGCCGGAGATCATCGCGCGTGCGACGGAGCATATTCCGCGGATGGTGGAGCTGGTGCAGAAGCTGGCTGCGGCCGGCGCGGCCTACCAGACCGAGGATGGGAGCTGGTACTTTCGGCTGTCGGCGTTTCCCGAGTACGGCAAGTTGAGCAAGAAGGACCTGAGCGGCATGGAAGACGGCGCGCGCGTGGATGTGGACGAGTACGAGAAGGACTCGGCGCGCGATTTTGCGCTGTGGAAGGCTGCGAAGCCCGGCGAGACCTCGTGGGACTCGCCGATTGGGCGCGGGCGGCCGGGCTGGCACATCGAGTGCTCGGCGATGGCGATGGAGTATCTGGGCGAGAGCTTCGACCTGCACGCGGGCGGCGAAGACCTGATGTTTCCGCACCACGAGAACGAGATTGCGCAGAGCGAGACCGTGACCCACAAGACCTTTGCGCGGCACTGGATGCATGTGCGCTTTCTGCTCGTCGACGGCCGCAAGATGTCGAAGAGCGAAGGGAATTTTTATACCCTGCGCGACCTGCTGCTGAAGGGTTACAAGGCTTCGGCGATCCGCCTGGCGCTCGTCTCGGTGCCTTATCGCCACCAGTTGAACTTCACGTTTGACGGGCTTACCGAAGCCACCAACGCCATTGAGCGGCTGCGGACCTTTCATCAGCGGCTCACGGCAGCCAGCTCGCGCCTGGAGAGAAGCCGGAGTTGCAGGCCGCCGCACGAAAGGCTGAAAGTGACTACATGGCTGCGCTGGCCAACGATCTGAATACCGCCGAGGCCCGCGCGCCGATCTTCGATCTGGTGCGCACCGCGAACACGGCCATCGACCAGGGAACAGCTTCTGTGCCGGCGACCGCGACGGCGATCCTGCCGCGCTCTGGCGACCTTCGACGCCGTCTTTCGACGTGATCGAGGACCGCGATGCCGAGCCAACCCGCCGGGCGCTGGAGTGGGCCGAGCAAGCCGGCCGCATGGCCGAGGTGGCTCCGGAGCTGCTGGCGCGGCAGGCGCTGAGCGACGAGGCAATTCGATGCGCTGGTGGCCGAGCGCACCCTGGCCAAGAAGCAGCGCAACTTTGCCCGCGCCGACCAGATCCGCAATGAGCTGGCGGAAAAGGGCGTGGTGATCGAGGACTCGAAGGACGGCGTGCGCTGGAAGCGGAAATAGCTGCCGAGCTCACAGTTCAGGGTTCGTACGTTCACAGTGTTCAGATGCCGGGCCAGTTGAGTCATACTGACGCGCAGATTGATGCAGAGGTTAACTTCGCATGGAAGCCAACGAAGCACAGGAATTGCAGGAGCACGCCGAACACGCGATCGCATGAGTCCGTCGCTGCGGCCGGTTGCGTTCACCATGAGCGTGCTGGCCGTGCTGGTGGCCGTCACCACCGTGCTGGGCCATCGCACCCACACTGAGGCGGTGCTTGACCAGAACAAGGCCACCGACCAGTGGAACTTCTACCAGGCGCATAAGATTCGCTCTAACGACACGCAGCTAGCCGCCGACCTGCTCAGCGTGGTGGCTGTCGGCGACAAGGTAGCGCGGCGAAGATTGCCAAGTCCTACGCCGACCATCAGGCCAAGTGGGCAGACGAGACCTGAAGGACGACAAAGACAAGGCCGAGGCGCTTGAGACCAAGGTGGAACAGGCCGAGGCCCGCGCCAACCGCTTCGACCTGGGAGAGGCCCTGCTCGAGATCGGGCTGGTGATCACCTCCGTCACGCTGCTCACGCGGAGCCGCATCTACTGGTATTTTGGCATTGTGGCTTCGGTGGTAGGCATCGCGTCGGCTGTGTCTGCGTACTTTTTGAATTGAACCGCCGATCACGATAGGTTCTGCTCGATGCAATCGTGGTAGACTTGCGCCGCAATGAGACTTCATCCCATAGCGTTTCCATTGATTGGCTGTTGCGCCGCGCTGCTGGCGCAGGAGAGGCAGACTCATACCAGCGCGCTGGGATTTACCTACGCGCTGCCGACGGACTGGCAAGTGGTGGATGACTCCGGCACGCTGCCCGAGGTAAAAGAGCAGGCGCAGCAGAATGCCGCAACCGAAGAGGACAAGAAGGGCGCGGCCTGCGTGAACATCGCGCTGACGGCACGCCACGGCGACCCAGCCTCGGTCATCGTCGCCGTCGAGCTGCCCTTTGCCTGCCTGGGGCAAACGGCCACAGAGAAGGATCTGCCCGGGTTTGCGCAGGGCGCGTCCGAGGGCCTGAAGCAGAGCTTCGATCTCACCGAGCCTGCAACCAGCAACTACAAGCTGGGTACGCACAACCTGTGGATCGAGCGCAGCAAAGGCGCGCCCAAGGGACATCCCGAACTGCCTTATACCGTCGAGGTGGCATGCACGTTGCTGAAAAAAGGCGCAGTGTGCTGGATGACGATGGCCGCTGACGATGCCGCGCTCAAGGTTTTTGAGAGCGGCCGCGTATCGCTGGAGGACGAGCCCGCTGTCGCGCTCGTGCCGCCCACGGCCTTCAAGAAGCCCGCGCCGTAGCTGCAAATCGGAGTTCGCAGCTTCTTCCGTGCTATCCTCGTAGCCAGCGGGACTCCATGCAGAACTCAACTCCAAGCACGCAGACCCTTGTGCCAGCCGCCAAGCGCTGGTCGCGGGCCCGTGCGCGCGGCATTTGCCCGCGCCGCCATCTGCGCGTGCTGCCCACCCGCACCCGACCTAGCCTCTTCGGCGGCGACTAGTACTTTTCCGCCGAAGATCCTCGCCTGCCGTCCGGATCTGGATATAGGTCCAAGGATTTGGACGACCCCTCCCCAGGGTCCGCGGCCGCATTCAATCTCCCACACGGGAAAGACCCGAGCCGCACAACCATCGCCGAGGAGAATAGATATGACCAAACAGGAATTGCACGCGCAATACGGCCCAAACTGGTGTGTTCCCTGCCCGGACCCAAGGCGCAGGCAGCGGTCGCGGCGGATGCGCGCCTTATCTCGCCGAGCTATACGCGCTCCTATCCACTGGTGGCCAAGCGTGGCCGCGGCGCGCGTGTTGAGGACGTGGACGGCAACGAGTTTCTCGACTTTGCCGCAGGCATCGCCGTGACCTCGACGGGCCACTGTCATCCCGAGGTTGTCGAGGCGATCCAGAAGCAGGCTGCCGAGCTGATTCATATTTCGGGAACTGACTTTTACGACGAGCACCTGACCGAGCTGGCCGAGCAACTGAGCGCGGTTGCGCCCATGAAGGGGCCGCACAAAGTGTTCTATGGCAACTCAGGTGCAGAGGCGATTGAATGCGCGCTGAAGCTGGCGCGCTATCACACGGGGCGGCAGCACATCATCTCGTTTCTCGGCGCGTTCCATGGGCGCACCATGGGCGCGCTTTCGCTGACCGGATCGAAGCCGCAGCAGAAGCGCCGCTTCGGGCCCCTGGTACCCGGCGTGACGCATGTGCGCTATCCGTATGCCTATCGCGGTTGCACAGGCGGACCTCAGGAGGAAGAGGCCTTCGCGCTGGGCTGTGCGCGCTACATCGAGGACAAGCTCTTCAAGACGATTCTGCCGCCGGAAGAAGTTGCTGCGATCTTTGTCGAGCCGATCCAGGGTGAGGGCGGCTACGTTGTCGCGCCCACGATCTTCATGCACGAACTGCGCAAAATCTGCGATCGCCACGGCATTCTGCTGGTGGCGGACGAGGTGCAGTCCGGCGCGGGACGCACGGGCAAGTGGTGGGCGATTGAGCACACCGGCGTGGAGCCGGACATCGTCTGCATGGCCAAGGGCATCGCTTCGGGCATGCCGCTGGGCATCTGCATGGCGCGCGCCGATGTGATGGATTGGGTGCCGGGCTCGCATGCATCGACCTTCGGCGGCAATCCGATCTCGCTTGCCGCGGCAGTGGCGACGATGGAGATTCTGGAGCGGGAAGCGATTGCCAACGCGGCGCATGTGGGCGGCAAGATGCTCAAGCGGCTTGAAGGCTGGAAGCAGACCCATCCGCTGGTCGGTGACGTGCGTGGCCGCGGCCTGATGATCGGCATTGAGCTGGTGAAGGACAAAGCCACCCGCGAGCCGGCAACCGCCCTGCGCAATCGCGTGGAGACGCTGGCATTCGAGCGCGGCCTGATGATTCTGGGCTGCGGCGAAACATCGATCCGCCTCTGCCCGCCGCTCATTATCAACGAGCACGAAGCGACGGTAGCGCTCGACATCCTTGAGGATGCGCTGACAGTAGTGGAGCGCGAACACGCGCAGGTGGGCGAGTTGGCGGTGGCTTCGGCGGGCAGCGGCGCGTAATCGCTGTTGCGCGCTGCTGCCTGCTGGCTCACAATGGAGAGCCATGATGCAAACCACATTGCTGGAGCGCACTCTGGGCGGGCTCGACAGGCTGGCGCGAGCGCGCGGCAGGTCTGCAAGGCTCCCCGCGCACCTCGCAGTTGGGCTTAAAGGCGAGGACGCGGCTTTCTTCGCGCTGCGGCGCAAGGGATACATCGTTGTGGCGCGGCGATGGTCTTCCGGCGATGCGCCGGGCGATGTTGATTTGATCGCGTGGCAGGGGCCGATGCTCTGCTTTATTGAGGTGAAGACGCGGACAGCGCGCGACATGACTCCCGCCGAGGCTGCGGTCGACAACCATAAGCGAGCAACGCTGGGACGGCTGGCACGCCGCTATATCCGGCAGCTGCCGCAGCGGCCGGATGCTGTGCGCTTCGATGTAATGAGCGTCTATCTGGTCCCCGGCGTGCGGTGCGAGATTATGCACCATGAAGGCGCGTTTTCGTTGAGCACATACCTAGAGCGTTGAATCTGCCGAAAGATTGTGGAGATTACCCATGGACCGCGTTGTGACGTTCTTGTTGACTGCAAAGCCAGACGCTGCCACGGCTTTCTTTCGCGACGTGCTCGGGCTGACCTATGTGAAAGACGACGGCTTTGCGCTGGTCTTCGATCTTGGTGGGGCCATGTTACGCATCGCCAAGGTGAAGGAGTTCACGCCGGCGCAGAGCACCGTGCTCGGCTGGCAGACGCGCGACATTGCCGCCGATGTGGCGAAGCTCACGGGGAAGGGTGTGCACTTCGAGATTTATCCCAACATGGGCCAGGATGCGCAGGGGATTTGCACATTTCCGGGAGGCGACAAGGTGGCTTGGTTCAAGGACCCGGATGGCAACGTGCTTTCGCTATCGCAGCACGTCGCCTAGCGCGCGCTAGCCTTTGGCGTCTTCGCACTCTTCGTGCCAGGCCATCTGGATGGCCTCGAGCCGCGACTCGTTCGACTTGGCGGGATCGTCGGCGAAGCCTTCGAGCTCGGTGACGTAACGATGCAGATCGGTGAAGCGCACGGTGAGTGGGTCGAGGTCGGGAAACTTCTCCTGCAACTGAATGCCGATCTCTTCCGAGTCGGTCCATAGGATCTCGCGCGGCATCGTGGCTCCTCTTACTTCGACTCGGCGAGCGTGAGCGGCTTGCCTTCCGAGGTGTAGTTGCGGTTCCACTTGGGAATCTCGACGACGTAGTTGCCGGGCTTGGTAATGACTGCCTGGCAGCCAAGACGCGAGTTGAGCTGCTGATCGGCGGCCATGTCCAGCCGGTCGATCTCGTCGTCTTCGGCTTCGCTGATGCCTTCGGCGCCGTCCTTGGTCCAGATGTGGCAGGTGGTGCAGGCGCACGAACCGCCGCAGGCGTGATCGAGAAAAATGTCGAAGTTCTCAGCCACGTCGAGAAACGACATCGGCTTGCCGTGGTGGTCATAGGGCAATGTGCCGAACTCGAACTCGACGACCTTGCCTTCCGGCTCGAAAGTCACGCGCACCAGCTTCTCGGGGGGAATGTTTGTCGTATTTGCTCCGCTCATGGTTCGATCCTCAGTGATGCAATGCTGCTGCGCTACTTGAATTCCGCGGGCGCCATGGGGTGAGGCGCGGTCACGTTGTCGCTCAGTTCGTCGCCTGCGGCCGCCATCGTCTTACCGCGGATGGCTGTGGTCACCGCTGCATCCATCATCAACTCTGCGAGCCGCTGTGTCGACTTGTCGAGAGCGAGTGTTGCCTCGCGAAGGGCTGGGAGATCTTCTCCGAGCTTGACCGCGGTGAGCCGGTCGCGCGCGGCGTCAATGGCGGCTTGTTCTTCGGCCCGTGAGCGCAGCCCAGGCGGCGCTGGTGCGGGCCTGCTCAACTTTAGAGAGGATCGACTCGGCCTCGTTGCGCGCTTCTATGAGCATGCGCTTGGCAAAGTCTTCCTCGGCGTGGTCGAACGAGTCGAGGATCATGCCTTCGACTTGCTCGTCGGTGAGGCCGTAGGTCGGCTTCACTTCAATCTGTGCCTGCTTGCCTGAGCGCTGCTCGCGCGCGGAGACCTGCAGAATGCCGTCGGCGTCGATGAGGAATTTGACCTCGATGCGCGGCAGTCCGGCGGTCATAGGCGGAATGCCTTTGAGATCAAAGCGCGCCAGCGAGCGGCAGTCAGCCGCGAGCTCGCGCTCGCCCTGCACCACGTGGATGGCGACATTGGTCTGGCCATCGACGCCGGTGGTGAAGTGCTCGGTGGCCGATGCGGGAATAGTCGAGTTGCGCTGAATGATCTTCGCGACAACGCCGCCGAGGGCCTCGATGCCGAGCGAGAGCGGCGTCACGTCGAGCAATAACAACTCTTCTGTCGTCTTCGACGCGCCGGCGAGAATGTCGGCCTGCACGGCTGCGCCGAGGGCGACGACTTCGTCGGGATTGAGCTCGATGTGCGGCTTCTTGCCGCGCGCGGCGAGATGAAACATGTCGTCGACGAGCTGGCGCACGGCGGGGATGCGCGTGGAGCCGCCGACGAGAACAACCTCGTCGATCTGTTCCGGTGTAATGCCGGCGTCAGTCATGGCCTGCTTGCAGGGGCCCGCAGTACGCGCAAGAACCGGCTCGATCAATTGGCTCGAAGACCGCGCGGGGAATCTCGCGTTGGTAGCGGTCGCCGTTGGGCAACTCGATGTCGAACTGCGCGGACGTCTTCTGTCGAGAGGCGGATCTTCGCGTCAATTGCGGCCTTGCGCAGACTGCCTGTACGGCGCTGGGATGCTGGCGCAGATCAACGCCGTGCTCGGCGTGAATCTCGTCGAGAGCGATGGCGATGAGCAGGTTGTCGATATCGTCGCCGCCCGAGGTGCGTGTCGCCGTTAGTGGACTGCACTTCGAAGATGCCGTCGTTGCAGCTTGAGGATGGAGATATCGAAGGTGCCGCCGCCAAGATCGTAGACGGCGATCGTGCCTTCCTTGGCGCGATCGAGACCATAAGCGAGCGCGGCTGCGGTGGGCTCGTTCACCAGGCGCAGCACTTCGAGGCCGGCCATGCGGCCTGCGTCCTTGGTGGCCTGGCGCTGCGCGTCGTTGAAGTAGGCGGGCACGGTGATGACCGCCTGCGTGACCGGCTCGCCGAAGAAGCGCTCAGCATTGCGCTTGAGCTGGCGCAGCACGTAGGCCGAGATCTCCGGCGGCGTGAAACGCATTTCGCCGAGCTGGATGCGCGGCACTTCGCCGGCCTCCACATCGTCGGCGAGGCGGAAGGGAAAGAGCTTCAGCTCGCTCTGCACTTCTTCAAGGCTGCGGCCCATCAGGCGCTTGACGGAGTAGATGACGCGCTCCGGCGTCTCGATCAGTGCGCGGCGCGCGCTGTTGCCCACGGTGACCGTGGGCCGGCCGCCTTCGGCCGGAGACAGGATCGAGCGCCACCACCGACGGCACAAGGTTCGAGCCGTCCACGCCGGGAATGACCACCGGCGTTCACCCTGCATGTATGCGACGAGCGAGTTGGTGGTTCCGAGATCGATGCCGACTACGCGGCCTTGTGTGTTGTCCGCCATGCTTCTGTGTTTATGCTCCCAATGTCTCGGTTACGTCGCGGACCAGGTTGGTGAGATAGCGGCGGCGATCGAGCAGACGCCACCATGGTCTTCTGCGCTGCCGCGCGCGCGGCTTCGTCGCCATCGTCCCACGCTGTCCACTGCGCATGCAGATCGCTGTTCCACGTCGTCCATCAAGCCATCGAATTTTGTCTTGGCGCCGGTCAGGCTCTTTTCAAGCTCTGGATCGGTCTCGCCCATCTTGCGCGCGCATGCGCATCTCTTCCAGCTGCATGTTCAGGTCGAAGACCTCTTCAAGCAGATCGGCCGGCACGCGCGATGGATCGATACGGCCCTTGCCAGCTGTGTTCTTCGCCAATCTCCGCGCCGTGCAGTTTGAGCAGATATTCGGTGCGATGGATCGGTTCTTTCAGCGTGCGATAGGCGTCGTTGACCAGCGCCGTATCGGCCAGGCTCCACTCGCGCTCGCTGGCGCTGGCACGGCCGTAGCGATCGGGATGCAGCTTGCGGCTGAGCTTGTGGAACTCATGCTCGAGCATGCCAAGATCGAGATTAAGGCGCGGAACCAGGCCGAAGATCGAGAAATAATTGCCTTCGGGAGGGGGCTGGATCTTGCTGCAGTGCTGGCAGAACAAAGTGGAGGGCGTTTGCGACACGCGAACACGACCAACATGCAATCGGGAACTGCGGAATCAAGAACGTTCAACATGTCTCAACCTGATCTTGACGCGCGCGGCGAACCGTTACGAGGAGAACGAGGAGCCGCAGCCGCAGGAGCGCGACGAGTTCGGATTGATGAAGTTGAAGCCCTGCCGCATCAGCGTTTCTTCGTAGTCCAGCGTCATGCCGTGCAGATAGAGGAACGACTTGGGATCGACGAAGACGCGCACGCCGTCGAAGTCGTAGATGCGATCGCGCTCGCGGGGGCGCGAGTCGAACTTGATGGAGTAGGAGAGGCCGGAGCAGCCGCCGCCCAGCACGCCCAGGCGCAGGCCGCCCTCTTCGGGCGAGACGCCTTCCTTGGCCATGGCGACGCGGATGCGCTTGACCGCGCGGTCGGTCACCTGCAGGCCCTGGCCTGCGCCCTGCGGCGGGGCAGAGTGCTGCTCCTCCGCAGGCTTGGCTCCAATTGTGACCATGTTCGACATGCGTCTCTGCTTTCTTACTGCGCCGAAGTCGAGCGGCTGCCGGTGCGGCTTCCGCTACGCCGTTCTTCTTCTTCCAGTCGCCAATGGCGGCGCGGATGGCGTCTTCCGCCAGCACCGAGCAATGAATCTTGACCGGGGGAAGCGAAAGCTCCTTCACGATGTCGGTGTTCTTGATCTCGAGGGCTTCCTCAATCTTGCGGCCCTTGATCCACTCGGTGGCAAGTGAGGAACTGGCAATGGCCGAGCCGCAGCCAAAGGTCTTGAACTTGGCTTCCTCGATGACCTGGGTCTCGGGGTTCACGCGGATCTGCAGGCGCATCACGTCGCCGCACTCCGGCGCGCCAACGAGGCCGGTGCCCACTTCCGTCGAGCTTTTGTCCAGCGTGCCAACGTTGCGGGGATTGTTGTAGTGGTCTACGACCTTGTCGCTGTATGCCATGGTGCTGTCTCCTCCGCGGGGAAGCCGCGTTGTACTTCTGTTTGATTCGGCGGATACGCCCGCCGATGCTTTCAGCCATCAAATCCTTAGTGCGCCTGCCACTCGATCTTGGTCAGGTCGATACCTTCCTTCACCATCTCGTAGAGCGGCGATAACTCGCGCAGCTTCTTCACGATATCGATCACCTTGTCGGCCACGTAATCCACTTCCGCTTGGGTGTTGAAGCGGCCCAGGCCGAAGCGGATGGAGCTGTGCGCCACATCGTCCCCCAACCCCAGTGCCTTGAGCACATAGCTGGGCTCGAGGGTGGCCGAGGTGCAGGCCGAGCCGCTCGAAACGGCCACGTCGTTGATGCCCATCAGCAGCGACTCGCCTTCGACATAGACGAAGCTCATGTTGAGGTTGCCGGGCAGGCGATGCTCCCATGAGCCGTTCACGTGGACGTAGTCAAGCTCGGACTCGAACTTGGCCTTGAGCCGGTCGCGGAGGCCGCGAAGGTAGGCGGCTTCAGAGTCCATCTCCAGGCGGGCAATCTCAAAGGCTTTGCCCATGCCCACAATGCCGGGGACGTTGAGCGTACCGGAACGCATACCGCGCTCGTGGCCGCCGCCGTCAATCTGCGCGGCGATCTGCACGCGGGGGTTGCGACGCCGCACGTAGAGCGCACCAACGCCCTTGGGGCCGTAGACCTTGTGACCGGAGAGCGAGGCCACATCGACGTTGTCCTCGATCACATTAAAGGGCACCTTGCCTGCAATCTGTACTGCGTCGGTGTGGAAGATGACGCCCTTCTCGTGGCAGATTTTGCCGATCTCGCGGATGGGCTGCAGCACGCCGATCTCGTTGTTGGCGGCCATGATGCTGACCAGAATGGTCTTGTCGTCCATGGCGCGCTTCAGGTCTTCAAGATCGATGAGGCCGTCGGCCTTCACGGGCAGATAGGTCACGCGATAGCCGTACTTTTCGAGGCGCTTGCAGGTGTCGAGGATGGCCTTGTGCTCAGTGACCTGGGTGATGATGTGATTACCGCGCTCGCGATACATCTCCGCGATCCCCTTGAGGGCGAGGTTGTCGCTCTCGGTGGCGCCGGAGGTGAAGATGATCTCCTTGGCGGTCGCACCGATGAGCTTCGCGATCTGCTCGCGCGCAGTCTCAACGGCCTGCTCAGCCTCCCAGCCAAAGCTGTGATTGCGGCTGGCGGCATTGCCGAATTTGGTCGTAAAGAACGGCATCATCGCCTCCAGCACCCGCGGGTCCAGGGGGCTGGTGGCGTGGTTGTCCATGTAGATCGGCAGCGTGACGCCGGCCGGCACTTCTACGTTGCTGACAACTGTGCTCATCGTGTTTCCATCCTTTTGTGCTGCTCGGCCGCGTTCGCGCGGCGGCGGGGAAGTTACATTAAAGCGTTAATGACACCAGCGCCTGGGCGTGCGCCCCGTGTCCCGGCGATTGTTCATGCTCGGCCAGATCCTGAATACTGATGCTCTTGAGCACCCCGGCGATGGTTTCATTCACCCGCGCCAACGGCTCTTTGATGGTGCAGCTCGGCGTCAGGTCGCAGCCATGCGCGCCCTTGGTGCAGCTGGTGATGAAGAACGGCCCGTCGATGGCGAGAATTACCTCATAAGCCGAGATGCTGCGGCCCTCTCGCGATAGAGCGTAACCGCCGTTCATGCCGGCATGCGACCGGAGCAGGCCCGATTTCGTCAATTGCTGCAATATCTTGGCCAGCAGTTGCGCAGGAATTCCATAGGCGTCGGCGATGTCCTTGGCACTGGACGCCGGCGTCTCCGGGTGCTCGGCGAGGAACTTCAACGCCATCAGCCCGTAATCGGCCTTTTTAGTCAGCTTCAGCATGGAATTACGACCGCTTAGGTCCGTATTCAGTATACGGCCGCTTCGGTCGTGATTCAAGGCTGGTCGGTCCAGGATCAGGTTATTGTCAACTTAGGCTCCGGCTATCGATGAAACTGGCCCAGTGGGGGGCATTTTGCTGCTTGTATTTAGCCAAAAGGCCGCTACAATCTGCGGAAAGAGCATCCAAATCTACTTTGAATTCGACCCTGATGCCGACCGTGTGCAAACACCCCCGAGTGCGAATCGTCTCCCGCCACGAGGACACTGAGTTCGTTGAGTGCCTCGAATGCGGCGAAGTCTTTGATTCCGAAGAGTTTCAAGACATGGCGATCGAAGAGTCCGTGGAAGCCACAGAAGGTGATGCGGAGGAGGAGGGTTAGCCTTCCGGTGCCCTTCGACTTCGAACATTCAGCGCCTGGAACGTTTCTTAAGGCCGGGCCGAGGGTACAACCTGCCGGTACCGTAGCCAGTGCTGCGCCAGTTTCCGCACGACGGGGCTGCCCACCCGCCAGGCATTTTCAATCGCTTCAGAATAGGCGGCGTAGTTGCCGGTCGCTTCACTTTTGAGCAATTGTGCGGGCGAGATGCCCGGCGGCGGCGCGGAGAAGTCGCTGCCGGTGCGCAGATCGAGCACGCGGGCCAGGTCGATGCGGCCGTCGTGGGCGAGCATGGTCATTGCCTGCAGATAGGCGGAGTCTTCCTCGGCCGTGGTGGTGAACCGGCCCTGCCCGTGCGTCCAGTAGGGAACCCAGTGCTCGGCCCAGTCGTTCATGCGGGCGCCAATCCAGAAACGGTCAGCCGTGAGCGTGTCTCCGATGAGCACGAAGGGCGGCCGTTGCGCGTTGGGGAGATCGCGATACGGGGCGCGTGCGGCCTGCAGGCGCGCGTCATCGGGCAGCTCCACGGAGCGGGTGAGGTTGAAGGCCCAGGCGGCAAGCCCGGCATTGAGGTCGTAGTCGAGCGTGCCGTTATCAGAGACGGCGGGCGGCGCGGGCTGCTGATACGGCGTGGAACGATCGTACGCGACGATGCCGGTGGGCCAATCGGAGGGAACCTCGCGGCCGTCGATCTCATACGCAAGGTCGCCATCCACAACATGCGTGGCCCACGCAGCCGAGCCGATGGACGCTACCTTTGGATCGATGCCGCCGATGCCGGCGAGAATCCAGTAGGCATGACGAAGGTCGAAGCGCGGATCGAGACCGAGGGCCATGATGGAGGCTGCGGTTGTCGATTTCCCCACGCCGCTGAGGACTGCGAGCACGTGGTCTTGCGGGTTATAGCGCAGCGGATGCGTGCCCTGGGGAAAGGGCAGCGTCTGCGGCAGTGGATAGCGCACGACCCAATTCTGAAGTTCGCCCGGTTCATCTCCGGAGTCATTGCCCACCTCGAAGGTGGCCACCACGACAACCCGAATTTCGATCGGCGGAGAGGCATGCGCGGCTTGGTGTGCGAGCATAGCCGCAACCGCAAACGCGGTGATCCATCTCCAACGCATTGGCTCAACCTCTATGCTTGAGTTCCGGTGCTTTTCGCGCGAAGCGCAGTTCCTGCGAGTATAGCGACCTAAGCAAGCGAGGAGCGTTTGGTTACCGGCCCGACTGTGCCGGAACCTTGTGCTGCTGTGCAGCTCGCATCAGCGGGGGCAAGATGATCTTCTCCATGATTGTGTTGGGAGGAGTCGACCCCGCGTTGTAGCCGCCTGCGGTGAAGACCGCGACGAGATCGAACTGCGGCGCGATGAAGATCTTCTGCCCGCCATTGCCCTGCGCCGCGGCGATGACCACCTGCTGCGAGCCAGCCGGCGTCTCTACGTTGAACGTGTGACGCCACCAGAAGTATCCATAGCTGACGCCGTCTACATGGCTGTGCTCCGCGGTGGAGTTGCGCACCCAGGACGCAGAGACGATTTGGCGGCCATGCCACCGTCCAGCGTCTTCAAACAGAAGGCCCAGCTTGAGCATGTCGCGCGGGCGCAGATGAATCTGCGAGTACTCCTTGTCGGCGTTGGTCAGGTCGTAGTTCCAGCTCCAGTCGTTGCGCGCGATGCCGAGCGGACCGAACAGATGCGCCTGGGCGAACTCCGGCAGCGACTGATGGACGGCGTTCTCCGTCACGCGGCCGACGACAGCGACTCCGCCGGAGCAGTAATAGCCCTGAGCTCCGGGGTCGTTGATCATGGGCAGGTCGAGCGTGGCCTTCACCCAGTCGGGCGAATCATCCAGCACCGTCTCCCGTCCTGGCGAGGTCGAGCTGTGGTCATTGCAGTCCAGCCCCGAACTCATGGAAAGAAAATCGCCGAGTGAGATTGCGGCCTTACGCGGATCAGGATTCTCATAGCTCGCGTAAGCCAACAACGGCAACACGCGTTCGTCCGGACCGGTAAGTGTGCCGCGATCGATGGCGATGCCTGCCAATGTGCTCACGACGGACTTGGTGGCAGAGCGCAGTTGATGGGTCCGCTGTGCGGTGTAGCCGTAGAAGTACTCTTCAAGCACGAGCTTGCCGCGTTGGTAGAGCAGCACACTGTGCACGTCCTTGTAGGTACCGTCGAGGATTCCGCGCACGATGGCATTCGCCGTCTCCACGCCAAGGTCAGAGTGGGATATGTCTCCGACCGCGATGCCGTCGTGCAGTTCAGCTGGAGGATGGTAACGATAATCCTCTGGCGCACCTTGGCCCTTGGGTCGCGGCCAGGCCAGTGCTGCGGATTGAGCCGACACCGCCGTCGAAATCCGCGGATGAAATTCGCCGTTCTGTTGGTAGCCCGTGACCTTGCCGCTGGCATCGCGCACGAAAGGAATCGCCTGCCCGGTGATGGTGGCGAACCGGTCCGTGCCCACGGGCCGCAGCGGATACTTCGCGTCATCAACCACGGCAAACAGGTCGTCTCCGTCAACGATCTCAAGCGTGTGTCCCGGCCGATCCGTATAGGTGCCTGTGTAGTCCGCGACGTGCAGTGCAGCGGCTTCTTGCGCTGAGGCAGGAGAAATGGACAACAAAGTGGCTAGCGAGAATACTGCGAGAACATAAGTGAGCGGAAAGCCGCCGCGCATTTTCAACTGGACGCCTCATTTCGCAACGGTTCAAGTGACCGGGAAAGGAAAGATCAGCACCAACTCTAATGCACAGATGTGCACCGGCTACCAGTGTCTCACTTGCTTGTATGACCATTCGCGGACAGGGCTGGACGCCGCGCCGCGGTCCATGCGTAATGCAGACCGGAGACTACAGTGAGAATCATGGTGGCCCACAGCGCAAACGCGCGCAGAGCCACCACCCACGGCGCGTGAGTGAGCTGGTGGAGAAGCACGACTGCCACCATCGTTACTTGCGCCAGCGTGTTGGCCTTGCCAAAGATGCTGGGATGAAACTCACGCCGGCCCGCGCCTGCATACAAGATGGCTGAGACAACCAGAATGCCCACGTCGCGGCCAAACACCAGCACAGTCACGCGCAACGGCATCAGACCTTCATGCAGCAGAACCACGAAGAGCGTGCTGAGGAGCAGCTTGTCGGCCACCGGGTCCAGGTATTGACCCAGCACGGTGCTTTGTTCGAGTACGCGAGCCAGAATGCCATCGAGCGCGTCAGACAGCCCCGCGACCACAAAGAGGATGAAGCCGACCTCGAAGCGCCCTTCCAGAATCGCCGCGACCAGGAAGGGCGCGAGACAGATGCGGAGAAACGTCAGCAGGTTGGGGGCGGAACGGAACGGGTTGCGATTCGTCGTCGGTACGTCTGTCATGGCAGGTTTGGCCGGCATCTTCCACCACAGCAACTACAGGCGTCTTACACCGTCACAGAGGATACAGCATGATCTACGGCTCGCCAATTGGTAGGTGAGTTCGGTCGAAGCTCGTTCCCAATCCATTTGCTCAGCACGACTGGAACCTTGGATGCACGCCAGCCGCCAGCGGCTTTGCCACGTCCCGGGATGCTGCTAAACTAGTTCAGGTTGACCGCAGGCGCGTAGCTCAGTTGGTTAGAGCGCTTCCTTGACACGGAAGAGGTCGCTGGTTCGAGTCCAGTCGTGCCTACCAATTTCCCCTCCAAGCACATCCTAGAAAGTCCTATCTCATCCCATCATTACGCCTCAAATCGCTGATAATAGGCGATTTTGCGCAGAATTTCGTCCTGACTTGCTCTACAAGTCTCCATTGCAGCCGATTCCCGGTGGGGGTATATTTGGGGGTATAGGATTCCGAAAGTGGGGGTAGATCGCATTTTCGGAGAAATCTGAGGTGTGCGCCGTGGCTCTGACCGACACTGAGATTCGACGTTCCAAGCCCGCCGAAAAGCCGTACAAACTATCCGACAGTGGAGGCCTACACTTGCCTGCCTGGCCCGCCGGTGGGAAACTCTGGCATCGGCTGCGCCAAACACGACCGAGCACAATGTCTCGGACGAGAAGCGCCCGGCTAATACACAGAATTGCGATCGAAAATATTAGTTCTCGCACGAAGGTAAAAGCCCTTCTCTACGGTGTTTTCCCAATCCAAGCGCGAGGGTGAGCGCTGAGCAGTCTGGCTGACATCGGCGACGCCCCTATGCCTCCTGCCGCAGCGCAAGAGAAGATGCCAGAGTCTTAATTCCTCTCAAGTCCATCTTTCCCGTACCCAGCATCGGCAGCGCATCAATGTGGAAGAAGTGATTCGGTTTCGGCTTCCAGAGTGCGGGCAGATCGCTGCGGGTCAGCTTCTCGATTACCTGGGTGAGTTTGTCCGCGGAAAGTGTGGAAAGCACCACAAGCCGCTCGCCCTTCTTGTCATCGGGAAGCGCCGTAACCGCGAAGACCTGTTCGGTAACTTCGGCGAGTTCCTGCAGCTTCTCTTCGATGCGGATGTGCGGCACCATCTCGCCGCCGATCTTGCTGAAGCGCGAGAGGCGGTCGGTGATGGTCAGGAAACCGTCTTCTTCCATCATGGCAACGTCGCCGGTCGTGTACCAGCCATCATGCAAGACTTCGGCGGTCTTCTCCGGTTTGCCAAGATAGCCCTTCATCACGTTCGGGCCCTTGACCAGCAGCATGCCTGAGGAGCCAGGCGCAACGGGCGCGCCTGTTTCGATATCGACGATTCTTACGGAGACGCCGGGCAGAGGATGCCCGATCTTTCCCCGCCTCGCCGCCACTTGTCGAAAGCCGGGAGCGCGGAAGTCGCGGCCATTCACGGTGACCACCGGAGAGCATTCCGTGCATCCGTATCCTTCCAGTGGGCGGATGCCGAAGATATCTTCGAACGCGACGGCCACTCGTTCGGGCAGCTTTTCAGCGCCGACCAGAACATACTGCAGGGAGCCGAAGCTCTCAGGGCTGCAGCGGCGTATGTACGCCTGCAGAAAGGTTGGCGTAGCGACAAGGAAGGTCACTTTGTATTGGCCCACGAGGTGGCCGATGACCTGCGCGTCCAGAGGATTGGGGTGAAACACAACGCCGACACCATTCACTGCGGGAAGCCACAGTCCAGCCATGAATCCAAAGGAGTGAAAGAAGGGCAGAATGCCGAGGATCTTGTCCCTGCCGTCGAGCATGAACACTTGTGAGACCTGTTGAATGTTCGACACGATGTTGGAGTGCGTGAGCATCACGCCTTTGGGATCGCCGGTGCTGCCGCTCGAAAAGATCACGGTTGCAAGCTGGTCAGCCGGAGCATCGAGGTTTGCCTTTAATTCGGGAGTAGCGTCAGACGGGCTTGGTGCGCCGCCGATCAATCGCCTGAGCAGCGATGCAGGCGTCAGCCAAGCTAACGCGAATGCGTGCGACCTTCTCAGAGAGTTTGTGGAGCACTGAGGACGTCTTCAAGAAAGAGCGTCCGCCCGGGGATGACGAGATTGGGGAAGTGTTCCACAAACGCCTTGGAGGTGATGACCGTATCAATGCTGCATTGCGACGCGCACGATGCGATGACTTCGCTCGATGATGTGTAGTTGAGGTTGACGGGGATTCTCCCCATCAGCATGAGCGCGTAGTTGGTGAGCGATCCTCCCACAGATGGCGGCAGCAGCATGCCCACCATCGGTTGCCGGCCAATGTGTTTGCGCAGGCGAAGAGCGACGAACAGTGGTCTTGGTGAGAGCGGAGGCAAAGGTCACGCGAGGCGTTTTTCCGTCAGCCATCATAAAGCGCAAGGGATGCCGTCTTGCTGTGCTGACAAAGGCGCGGTCCAGTGTCTTCATGCTGTGCTTGCGCCTCTGGAATGCGCAAGCGTGGAGCTCCTGTACCGCAGCGCGTACCTCGATTGCGCTGGAAGTAGCCGGCATAGGTTTGCCGAAGCTCACGGTGACGGGATAAGGGATGCGCCGCGGCATCTTCCAAAGAAACCGCCCGCGCTCAAAACTGAAGATGCTGCCCCATACTCCGTCAAGGTTGACGGGGATGATGGGAACTTCGAGGCCCTTCATGATGCGCTCAAGGCCGCGCCGGAACGGCAGCAGCTGGCCGGTGCGGGTGATCTGTCCTTCGGCAAAGATGCAGACGATTTCGCCGTCTCGCAGCGCATCACTGGCCACGCTTCAGAGACGTGATCATTTCCCGCGGATGCAGCTCACTCGAAATCGGAATGGCCTTCATCATGCGCGCGAACGGCTTTACGATCGGCACATCGTAGATCCCCTGGTACATCAGGAAGCGAATGGGTCTGTCGGTAGAAGCGACGAGCAACGCGACGTCGACGAACGACATGTGGTTGCAGACCAGCAGTGCGCCGGTCTTTTCAGGGAAGTTATCGCGGCCGATGACGCTGCACGCGGTAAATGGTGTGGGTGACGAAGAAGAGCATCAGGCGGCCAAACCACTCGGGCAGCAGCATCAGCACATAGACGGTTCCCGCGGCGGTGATGAAGGAAGCCGCAACGATGACTCCGCGCGGATCCAGATGAATGTAGGTCGTGAAGACGTAATAGACGCCCGCCGAGAGCGCAATGCCGACGAAGGAAAGCAGGTTGGCGGCGGCAATGATGCCGCCTTTGTCCTTCTCCGCCGGGCGATGCTGGATAAGCGCGTTGACAGGCACGGCAAAGAAACCAGCAAAGAAGCCGAGCAGGCCGAGCAGCACGGCGGAACCGATGAGCCCGTGAGGCGTCGCACCCACCATCAGGCCGGTGCACGTCATTCCGATGGAGCCGAGCGGGATGAGCCCATACTCGATCTTGTTGCCGCTCAGGTAACCCGCAGCCAGGCTGCCAATGCCGATGCCGAGGGCCAGTGTCGCATTGAGATAGCCGGTCTTTGCCTGGCCCACGTGCAGCACATCCGGGCCGTAGACCACGATGGTCGAGAACAGCAGGGAACCGAGGAACCAGAAGTAGGTGTTGCCGGCCACCGCCAGGAAGAGGGGCCGGTCGTTGTGCATGACCTTGATCTGACGCCAGAGATCGCCGGCAATATTGAACCGAAATTGCTTGGTGGGCGCGGCGGCAGGCACCTTGTCAATGCCAAGACTGCTCAGCAGGCCAACCAGCGCTAGCCCCAGCAATGCATAGCCGGCGTAGACCTCGCGGCCATGGAAGTGCTCCGCCATCGTTGCGCCCGTTACCGTGCCAATGATGATGGCAAGGAACGTTCCTAGCTCGATGACGCCATTGCCCCAGGAGAGCCGCTTGGCCGGAAGCAGTTCCGGAAGCAGGCCGTACTTCGATGGGCCGAAGAGCGCGGCTTGCGAAGCGACTAGGGTGAGCGCCACAAGCGACAACGGTAAGAGAGTGCTCTGCCAACCCGGCCGTGGCCACGGCCATGGAGCCAAGCTCCATCACTTTGGTCCAGATGGTGATTTGGCGTTTGCTGAAGTGGTCGGCAAGCCAACCGCCCGGCATGCTCAGCAGGATGAAGGGAACCGAGAAGAGGAACGTGACCACAGAAACGAACGTCTCGCGCTCGTTCCGGCTGAGGCCCATGCCCACGATCATCGAGAGCAGGAGATTGCGCAGAATGTTGTCGCTGTAGGCGCCCTGGAACTGAGTGGCGATCAGTGCCCAGAAACCGCGTTCCTGGCGGGGAGAGCTCTTTGAGAGTGCCTGTTCATCGAAAGCGGTTGCTGCCTGATTGATTGAAGTGCCCATGTTGAATAACCCCCTGGAGAAGCCGACCGATGGAGCGAAGTTACCGGGATTCGTCGGGCCGAAATCGGGGTTTAGTACAGTTTCTGGATCGTCACAAAGCGGTCGGGGAGGTCGAATAGCGGGCGAGGTCCGCGAGGGTAGAGTCCGCCAGGATGGGAAAGATCAGGATGTGGGGCTTCGATGGCAGGGCCGGAGTGGTTGCGGTGTAGGCGTCGCACAGAATGGCAGTTGCCTGATCCAGGCCGCGATTCCAGCGAGGCTGGCGGGCATCGCGAAAGACCAGGGTATCGCTCGGCAGGCCGGCCGCAATCAGCACCGTTCGCGCCGTAGAGAGAAACTCCGGCCAATGCGAAGCGACCCCGAACAAATGACCTTTGGGAACCGGCAGCCAGGGATCGAGCCAGCCGTGCGCGGAGCGGATCTGCATAGTGATGAGCTCAATGCCGTAGGGCAAGATGGCGCGAATGCTTTTCGTCTTGCTGGGGCGGCAGAGAGGAATGGCGCCGGCCAGGTTCTCCGGATTCGCAGCCTCTTCAAGAGAGATGCCGCTGACCGGAAAGGTCGTGGCCTGTTTGATCTCGGTGAGAAGAATTCTGCTCAGTTCGGGATCCGGATCGATGAGAAGCAGATGGTCCGGCGGAGGAGCGGCGAGCCACTGCGCAACGCGATGACGAATGGCGGCGGCGGGTAGATCGAGCTCGCGAACCGCCCGGAAGAAGCCGGCGATGTGGTAGTCCAGTATTTGCTCGGGCGTCGACGGCGGATCAGTGTTGTTGCGGACATAGACGCCGCTCCCCTGCCGTTTCTCTGTCCATCCTTCCCGGTGAAGGTGGCGATAGCCGGCGCTGATGGTGTTGGGATGCAGACCGAAGCGGCGCGCCAGCTCTCGGGTGCTGGGGAGACGGTCGCCGGGCTTGAGATCGCCGCATAAAATGGCGAGCACAACCTGGGTCACGAGTTGCCGATAGATCGGAACCTCGCTGCTCGGAGAAAACCAGAGTCTCACGCCGGGCCTCAGAATCGGGGAATTACCTGATCCCGATTCTATCCACCTTCAGTGTCTTGATTTCGTAATTCTCGTCCTGTCGGCTGGCCTCGTTGGATCGACTCAGCCATGGTCAGTCTCGCCCTCTATGATCGCAGCCATCATCAATCCATGCGAACGTAGTCTGAAACAGCTCCGGCTGAAGCTCTTGTTCACCGGCGGAAGCGGGGCCACCGTCCTGGCGGCTGAAGTCGCGATTACTGGCCGGGGTCAGATGGATCTGCGACCCCGGAAGACAGGCACGATATACAATCTGAAATTGGATGGAGCTGTTCCTCAATTCCGCTTGGGCATTGCTCGCTTTGACGAGCCTGTGCCTGTGGCTGCGATTTGAAAAGCGCGAAAAACAGGAGCGATGGCTGCCATTCATCGCGCTGGGTGTGCTGCTTGTCCTGCTGTTCCCGGTCATTTCGGTCAGCGACGATCTGTGGGCGATGCAGAATCCGGCGGAGATTGATTGCTCCGTCCGTCGCGACCATGTTCCCGGCGCGCAGCATGTTCTCACTCCCACCGCAGCTCCTCCAGAGCTAGCATTCAGCGGCATCGCGCTGCCCCGGGAGCGCTCGATTGGTCTTGTCGTTGATCTCGCTCCGCCAGCGAGCGCGGTTTTCCCAAACGCCATTCTGAGTCGCCCTCCGCCGGCTGCCTAAGCCTTTCTGTTGCGTTCCCTTCACACGATTGAATAGCCCCTGAACCCGTCGCGCCTGAAGCGCGGCGTAAAGGAAGGGTATGAAGCATCGACCGCTTTCCCGGTTTGCGCCGGGAGCAGGCCTGTTGCTCCTGTCGGTTGCTGTTTGCTGTGCCGCGCAGCAGCCGCTCACATGGGAGCAGGCAAAGGCCAGATTTATTGCCGACAATCCCGCGCTCAAGGCCGACGCGCTGAACGTGGACGAGATGCGCGCCGATGAGTTGACGGCGTTTCTGCGGCCCAATCCGCAATTTACGTTGGCCGCCGATGGCACGCAAATTGCCCCGCACAACAATACTTGGCAGCCGCTTGCCGGAACCGATTTAGTGCCTACGCTCAGCTATCTGCATGAGCGGGAACACAAGCGCGAGTTGCGCCAGCAGAGCGCGCGCGAAGGGACACACATCGCCGAATCGGAGCACGCCGACCTGGAGCGCACGCTTGAGTTCAATCTGCGCACGGCCTTTGTGAACACGCTTGAGGCCAAGGCGATCCTGGAGCTGGCGAAGTCCGACCTCGACTACTACGACCACATCATCGCGATCAGCCGCGAACGTCTCAAAGCCGGCGACATTGCGCAGATTGACTTCGACCGTATCGACCTGCTGCGCGTGCAGTACGAAGTCGAGATCCAGACCGCGCTTGTCAATCTGCGCACCGCGAAGATTCAGCTCGAGGAGTTGCTCAATGACCGCACGCCGGTGGAGCAGTTCGACGTGACCGGCACGTTCGATTTTTCCGATACACTGAAACCGCTCGACGATTTCCGCCAGGCCTCGTTGGAAGCGCGCCCCGACCTGCAGGCCGCGCTCGAAACCATTCAGCAGGCGCAGACCAACCACAAGCTGGCCGCTGCCAACGGTTCCACAGACCCAACGTTCAGCGGCTGGTACACATGGAACGCGTCAAACAACAATCCGAAGGCGACGCAAACCATCGGCGCAAGCGTCAACATTCCCTTGCGCATCTTCGATCGCAACCAGGGCGAGAAGCAGCGCACGCTGATTGACATCAGTCGCAGCCAGCAAGCCAGTGAAGCGGTGCGGGCGCAGGTCTTCGGAGATGTCGATTCCGCGTACGCAATGGTCGACAGCGACATCACACTTCTCAAGCCTTACCGCGATCAATACAAGGACCAGGCGACCCGCGTACGCGACACCATCACGTACTCCTACCAGCACGGTGGAGCATCGCTCATGGATTTCCTGAATGCGCAGAGCGACTACCGCGCCGTGCAACTCGCTTATCTGCAATTGATCGGTTCTTATCTGAACGCGACCGCGCAGCTCAATCTTGCTGTGGGGCGCGAGGTGATTCCATGAGCAGACCATCTTCGTGGGCAACCGCCAACGTGATATTGGTGGTGGCCCTTTTGCTTCCCGCGCTTTCCGGCTGCAAGAGCAACGACACGGGCGACACCGCGCCGCCTCCGGCAAAGGTGGTTCAGGTGGACGACATGAACCTGATCACCGTTGACAACAAGGACGTCCCGCGGTTCCCGGTGGTGGCCGCCGGCGAAACACAGGCTGCGTCCGAGCTATCGGCGACCGGCACCGTCTCGCCCGATGTTTCACGCGAGGTTCCGGTCATCTCGCTTGCCAACGGGCGCGTGGTCGACATTCGCGCGCGGCTCGACGACAACGTGCACAAGGGGCAACTGCTCTTCAGCGTCCAGAGTCCCGATGTTTCTAGCGCCTTCGATGCATATCTGAAGGCCGTGAACGACGAGCATCTGGCCAACACGGCCTATGTGCGGGCGAAGGACTTGTTCGCGCACGGCGCCATCGCGCAGTCGGCGCTGGAGCAGGCCGAAGATGTCGAAAAAGACGCGCAGGCTGACCGCGACGCAGCCGATGCACAGTTGAAAATTCTCGGCGTCGATCGCAATCATCCCAGCAGCGTGGTGCCGGTGTATGCGCCCATCTCCGGCGTCATCGTCGGACAAAACGTGACCAATGCGGCGGCTGCGGGCGTGTCGCTCTCCGGCTCCGCCACGGCTTTCACCGTCGCCGATCTAAGCAGAGTGTGGATACTCTGCGATGTCTTCGAGAACGATATTCCAAAACTGCAATTGGGCCAGCAGGCTCGCATCAAGATTGACGCGTATCCTGACCGCGTGCTGACCGGCCGCATCAGCGACATCGGGCCCGTGCTCGATCCCAACATCCGCACAGCCAAGGTGCGCATCGAGATCGCCAATCCCGGTATTCTGCGGCTGGGCATGTTTGTCACGGCGACCTTCTCCAGCAAGAAAGAGACTACATACGCGGCTATTCCCGCCGATGCTGTGCTCCATTTGCACGATCGCGAATGGGTCTATGTGCCGGCTGGCGGCACTCAGTTCCGCCGCATTGAAGTCCGCACCGGGCAAATGCTCAGCGATGACCGCCAGCAGATTCTGTCCGGGCTTCAACCCGGTCAGCAAGTAGTGACCCGCGCGTTGCTGCTTGACACCGCGGGGAACGAGTAGATGCTGCAGGCACTCGTCGATTTCGCGCTCAAGAATCGCTGGATGGTCCTCGGCGGCGTCCTAGTGCTCACCGTGTGGGGTGTGATCTCCTTTCGCAACCTTCCCATCGAGGCCTACCCCGACGTCGCCAACAACTACGTTCAGATCATCACGCAGTGGCCCGGCCGCAGCGCTGAGGAGATCGAGCGCCAGGTCACCGTGCCCGTCGAAATTCAGATGGCCGGCATCCCACACCTCACGCATCTGCGCTCCACCACGCTCGCCGGCCTCTCGAGCCTGATGCTGATTTTCGACGACGACTCGAGCAGCGACACGAATCGCGAGCACGTGCTGGAGCGGCTAAGTCAGGTGAACCTTCCCGCCGGCCTCACCCCGCAGATGGGCACCGACTGGAGCCCCGTCGGCCAGATCTACTGGTACACCGTTGAGAGCACCAACCCCGCCTACGACGTGATGGAGAAGAAGTCGCTCGAAGACTGGCTGCTCGAGAAAGTCGTTCAAGAGTGTTCCCGGTGTAGTGGACGTTTCGAGCTTCGGCGGTCCCACCAAGGAGTACCAGGTTCGGCTCGATCCCGAAAAACTCATCGCCTACGGCCTGTCGATTGGTCAGGTCGAGCAACAGATTGCCGGCCAACAACACCAATGGCGGCGGCAGCTTTATTGAAGAGGGCGCGCAGCAGATCAATGTACAGTCGCTCGGCCTCTACCACAGCGTGCAGGACATCGAGAACACGGTGGTCAAGGCGCAGAACGGTGCGCCGATTCGCATCCAGCGATATCGCCACCGTCGTGCAGGGACCGAAGATTCGTCTCGGCCAGATCGGCCGCGCCACGCATCTGCCCAATGGCACCATCGTCGACAACCCCGATACCGTCGAAGGAATTGTGCTATTGCAGAAAGGCGATGACTCCGATCCCGTCCTGCAGGGCATTCACGAGGAAGTGGAAAAACTGAACAAACACGGCATTCTTCCGCCGGGCGTGAAGGTTGTGCCATTCCTCGATCGCTCCGACCTCGTCAAGTTCACCGTCGACACGGTGGAAAACAATCTCAGCGCGGGCATGATTCTTGTCTCCATTATTCTGCTTCTCTTTCTCGGCAACGTACGCGGCGCCATCATCGTCGCGCTCACCATTCCATTCGCACTGCTGTTCGCCTCCATCTGCCTCGACCTCGCTCACATTCCCGCCAACCTGCTTTCGCTTGGGGCGCTCGATTTCGGCATGGTGGTTGACGGCAGCGTCGTCATGATCGAGAACATCGTCCGCCATCTCGCGCAGCCGGACGATGGCGCACGCCCTCGCAGAAAATTCGCGATGCCGCGCACGAGGTGCAGCGTCCGGTCTTCTTCGCGCGCGGCATCATCATCACGTCGTATCTGCCCATCTTCACGCTGCAGGCGGTCGAGGGCCGACTCTTCAAACCGATGGCCTGGACGGTCAGCTTCGCGCTGATTGGCGCGCTGGTCTTTGCCATTCTCGCCGCGCCGGTCATGGCCGGTCTCGTTTCCGCAAGGGCGCAAAGGAGTGGGAAAACCCTCTGATGGCTGGCTCATCGACCACTACCGCGTGGCGGTTCGGAAGGCGATTGTGCATCGCGCACCACGCTCGGCATTTCGGCCGTCCTGTTCTTGATCGCTGCCTATCTCACCTTCGGCGGTCCCATCGGATCGGAGTTTCTGCCGCATCTTGATGAAGGCTCGCTCTGGGTGCGCGGCACGCTGCCACCCAGTGAAGGACCCACGGCCAGCATCGACTTCACCAACAAGGCGCGCATTGTGATGGCTTCATTCCCTGAGGTGACGCAGGTGGTGAGCCAGACCGGCCGCCCCGACGATGGCACCGATACGGCGGGCTTCTTCAATACCGAATACTTCGTCGATCTTAAGCCCAAGGAGCAGTGGCGTCCCGTCTTCCACCAGAATAAGGAAGCGCTCATCGACGCCATGGATCAGCGAACTCGAGAAATTCCCCGGAGTCATCTGGAATTTCTCGCAGCCTATCAGCGACAACATGGAAGAAGCTGTCTCCGGCGTCAAGGGCGAGCTTGCGGTCAAGCTCTACGGAGACGATCTGCGCACGCTCGAGAGCACGGCGGAATTGATCCAGAGCCAGATGGCAACGGTAAAAGGTGTCTCCGATCTTGGCATCTTCCGCATCGTTGGCCAGCCCAATCTCAATTTCTCAGTCGATCGCGGGCGGCGGCGCGATGGGGCATCAATGTTGCCGACATTCAGGACGCGATCCAGACCGCGGTCGGCTCCAATGCCGTAACCCAGGTGCAGCAGGGCGAAGCGCGTTACGACGTGACGCTTCGCTACCAGCAGCAATACCGCGATACCCGCGAGGCCATCGAAAATGTCCGCCTGCTCGCGCCCTCCGGGCGAGCGCGTCTCTCTGGCGCAGCTCACCAACGTCGACCACCGACGATGGCGCCGAGGCAATCAACCGCGAAGGCGGCCAACGCTACATCGCCATCAAGTTCTCCGTCGAGGGCCGCGATCTCGGCTCGACGGTCGAAGAGGCCATCAGCAAGGTTGAGAAGAACGTAAAGCTGCCCACGGGCTACCACCTGGAGTGGGCCGGCGAATACGCCAGCCAGAAGCGCGCCAGACAAGCGCATGGCGCTGGTGATTCCTATCACTGTGCTCGCCATCTTCCTGATCCTCTACACCATGTTCCGCTCCTACAAGTGGTCGATGGTTGTTCTCATTTCAGTCATGATGGCTTCCGTCGGCGGACCGCTCGCGCTCTTCTCACCCATACCAACTTTTCGGTTTCCTCGGCGGTCGGGTTCCTGGCGCTCTTCGGCGTGTCAGTCGAAACCGGCGTCATCATGATCGAGTTCATCAACCAACTGCGCACACGCTATCGATCGCATGACATGGAGATCGAACGAGCAAATCGTTGAAGCCGCAGTCGAAGGAGCGGTGCAGCGGCTGCGCCCGATGATGATGACCATGCTCGTCGCCACGCTAGGCCTGCTGCCCGCAGCCCTCTCCCATGCCATCGGATCCGACTCGCAACGCCCCTTCGCCATCGTCATCGTCGGCGGACTGATCGCCAACCTCGTGATCGGCGTGTTCCTGATGCCGGCCCTGTACGTCTGGATGGCGCGCACGGACGATATGCTGCTTGATGTTGAGGAGTCATAAAGCGAAGTTGGCTTCGAGTCGAACGGCTAAGGACCTAGCCCGTAGTCTTGAAGGACTCGCCGCCCACGCTGTTGTCGCGGGTCTCTGGCATCAGCACGGTCACAACGGCCGAAGCCTTGCGCAACGATGTGGGCGTGCGAGACGGAGCAAGGCAGGCAACCAGCGTCGCCGCAATCAGGCGCAGATCCGACCAGAACGTGGCGCGGTACATGTAGCTCGAATCGAGCCGCGTCTTAAGCGGCTTGATGGCTCGATGGTAAAACACTTCGATCTGGCTGGGAGGCACGCTGCTCAGCAACGCCTCTTCACAGCGAAACGCCAGCGTCGCCGCGCCCGTTACGCCCGGCCTGTAGGGCATCGGCACCTGAGCCGAATACTGAGGCAGCTTCGGTCGCGGGCCCACAAGGCTCATATCACCGCGCAAGATGTTGAATAGTTGCGGCAGCTCGTCAAGCTTGAGCCTGCGCAGCCAGCGCCCCAGCGGTGTTACGCGTTGATCGCCCGCGCCTGTGAGGCCCGGACCATTCGCCCCACATCCGCTGCAATACATGCTGCGGAACTTGTAGATCGAGAAGAGACACCCGTGGCGGCCCACGCGCTGCTGCACGAAAATTGCCGGACCTCGAGACGTCAGGCACACGCATAGGGCAATCAACAGCATGGGTGCCGCAAAGATACTCAGCACTACAGCAGCCGCGACGATGTCGAAGAGGCGCTTGACCCACGACTGAGTCCACGCGCTTGCTGCGGGGACCTTGTCGCGCACAGTGCGCATCGTCGGCCGTGGCTCGCGCTTGTGCGATATAAGAACGGATGAAAGCGCAATAACAGGTCTGCGATTCTTCTGCGGGGAGGCAGGGAGAGGCATGAACAGTTTCCTCAATAAGTTGGAGAGCGTGAACGAATCGTGCGTCGAACAGCAGGGGCCTAGCGAGTCAGAGTGCGCGGATGCTCCGGAGATGGAGATGGAGGTGCTCTTGTGCTCTAACCAAATCTTCCAACGCCTGCTGCGATTGCGGTCCCCATGTGAATCGAAATCGTTGCGCGCAATGTCGCTTTTGGAACGAAGTTCCAGAAGCGAACTTGCGCGCGCGTCGCATCACGGTCGTGGGCGCCTAGTGAATTGCATCGATTGCCGCGGCGCCAAGCGAAAGCTGCGAAGCCACCTGCACCCATGCGAGCAGTTCGCGCAGGCCGCCAGCGCTCAGCTTCTTCTCCGGGACGATGATTGTGTCGCCGGGATACATGCGCAGCTTGTCGAGGCCACCGCCGGAGAAGAGCGAAGCATTCCCTGGATGACGCACCACAGAGCCATCCGCACGCAGAATAAAAATTTGGCTGCGGTCGGCGTCGCGGCTCGGTCCGCCGGCCATGCGCAAGTAGCGCTCGGCCGTGCCATGCACGCTGTAGAAATACGCGCTTTGATTTGCCACCGCGCCGATCACCTGCACGGTTGCGGGCATCTCCGGCACCATCAGCCGGTCTCCGTCTTCCATCGCGATATCGGGGAGCACCGTATACGCGTTCGTCGCAGGATCAAGATGCAGCACGATCCGTCCGCTCGGCTGTGCGCGCCGCAGCTGCGCGAGAAGTTCGTTCGCAACCGAGTCGATCTGTTCCTTTCCTGTACCACCTCCGGCCATCGCGGAGCTGCCCATCGAAATAGAGCTGCGCGCCCATTGGTGTTCGAGCTCGTCGGCATACTCACCCAGACGCTTCTGCTCAATGGCCTGTGTGCTGCGGCGTGTGAACTCCGCGCCAAAGAGATACGCCTTGTCTGTGAGGCCGCCGGCGCGCTGCACCAGCGAGCGCAGAGTTTCGCCCGGCGCCGCGCTATACACGCCCGGATGCATGAACTCGCCCTCGAGCCGCACGTAGATGGTCTCCTCTCTCGCCGGCGGGTGAATATCCTCCTGCGAAAAGATGGTGACGACATCTCCTGGCTGCAGCTCGTGATCCTGCGCGCTATCGTGCTGCAGCACCAGCTTGCCCAGGTCGAAGGGAATGAGAGAAGTCATCATGGTTTTCGGGTCCACGCGCTCAATCACCGCATAATTCCAATTGGTCTCGTCTTCCGGACTATGGACCGCGCCTTTTGGTGTAATGCGATCGGGCTGTTCGCTCTGCCGCATGTCGGCCATATCGGTGTTGTTCACCGAGCTCGATTCCATAGTGGGCCTGCGTTCGCGGCTTGCTTGACCTGCGACCTGACTCTGCCCGTCAGCATCCTGTGCGTCGATGCGCGACGACGGAGATGAGAGCGACGTGCGATCAGAGTCGGGAGATAGAACATAAGACGGAACAGGGCCGGGTTTGTTCTTGAGGCCTTCGATCACAGGCATAAACTCCGGCGCGGGAAGGCCGAGCCGCACGCGCTGCCACCAGTAGTTGCGCGTCAGCAACGCATCGCGATCGGGCAAGAGATCGCTCAATCGCATGCCCGCATGCCAGCGGAAGTGGCCAGGATTGGCGACCGAGCCGCGCAGCGTGACTGTATCCGCATAACTCGACACGACAGAGTTAATGCGCACAATATCGCCGTCATCGAGGGCTGTCGCCAAACCGGCAGAGTCGGCGTTCACCGTGAACGCGCTGCGCTGGCGATGGTCCGCGATTCGCTCAATCGAAAGGCGCGCATCCGCGGCGAGCGCCGTTAAACCGCCTGCAGCCTGAATCAGGCGGCCGACTGGTTCGTCGCCGCGCAACTCGTAGATGCCCGGCTGGCGCACACTGCCGAACAGAGCCACCTGCGGCCCCGCCGCGGGAATATAGAGCACGTCGCCCGCTTGCAGCTGCTGATCGCCTGCCTTGTTGCCGTCAATCAACAGCGCGTACAGATCGAAGTCGGTAATAACGCGGCCGCTGCGCTTCAGCTCTACATGGCGCATGGAGCCGGTGGTTGATGGACCGCCGGTCGCAAAGAGCGCATCGACGAGCGTGCTCAGTGCGCTCACGGTGTATTCACCGGGCCGCTGAGCCTGTCCAGTGATGTAGATCTGAATGGAATGAATCTCGCCGAGGTCAATGCTGAGATCAAAGTTGCGAAAGATCCGTGCTACCGCGGCGCGGACATGATCGGCGACGTTCGAGAAAGGGAGGCCGGCCACATGCACCGCGCCCACCTTCGGTAGATAAATGTCCCCCTCGCGGCTCACTCGCAGGTTGGCGCTGTAGTTGATCTGCCCCCAGATACGCACACGCAGTTCGTCGTCTGGTCCCACCATCATGTCTGCCGGTGCGGGCGCGTGTTCGATGGGCGCAAACGTCGCAGGCGGAATGAAGAGATCCTCTCCGTAGATGGCGAGCACCTGGCCCGTCGAGGCAGCGACAAAGCGCTGGAACTCGGTGAGCGGCGGCGGTCTACGCGGAATCAGTGGGCGCATCGTACGGCCGGGCAGTCGCTCGTCGCTATAGGTGGTGCCGCTTGTGAGCCGATCGGTGGTCATCGCATCGCTGGTGCGATCGGAGTCCCGCTCTTCCGGACTCCCTACACTGCCGGGCAGCAGGCTTGTGGGAGATTGCTGCTGCAACGGGGAGACAGGTGCCTGCGTTTGGCAATCGGCCGCGTCGGTGTCCTCATCGCCGCTGCATTGCGCGGCGGCTGTCGCATGTGCAAACAGAAGCGCCGACGCTAGGCCGAGAGTTGCCGCGATAGGAAGCACTCTCGCGTGGCCAAGAAATGAAAGGATTCTCATACATCGCCGATTGTTCAACGGATGGGAGCACGACGCGAGGCGAAGATGCGCGGCCATGCGCCGCTGTTCCCAATTTTGGACAGCTCCTTAAGTTCTTCCCATAATTGCCGCAAGCCGTCCTCCCAGTTGGATTTCTCGCCCAGTTATCCCACTCTCCCTCGCTAATCTGAGCGCAGTCGCACAGTGCGGCTTGCGCTCAGAAATCGACGCGAGCGCTTCTGTGCCCGTCCACCAAAGCGTCGCGCACTATTCAGGCTGGGAGAAGATCGCGCTCGCGAAAGCGCCGACCGCAGATTCACGCTCCTCAGCCCGGCAGGCCCGCCATGCATCGCGGAGGAAGGCAAGCGTGTTTACTGAAGTGCAGGAGCCACTGAGCGTGGCGCTGGGTCGCTCGCCCTCGATGGCACAGTCGCTGGCGCGCGCGGCATGGCGTAGACGCAGAATGGTCTCGACGCTGACCTGCGCCATCGCCGTGTCCGCGGCGATTGTCGCGCTCGCTCTGCCCAATGTCTTCACGGCGACGGTACTCCTCCTCCCACCGCAGCAGAGCGGCTCGGTGGGCACTGCGATGCTCGCGCAGCTCGGTGCGCTGGGTGCGATGGCGTCGCTCGGTGGAGTTGGAAGCGCGAGCGGACCGCTGGGGCTCAAGAATCCCAACGATCTGCAGGTCTCGCTGTTGAAGAGCCACTCGGTCGAAGACGCGATGATTGCGAACTTCCACCTTGAGGACCTTTACCACCGTCATTATCTTTCGGGCGCGCGCCGCAGTTGGGAACGGCACTCCAGCGTCGAAAACGGCATCAAGGATGGCCTGTTGCGTCTCTCGGTCACGGATCGCGATCCTCGACGTGCGGCGGAGCTGGCCAATGCGTGGGTCGAGGAGTATCAGCGTTTCTCGGCAACGCTGGCTGTCACCGAGGCTTCGCAAAGACGGCTGTTCTTCGAGCGCGAACTCGAAGAGGCGCGCACAGAGCTGGCTAGCGCGGAGAACAGCCTACAACAGACACAGCAGCGCACCGGCATCATCGAGGCCGACAGTCAGTCGCGCGCCATGATTGCTCAGGCCGGGGTGCTCCGCGAGCAGGTTGCTGCCAAGCAGGTTGAGGTTGGCGCTATGCGCGAGTTCGCGGCCTCGGGAAATCCGGATCTGGCCCGCGCCGAGCAGGAGCTGGCTACGATGCAGGGGCAGCTAGCGGCGATGGACGTGGACAGTGATCGAAGCGTGGGTGACCTCGTGGCGCCCAAGGGCCGTCTGACGATCGATGGCCTCGAATATACGCGCGCGCTGCGCGAGGCGAAATTTCGCGAAGCGATTGTCGAAGCGTTGAGCCGCCAGTATGAGGTCGCGCGCGTGGACGAGGCCAAACAGGGCTCAGTGATTCAGGTCGTCGATCCCGCACAGATCCCTGATCGTCCCAGCTCGCTCTACCGGTGGTGGATTCTGGCGGGCGGATGGATCGTCGCGCTTCCATTAGCGCTGTGCGTCGCGTGGTGCGTGGAAGCGATCGTGGTAGCGCACAGCTGGCGAAGACAGGCGGGCTCCTGGAACGCGGCGTTCGATGCAATCTGGGACGGTGCACGGCGATGAAATTGCGTCACAAGCTGGGTATCGATGCTCCGGTGGCCTACGTGTTTCTGGGTCGAGCCGCCAACATTCTTGGCAGCACAGGCACGGTGCTATTGATCGCGCGCACCCTCACGCCGGTCGAACAGGGCTATTACTACACACTCCTGAGTCTGGTTGCGCTGCAGGTCGTCTTCGAGCTCGGCTTTACCTTCGTGGTGCAGCAGATGGCCGCGCACGAGTGCGTCCATCTACGGTTGGCCAGCGGCGGCGCTATTGAGGGGGATGCGGCTGCGCATGCACGGCTTGCCTCAGTCCTCCGCATGAGCGTGCGCTGGTATACCGCCGCAGCCGCGGGCATGGTTCCGCTTATCGCGCCGCTGGGCTCGGTGTTCTTTGCGCACCATGCCAGTCCGGCCGACGCGCCCGTTGCTTGGCATGGCCCCTGGCTCTGCGCCATCGTCGCGGCCGCGCTGGGGCTTTGGTGCATACCCTTCTATGCCTTTCTCGAGGGCTGCGGGCAGGTGCGTGCCGTGGCGGTTTTGCGCCTGCGGCAATCCTTCGCCGGCACCGCGCTTGCGTGGAGCGCGTTGCTTCTGCATCGCGGCCTGTATGCTCCGGCGCTGGTTGTCACGGGGCAGATCGCGATGGGCTTGCTCTTCATCCTGCACAATCGCCGCCTGCTCACAGGTCTGTTCTTGCATCCGGTGTCTGGACATGCTGTGTGCTGGGGCCGCGACGTATGGCCCTTTCAGTGGCGCATCGCCATCAGCTATCTGTGCACGTACTTTACGGTTCAGGTCTTCGTGCCGATTCTCTTCGCGCTGCGCGGTGCGGTCGAAGCCGGCCAAATGGGCATGTCGCTCAGCATCACGGGATACATGACGATGCTCGCGCTCTCCTGGACCACTACCAAGGCCACCCCCTTCGGTGGGTTGATTGCGCGGGGAGAACTCGGCACGCTCGACCGGCTTTTTCAGCGCTCCATGCGGCACTCGCTCGCTGCCTTTGCCGCGTTGGCCGCTGCCGCCTGCGCCTTTGCCGCGGTATTGCCCGTAGTCGCGCCACACCTCGCCGCACGCATGGTTCCGCCGCAGCTCTTCGCGCTTCTGGTGATGGGCGCAGGGGCTAACTGCGCGGTGCAGTGCATGGCGACACTGCTGCGTTCGTTCAAGCGCGAGCCCTTCCTTGTGCAATCGCTGGCGTCGGCCACCGTCACTCTCGCGCTGGGATCGGTCGCAGCCGCGCGCTGGGGCAACGCGGGTGCGGCCTTCAGCTATTTCGCCGCGATGGCCGGTGTGGCTCTTCCTTCGGCGTGGCTGATCTTTCGCCGCGCGCGGCGAAGCTATCTTGCGCCGCTGACCCTTGCAGAGCTTGAGAGGCAGACGGCATGAGCAATGGCACTCCCGGCAAAGTGCTCATCACCAGCGGCAAGCCCGCGGGCGGCATCGCAAGCTTTGCAGAGGCTCTGGCCGCGGGCTTCGAAGCCATCGGAGTTTCTGCGCGGGTTATCCAGCCTGGCCAGCTTGCCGGGTGTCGGCGCGATCTGCGCGATCCTTCCGTACTCAAGATTCTTAGCACTACCGGCGTCTTTGCCGCCCCTTTCACAAAGCGCTGCATCTGCGTGGCGCATGGCTTTCCGCGCATCGACATGCAGGGCCTGGTGAGATTCGCCGGGGTTGCGGCTTCATTCCAAATCGCGAGCCAATGCTCGCGGCTCGTCGCGGTCTCGGAGTATGCCGCCATTCATTTACGCACCATATTTAACCTGCGCGTTGATGCCGTGATTCACAATCCTGTGCATGCGATGTTTCTCGATGACCGAGAGGAAAATCCCCCGCGCGAGTACGTGACCTTCGTTGGGCGATTGCACCCCAGCAAGCGCCTCGCAAGCATCTTTCCGGCGGTGCGCGCTCTCCTTGACCAGACGCCCGGACTGCGCGCGTGCTTCATCGGAGATGGTCCGTTGCGCGGCATGCTGGAAAGCGCAGCAGGTAGCGATCCCCGCGTTGAAATTCCGGGTCCATTGCCTCCACTCCGGGTGCGCGCGTGGCTCAGGCGCACGCGGATCTTCGTTTCCGGTTGCGAGACCGAAGCGCTCGGCATCGCCTACATTGAAGCGCTCAGCCAAGGCTGCACGGTAGTCATGCCCGCATGCGGCGGAGGACTTGAGATCGCGCCCGAGCAGATTGGCGCCTGGGTCCATCTCGTTTCGCTGCCCATCGGCCCGGATGCCTTCCTGAGTGCGCTTCGCCGCGCTCTGAATACAGCGCCTGCGCCGCCGCCGCTTGCCAGTTACAGCGCAAGATGTGTGGCTGCCGCTTATCTCCGAGTGGATGCCGGCCAAACTGAGGAGACGGCCGGATCCGCTTGCAATTCTGTGGTGAGAATATGACGGGGACTGCCACGCTTTCTGTGCAAGAGGACACGCGGGGCAGCGGCAAGGTTCTCTTTCTCGCCGCATTTCTCTTTGCGTGCGTTCTCTTCTGGTGGCTTCCCAGTGTTGTCTTCCGCTTTCTTCTCCACACCGTCGACCCGGTTCAAAACAGTACCCTGATGGTCAGCGTTGTTGCGTTGGCATGCTTCGTAGCGGCCTATCTTCTGCCCATTCGCTGGCGCACCGTCTCACGCATCCGCACGCCTGTCCTCGATGGCTGCCAACGCTTTGCTTTTGCAGCGACGGTTCTTCTCGGCGTCCCCGCAGTGCTTCTTGCGCTTGCCTTTATGCGCAGCCGGGCGGGCGTGGATTACGGCAGCGGCGAAGGCCTTCCCGGGATCTATCAGGCGGTGTTTTACGCGCACATGTTCGCCGGGTTTATGGCGCTCGGCACGGCGCGACCTGAGCGCGATGGCTGGCGCAGAGTACTCACTATATGCGCCCTCGTTACGCTGCCACGTCTCATCGTTTCGCTGCACTGGGGAAGATTTTTCCTGGCCCAGGCTGTGGTTCCCATCTTGTTTATCGTCATCAGCCGCGGCTGGATCGCGCTGCATGCAAAGCGGGTACTACAGCTGGCGCTGGTTGCGATCGTCATCATCTTTGTTCCCGCACTCACGCGCGGCGACGATCTCGCCGGCAGTACCGCGCTTGCGCAGTTCTTCGCCAGCGGCAGCACGTTGCGCCTCTATCAGGACAACGTCGATCTTGATCTGAGTGGGCGCTGCCCGCCTTTGCTGGTCTCGCTCACCGCAAAGTTCATTCCATACGGCGCTCTTCATGCATGCGTCATCGATCTATGGGGCATGCAGAACCTGCCCGCCACCCTCGACCGCCTGCTCGCGTATAACGCGCCCGGCTCAGAAATTTTATTGATTGGACCGGGGTCCAATTACCTACTTGAGCTGAGCGTCACAGGCGGCGTGACAGCAGTGCTGATGGGCTCGGCGCTCTTCGGCCTGTGCTGCCGCTTTTTCGTTGCCGGCGTGGGAACCCGCTCGGTCTTCGCCGGCATCTGGGCCGATTGCCTGACGCGCGCCTTGCTGGCGCCGCGTGGAGACCTGGGCTACGTCTTCGAACAGGTACCGGCACTGCTCGCAGCCGTCGCACTTGTAATCGCCGCGGTGACCTGTTTACGCCTGCTCCGGGCGGGCGCGGCCGGATTCCACGGACTTCCCACCGCGTCGGAGGGTGTGTGATGAAACTATCGGTGCTGATGTCTGTCTATGCCAAGGAGTCGCCTGGATTTCTGAGCGAGTGCCTGGTGAGCATCGCTACACAAACACTGCTGGCCGATGAAGTAGTACTCGTTGAAGATGGCCCGCTGGGAAACGAACTCCTCGCTGTGATCGAGACCTATCGCTGCACGCTGCCGATCGTATCGGTGAAGAGGAGGAGCAATGCGGGCTTGGGAGAAGCACTCAGGGAAGGGCTTATGCAATGCCGCGGCGAATGGGTTGCGCGCATGGACTCCGACGATATCTGCGCGCCGATTCGATTTGAACGGCAGCTCGAGTTTCTGGAGCGCTATCCGGAGATCGACGTGCTTGGCGCAGCCATCGATGAATTTGCTGACGACTCGAACGCACCACATTCTCTGCGTGCCCTTCCCTGCGGCCGCAGCGGCCTTGAGCAGTTCGCAAGATGGCGCAATCCGCTGAATCACGTGACGGTCATGTTTCGGAGATCGGCGGTGCTTGTGGCTGGCGGATACCGATCGTGCCCGGGCTTTGAAGACTACGATCTATGGGCTCGCATGTTGATGACTGGGCATCGCCTCGAAAATCTTCAGGAGACGCTGGTGCACGTGCGCTGCGGCAACGGAATGCTCGGCCGCCGCGGCGGTGTGGCCTACGCCTGGCAGGAGGTTAAAGCGCAGCGTCTGCTGCGCGATATGGGATTTCTGACCCGCCTTGAAGCGCTGCGCAACATCGCGTTGCGGGTTCCAGTCCGCGTGGCACCCCGCTTTTTGCGCGGTTCGGTCTATCGTGCCATCCTGCGCAGCGCGCCCGCGTCCGGTGCAATCAATCAGGTCTACCCATCGCAGTGGACTTGAGCGGTGTTGATTCTCCAGGCCGTACGCGCGTGGTGAAGCCGAAGAAGCATGCAATCGCACATGCGCCAGACTATACTCATCACGAGATTTCTGGTGGCCTCGCGATGAAATTCTGGCGGCTCGTTGTTCTCTACCTTGTCATCCCATCCATGGCGTGCCTTGCAAATGCGGCGCCGCCGGCGCACGTGCCGATTCGCGTGCTGCTGCTCGATGGCGAAAGCGGTGGTCCATGGCATAACTGGAAATTGACCACGCCGGTGCTGCGCGAGGAGCTTGAAGAGACGGGTCTTTTCGCGGTCACGGTGATGACCGCGCCTGCGCACGATGGCGACTTAAGCGGCTTTGATCCAGACTTCAGCCACTATCAGGTCATCGTCTCGAATTACGACGCTCCGGACTGGCCCGTTCCGCTGCGCGCGAAGTTTGAGCAGTACATTCGCTCGGGCGGCGGCCTTGTTGTGGTCCACGCCGCTGACAACGCCTTTCCCCACTGGGCCGAATATAACAAGATGATCGGTATCGGCGGCTGGCGCGGCAGAGATGAGCACGCCGGACCGCATTGGTACTATGAAGGCGGCAAGCTCGTCTCCGATACAAAGCCCGGCGCGGCAGGCAATCATGGTTATCGATTGCCGTTTCAAATCACGGCGCGAGTGCCGGAGCATCCGATCCTGCGCGGACTTCCTCACGTGTGGATGCACGCGGCTGACGAACTCTACGATTCCATGCGCGGACCGGGCGAAAACATGACCGTGCTCGCCACGGCGCACTCTGATCCACAGAACACAGGCACCGGGAGCGGCGAACACCCGGGCAGCGGACATGACGAGCCCATGCTGATGGTGGTGCGTTACGGCAAGGGCCGCATCCTTCACACCACGCTTGGCCACGATGTCTACGCCATGAGCGGCGTTGGCTTTGTCACCATCTTTCAGCGCGGCGCCGAGTGGGCAGCGACCGGCTTCGTGACGCAGAAGCCGCCAGCCGATTTTCCCACTGCCGATACGGTCAGCTACCGGGTGGATCTCGCCGCGATGGATCCCGCATTTCTGCAGGGCGCGTCGCCGATCGTTGCGCATCCGTCCGTTACGCATTGATTCCGTACAAAAGAGAATACCCGGCCTGAGCCGGGTATTCGTGCGCCGCCGGTGCTCGCTAGTAGTGCCAGGGCCGGCCCATCAGGTGTGCCATGGCGCGATCGTATCCGCGCGCAAAGCCTTCGCGATAATCCTCCCTCAAGCTGGAGGAGATGCGTGGATGACGGTATTCTTCGCGGTTGTTCACATCGGGTGCGCGGTGATTTTCAAAGTCCTTGCGCGCGCCTTCAATGCCGTCATGAAAGCCTCGCAGCTGCGCCTCGCGAAAATCTGACGGCGGCGCATCCCACTGTCCCTCCTGCCCATACGCAACCGGAGCGCCGCTGGCTGCTCCGCTGGCACGCGCCGGAACTGCATACGTGAACAGGGTCATCGAGAGAGCAATTGCAGAAGCTACGAAAAATTTAGGTCTCATCTTCGTCGACATCCTTTCCTTCCAAGCGGTAAAGATGTGCGCGGCAGGCGCGGTGTTGCCTGCCAAATTGCGAGTAGTCGAACGTGCCGTTCCAACTGCTTGCGAATCAGCGTGGGGCGTCTCGATCGTCTACGATGACTGCATGTCTTCACTTCTCGACATCCGCGATCTGCGTATTGGCTTTGGCACGACGGAGGCGGTGCGCGGGGTGGGTCTCACGCTGGAGGAAGGCGAGGTGCTCGGGCTGGTCGGCGAGTCGGGCTCGGGCAAAAGCGCGACTGCGCTCGCGGTGCCGGGGCTGCTTCCAACTTCGGCGCGTGTATCAGGGGCGATCGTGTGGCGCGGGGCCGACGGCCGTGAGAGCGATCTGCTGCGCGAGCCTTCTCATGCGCTGTGCAAACTGCGCGGCAGCGAAATTGCGATGATCTTTCAGGAGCCAATGACGGCGCTCAACCCAGTCATGACCATCGGCCGCCAGGTGGCCGAGTGCGCGGAGGCGCATGCGAGCGCGTGGACCGGACGCGACGCGAAGCGCCGCGCGATTGCCGCGCTCGAAGAGGTAGCAATCCCCGATGCGGCCCGCCGCTATAGCGATTATCCACACCAGTTTTCCGGCGGCCAGCGGCAGCGCATTCTCATTGCGATGGCGCTCATCAATCGCCCGCGGCTGCTGATTGCGGACGAGCCGACGACCGCGCTCGATGTCACGGTACAGGCGCAGATTCTTGCGCTGCTGACACAGTTGCAGCGCGAGCATGGCCTGGCCATGCTCTTCATCTCGCACGATCTCGCAGTGGTGGGCGAGATTGCGAGCCGCGTGGCGGTGATGAAGTCGGGCGAGATCGTGGAGATCGGAGCGGTGCGCGACGTGCTCACCCAGCCATGCCACGAATACACGCGCAGTCTGCTGGCGGCGGTTCCCACGTTACGTACGGACCGCACGCAGCCGCTGGCCATGGTCGAGAAAGTGTAGCGACAGCGCTATACTCAGCGCACACGGATGAAGCAGAGAATGAAACCAACGAGACGGATTGGCTTCCTGGCGACAATGCTGCTGCTCGCAGCTTCGCTCGCGTCGTCGCAGTCCGCGCGTCACAAGTCCGCGCCTGAGCCAAAGCCCGAGCCGACCGAGTCTGAGCTGGTCGAGTACATTCGCGGCGCGCTGCTGGCTTACAGCCCCAGCGATGGCATCAACGACAATCTCGATGTGAGCTTCAACACCACGACTAGCGTGCTCACCGTGACCGGCCCGTCCGGCCACTGCGATTTTTCCATCCCCTCGCTCAACGCCGACGATACGGTTTGGGACGTCTACGACCCCAGCGACAGCGACCGTCCCCGCGAAAAGCTGCTGCGGCTTACGCTGGTCTCAGTCAGCGGCAAAGATGCGCGCACCTGCTACGACCGCGACGGCCGCATCGATACGAGTATGCTGGCCAACCGCGCGCGCTTTCTGTTCTCGCAACCCCGCACCGATGAGGTCCCCGATTTTCAACCGAAGATGGTCGAGGCCTTTCAAAAGCTGATTGCCGCGACCGGCGGCACGCCTGCCAAGGATATCTTCTAGCGCAACGCCCAAACACACGACCGCCCCCCGAAGCGATCAGCGATCAAACGGCTCGGGAGGCGGCGGTATGGGTTGAGATCCAACTACTCGGCGATGGCTTCTTCCGCCACGGGCTCAGTGGCGTCTGCCACCACCTGAACCTTGATGTGTGCGGTGACTTCGCGGTGCAGCTTGATGGCAACGGTGTAGTCGCCCAGGCTCTTCAACGGATCGGAGAGCTGGATCTTGCGGCGATCCACTTCGAAGCCCTTGGTCTCGAGGTCGGCGGCAATGTCGGCCGAGGTGACGGAACCGAACAGCTGGCCGTTCTCGCCTGACTTGCGGGTAAAGCTCAGCACAACCGGCTCCAGCTTGGCCAGCAGCTCTTCGGCCTGGATCTTCTCAGTGGCCGAGCGGCGAGCAGCGGATGCCTTCATCTGCTCGATGACGGCCTTGTTCGCCAGGGTGGCCTGCAGCGCCAGCTTGCGGGGCAGCAGGAAATTACGTCCGTAGCCATCCGCCACCTTCACGACATCGCCGCGGTGGCCGAGGTTAGCTACGTCTTCCTTCAGAATGACTTCCATCGAAAATCTCCAGTGTTACGAGCGGCGCCACAGGCGCTCTTGTCGTTGGACGAGAGCATCAACCCGAGGAGTACGCCGCGCAGGATTCTATATCGGCCCGGAAAGCATTGTCTCCCCGCTTTCGTGTTATCTCGCGGCCGTCCCGTATAACTTTTGGGACATTACCGCGGATGCGAAAGCAGCGAGTCAGCGCTTGCTAGTGCCGGGTGGCAAATGGCAGCAGGGCGATGTTCCGGGCCTGCTTGATGGCGCGGGTCAGGCGGCGTTGGTGCGTGGTGCAAACGCCGGTGAGCCTGCGGGGCACAATCTTGCCGCGTTCCGCCACAAACCCTTGCAGCAGGCGAACATCGCGGTAGGGGATCGCGTCGATCTTCTCGGTACAGAACTTGCAGACCTTCTTGCGGCGGAAGAACTTGCCGCGTCCGCCAGGACCGCCGGGGCGACCGCTGCTGCGCTGCGGTGGGCCGGAGTTCGGTCCGGAGCTCGGTCCTGAGCTGTGGCCGGATGATGCGGCGGGTGCCGGTGATGCTGCGCCCGTCTCGGGCGCCTTGGATTCGTCAGCCATGATGTTTCCTCTTTACTCTCTTTGCCGCCGCCGCCCGGTGAGGAGCGGAGATGGACAGAATCAGGCCATCGCCGGAGAGCCCTTGCAGGGCAGCGGCAATGGCAAAATCAGGGTTAAGCTCAGGCCGTGGCCTGTGCCGCCTCGACGGGCGCTGCCGCAACCGGGGCCGGAGCCGCGGCGACGGGAGCCGGTGCAGGCGTGGGAGCCGCTGCCGGCTCTGCGCTCAGCTTGCGGCGCGTGCCACGCAGAGCCCGTACTTTGGCCAGGCGCTTCTCTTCCTCGTCGATGCGCACGGTGATGAACTTGATCACCGGCTCGGAGACGCGCAAACGGCGCTCAAGCTCCAGCACCACCGCGCCGTCAGCCTCGACGGTGAACAGGATGTAGTTGCCATCGTTGAACTTGCGCACCATGTAGGCGAGCTTGCGACGGCCCATCTTCTCCACGTTCTTCATCACGCCGCCACCATTGGTCACGGAGGTGGTGAAGCCTGCGATCAGCTTGTCGACATCTTCCTCGACCGCGTCGGGCCGAACAATAAACATCACTTCATACAAACGGGACATCCGGTTTCCTTTTCCGCCGGGATCACCTGACCCCAGCCGCTGCCGCCGGCCAAAACCATAGCGGCCATCTCGTGCTCGCAGGCCCGTCTCCGGTCATGCGCTTTCCTGCTCCGCCGGGCTGTTTTACTCGCGGCGGTTAAACTCGTTCATCGCGGGGCCCGGTCCATCCTGGATGATGCGCCGGGTGGCCGTGGCCACGCGATCCAGCACCTCATCCAGCACCGCCAGCTCCGCCTTGCGAAAGGGCGACAGCAGGTAATCGCTGCCCGGCCTTGCGCCTCCTGCGGCTTTCGCCTCAGGAGGCAGATCAAACCCTACGCCGATCCGCAACCGCAGCCATTCCTGGCTGCCCAGAGCGCCGGTAATGCTGCGGGCTCCGTTGTGGCCCGCCGGCGAACCGCGCTCCCTGATCTTGAAGGTCCCCAGCGTCAGGTCCAGCTCGTCGTAGATCACGAGCAGATCCTGCGCAGGGTCCGCTTCAAACTCCCGAACCAGCGCGGCCACAGAGGCTCCGCTCAGGTTCATAAAGGTTTCCGGTTTGGCCAGGACCACGTCGCGCCCTGCAATACGGCAGGTTGCGGTCGTCGCCCGGCATCGCCGGTTCTGCACCACAACACCCTCTTGCTGGGCGATGCGGTCAATGGCCATGAACCCCGCATTATGCGGCGTCCACACATACTCCAGGCCGGGATTGCCGAGCCCCACCACAATAAAGGGGCTCTTCCGGCTTTCGAGTTCGCTTGCCTCGGCCAAGAGTTACTTCTTTGCCCCGGCCTCAGGCTTCTTGGCGGCATCGGGAGCGTCGGTCTTGCCCTTCTTTGCCACCTCGGGCTCTGCGGTACCAGCCGCTGCCGCGGCAGCCTCGGCATCCGCTGCCGGCGCTGCTTCTTCACGAATCGAGACCACATGGGCCACGGTCGCGTCTTCCGCGTCGAGGAACTTGATCTTGTCGCCATGGGGCAGGTCGCTCACGCGAATCGCCTCATTCAGGCCCAGAGCGGTTACATCCACATCGATGTGGCTGGGGATGTCGGCAGGCAGGCACTCGATTTCAACTTCGCGCAGCACCTGGTCGAGGATGCCGCCGGCGGTCTTGACGCCTGCGGCAACGCCCAGCAGCTTGACGCGAACACTGACGCGCAGCAGCTTGTCCAGCGCAATGCGCTTCAGGTCGATGTGGATCAGCTGATCCTTGATGGGTTCGCGCTGCCAGTCCACGATCATGGCCTTGGCGCTGGTCTGGCCGCTCACTTCCACATCGAAGATGGTGTTGTGGCCGGTCTCGGAGTAGAGGATCCGCGCAATCTGCTTGGGGTCCACTTCAATCGCCACGGCATCGTGGCCGCCGCCATATAGCACGGCGGGAATCTTGCCCGCAACGCGCACGCGGCGTGCGGCATTTTTGTTGAACTTGCCCTCGCGGGGCTTGGCTACGACTACTTCAGGCATTCCATCTCTCGTTTCTGTTCTCGGGCACGGTAGAAGCAGCTCTTAGCTGCTAGCCCTTAGCTGCTAGCCGCTTGTCGCCACTGCGAAGTGAATCGCTCCGCTCCCTTTGCTGGTGAAGCCGCTTCCAGCCGCTGGCTTCGTGTTGCTGTCGGCACCGTATTGAGCTAGCTCAATATCCCAGCGCGCTTTCCTTTGCTCATGCACAAAGGTTCAATCTTTCCACTTCACCGGTTAGCAGCTAAAAGCTAGTAGCTAGCGGCTAAGAGAACAGCGTACTGACGCTGGTCTCCATGTGAATGCTCTCGATGGCCGCACCCAGCAGGCCGGCGATCGAAAGCACCTTAATCTTCGGCAGCTTCTGCGCGGCTTCACGCAGAGGCACCGTGTTGGTCACCACCAGTTGCTCGAGCCGCGAGTTGGCGATGCGGTCGATGGCCGGACCCGACAGCACGGCATGACTGGCGCAGGCGTAAACGCTGGTTGCGCCGTTGGCATAGAGCGCGTCCACGGTCTTCACCAGCGTGCCGGCGGTGTCGATAATGTCGTCGATAATCAGGCACGACTTGCCGTGCACATCGCCGACCACGTGCATCACTTCCGCAACGTTGAGATCGGTGCGGCGCTTGTCCACAATGGCCAGCGGCGCGCCCATCTTCTGCGCGAAGAACCGGGCCCGTTCCACGCCGCCCGCATCGGGCGATACCACGATGAGGTTGGGCAGGTTGAGCTCGCGGAAGTAGCTCACCAGCACCGGGCTGGCGAAGAGATGATCGACGGGAATGTCGAAGAAGCCCTGAATCTGTGCGGCATGCAGATCGACGAACAGAGCGCGGTTGGCGCCGGCCTTGGTCAGCAGATCGGCAACGAGCTTGGCGCTGATGGCGACGCGCGGACGGTCTTTGCGGTCCTGGCGCGCGTACCCGTAGTAGGGCACCACCACCGTGATCCTGGCCGCCGAGGCCCGCTTGAGCGCATCGATCATAATGAACAATTCCACCAGGTGCTGATCCACCGGATAGCAGGTGGGCTGCACCACGAACACATCCACGCCGCGCACGTTTTCGAGCAGCTGGAAGTAAACCTCGCCGTCCGCAAAACGCTGCAGCTTGGCCTCGCCCACCTTCACGCCGATGTGCGTGGCAATCTCTTCGGCCAGCGCCTTGTTGGCCGAGCCGGAGAAGAGCTTGAAGCGCTTGTCCTCGCTCAGATTCCGCGTGCGCTTGCGCTCCGCGGCTGGCTTGGCGTCTTTGGCCTTGGATGCATCCGGCTGGATTGCGCCTTTGGGAGCTTCCTTCCCCGCGCCGTCTTTCGGCGTCTCGGGGCTGCCCTGTTTGTCATCCGCCGTCGTTACCGTCACCGTTTCCACTTCCATCTCCAGAACCTCCAAGCTGGTTGGCTTTGGCTGCTCATCAAATGACTCAGCAAAAATCTGGCTGGGCGACTAGGATTCGAACCTAGACAAGTGCCTCCAAAGGGCACTGTCCTACCATTAGACGATCGCCCAACTCGACAGCCGCCGCGAGTCTCTCCGACCCAGTGGCGCTCTGTCAACTTATGGCAGAAGCATCTGATCCCAGTAGGCTTTCCGGGGCAGGGTACGGGTCAAAGTCGTGTGCACTTTGAATGCTGTTCCCTGCGCAAGACGAGCCTGTGCCGCTTCCGCATCTCCACGGGTCAGGTACAACCCGAAGAGCGCCGAACCGGACCCGGACAGCGAAGCATGGAGGGCTGCCTCCGGAGTACCGGCGGCCGCAAGAAGACGCTTGATGCCTGCAAGGAAGGGATGCTGGAGAAAGACAACGCGTTCAAAATCGTTCGCGATCCAGCTCGTGATCCCGGTGCGGACAAGCGCGGACTCTTGAGGTCCCGCCAGGTCCCCGCCCAAAGCAGGGACACCGGAGGAGCCAACTCCCTGCTGTCCTCCGGGGATTGCTCCCGCAAAGGCGCTGGCATAGGCGCGGCTCAACTGTTCTAGTCTATCTTCGCTTGCCTCAGCGGTCAAACCTTCTGCGGCGCACAGGGCGTCCCAGTCGCGAAAAGCCTGCGGCGTGGAGACGCCAACCTCCGGCACGGCGACTACGCACCACACCGGCTCTAAGTCCGGCAGCGGGTGAACCTCCTGCCCGCGATCGAGGCCGAGCACCACCCCTCCTATAAGGAAGAGCGGCACATCGGAGCCGACCTGGGCCGCGATGGCGAGCCGTTTGGGAGTCCAAGTGGAAGACTGGTTGAGGTTTAGCTCAGTCTCGAGTCCAACCAGAGCCGCCACGGCATTGGCTGATCCTGCTCCCAGCCCACCTTGAACCGGAAGACGCTTATCTATATGAATATGAACGTCCGCGGTGACTCGAAGCTCGTCCAAAGCCAAGGAGATCATTTTCCAGGCAGTGTTGCGGCTGTCGGTCGGCACGCGATTGTCGTTGGAACTGAGACGAATCGTCGTCGCATCGGACCGTCGCGCACTAACCGTCACGATGTCATGCATTTCAAGCGTCTGGTAAACCGTCGTCAGGGCGTGGAAACCGTCCGTCCGGGGAGCGCCGATGGCGAGGCCCAGATTAATTTTTGCGTGCGAGCGGACAGCTGTGGGCATACCGGACTATTGTAGAGCCGGGCCGTCCTGCGCCCCGCCCGTCCGCCCGGCACATTAGCCCGAACAGCGCGGCTCACCGGCTCGTAGAATCCCTGTCGAAGAGGTTAGGCGCTTCCCCCATTGCGGATCTGCCGCGGCCTCTCGCTCGCCGCACCGCGCTGCGCCTGAAGTTGTTCGCGCACGTCAGGAGGGCACCATGCCTTTCCTAGCCCGATTCGGAATTCTCCCAGCCCTCTCTCTGCTGGCCTGCGCGGCAATCTCTGCACAGATCGTCCCCAACTCCACCGCAATGGAAGTGGTGCACGGCAAGCCCTATGTGCAGGTGATGGTGAACGGCCGTGGCCCGTATCGCTTTGTGGTGGACACCGGCACCGGGGCTGAAGCCATCCTCTCGCCGATGCTGGCCGACGAGCTGCAGTTGCCCGTCGCCGGCCATGCACGCTTGATGGACCCCAGCGGTCAGGGCGAGCAGCGCGCCGCAATCCTCGAGATTCGGTCGCTCAACGTTGCGGGCGTCGAGTTCACGGCGGTCAAGGCGGTTCGTCACCGGCTCAACGGCGAAGACGATTCCTGTATGGGCCTGCTTGGCTTCACGCTCTTCCGCGACTATCTGCTCACGCTCGACTATCCCAACCATCGCCTCACGCTGGCGCAGGGCGCGCTCACGCCGGATGGCGAACAGACTGTGCTGCCCTTCCGCATGCCGGAAGGAGTGCCCATCGCCTCACTGCACATCGCCGGCCAGCGCGTAGACGCGCAGCTCGATTCGGGCGGCATCGGCCTCACATTGCCTGAGCATCTTGCCGAGCGGCTCAAATTCGCCACCGACCCCGTCGTTTTCGGCAACGGCCAATCGCTTTCCACGCGCTTCCAGGTCAAGGCAGGGCGGCTCCGCTCCGACGTGCGTATGGGCCGCTACACCTTCGCGCGCCCGGTGGTCGAGATTCACCCCGCGTTTCCGCTGGTGAACTTTGGCTCGTGCCCTATGGAGAATTTCTCTGTCACGTTCGATCAGGCGCATTTGCTGGTGCGCTTCTCCGCGCAGGCGCGTGTCTTCCATCTCGACACGCTGCCCACCATCCTGGGCCTTGACAATACCGAGCAGCTCAAGCCCGACCTCGCGCTGGTGCCCGTGGGCTGAGCGCTGTGCGTTCTTTAACGATGCGGAGATTTCTTGCGGAACTCTGCCATGTGCGCTAGAGTTGCGTCGTCCCCGTCACCATTGGAGAATCCATGCAGCGTCGCTCTTTCCTCAAAACTGCGGCTGCCATGTTGCCCGCCTCCGGGCTGCAGGCTTTCGCGCTCAATCAAGCCTCAGCAGCGCCTACCAGCGAAACGATTCATCTGGTGCCAGCCGGGCAGGATCGGCTTGGCGAGACGCACTCGCTGGGAATCAGTACCATCCTCTTCAAGGTTCTGCCGTCGGAGAGCAACGGCAACCTGTTCATCATCGAGCATGAGAATCTAGTCCACGGCGGGCCGCGCCTGCACCTTCATCTTTATCAAGACGAATGGTTCTACGTGATGGAAGGCGACGTGCTCTTTCAGGTCGGCGATGCGCAGAAGCGCTTGCGTGCCGGGGACTCCATCCTGGGTCCGCGCATGGTCCCGCACACATTTTCAGCAACTGGCGAGAAGCCCGCGCGCATGCTGATCGCTTTTACACCCGCGGGCAAAATGGAGCACTACTTCCGCGAAGTGGGCGTTCCCAATCCACCCGTGCAGGACGCCGCGCTTTTCAGCCGCTACGACATGAAGTTGATTGGCCCCTCGCCCTTCGCCTGATGCCCGCGATCACGCCAGCGCGGCTTGCGCCGCCATCTCCCGCGCCGCGCGCAGCTTCGCCAACGCGTCTCCAATGGGTTTGAACTCCATTGCCACCTTGTGCCGGTAGTTGAGCTCCGCGAGCTTGCGATAGATGTTGGCGTAGTTGATCTCGCCCGTGCCCGGCTCATGGCGGCCCGGCACATCCGCGATGTGAATGAGTCCAATCACGTCGATGTGTTTGTCGAGCTTCTCAATCAAATTGCCCTCGGCGATCTGCTCATGAAAGATGTCGTAGAGAAATTGCACCTGCGGATGATTTACCGCGTGCACAATCTCGACGGCCTCGGCGGCCGACTGCAGAAAGTAGTGCGGATTTTCTTCCGGGTCAATGCACTCAAGCAGCAGCCGCACCGGCTCTCCTGCAATGGTGCGGCGTTCGACGAGCGCGACCGCTCGCTTCAGCGACTCGATGCAGCTTGCGTGCTGCTCGTCGCGCGTGAGACCCGCAACCACATTGCCGGAGAGCACAATCATCGCCGGGCATTCGAGCGTCTCCATAGGATTGAGCGCATACCGCAGCTCGGCGAGAAACGCTTCGCGCGCAGCCGGGTCGGCCACGCCGTTCTTCAATCCGGCAGTTGCGTCGAAGCGGATGCCGAACTGTTTGCGCGCCGCATTGGCGCGGGCAAAATCGGCAGCGGTCCAGTTTCTGTATTCGCCCACCAGCTCAACATTGCGATAGCCCGCTTCGGCGACCTTCGCCAGGCGCTGCTCAAAGGGCAGTTCGTTGAAGACAGTCCACAGCATCACGGAAAGCGGAAAAGGCGGATCTTTCTGTGAACGCGCAACGGATTGTTCTGTGTGCGCGAGCGGCGCGGCGACCGCTCCCAACGCGGAGGCGGCAAGGGTCTGCGCAAACGCGCGGCGATTCATCGCAGTCTTCATCGCGCCCTCGCTTTGCCGCTGCGTCGCAGTGCCTGCCAATCCTTCTCGGTCTGGTCAGCGTAGAGCGAGCCGAACTTTGCCAGCGCTTCGGCAAAGCCATCGCCCGCGCCCAGGTAGCCCGCAATCACCAGTGGATCGCCGGAGCGCGCATGGCCGCGCGCCAGCAGCTCGCCGCAGATTTCGGCGAACGCGCCGAGCCCTTCACCGGCGAGGTCCTCCAGCTCGATTGAGCCCTTGTGGTCATTGAGCTGGCGCACCAGGTAGTCGCGGCCCTCCATGTGCGTCCAGCCCAAGAAACGGGTCCGACTGCACCTGCATCGCGCGCTGGCCCTCTACAGTGCGCTCGCCATGATGATGCGGCGGGTGAGCGTCGGGCAGATAGGGCGCGTAGGCTGAGGGCGCTTCTTCCTTTATCTGAAGAAACAGCGGATCGCCCGCGCCGTTGCCCTCGAAGTAAATGCAGTAGTCGCGCAGCCCCACTGAGCCGGTGCCGACAACCTTGAACGCCACATCGACGGGCCGGTAGAGCGAGAGCAGATGCTGCCGCTGCGGCTCCAGCATCTGGCGATACGGCCCCAGCGCGGCCAGCACCTTCAATGCCTGCGAGCCGGTCACGCGCGTGAGCATCGGCTTCTCTTCTTTGAAGCGCCGCGGCGCGCCCGGCTTTGTCGCTTGCGGGCTCTGTCAGCTGCGCCAGCGTGTGCAGCGGCGTGGTGCGCTCGGCCTTCAGCAGCGCATCATGCACCGGCTCGACCGACCCGAGCCGATGCACCTGGAAGCGGCCCACCTCGAGAATCGGGATTTTGGCAAACATGCGCATCTGCGCGCTGTAGCGCGCTACGCAGCGCTCCACCGCGGCCTGCGCGGCGGATTCCTTGTGACCGGACTCGCGCCCCGCGAGCACCAGCGAAGCCGCCATGCGCTTCAGGTCCCACTCGAACGGCCCGCGGATGGTCTCGTCGAAATCGTTGATGTCGAAGACGAGGCGTCCGTCCGGCGCGGCGAATGCGCCCAGGTTGCGCACATGCGCGTCGCCGCACAGTTGCGACAGAATGCTGGTGTTGGGCTGCACGGAGAGATCGCCGGCCATCACCGGCGCTGCGCCGCGAAAGTAGCCGAAGGGCGACTCCGCCATCAGCTGATGCTTCAATTTCAGCAGGGCGGGAACGCGGCCGCGCTCCGACGCGCTCCAGCAGCTCGAGCGCGGTCGCGGTGCGCGCCTTTGTGTTGAGTTCGTCGTGCTGCTGCCGGCCAATCTGCTTGCGCCGCGTCTGGCCCAGCTTGCGGCGTTCTTCCGGAGTTGCCCATTGCATAGTGCGCGACCATACACGCTTCAACCGCGGCCTTGCAAATCCTGCAATTTGCCGCTCGAAGTCGGTTTTCGCGGTGATTTACACTGCGGATGGAAACCGGCTTCCAGTCTGCCTCCGCCGACCCCCCGGGAGGAATCCACTTGCGTCGTAATTCTCTTTGCCCCGCTTTTCTTGCCCTTGTGTTCTGCGTTCTGCCCCTCGCCGCTCAAACCCCCGCCATCCCGCTCACGGTTGAGAAAATCTTCGGCCATGGCTCGCTGGCCGGCGAGCCGCCCGATGGCCTCACCTGGTCGCCCGATGGCAAGCACCTCACCTATCTCGATGGCGGCGAGCTGGTCGACCTCGATCCCGGCTCGGGCAAGCCGCACGTGATGGTGAGCCGCGCCAAGATGGCCTCGCTCGACGGCAGCAAAGCATCCGAGCAGGATCGCGATCATCGCAATCGCTACGGCATGGCCGCATACATCTGGGCGCCGGACTCCAAGCACCTGCTCTTCGACTCCAACGGCCGCCTGTGGATGTACGACCTGCGCAACGGCACGGGCATCGAGATCGGCTTCGCGGGAGAGGCTTCCGGCGACGATCCCAAGTTCTCGCCCAACGGCGAAGCCATCTCCTTCGTGCGCAATCACGGTCTCGCCGTGGTGCATCTCAAAGATCCGGGCACGCCAACGATGAACGTTGCGCCCGCGCCCAACGAGACCACGCTCAATGGCGAAGTGGATTGGGTCTACGAGGAAGAGCTCGATGTGCGCAGCAACTACTTCTGGTCGCCAGACTCGAAGAACCTCGCCTTCCTGCAGATGAACGAGGCCGACGTTCCGCTCTATCCCATCGAGGACTGGCTTCCCACCCACGCCACCGTTGCCTTGCAGCGCTATCCGCAGCCCGGCGATCCTAACCCCGACGTGCGCGTGGGCGTTGTCGGCGCGGACGGCGGTCACGTCACCTGGGTCAAGCTGCCTATCGTGGCCGGGCAGGACTACATTCCGCGCTTCGGCTGGGTCGACCGCAAGACGCTGTGGATCGAAACGCTCACGCGCGACCACAAGCATCGCGCCATCTATTTCGCGAGCGCCGCCGACGGGCAAGTCGCATCGCGTGCTCGACCTGACCGACGACAAGTTTCTCGACGAGAACTACGACGTTTCCGTCGCCGATGGCAGCATCGTGCTCATCTACTGGAGCGACGGCCACAATCACATCTATCTCTACAGCTACGACGCCAGCAAACCCGAAGACGCGACCGCGACGCTGACCAAGCAACTCACCACCGGCGACTTTGACGTAAGCAAGATCTACGACGTCGATCACGCGCACAAAGTCGTCTACTACGGCTCGAATGAAGGCAACCTGCTGCAGGAGCAAATCTGGCAGGTGAGCTTTGACGGAGCGCGCAAGCAGTTGACCACCGGCGCCCGGCCATCATGAAGCCAACTTTGCGCCGAATTCCGCAACGTATACCGACAAGTACGACACGCGCATGCAGCCGCCGCAGCTCGAGCTTTGCACCGGCGCTAAATGCAGTGTCTTCTGGTCCACGCATGCCATCGATCCCTACGGCCTGCGTCCGCCCGAGCAGTTCGACGACGAAGGCCAGCGACGGCACTACGCTTTACGCCACGTTGCTGCTGCCAGCCGGAGCCACCAGTGCGGCCAGCGTGCCGGTGATCGTAAATCCCTACGGCGGCCCCGGCCCGCAGAACAGTGGCGGACGCATGGTCGGACCACATTCTCTTCGATGAGTTGCTGGCCGAGCATGGCTTTGCCGTGCTGCACGCCGACAATCGCGGCAGCGGCATGCGCGGCCGCACCTTTGCGCAGGCGGCATACCACAACTTCGGCCCGGTGCAGCTTGAAGACCAGCTGACCGCGCTCGACGCCGCGCTGGCCAAATATCCGCAGCTCGACTCCAAACGCCTGGGCTGGTGGGGCTGGAGCTGGGGCGGCACGTTCACCCTCTACGCCATGACCCACTCCGACCGCTTCCGCGCCGGCGTTGCCGTTGCGCCGGTCACGGACTGGCGCGATTACGACTCGATCTACACCGAGCGCTACATGGGGCTGCCCACGGAGTTCGCTTCCGGATATCACGATTTCTCCGTGGTTAATTCCGCGGCAAAGCTGCACGGACATCTGCTGCTGGTGCACGGCACCGGAGACGACAACGTGCACATCGAGAACTCGATTCAATTCATCCAGCAGTTGATTGAAGCGCAGAAGCCCTACGATCTGCAGCTCTACCCGCGCAAGACCCACTCCATCTCCGGGGAAGACGTGCGCACGCATCTCTACACGCGCATCCTGGCGCAGTTCGAGCAGTATCTGATGCCGCCGGTGCAGTGAGCAGGGCATGAGCGCGCGCGGCAAAGTGGACAAGGCTCTGGCGGCGCATCTTCTCGAGCTCGAGCGCACTTTGCTCGACCCGGAGGTGCGCCGCAATCGCAGACGTGTTTCTGCACTGCTGGCGCGGGATTTCTTCGAGTTCGGCGCTTCGGGCCGCGTATGGTCGCGCAGCCAGATTCTCACGCTGCTCGAGACGGAAAGCTACGAGCCTCCCGCGCTCGAAGCCTTCGCCTGTTGCCGGATCGCGGACGATGCGGTGCTGGTGACCTATCGCACCGTGCACATCGACGCGAAAACTGGCGCGCAGCAGAGTGCGCTGCGCAGTTCAATCTGGCAAAAAGAAAAAGAGAAGTGGAAGGTGCGCTTTCATCAGGGCACGCGCGCGATATAGAGCGCGGCTGTTAAGCGCCATGATGCTTGAAGAGGTCGTCCTTTTCGCGGCAGGGGCAGCGGGTACAGCCCAGGCAGCAGACCAGCAGAACTGCAACGCCTGCGGTCACCAGCACCGCAAAGAGAGTCGCGTTCATTTCGAACCAGCGCAGAAGCTCGCTCATCGAAGAGACCAACTCCAGATTCAGGCCCAGACGACAGGCCGACATACCGCTCTACCTGCTCCGATGCAGTTTTCATGCATATGGGTAGGCTTTCGGCGAGATCAGTCTACCACCGCTTGGATTCAGCTGGCACCGTACTTTTCGCTTGCCGGTAATCGAAGAAAAGGCGAAACTGTGTACAGATGGCAACGGTATCCAGCCCGATGTCCTTCCCAGACGACTGGCCGGTCGCAGCGGAGGCTCCCGCGGCGCCTCAGCCGCCACCCGAACCGGACGCCGGGCCCTGCCTGAACTGGCTCTTCGTCGATCTGAACTCCTACTTTGCCTCCGTGGAACAGCAAGTACGGCCCGAACTGCGCGGGCGGCCGGTCGGGGTCGTCCCCATGATGGCCGACACCACCTGCTGCATCGCCGCCAGCTATGAGGCCAAGGCCTTTGGCGTGAAGACCGGCACCATCGTCGGCGACGCCAAACGCATGTGCCCGGACATCGTTCTCGTCGAGGCGCGCCACGAGATCTACGTCGATTATCACCACCGCATCGTCGAAGCCGTCGAGAGCTGCCTGCCGGTTTCGTCCGTGCTGTCCATCGACGAGATGGCCTGCCGCCTGATGGGCCGCGAGCGGCCTCTGCTCGCCGCGCTCGAGCTGGGCCGCAAGGTCAAGGCGCGCATCCGCGAGAAAGTCGGCCCCATGCTGCGCAGCTCCGTGGGCCTCGCCACCAATCGCTACCTCGCCAAAATCGCCAGCGACATGGAGAAGCCCGACGGGCTCATCGCGCTGCCCCTCGACCTGCTGCCCGGCTCGCTCAGCACACTCACGCTGCGCGACCTGCCCGGCGTGGGCGCGCGCACCGAGAAGCGACTCAACGCCAAAGGCATCGAGACCATGGAACAGCTGCTGGCGCTCAACTGCGAACAGGCGGGCGAGCTGTGGGGCTCGGTGTGGGGCGAGCGGCTGTGGCACTGGCTGCGCGGCGAGGACTTCGATCTGTCGGAGACCGAGCACCAGAAATCGGTGAGCCACTCGCACGTGCTGGCGCCCGAGATGCGCACCACCGAGAAGGCCTGGGCCGTGGCCCACAAGCTGCTGCACAAGGCAGCCATGCGCCTGCGCACCGCAAACCTGTGGGCCACCGGCATCGGCCTGGCAATTGGCTTCTCAGTGCCGCGCGGCGAAAACGCTCCAGTCAGCCGCTTTGGCGTGCCCACGCGCGGCTGGCACAGCGACCTGAAGTTGAGCGAGTGCCAGGATAATCAGACGCTCATCGCCGCGCTCAGCCGCCTGTGGGCCAGCCGCCCCGCGGGCGCGGAGTACGACACGCCGTATTTTGTCGGCGTGCAGCTCACCGGCCTGGTGCCGGACCGGCTGCACTCCCTCAATCTCTTCGACGCGCTCGAGGACACGCAGAGCCGCACCCGCCTGCTGGCCGCGATGGATGAGATGAACCAGAAGTACGGCACGACCGCCCTTGCGCCTGCGGCAATGCTCATGGCCTTCAAGGCCGCGCCCACCCGCATTGCCTTCACCAGCATCCCCGACCTGTTCTGATCTCGCGCATAACTCAAATAGTTTTATGGGCTGACGGATCGAGTTATGCTAGCTTGCTCGCATGGAGTCCTCCTCATTCTGTCCTCGGTGCGGGCAGTTATTGACCAACGGCGTCTGCCCATCCTGCGGAACTGTCGCCGCGCCCGCCGGCGGCACGGATGCGCAGCGGAGCAAGAGGCAGCGCAATCGCAGCCTCATCCTTGCGGGCGTTGCGGGCTACCTTGTGGTAGGGCTCGCTGCGCTCACCTTTTTAGCGTTCCGGTTTTCTGCGCTGTTTAAGCAGCGTGGTCTCTTCAGGCGCGACAGGATCTATCTGAAACACAACGGCCCCGTCGCCCGGCTGGACGAGTTGCATGGCAGCGGACGGATTTATCTGATTCAGGTAGGACCGCACACCTATCCGTACTCATTGAACGATCTGGCACACTGGCTGCACACAAAATATGCGCTCGATGTCGAGGTGCTGCCAGCTGCGCCCGCGTATCCTTCGGCATGGAACGCGGAACGCGGGCAGTACATCGCGGAGAATCTCACCGAGGCGCTCAAGCAGGACCACCCTGACATCGCCGCGGATCCCAATGCCTATCTGATCGGGTTCACGGACGCTGATATGTACACGACGCAGTATGCATGGCGCTCCACTTTCACGCTGCGCGACGAGGACCGAGCGGCAGTGATCTCCCTCGACGATATGGAAGACACGCCGTCCCTCAATAGCACCGAGGCCATCGCTGCGGCAAAACGAAATTTCCAGGCGCGCGTGCGGCGCATCCTCCTCAAGGATGTCGCGACCATGTACTGGCATCTACCGATGAATCGCGATCCCACCAGCCTGCTGCACAACACGCTCGATACGGATCTGCCAACGGAAGACATCTACGGGTCCGATGTCGATCCGGCCCTGACGCCGCGAGGGGCTGACATCAGCGAGCCCTGCATCGTGCTCCGCTATTCTCCCGGGCTTGAGATCAAGCCCCTGCCCGGCCCGCTGCTTCACGAGTGTACTGAGGTTCCTGCGGCTGGACGGAATACAGCGAGCGAGTACTTCGCGCTGGACCTGCGGCTCGGCCTGTTGAATGACAAGCGGACCGATCTCTATGCCTACGACACAATTCCCATTGCCTTCCGGCGTGTGACCAACAATGGATGGAAGGGCATCAACCCCTTCGGCGTGAGCGGCATTGACAACTACGACCGTTACCTTTCGTCTGCGGACAATATCCTCGTCGACGCGGTCGATCCGGATGAAGGCGAGATGCAACTGGAACGCGTGCCCAGAATCGGACTGCCGCTGGCGATGGTGAAGTACGTCACCGTGGGGAATCCCAACTTCTACCAGATGCGCTGGTACACGACGCCCTACCCACATTACGAACTGCGGCGGTTCGATGGAGCGGTGGAAAGCTACCTGCCCTGCCTCAACACCCAGCTGTTTTGCTTCCTCACGGATTATCACGACGCGCGCGGCGATCAACTTCGCTTCGAACGCGATGCCACACGCCATCTCCTGAGCCTGACTTCACCGCACGGCAGTTGGGCTCACATTCGCTACGACTCTCTGGGCCGCATTGCCCAGGTAGCCATCAACTCCGGCGCATCCGTGGAATATGTCTACGATAACGCCAACCTTCTCATCGGTGTCACTTACTCCACGGGTGAAGTCTGTCAGTACGAGTACGACAGCACGCATCATTTGCTGAGCTTCAGCGAATCGCCCGATGCAAAGACACCCTTGAAGGTCTGGCTGCGCAACGAATATGAGAACGGCATGGTGGTGAAGCAGACGCTGGCGGACGGCAGTGCCATCTCGTACAACTACAGCAATGCGGATGCTGATCAGGCCCGGGAAATCCATGTCCAGACCTCTGGCGGGCGGATTTATGACGTAAAGATCGGCCTGCACGGCAGCACTGTGCATGAGCGCGTGGCGTCCGCCGCGGGCACGTCTATCCGGTAGCGAACATTTTTCTCTCGCTTCTCGTATCTTTCTGCATCCCGCCGCGCGCCCCCGTGCGGATAAGAGAGTAGAAGCGAGCCCCATGACCCGCGACCTGACCCGCGACTGGCAGCCGGAGTTCGAGAGTCTTTTGGACGAACACCAGTCGATGGTGTTTTCGCTGGCGTGGCGCATGACCGGCGACCGCGGGCTGGCGGAAGAGATTGCGCAGGATGTTTTTCTGGAGCTGGATATGCACCTTGCCCGCATCGAATCGCACGAGCACGCGCTGCACTGGCTGCGGCGGGTGACGATGAGCCGCTCGGCCGATGCGCTGCGCAGGCGGCGGGTGCGCGGTGTGGACTTGTGGGTGGAGATCGAAGAGAATCATGGCGCGCCGGCGGAAGAACGGTCGTCGCCGCTGGCGGCACGGCTGGAGCAACTGCTGGCGACGCTGCCGGAGCCGCAGCGGGCGGCGCTGACGCTGCGCTATCAGGAAGACCTGACGCCGGAGGAGATTGCGGCTGCGCTTGAGTCTCCGCTGGCAACCGTGAAGAGCAATTTGCAGCGCGGGCTCAAGCTGCTGCGCGCCAAGGTGCAGAGCACGCTGAAGGAGTATGTTCGTGGCGTTTGATCCGAACAATCCGAATATCCCGATCGTTCCCGTCGATCCAATTGATCGCGACGGCGAGTTTGAGCTCGAGCTGCGGCAGGCCTTTGTGCGCCGCCCCGCGCCGCCGAGCCTGAAGCGCCGGATACTCGACGCGCGCAGCCGTCGACGGACCGAGCGCCGCCATCACCGTTTCATCGTGTGGCAGCGGCTGGCTGCGTCGCTCACTGTCGCAGTTGTGCTGGGCGGCGGCTTTGCATGGCATCACGTGCAGGAAGAGCGGCGCGGCGAAGAGGCTCGCCAGCAGGTGCTGACCGCGCTGCGCATCACCAATCGCGCGCTGGACGCGATGAATGCGCGGCTGGCCGCGCGCAGGAGTGCAGAGGACCAATGAGAGAACGAGTGAGGAGAACGAGAATGACGAATCGACTTGCAGCCTGGTTGCTGGGAGCCGCACTGCTGGCCGCGCCGGCGCTGGCGCAGAACGCGAATCCACTGCCGCTGCCGCCTGCGCTTGAGAAAGATCTGGCCGCGCGCGCCTCTGACGTGACCGAGGTGACGCTGGGCAAAAACATGCTGGCCTTTGCCGCGAAATTCATGAACGGCAAGGACAAGGACGATCCGCAAGTGCGGCAGTTGATCGAAGGGCTCGACGGCATCTATGTGCGCGAGTACGAGTTCGACAAGGAAGGCCAGTACTCGCCGGAGCAGGTGGAGCAACTGCGCAGCGCCTTCTCGACACCGGAGTGGTCGCCGATTGTGCATGAGCGTGAACGCAAGAGCGGCGAGACCACCGACGTGCTGATGAAGATGGTGAACGGCGAATCGCACGGCATCTTCATTCTTGAGGCGGAACCGAAGGAGCTGACCATCGTGCTGATCCTCGGGCCCATCCGCATGGAGGACCTGAACAAACTGGGCGGCCTTGGCGGGCTGGGCGGCGCGCTGGGCGCGGTGAACGATGCCGTTCCTCACGGCAAGAAGGGCGGCGGCGAATGAGACAGCTCCTGTGGATTCCCGTGTGTGCGATTGCGTTGCTGGTGCCCGTCGTGGTGCTCGCGGGCGGTGGCGGAGGTTTTGACGGCGTGGTGAGCGCGATTGAGACCCGCTATCACGCGCATGCCACGCGTATTCCGTTTGTCGGGCTCATCAGCATGGTTTCGCACAAGGCCACGCAGGGCGGCGTGGGCAACCTGCACGTGGCGGAGTTTGACGACTTCACGGCGCAGGTTGACGGAAATGAGCTGGATCGCCTCGTCGAGCAGAAGCTCGGCGAAGGCTGGGAGCGCACCATCCGCGAGACCAGTAAAAAGGGCGGCGAGCAGACGCTGATCTTCATGCGGCCCGAAGGCAATCGCATGGGCCTGTTTGTGGTCGATCTCGACGGCAGCGAACTCGACGTGGTGCAGGTGTCGGTCGATCCCGATCACTTGAACGACAGCATCGGCAAGTACAGTCATCACTCCGAAGATGGTGATCAAGGCGCCTCCGATTAGAACGCAGCTGCGCAGATAGACTGGGAGCATCGTGAACAGCGAAGCTCCATCGGCGATGCGGGGTTATCGCGGCAGGCTTGCGCCTTCGCCTACGGGCTATCTGCATGTGGGCCATGCGCGGACCTTTCATGCGGCGTGGCTGCGGGCGCGCGCGGCCGGCGGCGCGCTGGTGATGCGGATGGAAGATCTCGATCCGGAGCGCAGCCGCGCGGAGTATGCGCAGGCCGCGCTCGACGACCTGCGCTGGCTGGGTCTCGATTGGGACGAAGGGCCGGATGTCGGCGGCTCGTTTGAGCCGTATGCGCAGAGCGAGCGCGGCGCTGTGTATCGCGCGGCGATGCAGCGGCTGGTTGAGGGCGGATTCGTGTATCCCTGCCGGTGCTCGCGGAAGGACCTGGCTGCGGCGTTGAGCGCACCGCATGAGTCGGCTTCTGTCGCGCTTGATCCTCTCGACGATGAGCCTGTGTATCCCGGCACCTGCCGCGCGCTGCCACTGCGTGGGGCAGACTCTTGGACGAATGAATCAACTGGGCAAGCCAACTGGCGCTTCCGCGTGCCTGAGGGCGAGGCTGTCGAATTTATTGACGGCCATCTGGGGCCGCAGCGGTTTGTTGCTGGCTTGGATTTTGGTGACTTTGTGGTGTGGCGGAGAGATGGAGTGCCGAGCTATCAGCTGGCTTGCGTGGCGGACGATGCGGCGATGCGGGTCACGGAAGTGGTGCGCGGGGCGGATCTGTTGAAGTCGACGGCGCGGCAGATGCTGCTGAACCGGGCGCTGGGATTTGCCGATCCGGCGTGGTTCCACTGCGCGCTGGTGACGGATGGCGAGGGCAAGCGGCTGGCGAAGCGGAACGATGCGCTGAGCCTTTGCGCGCTGCGCGAGCGCGGGAGGACGGCGGCGGAGATTTTGGCTGGGTCGTTTTTTCTGTCTGCAGAAGGCGAACAAACGGGAGGCTGACCCAGGGGGGAGGGGTGCTAGCTTGTCCTGCAACTCATTTGTTATTAGCGTCGCTTTGTTTTGGGTCGGGAAAGTGGCGAAAGTTTAGCGAATCTGCGGCTGGCCTGCACAACGGCCACGCGGATGCTGGCTTTTCTTGCTTCCTCTTTGAGTGTGCGCTTTTCCGCGAATTAATCTGCAAAGGTTGGGAGGATTTTTTCGAGGGCTGAACATCGCAATCTGTGGCTTGGCAGCTGCTGAGGTTTCCCACCCTTGCTGCGCAAGAAGGGGCACCCAGGCTCTGTGCCAAGCTAAGGGTGGTCCGACCGCCACTTGATTCGCGCCGCTAAGGAGATTTCCATGACCGTGCAGAAACAAATCAAGGAGTACATTGCCGCTCAACCGGAACCAAAGCGCGGCGAAATGCAAGAGCTGCATCAGATGATTTTGACGTTGATGCCGGCCGGTAAATTGTGGTTCCTGGATGGAAAGGATGAGACCGGCAAAATTGTTTCCAACCCAAACATTGGATATGGATCGCACAGCATGCACCATGCGAATGGAAAAACCAGGGAGTTCTATCAAATCGGTATCAGTGCGAATACGACAGGCATTTCCGTCTACATTATGGGCGTCAACGACAAGAAGTACCTGGCCCAGACCTTTGGCAAGAAGCTCGGCAAAGCAAGCGTCACGGGGTATTGCATCAAATTCAAAACACTCACAGATGTAAACATGGATGTACTTAAGGCAGCCATACACTACGGAATGGAACAGACAAGCATGCGCGATTGATTTCAGCTTGCGTCAATGCGCTGCCGTTTCCGGCGGTGGATGCGGTTCAGTCGTTTTCGGGGTAGGGGCTCGCAGACCGCGGCTTGGCAGGCAGCTGAGGTTTCCCACCCTTGCTGCGCAAGGATGGGGCACCCAGGTTTTGTAGCAGGCTAAGGGTGGGCCACCCGCCCGCCCTCGCTGTATCTCGCGCAGGACGATCATAAACTTCAACTTCTTATTACGCCTGCGCCAGCCCCGCGACAACGGCAGCAACTTTATCGAGTGTCTCGATCCAGCCCTCAAGTTGACCGCTATTCTTCGCGCTCTCCATGGGTTCATTGCCAATGTAGGTGAGCTTGGTTTGACCGTTTCCGAGATCCTCAAAGAGGGTCACGTCGTACGCACCCTCTATGGCCTCATCTTCTAGTCCTAATTGCTCAGGATCGATCTTGTTTCCTTCCGAGTCCGAAAAATACATGGAGGAAACGATCTTCTCGTGCAGAACAATTTCGTGGTATTCAACCGCATTCCAGCCCTCGTACCCATCCGGCGTCTTCATGCAGAGGAGAGACTTTCCTCCCACGCGAACATCCATCTTGCAAACGGGCGCAGTAAAACCCTTCGGCCCCCACCACTGCATCACGTACTTCGGGTCTGTCCACGCCTTCCAAACCAACTCGCGTGGAGCATCAAAAACTCTTGTAATGACCATCCGCTCAACTTCGCTGGCCGCTTTTTCTGCCATCTCTGGCCTCCTCTTTTTTCATTTGCTTCACCACCGCATCCAGGTTGTCGAAACGCTCTTCCCAGAATCGGCGATAGTTAATCGCCCAGTCGCTGACAGTCTTGATCGTCTGGGGCCTGAGCGTGCACACACTCTCTCGTCCACGCTTTGTCTTGATGACAATCCGCGCCCGCACCAGGCAGGCAATATGTTTTGAGATCATCTGCTGCGAGAGCGCAAACGGTTCCGTCAATCCACGCACAGAGGCAGGCCCGCGGGAGAGCCGTTCGATCATTGCTCGCCGGGTGGGATCAGACAAAGCCGCAAATGTCGTACCCAATCTATCCACAACCAAATGGTAGTGGATTTTCCGCCAATGTCAATTGGGAATTTTGCGATTCCTGATTTCTGTTCCCTGCTCAGTGATCGCGATGGGGCCGTAGCGGGCGACGGGCTTTCTTGCTTCCTCGCGGAGTGTGCACTTTTCCGCGCATTCATCCGCAAAGTTTGGGGGGATTTTTCAGGGGTTTGAAGCCCGATTGCCTGTGGCTTGGCAGCTGCTGAGGTTTCCCACCCTTGCTGCGCAAGAATGGGGCACCCGGCTTTGTGGCAAGTTTAGGGTGGGCCACCCGCCGATTGATTGCAACTTGAGTCACTGAGCTGCCATCTCCGGCGGTAGATGCGCTTCAGTTGTTCGCAGTCCGGCTGGGGTGTTCATCACGACGGGGCCGCGACGGGCAGGAAGCGGATGCCCACCCACCCTTGCTGCGCAGGAATGGGGCACCCGGCGAATTCACGGCAAAGTTGGGAAGGATTTTTTAAGGAGCTGAGGCCGCACTCTGACACACGGGGTGATTCAGGCCGGTGAAGGGCGTGCTTTCCCAGGTCTCAGAAGCGAGACCTGGGGCACCCGGCAGTGTGGTGGACCAAGCCAATCTCACTGCTCAAGGCGAACGTCGATCACCCGGATTCTCGATCCATTCAGACGCGTTTTCAGCCGTTGAATCGCCTCCTCCTGAGCCTGATTGGCGAGAGCGCTCCTTCGGGCGGCTTCCCGGTCTAAGTCAGGGTGCACACTGGGAACTTCGACCAGATGAATTTTGGGACCACTTCCGTTCAGGATCTGCGGCTGAGCTGCTTTAGCTGAAGTCTGACTGGTGTTCGCATCTGTGCGGTCCACGGAGACAACTACGATTGTGTAGTCGATCTGAGCCGGAGTCATCCAATCGCCGCGCGGAATCTCTGGAATCATGGATAGAGCCTCGCGCAGCGAGGGACGGACCTTGTCTTTCGGGTTCAGATCCGGCTCGGGGATTGCCCGAGGAAGCGCATCGATCGTCTTCACATTGAGCTCGGAGGAATCGTTGAAATAGAGAGGAACACCAGCAGAAGAATATATATCGAGGGTAGGATAGGTGAGTCGATAAAATCGATTAACGTGTTCATTGCCATGAAGCTGCGACTTAGAAACTTCCGTCGTTGCCAGATGAGGATGCTTCATCAGCCACGGGAACTGGCGTCTTTCAAAATCTTGGGAAGAAATCTTCGCGCTCACGAAATTAGGGCTTTCCGCGACCTGGGACGCGGATTGAGTGAAAATCTGCTCCGCCGGGAGAAACAGAAAAATGAGAAGCATGATTTTCCTCGGCGGAACAAGCTGCATTTTATTCTCCTTTTGCAAGGGGCATCCCATCTGTCAGAATATCTCCCCAACAGATGGGGGTGAGAGAATTGTTCATTGAAGATCAGTTAGTACAGAAGACCTCGCAATCGCACTCACAATCACAGATGGCTCCCTGGAAAGTACATCCAGCTGGCACTGTAACTGTACACGTTGGTGGACAGGATCCTGTCGGACCACCGCTCGATGGGGGAACGTCCAGCGTATAGACTCCTCCTTTTGGGTGGGCGTAAGCGTACACTCCGCAGAGCGCGAAGAGGATGAAAAGTCTTGCCGCAATTTTCTTCATGAGTCCCTCCTTATTTGAATTACAGCGCAGTTTGAACTGCATGAACCGTGCTGGGGTACCTACTTCGCCGCTGCTGCGATAACGTCCTTTTCGCTTTCTGGAGAAAGCTGGCCAACCCATGATTGCTCAATCCTTCCCTTAGCATCGACCAGGAAGAGGGTTGGGGTTCCTGCAACCCGAATGGAACTTAATTGTTGATTGAAAACTGCTTCAATCGATACTCCTCCGGACAGCAAGTCAGCGGTCCCTGATGTACGATCATCCGGCATCACAGCCACTAGGTGCGCATGCAGGGTCCTGCTCTTTTCAAGGTTGCTGAGCTGTTTGTAAAAGGGCAGACTTGAATCACAATAGTGACAACCCTTACGAATCGCTAGAACGAGAGTTTTCTGGTGGTCGCTCCAACTGTAGCCGGGCAGAGGTGGCAATGTGACGCCTTCCAGATGGGCCACCTCTTTCCCAGAGCCTGAAGCGAGGCCCTTGTGGGTCAGAAAAGTCCAGCCGATCAAGCCACAGACCAAAAGAATAGCGAGATTAGCGGCAATCTCAATAATTTTCCGTGGTCCAACCATCGCGCCTCTCAGAAATTGCTGACCTTCATAGCAAACATTGCCGAAGTCTGCAAGAGTTATTCAAAATAATATCGCTGTGAAGTCCAACTAAAGGATTAGGTAGTGCTTGAGCAATCTCCGCAGGAAGTCTTTAAGTTAGCCAAGAGATTCTTATCGGTGTCAGGCTGAGGTTTAGCGGAAGTTGCGCCCGGCACGAAATGCTGTAACTCTGCTTCCCCTTTGAGTGTGCACTTTTCCGGGAATTAGTCCGCAAAGTTTCGGGAGAATTTCTCGGGGCAGCCCAGTTGCCTGTGGTTTGACGGGAAGCTTAGGTTCGCCACCCTTGCTGAGTAAGGATGGCGAAGTATCGCAAAATATGCTTTGCATAGGCATTGCATTTGCCTCGTTACAAAATTGCGAGGCATTGACAGAATTACAATCTGTTGCGGGAAGTTAGCCAGCTCATCGAGAAAGCAAAAGCCCCTCTGCTGGCGAGGATGCTGCCGGCAGAGGGGCTTTCTTCTTTCAACTGGATTGCCTTACTGGTGCTTGATGAACTTGCCGTTTTGCAGCTCGCGCATGGCGGTTTGCAGCTCGGCCTGGGTGTTCATCACGATGGGGCCGTACCAGGCGACGGGCTCCTCGAGGGGCTTGCCGGAGACGAGCAGGAAGCGGATGCCTTCGGGGCCGGACTGGACGACGATTTCGTCGCCGCGGTCGAAGAGCACGAGCGAGTGGTTTTTCGCGTCGTACTTTGCGGCGGCGTTGGGGTCGATGGCCGACTCGGTGAGCACGGCCTGCGGCTGCGAGGCGTCGCGGAAGGTGCCCGCGCCGGCGAAGACGTAGGCGAAGGCGTTGCGCGTGACGTCGATCTGGATGCGGCGGCGCGTGTTGGGCGGCACCGAGATGTCGACGTAGCTGGGATCGGCGGCCACGCCCTCGACGGGGCCGGTTTTGCCCCAGAAGCTGCCGCAGATGATGCGCGCGTGGGTGCCGTCGTCCTCGGTGACCTCGGGGATATGCGCGGCGGGGATGTCCTGGTAGCGCGGCGCGGTCATCTTGAGCGAGGCAGGCAGGTTGGCCCAGAGCTGGAAGCCGTGCATGCGGCCATTGGCGTCGCCTTTGGGCATCTCCTGGTGGAGAATGCCGCTGCCTGCGGTCATCCACTGGACGTCGCCGGCGGTCATGCGGCCCTTGTTGCCGAGGGAGTCGCCGTGCGCGACTTCGCCGGCGAGGACGTAAGTGATGGTCTCGATGCCGCGGTGCGGGTGCCAGGGGAAGCCGGCGAGGTAGTCGGCCGGGTTCTCGTTGCGGAAATCGTCCAGCAGCAGGAAGGGATCGAATTCTTTGGTTTTGCCGAAGCCGAAGGCGCGCTGGAGCTTGACGCCCGCGCCCTCCATGGTGGGGACGGTTTCGATGGTTTGTTTCACAGCGCGTAGGGACATGGGGTGAACCTCCTGAACAGCGTGGGCGGAGGCTGATTTCCGCTTTTTGCTGACTTCATTCCTTTAGATTCACGAGGGAGATATTCGTTGCAACGACTAATTTGGGCACCAAGAGGCTTGAGCTGATGTGCGGGTTTGTTTCCCCGGTCTCAAAGGCGAGACCGGGGGCACCCGGCTCTTGGCTTCAGCGCTGGCGCTAAGACCTTTGTTTCTAAACGTGTGGGATTTCATGCGGGGCCAGGTCGCAGTCGCGGACGCCGATGAGGTAGAGCAGGCCGTCGAGGCCGAGGCGGGAGATGGAGTGGTCGGCCTGGGCGCGGACGAGGGGCTTGGCGCGGTAGGCGATACCCATTCCGGCGAGGCCGAGCATGGGCAGGTCGTTGGCGCCATCGCCGACAGCGACGACCTGTTCGAGGGAAAAGCCCTCGCGCTGGGCGATCTCCTGGAGCTTTTCGGCCTTGCGCGCGCCGTTCATGATGGGCGGGATGACGCGGCCGGTGACCGCGCCGTCGGCGATTTCGAGCTCGTTGGCGTGAAACTCGTCGATGCCGAGGCGCTGCTGCAGCGAGCGGGCGAAGAAGTTGAACCCGCCGGAGAGGATGGCAGTGCGATAGCCGAGGAGCTTGAGGGTGGACATCAGGCGCTCTGCGCCGTCGGCCAGGGGGATGGCGTTCAACAAACTAAAGACGCGCTCGGCGGGCAGGCCTTTGAGCAGGCCGAGGCGGCGGGTGAAGCTCTGGTCGAAGTCGAGCTCGCCGCGCATGGCGGCCTCTGTGATTTTGGAGACCTGCTCGCCCACGCCGGCCATTTTGGCCAGCTCGTCGATCACCTCGCCCTGGATGAGGGTCGAGTCCATGTCGAAGACGAAGAGACGGCGGTTGCGGCGGAAGATGCTTTCGCGCTGGAAGGCGATGTCGAGGGAGAGCTCCTGCGCGGCGGCGAGGAACTCGGCGCGTATCGCGGTCTCGTCGGGTGCGGCGCCGCTGATGGACAACTCGACGCAGGCATTGCGAGGGGGGGCATTAGCGGGCAACTCGCCGGCGGCGAGACGGCCGGAGAGCCGGCCTGAGAGGCGGCCAGAGAGCCGTTCGATGCGGTCGATGTTCATTCTGTGGCGGGCGATGATGCCGGTGACGCGGGCGAGCTGCGCGGCGGTGATGGCGGGGCCGAGCAGGGTGACGATCATGCGGTCGGGGCGCGGCCCGTGGAGCCAGGCTTCGAGTGCGTCTGATTCGACCGGCTTGAAGCGGAGCTGCAGGCCGAGCGCGGCGGCACGCTCTTCGAGTGCGGCTTGCAGCGGGGCAAGGCTGTTGCCGACGCCGAGTTCGACGAGGAAGGCGAGGGCCAGCGACTCGTGCACCTGCGCCTGGCCGATATCGAGGATGCGGACGTCGAAGTTCGCGAGGATCTCGGTGAGTTGAGCAGCGATGCCGGGCGCATCCTGCCCGGAGAATTGGATGAGAACTGCCTGGGTGTGTGCGCCGTGCGTCATGCTGCCCTGACTATAAAGCGTCGGGGCGATGAGGGCTGGATTTCTCCAGCCCGCGCCTCGCGCACCGTGACCGCTTTGCAGTCGGTTCAGGCCCCGTGAAACTTAGCCCTGAACGAACTGGATGTCGAGGGTGAGGAAGACGTCGTCGCTTACCAGCACGCCGCCGGTCTCGAGGGCTGCGTTCCAGCTGAGGTCGAAGTCCTTGCGGTTGATCTTGGCGGTGGCCGAGAGGCCGATGCGGGTGTTGCCCCAGGGGTCTTTGCCGGGGGCGCTGGGCCCTTCCACGGCGAAGTTGATGACGCGGGTCACGCCGTGCATCGTGAGCTCGCCCACCACCGCGTGTTCGCCGGCAGATGCGGGAGTGACTTCACTGGATTTGAAGGACATGGTGGGGAATCTCTCCACGTCGAAGAACTCGGCGCTCTTGAGGTGGCCGTCGCGCTGCTCGTCGCCGGTGGAGAGGGTAGCCACGGGAATGCTGGCCTCAACGGTGGAGCGGGTGGGGTCTGCGGGGTCAAAGGTCAAGGTGCCGGTGATCCCGCTGAACTTGCCTTTCACGTTCGAGATCATCATGTGCTTGACCTTGAACTCGGCGGCGGAGTGGGCGGGGTCGATCTTCCAGGTAGTGGCGGCTGCGGTCATGGGGTGTTTCTCCTTTTCGTACATTTGGATGTGCGAACGGGATATTCGTTGCAACAAGTATTTTGCGAATCTATGAATATTTTGACGAAGTGTATCTGAAAGTGTCCGAAATCCGGTCAGTCTTATCGAATCTGCAACTTAAGTAACCGATGGCTCCGGTACAACTGATTTCTCCATCGCGGGCGAGCGGGTGATGCGGAGCTCGGAGATATGTATGAAGCTCAGGTTATCCCCCACAGCCCGGATGCGCACCACGGCGACGGCGCTGATCATGCAAGTCCCCATAGGCGGACGACAACGAAACGAAAATCGGAAATGGTTTGGCGGAGAGGGGTGCGCGATGAAGAAGCAAATGGCTGAGTTATGGCGTTGGGCAGGACGGCTGGCTGCCCATGAGACCGGCGGCGCGATGGTGGAGTTTGTGCTGGTGGTTTCGCTGGTGGCTCTGGGAGCGACAGCGGGTGCGAAGAATTTTGCGCAGAGCGTAGATAACGCCTACGGCACGATCGCAACCAACTTCAGCAATGCGATCGCAGGCGGCGCAGGCGGCGCTGGCGGCGGTGGTCAGGGCGGCCAGGGCGGCCAGGGTGGACAGGGCGGCCAAGGCGGCGGTGGTGGCCAGGGTGGTGGTGGCGGCCAGGGCGGCGGCGGCAAGGGCGGCGGTGGCGGCAAGGGCGGCGGCCGCGGCTAAGAACCGTCCAATTGGATCGTAATGAGGGTCGGGCGAAAGTGCCCGGCCCTCTTCCTTTTTTGGATGTGAACCGCCGGGCGTCTGAGCCTGTCTCAGGGCAGCAGCGTGACGTAGAAGGCATTGTTGCCGGAGCGCAGATCTCTGCCGTAGGAGAATGCAACGGTCGTTGAGAAGATGCGGAGCTTGAGCTGCGCGCCGGTGTCATAGAGCCACTGATGCGAGCCGAGCGCGGGGTTGGGGTCAGCGATGGCGCCGGTGTCGAGGAATGGGCCGATCTTCACGGCGAGCAGGCCATTCGAATAGATGTTCTTGTCCATCTCCCATGTGTTGAGCAGGTAATTGCGGCCAAGGGGCGCGGAGCCTTTGCGGCCGTCGCGCGTGCCGATGTGCGCGCGCAGAGGAAGGTCGTTGTCGCGCTCCAGGCCGAGCATGAAGAGCTCGTCGAAAGGGATGGAGCCGAAGGTGCGGCCGGCGTGGAGATGGTCTTCGAGGGAGTAGTCGTCGCCCTGGGCCTGCGGCAGCCAGTGCGCGGCGAGCGCGCCCTGCAATTTTTCGAAGGACTCGCGAGGCTGCGACCAGAGGCGCGCGGCCTGCGAGCGTGCGTCGGCTTCGAGGGTGAAGCGGCGCTCGGGAAGGCGCAGCAGCGAGCTTTCCATTTGCGCGGTCTGCTTGAGTGCTGTGCCCTGGGCGAGCAGCTCCGGCGTGAGCACGGAGTTGGCGACGACGCTGCGCATATCGCGATGCGAGGCCTCGATGCCGAGCTGCCAGCGCAGCTTGTCGTGCGCGGAAGAGGCAAGCGCAAAGGCGCCGGACTCGCGGCGCAGATTGAGGCTGGCCAGCACCGGCGCGGCGCCGGTGAAGCTGTTGCGGACGGCCCAGTTCTCATTGCGCAGATCGAGGGTGAGACCCGTGCGATAACTGGCGCGATGCTCGAAGGGCGCGGAGAGGTCGGCGAGGACGCGGTGCTTGTTCTCGTCCCAGCGATAGAGCGAGGTGAAGTTGATGGCCTCGCGGCGGGCGTTGAAGTAGTCGAGCGTGACGGCCTGGAAGGGCAGCTCGTGGAGGAAAAGGAAGAGCGCTTCGAGGCGCGAGTCGCCGAAGCCATTGCGCTCGCGGCTGCGCACGTCGATGTCGAAGTTGCCGCTGGGTAAGGCGCGCAGGTCGAGCTGCTGCTGCGCGAAGATGCCGAGGGCGCGGAGGCGGGTTTGCGAATCGAAATATTGCGCGAGCGTGAGCGTGGATGCAGGCGCGAAGGCGAAGGCGCGGTCGAGTAATGCTGGATCAACGTGTGGCGTGGGATCGAGACGGACCTGCTCAATGTGGGGCTTGCCGACGCGGGGCTTGCCGATGCGGTTCCAGTACTTGAGCGCGGCTGGGGTGTTGCCCTCGAGAAAGTAGATCGTCGCGAGAAAGTCGTTGGCGTAGGCGTCGCCAGGTGCGAGTTTGAGAGCGCTGTGCAACAGGCGCGCGGCCTGCGGGTAGCGCTTCTGCTTGAAGTCGATGCCGGCGAGCTCGATGGGGAAGCGCGTATCGCGTGGAGCAAGATGGCGGCCAGCTTCGAAGGCTCGCGCGGCTTCCGGCAAGCGACCCAGATGCGCGAGAGCGGATGCATAGACGTAGTCTTCGTCGGCGGTGCGCGCGGGGAGCGGGGCAAGAGCCTGCACGATCTCCGGCCAGCGCTGGGCGGATTCGAGATCCTGAAGCTGCGCGGAAGTGGGAGCCTGCGCGGACACGCTGAGAGCCGCGCCCAGCACGGCGAGGACGCAGAGGCGGCGAATGGCAGCTACGGACTTGCGCGTGCGGGCTTGCACTAGCGGGCCGTCACCTCAGAGGCAGCGAGGGGCACGGCGAGCAGCGTCCAGTGGCCGGTGGCGGCCCACTCGCGCTCAAAGCGCGCGGCGTCCTCGGTGAGCAGCTTGCGCTGTGCGGGATCGTTGACGAGCACTGTTTGACGCGCGGGATCGATGCCGACGACGACCACGTAGTGCAGGGTCGCGCCCGCGCCGGGCTTGAGCGCGGCGATGAGTGGGCGGCCCTTGGCGAGATGCTCTTGAAGCACGGCGGCATCGCCGGTGAAGGCGAAGACGCGATAGCCATTTTGCGCGAAGTAGCGCTCGATGGCCGACGCGTAGATGCCGCGGGCCTGCGGGGCGTAGAGCGCGTGCTCGATGCGGGCGTAGTCCGCCGCATCGGTCGCGGGTTTGTCGAGATGCTGCTGCCAGTACTGCATGACCATGGCGATGGAAGCTGCGCCGCAGCCGTCGGTGGTCTGCGCGACGAAGGGCACGTCGATCCACAGGCCTGCCGGGTCCGCCGCGCGCGCAACGCCGCACAGCATCGCCGCCATTACGACGATGCGGGTGAGGCTGCGCGGCGTGGGCATGCAGTTAGCGAACGGCAACGATGATGAGAATGATCGCGGCGATGGCGACCACGAGCACGAGCAGGTCGCGGTTGCTGAAGTCGCCCGCGGCAAAGTCGGCCTGACCCTTGGTAGCGCGGGTGGCGAGCTGCGCGAGCTCTTCGTCACTCAGGCCCGCGACGGCCTTGTTCACCTCGGTGGGATTCATGTGTGCGGACTCGATGGCCTGGCGCGCCTGATCGGAGCCGAAGAAGGAGCGGAGGGTTTCAAGGTTCTGGTCGCGCTGTTGGGAGGCCTTCGATGCGGCGCTTTGCAAGTCGAGGGGCGAGACGAGATGCTGGGTCTGCGCGAAGGTGGAAGGCGGCGTGGCGAAGAGGCCAACGAGGGTGGCGGCGGTGAGCGCGCGAAGGACGCGGTATCGATCTGAGTGCATGGGGGAGGGACCTCCAGGGGGAGAATGGGCCCGGCGCAATGGCCGGAAGTGCCTGAGCGGGCCTGAGCGGGTTAGATGCAAGGTCGGGGCGTCGCGGCAAACGCCGGAGTTTCCACGGCTTCCACACCGGGCCGGCAACGGGCAGGGAGACGCGGGCCGTATCGTAGAGGTATACCCGGACCGTGAGCGTAGACCCGAAGCGTGAGTGACTTTGCCCAGACCGTGAAGCAGCAGGCCGACATCGTCAAGGTGATCGAGGGGTACATTCGCCTGCGCAAAGCCGGCGCGCAGAATTACTCGGGGCTGTGCCCCTTCCATAAAGAGAAATCGCCATCGTTCAGCGTGCATGCGGTGCGGCAGTTCTACCACTGCTTCGGGTGCGGCGTGTCGGGCGATGTGTTCTCGTTTGTGGGCAAGATCGAGAACGTGGGCTTTCCCGAGGCGGTGCGGATCGTGGCGCAGGAAGTGCGGCATTCCGCTGCCCAAGCGGGAGTTTTCTTCGCCGGAGGAGGCGGCCGAGGCGCGCATGCGCGGGCGAGCTGCTGGATCTGCACGAGGCGGCGACGGCGTGGTTTGAAGAGCAGCTGCGCGGGCCTGAGGGCGCGGTGGCGCGGGAATATCTGGCGGGCCGCGGACTTGACTCCAGAAGGCATAAAAACCTTTCGCATCGGGTATGCGCCGGATAGCTTCAACGGGCTGCGCGACCGGCTGAGCGGGATGGCGGATGCGGAGACGCTGCGGGCGTCGGGGCTGTTCAGCTCAAAGGAGCAGGGCGACGGCACGCAAGGGCCGATCTACGACCGATTCCGCAAGCGGATCATGTTTCCCATTGCGAACGAGGGCGGGCGGGTGATCGCCTTCACGGCGCGGACGCTTGAGACGGGCGACAAGGCGGGGCCGAAGTATCTCAACTCGCCGGAGACGCCGCTGTATACAAAGAGCCTGGTGCTTTTCAATCTCGACAAGGCCAAGACGGCGATTCGGCAAGGCGGAGTTTGCGCTGCTCGTCGAAGGGCAGATGGACTGCATCAGCGCTGTATCTGCGCGGCATTCAGCAACGTGATTGCCACCAGCGGCACGGCTTTCACCGAGCAGCAGGTGGCGATTTTGAAGCGGCACACGTCGAATGTGGCGGTGAACTTCGATCCCGATGCGGCGGGCGCGAATGCGGCGGAGAAGTCGATTGCCCTGCTGACCGAGGAGGGTTTCACCATCAAGATCGTGACGCTCGAGGACGGCCTCGACCCGGACCGGTACATTCGCGAGCGGGGCGTGGAGGCGTATATCGCGGCGGTGCGCGCGGCGCGGCGGCAGTCGGATTATCTGATCGAGCGGGCGCGGCAGATGTTTCCTGGCGCCAGCGGCGAGCAGAAGGTGAAGGCGATGAATTATCTGCTGCCGCATATCCGGCGCATGCCGGAGAAGCTGGCGCGGGACCAGTTTGCGGCGGACGCGGCGCAGAAGCTGGGCATCGACTCGGCGGTGCTGCGCGAGGAGCTGCGCCAGGCCGCGCTGAAACAGCGAGACCGTATCGAGGTGCGCGCTGCGGGGCTGACCGAGGTGGAGCGGGTGCTGCTGCGGGCGCTGGCGATCACCGACCCGGAGCATGAGGGCGCGCGGCGGACTGCGGCGGACGCGGTGGCGCGGCAGCCGCAGTGGTTTGAGGGGCTTGAGCGTGTTTCCGGCGCTGCAGGCGCTGGCCGGGCGCGAGGCGCCGCGACCCGATGGACGCTGTTGAAGACGAGGCCCAGCGGGCGCTGCTGGCCGGGGCTCTGCTGGCGGAGACCGATCCGCCCTCGGAGGCGACCGTGGTGGGGGCCATCCAGAGCTTGCGTAAACGTCAGATTGAGAACGAGATCCGCCAGATACGGGCGCAGATCGCTGAAGCCGAGCGCCGCGGCGACGTGGCCGAGGCTGGCGGTGCTGAGCAGCGCAAGATGGAGCTGGACCGGGCGCTGCGCGGGCTGCATAGCCCTGGGGCCTAGGCAGGTACCTTGAGTGCGGGAGCCGTCGCGCGAGGCTTTTTGCGCCGTTTCATCTCCTTTTTGCGTCTAATCGATAGGAAACAGAGCGGGTAGAGGTCAAGTTCTACCCGGCCCGGTGAAAGCCCGACGGCAGACGGCCTCAAATAAGTTGATGCACTGGCCGATATTGTCTGCAGAGACACAGGGCGGACTGTGGTAATCTATTGATCTCTGTGAGGATGCGCGCCCCTCTGCCCCACATATGAGCTTCGGCTCGCGGGCGACCAGGCGAAACCTGAAGCGCATGCATCCTGTTCCGAGCGACGAATTGAAACCGCTCTTTGTTGCGGGTAACCGCAGGTGCGTCGATACGCGCGCGAAGATTTCCACGGCCGGAAATCTTTTTTCGTGCGCGCATCGAGCGCCGCACTGGTGCGCGGCACAGTGCTAAAACTCAGAATCGCGCTGAGAGACGACTTTGGCAACTGACGAGAAATTTGAAGACGATATTCAGAACCTGATCGAAACAGGCAAGGAGAAGGGCTATCTGACCTACGGCGATGTGAACGACATGATGCCGGAGGACATGAGCGCCTCGCCTGACGATCTGGACGATCTGATCACCACCATCGGCACCCAGGGCATTGACCTGCTCGACGGCGCCAAGTTCGGCAGCGACAAGGATTTTGAACTGGAAGAGGGCGGAGAAGACGTTGAGCTCGACCTGACGCCGGGGACGCTTGAAAAAACCAATGACCCGGTGCGCATGTATCTGCGCGAGATGGGCACCGTGCCGCTGCTGACGCGCGAAGGCGAAGTGGAAATCGCCAAGCGCATCGAGCGCGGACAACTGCGCGTGATGAAGGCGATTTCGCGTTCGCCGATTGTGATTCGCGAGATTGTGGCTCTGGGCGAAGACCTGAAGCGCGGCGTGCGCAACGTGAAAGAAGTCGTGGTCTTCGACGAAGAAGAGCTGACCGAAGACGTGGTGCAGGCGCGCGTGCGTGCCACCGTGACGCGCATCGACGCGCTGGTGAAGCACCAGAAGAAGATTGCGCTGCTTGAAGAGAAGCAGGCCGCGGCGAACAGCAAGACAAGCCAGCGCGAACAGCGCAAGACCCGCTGGGCCGATTGCGCGCGAGAAGGTGCTACGTTTCGCGCATTGTGCGCGAGCTGAAGTACACGGGACTGGAGCGCAAGCGCCTGCTCGACAAGGTCAACAAGACCGTCGACACGATGCGCACGCTGGAGCGGCAGATTCGCTCGCTCGATCAGAAGCACGAAGCATCGAAGAGCGAGGAGCTGAAGAAGGAGTACCGGCGCCAGCAGAAGAACTGCAAGGTCGATCTCGAGAAGATCGAGGGCGACGCAGGCGTTTCCATCGTCGAGCTGAAGCGCACGCAGCGCGAGATGATTCAGGGCGACATGGACGCCGAGCAGGCCAAGCGCGAGCTGATCGAGGCCAACCTGCGACTCGTCGTGTCGATCGCGAAGAAGTACACCAACCGCGGACTGCAGTTCCTCGACCTGATTCAGGAAGGCAACATCGGCCTGATGAAGGCGGTGGACAAGTTCGAGTACCGGCGCGGTTACAAGTTCTCGACCTATGCGACGTGGTGGATTCGTCAGGCGATTACGCGCGCCATTGCCGACCAGGCGCGCACGATCCGCATCCCGGTGCACATGATCGAGACGATCAACAAGCTGATCCGCACCTCGCCGCCAACTGGTGCAGGAGCTGGGCCGCGAGCCTTCAAGCGAAGAGATTGCGCGGCGCATGGATATTCCTGTGGCCAAGGTGCGCAAGGTGCTGAAGATCGCGCAGGAGCCGATCTCGCTGGAAACGCCGATCGGCGAAGAGGAAGACTCGCACCTTGGCGACTTCATCGAAGATCGTCAGGCCGTTTCGCCTTCTGAAGCCGTGATCAGCGTGAACCTGAAGGAGTACACCTCGCAGGTGCTGCGCACGCTGACGCCGCGCGAAGAGCGCGTGATCAAGATGCGGTTTCGGGCTTGAAGACGGCTCGGAGCACACGCTGGAAGAAGTGGGCCAGAGCTTCCAGGTGACGCGCGAGCGCATCCGGCAGATCGAAGCCAAGGCGCTGCGCAAGCTGCGGCATCCTTCGCGCAGCCGCAAGCTGAAGGCGTTTGTGGATGGCGTCAAAGAGATGTAGACCACCTGAAGCGAGTGCGGCAGACGCGGCGGTTCGCGCCTGTTTGTAGCAAGCTACCGGCATTGTAAGTCCAACTTATTAAGAAGCCCGCGGCTCAATGAAAGTGGCCGTGGCTCGCTTTGTCTTTTGGCGCGGCATTCGAAGGCCCAATCAACTGCAACGCGCAAAGTAAGATTCGTGGTTTGCGACAAGACGAAGGACGTTCTTGTAGGATCGCGGTGCCTTCCTGCCAAGGGAACCGAAGGCCTACGGCAAGTCAAGGTGGAGTTTGAAGCCGCAGCATCGTCCCACAGGGTCCATCTGCGTCATGCGAGTGGTCCGGAGGTAGCGAGGGCACTCTCGGCGCGAATCGCGTCTACGCCAAGACGATCGACGGCCTGCTTGTAAGGATGCTGTGCAGTCGATCGAAGATCCGGTGTGGCCTATAAAGGCGAGCCGTAAGCCAAGGGCGCGGCGGATGGCGCGCAGTACGAATCGAAGACGCGCAGTAGTCTTTTCATCGAGAGATTGATGAGGGCGCAGCGCGCAGGGGCCGCTTTTGTTGCGGAGCTTGGCGCTACAGTGAGCAGCCTTGCCACCCCTCGTGTGCTCTGCTAAAACGTTTTGGCTGAGCATAAGCTCATTCCGCGCTGAAAGGAAATCCCCGCCATGAAGAATCATTCCCGCCGCCAATTTGGCAAGGTTATGACTGCAGCAGCGGCTGCTGCGTCGACCGGCGCACTGCTGCCGAAGTTTGCATTCGGCGAGCCCATGCCTGAGCCGCTCGACTTATCCCAAGGGCTTTTTGTGGGGATGCGCGACGGCGGCCTACCAGATTGAGGGCGGCGCGACGGCGGATGGCCGCGGGCCTTCGCTGTGGGATGTCTTCTCGCACACGCCGGGCAAAACCTATCACGGCGAGACGGGCGATGTGGCGGACGACTCCTATCACCTCTACAAAGAGGATGTGCAACTGCTGAAGGCGCTGGGCGTGAGCACCTATCGCATGTCGATTTCGTGGTCGCGCGTCTTTCCCGACGGCAAGGGCCAGGTGAATCACGAAGGGCCTGGACTACTACAACCGCGTGGTGGATGAGCTGCTGGCCAACAACATCACGCCCTACGTCACGCATGTTCCACTGGGACACGCCCGCGGCGCTCGAGGGCGGCTGGCAGATCGCGCGACACGTCGCAGGCGTTTGCGGATTACGCGGCGCTACGTGACCAAGCAGCTGGGCGACCGCGTGCATCACTTCATGACCACGAACGAATTCGACCTGCTTTACCGACCTGGGCTATCGCGATTGGGCAGTTCGCGCCGGGATTGAAGCTGCCCGACGCGCAAGTGCAACCAGATGCGCCATCACGCCGATTCTGGCGCACGGGCTTGGCGTGCAGGCCATCCGCGCCAACACGCCGAGCGGCACGCAGGTGGGTCTCGCGGAAAATGCGACCGTGTTTGTGCCGGTGATCGAAACGCACGAGCACGTCGAGGCCGCGCGCAAGGCCACGCGCATCGGCAATGCGCCGTTCCTGACGACGACTCATGGAAGGCAAATATCCCGACGAGTATCTGGAGCACGAAGGAGCGAATGCACCGAAGGTGGAGGAAGGCGACATGAAGGCCATCGGCAGCCCGCTCGACTTTGTGGGGCTCAACATCTACACGCCGACCTATGTGCGCGCGGCCGATTAACCCGCTGGGCTTTGCCGTGGAGCCTGCGCCGTCGTCCTATCCGCACATGTTTTCGCCGTGGCTCACGCTGGGGCCGGAGTGCATCTACTGGGGCGTGCGCAACGTGTGCGATGTCTGGAAGCCGAAGGGCATCTACATCACGGAGAACGGCACTTCATCCGACGATGTGCTGACGCCGGAGGGCCGCGTGGAAGATGTGGACCGCGTGATGTATCTGCGCAACCACCTCACGCAACTGCACCGCGCGGTGCGCGAAGAATATCCGGTGAAGGGCTACTTCCTGTGGAGCCTGCTGGACAACTTCGAGTGGGCCGATGGCTACAGCAAGCGGTTCGGCATTCACTACGTGGACTTCAAGACGCTGAAGCGCACTCCCAAGCTGAGCGCGGAGTGGTACAAGACCACCATCGCGAAGAACGTGGTCGAGTAGCGGACTGACGGGCATTCGCAGATGGCAGAGCCGCGGAGGCAGCGCCTCCGCGGCTTTGCTGCGTGTGGACGTATACTGCGGACACAATTCTGCGAGGAGACCTGCTCGTGATGCGCGCTGCTTCCTGCTTTTCTCTTGCCTTGTTGTTCACGCTGACGTCCGCTGCCTTCGCGCAATCGAAAGTCCCGACGATCGATCAGTCGCTGGAAATGTTCAGCGTGAGCGCGCCGCGCATGGCGCCCGATGGCAAGCGCGTGATCTATCAGCAGTCGCGCACGGACTGGGACGCGAACGCCTTTGAGACCGACCTGTGGATTGCGAATGTGGCGACCGGCGAACGGCATCTGCTGGCCGCGACGGGCCACTCGAGCAACAGTGCGCAGTGGTCGCCGGACGGGAAGTGGATTGCCTTTCTTTCTAATCGGCCCGGCGTGCTGCCCAAGTCTCCCGACCACAAGCAGCAGTTGTGGGTGATGCCGGCCGATGGCGGAGAAGCGCAGCAGATCACCAAGATGGAAGAGGGCGTGAACGGCTTTGATTGGGCGCCCGACTCGAAGCACCTCGCGCTCGCGGCCCAGGGGCCGAAGCCGAAGGAGATGAAGGATCGCGAAGAAAGCTTCGGCGATTATCAGGTGATCCACGCGGACTATCAGATGACGCACCTGTGGTGGCTGGAGCTGCCCGCGATGGACGAGGCGGGCAAGATGGCCGCGCCGGCGGAGCCAAAGCTGTTGACGCCGGGCGACAGCTTCAGCGTGACAGACTTTTCAGTTTCGCCCGACGGCGCGCAGATTGCGTTTGGCGCAACGCGCGACCCGGATCTGATCTCGGAGGACACCGAGGACCTCTATACGGTGCCCACGGCGGGCGGCGCGGCGAAGAAGATTGTGGATACGCCGTCGCCGGATTCGAATCCGCAGTGGTCGCCGGACGGCAAACAGATTGCGTATGAAACCGCGGCGGGGAGCAAGTATTTCTACTACACCGACAGCCGGATTGCGACTGTGCCGAGCGGCGGCGGCACGCCGCAGGTGCTGACGGAAGCGTTTGACGAGGACCCAGACCTGCTGCGCTGGACGCCGGATGGGATTTATTTCGCCGCGCTGCACGGCATGAGCTCGTCGCTCTACCGGCTGAACCCGGAGACGAAAGCGATTACGCGCGTGGAGATGCCGGGCAGCTCGATTGCCAGCCAATTTTCGTTTTCGAAGGACTTCAGCAAGGTGGCTTATCGCGGCGCGGGCGAGAACCAGTACTGCCGAGATTTATGCCGCTGCAGTCGAGTGATCCCAAGCCGGTGGAGTTGACCCATGCGGGCGAGCAGTTGAAGGGCTTTGCGGAGGCGCAGCGCGAGGTGGTGCGTTGGAAGTCGGGCGACGGCACGGAGATTGAGGGCGTGCTGGTGAAGCCTGCGGACTTCGATGCGAAGAAGAAGTATCCGCTGCTGGTGGTGATTCACGGCGGCCCCACGGGCATCGATATGCCGCTGCTCTATGCGGATCGCTATTACCCGATCGAGCGGTTTGTGGCCAAGGGCGCGCTGGTGCTGGAGCCGAACTATCGCGGCTCGGCGGGATATGGCGAGAAGTTTCGCTCGCTGAATGTGCGCAACCTGGGCGTGGGCGATTATGCCGATGTGATCTCCGGCGTGGATGCGCTGATTGCGCGGGGCATTGTGGACAAGGACCGCGTGGGCTCGATGGGCTGGAGCGAGGGCGGATATATTTCGGCGTTCATCACCGCGTCGAGCGACCGCTTCAAGGCGGTGAGCGTGGGCGCGGGCATCAGCGACTGGATGACCTACTACGTGAACACCGACATTACGCCGTTCACGCGGCAGTATCTGCACGCCACGCCGTGGGACGATCCCGAGATCTACAAGAAGACCTCGCCCATCACCTACATCGCGAATGCGCAGACGCCCACGCTGATCCAGCAGGGCAGCGAAGATCATCGCGTGCCGGTGCCGGACAGCTTTGAGCTGCGGCAGGCGCTTGAGGATCACGGCGTGCCGGTGAAGATGGTGCTCTACGACGGCTTTGGGCATCCGGTGAACAAGCCCAAGCAGCAGCGCGCGGTGATGGAAGAGAACGAGAACTGGTTCGGCCACTACATCTGGGGCGATCCGCTGGCTGCCACGCTGACGCCGCGCGCGAGCGACGAGAAGAAAGACGCGGACAAGAAGTAGCAGTAGCTACGGCTGGCCGGCCTCTTCGAGCGCCGCGCATTCTTCCGCGGTCAGCATGAGCGCAGCGGCGGCGATGTTCTCTTCGAGGTGCGCGACCTTCGACGTGCCGGGAATCGGCAGCATCACCGGCGAACGCTTCAAGAGCCATGCGAGCGAAACCTGTGCGGGCGTGGCGCTGTGCGCGGCGGCTGTGCGCCGCAGTGCCTGCTGCAGCGGGTGATCTTGCTTGAGCATCTTGCCGCCGGCCATGGGATACCAAGGCAGGAAGGCAATGCTGCGGGCTTCGCACCAGCGCAGCGTCTCCTCGTGGCGCCGGTCGGCGAGCGAGTAGCGGTTCTGCACGCTGACGATGGGGACGATCTTCTGCGCCTCTTCAATCTGCGCGGGCGTGACTTCGCTGAGGCCGATGTGGCGGATCTTTCCCTGCTCCTGCATCTGCGCGAGCGCGCCGAGGGATTCTTCGAGCGGGGTGCGCGGATCGATGCGGTGGAGTTGGTAGAGCTCGATACGCTCGATGCGGAGGCGGCGCAGGCTCATCTCCACGCATTGGATGAGGTAGCCGGCTCGGCCCACGTACTCTGTTTTGGCCGGGCCCTGGCGGGTGATGCCGCCCTTGGTGGCGATGACGAGGTCGGCGGGATAGGGGTGCAGGGCTTCGGCGATGAGCCGCTCGGCGATTTCGGGGCCGTAGGCATCGGCGGTGTCGATGAGTGTGACGCCGAGTTCGACGGCGCGGCGCAGAACGCGGCGGCAGGCGTCGGGGTCGGCCGGCTCGCCCCACGCGCCCTCGCCCACAAGGCGCATGGTGCCGTAGCCAAGGCGAGCTACGGGGAGATCGCCGCCGAGCTGGAAGGTGCCGCTGGCCGCGGCGGAAACAGTGGTCATGCTGGATTTGATGCTACAACTTCGGGTACCAGGGACAGGGAAAGGAGCCGGGAACTGTGGAACTCGCATGCGGCCAGCCGCGTATGGTGGTATGCAGGCACGCAAGGAGCGACGGCCATGAGCGCAGCGGCATATTCCAATCCCAATGCACAGGCGATCTTTTATCAGCAATATGAGGCGGTGCGCCGCGACGAGGTTGTGGGCATCCTGCTGGCGCTGTTTTTGGGCACTTTTGGCGTGCACCACTTCTATCTGCGGCGCACGGGGCTGGGCATTCTCTACTGCTGCTTTTTCTGGACGGGGATTACGGCGTTTCTCGGCTTCATCGAGTGCTTCTTCATGCCGGGGCGGGTGCGGGAGTTCAACGCTATACAGGCCGCAGGCATCGCCGCGGCGCTGGGCATGGCCGCGCCGCCCATGGGCTGGCCGGTGAATGTAACTGTAAATATGCCGCAGGCGCCAAATATGCCGCCCGCGTATGCGGCGAATGCTGCGCAGGCGCAGTATGCGCCGCCGGTGCAGAGCATGGCGCAGCCGGGCATGCTGGTGGCCTGCCCGCGCTGTCAATCCACCAATGTGCAGGGCGCGCGGTTCTGCGCGTCATGCGGACAGGCGCTGTAGCTTACGGGTCTCAACCAAGACACACTCCGGGAACGGGAAGAGGTTGGCATGGCGGCGACTTATCGCGCGGTGATGCTGACGCGCAAAGGCGGGCCCGAGGTTCTTCAGGTCGTTGACCTGCCGCAGCAGCAGCCGGGGCCCGGGGAGTTGCGCGTGCGGGTCCGCGCGGCTGGCGTGGGCGCTACCGATGTGATGATGCTGTCCGGCGGTTATCCTTTTGCGCCGAAGATTCCGTTTGTTCCCGGCTATGAAGTTGTGGGCGAGGTGGATGCGCTCGGTGCTGGCGTCTCAGGGTTTGCGCTGGGGCAGCGCGTAGCGGCGCTCACGGTCTACGGCGCATTTGCAGAGTCGTTAACGCGCGGGGCAGAGCACTTTCTACCGGTGCCTGACGGTGTCTCCGACCGCGATGCCGCGGCCGTGATTCTGAATTACGTGACCGCATGGCAGATGATTCATCGCGTGGCAAAGGTACAGCCGGGACAGACGGCGCTGGTGACGGGAGCGGCCGGAGGCGTGGGCATTGCCGCGCTGCAACTGCTGCGGCTGGCCGGGGTGAAGGCGTACGGCGCGGCGTCGGCCGCCAAGCACGAGACGTTGCGGCTGTTTGGCGCCGTGCCGATTGACTATCGGGCGGGCCGGGTTGACAGACTGGTGCGCGCTCTCGAACCGGCCGGCGTCGATTGCGTCTTCGATGCCGTGGGCGGCACGAATATTGGAGCATGTATCAGTACGCTGCGGCCCGGCGGCACGGTGGTTGGATTCGGTTTCATGGGCGCGCCGGGAGTTCTGCCCAAGGTGGCGATGTTCGCCAATCTGTTTGTTGGCGCGCGGCTGCGCGGACGGCGCGGCAAGTTTTACGGCATCACCGCGCTCTATCGCAAGGATGCTGCGCCGTTTCGCGAGGACCTGCCCAGGATCTTCTCGCTGCTCGAGGAGAAGAAGATCGACCCGCTGGTGACACGCGAGTTCCCGCTGCTTGCGGCGCGCGAAGCGATTGAGCTGCTGGCGGCGGGCGGGGTAGAAGGCAAGATTGTGCTGAGGGACAGCTGAGCTGGCACGATTGTCGGAAGGGCCGGGTCCCGAACCGCAGACCTCAGCCCCACAAACCCAGAGCGGATTACATGTTCGCTTCGCCGGCGCGCATGGACTCGTTGAAGTGCGGCTTGGTGAAGGTGAGCGCGGCCTCGAGCGCAGCCTGGTAGTCGGCAGCGCGGGCCATGAGCGCGGGCGTTGCCGCGGCATACTCGCCATCGAGCGTCATCAGTCCCTCGCCGGCTTCGTGGCTGGCCATGCGCAGCAGATCGGCCTCGGTGGTGTTGAGGTACTGCGCGTCACGCGGATCGGCAATCCAGACGGGCTTGCTTTCGCCCAGCACGCCACTGAGCCAGTAGACCTTGCGCAGCAGATATTCCAGGCGCTCGGTGTCGTTGGTCTCGGTAAAGATGAACTTCTTCTGCCAGCGGCTGTAAAAGCGCGTGGTGACGGGCACGGGCTGGCGGTTGCCGGACTTCACAAACTCAAGCTGGCCGAGATCGACGGTCTTGCGGATGGCGTTGTAGACGAAGCTTTCGGCGTAGGGCTGCTCCATCGCCGGGACAATCTCGGCGAAGGTGACGGTGACTGAGGCGGAGACCTTGGCGTGCAGGTTGTGCGCGCCGCCATCGGCCAGGTGCATTTCGCCGTGGACGATGTAGGTGTCCGAGCCCGAGGTGGAGCGATGGAAGGGCCACGCGAACTTGCCGAAGGCGATGGGCAGGCCGGCCAGGGTGACGGAGCACTCGGGGCGGGGATTGCGCAGGCGCTTGGCCTGGGCGGCGAGGTGCGCGGCCATCTGCGGCAGCAAGTCCGGCTTATCGAAGTCGAAGGCCGAGCTGAGCTCGAGCTGCAGGGTGCGGCCCTCGAGTCCGGGCACGCCGAGCTGGAAAATGGAGGTCGGCTCACCGTGGAAGTCCGTGCCCGCGGTGGTGGAGACGAGCGTGAGGCCGGCCTGCGAGGCGGCGGAGGCGAGCGAAGCGGCGAGAGAGGCTTTTGTAGCTGCGGTCATGCGGGTTTCCTGCGTGGATTCTGTGCCCTCTTATTTTAGTGCATCGCGGGCCGCGGGGGCGCTGCTAGACTGGGCGCACTCCGGAGGACGGACGACTGATGAAATGCAGGTTTACTGCGGCAGCTTTGCTGATTTTTGCGATCACAGCGGCACAGGCACAAACCCCGGCGCCCCCGGCTAGCCCGATTGGCGCGCCCGATGCGGCGGAGAACACGGCGCTGGTGAAGCTGGGCGGGCAGATGATGCTTGCCGGCAAAGCCTACGACTACGACCGCGTGCTGGCCGACGACATCGGCCCGCGGCTGACCGGTTCGCCCAATTATGTGAAGGCCGCCGAGTGGGCGACGGACGAGTTCAAGCACATGGGCCTGAGCAATGTGCACCGCGAGCCCTGGGAGATCAGCGCGACCTGGGAGCCGGAGACCTATGCGACCGCGTCGATTATTGAGCCCCACGTGCAGCGGCTGCACCTGGAGAGCGATGGCTGGAGTCCCTCGACGCCTGCGGGCGGCGTGCGCGGCAATGTTTTGTATCTCGACCGTGCTGAACGAGCAGACGGTGAAGGCGGCGGCTGACCACATCAAGGACGCGATTGTGCTGGTGGATCGCAATGCGCTTGCCGCCGGTGGGCCATTCGAGATTGGCAAGATTCTGGACACCATCGCGCTGATTGGCAGCGAAGGCGCGCGGGGTGTGCTGCTGGGCCTGGGAGGGACCAACGACGTGCCAAGCGAAGTTGGCGTGGCCTGCTGCAACGGAGCCATCTCCCATGTGCCCACTGCCGACGTGGGGCAGGAGGACACGCTGCTGCTGCGCAGGCTGCTGGATCGCGGCCCGGTCGAGGTCGAGTTCAGCTTTAAGAACCGCACCCGCGAGCACGTCAAAGTCGAGAACGTGGTGGCGGAGATTCCCGGCACGGATGCGGATGGCGAGTACGTGCTGATCGGCGCGCATCTGGATTCATGGCATCTCGGCACCGGCGCGGAAGACAACGGCACCGGCGCATCGAGCGTGCTGGCGATCGCGCAGGCCATGATGGCCAGCGGCATCAAGCCGAAACGCACCATGCGCTTCGTGCTCTTTGGCGGCGAGGAGCAGGGATTGCTGGGGTCGATCCACTACGTGCGCGAGCATGTGGCGGAGATGGACAAGTGTGCGGGCGTGTTTGTTACGGATTCGGGATCGGAGGCGCCGAAGGGGTGGTACGTCTTTGGCCGCGAGGACGAGCAGAATTCGCTTGCGCCCATCAAGCCGCTGCTGGACGGGCTCGGCGCTGGAGGCACCACCGACGATGCGGAACACATCTTCTCCACCGATAACGGAGCGTTCCTGATTCACGGCGTGCCGGCCTTTGTGCTGTGGACGCGCTTCGATAAATACATGCTGCTGCATCACAAGCCCAGCGATACCTTCGACAAGGTGGACCAGCGCGACCTGAACCTGGGCGCTGCGGTGGTGGGCGTAACAGCACTGGCCTTTGCCGACGCGCCCAAGGCCATGCAGCACTTGACGACGGCCGAAATGGAAGAGCAGTTGAAGAAGATCAAGGCCTACGACGACTACAAGGACATGGTGGACCACAACATGTTTTAACGCGGCGCGCGGGCAAGCGGCGCGTGCGGCCCATTTACAATAAGGACTGTGCCGCCCGCATCCTCGCCCATCATCGTTGCCGATCAGGTAAGCAAGACCTACGCGGCAGGACGCATCCAGGTCACCGCGGTGCGCAGCGTCTCGTTCGACGTGGAGCCGGGCGAGTTTGTGGCCATCGTCGGCCCATCGGGTTCGGGCAAATCCACGCTCTTTTATCTGCTGGGCGGGCTGACGCGGGCCACCAGCGGCCGCGTGGTTATCGATGGCGTGGATTTTGCCAGCCTGAACGATGCCGAGCGCACCCGGCTGCGCAAGCACCGCATCGGCTTCGTCTTCCAGAAGTTCAACCTGCTGCCCACGCTCTCGGCCATGGCCAATATCGAGATTGCCTACACCGTCAGCGGCCGCAAGGATCCGATGGACCGCGCCTATCTCGACCATTTGAGCGATCTGCTCTCGATTCGCGGGCGGCTGAAGCACCGGCCCAGCGAGCTGAGCGGCGGCGAGCAGCAGCGGGTGGCCATTGCGCGGGCGCTGATTACCCGGCCGGCCATTGTGCTGGCCGACGAACCGACCGGCAATCTGGACACCAAAAACTCCGATGCCGTGCTCGAAATGCTGCAGCGCTCGAACCGTGAGCTGGGCCAGACCACGCTGATGATCACGCATAATCCTGAGGCGGCTGCTGTGGCCGGGCGCATCCTGCATATGCGCGACGGGGAGATCGTAAAAGTAGAAAAAGGGTCGCGCGCCAACGGCCCCATTGGGGTATCTTCCGCGGTTTGACCTGCCTTCGGCGGCCCGGGTATACTCAGTTTTGCAGTAAGCGGGAGTAGCTCAGTGGTAGAGCATCGCCTTGCCAAGGCGAGGGTCGCGAGTTCAAATCTCGTCTCCCGCTCCAATCCGCCCTCCGGCGCCCGCCGGGTTGGCTACGGCGGTATGGAGCGCACTCAGTAAAAAGACAGCCCTGCCAAGGCGCGGTACCCAAGTGGTAAGGGAGAGGTCTGCAAAACCTTTATGCGCCGGTTCGATCCCGGCCCGCGCCTCCAATTCCTTCATAAAATTTCACCCTCTCACATAGCCGCCAATTTTTCCTGCGCGCAGAATCCCAGAATCTCAGACCAGCCGCGACTACGCGGTCGGTTGGGCGCAGGCATGTTGTTTTTCGAGGGGGAGAGAACGAGGGCTTGCGGCGCGGGCGCCCGCATTGCGCAGACGCCCTTTTTCCTTACTTGGCTTCAGTGCCGTCTTCGAGCGCAACCTGTGGCCAGCCGTGCTTCCAGCACACGGTCGAAACCTGCAGCGCGGGCTTGCCCGTCGTCGCGTCGTAGGCGTGGAAGACCATGATGGTCTCGTCCTTGCCCACGTAAAGTGATTCGCCGCCGGGGCCAAGCCACTTGTGATTGGCCGTCAGCACTTGCGTGCCGCCGCCTTCCATCATGGGCTTGCCGGTCGCGTCCACATACGGGCCGGTGACGTTGCGCGAGCGGCCCACCATGGTGCGATAGGTGCTCTTGGTGCCGCGGCAGCAGAGATCCCACGACACAAACAGGTAGTAGTCGTCGCCGTGACGAATGATGAACGGCGCTTCAATCGCTTCCCAGTTGGGCGGCAGCGCGGGCGTGCCCGGCGCGGCGTCGGCGGGGCGCTCGCGGGTGGCGAGCGGCGTAGAGCTTCGTGTCTTCCGTCGAGAGCTTGCCGGTGGCGCGATCGATGCGGCGCATCTTGATGCCCGACCAGAAGCTGCCGAAGGCCAGCCATGTCTTGCCGGATTTATCGATGATGAGATTCGGATCGATGGCGTTGAAGTCGTCGGTCGCGACGGAGCGCAGCACCAGGCCCTGGTCCATCCATTTGTAGTCGGGACTGTTCGGATCGAGCGTCTTGTTCGTCGCCAGCGCAATGCCAGAGGTGTTTTTCCCGAAGAGCGAGTAGGCGTAGTAGAGGTGATAAAGGCCGTCGAAGTAGGAGATGTCCGGCGCCCAGAGCTCTTTGGTGCCGGGACTGTCTTTCTGGATCCAATCCGGAATCTCGGTGAAGACCTGGCCGCAGAGCTTCCAGTCCTTCAAGTCGTGCGAGCAGCGGATGGCCATGTGGCCATGCGGCGCGCGGCCGGTGGCGAAGACGTACCAGGTATCGTCCTCTTTCATCACCGAGGGGTCGTGCGTAAACCAGTAGTCGCCCGAAAGCTCGAAGGCGTGCGGCGCGGAGTCTTTGCTCTTTTGCGCCGAAGCCGCGGGAGCTGTGCAGGCCAGCAGCGCGCCCAGCGCCGCGGAGAAGATTGCCGTAGATGAAACTCTCATCGATTGCCTCGTTCGATTCCTCAAAAAGTTCCGCATGATTCGTTCCCGTTACTGCACGTAGGGCCAGCCGTCGCTCGTCCAGCCGAGCACGTTGATGCCCAGAGCCGGATAGCCGCTGTTGTTGCCGTCGTAGTAGTGGTAGACAAGGATGTCGCCATCGGTATCGCTGAAGACGCTTTCGCCGCCTGGGCCGTTGATGTTGTCGTGCGCGCTCAGCAGGATGGTGCCTCCGCCCTGCGTGAGCGCGAGGCCGCCACGATCGGCGTAGGGGCCGGTGATCGATGTTGCGCGGCCCACGATGATGCGATAGGTGCTGTTGACGCCGTTGCAGCAGGTGTCGATGGAAGCGAACAGATAGTAGTAGCCGCCATGCGGATAGATGTATGCGCCCTCAATGCCGGTGCCGGAGGGATGAAACGCAATCTGCGTGCACGCAGCGGCTGTGGGCACGCCGGTGGTGTTGTCCACGGGAACGATCTGGATGCCGCTCGACCACGAGCCGAAGACCAGCCACGCGTTGCCCGCCGTATCGACGACGGAAGCCGGATCGATGGCGTTGGAGCCCGCACAGCTTGCCGAGGTATAGACTGCGGCGCCGGTGTCGACATAAGTTCCCGGCACGCCCGTGGGGCTGATGGCGAGGCCGATGGCGGAGTTGGCGCTGCCGAACGTTGACGCTGCGTAGTAGAGCCAGTACTGACCGTTATGCGCGGAAGCATCCGGCGCCCACAGGTCGCCGCTCGATGCCGTGTAGGTGTTTGTCCACGACGGCAGCGAGTCCAGTCCGAAGCCATCATCGGAGAAGTTGGTGCGATCGGTCGAGGTGTGCGCGTGCAGCGTGCCGTGCGTCGAGAAGAGGTAGTACGAGGAGCCGGCCTTGAGAATCGAAGGATCGTGAATGCCGATCGATGCGCTGTCCTGCCCGGTGTAGGTCACGGTCACGGCCGCAGGCGCGGAGTAAGGATCGTTGCCTGTCGAGGTCAGCTTCCACTCCTGGCAGGTGCAGCCCGTGCCGGTGGTGGCGCGCGCGCCCTGGTCGATGGTGGCCGAGGCGGTGGCGTTGGAATCCGCATCCTCGAGATACAGGCTGCTGTTCACATTCTTGATGAGGTAGTTGCCATCCTTGAGGAGATAGAACTCCCACAGATGATCGTTGGTGCCGCTGTCTGCCCATTGCAGCGCCTGCGCGCCCGCGGCCGTGGAAGCGTTGCTGATGCCAGCGACCTGATGCGTCAGCATGTTTTCAATGTTGAACTGCGAGCTGCCCATGGGCAGGAAGTGCCACTGCGCATCGGTCGAGCCGGTGCCGGACTCCTGCACCAGATCAGCGCCCGCGGTCTGGCTCTGCGCGGAGATGCCCAGCACCATGGAGCTCGCGTCATTGGTTAGCGTGTAGCTGGTCGAGTCGCTCACGCTGGCCAGCGTGCCCATGTCGGGCGTGGTCGTGGTGCCGCCGCCTCCACCGCTGCCGCCGTTTCCTCCCGTGGATCCAGCGCCACCTCCGCCGCAGCCAATCACAAGACAAGCCCCCAGCGCCGTCACAACACCTATCGAATACTTCACTGCTCTCCTCCTCGAGAGATGTGCGAACGCCTGACCGCGGTGGAAGCGCCAGAACCATTGAAGATCGCAGATGGCAGAAGATTGGCGCGACGGCCGTGGGATGCACCGCCGCGCCGCAAGAAATCCGGGCGCAGATTCGCGCCCGGAGTGAGTTTCATCAGTACGTGATTCGCAGTGTGAACTGCACATTCCTCGGTCCAAGCAGCGTGCTGCCCACCTGGCCGAAGTTCGTGTCCTGTACGCCGGAATCCGGTTTGCTAAAGGCGTGCCGGTTGAAGGCATTGAACATCTCGCCGCGGAAGTCGGCGGCAATTCCCTCGCGAATCGGGATGTGCTTGTTGATGCCGAAATCTTCGTCGTAGAAGCCAAAGCTGCGAATGTCAGCCGAGTTGCGCGGCATGTTGCCGAACTGATACGGCACATACACCTGCGGATTGGGGTTGGGGTCGGCGAAGGCGCTGCAGTTCCAGTAGCCCGTCGGTGCAGGCATTTCCGGCGTGATCGTAGCCGGTGTTGCCGTCGTTGTGGAAGTTGAATGGGTTGAACTTCGCGGAATTGCTGCGCTGGCTGCCCGGCCACGCGGTTGGGGCGAATGCCGTTGTCGAATCCAGGAATGCCGTTGGCTCCGAAGAAGCTGATCGGCTGGCCGCCCAGATAGCGCTGAATGCCGCTGATGCGCCATCCGCCGACGATGGCATCCACCGGCTTGGGTGCGTTGCCCAGCAATTTCTTGCCGTGGCCCACAGGCAGCTCATAGAGGTAGCTCACCACGAAGTTGTTGGGAATGTCCTCGTTGCTGACCGCCTTTTCCGCCTTGTGGTCGTAGGGGTTCTGCGTGCCGCCCTGGTTCTGCAGCGTGCTGTAGTAGGGCTGGATGGCATCGGCATCGGTCAGCGTCTTGGAGAACGTGTACGACGCGAGCATCTGCAGCCCGTTGTTGAAGCGGCGTTCGAGCTTCGCCGTGAGCGCGTCGTAGCTCGACTGGCCCACGTTCTGCAGGTAGCTGTCCTGGTTGATGTAGCCATACTGCGGGAAGGGCCGCAGCGCCTGCTCCACGCCACACGTCGGGGCCCCACGTCGTTGTAGAAGTTGGCATAGGGCGCCGTCACACCGCGAGCCGGCTGGCGGAATTGCGGTCCACCATGCCAGGCCGAATCCGAGCGCAAGATCGCTTCAGCGGAATGTCGTTCGGATAGTCGATGAGACCATGCAGGCGCGTGGCGTGATTGCCCAGATAGCCGAGCGAGAAGAACAGATTGGGCGTGATCTGGATCTGGTTTTCCAGCGTCCAGGTCTCCACCATCGCCGGGCGGCCGAAGCCGGGGTTGATGCTGTCGATGCCCTGCGTGTTCAGCTGCGTCGGGTCCAGGTTCGGCGTGTTGGTCAGCGCAGGCAGGCCGGCATCCACCTGCGGTCCCGAGAGCGGGTCGGCGGTGAACAGGGTCTGGTTCTGCGTAAAGCCCTGCATCGTTCCCTGGCCAAAGTCGGCATACACCAGCGGCCCGTAGTAGATGCCGCCGTTGCCGCGGAAGACCACCTTGCCGTCGGCGTAGGGCGACCACGCGAAGCCCACGCGCGGCTCAATGTCCTTGTAGTAGACATTGGCCCACGTCTCGCCCTGGTTGCCGTTGCGTCCCGCGCCCTTGCCGGCGAAGACCAGCGCGCCGGGAATGCCGTTGGCGGCTGCGTTGGGCAGCGTCGGATCGAGGATCGACGTGTCGCCGTCCGCTTCACTGCGCGGCGTGTCAAAGCTCCAGCGCAGTCCCAGGTTCACGGTCAGGTTGGGCCGCACCTTCCAGTCGTCCTGCGCAAACAGGGCCATGTTGTGGGTAAGCCAGCGCGGTGCGTGAATCTGCTTCAACGCATTTGCCGTGCCCGCCTGGCCGATCAGGAATGCGGCAAACGAGTTGCCATCCTGGCCCCAGTAGGTGGTGTCGGACGCGGTCTGGTTATCCCAGAAGGTGAAGCAGCCCGAGGTGCCGCTGCAGGTGCCGCCGATCTTGCTGACGAACGAGTACTGGTGATACTGCCCTTCGCCGCCGAACTTGATGCTGTGCGCGCCATGCTGCCAGTGCACAATGTCGTTCAGAGCGAGCGTATTGTCCACGTCCTGCGATCCGGCGTTCTCGCCGAAGCCCGGATACGGGCTTCCGTTGAAGACGAATCCCGGAAACACCGGCCCGCTGCCGTTGGCGATGCCCAGCTTCTGATCCCAATCGGAGTTGAGATAGGACGCGGCCGCCGTGGTGATGTTGTTGGAGCGGTTGGAGCCAAAGGTCAGCGAGTTGATCAGCGTGGGCGATAGGATCCAGTCCCAACCTAGGCGGAGCAGCTTGCCAAGCTGATCGCTGTGCGCGCCGCCGGATGAGGTCAACGGCGCAGGCAGATTCGCGCCGCCGCCCTGGTCGGTGTTTTCGCGGGAGCTCCAGAAGCCCCAGACCTTGTGGTTCGCGCCGATGTTCTGGTCGATGCGGAAGCTGTAGACGGTTTGGTCGAGCGTGTCGTGGGTCGCGTACACGTAGTTGGCTGTGCCGCTGGTCAGGTTCGGCTTGGGCAGATACTTGAAGAACCGCCTTCGCCACCTGGCTCTCGCGGCCGATGGGAATCTCGTTCAGGTTGCCGTTGTAGGTGAGGGGCGTGCGGCAGGCGGGGCCGTTGGCCGTGGTCTCTGTGGTGGGGTCGAAGATTTCACCGTAGTAGAGGGCCGAGTTGCAGCCGTCCGATGCTCCGGGAATCTGCCCGCCTAGCGTGGATGTGAAGTCGAAGTAGTTTCCGTTGCTGCCGAGCTCTGCCGGCGTAGGAATCGTGCTGGTAGGTGCTGCGCCGGTAGCGTAGTGCAGCTGCTCCCAGTCAAAGAAGAAGAAGGTCCTGTCCCTGCCCGTTATAGAGATGCGGAATGCGCACCGGGCCGCCCAGGGTCAGGCCGTAGTCGTTCTTGGTGTCCGGCGGGCGCTGCAGCTCGGCGCGCGCCGTGGGGTCGGTGGTCTGCGAGAGATAGCCGTTGTTGAACCAGTTGTTGCCGTCGAATGCGGCGTTCTTGTAGATGTCGAAGACCGTTCCGTGATAGCTCGTTGGTGCCGCCCTTGGTGTTGTAGTTGGCGATGCCGCCCGTCGTCCGGCCCAGTTCCGCCGGCAGACCCGAGAGACTGATATGAAATTCGTTGATCGCGTCGAGCTGAAGGCGTCAGGATGTCCACCGAGCCCGAGCCGTTCTCCTGCCGGTTGGTGGTGATGCCGTCCACCAGGTAGTCGGTGCCTTCTTCCTGGCCGCCGTTGATCTTGGTCATCTGGAAGCCGGAGCCGCCCGACGACGTGCCGGGTCCAACGGTGCCGGGTACCAGGAACTCGAGCGAAGTGATGGAGCGCAGGCTGCCCGTCACCTGCAGCGGCAGTTCCGCCTCCTGCACGGGGGTGATGGTCGCGTCGATCTCGGAGGTGTCCTTCTCCAGCGACACTGTGCCTGCCGTCACCGTTACGTTCTCGTCCACGGCGCCGACGGCGAGGGTCACATCCCGCGAGGTGCTCGCGCCGATCGAGACAGTCACGTTGTTATAGACCGCCGTCTTGAAGCCGGTTGACGTGATCTTGACGACATAGGTGCCGGTGCGCACCGAGGGCATCACGTAATAGCCCGTGTTGGAGCTGACCGTGGAGTAGGTGGTGCCGGTTGCCGCGGAGGTGGCCGTGATGGCGGCTCCCTGCACGATTCTGCCCGCGGGGTCCGTGACCACGCCGCTGATGGAGCCGGTGTCAAGCTGTGCAAACGCAGCTGCGCCGCACAGCAGCAGCACCGCCAGCAGCGCCGGAACAGGCCGGAACCTCTTCAGCGAAGCGATTAGAAAGTGTGTGTATGTCGTGCTCGCATTCATCGGTCTGCCTCCTGAGCAAACGATTTCTCGTCTGTTTTTCCTGTCTTGTTTTTGTGTCACTCGTCTGCGTCCTTTGTGTTCGTTCTCTTGCGCGAGCCAGCCGCTGCAACCGGCTGCTCACGGGGATAAAACTCTCAGTTGTCTTCCTGGGTGGCAGCCGTCGCAATCTTCTCCGGGTCTGTCACTGGAAGCTCCGTGCGCCGCCGCGCCACCTGCGTGGTGTGCTGATCCTGCCGCGCGGCGGTCAGTGCGCGCAGATGCAAAAAGCTCTGCATGGCGGACTGCGCATCCGCCGTCTGGTGCAGCTTGCGATACACCTGCGCAAGCTTGTAATACGAAGTCATGGCGCGGTCGTCGCTGGGTCCGGCCGCAATCGCCAGATCGAACTCGTGAATCGCGTCCTGGTCCTGCGCCAGCGCCATCAGGCCCGTGCCCAGGTAGTAGTGGGCATCGCTCAGCGTGGGGTCGGCCTTCAGCACCGCGCGCAGCAGCGCCACGCCTTCAGCGGGCTCTTGATTGAGAACCAGCAGGCTGCCCAGCTTGTAGCGGGCTGAAACCGAGTCCGGATCGAGCGCAATCTCCGCGCGATAAGCCGGGCCCACTTTGTCCAGCTGACCCGCGACCCAGTACTGATCGCCCAGCTCTTCGTGCAGGCCTGGCTGCTTCGGCGCCATCTTCACGGCCAGCTCAAACTCACTGATCGCCTCCGGCGTGCGATAGGCCTGCGCATAGGCCTCGCCCAGCACCTGGTGCACGCGCATCGAGTCGTGGTCGAGCTTGAACATCGCGTCATACGAGGCGTTGGCCACCAGCAGGTACGCGCGCCCGCGGTGGTAGAGAATGTCCGCGTCCCTGGGGTCGAGCGCGTAGGCCTTGTCCAGCGGGCCAATCGCGCCCTGCGGATCGTCCTCCGCCAGATGGCACACGCCGAGCCACATGAACGCCTTGGCGTTGGCGGGGTCGAGATGCGTCTCGCGGGTCAGGTCGCGCTCCGCGTCTTTGAACCGGTTCTGCTTGTACGCGACGAGTCCGAGAAAGAGATTGGCTCCGCGCAACTCAGGCTTCTGCTTCAGCGCCGTTTCGAGCTCCGCGCTGGCTTCGTCCAGCTTGCCGGCCTGCTCCAGCGCGAGTCCCAGATTGAAGTGGCCCTCGGCCAGAGCCGGCCGTGCCTTGGTGACCACGCCGAACGCGGCCACGGCGCTGTTGAAGTCTCCGGCCTGCATGGCCTGCGCGCCCTGCTGCATGGCCTGTCGAATGACCTCGTCTCCCGCAGCCTGAGCCGATGCAACCGGCACGGCGGGGAGGCAGAGACAGACCGCGGTGCAGGCTTCCGCGAGCATCAGGCCGCGGCGGAGTCTGCGGCGGTTCTGGGATGGGACGACGGAGATGCGGGCCGGGCGGGCTCGCCGGCGGACGGGGCATGGGGTGAGATCGTCGAAGTGAGTCACGAACCGTTGGATGACGAAACTCCTTGGCGGAATAGCCACTTGCGGGCGGCTCATTGCGCCGGTACAGCCTGCGGTTAGGGCCAAATCCGGGCGCCAAACTGGGGTAAATCGAAAAGCAGTCGAGTAAGCGTTTGCTGGGCGGCCCTGAAATCCCCGGTTTCAAAAGCATCGAAATTCCAACACCGGCATGAGAGAGCTGTAAAGCGGTTAACGGCTCAGCGCCCCGTTAAGCGGAATCAACTCACTGATAAATAGTTATTTATAGCGTGAACGCGCTGCCGCAAATCCGCCCCAAAAGACCCCGTTAAGCGGGCCTCCGGTTGCGTTTACTCCGGTGGTATAGTTGGAACTTGGAAGAACTCGGCTTGAGTCATGGCAATAGGCGGTGCATCTTCGCTGGGTGAGCCGGTGGTTCTCAGTCCGGAGCAGGCCGCAGCAGTGCGCCAGCACGTCGAGACCATTGTGGCCAGCCCCGCCTTTGCCGGCCGCAAGCGCACCCAGGACTTTCTCCGCCTCATCGTCGGCCACACTCTGCACGGCGAAGTCGACAGCCTGCGCGAGCGCATGATCGGCGCGGAGATGTTCGGCCGCCCTGTAAGTTACGACACCGGCAGCGACTCCGTGGTTCGCGTCCGCGCCAGCGAGGTCCGCAAGAAGCTGGCCCAGTTTTACGATGAGTCCGGCGCTCGCCGCTTCCCAGTACGCATCGAGCTGCCCAGCGGTTCCTACGTTCCCCGCTTCCACTTCGACGAGCCCGAGGCCGACCCCGCAAACGCACCCGGGCCCGTCTCCGCATCCGCCGAGAAACACCCGGGAAACACCAACGGTACTGCAACTCCCGCTTCTCAGCCGCCTTTACCCGCCGATCCGCCGCGCGTGCAGGCTCCGGCGCGCCGTATCGGTCCCCGGCCGATCCTGGTCGCGAGTCTGGTCGCCGCCCTCGTGCTGGCGGGCTCCTATTTCGGTTATCGGCGCTGGAGCGCAGCGGCCTCCCACAAGGGCATTCATTCCATCGCCATTCTGCCTCTCGAAAATCTCTCCGGCATACCCGCGCAGGATTACTTCGCCGACGGCATGACCGAAGAGCTCATCAACGATCTCGGGCAGGTCTCGACCTTGCGCGTCATCTCGCTCACGTCGTCCATGAGCTACAAGGGCACCAAAAAGAATCTGCCCGAGATCGCGCGCGAGCTGTCGGTCGATGGCGTGGTCGAGGGCGGCATTCTGCGCGACGGCAACCAGGTGCGCATCAGCACGCAGTTGATCGACGCGCGCACCGATCGCCCCATCTGGGCGCATACCTACACCCGCGACCTGAACGCCGCCGTGCCCTGGCAGGGCGAAGTGGCGCAGGCCATTGCCGAAGAGATCAGCACCCAGATCACGCCGCAGGAGCAGGCGCATCTGGCGCGCCAGCGCACCGTGAATCCCGCCGCGCAGGATCAGTACCTCCACGGCATCCTGCTGCGCGAAGCCGACGACTGCAGCACCGCGGTCGACTTCTTTAATCGCGCCATCGCCATCGATGCCGGCTATGCGCAGGCGCACTCCGCGCTGGCCAGCTGCTACGGGCGCCTCGGCGAGTCCGGCCGCATGCCTTATCAGGAAGCCTTCACGCGGCAAAAGGCCGAGGCCATCAAGGCCATTCAGCTCGACGACTCGCTCAGCGAAGCGCACGCCGAGCTGGCCAACACCGCCATGACCCTTGACTGGGACTGGCCCACCGCCGCCGCCGAGTTTCATCGCGCGCTTGAGCTCAATCCCAACTCCGCCACCGATCACGAAAAGTACGCGTTCTATCTGGTGCGCACCGGCCAGCTTCCGCAGGCCCTCGCCGAAATTGAGCGCAGCGTCGATCTCGACCCCGTCTCGCCCAGCACCTTTCACGCCGAGGGATTCATCGATTACTTCTCCCGGCACTACGATCAGGCGCTCGATATCACGCAGTCCGTGCGCGTGCTCAAGACCAATCTGCCCGATTGGAATTTTCTCCTCGGCGACATCTATGCCAGCAGGGGCAAGTATCCCGAGGCTGTTGCTGAATTCACGAAATCCGGCGACGGGCCGTACTCTCTGGGCCACCTGGGTAACGCCTACGCGCGCATGGGCCAGACAGCTGCCGCCGAGAAAACCATTGCCCGTCTCGAGCAGGACGTGCGCAATGACGGCATCGGCCGCTATGAGATTGCGCTTGTCTACATCGGCCTCGGCAACAAGCAGGAAGCCTTCAAATGGCTGGAGGAAGCCTACCGCGTCCACGACGTGGGGCTGGTTTACCTCAAGGTCGATCCCTGCCTCGATCCGCTGCGCTCTGACCCCAGATTCACTGGCCTTTTACACCGCGTCGGTCTCGGGTAGCTGAGTCTTGCAGTAAACCACTGCTGCGGGCTGCGATGACAGTGGTCATGTTTCACACCCCCATCGAGGGATACGGAGCCGCTTCCATCGCGGCTGACCTTTCATTCGCACAACGGGCAAACTAGCTCCAGTCAACAAGAGCGCGCGATCCGCGCTTCAGTGCCAATGGCTCCGCTCCATGCGCGGGCTGCTTCCAGTCAATCGTTGAAGTGAACAGTTGCCACGTCCGCGTCTGCGGCATCCACGCTCTGTCATCCAACTCAAGGAGGTCTGCCTTGCTATCCGAATGCTGCGGTTCCATCTCTCCCATTCCGTGCGGAGCGCCGAATCCACAATCCGATAACGCACTCGTCTGCGACGCGAAGGCCGGGTCGTCTGCTGCCTTCTCGGAGCTCTTCGAGCGCTACTCCAAACGCATCTATCGCCGCGCCTTCTCCATCACGCGCAATCGCGAAGACGCCGAAGACGCCGTGCAGGACACCTTCCTGCGCGCCTATGCCAGCCTGCATCAGTTTGAGGGCCGCGCCGGATTTTCCTCATGGCTCACCCGCATCGCCATCAACTCGGCGCTCATGCAGCTGCGCAAGCGCCGCCGTCGTCAGGAGCTGCCTTTTGAGTCCACCACAGATGCGGGCGAGGGCTTCGCCGCGCTCGATGTGAAGGACACCCGCCCCTGCCCGGAACAGACGCACGCCCTCAAGCAGGAATATCAGTGGGTTGTGAAATCGATTCAACGTCTGCCCACCATCCTCCGGACAGTCGCCGAGCTGCGCATGCTCGACGAGTGCTCCGCCGAGGAGATCACCCAGCAACTCGGCATCTCGGAGTCCGCGATCAAAGCCCGGCTCTTCCGCGCCCGCACGCGCATGGCCGCCAGCCGCCGATTCCTTTCCTTGCAGTGATCGACGGCGTGCATTCATGAGGGCGCGGCCCGCACCCTATAGTAGGAAGAGCGCCGCATGCTCTTCCCTATGGACCGCCGAAAATTCATCGCCGCCGCCGGAGCCGCACTCACCGCTTCGCGATTTGCGCCTCGCGCTCTCGCCGTTGCGCATCGGCCGCTCGCACTGCCCACGCCGGATCAGCTCGCCTGGCAGGATCTCGAAGTCGGCATGTTCATCCACTTTGCGCCCAACACCTGGCAGGGCGTGGAGCAGGACAATCTCTCCACGCCACTCTCCGTCATCGATCCGCAAGAGCTCGACACGGATCGGTGGGCGCACACTGCCGTCGCACTCGGCGCGCGCTACATCGTCTTTGTCGCCAAGCACTCCGGCGGCTTTTGCATGTGGCAAACGCACACCACCGACTACGGCATCCGCAACACGCCGTGGCGCAACGGCCGCGGCGATGTGCTCGCCGACGTGGCCGCGTCGTGCCGCAAGTTCGGCCTCAAGCTCGGCGTCTATCTCTCGCCGCGCGATGGCAGTCAGCACGCCGACACTGGCGGCGTGTGCAAAACGCCCGCCGAGCAGCAGAAGTACAATGCGCTCTATCGTGCGCAGCTCACTGAAGTCCTCAGCAACTACGGCCCCATGGTTGAGATCTGGTTCGACGGCTCCAGCGTCATCCCCGTCGGCGACATTCTCCGCGCGCACGCGCCCCACGCCATGATTTTCCAGGGCCCGCACGCCACCATCCGCTGGGTCGGCAATGAAGACGGTTTCGCGCCCTACCCCGCGTGGAACGGCATCTCGCGCGCCGATGCTGCCACCGGCATCGCCACCGCGCTCAACAGCGATCCCGATGGCTCCGTGTGGATGCCGAACGAAGTCGACGTCTCCATTCTGCGGCCCAACTGGTTCTGGAGCGAAGCGAGCCAGAAAAATCTACTCTCGCTCGACGCGCTGCTCGAAATCTACTACCGCTCCGTGGGCCGCGGCGCGCAGCTCCTGCTCAATCTTCCGCCCGATCGCACCGGCCTCTTCCCGAAAGAAACCGTCGCCCGCGCGCAGCAGTTCGGCGACGAAATTCGCCGCCGCTTCGGCAAGTCGATCGCTCAAACGGCAGGAGCCGGAACGAGGTTCGAGCTGCCGTTGCCCTCCGGCGCAGAAATTGACACAGTCGTCCTCGAAGAAGACTGTGCCCGCGGCGAGCGTGTGCGCGGCTATCGCATCGAGGGCCGCAGCGGCGCGCATTGGCTCACGCTCGGCGAAGGCACAGCCATCGGCCACAAGCGAATTCAGCCTGTCCCAGCGTCCAAGCTCGATGCATTGCGTCTTGTCATCACCGAAAGCGCAGCGCCTGCCGCGATTCGCCGCTTCGCTGCATTCAATACCGGCACAGCGCCGCCGCCCACATGGAACGCACCCTCCGCCGCGTGGGCCTTCGACGAAGCCGGCGCATGGAAGGAATACGTGTTTGATGTCGACATCTCCGCAAAGATTGACGCGGCCACGACGTACCGGCTGCGCTTCATCCCGCAGAGCGGCTGGCAGGGATGCGCCGATCCCATCGAGCATGCGATGCTGCTCATCGACGGCATCGCGCAGCCAAAATTGATCCGCGGCGTAACCGGAGCGTCAGATTCGCTGCTACTCACGTTGCCCGCCGTCGGCCAGAAGGTTGCGGTTGAAGGCCGCCTGCGCTGCGCCGCCAGCGGAACCATTCTGCTGCGCAAACAATAAGGGAGCCGAAGATGAATCTCCGCAAACGCGGCGCAGTTCTGATCGCTGCATTCCTGTTGTCCTTCACAGCCGTCGCGCAGCCGCAGCCCGACGGCGCGCAGCAGTTCGCCAACCTCGGCCGCTGCACGCTTGAGAGCGGCGCGGTGCTCTCGCCCTGCCGCATCGGCTACCGCACCTTTGGACCTCTCAACGCGGCGCGCGACAACGCAGTGCTGATGCCCTCATGGCTCTTCGGCACCAGCGCCGACCTCGTCGGCTTCTTCGGCAACGGCAGTTCGCCGCAGCATCTTGTCGACACCACGCGCTTCTTCGGCATTGCCATTGACGCACTCGCCAACGGCATTTCCACGTCGCCCTCGAACGCCGCTCCCACGCAGCACGGCCCCGACTTTCCCGCCATCACCACGCGTGACATGGTCAACGCCGAGTATCGCGTCGTCACGGAAGTGCTCGGCATCAAGCATCTCCACGCCGTCGTCGGCCTCTCCATGGGCGGCGAGCAAACCTTCGTCTGGGCCGCGGCCTATCCCGGCTTCTTCGATCTGGCCGTGCCCATCATCGGCACGCCGCGCCTCACCGTCTTCGATCTGCAGACCAAGCAGATTCAGCTCGACGCGGTTTTCGCAGACCCCGCATTCCACGACGGCCACTACACCACCGAGCCGCCGCTGAAGCTCGCCAACCTCTTCGGCGCTCTCACTGTCACGTCGCCCGAGTTCCGCAACGCGCACACGCCCCGCGCGGACTTCGCGCAGTTCATCCAGACTGCGGAAGCGCCGCAGTCCATCGACGCCAACGATCGCGTCGCGCAGCTGCGCGCCATCATGCGCCACGACGTCATCGGCAGCCGCACCATCAGCCAAGCCGCGCACGCCGCGACCGCGCACTTCCTTATCATCGTCAACGCCAACGATCACCTCGTGAATCCCCAGCCCGCGCTGGCCTGGGCCGCGGCCATTGGCGCGCCTACCTACATTTCGCACGGCCCCTGCGCGCACATCATCATGAGTTGCGATGCCGCGGCGGTCTCCGCACGCGTGCGCCCGTTCCTCGCCACAGGAGCCGTGCAATAGCGTCTCAATGCGCAGTAAAAAGCGGCCGCCGATCCGCTATTCTGCTAGCAGACTTGTGCGGCACTCCAAGTACTTCTCCCCGGCGGTGACCCATGCGACGCTTCTCCCTTCTTCTTGCCCTGGTGATCTCCTGCGCGACTCTCTGCGCCAAGGCCGCTACGCCTGTTGCGCTCTTCTACCTCACCGACAGTCCGGACTCGATCCGCTCCTTCTTCGCGCACTCCTCGAAGATCGGCCTGCTCGTGCCTGCATGGTATTCGGTCGATGAGAATGGCCTCGTCACCGGCGGCCCTGAATCAGAAGTCCTCGCCACCGCAAAGCAGAAGGGCATTCCCGTCATGCCCATCGTCGCGCTCTTCGGAAAAAAGAAATTTCACGATCTCGCCGCCAGCGTCGAGGCTCAGCAGCAGATGAACGACGCCATGCTGCGCGAAGCGAAGATGTACGGCTACACCGGCTTTCAGTTCGACTTCGAGAACCTCAGCTATCTCGATCGCGACGGCCTCTCCGCGGTGGTGGCGCGCTCGGCCGAGGTGCTGCACAAGGCCGGCCTGCAGCTCACCATTGCCACCGTGCCCAACGCGCCCGGCTATCCCGGCAAGGGCGGCTTCGCCAAGTGGATTTACACCGACTGGCGCGGCGCGTACGATCTCGCGGCGCTCGCCAAATCCGTCGACCTCATCTGCCTGATGACCTATGACCAGAACACGCGCTGGACCATGCCCGGTCCCGTCGCCGGCTGGCAGTGGACGGTCGAGAATCTGGATTACGCGCTGCAATTCGTGCCCAAAGAAAAGCTCTCGCTCGGCATTCCGCTCTACGGCTATCACTGGTACACCAACGCGCCCATCGTGGATAAAGCGACGGGCGAAGAGCACTCCAACCTGACCGCCGACTATATCGGCACGCCGGACGTGCTGCAGCTAGCCGCGGCCTACAACGGCAAGCCACAGTGGGACGCCGACGACCACACTGCGTTCCTCTGGTTCTATCGCGACCAGATGCGCGAGTGGATCTTCTACACCGATCAGCGCACGTTTGGCGACCGCTACAAGCTCGTCACCGATCGTGGCCTCCAGGGCTTCTGCTCCTGGGTACTCGGCTCGGAAGACGCGGCCATCTGGGATCTGCTGCCCACCGTCCACTAAAGCCGCGAAGAAATCAGGAGCAGTGCATGTCGTATTTCCTCGCGGTGGATGCGGGCGGCACGAAAGCCGAGTTTCTTCTCGCCGACGGCGAGCGCGAGCTGGCGCGCGCCACGTGCGGCACCATCAAGCGCGTCAACGCCGATGAATCCGTCGCGGAAAATAATCTCTCCGAGGCGCTCGCGCAGCTTGAGCATCTGACCGGCGTGTCGATGAGCCAAGTCGCGCGCACATGCGTCGGCACCTCCGGCAACACCGTGCCGTTGGTGACGGACTGGCTGCGCGCAAGCTTCGCACGGCGCGTCGGCGGTGCGCTCGCGATCGTCGGCGATGTGGAGATCGCGCTCGACTCGGTTTTTTGCGGCGGCCGCGGCGTACTGGTGCTTGCGGGTACCGGCTCAAACGTGGCGGCACGCGCGGCCAACGGCGTCATCGCAACGACCGGCGGCTGGGGCCCCATGCTTGCCGATCAGGGCGCCGGCCACTGGATCGGCATGGAAGGTTTGCGCCGTGGCTTTCTCGCGCGTGATGAGCAGCGGCCCACTCGCCTGCTTGAAGCGGCGCGCCAGCTTTGGAATCTGCCCACGGAAGACGCGCTCATTGAATATGCCAATGCGCAGCCCGCAGCGCGCTATGGATCGAAGTTCGCACGCAGTGTGGTTGAACTCGCGAACGGAGGCGATGCCGTTGCCGTTGAAATTCTGGAGAAGGGCGGCCGCGATCTTGCCTATCTCGCCACGCTGCTCATCGAGCGCATGCGCGTCGCCGAGCCCGGCGACTTTCATCCGCCTGATGTCGCGATCGCCGGCAGCATTTTGAGCCATGTTGTGATCGAACGCAACGCGATGCAGAGCGCCTTGCGCGAGCGTTATCCGGAAATCCGTTTCATCGAAGAGCCTGCCGATCCGGTGCGCGGCGCGCTGTGGCGCGCCATGCAGACCACCTAAACCGCCAGCACCTTCACGCCCCTGGCTGCGAATGCGCCAACCACTTCATCGGAGATGCCGTCGTCCGTGATCAGCATGCTCACGTCGCTGGGCGCGCAGATGACCGCCGGACTCACCAGGCCAATCTTGCTCGAGTCGGCGACCACCACCACCTGCCGCGCCTGGCGCGTCATCGCGCGAAACACCGCAGCCTCTTCGGGCTCAATCATGGTTGCGCCGCGCTCGGGGTCCATGCCCGTCACGCTCAGGAAGAGCCGGTCCATCACGAACATGCTCAGCGTCTCAATCGCCGCCGGGCCCACCAGCGAAAATGCGCCCACCCACAGCATCGCGCCGCCGGTGAGCGTGGTCTTGAGGCCGGTGCTTGAGCTCAGCTCCATGCCGATGTTCACTGCATTCGTAATGATGTGAATCTCGCGCCGATGCTGCAGTTGCCGCGCCACCAGCGTCGTGGTGGTTCCGGCGGAGAGGCCGATGGTTTCGTGCTCCTGCACCAGCGCGGCGGCCGCGTGCGCAATGCGCTGCTTCTCGTTGGCGAAGCGATCTTCGCGCACCTGGAACGACGCATCGAAGCGGAACGGCTCATAGACAGCCTTGCCGGCGAGCATGGCGCCGCCGTGAGTGCGATGGACCAGCCCCTGCTCCTCAAGCCGCGCAAGGTCGCGGCGAATGCTCGCGGGCGAGGCCGTGAGCTCGGCCGTCATATCCTCGACGGAAGTCTTGCCCTGCCGCAGCAGCAGACGCAAAATCTCCTTCGCGCGTTTATCGGTCTTGGAAGACATGCGTTAGGCTCACCAGCATCGATGGATTGCGGGGATGCAGATCATTGTACGAGAGTGCGCGTCGCGCCGGCCGTGATCGCATCCAGCGTCTCGCGCAGGCTGCGCACGTCGCTTTCCCGCACCGTGTAACGCGCCGGGTCCTCGGGATGCGAGCCCAGCATCACCTGCGGATTCCAGAAGCGCATGGGGCTGGGCACACGCGCGCGCAGCGAGGCATGCACCTCATGTATGCCCGTGGCCGCCACAAACTCGCGCACGTTGTTGCGCCGCACGCCACCGCCCGCCATCAGCGCGATGCGCCCGTGGGTAGCTTCCACCAGGCGCGCGATCGTCGCCGTGCCGCGCACAATGTCGCGCTCGCCGCCTGAGGTAAGAATGCGGTCAGCGCCGCTTGCGATCACATCTTCCAACGCATGATCCAGGTCGCGCGTCACATCAAAGGCGCGATGAAAGGTGACCTGCATGGGCCGCGCCGCTGCCACCAGCTCCGCGGTGCGCCGCACGTCCACGGAGCCATCGGGAACAAGCACGCCCAGCACCACGCCATCTGCGCCAAGCTCGCGCGCTTCGGTCACGTCGCTCAGCATTACGTTCATCTCATCCGGCGTATAGCAAAAGTCGCCGCCACGCGGGCGAATCATCGCGAACACGTTGATGGAAACCGCGGCCCGCACTGCGCGAATCAATCCCCCGCTGGGAGTGATGCCGCCTTCGCGCAGCGACGAACACAGCTCCAGGCGCTCGGCCCCTCCGGACTGCGCCGCCAGCGCGGATTCCACTGAATCTACACAAACTTCAAGAAGCATGAGGTTCGAACCGGTTCCTTCAACAGAAGTCCACGCCGCGGTGAGGAACGCGGCATGGATTTTGTGAAAAATTGCAAAATTGACAAAAGGGGTTGGCTGCCGCGTCAGGCACAGCAGCCAGTCTGTTAGAAAGTGTACCTTGCCGAGAACTGCAGATGCCGCTCAGTGGATCGCGGACCCTGCAGCGAGACATTCCCGAAGTTTGAATCGCTGATGCCCGTGTCTGGATTGCCGTAGCTCACGATGTTGAACGCGTTGAACGCATCGAAGCGGAAGCCAACGGTGTGTTCGCCGATGATGTGAAAATCCTTGAACGCGGAGAGATCCGTGTTGAAGAACCCCGGTCCGCGCACCGCGCCGTTGCTCTCCGTGCCAAAGGCATTGGGAGCGGGCACGCCGAAGGCGCAGGTGCCATTGTCCGCGCCCGCCGTGGTGCAGGGCACTGCCGAAGGATCATCGCCAAACCAGTTCTCGTTGCTGCGGTGCTTCACATGCAGCGGGCGATACTGGTTCACACGGAACACGCCGGAGATGCTCTGCGAGTTGTTGTTCGGCCCCGTGATGGTCTCCGGGAATCCCGAATACGCCACGACCGCGGTCGAGAGCTTCCAGCCGCCAATCACTTCGTCCATCACACGGTTCGTGCCGGAGAAGTACTGCTGGCCGCGGCCGAAGGGCAGCGCGTATACCGCGGTTGCCGTCAGGTCGTGCCGCACGTCGTAGCCTGCCGGGCCGTAGTCAGCCGCGCTGTTGTAGTAGTCCTGGAACGCGCCGCTGTAGCCGTTCACATCGAGCGCGTAGTTGCCCAGGCTGTTGGTCATGGCTTTGCCGAAGGTGTAATTCACGGTGTACTCAAGGCCGTGGCTCAGTCGCTGGCGCAGCACTGCCTGCAGCGCGTTGTAGTTCATCATGGCGCGCGACTCGGTGATAAGCAGCGTGCCTGCGCCCACGCCCACGGGCGTCGTCGGGTCCAGCGTATCCACGCCAGCCACGCCGATGTACTGGTTGTTGTAAAAGGGCGCTGAGGTCGGGTCCGCGTTGTTCAGCGGCGCGTTCACGTTGCCGTAGTCCTCAATGTGCTGGCCCTGTTCGCCCACATAGCCCAGTTGCAGTGACGCGGTGTTGGTGAGCGCGTACTCCAGCGTCAGGTTCCACTCCTGCACATAGGCCGGCTGAATGTTTTGCGGATACACGCTGAAGTAGGACGAGCCGCTGTAGGTTGTCGTCCCGCCGGTGAAGCCTTCCTCTGCCGTGCGCGGCGTGGTCACCGCACCCGGCGCCGGGCTGTTCACCTGGGTGTTCACAGCCTGAATGAACGGCGCGATGGCGGTGAGCCGCTGGTTGTACGAGTTGCCCTCGAAGAAGCTCGTCGCACCGTAGCCAGCGCGAATCACAAAACGATCCGTCGCCTGATAGGCCACGCCCAGCCGCGGCATCCACTGGCGGTAGTTGGGCTGATAGCAGGCGCGGTTGTCGCAAACGCCTGCCTCTGGCGGAGCGCCCACCGGCACGTGTCCCGCGTAGAGAATCTGACCCGTCGACAGGTTCACCGTGCCGGTCTTGTCGTTCTGTTCATACCATGGCTGGTCGAATTCGTAGCGCACGCCGAACTGCAGCGTGAGGTTGGGCATCAGCTTGTAGTTGTCCTGCACAAAGCCCGCGGCGCGCCACTGGCGCTGGCCCACGTTCACGCTGCCCAGCGTTACGCCCACGCTCTGCACGCGATCCAGCACAAAGTCCGCCGCGCCGTAGCCGCCGGCGTTGGCCGCATCCGGGTTCGAGGTAAACGCGCCGGTGTAGTTTTCCGTGCCCAGGTAGCCGGAGTTGTTGCCCGTGGGGTAGTTGTTCTCGTAGCGCATGGCCTGCACGCCCATGCTCAGGAAGTGCCGTCCGCGCTGCCAGGTCAGGTTGTCGCCGTAGGTGTACGTGTTGTCGATGATGCCGCCGTCAAAGGCCGGCGTGCCCACGTCGGAAGGCGTGCCCACATTATTGCTGCCGCTGTTGCTGAAGCCCTGATTGGTGAAGCCGCTGTACATCTGATTGGGGAACGAGATGCCGACCTTGGCGTTGCCGCCGGTGCCGAATGCGCCGGTCGTATCCTGCGGTGCGCCCTGATTCCACACCGTGCGCGTAAAGCCGATGCGCCCGGAGTTCACCAGCGAGGGCGAGAAGGTGTGCACCCAGTTGCCGCCCACAATCCATGTCGGATACAGATTCGCGCCGGGGAAGGTGATGGCCAGCACCGGAATCTGCCCGTCGTAGGCGTGCGATACCGAATAGAAGCCCGTGATCTTGTCGCTCTGCCGCGGGTCGTACTCGATCTTCACGTCGCCCTGGTTGTTGCCCTTGTACTGCGGATTGGGCGCGCGGTAGTTGTTGTTGGCGATTCCGTCGGAGGGCGTGAGGCATGTGCCGCCGCTCGGCACTGTCGGGTTGTCGCCGCCGCAATCGGGGTAGTACTTCGGGTTGGCGAACAGGAACGCCGCGACCGGGTTCACAATCGGTACGCCCTGGTTGTTGTTGTACTCCGCATAACCGTTCAGCGGGTCATAAAGCTGGATGGGGTTCTGGCCCGCTCAGCAGCGCGGAGAAGTCGCCGTTGCGCATCGCGTCAGGAATCACGCTTGCCGTACCAGTGCCGCCCTTGTGCCAGCGCGAACCCAGATAGTCGCCGAAGAAGAACAGCTTGTTGCGCACAATCGGTCCGCCGATGGTGCCGCCGAACTGCGCAAACGAGAAGGGATTGGTGGGCGATCCCGACTGGCCGTTCTGATAGGAGTTGGCGTCGAAACGATAGTCCTGCACATAGCCGTAGGCCGAACCGTGGAACTGATTGGTGCCGCTCTTCAGCACGCTCACCACGCCCGCGCCGTTCACGTTGCCAAAGTCGCTCGGCGAGTTGGCCGTGATCACCTGGACTTCCTGCAGCGCCTCAGGCGCAGGGCTATAGGAGATCAGGTTGTTATAGGTCTCGTTCATGTCGATGCCTTCCAACGTGTAGTTGTTGGCCTGGGCACGATTGCCGTTCAAGTTCGGCGTGTCGGTGTAATAGGTGCTGCGCTCAAAGTTCTGCGTGCCAGAGACGCCCTGCGTATCCACCGCGCCGGGCACATAGAGCGTCAGGGCAGAGAAGTCGAGGCCATTCAGCGGCAGGTTCGAAATCGTGTTCGATGTGAACGTGGTAGCCAGCGTTGGATTGTCGGTATTCAGAATCGGCGCAGCCGCGGAGACACTCACCGTGGCCGATGCGCTGCCCACCTTCAGCATCACGTTGAAGTTCGCGCTCTGCAGCACTTCCAGCGTGAAGGGCGGCAGCGTGGCAGAGGTAAATCCCGCCGCGCCCACCGTCACCTGGTAGTGGCCGATGGGCAGAAACTCGATGTGGTACACACCGGCTCCGTTGGCGGTCGCCTGCGCATCCACGCCGGTGTCCAGGTTGTGCGCCGTCACCGTGGCGCCCGCAATCACCGCGCCGCTGGGGTCAGTCACCTCGCCGGAGATTGAGCCGGTCACGTTCTGCGCCAGGCCCGTGGAGATGCCCAGCGTCAGCGCCAATGCGCATCCCAGGAACAGCCGGAGGAAATTGATTTTCATGGAATCCTCTCTGATTTGTGGCAGCCGATTGCTGCGTTTTCGGGCAAGAAGCAGAAGCTCGGCAGATCTCTCCAGCGCGTGCAACCTGAGGGATCGCTGGAGCGCCTGAGCCGCCATTCCTTGCAATGGCCTCGTCTCGAACAGGCCGCCCGGCGCTCGCCATAGTGCAGAAAAGGGGGAGGGAAAGCCGGGTCGACCTTGAAGCGCGGAATGCGCGAAGCCGAAGGCTCCGTGAATCCCGCGTGACAACACCTTAGACGCAGACTGATTGTTTTGTCTACAAAAATGATCATTTCGATCACATAACTGACAATTTGTTCTCATTTATAGCGCCGATAGAAGGGCCATAATCCCCTGGAGCACGAGAAAAGCCAGTGAGTTTTCACTGGCTTAGGGGCATTTCTGCGCGGATTGTGTCTTGGCGGAGAAATCGGGTGGGGGTGAGCGCGCAGAGCCGTTGAAGAGGTTCTGCGCGTTTTTCGAAGGAGCCGTTGCGGCTCAGTTCGCTAGCCCAGGAAGTTCAGATAAGGATTGGTGCCGAAGTTGCCGAAGTTGGGCAGCACGGCACGCACCTGCCCGTCAGAGAGGCCGAACCAGCGCGCCAGCGTGCCCGCGTACTGATCCACGGAGATGGTCGGAATCAAGCGGCCCTGGCCCACGTCGTTGGCCTGATTCGCGCCCACAATCGGATACGGCCCATACATGTCGCCGCCGTTGACTGCGCCGCCCACCACAAAGTGGTGGCTGCCCCAGCCGTGGTCGGTGCCGTCGGTGTTCGAGGTCAGCGTGCGGCCAAAGTCCGAGGCCGTAAAGCTGGTCACCGAGTCGCCGATGCCGGCCGTGTTCATCAGCCCGTCGAAGTACTCGAGCCCCGCGCCCAGCTGCGACAGCAGCCGCGCCGCCTGCGTGGCCTGTCCATCGTGGGTGTCAAAGCTGCCCAGCTGCACGTAGAAGATCTGCCGCCGCACGCCCAGCGCCTGCCGCCCGGCGATGATGCGCGCCACCGTCTGCAGCGAAACGGCCAGATCGTTGTCGACGAGCTTGTTGGTCATCGGGTCAAGGAACTGCGGCGGATCGGGAACGCCCGTGGGTCCCGCGGGCGCCATGGCAGTGGCCAGCATGGCCTGCGCCTGGATCGACCGCTGGATCACGACTTCATATTCCTTCGCAAACAGATTGGCCTCGTCGGCTGAGAGAATCGAGTTGAGCGCATTGACGCCGGCGGAAGAGCCGAACACCGGCTGTGCCGTGCCGTAGATCGGAATCGGGCCGGCCGAAGTCACGTTCAACTGAAACGATGTCTGCCCGGAGAGGAACAGGGCAATGCCGGCCGTCGAGATGCAGGTGAACATGGAGTTCGTGTTCATGTTCATGCTCTCGATCAGGTCCGCAACGCCGCCTCCCCAGCCCACGCGTTCCTGGCTGCCGCCGTTGGAGGCGATGGCCTGCCACGCCGCGGTCTGATCGAAGTGCGAGAAAAGCGAGTCGGGCAGCGGCACGGAGTTTGCATTCACCTGCGCCTTGGTCGCGGGCACAATCAGCGTGCCGGTATTGGCGATAACCGCCGCGCGCCCCGCGTTGAAGAGGTTTTGCATGCCGGTGAGCGCGGGGTTCAGCGCAAAGGTGCGCCCGCTTTGCGGCGTCTTCAACGTGATGGGCAGCAGCGACGCCATGGGATACGCGAGGCCCGGCGCACCCGAGCGCGCCGCCGTGAATGCGGAGAAGGAATCCGGGTCGGTGGCAATCACCGTGCCGTGGCCATCATTGCCGCCCTGCAGAAACACGCATACCAGCGCCTTGTAGTCCGTGTCGGAATTGGTCTGCGCCATCGCCGCCAGCGAGTTCAGTCCCACCAGGAACGGGCTCGCCGAGAACCCCGCCATCGAGGCGAAGGAGGCCGTGCGCAAAAAGTGCCGCCGCGAATAATTGCATTGCTTGCAGGTCGTCATGCTCGTTCTCCAAATCTTCTCAGTACTGCGCCGCGTAGTCCGGCGAAGCCATCGTCAGGTAAATCGCCGTCTGCACGCGCGCGGTCAGCGCTGCATTGATCGCATCCTGGTCGCTGGTGGGAATCGGAATCGCCTCGACCGCGCCCTCAACTTCTCCGCGCAGCGTCGAGCTCATCTCCCCGCCCATCAGCAGCAGGTTGATGCGGTCCATCAGCGCGTCGGGCGTTGCCGCCAGCGCCATCTCCGTCGAATAATTCGCGTACATGTCGTTGCCGCCGGTGGCACTGCTGCCGATGGCGTTCTGCATGTAGTTGATGTAGCCCACCACCGACGACACATTCGTCATCTGGAATTCGGGGCCTTGCAGTCCAGCCGCTTCGATGCTGGTGCCCGGCGGAACATAGTTTGCGGCAAACCAGTTGAAGACGGTGGGCGAGCGGAAGGGCATCTGTCCCAGTCCCCAGATCGGGTCTTCCGTGCTGCCGAGGTTGTAGAAGCCGTTGCGCGACTGCGCGGTGAAGGCACGCGCCCACTCCGTGTAGCGAATCAGCGCCTCGCGCACCTTGCCGTATTGCGGATTGGCCAGGTCGGCCGATGCATTGCGCGCTTCGGGGTCCAGCAGAATCGCGGTGAGCACAGCCTTCATGTCGCCGCGCACGCCGGAGCCGTTGTTCTCAAACACCGCGGACACGCGGCTGATGTAGCCGGGGCTGGGGTTGCTCGAGGTCATGTGCTCAATCAGCTGCTTGCAGACAAACGGCGGCAGGTTGGGATGATTGAACAGCGTGTCCAGCGCAATCTTCAGGTCGCCCGTGGGGTCCGGCGTGCCCGATGCCGGAATGGTGACGCCGAGGAAATCCTTCTCCAGCGTCGAGTGATGCTCGGGATACGTCGTCATCGGCAACAGATCTTCGCCGAAGCCCGTGCCCACGTAGTCGCAGCAGTCGCCCCATCCCGCGCCGGTGGTGTCTCCGGGAATCTGCCAGCTCCAGCCGGTGAAGACTTTCGCCAGCCCCTGCACATCGGTATTGGAATAGGTCGGAATCGGCTGGCCCGTGCCATCCAGCTTCTGCGAGCCGTCGTCGTTCAACTGCCACAGGCCGATCGTGAACAGCTGCATCACCTCGCGCGCGTAGTTCTCGTCCGGGTCGGTGGTTGCGTTGCCCTTGTCGTTCTGCAGCATGGAGAGGAAGTTGCCCATCGTCGGGTTCAGCGTGATGTCCTGCAAAAGCTGACGGAAGTTGCCGAAGGCATCCGCGCCCAGCGTGTCGTAGTATTGCGCCTCGCCGCGGGGCATGTTCTGCACCGCGGGGTTGGTGCCGGAGATGACATACTGCGACAGCAGCGTGTAGGCCACGCGCTGGCGCAGCTCGTCGCTGGCCGTGATGCTCTGCTGCCAGAACTGGTTCTCGACATAAAGCTCGCCCTGGTTGTTCTGCACAAAGAGTGCCGCATTGCACTTCACGTCGCCCGAAGCGCAGGCCGGGTTGTTCAGGATGAGCGACTGTTCCACGGCCGGCTCAGCCAGGGTCTGCGGCATGTTGAACTGCTGGTTCAGCCAGTTCTGGTAGCCCCCCTGCGACACCTGCTGAATGTCAGCATCGGTCGCTCCAAAGGTCGCCTGGTCCAGGAACCGCGACGCGTCCGCGAGGCTCACCGGCGGCACCGGCACCGTGCCCTGCACATCGGCAATCAGATCCGCCGAAGTAGCCGGCCCGGGGCTGGGGTTCAACACCTGCAGATCCACGTTGCCCGGCTGCGTGGGCGAGATCGTTGCCGTCAGCTGCGTGCCGCTGTTGAAGGTGGTCGGCATGGCCGCGCCATTCATCAGCACCGTCGCGCCGGTGATAAAGTCCGACCCGGTCAGCACCACTGTCGTAGGGCTGGCGGGCATCGTGTCCGGCGTGGCCGTGTTCAGAATCGGGATCGGATTTAGCACCGCGATGTTGTGGCTGATGGAAACCGTCGGATTGTCCACGCTCACAATGTTCAACTGCACCACATTGCTGGGCGTAGGCACCACCGGAGGCGCCGTGTAGGTAATCGAGCCGTCTGCATTGGAAACCGCCGTGCCCACCTGCGGGTTGCCGCCGGCAATGCCATTGATGAAGAGATTGACCGCGGGATTGTTGGTGCCCGTCACCATCAGCCCGATGTTGAGCTGGTTGCGCACGCGAACATCCGCGCCTGCCTCGGGCTGCAAGGTCAGCACCACCTGCCCGGGTCCGACAATGACGGAAACCGTGGCCGCATTGGCCGCGCCGGGATTGGGGTTTTCTACCGTGAGAGGAAACGTGCCGGCATTGGGCGCATCGATGGCCGCTACGAGCTCCGTGGCCGACTCAAACGTCGTCGTCACCGGTGCGCCGTTCCAGTAAATCTGTGCGCCATACACAAACAGCGAGCCATCCACCGTCACCAGCGTGGTGCCTTCGCTAAAGCCCGTGGGCGTGACCGATGAGATCACCGGAATCGGATTCAGCACCGCCAGCGTCAGCGAGCCTGGAGGATACTTCGCATTCCCCGTGTCGCTCATGATCGTCACCGTATTCGGAATCGGCACAACCGCCGGCGCCGTGTACAGGCCGGTCGCGCTGATGGTGCCGATCTCGGCGTTGCCGCCCACGATGCCGTTCACAGAAAACGTCAGGGGCACGCCCGTAATTTTGACGTTGTCCCCGATCTGCATCTGCTGCGTCACGCGGATCGAGTTGCTGCCCGCGGTGATGGCCGCGTAATAGCTGGGGTCCGTCACGGAGTAGCCGGAACAGCCGGTCAGAAGAGAAAAGGCTCCCCACACGATCGCAACAACCAGTGTGAGTTGGGGGAGGGAAAGCCGCGCGTGTCGTACTCGCATGATTTCTCCGTCGGGGATGGTGAAAAGGGGCATCCCCAGTCTGCAGCGTGTTGCATTAAGGCGTCGTGAACGCCTGCGCCTACGGGGAGAAAGGGGGAGGTGCTCGTCGTCAGGCCCAAGCCGGGCCTGCTCTATCCTGGGTTATGCCCGCAGCGGACTGCTCGCAGCCTTCGCACACATGCGACAGCGCTGCGCAGATATAAAGTTTCACTTCCGATGCAGGTGAACAGCCTTCATCAAAGCACACGTCCGCTCGGATGAGCGATCCGGAATGTGACCCTGGATCACACAAAAGTAATGACCGGCCCAGAACAGGCCCCATTCCCCCTCCGCCATATATCCTGTGACCGCGATCATGAAACGACTTCTGGCCCTCGCTCTCTTTGCCTCCGTCGCACTCGCTGGCTTCGCCCAGTCCGCGCCCGCCGCTCACAGCTTCCGCGCCGAGGGCGACCACTTCCTCCTCGACGGCCAGCCCTTCCGCATCCTTTCCGGCGAAATGCACTACGCCCGCGTGCCCCGCGCCAATTGGCGGCAGCGCCTGCGCATGGCCAAGGCCATGGGCCTCAACACCATCACCACCTACGTCTTCTGGAACGTCCACGAGCCGCGCCCCGGCGTCTACGACTTCTCCGGCCAATACGACGTGGCCGAGTTCGTCCGAGAAGCCCAGCAGGAAGGCCTCTACGTCAACCTGCGCCCCGGTCCCTACAGTTGTGCCGAGTGGGACTTCGGCGGCTTCCCGGCATGGCTGCTCAAAGACCGCAGCATGGTGGTGCGCAGCACCGATCCCCAATTCCTCGCCGCCGCCTCGCGCTGGATGCACCGCCTCGGTCAGGAGCTCGCGCCGCTGCAGATCGGCAACGGCGGCCCCATCATCACCGTGCAGATTGAAAACGAATACGGCAGCTTCGGCAGCGACCGCACCTATCTCAACGACATTCGCAAGATGATCGTCGACAGCGGCTTTACCAGCGCGCAGCTCTACACCGCCGACGGCGCGGAAGAGATGCCCAATGGCTCGTTTCCCGATCTGCCCGCCGCCGTCAACTTCGGTACCGGCGAAGCCAAATCCGCATTCGCGCAGGTGCTCAAGATGCGCCCCAACCAGCCGCCCATGGCCGGCGAATACTGGGACGGCTGGTTCGATCACTGGGGCGCGAAGCACGAGACCCGCGACCTGCAAACCCAGATCAACGAGTTCCGCTGGATCGTCAATCAGGGCTACTCCGTCAGCGTCTACATGTTTCACGGCGGCACCAGCTTTGGCTTCATGAGCGGTGCAAACTCTGACGGCCACAACTACGAGCCCGACGTGACCAGCTACGACTACCAGGCCACCCTCGACGAGAGCGGCCGACCCACGCCCAAATACTTCGCCTTCCGCGACATCATTGCCAAGGCCACCGGCCTTGAGCCGCCGCCCGTGCCGACCATAGCACCGCCCATCGCCATCGCGCCCTTCCGTCTCATCGCGGCGCGTTCGCTTTGGCAATCGCTGCCCGCGCCCATCGCCTCACCGCGCCTGCTCACCATGGAGGAAGTCGGCCAGAACTACGGCTACATCCTCTATCGCACAAAGCTCCGCACCGCCGGCACCGGCGATCTCACCCTCGATCAGCTCCACAGCTACGCGCGCATCTATCTCGATGGCGCGCAGGTCGGCATTCTCGATCGCCGCCTCGGCCAATCCTCGCTGCCGCTCACCGCGCGCGCCGGCCAGCAGCTCGACATCCTCGTGGAGAACACCGGCCGCGTGAACTTTTCCATCGTTCTCCGCGGCGAGCGCGCCGGCATCACCAACCGCGTGCTCTGGCGCGGCCAGCCCCTCATCGGCTGGAAGATCTATCCGCTGCCGATGGGCTCGCAATCAACGGACCCCGAATCCAAGGACGCGCCCGCGAAGCTTGCCTTTACCGGCGCACCCTGCACCGGCCCCTGCTTCTATCGCGCTCACTTCGCCGTCGCGCAGCCGGGAGATACGTTCCTCGACGTCCGCGCCCTCGGCAAAGGCGCGGTCTGGATCAACGGCCACGCTCTCGGCCGCTTCTGGAAGATCGGCCCGCAGCAAACGCTCTACGTCCCCGGACCCTGGCTCCACGCGGGCGAAAACGAAATCGTGGTCTTCGACCTCGACAGCAAACCCGGAGCCGAACTCAGCGGCCTCGACCATCCGCTTCTCGACGGCCCGGTCCGAGCTGAGTAATGCCCAAGCGGAGTAAGGTCCAGCAAGAGTAAGGTTCAAACGAACCCAGCGCCGCGCCCTTGCGCGCATCTATAAAGAGAAGCGCCGCCCGGAGGAATTCACCCCATGCCACTCACCGAATCCCAGATCGCCACTCTCAGCCCCACCGTCCCCGCGTGGGCCATCGAAGCGGGCGAGCTCACCCGCACCTTCGCCTTCCCCGACTTCGTCGCGGCGCTCGCCTTCGTCAATCGCGTGGGCGCCGCAGCCGAGCAGGCCGGCCACCACCCCGACATCGACATCCGCTACAGCCGCGTCCGCCTCGCCCTCGTCTCCCACGACGCCGGCGGCCTCACCGAAAAAGACTTTGCCCTCGCCGCCACCATCGACGCCTTCGCCTGACGGCGCGACAGCCGGGTAGTCGCTCTTCGGAGCGCAGAAATCATTGAGAAAATGGATGCCCCGGTCCCATTCCGTTGGGGCCGGGGATGAAAGCTTATTTGCCAGCCCCGCGCCCAGCCCGCGATACTCGCCCTAAGCCGCAACGCGGCAATTTCCCCCAGGGCGAGATCAGAGCGTGATCAATTTTGGAGCGTGAATTTCATACCGCGCGCCTCGTGCACAAGGAGTGCATCTCCGAGCCGGCGCAGACCTACCACTTCGAATTCGTCCTCGACGACCTCGAAACTTTCCCGTTCCTCCCTGGCCAGTTCGTCTCCGCCGTGGCCGAGGACCGCGCCGGCCACGAGCAGACCCGCGCCTACTCGCTTGCCTCCGCGCCGTCAAAAAACAAATTCGACCTTTGCCTCAACCGCGTCGAGGGCGGCTTCTTCTCCAATCGCCTCGCCGACCTGCCGGACGTCCCCATCGGCGGCACCGTGCGCGTCTACGGCCCCAACGGCTTCTTCACGCTCCGCGAGCCCATCACCGATTCGCTGCTCGTCGCCACCGGCACCGGCGTTGCACCCATGCGCAGCTTCCTGCAGCATTTGTTTCCGGAGAACGGTCCCGACCGCAGCAACGGCAAAGAAATCTGGCTCGTCTACGGCACGCGCTACGAGACCGAGCTCTACTACCGCGCCGAGTTCGAGGCCCTGGCCGCCCGCCATGCCAACTTCCACTACTTGCCCACGCTCAGCCGCGACGCCGAAAACTGGACCGGCCTCCGCGGCTATGTGCAGGAGCATGTCGCAAAAATTGTCGAAGACCGCATCGCCCGTTTAGGCCCGCAGCCCGCAGTCGATCCGGGCATCCCGCCCGCGCAACTCACCTTCGACATCAACGCCTACATCTGCGGCCTCAACGACATGATCACCGCCGTCCGCGACCGCCTCAAATCCTTTGGCTGGCACCGCAAACAGATCATCGTGGAACGCTACGACTGATTCTGCGCAGCGCCTGCGATACTGGCCTGCATGGAACGCCCTCACGCCGGGCCGCGCATCTTCACCGCCGCGCTCGGCGCAATCTTCCTCTGCTACGCCGCAGCGCGCATCCTTGAGATCGCGCAGCCGCCTATCCCGCGCACCGCCATCGTCGCCCTCGACGTGTTCTCCGCCCTGGCCTTCGCCCTCGTCCACGGCACGCGCACCCTCGGCCTGCGCAGCATCCTCGTCTTCACAGGCATCTGCGCTCTCGTCGGCAACATCGTTGAAAACATCGGCGTCGTCACCGGCATCCCCTTCGGCCGCTACTATTTTGTCGAGCTGATGGGCCCCAAGCTCTTCCACATTCCCGTGCTGCTCGGTCTCGCTTACATCGGCATGGCTTACGTCTCGTGGGTGCTCGCCCGCGCCATCGCCGGTCCGCACCTGTTCTCCACACCGCTTCTCGCCGCGTGCATCATGACCGCGTGGGATCTCGCGCAGGACCCCGTGTGGGCCACGGTGCTGCATGGCTGGGTCTGGCGCGATGGAGGTGCATGGTTCGGCGTCCCGCTCACCAACTATCTCGGCTGGCTCGGCACGGTCTTCCTCATCTATCTGCTCTTCGCGCTCTATCTGCGCCGCCGCCCAGCGCCTGCGATTACCCGCGCATCGGCGCTGCCCGCGATCGTCTTTTATGCATTCTGCGCCGCGGCCAACGTCGCGCAAAGCTTTACCCGCGCAGCTCCCGCCGTCGTCGCCGATCCCACCGGCAAGCTTTGGCGCGTCGCAGACATTCTGCACGCCTCCGCACTGGTCTCGATTTTTCTGATGGGATCGTTCGCCGCGCTGGCGTGGCTCCGCGCGCAGCAGCCAGAAGCCGTCAGAGATTAAACAGCTCCCGCAGCCGCCGCGTCTGCGCGCGGCTCACCGGAATCTCCGTCTGCTTTTTGTCGTTCATGCGCAGTTGGTAGCTCGACTTGAACCACGGCACCACTTCGCGAATGTGGTTGATGTTCACCACAAAGCCGCGGTGCGCCCGCCAGAATACTGCCGGGTCCAGCAGCTCCAGCAGCTCCTCGAGCGTGCGGCACTTGGAGTGCCCCTCCACGCCCTGCGTCACCACGCGAATCACGCCCTCGTCGATGGCCGCAAAGCAGATCTCCGCCTGATCCACCAGCAGCAGCCGGCTCTGCGCCTGCACAATCAGCTTGCTTGGCTGCGCCGCCTGCGGCCGGTTCAGCAGTTTCAGCAGCGCGTCAATCTGCGATCTGCGACTCCGGCGCAGCATTCGCGCCCATCCGCCCCCGCGCCCGGTCCACCGCCTGCGCCACGCGCCCGCGATCGAAGGGCTTCAGCAGATAATCGACGGCATTTACATCGAAGGCCCGCACCGCGTACTGGTCATACGCTGTGGCAAACACAAACTGCGGCAGCGGCCCCGTCTCGTGGTCCGCATGCGCGCCATGCCGCTCCACCAGCCGCTTGATCACCGCAAAGCCATCGAGCCCCGGCATCTGCACATCGAGAAACACCACGTCGGGGTGGTGCTCTTCAATCAGGTCAACGGCCTCAATGCCGTTCGCGCCCTGCGCCAGCACGTCCACGCCGCCCACCTCGTCGAGCAGAAACTTCAGCTCCTCGCGGGCCAGTTGTTCGTCATCGATGATGAGCGCGGAGATTGCCATGCGGCTAGAGAGGATTGTAGGGAGCCGGAGAAGGCGGGGTCAAACCCACGCGGGCCGTTATTCGCTGCCCATCACATGCAGCCGCGCCGGCATGTGGTCCCGCGCCAGCTCATGCCCGCACCGCGTGCAGAACTGGTCGGTGGCCGCACCGTGCGGAAGCAGTTGCCGCAGCTGGCCGCGAGTTGATAGTTGCACTGCGGGCAAAAGTGGAAGTCGCCCAGCACATGCGTGCCGCAGGCCGGGCAGGCGGAAACCAGCGGCGTCCTCAGCAGGAAGTAGAGCACCGCGCCGATGCCGCCCGGCATCACGAAGCAGATCAGCATCCAGAACCGCGCGCTCATCGACCGCCGCGGCGCATCCTTGCTGATGAACCCGATCATCAGGAAATAAACCGCCGCCAGCAGCCCCCACGAGATGTTGAGATAAATGCGCAGCCCCAGCGGCGCAATGTGGTGCTGCGTCTGCGGAAACACCAGCCAGAAGTAGTACTCCACCAGCAGAAACGCCGCGCCCGCAGCCGCAATGGACCACGCCGGCACAAGCCGCGTGTCGTCATTGGCATGGATGGACTGTGGTTCCCGCATGGCGCGATCCCCTCGTATGGGTCTTCAGGAAGGTAAGCCCAGCTTACCCCTTCCTTGTATGGACGCAAAGGGGAATCGCGAAGTTGCGCCCCTGCAAGGGTTCGCGCATCCGGCGGCAAGAAATCGCTTTAATTCAGGGTTTGCGCCGTACCCATCCGGCCACCAGGGCCGAGGCCAGCAGCGCCGAGCACAGAAAGAACGCCCACACGCCGATCTCGCCGGTGAGGTTGCTCAGGCGGCCTTCTTCCACAAGATTTTCGGTGATCCACCACACCAGCGGGCCCACCACAAACAGCACCACCAGGGCTGCCGCCAGGGCCATTGCGCGTACTCGCTTGCGCCCGGCTCGCTGCTCCTGCAGAACGCCAGCCGAGGTCATAACCACCCGGCGCGTCTGGTGCGCTACGGTTCTTTCGCGCTGCGCATCGGTGCCCGCCAGCGCGTTGATAACATCGTCGTGCGATCTCGTCTCTGCGCCCGAGTCCGCACCCAATGTCATCCCGCTCGCTCCTCGTGTCGCGCGTGGCCGCGCTCCAGCTTCGGCTTGATCGCCGCCAGTCCACGATACAACCTCGACTTCACCGTGGAAAGCGGCGCGCGCGTCACTTTGGCAATCTCCTCGAGCGTCAGCTCCTCGTGGAAGCGCAGCACCAGCACCTCGCGGTAGAGCGTATCGAGCTGCAGCAGCGCGCCGGCAATCGCGGTGCGGTCTTCCAGGCTGGCAAAGCGGTCCAGCGGGCTGGGCTGGTGGTCGGCAACCTCAAACGTCATCGGCCGGTCGTCGTCCGAGCCGGTCTCAATCAGTTCATCCAGGCTGGCCACGGTGCGCTTGCGCCGCTGGTCGATGACGAGATTGCGCGCAATCGTGAACAGCCAGGTCTCAAACCGCGCCTTGCCGTTGAACTGCCCGCCGCGGGTCAGCACCCGCATCCAGACCTCCTGAAACAGGTCCTCGGCCATCTCGCGCTGCCCGGTCAAAAACAGCAGGTAGCGCAGCAGCCGGTGCTGGTAGCGGACGATCAGCTCGTCCAGCAGTCCCACTTGCTGGCGTTTCAGCCCTTCGGCAATGACAAGGTTTTCCTGCCGGGCCAGTTCGTCGGCAGCGGCGGTGGCTGAGGTCGGAGAGAACAACGCACGAATTGCGGCAGTAGCGCTCATCTTGCTCGATTAGACGCCAACCGCCAGCCGGAAGCCTCCCGAAATCATGCACCTGCCCCGGCTGGATGCCTCAAAATGCACCGAAAATGGTGCAAAACAGGCCCATCTCAACAATTCTTAAGATTCCACGCGACTTCCGTGCAGACGGCAATCGGCAAAGACGGGCGCTTCAGGCCTCGAAACAGGCTCAGTCCTCGGCCTTCCGCCGTCTCTGCGCGGTCCTCACCGCGTCCTCCACCACCCTGGCAACGCGCTGCTCGCGCCCTGCCACGGTCTGGATATAAAAGGTGCCCACCAGGTGATTCCGCCGCCGCGTCGGCGTCATGGCCCGCCAGCCCGCATGCGCCAGTGGCTCCCGCTGAAAGGCCGCCCGCAGAATCGGCGGCAGCTCCAGCTCGCCCTCCATCGCCAGCATCATGCTCTCTGCCATGCGCTCGGCCCGCTCGCCCGCGCGTGGCCGCACCCTTGGCCGAGCTCACGTAGTTGCGCATAGCCCTTGCGCATCGAGGGCGTCAGCTTCGCGAACCACCGCGCCACGGCCTTGTCCTGGCTTCAGCGCCCGTTCCAGCTCCGCCGGAAGCGGCTCCAGCTCCGCATTATCCGGCTCCAGCACCAGCTTCACGGCGTCGCCCGCCTTCACCCGCGCCCCGGCCTGCATCTGCCGGTTCACCACCAGAAACAGCAGCGCTCCTTCTCCGCCGGGAAACAGCGTCGTCCGAAACGCGAAGCCGTTGATCGTGCCCTTCACCCGCCGGTGATTCCACTCCGGCCAGGCCTTGCGCAGCGCCGCCCCATCCAGCCGCGCCATCACAAACCGCAGCCCGATTGACCGCCGTTCGAGAACGATGCGCAGCGTCTTCGGCTTGTTGGTCTTTGGAGCCATTCTTACCGGCAATCTAAACTAAAACCATGGAAGTTCTCTATGGCGTTCATCCGGTCGAGGAAGCCCTTCGCGCCGGCCGCCGCCGCTTCGATCACGTCATCGTCGCCCGCGAGCGCCAGGACGACCGCCTCGCGCGCCTCGTCCTGGCCTGCCGCGAGGCCGGCGTCCGCGTCCGCCAGGAGTCCCGCGAGCACCTCACCGAGCTCGCCGGCACCGTCGCGCATCAGGGCGTCGTCGCCCTCGTCCGCGCGCAGGAAGCTCTCGCCATCGAGGACCTCTTCGAGCCCATCGTGCCCGGCACCCGGCGTCTCGTCCTCGCCCTCGACGGCGTTGAAGACCCGCAAAACCTCGGCGCGCTTCTCCGCGTGGCCGATGGCGCTGGCGTGGACGGCATCGTCCTCACCGAGCGCCGCGCTGCGCCCTTAAGTCCCGTCGCCGTCAAAGCCAGCGCGGGAGCCACCGAACATCTCCGCATCGCCCGCGTCGTCAACCTCGTCCGCGCCCTCGAAGAGCTCAAGGATCGCAATCTCTGGATCATCGGACTCGATGAGCGCGGCACAACCGACTACGACCGCTTCGACCTCACCGGCGACTGCGTCCTCGTCCTCGGCCGCGAAGGCGCGGGCCTCCACGATCTCGTCCGCCGCACCTGCGACCACCTGCTCCGCATCCCCATGGCCGGCGGCGTCAGCTCCCTCAACGTCTCCGCCGCCGGAGCCGTCGTCCTCTACGAAGCCGCCCGCCAGCGCCGCAGTGCGGCTACCCCCAGCAACAACCCGCCGTCCAAGCAAAAGAAGCAAAAAGGTCTAGGCTCATGACGGCGAGGGGCAGGTTTTCAGTGGCGCCGAAGGCGCAGTTGGCCCCACCGCAGGTGGCGTCGAAGAAAAAGCAGAAGGGTTTAGGTTCGTAAATGAAGTTTGCTTCACTCGGAGTGCTGGCGATAGCCGCACTGGCCTCCACTCCCGTCTTCGCGCAGGCGCAAAATCCCGCGCAAACTCCGCCCACCAAGCAGACCACTTTACAGCAACCGGCAGCCGCGTCTCAGCCACCGGCAGGCAAGGTCATCTTCTCCCGCAGCTCCGACGAGAACGGCGACACCACCACGCAAGCCGGCCCCGCCGCCGCGAAGATTGAGGCCACCACCGAGCCAACGGCCACCGACGACGACCGCCTCGCCGTCACCTTCACCGCGCTCGACCTCGACGTTCGCCTGCAGCCCGCGTCGCAGCACATCGCCGTCCGCGCCCGCGTCACCGTCCGCAACGACGGCAAAGCCCCGCTCACCCGCATCCCGCTGCAAATCTCCTCGTCGCTCCACTGGGAAGAGATCCGCCTCGCCAGCCGCAGCGTCGCCTTCCCCGTGGCCACGCTCAACTCTGACGCCGACCACACCGGCCAGCTCCACGAGGCCGCTGTCCCGCTCGCCACGCCGCTCGCGCCCGGCGCCAGCCTCCAGCTCGACACCGTCTACTCCGGCGTCATCGCGCCCAGCGCCCAGCGCCTCATCACCCTCGGTACGCCGGAGACGCTCGCCCTCCACTCCGACTGGGACGAAATCTCCACCGGACTTCACCGGCCTGCGCGGCTTCGGCAACGTCGTCTGGTATCCCGTCTCCTCCGTCCCCGTCATCCTCGGCGACGGCGCACGCCTCTTCGACGAGATCGGCCGCCACAAGCTCCGCCTCGTCGGCGCGCGCTTCGCTCTCCGCCTCACCGTCGAATTCCCCCACGGCCAGCCGCCCACCGTTGCGCTGGTCAACGGCATCTCCGTCCCGCTCACCGTGGCCGACGCGCAGGGCCTCGATCCCACCCTCACCGGCGTCGCCAGTGCAACCTTCGCGCCCGCCGCCCTCGGCTTCGTCGCGCCCAGCCTCTTCGTCGCCGCGCGCACCGCGCACCCCGCCGACGCGCCCGCCGGAACCACCCCCAACGTCATCGCCCTCACCACGCCAGACAGCGAAGTCTCCGTCACCGCCTGGCTTGACGCCGCCTCCACCGTCACGCCCTTCGTCCAGCGCTGGCTCGGGCCCCGGCCGCGCACCCCGCTCACGCTCCTCGACCTGCCCGACCCCGACGACGCGCCCTGGGAGTCCGGTCCGCTGCTCGTCACCAGCCTCAAGGAGGGCCCGGCCGACCGCCTCCAGCGCGCTGCTCGTCCACGCCCTCGCCCGCGCCTACGCGCCCGGCCGCGCCCGCGTGGCTCAGCGAGGGCCAGGCGACTTTTCTCGAATCGCTCTGGATTGAAAAACAGCAGGGCCGCGACCGCGCCCTCAGCCTGCTTGAGGCCGACCGCCCCGCCCTAGCCCTTGCCGAGCCCTCCAGCCCCGGCGACAGCCCCGGCACACCGCTCGCACAGGCCTTCTCGCCCGTCTACTACCGCACCAAAGCCGCCTACGTTCTCTGGATGCTCCGCGACATCGCCGGCGACGACGCTCTCTCGGCCTCGCTCAGCGGCTGCGATGCTGCAACCGTCAGCGATCCCTGCAAGCTCTCCGAGCTGCTCAAGCAGAACGCCGCCAACCACGACTCTTCGTGGCTCTTCTCCGACTGGGTCGACGCCGACAAGGGCCTGCCCGACCTCGCCATCGACGGCGTCTTTCCCTCTGCCGCGCCCGGCGGCACCTATCTTGTCGCCGTCAACGTCTCCAACGCGGGCTACGCCGCCGCCGAGGTACCCGTCACCGTGCGCACCGCCAAGGGCGAAGACACCGAGCGCCTCCTCGTCCCCGCCCGCGGCAAAGCCACCGACCGCATCCTCGTGGCCGCCCTGCCCACCCAGGTCCAGCTCAACGACGGCGCCGTGCCCGAAACCCAGGCCAGCATCCACGTCACCGACATGACCAATGTCCCCGTCGCCCCCGCCACCACCGGCCCCACCCCGCACAAGCTCCCCCGCGGCGACAAGAACTAACCCGCGTTGTCTTTCCCGCAGCCCCAATCTGCACGAGCATGGGTGCCCCAGGTCTTGCTTCTGAGACCGGGGAAAGCACGAACCCAACCCCGCCACAACACCCCGCGAGCGCAAGCGAGCCCCCGCTGCATGCAATGCCCGCTGCACGCAGTGCCCTCAACCAAAAGGCGGATGCGCCCCGCGCCCACCGCTCCGTAGCATGAGCCCACCATGGGAGAAGAGCGCCAATCCGGGCGGCAGATGGGCGTGTGGGCCGCGACGGCCGTCGTCACCGGCGAAGCCATCTCGCTCGGCATCTTTCTCACTCCAGCCGGCATGGCCCGCTCGCTCGGCTCGCCCGCGCTGCTGGCCGCCGTCTGGTGCGGCATGGCCGTGCTCACCCTCGCCGGAGCCCTCTGCTTCACCGAGCTCGCCGTCCGCAATCCCCACGACGGCGGCGAATACCTCTACCTCCGCCGCGGCTTCGGCCGCCGCGTCGCCTTTCTCTATGGATGGATGGCCGCGCTGGTCATGTATCCCGGCGTCGCTGCGTCTCTGTGCGTAGGCACCGTCCCCTATATCCAGACACTCATTCCCATGCCGCCCGCCGTGGTCTCCGCGCTGCCCGCGCTCATGCTGCTCGGCCTGGGCGCGGTCAGCTATGCGGGCACGCGCCTCTCCGGCGGCCTCATGGCCGGCCTCAACTGGCTCAAGATTCCCGTGCTCGCCGCGCTGGTGGGCTGGGCGCTGGTCTCTGGCCACGCCACCATGGCCAACCTCGCGCCGCTCACGCTGCGTCGCTCCGGCTCCGACCCACTCATCGCCGCTATCGCCGGAGCCACCATCAGCGCCTTCTTCTGCTTTGGCGGCTGGTGGGAGGCGGGCAAGATCGCCGGCCAGGTCCGCAACCCCGAGCGCACCCTCCCCATCGCCTTCTCCGGCGGCGTCCTTCTCGTCACGGCGATTTATTTATTGGTCAGCTTCGCCTTCGTCGCCGTCGTGCCGCTTGAGCAGATCCAGTCCAACACCGCCTTCGTCGCGCAGTTCGGCTCCGCGCTTTTCGGCGCTGCCGGAGCCCGCGTGCTCTCCGCCTGCGTCGTCCTCAGCGTGCTCGGCGGGTTGCTCGTCCTCAGCATCGCCGTTCCGCGCGTCACCTGGGCCCTTGCCCGCGGAGAAGCCAACCCCGACAACCGCGGCCTGCTCGCCGCCTTTGCCCGCACCAATCCCCGCACCGGCGTCCCCGGCAACGCCGTTCTGCTACAAACCGGCATGGCCCTCGCGGTCCTCGCCCTCGGCGCGTTCGACCGCATCCTTGCCTTCATCATCTTTTCTGCCGTGGTCTTTCTCGCGCTCACTGTCGCAACGCTCTTCCGCGCCATCACGCCTGTGCGCCGCTGGTGGTTCCCGCTCGCGCCTATCGTCTTCCTCACCGGCGCAGGTATCCTCGCACTCATGCTGCTGATGCACAGCCTCATTCCCTCGCTGCTCGGCGCAGCCATCGTCCTCCTCGGCCTGCCAGCCCGGGCCTTGCTCACGCGCAGCGGAAGCGCCGTCGCGCCAGCGCCGGAACAGCTGACCCCTGAAACCTGACCCCTGAAACCTGAATACTGGAGAAACCCCATGCCTCACATCCCGCTTCCAGCAGACCAGCCCGGCATCCGCGCCGCCATGGCCTTCCGTCCCGAGACCGCGCGCCCCCTCAACGACCTCGTCGAAGTCCTGCTCACCGGCCCCAGCACGCTCAGCAAAGGCGAGCGCGAGCTCATCGCCGCCTACGTCTCCTCGCGCAACTGCACCCACTACTGCCACAGCATCCACGGCGCCATCGCCGCCGCGCATCTCGGCGGCAACGAGGCTGTCGTCAAGCAGGTCAAGACCGACTTCACCCAGGCCGAGATCAGCCCCAAGCTCAAAGCGCTGCTTCTCATCGCCGGCAAAGTCCAGCAGGATGGCAAGCTCGTCACCCCCGCCGACGTCGAAGCCGCGCGCAGAGCAGGCGCAACCGACCTCGAGATTCACGACACCGTGCTCATCTCCGCCGCCTTCTGCATGTTCAACCGCTACGTCGACGGCCTGGGCACGCCGCAGCCCGACGACGAAGCCTTCTACCGCGAGCGCGGCAAGCTCGTCGCCCGCGAAGGCTACGTCACCGTCAGCAAGCAGTACCTGCCCGCCGAGGCGCACACCTAGATTTCAGCCAGCTTCTGAGGAGTTCCCATGCCGCACATCGCACTGCCCGAAGGCTATCCCGGCATCAGCGCCGGATTCACGTATCGTCCCGAGACCGCCAAGCCCATGCGCGCCCTCGCCCACGTCCTGCTCCACGACGCCAACTCCCTCACACCCGGTGAGCGCGAGTTGATTGCGACCTACGTCTCCAGCCGCAACTGCACGTCGTTCTGCGTCATGAGCCACGCCGCCGCCGCCACCGCGCATCTCGGCGACGCCGCATTGGTCAAGCAGGTACAAATTGACTTCACGCAAGCGCAAATCAGTCCCAAGCTCAAAGCGCTGCTCGTCATCGCCGGCAAAGTTCAGCAGGATGGCAAGCTCGTCACCGCCGCCGACGTGGAAGCCGCGCGCCAGCAGGGCGCAACCGACGTCGAGATCCACGACACCGTGCTCATCGCCGCGGCCTTCAGCATGTTCAACCGCTACGTCGACGGCCTGGGCACCTGGCAGCCCACCGACCCGGAGATGTACGCGCAGATGGGCCGGCACCTCGCGGACGAAGGCTACAACGCCCCCTCCATCAAGCAGCCCGCCACTCTGGTCTAGCGAAAAGGTCTGGCGCAAACAAAACGGGGACAGCCGAAGCCGTCCCCGTTGCGATCCCTGACCCTGATCCCTGATCCCTATTTTTTGTCCTTCTCATTCCGCGCTTTCACCTTGAACCAGATCGGCGTGCCCTCAAACCCAAACGCCTCGCGAATCTGGTTTTCCAGGAACCGCTCGAACGCAAAGTGCAGCTTGATATCGCGGTCCGTGAACAGCACAAACGTCGGCGGCGCAACGGCGGCCTGCGTCATATAGAAAATCCGAATCCGCTTGGCCATCGGCACCGGCGCGCGCTGAAAATCCACCCTGCTCCAGAAACCGGTTCATCTGTCCCGTCGTCACGCGCTTGCGCCGCTCCGCCGCCACGCTCTTTACTTCGGTCAGCACCTGCTTCACGCCCGTGCCTTCCAGCGCGGAGAGAAACAGCACCGTCGCATAGCTCAAATACTTCAGCATCGACCGCATCTGCTTCTCGAAAATCTCGCGATCCGCCGGCGGCTTGCCATCCGTGCGCCCCGTCGTCACCGCGTCCCACTTGTTCACCACGATAATCACGCTGCGCCCGCTCTCGTGCGCATAGCCGCCAATCGTCGCGTCGCTCGCCGTCACGCCCTCGGTCGCGTCAATCACCAGCAGCGCCACGTCTGCCGCTTCCAGGTGCCGCCGCGCCATCACCACGCTCATCTTCTCGGCCATCAGGTGCGTCTTGCCCTTGCGCCGTATGCCCGCCGTATCCACAAACCGCAGCGTGTCGCCCTCAAACTCAATCGCCTCGTCCACTGCATCGCGCGTCGTCCCGGCAATGGGAGAAACAATCGCCCGCCCCGTCCCCGTCAGCGCATTCAGCAGCGTCGACTTGCCCACATTCGGCCGGCCAATGATGGCAACGGACGTCTCCCGCTGCTCATACTCGCCATGCGTACGGTGCACCGCCGCTTCGCCCGCCTCGTCTTCCTCGTGCTTGCCCGGCTCCAGCGGACCGCCCTCAAAAACCTCGTCCTCCTCGGCCAGCTCCTCGTCCGGCACCGTCTCAGGCGCGGGAATCACCGCCGAAATCGCATCCAGCAGTTCGCCAATGCCCAGCGCATGCTCCGCGCTGATCGGATACACCTCTTTGATGCCTAGCCGGCGCAGGTTCTCGGCGGCCAGCTCCATTGCCTCGCCCTCCACCTTGTTCACCGCCAGAAACACGGGCTTGCCGCCCTTCAGCAGCAGCTTCACCAGGTCATAGTCCGGGCTGGCCAGCTCCGTCCGCACATCCACCACCAGCACCAGCGCGGCAGCCTCTTCCAGCGCCACCTTCGCCTGGTTATAAATCTCCGTCGGAATCAGCTCCGCATCGTCGGGCACAATGCCGCCCGTATCAACAAGCCGAAAATGCCGCCCCGCCCACTCATACTCGCCATAAATGCGGTCCCGCGTAATCCCCGGCTCGTCGCCCACAATGGAGCGGCGGCTGTGCGTCAGCCGGTTAAACAGCGTGGACTTGCCCACATTGGGCCGCCCCACAATGGCCACCAGCGGCAGAGCCTCTGAGCCCGGCTTCGCCGGTACAACCGATCTGCGATACGTCGGCAAAACAATCCTCTTCCTTCGGGCGCAAACCATCCCGGCCCCGCCCGCCTTGCGTCCTCTTCTATCTTACGTGTGTTGTATCTTCAGTGTTTTCTCATCGCACCGTCCCCGCCGCGGCACAGCAATTGCCCCGTTTCCGCACAGGAGGTCACGATGCATATTCATGGTCCTTCCTCGAACAGCTACGCGGCCAACCTCTATGCGGCCGGCAACGATCCCCGCACCGCGGCAGCCCAGCGCGCCGCCGACACCCGCAAAAAGCTCCAGAAAGCCGCCGACAGCCCCGACTCCGGCGTCTTCCCCGAAGAAACCGTCATGATCAACCAGTGGCTCGACGCCCGCCACAGCCAGACGCAGTCGGCAGGTGAGTACAAGGTCAGCCTCTCCGGCAGTAATCAGGACTTCGACTAAGCCTCAGCCAGCAAACCGGGTGCGGGTGCCCCCGGTCCCTGACTTTTGGGGACCGGGGAGGGAAGCGAACGACCGAAAAGCACTCACCTTTGCCACCACACCCCGCGAGCGCAGCGAGCATCCGCCGCACCGCAGGTGCCCCGCGATTTTCTGCTGCTTTCCACACCCCGCTTGGGTACACTACCTCGACCCCGGCTCGATCCAATCCGTCGAGCACCAGAATTCAATCTTTGATTCGGAGATCGACCATGCCCAAGTACGTCATCGAGCGCGAAATCCCCGGCGCAGGCTCCCTCACCCCCCAGCAGCTTCAAGCCGTCTCGCAAACCTCCTGCGGAGTCCTCCGCAACCTCGGTCCCCAGATCCAGTGGCTCCACAGCTACGTCACCGCCGACAAGATCTACTGCGTCTACATCGCGCCCAACGAAGAACTCATCCGCGAGCACGCCAAACAAGGCGGATTCCCCGCCAACAGCGTCGCCGAAGTCAAAACCATCATCGACCCCACCACCGCCGAAGCGTGAACGCGGCGCCAATAGGGATGAAGATGAATCAGCGCGTCACTCAGGTCTTTAGGGAAGCAAGTTAACCCAAGACCCTGGGTGCCCCAGGTCTCGCTTCTGAGACCTGGGAAAGCAAGAACCCATCCCCGCCAAATCCAAGCCCCAATCCGCACGAACCTGGGTGCCCCAGGTCTCGCTTCTGAGACCTGGGAAAGCTAGCCCCTCACCCCGCCGAGATCCGGGCCTCGCGTTCCCAACCCGTCCAGAAGGATTCGATCTCCACCACGCCGCGCAGTCCTCTCCGGTAGTGGAGATAACTCGACCACCTCCAGTCTTCCGGCCGGGTCACCAATCCACGTTTCACTGGATTCCGATGAATGTAGCGAAGCTTCTCTACGTGCTTCGCCTCGGAATGTACGTTGAAGTCGTAATAGCGCGGTTGCCAGAAAGGCTTCGTCGTACTCTGCACGGAAACCGAAAGCTTCAACGCCTGCAGTGCCGTCGCCAGCGTGCCGGTCTTCGGTTCGTTCACGAGCAGGTGCACATGCTCCGGCATCACCACATAGCCGAGGACGACAAAACCATACCGGATGCGCATCGTCTCCAGAGAACGCGCGAAGAGATTGCGCGCAGCCGCAGAACCGAGATAAGGCTTTCTCCCATGACAACTGAAGGTCACAAAATGCAGATCCCCGGTTCGCTGCAATCGAATCAGGCCCTTCGTCATGCCAGCATCCTACCGCGGCCACGAAGCCGTATCGCTTTCCCAGGTCTCAGAATCGAGACCTGGGGCACCCGCAATGCTTGGACCATCGGAGCCTCGTCCAAAGACTCCGACAATTTCATCTGGCCAATAAACACGAAAGCTGCTTAGTCAATAGCGCGGCAAACAAATTGGTCGTTGAGAATATCCTTCTCCCTGCGGCATTTCCAATCGGAGACGGTATTACGGTCAACACCTCCCCAAAACACGACAGGGATGTTATGGGTCGAGTGCAGAGTCGCATCGCAAGTGACACTCGCGACCCTTCCCTTGTCATCCGGATATGTTTGGCAAGTACGCTCTTCGTCTGGGAGCCAGAATGAGTCCATGTCCGTGTTCACACGAACGGTAGTAGACCAATAGCTGTGGATTTCGGCGTCGCGATCCCTTCTTTCTTGCATCTGTTTCGCGCAGCGGCCATCATCCTTCCACCAGTGTTCGCCATTATCGAAGGAAACAATCGGCAGGTTATCGGTGGAGTTGGCGCATAAGAAGCTATCGTGTGCATCTCCTTGAAAATTGCGTTGCATTTGTTCGCGAGACTGCTCTTTAGCCTCTTCCGTCGCCGTATTTTCCTTTTCCGCTGCCCTATTTGCCGCCTCCTGACTGCGTTCCAATTGCTGGGCAATTTCATTTGAGAGTGTCGCAGCCTCTTCATGCTCAGGTGCAGACAGCGGGATCTGCCGGAGATGTTTCAGCGCATCAGTAGTATCAGCGCACTCACTGCCATTTCCACACGCGGCCTTTGCCTGTTCTAAGTGCTGTATTGCCGAAAGGTGATTGAATCTGTAAGTGGTCCAACTATCGATTCCCCAAAGGACCGGAAGAACAACCAAAAAGAATGCCAAAAAGATTAAGAGACACCCCGGCTCAAGTCTTTCTAGGGGTGTTCGAGACTCCTTTTTGAATACCGCCTTATCAAATGCTGCAAAGCCCGTTGCGATTCCCCTTGCGAGGTCTCTAAGCCCCATCCAGGTCCCCTCCGCGCCCAATCCGCCCAATTCTACTCTGGATTCGGCACAGTGGGCGGGTGCCCCAGGTCTCGCTTCTGAGACCTGGGAAAGCAAGTCCCTCACCCCGCCCCTACCAAAAATTCCGCCGCACACAATGCCTGTCAACCCCCAATTCCCCCAACCACCACAAACCAAACCACATCCCTTTGCGGACTATTTCCGCGAATCCCCTATCCTTGAATCAGCATGAACCCCGCAGCCCAATTCGCCGCACCGCGCACTGCACAGCCCCATCGCCCGCGCACCATCCCAAGCCCCTCCACAGTTCTGTGCAACACAGCCTGCGTGGAGCGCCCCGCAACTCCCGCCAGTGCCAACCCTTCCCGCCGCCAGCTCCACAGAAAAAACAACGGCATCGCGCGTGAAACTGTGAAGCCCGCGCACAACAGAGATTCTCATTCCCTTCGCCTCCCCTATGATGGGAAAGTCACCGCCGATGGCCTCCACCGAGACCCCAACCCGCGCCCTGCCCAGCCTGCACGAGTTCTTCGCGCCGGGCGGCATCCTCGCGCAGTCGCCGCTGCCCTACGAATACCGCCCCGGCCAGCTTGAAATGGCCAAAGCCGTGGAGCGCGCCCTCGCCGAGCGCCGCCACCTTATCGTCGAGGCCGGCACCGGCACCGGCAAAACCCTGGCCTACCTGCTGCCCGCCCTGCGCACCGGCCAGCGCGTCATCATCTCCACCGGAACGAAGGCGCTGCAAGACCAGCTCTTCTTCCGCGACATTCCGTTTCTCGAGTCGCTGCTCGGCGACCTGCGCGTCTGCTACATGAAGGGCCGCGCCAACTACCTCTGCCGCCACAAGCTCGTGGCCCTGCGCACCCAGCCCATTCTGACTGGCCTGGAAGAGATCGACCAGTACCAGCAGATCGCCGCCTGGGAGCAGACCACCGAAACCGGCGACCGCTCCGAGCTCTCCGGCCTGCCCGAATCCAGCGCCCTGTGGCACAAGCTCGACGCCCGCGCCGACGCCTGCCTCGGCACCACCTGCCCCGACTACCAGCGCTGCTTCATCACCGAGATGCGCCGCCGCGCCCTCGAGTCCGACATCATCATCGTCAACCACCATCTCTTCTTCGCCGACCTCGCCGTCAAGCAGGAGGCCGCGGGCGCGCCCGACGCCGGCATCCTGCCCGAGGCCGCCGCCGTGGTCTTCGATGAGGCCCACGAGCTCGAAGAAGTGGCCTCCAGCTACTTCGGCCTGTCGGTCTCGAACATCCGCTTCGAAGAGCTGGCCCGCGACACCGACGTGCTGCTGCGCGGCAAAGAGGGCGCCGCGAACCTGCCCGCCGCTCACTCAGCAACTGCGCGAGCGCGCCCGCATGTTCTTTGCCGGTCTGCCCATGACCTCCGACGGCCGCCAGCCCTTCGAGCAGCGGGAAGAGTTCCTCGAAACCTCCGGCGACCTCTACATGGCCGTCCGCGCCACGCTCAAGCGTCTCGAAGCCGACATGGAGCAGCTCAAGGGCGTCGACGAAGCCCCCGGCCTGCGCAAGCGCGTCACGCGCCTCCGCACCGAGCTTGAATTCCTGCTCGAATCGAACGCCAGCAACATGGTCTATTGGCTCGAGCGCCGCAACGCCGCCGGCAACTCGGAACGAAATCCGGCGCCCGCGACCCGATGCGCCAGCAGTCGCGCACGACCTTTCTGCAGGCCACGCCTATCGACGTTTCCGAACTCCTGCGCGAGCTGGTCTTCGAGACCATCCCCACCGTCGTGCTCACCTCGGCCACGCTCACCGTGCAGGGCGGCTTTGAGCACATGCGCAAGCGCCTCGGCCTCGCCGAAGCGCGCGAACTGGTCGTGCCCTCGCACTTCCACTACGGCGAGCAGGCGCTGCTCTACCTGCCGCCCAACATGCCCGACCCGCGCGAGCCCGATTTCCCCGAGGCCGCCGCCGAGTGCATCCGCCGCGTCCTCACCATCACCAGAGGCCGCGCCTTCTGCCTCTTCACCAGCTACAGCCAGATGCGCGCCCTCTACGAGCGCCTGCTGCCCGTGCTCGACTTTCCCATCCTGCTCCACGGCAGCGCTCCGCGCAAAGCGCTGCTTGAGGAGTTCCGCGTCACGCCCAACGCTGTCCTCTTCGGCACCTCCAGTTTCTGGCAAGGCGTCGACGTGCAGGGCGAAGCGCTCAGCTGCGTCATCATCGATCGCCTGCCGTTTGCCGTCCCCAACGACCCCGTCGTCCAGGCCCGCATGAAAGCCATTGAAGAGGCCGGCGGCAAGCCCTTCTTTGACTACCAGGTGCCCTCCGCCGTGCTCACCCTCAAGCAGGGCTTCGGCCGCCTCATTCGCTCGCTTGAAGACCGCGGCGTGCTGGTCCTGCTCGATCCCCGCATCCGCACCCAGCGCTACGGCAAAACCTTCGTGCAAAGCCTGCCGCCGTACCGCATGACCACGACGATCACGGATGTTGAAAAGTTTTTTGAAGCCGGCGAGAAGGCCTGAAGCAGAATCAATCCGCGCGGAGAGGAATCAAAACAGCCGATGGAAATCACTTCTCAAGACGCCTTCATCATCATCGATGTGCAGAACGACTTCTGCCCCGGCGGCGCGCTGGCTGTTGCCGAAGGCGATGCGGTGATCGATCCGATCCTGCGCATCACCGATCGCTTCGAGCACATCATCCTCACGCAGGACTGGCACACACCGCGTCACTCCTCGTTTGCGTCGAGCCACCCCGGCAAGCAGCCCTACGAGCAAATCGAGATGCCCTACGGCCCGCAAACCCTCTGGCCGGACCACTGCGTGCAGGGAACAACAGGCGCGGAGTTCTATCCCGAGCTGCAAATACCTCTGGCTGAGCTGATCCTGCGCAAGGGTTTCCGCCGCGAGATCGATTCCTACTCCGCCTTCTTCGAGAACGACCGCGCCACGCCAACCGGCCTCGCCAGCTATCTGAAGGAGCGCGGCCTCACGCGCGTCTTCTTCGCCGGCCTCGCCTACGACTACTGTGTCGGCTACTCGGCGCTCGACGCGCGCCGCCTCGGTATGCCCGCATTCATCATCCGCGATGCCTGCCGCGCCATCGACCTCAACGGCTCCGTCGCCGCGATGGACGCGGAGTTTGCGCGCGCCGGCGTCGAGCTGATCGACTCAAAGGATTTGTTGGATTGGGCAGCAGCCGAGTCCGCCGAGGAAGGCATCCAGCAGGGCCTTGAAGACCAAGAACATGGCAGAACACGTCCCGCAAGAGAGGTTCTTGAAGACTTCGAGAAGCACATAGAAAAGCCGCACTAGGGCATGAGTAGAATCAACACAGGCTTTGTCATCCAACAAACGGAATGTCCCGCAACTTCTACATCCTCGCCGCCGTGCTCGGCCTGTTCGCGCTGCTTTCGGGTGGCATGGCGCTGGTGCCGTCCACATTCCAGCCCGGCCTGCCCGCCAACGGCTCTCTGTGGCGCACCATCGCGCTGATCATGGCGCTGGCCGCGCTCGCTTCGGCGCTGGTGGGCGTGATGAGCCATCTCTTTGAGCAGGTGGACCGCCGCGGCGAAGAGGCCCGCCAGGCCGCGCGGCGCAAACGCCGCGGCACGCAATAGAATCGAAGCAGGGGACGCTTCCCCGCACGAACAGGCACACAGCGATGTACGAAGTCACCGTCGACGCGGGCTTTTCTTCCGGCCACTATCTGCGCAACTACCACGGCAAGTGCGAGAACCCGCACGGGCACAACTACAAAGTGCGCGTGACGCTGGCCGGCGCAGCGCTGGACGAGACCGGCCTGCTGCTCGACTTCAAGCAGTTGAAGCAGGTCATGCGCCCGGTGATCGAGCGCATCGACCATCAGATGCTCAACGACCTTGAGCCCTTCACCACCCTCAATCCGTCGGCGGAAAACATCGCGAAGTACTTCTTCGATCAGACCAACCAGCAGCTCAACGGCATGACCCAGGGTCGCGTGCGCGTGAAGGACTGCACCATCTGGGAGACCGACACCACCAGCGCCACGTACTACGAGCAGTAGGGCCATCGCATATGCAAGCCGTGCTGCCCTGCGGCTGTCCTAAGCCGGCTTGCGCGCAATGACGATGCGCAGCGGCGGAAACGTACCCGTCCAATCCATCGGGCACATCTCCACATTCAGCCCGGCCTGGGTGAATGCCTTCGCGTACTCGCGGGTCAGCTTGTAGTCGGAGATCACAGCCACGCCGCCCGGCTTGAGCACGCGCACAATCTCCGCACAAGCTTTCGCGCGGCCCGGCTTCTGGTAGATGTTGTGCAGGCAGAGATTCGACAAGATCACATCGAACGACGCATCGGGAAAGCTCATCTGCCGCGCGTCCTCGCTTAGAATGGTCGTCTTGTCGGCGACGCCTTCGAGCGCGATGTTCATCTTCAGCCCCTCAGGCCCATTGCCGGAAAGGTCCTCGGCATTCCAGATGTCGATGCCCGTCGCATGCCCAGTGTTGAGCCGTTTGGCCGCGCCAATCAGCAGCAATCCGCGACCTGTGCCCACGTCCAGCACCGTCTCCGCGCCCGTCCACGGCACCTTGGCCAGCATGCGGTCGCGATGGCGGAACTTGCCCTTGAGCGAATAGAGCAGCATCAACGCGCCGAAGAGGAAGAACCACCCTGCAGGCCAAAGGAATCCCGGCGTGAGAAGAAACACGATGTGCGCAATGGTGACGCGTGGAAACACAAGCGCAATAAAAAGAAAAATTGCGCCCGCGATGAATTGATTGCGAATCACATTCGGTGCGTCGATGCCGTAGTTAGGTTTCTGCGCCATGATCACTCTCGCGGAATGAGAGCATCGTAGCATTCCCGCACTATTTCATCGCGCTCGATTTCGACTCGAGATATTTATCGAAAGGAATCTCAAAATAAAAAAGCTCGTTGCCATCCGCATCGCGCAGCTTGTGCAGATGGAGCTTCGAGTGCTTCAGCGGATCGTCGAGCTGCGACACATCGTAAAACAAAAAGCCAGCGCGCGTAGTGTGCGGTTCCACCACCAGCGCCTGATATTCGAACTGATCGAAGTCCGCCTCAATCTCCTTGTCGCTGGCCTTGGGCTTGCGATGGATCGACGGGATCGGCCCCGGCATGGGAATCTTGGAGCCTTGGCGCTCCTTGAGGGTCATCAGCCGCTCAATGTCCTCAGGTTCCGCGGCCTGGATGCGATCGCCGGCCGGCGTTTGGAAGAGAATCCGGGCGTCGCGCAGTGAGATGGGCCGGTCGCCGTTGTTAGTCACGATCAGCCGCACCGGCATCACGCCGTGGCTCAGGTAGTCCACGCGGAAGATCGCCTCCTTCTCGCGCGTGTCGTAGGGCTCGGCGGCCACGGCCACCTTTTCCTTCTCGTGCACCTCCACGGCGGCGAAGGAGGTGGCTGGCTGCACCGGCGGCACTGTGTGGTCGGCGGCAATTGCCGGCAACACCAGCCCCAGGATCACCAGCGGAAGCGCCCGAAATGCCCTCATCGCGTTCGACTGTATCATTTGAGGGTTAGACCGAGGGAAGCCTCGCTCCGTCACGCATGATTTTGTTTTTCTATAACGCCGCTCTGCTGATGGGCCTGGTGGCCACCGCGCCCTGGTGGCTTTGGCGGATGGCGACCACCCGTAAATATCGCGAAGGGCTGGCCGCGCGGCTGGGGCAGGTGCCGCTGTGGCTGCGCAGCCAGGCCGCGGAACGGCCCGTGCTGTGGCTGCACGCGGTTTCGGTGGGAGAAGTGCTCGCCGTGAGCCGTCTCGTGGGCGAACTCGACCGCACGCTTCCCGCTGTGCAGGTGCTGATCTCGACCACCACGCGCACCGGCCAGGCGCTGGCCCGCGAGCGCTTCGGAGCCAATCGCGTTTTCTATTGCCCGCTCGATGTGCCCTGGGCTGTGCGCGCCTATCTCGATGCACTCAAGCCACGCATGCTCGTCCTCGCGGAGACCGAGTTCTGGCCGAACATGCTCAGCGGCTGCTTCCGGCGCAACATTCCCGTTGCGGTGGTCAACGCGCGTATTTCCGATCGCTCCTGGCCGCGCTACAGAGCACTGCGAAAGCTCTGGGGCCCGATTCTGTCGAAGTTGACCACAGTGCTCGCGCAAAGCGACGTTGATGCGAAGCGCCTTGTCGCAATCGGCATTCAATCGGAGCGCGTCTCAGTGGCCGGCAATCTTAAATTCGATGTGCGCGCGGCGCAGGAAGCTGAAGCCACACGGCTGTTGAAAGCCGCCGGCGCGGGCCTGCGCTTCGTTGTCGCCGGCAGTACGCTCGAAGGCGAAGAGGCCGCGCTCCTCGAAGTGTGGCCGAAGCTTCTTGCGTCTGATCCGCGGCTTGTACTGGTTCTGGCGCCGCGCCATCCTGAGCGCTTCGACACGGTAGCTGCGTTGCTTGCGCAATCGGGCGTTGCGGGTGTTCGCCGCTCATTGTGGCAGTCGTCGCAGAGTCTCTCGGCCGGCCAGATCGTGCTGCTCGATACCATCGGCGAACTGGCATCGGTTTATTCGCTCGCCACGGTTGCTTTCGTGGGCGGAAGCCTCATTCCAGCCGGTGGACACAATCCCCTCGAGCCCGCCCAGTTCGGCGTATCCATCGTCATGGGCCCCCACTATGCCAACTTCCGCGCCATCACAGACGACCTGCGCACACACAGTGCAATTCGCATTGCAACAAAGGAAGAGCTGGCAACCGCGCTGCTCAATCTGCTTGGCGACAGTGCTGTCGCTTCCGCAATGGGCGAACGCGCGAAGCAGGTCTTCGAGGCGCAGTCGGGCGCCACGGCGCGAGCCGTCCACGCAATTCAAGCGCTGCTCTCGGCCGAGGCTCACAAGCGATGAGACGCCCGTGGCTTGTGCCGCTGGTGCCGCTCTACGCGGCAGGAGCGGCGTTGCGTGCAAGCATGCAGCCTGTGCGGCGGCTGGGTCGGCCCGTCATCAGCATCGGCAATCTATCGACGGGCGGTGCCGGCAAGACGCCGCTGGCGATTGCGCTCGCGCACTTGCTGACCGCGAGGGGGCTGCACATCGATGTGCTTTCGCGCGGCTATGGCCGCACCAGCCGCGAGCCTGCGCGCGTTCGCCCGGATGGAACCGCGGCAGAGTTTGGCGACGAGCCGCTGCTGATCGCGCGCGCCGCCGGACGTGCCGGTCTACGTTGCTCCGCAGCGCTACGACGCGGGCCTGCTGGCCGAAGCCGATGCAGCAGGGCAGGACAAAGATCCGTCGAGCCGCAGCACTCATGCCCACATCCTCGACGACGGCTTTCAGCATCGGCAGCTTGCGCGCGACGTCGACATTCTTGCTGCTTGACCGCGCCGATTGGAGCGATTCGCTGCTGCCTGCGGGCAACCTGCGCGAGCCGCTGCGTGCGGCACGCCGCGCGAGCGTCATCGCAATTCCCGCAGACGATGCCGCGCTTGAGAGCGAGCTGCGCGCGTGGGGTTGGAGCGGCCCAGTCTGGCGTTTGCACCGCCGCATGCAGGTGCCGCCGATCTCCGGCACAGCGGTTGCCTTCTGCGGCATCGCGCGCCCCGAGCAGTTCTTTGCTGGCCTGGAAAGCGCGGACGTTCGTCTTGCTAGGCAGCACACGGCGTTCCGCGATCATCACACCTACGCCGCGCGGGACATCGAGCGCCTGATCGCCGCGGCGCGGTCCGCAGGCGCGCCGGCGCTCATCACCACCGAGAAGGACGCCGTGCGTCTTGGCGCACTTAGCGCGCTGTTCCCGGCTGATCTGCCACTGCACACCGTACAGCTGACGATACAGATCGAAGACGAGACGGCGGCGATCGACTGGCTGCTGGCACCGGCTGAACGCAGTCGCGCTGTCGTGAGAAAATCAGAGCTTGCACACGCAGTCCAAGTTTCGTTTGCTGGTGGTGCGGCTGGGCGCCATGGGCGACATTCTGCACGCCCTGCCCGCTGTCACGGCGCTGCGCCGCGCGCATCCCGGATGGATTATCGACTGGATCGTTGAGCCGCGCTGGCGTGTGTTGCTCGCCGCCCAGGAAAGCACGGGCCGCGATACAGATTCAGACATTCCGCGCCAACCGCTCGTCGACAGCCTGCATTTCGCATCGACTAAAGAATGGCGTCGCCATTGGCTTGCTGGCAGCACGCGCGCGGCGATCTCCGCGCTGCGCCGCGATCTGAGGGCCGCGCAGTACGACGCCGTGATTGACCTGCAGGGCGCTATCCGCTCGGCTGTGGTGGCGCGGCTCTCTGGCGCGCGCCGTCGCATCGGCGAAGCGGAGCCGCGTGAGCGCGCGGCGCGATTCCTCTTCACCGAACGCGTTGCCACACATGGCGCGCACGTCATCGAGCAGGACATTGAACTCGCCGCTGCCATCGCCGGCGACGAACTCGTCTACACGCAGCCGCTGCTGCCCTTCGATTGCGAAGCCGAAGCATGGGCGGAGAATTTGCTTGCGCCGTCTCACGATAAACCCACCGTATTGATCAATCCCGGCGCGGGCTGGGGCGCAAAACGCTGGCCGGTGGAGCGCTATGCCGCAGTGGCCCAGTCGCTCGCGGCGCGCGGCTGCCGCATGCTGGTGAACGCCGGACCCGGCGAAGGGCCGCTGGCCGAAGCCATTGTGCAGCAGACGGCGGGCGCGGCCACCGTGTTGCTTTCATCGCTCGAGCGGCTCATCGCTGTAACGCGCCGTGCCGCGCTGGTGATTGCCGGAGACACAGGGCCGCTGCATCTTGCCTGCGCGCTTGGCAAGCCCGTGGTCGGCATTTACGGCCCCACCGATCCCAGTCGCAACGGGCCTTTCGGCAGCGAGTTCCGCGTCCTGCGCAATCCGCAAAGCGTGCGCGACCACACGCGCCATGAAGCTCCCGAAGCGGGACTGCTCACCATCCAGCCGACCGATGTGGTGCGCGCGGCCGACGAGCTGCTTTATTCTTAGGCGACACCATGAGCAGTGAGCCATCCAATCCAGAGCCCCGCGCCATGCAGCGCTGGCAACAAGTCGCGCGGCGCATTCGCGTGCCGCTGGGCTTTGTCACCGCGGCGCTTTATCTGTTCGAGCTGTGGCGGCGCGCACCGCACACAGCCGCGATTTTGTGGAGCCTGGTGCTGGTGCTGCCGGGGCTTTGGCTGCGCGGTTATGCGGCCGGGTACGTCAAAAAAAATCGCGAGCTCACGCAGACCGGCCCCTACGCGCACACCCGCAATCCGCTCTACCTCGGGTCGATCCTGATCGCCGCAGGCTTCGCTGTGGCGCTGCTCAGCTGGCCCATCGCGGTGCTGCTCGCTGCGTTCTTCGCCATCATCTACATCCCGGTCATCGCATCGGAGGAGCGTTTTCTGCGTGCGACCTTCCCCGACTTCGAGGCCTATGCGCGCCGCGTGCCGCGTCTCATTCCACGCATCACGCCGGCGCGCACCAACGTACTGCCCGGCAGCTTCTCATTCGCACTTTACTTAAGGCACCGCGAGTACAATGCCACTATAGGAGCCGCGCTGCTTTATCTCAGCTTGTTTGCACTGCGCCCGGCTCTGGGCGCTCTTACGCGCCTGCTGCATTAGCAGCCTGACTTCCGAATCGTCCATCGTGGGGACCGGTTACAAATTCCAGCATGACGAAGTCCAATTGAAGGAGCCGAAGCTCACGGTGAAGATGCGCACGACGGTCAAGACGATTTTTTGTGTTCTCGCCCTTGCCGCCGCGGCATATGGCCAGCAGATGGCGCCTCTGCCGCCGCCCCACGCCGGATTCGCATTTCCGCAGCGGCAAACACTGACCTACTCCGTCGACTGGCGCGTCTTCCCCGCAGGCATAGCGGTGATTCATTTCGAGACAGTCGGCGATCGCGAGCGTGTCTCCGCGACGGCCGACACCACAGGCGCACTGAACATGCTCTTCCATGTGGGCGACCGCTTCCAGTCGGTGTTCGATCGCTCCCGCGGCTGCACCTACGAGTTCGACAAGCAGACCGTCGAGGGACGCCGCCAGGTCAACTCCACCCTGCACATGGACTACGCGCAGTCGAAATCCATCCTCGACGAGAAGAACATGGTCACCGGCATCAGCAAACATGTCGAGTCGGCCATCCCCGGATGCATGACCGACCTGCTCACCGGCGTCTTCTATCTTGAGTCGCAGCCCCTCGTCGTGGGGCAGAACTTTGTCATTCCCGTAGTGGACGCGATGCACAACGTGCCCGTGACCATGAAGGTGGAGGGGCGCGAAGAGATCAAGACCACGCTCGGCACCTTCAAGACCATCCGCGTGCAGCCCACCGCGGATGCTGGCGTAGTCAAGAATCGCGGCAACATCTGGATCTGGTACACCGACGACCAGCGCCATCTGCCGGTGCAGATGCGCGCGCGGCTCTTCTGGGGCACCATCACCTTCCGGCTCACCGGCAACGAAAACAAATAGAGTTAGCGCGCCTATTGCATGCGGAAACGCTCGCGCATAAGCCGCTGCAGCCGCGGCCAATAGATCAGGTCGAAGGCCAGTTCCTTGTCGGGAAACATACCCAGAGCCATGCGGCGCGTATCGGCCACCATCTCTGAGGCTTCCTCAACCGAGAGGGTCCCGTCCTGCGCGATGACCTGCGTCACCATGTTCACCACCATCTGCAGGCGGCGAATCTTGCGGCTCTCTTCTTTCAGTTCTTCGGGCGATTGCGCGGACTTGTGCGCAGCGGGAGCGGGCGCAGCGTTTGGCTGCTGTTCCCAGTTAGAGTTGGATAAGCCCATGCGGCCAGACCCTCCTGGAGATTGGTGAGGATGGCGTGCTTTCTGTGCATCGTAGCACCGAATGTTTGGCAAATGAAACGTGCCGAGTGCCAGCAGCAACCGGAAAAATCGTAAAATAGATGTGGATGGCTTTCACCGAACAATACGATGTGGCCGTGGTGGGCGCCGGGCACGCGGGCTGCGAGGCGGCCATGGCCGCGGCGCGCATGGGCCTGAAGACCGCGCTCATCACCATGAACCTCGACCTGATCGCGCAGATGAGCTGCAACCCGGCCATCGGCGGCGTGGCCAAGGGCCATCTCGTCCGCGAAGTCGACGCCCTCGGCGGCATCATGGGCGAGGTCGCGGACGCGGTCGGCATCCAGTTCCGCCTGCTCAACACTTCGCGCGGCCCCGCCGTGTGGAGCCCGCGCGCGCAGTGCGACAAGCAGCTCTACCGCGTCAAGATGCGCGAGGTGCTAGAGAGCCAGCCCGGCCTGCACATCCGCCAGGCGGAGGTCGTGAACCTGGTTTTTGAAGAGGGAACCGACGGAAGCAAGCACCGCGTCCTCGGCCTCAAGCTGCGCGACGGCCGCAATCTGCTCGCGGGCGCCACCATCATCACCACCGGCACATTTCTCAATGGCCTCATCCACTGCGGCGAAGAGCGCTATCCCGCTGGCCGCAGCGGCGAGCCCGCGTCCGTACTGCTCGGCGAAGCGCTACGCGCGCTCGGCCTGCGCACCTGCCGCCTCAAGACCGGCACGCCTCCGCGTCTCGATGGCCGCACCATTCACTGGGATCAATTCGAAGAGCAGCCCGGCGACGCGGAGCCCACGCCCTTCAGCTTCCGCACGAAGAAGATCGTCCAGCCGCAGGTGAGCTGTCACATCGCCTACACCACGCCGGAGACGCTGCGCATCATCCGCGAAAACGTGCACCGCTCGGCGATGTACTCGGGCCGCATCGAGGGCATCGGCCCGCGCTACTGCCCGTCGATCGAAGACAAGATCGTCAAGTTCCCCGACAAGACCCAGCACCAGTTTTTCCTCGAGCCCGAAGGCCTCAACACCCACGAGGTCTACGTCAACGGCATGTCCACCTCGCTGCCCATGGAAGTGCAGTGGCAGATCGTGCACTCCATCCCCGGCCTCGAAGACGCGGAGATGCTGCGCCCCGGCTATGCCATCGAGTACGACTCGGTGGACGCGACCGAACTCGATCGCACGCTGCGCGTCAAATCGATGGAAGGCCTCTATCTCGCCGGGCAGATCAACGGCACCAGTGGCTACGAGGAAGCTGCGTGCCAGGGCATCATGGCCGGCATCAATGCGGCGCTCGGTCTCAAGGGCGAGCCGCCCTTCACTATGGATCGAACTGAAGGTTACACCGGCATCCTGATCGACGATCTCATCTCCAAGGGCACCGACGAACCGTATCGCATGTTCACCTCGCGGGCGGAGTTCCGCCTGCATCTGCGCATCGACAACGCCGACCGCCGCCTCACGCCGCACGGCCGCCGCCTCGGCCTCATCAACGACGAAGTCTGGGCCGAGTATGAGCAGAAGCAGGCACGCATGGCCGCGCTCGAACGGCTCTTGACGACGGGCAAGGCCGACGCGGAAGCCTTGCGCGCCGCGGGGCTCGGCGAACTCACCGCCACAGCAGGACAGACCTGGGCGCAGTTGCTCAAGCGGCCCGAGGTCGGCATCGAGCCGGTGCTAGGCGCGCTGCGCGACAAGCTTGCCGCTGATCCCACGCTCGCATGGTTCGCAACTGAGCCTGTCCGCAGCGCGGAAGCGCGGAGTGCAGCACGCGCCGTCGAGACGGAGATCAAGTTTGCTGGCTACCTCGACCAGCAGCGCAAGTCGATTGAAAAGCTCAAGGCAGCGGAGGGCGTCGCCATTCCAGAGTGGCTGGAGTACAGCGCCATCAGCGGGCTCTCGCGCGAGATGCGCGAAACCCTCGAGCGCGTGCGCCCCATCACCATCGGCCAGGCCAGTCGCTTGCCCGGCGTGACTCCCGCAGCGCTCTCGCTGGTCCACGTCTCCATTCGCGTCCAATCGCAGCGCCGCGCCATCGCCTGAGGTAGAGTGAGGCATGCGCCATCGCCTCAGCCTCCTCACCTGCACAACCTTGCTCGCGTGCCTTCCGTGTGTCTGCGCACAAACAGCGCAGCCTCGCGCCCGCGATCTCGGTGTCCCCTTCGACGGAACCCCCGGCCCGCTGAATGCAATCACTGACGTGCCCGGCGTTGAAGTCGGCGCGACGACACTCATCCGCGGCGATGGCCCGCTCAAAGTCGGCGAGGGGCCGGTGCGCACTGGCGTTACGGTCGTTCTGCCGCGCGGCAAGGCGAATCCCGATCCTGTCTACGCCGGCTGGTTCAGCCTCAACGGCAACGGCGAGATGACTGGCACCACCTGGGTCGAGGAGTCAGGCTTTCTAGCCGGCCCCGTGGCGCTCACCAACACCCACAGCGTGGGCGTTGTGCGCGACTCGGTCATCGCATGGGCGCTACGCGATCACCTGATGAAGGAGGACGAGTGGTCTCTGCCCGTCGTCGCCGAAACATGGGATGGCTGGCTCAACGACATCAACGGATTTCACGTAAAGCAAGCAGATGTCTTCGCCGCGCTCGATGCCGCGAAGGCCGGTCCCGTGGCCGAGGGCAACACCGGTGGCGGCACCGGAATGGTCTGCTACGGCTTCAAGGGCGGCACGGGCACGGCCTCGCGTGCGCTCACAAAAGACGAAGGCGGCTACACCGTTGGCGTGCTGGTGCAGTGCAACTGCGGCCGCCGCCCGCAGCTAACCATCGCCGGCGTGCCAGTAGGTAAAGAGATTCCCGACAACGTGCCCTATGCCGGCCTCGCGCCCAATCTCATGCCGCCGGGCAGCGACATCCGTGGCGACGTGGGCTCCATCATCATCGTCATCGCCACCGACGCGCCGCTGCTGCCGCATCAGCTCAAACGGCTTGCTCGTCGCGCAACTCTGGGCCTCGCGCGTACCGGCTCGGTCTCCGGCAACAGCTCCGGCGATATCTTTCTGGCCTTCTCGATCGCAAACCCGCATGCCGACGATCCGCCAGGCCCCAACACTGTCGAGACAGTCTCGAACGACCGCATCACGCCGCTGTTCACGGCCACGGTCGAGGCCACGGAAGAAGCAATTGTGAACGCAATGGTGGGCGCGAAGACTATGACCGGCGTTAACGGACGCACCGTGGTCGCGCTTCCCCACGAGCAGCTGCAGCAGGTGCTGAAAAAGTACAACCGCTGAAGCCTGCTACTGGCTCTGTTTATCTTTGGTAAAAAACGGAATGTGGAAGGGCTCTTCTGCCTGCTTGCCAGAGGACTGCTTCTTCGCCTTGCCGGGCGCCTCTTCGCGCACCGCGGTGCGCTGCGAGTTGATGCACAGCCAGTTGCCGCGCACCCGCTCAAAGACGTGTGTAAACACGCCCTTCTCCTCGATCGGACCCGATGCAGCCCTGTAGTGCAGCACGTAGGTGCCGTTGGCCACGGCCACATCGCCCAGCAGCCGCACCGCGATCACCTTCTGCTCCAGGTGGACGGTCTTGTCCGCGCCCGCAATCAGCGCAGCCACCTGCTGATTGCGCGTTGTTACGTCGCCACTCGCGGCCACATCGACGAAGAGCGGCGAAAGCACCAGCTCCAGCCCATACTGGTCGCGGCCATTGATCGCCGCCGACCACGAATCCTCAACCTTCTGAAACTCCTTCACCTCAGGCGAAGCAGTGGACGTGATTGGTGCCCGCGAGGCAACGGGCGCCGCTTCCTGAGCCAACGTGTGCATGGAGAAAATAAGGACAACAGAACAAAGGACAACACGTTTCATATGCGGGACAATCTCCAGCTTTAATGATAGCTCTTGGACGCCGCAGCAAGACCGACGGGAGCAGCGCATGGTAGGCTGACTCTTCGCGCCAAGGAGCCCGCATGCCCAAACCCAACGGCCACGCAACTCATTTCAATCTGATCGCCGCCGCCCATGCCGCCATGATCGAGCAGGGCTTTCAGCCCGACTTCCCCAAGGGCACGGACGAGCAGCTAGCGGAGATCAAGGCGCATCCTGAACTGCCTGCGGCGCCCGGCGCGCAGGATATGCGCAATCTTCTCTGGTCCTCGATCGATAATGACACCTCCAAGGATTTGGACCAGATCGAGTGGGCCGAGCAGTTGCCCGATGGCCGCATTCGCGTGCTCGTCGGCGTGGCCGATGTGGATGCGCGCGTCGGGGCAGGCACCGTGATCGACAGCCACGCCAAGAGCGAGACGACCTCGGTCTACACCGGCGTGCAGGTCTTTCCCATGCTGCCCGCGCAGCTCTCAGAAGGCATCACCTCGCTCAACGAGAATGAGGACCGCGTGGCGATGGTGGTTGAGTTCGCGGTCGACGCGGCTGGAACCGCATCCGACGGCAAGGCGTATCGTGCATTAGTGCGCAACCGCGCGCAGCTTGCGTACAACAGCGTCGGCGCATGGCTCGAGGGCCGCGGTCCAGCGCCGCAGAAAGTGGCCGCGAGCGCAGATCTTGCCGCGCAGCTCAAGTTGCAGGATGCAGCCGCGCAGCGCATGGTGGGCGGCCGCTTCCAGCACGGCGCGCTTGATCTCGAGACCATTGAGACGCGCCCCGTGATGCAGGCCGACGAAGCCGTTGACATTACCGCGCTCGAGAAGAACCGCGCCACGTCGCTGATCGAAGAGTTCATGGTCGCGGCCAACGGCGTCGTCGCGCGCACCTTTGAAGACGCCGGTGTCGCGTCTATTCGCCGCATCGTGCGCACGCCCAAGCGCTGGGATCGCATTGTGGAAGTGGCCGCGGGCCTGGGCACCACTCTGCCGGCTGCACCCGACTCGAAGGCGCTCAACGACTTCCTGCTCGTACAGAAGAAAAAAGATCCGGATCACTTTCCCGATCTCTCGCTGACCGTGGTCAAGCTCATGGGCCCCGGCGAGTATGTGCTGGTGAAGCCGAATGAAGTTTCACCCGGCCACTTCGGCCTCGCCGTGCAGGACTACACCCACTCCACCGCACCCAATCGCCGCTTTCCGGACATGGTGACGCAGCGGCTGCTGAAGGCGCTGCTTGCGAAAATGCCGCAACCCTATTCCGAGGGCGATTTGAATGCCATCGCCCTGCGCTGCACGCAGATGGAAGACGCCGCGCGCAAAGTGGAGCGCGTGATGGAGAAGCGCATCGCCGCCGTGGTGCTGCAGCCGCGCATCGGCCAGAGCTTCCAGGGAATTATCACCGGCGTGAATCAGTACGGGACGTTTGTGCGCGCACTGCAGCCGCATGTGGAAGGCATGGTGGTGAACGCCGGCAAGCCAGGCGCGAAGAAAGGCCTTGATGTCGGCGATCACGTGACGGTCAAGCTCGTCGCCACTGATCCCGAGCGCGGCTTCATCGACTTCGCGGTTTGAAGAGAGCCGCTATTCTTCCGATGCGGCGGGCGGCGCGATTTCTAAGGGCGCGGTCTCATCCACAGCGACAGGTTGCGCCGTGCCACGCTCGTCGATCCACAGGCACACAATCCACCACACAATCACCGCTGCATAAATCGTGCTGTTGCCGTTGATCAGTTTGCTTCGCAGGTCAAGAACGCGGTCATAGTCCGTGGCGTTATGCACCCGCGTGTGCTCCGCAATAATCTGCCAGATGGCCTGAACCCCGACTTGCGCGATCGACGCCGTTGCCAGACCCACGACAATCTGCTGTGCGTGGCTGCGCCACCCTGAACCAAAGCGGCGGCCAAGCAGAATCACCAGCAGCGCCAGGCCCACGGTCATCACATCGTTCAGCAGCCCCAGCTTCTGCGCCAGCAGTTGCAGCACTCCCAGAGCGGAAAGAAGCGTGATCGGCGTGAGTGACTTCGGGCTGGGCCACTGGCCCCACGCGCCAAGCACCACGCCGCCCGCAATCAACAGCGTCAGCGTTCCCGCGATCCATGCACGGCGGCTCGCGCTGCCAAACACAGTTCGCGCAATCTCGACCAGCACCAGCAGCGCAGCAATGGCGGAGAGATCGGCCAGCACAATCGATACCGTGGCCATGGGAATTTGCGGCAGGCGACCGTAGAGCAGCCGGTTGATGAGCAGACTCAGCGCCACCATCCCGACCGACGTCGTGAACCAGGGAAACCGCCGCGCGCGGTCGCGCCCCAGCAGGACAACGAGAAGAGTCAGCAGCGCGGCAAACGTGATCGTCCACAAAATCTGGACCGGGGTAAAGCCAAAATTCAGATGCATACAGTCCTTCAGCCGCTCGCGCGTTCCCCGGTGGCGCTTGGCCATGGCATCGATGGGGCTTTGCGAGGGGGGTGCGAAATGTCGCGGAGGGATGGTGCGCCCGGAGAGATTCGAACTCCCGACCTAACGCTCCGGAGGCGTTCGCTCTATCCAGCTGAGCTACGGGCGCGCTCTACCAGCATATCGTACTTTGGGCTTTGGGGGTCTGCAGCTCAAAGCCTAGCCCGCCGCAGGCCCATCGCCGCGCTCGGCCTCGCGCCGCACGCGCAGCTCTTCCATCACGGACTGAATCAGCGCCTTCGCGCCTTCCATGCCGCTCAACACGGCCTGCAGGTCAAGCGCCGGCTTGCTGGGGTTGCGGCTGGAGGCGCAATACACGCCGTGTTGGCCGATCAGAATCAGCGAATCCGTCAGCAGGTCCAGCGCGACCGCCAGCCGGCCGCGCTCCGCGCCCATCATGAACTCGTAGCGCTCGAGGTCCGTGCGCCGCTCGTCGAGAATGCTCATGACTTAAGCCTACCGGAAATCCTCTCTTGAAAGCGGACAAGCGGCCTAGAGCTTGAAATTGTGCATGTACGCGGCATCCTGGCGCAGCTCCGCCATCGGGTCGCGTTTGAACTCTTCCTGCTCAATAAAGTAGTGCTTGAGCCCCGTGGCCGCGCGCAGAATCGGGTGGTAGTCAATCATCCCGGTGCTCATCACGGTCGAGTGATATTTCCCATCCGCATCGCGCTCCATGTCTTTCACATGCAGCAGAGGAAAGCGCTCCGGCGTCTTGCTGAGCCAGTCGACAGGGTTGTGCCCTGCGGCCGTCACCCAGCCGCAGTCCATCTCAAACACCACAAGATTGGGATCTGTGCGCTTCAGCAGCTCGTCATACACAATCACGCCGTCTTCGGTCGCCAACTCCGGCGTGTGATTGTGAATGCCGAAGGTCATGCCGGCGGCCTTTACCTTTTCGCCCAGCTTGTTCCACAGGTCCGTTACATAGCGCCAGTCGTCCAGCGTAAGCTCGCCCTTCGCCGTTGGGTCGCGATGCACGCCGCCCGCCGAGGAGCAGATCATGTAATCGAGTCCCAGCGTGTGGCCATATTCAATGAGCTGGTCTTGCTGCTGCATCCACAGGGGCAGCGCATGGTGCGTGCTCACGCAGCGCAGCCTGGCGTCGTTCATCGCATGGCGAAAATCAAGCGCGGACTTGTTGTAATATCCAGCCGCCTCCACTTCCCTGTAGCCCGCGGCGCTCAGCGCATGCAGCGTGCCCGCAAAATCCTTCGGCAGCAAATTGCGCACGGAGTAAAGCTGCAGCCCAAGCGGCACATGCAGCTTTGCGGCCTCAGCCATGGGTACGCTTAACATCGTTGCGGCGGTTGCCGCGCCCGCGGCCTTCAAGAATGCCCTGCGTGAATGCCCCATCCTCGTGCTCCTCTCCGCGCTTCTGCGCGGTCAGCCCTTGATCGTTTGCGATGCCGCGTCCCATGTGGCAGCAGCGTGGTGAAAGTACGAATAATTCGCCATGTGGCAGGCAATGGCCGCATGGTTGCCGAAGATCTCGTCCTCGGTTACATGCTGGCGTGTTTCCACCGCGCGGAAAAACGTAGCGATGTGGTCGGCGGTGTCATCGTAGCCGTGCGGCGCGGAGTAGGTTTCCACCTCGTCGAGCTTCACCGGCTGCTCCGGATGCGCGGCGTGCCACTCCTTCAGATACTCGGCCTTCGCTTCCCCCGTCCATCCGTTCAGGCTGTAGCCCTCGGGTTGCGGGCTCGTATCCTGCGGCGCTACGGTCAGTGTGTTGCCGTTGATCGTTAGCGTCGCCTCGCGCCCGTAGAAGATGATCGGCTCGCCGGCCGCGTTGTTCTGGTTGCAATGCAGACTCACCGTCAGCTCCGGGTAGTCGTAGAGCGTCGCCAGCAGGTCAGGATAGTCGCGTCCATCGTTGAAGTGTGTCAGTGATCCCGAGGAAAGCGCGCGGCTGGGCGCGGCATTCACGCCGCTGATGCATTGGATGCCGGAAAGCAGGTGCACAAACAAATCACCCGCCACGCCCTCGCCGTAATCGCTGAAGCAGCGCCAGCGGAAGAATCGTTCCGCGCTGAAGGGCCGCGCCGGCGCATCGCGCAGCCAGGTGGTCCAGTCGATCGTCTCGGGACTCGCATCCGGCGCAATCGGATACACCCACGCGCCCGAAGGCGAGTTGCGGTCCGAATGGCCTTCGATTAGATGCACTTCGCCCAGCCGCCCCGACGCGTAAATTTCCGCGGCTTTTCTGTAGACAATGTTGCTCACGCGCTGGCTGCCGGCCTGAAAGATTCGCTTGTTCTCTTCGACCGCCTTCACCATCGCGAAGCCGTCGGCCACGTTGTGCGACATCGGTTTCTCGCAGTACACATCCTTGCCCGCTTCCAGGCAATCGATCACCACATGCCGATGCTGAAAATCCGCCACCGCCACAATCACCGCATCCACATCCTTGCGGTCCAGCAGCGTGCGATAGTCGCGCGTCGTCGGCACGTCCACGCCATAGGCTTCAACGCCCGCCCTGCGGTGCATGTCGTAGAGGTCTGCTGTGCCGACGAGCACACCCTGCTTCACGTTCCTCGCGGAACGCAGCAGGTCGCATCCGCGAATGCCGGTACCGATCGAAGCGAAGCGAATGGGCCGCCCCTCCGCCATCTGCGCGGCCGCGCGCATCGGCGTCAGCAGTGTGGACTGTGCCGCAGCGGCCGCTGCAAACGCACCTGTGCCCAGGCGCACAAACTCTCTGCGCGATATTCGAGTGGACTTCATGTGTGGGGTCTCCCGTGCAGCGCTATTCTCGCTCGCTGCTCCCATGCATGTCCAGAACTCTGCGTTGCTGAATGCGCGCAGGACAGTTAGCATACTCAACGGAGTTGGAGCCGCTCCAAGTCTCTCGCGAAAGGCAATCGACGCATGAAGGCACTACTGCATTCCTCACGCATCAAGTTCAGCAGCATCGCTACATGCATGTGCCTCGCGGCATCCGTGCAGCTTTTTGCGGCAAAGCCCGCGCCCCCGGACCTTGGCCCCAACGTGCTCGTCTTCAATCCCTCCATGCCGGCGCAGGAGATTCAAGCGCAAATCGATAAGGTCTACGCCATCCAGCAGCACAGCGAGTTCGGCTCGGCGCGCTACGCGCTCGTCTTTCTCCCCGGCGAATATCACGTCGACGTGCCGGTTGGTTTCTACACGCAGGTCATCGGCCTCGGCCCGACGCCGGATGCGGTGCACATTATCGGCAACGTGCATGCCGATGCCAGCCTGCCGCACAACAACGCCACTTGCACCTTCTGGCGCGCGGTCGAGGGCTTTTCCGTTACGCCCACGGGCGGCTCGATGCAGTGGGCTGTTTCGCAGGCCGTTGCCCTACGGCGCATGCATGTCCGTGGCAATCTCGTCTTGCACCAGCAGCACGGATGGGCCAGCGGTGGCTGGATTTCTGACTCCGTCATCGACGGCAACGTGGATTCCGGCACGCAGCAGCAGTGGATCTCGCGTAACGCCGAGTGGGGCAGCTGGACCGGCGCGAACTGGAACATGGTTTTCGTCGGCGTGCCGCAGGCACCCGCGGGCGACTGGCCCTCGCCGCCGTATACCAAAGTCGAACGGACGCCCATCGTCCGCGAAAAGCCCTACCTCGAAATCGACGCGAAGGGAAATTGGAGCGTGCGCATGCCCGCATTGCGCTCAGACAGCGCAGGCGTCACCTGGCACGGCGGCGCCACCCCCGGCCGCTCCATTCCGCTCAGCCGCTTCTACATCGCGCACGCCGGAGTCGACACAGCCGCAAGCATCAACGCGCAGCTTGCAAAGGGCAGGAATCTGCTCTTCACTCCCGGTATCTATGACCTCACCGAGCCCATTCGCGTCACCCGGCCCGATACTGTCGTGCTCGGCGTCGGCTTCGCTACGCTGCATCCCACGCACGGCACCGCCGCGATGACCACCGCAGACGCCGATGGCATCGAGATCGCCGGCCTGCTCTTTGACGCGGGCGCGGAGAAATCGCCGCTTCTCCTCGAAGTAGGCCCGCAAGGCAGTCATGCCAGCCACGCTGCGAATCCCATCACGCTGCACGATATTTTCTTCCGCGTGGGCGGCGCAGGCGAGGGCCGCGTCGATGGCAATCTGCAGATCAACAGCAACGACACCATCGTCGATCACACCTGGATTTGGCGTGCCGATCATGGCGCCGACGTGGGCTGGACCCAGAATCTCAGCAACAACGGCCTCGTCGTCGACGGCAACAACGTCACCATCTACGGCCTCTTCGTCGAGCACCATCAGCAGTTCCAGGTGCTGTGGAACGGCAACCACGGACGCACTTACTTTTATCAATCCGAGATCCCCTACGACCCTCCGGACCAGGCCAGCTACACCAGCGCACCCGGTGTTAACGGCTGGGCATCGTACAAAGTTGCCGACAGCGTGACCGATCACGAAGCATGGGGCCTCGGCGTCTACAGCGTCTTCCGCCATCCCAACGTCACGCTCACGCGCGCCATTGAAGTGCCGCGCAATCCCGGCGTGCGCTTTCATCACATGGTCACCATCGCGCTCGACGACAAGGGCGAAATCTCCAACGTGATCGACGACAAGGGCGGCGCAACAACAATCAAACCGCGCAACACGCCCCGCGTTACGGAGTTTCCATAGGCGGGACTCGGCAAGGGACTTCGGGCGCAGCATCGCGGCGTGGGAAAATAACTGAGTACACCATGACAAACGACGCCGCATCCGAACCAATCTCCGAGCCTGCCGCCGAACCCACCGAGAGCTTCGCTGACCTGCTCAACGACTTTGAGCGCACCCACGCACACAAGCCAGATGTGGGCGCGGCGCAGCGCGAAGGCACCGTCATCTCGCTCACTGCAGATCGCGTCTTCCTCGACATCGGCTTCAAGATCGAGGGCGTGCTTCCGCGTGCTGCCTTCGAAAATGATGCTGCCGCAGTCAACCCCGGCGACACGATTCCAGTCTCCGTCAAGGGCCGCACGGAAGATGGCTTCTACGAGCTCTCGCGCTTCAAAGTCGCGCAGCCTCGCGACTGGACCGCAATGGAAGAAGCCTTCGCGCAAAAAGTTGCCGTCGTCGGCACCGTCACCGGCGTCGTCAAAGGTGGCCTCACCGTCGATGTGGGCGTGCGCGCCTTTATGCCCGCCAGCCGCAGCGGCACACGCGATGCGGCCGAGCTTGAAAAGCTTGTCGGCACCGAAATCACCTGCCGCATCACCAAGCTCGATGTTGCCGACGAGGACGTGGTCGTCGATCGTCGCGTGGTGCTTGAAGAGCAGGCGCGCGCCGATGCCAAGGATCGTTTCGCGGCGATGGCTGTGGGCGACACTGTCACCGGCACCGTGCGCAGCCTGATGCCGTACGGCGCCTTCGTCGATATCGGCGGCGTGGACGGCCTGCTGCACATCAGCGATATGTCATGGTCCCGCGTGGGCAAGCCGGAAGACGTGCTCAGCGCTGGCCGGGAAGTGCGCGTCCGCATTCTCAAAATCGACCCAGATACAAAGAAGATTTCGCTCGGCCTCAAACAGCTCGAACCCGAGCCGTGGGAGAGCGCGCCCGCGAAGTATCAGCTCAACCAGCGCGTACAGGGCACCGTCACGCGCATCACGGATTTCGGCGCATTCGTCGAGCTCGAGCCCGGCATCGAGGGCATGATTCATATCTCGGAGATGGCCTGGGGCAAGAAAGTCCGCCATCCCGGCGACCTCGTCAAGCAGGGCGATGTGGTTGAAGCCGTCATCCTCGCCATCAAGCCCGAGGAACGCCGTATCGCGCTCGGCCTGAAGCAAACACTCAGCGACCCATGGTCGGAGATTCCGCAAAAGTTCCCGGTCGGCGCGCAGGTCGAAGGGCCCGTGACGAAGCTGATGGCATTCGGCGCATTCGTTCAAATCGCTGAAGGCATCGAAGGCATGATTCACATCAGCGAAATCGTTGCCGATCGCCGCCTCAATCATCCTAGCGAGGTGTTGCACGTTGGCCAGGTCGTCAAGGCGCAGGTCCTCGCTATCGACGCGCCAAAGCGTCAGATCAAGCTCAGCATGAAGCAGCTCATCCCCACCGGCATCGACGAGTATCTCGCCGAGCACAAAGCGGGCGATGTGGTCTCCGGCCGTGTTCTGGAGGTGTCGGGTGACCGCGCAACAGTGGAACTCGGCGACGGCATTCGCGCCATGTGCAATCTTGCATCGCACGGCTCTACGGCAGCAACGCCCCCAGTCGCACAGGCCTCCATCAAGGCTGATCTCTCGTCGCTCTCTTCAATGTTGCAAGCCCGCTGGAAGGGAAGTGCAGCCGCTCCGTCAATAACGCCAGAGCCGTTGCGTGCAGGTCAGATTCTCAGCTTCAAAATTGGCACGCTCGATCCCGCGACAAAGTCAATCGACCTTGAGTTGGCCTAGCGACTAGAGATACATGTCGTCGATATAGCACCACCGCCAGTCCTCGCCGCGCTCGGCAGACTGGATCAGCGGATGCTGCGTCTCGGTAAAATGCGCCCGCGCATGGCGATTCGGCGATGAGTCGCAGCAGCCCACGTGGCCGCACTCCAGGCACATGCGCAAGTGCACCCACGTGCTGCCCATCTTCAGGCACTCTTCGCATCCTTTGGTTTGCGGCTTCACCTTCTTAAGGTGATCCTTCACATGCGTGCATTGCGTCGCCATCGCTAGTTCCTCCGCTCCACGATTCCGTTACACAACCTTATATTGCGCGGCCAGCGCGCGAAACTCCGCAACTTGCGCCGCGATCCACAGTTCGTCGTGCCCAAGCTCCGCCGCAAGTAATCGCGCAACCGGCTCGGCCATCGCCTCTGCTGCTGCCGCATTCAGAAAAAGTGCCCGCGTGCGCCGCGCCAGCACATCTTCAACCGTGCGCGCCATCTCTTCGCGCGCAGCCCACACCACCTCCGCACCGATATAAGGCAGCGCCGGATGAAGTTGTGCGCCCAACTCCGAAGTCTCTGCGAGCGCGCGGATCTTCGCCGCATCCGCGCCATAAACTTCAAGACTTCCCAGTCGGCTCGCATCCTGCATATATCCATGGATGCGCAAATCGCGCGTCGGGCACGGCTCATCGCGCAGCCGGCCCAAAGTAATCGCGTGATCCACGCAGTCTTCTGCCATGTGGCGATAAGTCGTCCACTTGCCTCCGGTGATCGTCAGCAGCCCCGACGTGTCCACGTGAATCACGTGATCGCGTGAGAGCGCCGACGTCTTGCCATCGCCCTTCACCAGTGGCCGCAGTCCCACGTAGACGGCCAACACATCGGCCCTGCTCGGCGGCCTGCTCAGGTAGCGACCGGCAGTCTCAAGAATGAATTCGATCTCCTCGTCGAGCGCGTGCGGCTCCAGGGTCGGCGTATCGACAGGAGTGTCTGTTGTGCCGGCAACCGCGTGACTGTGCCACGGAATCACAAACAGAACTCGCCCATCGCTGGTGCGCGGCACCATCAGTGCGGTGTCACTTTTCAAAAACGATGGATCGAAGACCAGGTGAATGCCCTGGCTGGTAACTACCAGCGGTTCGACGGTCTCGTCCGCCATCCTGCGAATCGAATCCGTAAACACGCCGGTCGCATTGATCACGATGCGCGCGTGCACGGTCACCGCCTCACCGGTCTCTTCATCGCGTGCGGTCAGGCCGTTGATATAGCCCTCGTCATCGCGCAGCAGGCCGGTCACCGGGCAATAGTTCACCAGCGTCGCATTCTGATCCGCGGCCGTCATCGCAAGATGAATCAGCAGCCGCGCGTCATCAAACTGGCCATCGTAATAAATCACGCCGCCGCGCAACTCCTCAGGTTCCAATTCCGGCAGTCGCTCGAGCGTTTCCTCCTTGGTCAGTACTTTCGACGCGCCGAAGCCATACTTGCCCGCCAGCAGATCGTAAAGCTTCAGTCCAATGCCGTAGAACGGCGCTTCCCACCACGAGTAGTTGGGCACCACAAACGCCAGATCGTGCACGAGGTGCGGCGCGTTCTGCCGCAGCAGGCCGCGCTCCTTCAGCGCGGACATCACCAACGGCACGTTGCCTTGTTCGAGATAGCGCACGCCGCCGTGCACCAGCTTGGTGCTGCGGCTGCTGGTGCCTTTGCCAAAATCATGTGCCTCCAGCAACACAACGTCGAAGCCGCGCGCCGCCGCATCCACCGCAACACCCATGCCTGTCGCGCCGCCGCCCACAATTGCAATATCCCAGGGCTTGTCCGTTGCAGCACGCTCGCGCACCCTGCGCACCATCTCGTCCCGGCGCATCGTCATTGTCCTCGTCGTCTACTCAGTCCAGTTGCGCGAGCGCTCCACCGCCCGCCGCCACAGCGCCCGTCGCTGCGCTCTCTCGTCTGCGCTCATCGCTGGTTCAAAGCGCGCGTCGCTCGTGCGCTGTGCGCGCAATGCCTCCGGGCTCGGCCAGAAGCTTGTCGCCAATCCCGCAAGATACGCCGCACCCAGCGCCGTCGTCTCCGTCACGCGCGGCCGCGCCACAGGTACGCCCAAAACATCTGCCTGGAATTGCATCATCAAATCATTTACCGCCGCGCCGCCATCCACGCGCAATGCACCCAACGGCGCGCCTGTCTCACTCTGCACCGCGTCCAGCACGTCGGCCACCTGGAACGCGATGCTCTCGAGCGCCGCCCGAGCAATGTGCCCCGGCTTGGTGTCGCGGCGCAATCCAATCATCAGCCCTCCTGCATGCGGGTCCCAATGCGGGGCGCCCAGGCCCACAAGTGCCGGCACAAACACCACGCCGCCCGCATCCGGCACGCTGGCCGCCAGCGCCTCCACTTCTGAAGATGCTCCAATCAGCTTTAGGTTGTCGCGCAGCCACTGCACCACGGCTCCGCCGATAAAAATGCTGCCCTCGAACGCATATTCCAGCCGATGCTGCGCGCTCGCCGCGACCGTGGTGATGAGCCGATGTTTCGAACGCATGAACTGCGTGCCGATGTTCTGCAGCAGGAAACATCCCGTGCCATAGGTGTTCTTCGCCTCGCCCGCGCTCCAGCACAATTGACCAAACAATGCCGCCTGTTGATCGCCCGCGATGCCCGCAATCGCCACCCCGCCCAGGCCAAGACTCGTGGTCACCTCGCCGATCGTCTCGCTGGACCAGACCGCGCGCGGCAGCAGGCTCTCCGGCACATTGAAGATGCGTAGCAGCTCCGCGTCCCACTCGCCTTTCACAATGTTGTAGAGCAGCGTGCGCGAGGCATTCGTCACGTCAGTTACATGGCTGCGGCCGCTGGTCAGGTGCCAGATCAGCCAACTATCCACGGTGCCAAACGCAAGCTCGCCGCGCTCTGCCCGTGCCCGCGCACCGGGCACGTTATCCAGAATCCATTGGATCTTCGTCGCGGAAAAATACGGATCGATCACCAGCCCGGTGCGATTCGAGATGTCGTTTCCTGCGCCGCTCTTCTCTAAGTCTCCACACAGCGAAGCCGTGCGCCGGTCCTGCCACACAATCGCGGGGTGAATTGCCTTGCCCGTCGCCCGCTCCCACACAATCACCGTCTCGCGCTGATTGGTGATGCCGATGGCCGCCACATCGCGCGGCCGCGCTCCGGCCTTCCCCAGCACCTCCACAGCGCACGCAAGCTGGCTCGTCAAAATCTCTGTGGGATCGTGCTCCACCCAGCCGGCCTGGGGATAAGACTGCGCAAATTCGTGCTGCGCCACAGCGGCAATCGCGCCCGCCTCGTTGAACAGAATCGCCCGCGAGCTCGTCGTGCCCTGGTCCAGCGCAAGAATGTATGCCATCAATGGCCTCTCTTCGGCCTCAAGTCAAACACGCTTGGGCACGCCGCGGCAAGGCGGCATATATGTAAATTCATCGCGGAATATAGAGGTCTACATACGCATGCACTGGCATCGCGTCAAGCTTGTGGGAGTCGAGCGAAGTGTCAAGAATTCGCTGCTGCTGCGCCTCATCGAAGCGCCGCCGCAAATTGGTCTTGAATTTCTCCACCAGCAGCGGCATGCCTTCCTCGCGCCGCCGCCGGTGGCCGATCGGATACTCCACAGTCTCTTCGAGTACCGTTCCATCAGTCATCTCTAAGCGCAGCGCATTCGCAATTGAGCGCTTCTCGGGATCGTGATAATCGGCAGTAAACTGCGGCTCTTCCACGCATTCAACCTTCGCCCGCAGCGCATCGATCCGCGGATCGGCGGCGACTGCATCTTCGTAATCAGCCGCAGTCAGGCGGCCGAAGAGTAGCGGAATCGTGATCATGTACTGCACGCAGTGGTCGCGGTCCGCCGGGTTCGCCAGCGGCCCCTTCTTGTCGATGATGCGCAGGCACGCTTCATGCGTGCGAATGGTGATGCTCCGGATCGCCTCGGCCGATTTGCCCATCGCATCAAGCTTTCCGCGCAGTGTCATCGCCGCTTCCACCGCCGTCTGCGCATGAAACTCCGCCGGGTAGCTGATCTTGAACAGCACGTTCTCCATTACATAGGAACCGTATGCCCGCTGAAATTTGAACTCGCGGCCACCGAACGACACATCATAAAAGCCCCATGTCTTTGCTGTGAGCACCGAGGGATAGCCCATTTCCACCGCGCGCGCCATCAGCGCCAGTCGCACCGCGCGGCTGGTCGCGTCGCCCGCAGCCCAGCTCTTGCGCGAGCCCGTGTTCGGCGCGTGGCGATAGGTACGCAGGCTCTGCCCATCCACCCACGCCAGTGAGACCGCGTTGATCGTCTGCTCGCGACTCAGGCCAAGTAGTCCGCAAACCACCGCCGTCGATGCGACCTTCACTAGTACCACGTGATCAAGCCCCACTTTGTTAAAAGAGTTTTCAAGCGCGATGCAGCCCTGAATCTCGTGCGCCTTGATCATTGCTTCGAGCACGCGCTGCATTGTCAGCGGTGGCTTGCCTTCGGCAACCGCAGTCCGTGAGAGCCAATCGGCAACCGCCAGAATGCCGCCGAGATTATCCGAAGGATGGCCCCACTCCGCCGCCAGCCACGTGTCGTTGAAGTCCAGCCAGCGAATCATCGCGCCAATATTGAATGCCGCCTGCACCGGATCGAGCTGATGCGGCGTTCCCGGCACGCGCGCGCCATTGGGCACTGTGGTGCCCGGTACAATCGGCCCCAGCAGCTTGGTGCATGCCGGATACTCAAGTGCTTCGAGCCCGCAGCCCAGCGTATCGATCAGGCAGTACCGCGCTGTTGTGTAGGCCAGGTCGCTTTCGATTGCATAATCTAACGCGTAGTCCGCGATATCAGTCAGAACCTTGTCCGGCGCGGGGCGCTCATTGCTGATGTGTGACGACACAAAGTCTCCTTGGCCGAGCCTGCACTAGCCGCGCGCGGCGATGGGAACAAACTCGAGATTCTCTGGCCCGGTGTAGTGCGCCGAAGGGCGAATGATCTTCCCGTCCTGCCGCTGCTCGATCACGTGCGCGCTCCAGCCCGCGGTCCGCGCCATCACAAAGAGCGGCGTAAACAGCTCCACTGGAATGCCCATCAGGTGGTACGCCACTGCACTGTACCAATCGAGATTGGGGAACATCTTCTTCGCATCGTGCATCACGGCTTCAATCCGCGCCGCGACAGCAAACAGCCGCTCGCCATCGGCATCCACCGCCAGCTTGCGCGCAATGTCTTTCACAATGTCGCTGCGTGGATCGCTGATGGTGTATACCGGATGCCCGAAGCCGATCACAACCTCGCGCTCCGCCACGCGTTTGCGAATGTCAGTCTCCGCTTCATCCGCGCGCGCATAGCGCTGTTGAATGCGCAGGGCAACTTCGTTGGCGCCGCCGTGCTTCGGTCCCTTCAACGCACCAATCGCGCCGGCGATGCACGAATACAGATCCGAACCCGTCCCGGCAATCACGCGCGCCGTAAACGTTGACGCATTGAACTCGTGCTCCGCGTAGAGAATCAGCGAGGTCTGCATCGCTGCGATCCACGCTGCCGTTGGCTTGCTTCCGTGCAGCAAATGCAAAAAGTGCGCAGCGATTGAATCGTCGTCCGTCTCCACGTCGATGCGCGATCCGTCGTGCGCGAAGTGGAACCAGTAGCACAGCATCGATCCCAGCGAAGCCAGCAGTGTATCCGCGATGGCGCGCGCCTCTGCTTCGTCATGAGCGTCGCCCTCGGGCTGCATGCATCCCAGCACAGAAATTCCCGTGCGCAAAACATCCATCGGATGCGTCGTCGCCGGCAGCAATTCGAGCGCACTCTTCACGGCATGCGGCAGTCCGCGTTGGGTGCACAACTGCGCTTTATAAGACGCGAGCCCGGCCGCGGTGGGAAGCGCGCCATGCACCAGCAGGTGCGCCACCTCTTCAAATTCGCAGTGCGCGGCCAGGTCGCGAATGTCGTATCCGCGATAGTGCAGATCGTTGCCGCTGTGCCCCACGGTGCACAGCGCAGTGTTGCCTGCGGGCGTGCCTGACAGCGCCACGGATTTCTTCGGCCGGAATCCGCCCGCCGCTGTCGCTTCACTACTGCTCATAGCATTCCTTTCGCGCTTTGCCGTTGCGGCGTTTACTTCTTCAACCGTTCCTGCGCAAACAGCGCGTCCAGCTTGGCCTCATATGCGTAATAGTCGAGATACTTGTAGAGGTCGGCGCGCGATTGCATCAGCGGGATCACGCTCATTTGTGTCCCCTCCGCGCGAATCGCTTCATATACCTTCAACGCCGCTGCATTCATCGCACGGTACGCTGTGCAGCAGTAGAGAACGATGTCCACACCGGCCGCCGCAAGCTCATCACGGGTGAACAGAGGCGTCTGTCCAAACTCCGTAATGTTCGCCAATATCGGCACACCAACCACGCGCCGAAACTCCGTATACATCGCGAGCTCGGTCACCGCTTCGGCAAAAATCATGTCCGCTCCCGCAGCCACATAAGCCTGCGCGCGTTCGATTGCCGCAGCGAGCCCATCGCTGGCCAGCGCATCCGTCCGCGCCATAATCACAAACTGATCGTCAGTGCGCGCGTCCACCGCAGCCTTGATGCGGTCCACCATCTCCTCGGCGGTCACAAGCTCTTTGCCTGGCCGATGCCCGCAGCGCTTCGCTCCCACCTGATCTTCGATGTGTACCGCAGCCGCGCCCGCCTTGATCATCGAGCGAATCGTCCGCGCAATGTTGAACGCGCCGCCCCAGCCCGTGTCGATATCGACCAGCAGCGGCAGCGCGCTCGCATCCGTAATACGCCGCACGTCCGTCAACACATCCTCCATGGTGCTGATGCCCAGATCCGGCACTCCCAGCGAGTTGGCCGCAACGCCGCCGCCCGAAAGATATAGCGCGCGAAATCCCACCGCCTCTGCCATCCGCGCGGTATAAGCATTGATTGCGCCCGCCACCTGCAGCGGTTTTTCTGCCTTGAGCGCTGCGCGAAACCGCGCGCCCGGCGTACATTTTTCAGGATTTGTCATGCGCCGTCCTTGCGCCGCATCATAACAGGCGCGCGGCCTCGCCTTCCCGCGACCCGGTGCGCGGTGCGACAATGCTTCCGGCGAGAGATGGCGCATTTCGCGCCCGCTCTCACCGGAGGAAAACCGTCATGAAACGTTTCTTGATGTGCGCCGGCATCCTCGCCGCCGCCACCCTCAGCCTCTCCGCACAGCAGAAAGCACCCGCCAGCCCGGCTGAAACGGCGACGGGCGCCATCGCAGGCAAGACCATCACCATCACTTACAACTCGCCGCGCGTGAAGGGCCGCGAGGGCCACATCTTCTCCAAAGATGGCCTCATCAGCCACGATCCGCACTATCCTGTGTGGCGCGCAGGCGCCAACGCGGCCACCACGCTCAAGACTGAAGGCGACATCAAGATCGGCGACCTTGCCGTGCCCGCAGGCACCTACACGCTCTTCGTCGACATCTCCGACCCCGACCAGTGGACCCTCATCGTCAGCAAAGCCACCGGCGAGTGGGGCCTGAAATATGACCCTTCGCAGGACCTGGGCCGCACGAAGATGCACATGTCGAAGCCCGCATCGATGGTCGAAGGCCTGAAGTACACCATCGAGAGCAGCGGCCACAAGGGCACCATCACGCTCGCGTGGGAGGATCACGCAGCCTCCGTTCCCGTCAGCGCGGAGTGAGGAGATGAGCGCAGGCAGGGCGGTTTACGCCCTGCCGCTACAATAGAGATAGAGCCCAGGCGGCCGGAGGATGCAAGCACTTTGCCGTTATATGAGTACCGCTGCACGCAGTGCGGCCACCACTTCGAAAAGATTCAGAGCTTCAACGCAGCACCAGAGACCGAGTGCCCGCGCTGCCACGGAGTGCTGGAGCGCCCGCTCAGCGCCCCCGCGCTGCAATTCAAAGGCGCCGGCTGGTATGTGAACGACTACTCGAGCAAGCCGGCCTCGGGCGGCGCTTCGTCCTCTTCGACGGACTCCGCAACCGCGCCCGCAGCTGATGCCAAGCCATCGACCGACTCCGCCAAGCCCGCGGCGGCAGAAGCGCCCGCCAAACCGTCGACGCCAACGCCCTCCTCGAGTTCGTAGCCGTCATTCGCGCAGTCGCCCTCACAATCCCGCACGCGCGCACGCCACACCGACAAACCCCTTAAGATAAGTGCTGGATATGCCGCTGCTCGATCCCATTCCGTCGCCCGTGCAGAACGCCGATCTGACCGCTCTCGAGTGGGAGCCTCTGCTCGCGCTGGTCGCCGGTTACGCGGCTTCCGGCATCGGGCGGACAGAGATTCTCTCGCTCCGCCCCTCCTTCGACGAAACCTGGATCGCGCGCCAGCACAGCCTCACCGGCGAGGTCATCCTGCTGCTCGCGGAGCAGGTCTCCATCCCGCTCGGCGGCCTCTTCGATCCCACGCAGCTTGCCGCCAAGGCGCGCATTCCCGAGGCTGCACTGGAAGCTGCGGAGCTGCAGTCCGTCGCGCGCATCGCCAACGACATCGCCGCATGGCAATCGCTGTTGCAGTCGCCGCCTGCGCGCGTTGTGGGCCGCCTGCCGCAGCTATCCGCGATTTCCTCCTCGCTCACGCAGAGCCTGCGCCCGCTCGCCGAATCGATCGAGCGCAAAATTCAGCCCGATGGCACGCTTGCCGACGACGCATCGCCCGAGCTCAACCGCATTCGCCGCGAGCAGGATCGCCAGCAGCGTCAGATCGAAGAATCTCTGCGCGCCGCGCTGCGCAAGCTCTCGGCAGAGGGCTCCACGCAGGATGACGTCATCACCATCCGCGGCGACCGTTTCGTCATCCCCGTGCGCAGCGAGCTCAAGCGCCGCGTCTCCGGCGTGGTGCATGGCGCCAGCTCTTCAGGGCAAACGGTCTATGTCGAGCCGCTAGAAACCATCGAACAGAACAACGAGCTCGTGCGCCTGCTAGAAGAAGAGCAAGCCGAGATTCACCGCATCTTTGTTGCCCTCACGCGCATGGTCGGGGCACACTCTGACGCACTCGTAGCCGGTGCGCGCGTGCTTGCGCTCGTCGATACGCTGCTGGCTCGCGCTCGCTTCAGCCGCGATTACAACTGCATCAAGCCATCGATCGAACCTGATCATCTGAGCCTCACCGCCGCGCGCCACCCGCTGCTCGAGAAGCATCTGCGCACAACCGGCGGCCACATCGTCCCGCTCACCCTCGAGCTCAAGTCCGATGCGCGCCAGCTCATCATCAGCGGTCCCAACACCGGCGGAAAGACCGTCACGCTCAAGACCACGGCCCTGCTCGCCATGATGGCGCAGGCCGGTCTGCCCGTGCCTGCCGAGGCCGCCAGCTTCCCCATCTTCACCGCGTTCCTTGCCGACATCGGCGACGCGCAATCCATTGAAGCCGAGCTCTCCACCTTCTCCGCGCACATCGTCAATCTCAATCGCCTCTCGCGCATCGCAGACGCGCACTCGCTTGTGCTTCTCGACGAGCTGGGCTCAGCCACAGACCCGGAAGAAGGCTCGGCGCTCGCTGTTGCTGTGGCCGGCTTCTTTCTTGACAGCAGGCGCATGGTCGCTCATCTCCACGCATCACACTTCGCTCAAGGTCTACGCGGCCAATACTCCCGGCGTGCTCAACGCCGCGGCTGGCGTGGATGAAGTCACGCTTGCGCCCAACTATCATCTGCGCCTCGGCGTTCCCGGCGCATCGGCGGGCATCCAGACTGCGCAGCGTCTCGGCCTCAACGCGCACATTATCGCGGGTGCGCGCGAGCGCCTCGGCTCGCAGCAGGAAGACATAGGGCGCTTCCTCGACAAGCTGCATCGTGAGCTCGATCTAGCTCGAAGCCGAGAAGAAAGCCGCACGCGAACAGCAGTACGCCCTCAACCAGGAGCGCGCCAAGCTCGCACGCGAGGGCGACGTAGAGCTGCGCAACCGCGTCCGCGATCTTGAATCGAAGCTGGCATCGCTGCTCAAGGAATTCGAGTTTCAGATGCGCGAGAATGTGCGCGCGATTGAAGATCGCGCCGCGCAGCAGAAGCTCTCCAAAGAGGCGGAACGCCGCATCAATCGCCTGCGCCGCGAGTTTCAGGAGAGCTTCAATCAGACCGTCGTCGCGCATCGCACCGGCGCTGACCATAACGACCCCGGCGCGCAACCGCATCTGCTGCGCCACATCGCCGAAGGCGATCGCGTGCTTCTCAAATCGATGAACAAGATTGCGGTGGTGCAGCGCGAGGTCGAGAAAGATCTGTTTGAAGTTGCGCTCGGTCCCATCAAGATGCGCGTCAAGCGCGACGAGCTTGCCGAGCCTGCGCGATCAGAGAAATCTGCTGCCGCACAAAAGGCCGACCCGCTCGCCGCCGCGCGACGTCAGAAGAATGTGCAAGTCAGCATCACCAGCGCCAACACCGGCGATATGCGCATGGAGATCAATCTCATCGGCCGCACGGTGGACGAAGCGACCGAGGAACTTGAGAAGTATCTTGACCGCGCGTTCCTTGCCGGATTGCCGCGTGTGCGCGTCATTCACGGCCACGGGGCGGGCATCCTGCGCCGCGGTGTGCGCGAATTCCTCAAAGGTCATCCGCATGTCGCCGGCGTGGAAGAGGCTCCGCAGAATGAGGGCGGCCAGGGCGCAACGCTCGTCGAGCTGCGCCAGTAGCGCGTCGTTAAGCTGCGGGCGTAAGCTGCCGCGGCCGGATGAGCCGCAACATGAGATACGCAAGCACCTGCAGCACGATTGCGCCGCAGGTATCCAGCACCACGTCGCGAAAGAGCCCGGTGCGGTTGGGCAAAAATGTCTGGTGAAACTCATCTGCGCTCGCGATCAGCGCGGTGCCCACGACGGCCATCAGCGAGCTGTGTTGAAAGCTCCAGCGCGGAAACGTCATCCACCAGGCCCGCAGCCACGCGAGTCCAATCACGCCGTAGCCCACAAAGTGGCCCGTCTTGCGGATGTAATGATGAATGCCTCCCCAGTCCCAATCGCTGACGTGTCCAAAGAGATGTTCATAGACCCAGCGCAGCGGGCTGGAAGTGTGGTCAGCGCCGAACTCAGTCGTCGATTCGATCGAGATTAGCAGAATGGCAAGCAGCACGGGCAGCCAGGCTCGCACCCAGTAGCCGAACGTTTGCTCGCGTGCGGATAATCTATTCAATCAAAGTGGCCACTCCCCGGCCCGCAGATCCATTGTGACGATGGAGCTTACTCAACGTGATAGTTCGGCGCTTCGCGGGTGATGATGACGTCGTGCACATGGCTTTCGCGCAGGCCCGCGCCAGAGATTCGCACAAACTGTGCCTTCTGCTGCAGCTCGGCAATGCCGTTGCAGCCCAGGTAGCCCATGCCGCTGCGCAACCCGCCCACCAGCTGGTAGATCATCGACTCCAGCGGTCCGCGATAGGGCACGCGGCCTTCAATGCCTTCCGGCACAAACTTTGCCAGCCGGTTCTGCGCGCCGCGTTCGCGCTGCACCACGCCCTCGGTGCCGGTCTCGGTGCTGGCCAGGTCCGCGGTCGACTGGAAGTAGCGCTCGCCCGATCCCTGGCTCATCGCCGTCAGCGAGCCCATGCCGCGATAGCTCTTGAAGCTGCGGCCCTGGTACAGAATCGTCTCGCCGGGGCTTTCGTCCACGCCTGCGAACAGCGAGCCAATCATCACCGAGCTCGCGCCAGCCGCAATCGCCTTGGTCACTTCGCCGGAGTACTTGATGCCGCCGTCGGCAATCACCGGAATGCCGCGCTCCTGCGCCGCGCGCGCCGCTTCGGCAATCGCCGTGATCTGCGGCATGCCCGCGCCGGTCACCATGCGCGTGGTGCAGATCGATCCCGGACCAATGCCCACCTTGATCGCGTCCGCGCCCGCATCCATCAGTGCCAGTGCGCCGTCATAGGTGGCCACGTTGCCCGCCAGCAATCCCACGTTGGGGAAGGCCTTCTTCACCGCGGTCACCGCTTCCAGCACGCGCGAGGAGTGCCCATGCGCCGAATCGATCGCCAGCACATCGGCCCGCGCCCGCACCAGTTCCGCAGCCCGCTCCATAAAGTCGCCAGTCGCGCCAATGGCTCCGCCCACGCGCAGCCGGCCCTGATCGTCCTTGCTCGCGTTCGGATACTTGAGCTTCTTCTGAATGTCCTTGACCGTGATCAGGCCCTTGAGTTCGTACTGGTCGTTCACCACCAGCAGCTTCTCAACGCGATGCTTGTGCAGAATCAGCTCGGCTTCTTCCAGCGTAGTTCCCACAGGCACAGTGATGAGGTTTTCCTTCGTCATCACATCGCCGATGGGAATATCGGAGCGCGTCTCAAAGCGCAGATCGCGATTGGTCAGGATGCCCACCAGCCGCTTGCCGCTCGTTACCGGAACGCCAGAAATTTTGTAGCGCCGCATTACTTCAAGCGCGTCGGCAATCAGCTGATCCGGGCCAATCGTCACCGGGTCCACAATCATGCCGCTCTCGGAGCGTTTCACCTTGTCGATCTCGCCCGCCTGGTCCGCAATCGTCAGGTTGCGGTGCACAATGCCGATGCCGCCCAGCTGCGCCATGGCGATGGCCATGCGCGACTCGGTCACCGTGTCCATGGCCGCGGAGAGCAGCGGCGTGTTCAGCGTAATGTCGCGCGTGAGCTGCGTCTGCGTGCTCACGTTCGCCGGCACCACGTCGCTATACGCGGGCACCAGCAGCACGTCGTCAAAGGTCAGGGCTTCCGGCAGATTTTTCAAGAGCATAATGCGTAGATGCGCCTGGCGGCCCAGGGATTCGAGTCCCCGGCGCGGCAGGCGCGTATAGCTATTGTAGCGGAGCGGGCAAGCAGGCGCTCAAAGGCGCTGCCGGACATCGGGAGCGGCCACGGCCATCCTCTCCGCCAGCCCGAGCTTGCGCGCCATGCGCGGGCCCACGCGGAAGGAAACACACTCCTTATTGCCCAGCGAGAGCGCCACCAGCCGCCGCAAACCCCGCTGGATCGGCACAATGCGAATCTCCGCCCAGGGAATACGCAGCGGCGGATGCCCGGCGCGAAAGGGCCCAAAAACCGAGAGATAGAGCGCATCGCTCGCCGCCGTCATGCGGATGACGCTGTTGTAGTGCACCCAGTAGCGCCCATAAACCGTGTGAAAGAACGGCCCGGCCGTGCGCACATCGCCGTAAGGCTTGTCGGTGCAGGCAAAGCGCCCAGCCAGCATATGCCAGCCGCTCATCATCGCGAGCAGCATGGAGATGCCGATCCAGAGGAGCACGAACAGGATGGGGAATGCGATTGCGAAATAGAGTTGTAGATCGGGGTTTGCGGGCATCTGCGGTGGGTGAACGCCTCCGCTAGGCTGCGGGTGCGGCTTTCTTCGCGGCCTTCAACAGCACTCGCAGCGCTTCATTTACCGCGTCGGCATCCGGAAACGCCGCTGCTACATCCGGTGCTAACGTCACCATCACCGCATCCTGCGGGAAGCGCTTCGTATACTTGCCTCGAACAGCGTGCGAGAAGTCATATTCGCTGCGCATCGCATCGTCCTTCCCGGTGGTTTTACTCGAATTGCTCATAGCGTCTCCTTTCCTTGGGCGTTGCCTTGCGGGCGCTGATCATGCGGATCGTCCGATCGTCGTCGGTGTGAACAACAACAAGCAGCAACTGATGAACGGACTGCCCGAGTGCGAGCCACCGCTGTTCTTCTTGAGAATGCTCCAAGTCGGGCTGAACCAGCAAGAGGGGATCGCGAAATATTGTGGCGGCTTCTTCAAAATCGACGCCGTGTTTCTCCCGGTTCAGGATAGCCTTTGCCAAGTCCCAGACAATGGACTGAGGCTGCATCTACACGCCCACCGGGAATGGCTTCGGGCTCGACTCGTCCGTATTCGCGCCGCCGGTACGCCAGCGCTCAAACCGTCCCTGCAGCAGGCTCATCAGCCCCGTATACCAGTAGCCGATGACAAACAGAATCAGAAACGGCGCGGTGAAGTAGTTGTGGTTCGAGAAGGTGTAGAGAATCGCCAGAAAGAAGTACGCGCCAAACAGCAGCTCGATCCACGGAGCCAGCACCAGCCGCTTGCGATACTTCGCCGCCTGCGACTTCTCGCCCTTCTTGGTCACGCGGAACTTCGGCGTGCGCACAAACGCGCTCTTGATGCCGAACAGCGCTTCCATCACCGCTTTGGTGTTGGTGACCGTGAGGCCGATGCCCAGCGCCATCAGGAACGGCAGATAGAAGAAGGTCCTCTTCCACGTCTTGGGAAAGAGAATCCGCTGGCTGGCGAGATAAAATACCGCAATCGAAAACGTGGACGCCGTAAACAGCGGCACATCGATCAGCAGCATCTGGAACCATCCCTGGTAGAAGCGCACAATCATCGCCGGAATCAGCAGCGCCGACATAATCACCATCAGCGGATAGCTCATGTTCGCCGTCAGGTGGTAGACCGACTCGATCTTGATGCGCCGCTCCACGTTGGACTTGAAGAGCATCGGCAGCACCTTGATGCTGGTCTGGATCAGACCCTTCGCCCAGCGCGCCTGCTGCGTCTTGAAGGCCGTCATCTCAATGGGCAGCTCCGACGGGCACTCGACCTCCGGCAGATACTTGAACTTCCATCCCGCCATCTGCGAGCGATAGCTCAGGTCCGTGTCCTCCGTCAGAGTGTCGTGCTGCCACCCGCCGCCGTCGGCAATCGCCCTGCGCCGCCACATGCCCGCCGTGCCGTTGAAGTTGAAGAAGTCGCCCGACCGCGAGCGCGCGCCATGCTCCAGCACAAAGTGCCCATCCAGCAGGATCGCCTCAATCCGCGTCAGCATGCTGTAGTCGCGGTTCAGGTGCGTCCACCGCGTCTGCACCATGCCATACTTGGGCTCGGCAAAGTGGTGGATCACCTTCATCAGCCAGTCCGTCGGCGGCACAAAGTCCGCGTCGAAGATGGCCACAAACTCGCCTTTCGCAACCTTCAGCCCCGCATCCAGCGCGCCGGCCTTGTACCCATGCCGGTTGGTGCGGTGAATGTAAACAATCGGGTGCCCCAGCGCCGCGTAGCGCTCCACAATGCCCGCCGCAACCTCGGTCGTCTCGTCGGTCGAGTCGTCAAGCACCTGAATCTCGAGCTTCTCGCGCGGATACTCCATCGCGCACACAGCCTCGATCAGCCGGTCAATCACAAACTGCTCGTTGAAGATGGGCAGCTGCACCGTCACCGCCGGCAGTTCGTCAAACAGCTTCGGCGGATTCGGATCGTAGTTCTTGCGGTTCTTGTAGTAGATCCAGCAGAGCGTGTAGCGGTGCACGCCATAGATGGCGAGCACAATCATCACCGCAAAGTAGGGAATCAGCAGCGTCAGGTCGAACCAGTTCCAGTGGTAGAGCCCCTTGAAGGTCTGGTCCGCGTACTGCATCTTCAGGTAGTGGCGCAGCCCGTTCTGCGGCGCCAGCGCCAGAAATCGAGCCGCGTGCTCTGCCAGGCCGTTGGCCCGAGCGGCAGACGAATTCAACGTGTCAGCAAGCGCAGCGAACAGGGCAGCCTCCCGAGGCAGAATCATTGCTCATTGTAAGCGACTACGCAGGATACGCAGGGTTCACGGCTCGTTGTCGCGCCGTTCTTCGAGGACTGCTGGAAAGCGTCCAGGCGGCTCGACCCGAATGCCAAAGACTGTCTTTCCGTACCACTGTCCGAAGTGTCGAATGTCTCCCGTGACCAGAAAGTCGGCGCGCGATAACACGGCTGCGGCCAGCACGGGCTGATCTTTGTCTGGAAGCTGCGGCCTCTCCGCGAGCAGAGGCTCCACAGCGAACTCCAGCAGCCGAACCGACTGAAGCAGCGTTGCGAAGCGAAGTTTCTGTTCCTCGCGCGGCAGATTCCGTTTGCACTCCCCGACCACGTAGTCCGAAGTCACCAGATCGGCATTCGGAATCGCCCATATCCGCAGCACCTTGCTCCCCGGTTTCCAGGCTGCCGAAATCAGCACATTGGCGTCGAGAAACAGTCTTGGCGAGCGCACCGGCGCAGGCGTCATGCAGGCCAGCGCAGATGGTCGATGGAATCAGGGTCGATGCCCATGGCTTCGACTTCCTTCCGCGCTTCCAGATAGTCTTCCTTGTCCATCGCGTTGTTCAGGAAGAACTCCGCCAGCCGCTCCGGCGTGTAGACCTCCACCTCAATCGGTGTCGTCGTTGCCGGCCGTAGCAGGATGCCGTCTTCGCGCTCTTCCACCAGCATCGGGCTGCCCTCGTCCAGCTTGTACCGCTTCCGCATCTTCGCGGGAACCACCAGAGTGCCGCGTTTGCCCATCACCACGGTTTTCATCAGAATCTCCGAAGTTCAGAATATCAGAATTACAGATTCTCTGAGTAAATAGCCCGTAACCAGCCCACCAACAATATCTCAACCAGTCGTTTGCCTGAAAGAAAGCCGCTGGCGTAACGTGGGCTTTGTCAGGAGCCTGCCGCATGCCCACCGCCGCCTCATCGTCCATCACCGCCGCGTCCGGCGGCAGTTTCCTGCTCGAAACGCGCTCCCCCGCCGAGGTCTTTACCCCGGAAGACCTGACCGAAGAGCAGCGGCAAATGGGCGCAACCGCAGCCCAGTTCGCCCGCGAAGAAATCCTGCCCGTCGCCGAGGATATTGAAGCCAAAAAGCCCGGAGCGCTGGCCGGCCTCTTGCGCAAAGCCGGCGAGCTCGGCTTCACCGCCATCGAAATCCCCGAAGAGTACGGCGGCATGGGCCTCGACAAAGTCAGCGCCACGCTCGTCACCGATCATCTCTCCGTCCTGGCCAGCGTCTCCACGTCCTTCGGCGCGCACGTCGGCATCGGCACGCTGCCGCTGGTCTGGTATGGCACGCCGGAGCAGAAGCAGCGCTATCTGCCGCGCCTGGCCACGGCCGAGTGCATCGCCGCCTATGGCCTGTCCGAGGCCAGCTCCGGCTCCGACGCCATGAACATCCGCGCCCGCGCCACGCTATCGCCCGACGGCTCAACCTACACCCTCAACGGCGAAAAGATGTGGATCACCAACGGCGGCATCGCCGGACTCTACACCGTCTTCGCCAAGATCGACGGCGAAAAATTCTCCGCATTCCTCATCGAGCGCGAAACCCCCGGCCTCACCGTCGGCGCGGAAGAACACAAGATGGGCATTCGCGGCTCATCCACCTGCCCGCTCGTGCTCGATAACTGCGTAATCCCCGCGTCGAACCTGCTCGGCGAGCCCGGCAAGGGCCATCACATCGCCTTCAACGTGCTCAACATCGGCCGCTTCAAGCTGGGCGTGGCCTGCGTGGGCGGCGCGCGTCACGCCCTCGCGCACATGATCTGCTACGCCAAAGAGCGCAAGGCATTCGGCAAGCCCATCGCGGAGTTCGGCCTGATCCAGCGCAAGATTGCCGCCAGCGCCGCCAGGCTCTATGCGGCCGAAAGCATGGCCTATCGCCTCGCCGGCATGATCGACGCCAGCCTGGACGCGCTTGGCGACAAGCACGATGACCCGCGCGAAATCCAGCGCCGCATCGAGGAGTATGCCGTCGAGTGCTCCATCCTCAAGGTCTACGGGTCGGAGATGCTCTCCGAGGTTTGCGACGAGCTCGTATCCACCATGGGCGGCAACGGCTTTGTCGAGGACTACCCCGCCGAGCGCTTCTATCGCGATGCGCGCATCAATCGCATCTTCGAAGGCACCAACGAGATCAATCGCCTCATCATCACCGGCTGGCTCATGAAGCGCGCCATGACCGGCAAGCTGCCCTTGCTCGCCGCCATCAAGGCCCTCATGGATGAGGTGATGCAGCCGCCTTCATTCGATGCAGGCAGCGACGACAGCGCGCCCCTCGCGCACGAAGCCGCGATCCTCGCGGCAGCACGCAAAATCGCGCTCTTCGCCGCGGGCGTGGCCTCGCAGCGCCACATGGCTGCCCTCGATCAGCAGCAGGAGATCATGGCCGACCTCGCCGACATCATCAGCCACGTCTTCGCGCTGGAGTCCGCCCTGCTGCGCGCGCAAAAGCTGGCCGCGCGCAAAAGCACCGCCGACATCGCAGCCGCCATGACCGCGCTCCTCGCCAACGACGCCATTGCCTTCGCCGAGCAGGCCGCCCGCCGCATTCTCGCCGCCTGCGCCGAGGGCGACGAGCTGCGCACCCAGCTCGCCATCCTGCGCCGCCTCGCCAAATACGTCCCCGCCGACACGGTGGCGCACAGCCGCGCCATCGCGCGCCATTGCATCCAGCTTGAGCGCTATCCGCTCTGAGTGCGCGTCGCGGTGTTCAGAATTCATGGACAGATCGAGCGCCGAATCAATAGAGGAAGGGAATCAACCTGGCTGTGCGTTTCGCATATGCGTCAAACGCCTCGCCATAGTGTTCCCGCAAATGCGCATCCAGGACGGGAATGTTGACCAGCGCAAACAGCGCCAACATCAGCGCCGGAACAATCCAGGCAAACCACCGGCCCGCAAACACGCACAATCCCGAGAACGCGAGCAGATCGCCAAGGTAATTCGGGTGTCGTGCGATGCGAAACAACCCCTCCGTGTAGAGCTTGCCCCTGTGCTCGGGCCGCCTCTTCCACAGGTGCCGTTGGCATTCACTCCATGTGTTCATCCATGATCCAACGGCAAACAGCACTGCCCCACAAGTCCCGCTCGATGCCATCGATGCAGGGTTGAGTGACCCCGCCAGGCCAAGATAAAGAAAGATGAACAGCACCCACGACGCGATGCTGGACACTTCCGTCCAGCTCATCCCCCGGCGTAGAAAGACAAAGATGGTAAACAAGAGGCGGACGTAGTACACGCAGAAGGCTGCCGCCAGAGTCTCCGCGCGAACCGGATTCACAACCCGCCAGTCACGCCCCATCCACGAGCCGGTCAATGTCAGGCCGTTGCCTGTCACCATCCAGATCGCCAACGCCAACCACGAACCCAGAAGCACAGCGAGGGTGACTCGCTGGGCCATACTATCGCCCGTGAGCCCATACATCCTTTGCTGAAGCTCTCTCGATGGCATCGCCTCACACCCGCGCCGCCAGGCAAGCCCACAGTCCCACTCGTGCGCAATGTAGCTGCCTGAAAACGCATGGCCCGTCCCTCATCGCGAGGAGCGGGCCACAATTTGCTGCGTTCGTGTTTACGCCTTGGCTGAGGTCAGCGCGCCCAGGTCGGCGGCCATCTTCTCCGTCGAGAAGGCTTCGATCATGTCGCCTTCCTTCAGGTCGTTGAAGCTGCCCAGGCCAATGCCGCACTCCATGCCGTTGGTCACTTCGCTGGCATCGTCCTTGAAGCGCTTGAGCGAGCCCACCTTGCCCTTGAAGATCTGCTCGCTCGCCGCGCATCACCTTGATCTCGGCAGTCGCGGCGAATCACGCCATCCTGCACGCGGCATCCGGCGATGGTGCCCACCTTGGGAATGCGGAAGACGTTGATGACTTCCGCGCGGCCAAGGTAGTTCTCCTTGAAGGTCGGCTCGAGCAGGCCCATCATGGCCAGGCGCATCTCGTCCTGCAGCTCGTAGATGATCGAGTGCAGGCGGATCTCCACGCCTTCCTGCTGCGCCAGCTCCGCTGCCTTGCGCTCCGGCCGCACGTTGAAGCCGATGATGATGGCGTTGGACGCCGTCGCCAGCAGCACATCGCTCTCGGTGATGGAGCCGACGCCCGAGTGGATCACCTTGATGCGCACCTTCTCGGTCGACATGCGGACCAGCGAGTCGGCCAGCACTTCCACCGAACCGGTCACGTCGCCCTTGATGATGAGCGGCAGGTCCTTCACGCCGGCCTGGCGAATCTGCTCCGCCAGTCCTTCGAGCGAGACACGCGAGCTCTTGGCCAGCTGCGCCTCGCGCTCCTTCATCTTGCGGTACTGCGCAATGCCCTTGGCCTTGTCGCGATCGGCAACCACCAGGAACGTGTCGCCCGAGTCCGGCATCGATTCGAGACCGAGCACTTCCACCGGAGTCGATGGCCCGGCTTCTTCGAGCGCGCGCCCGCGATCGTCGAACATGGCGCGAACCTTGCCGAACGTGTTGCCGACAATGTAGCTGTCGTTCAGGCGCAGCGTGCCGTCCTGCACCAGCACCGTCGCCACAGCGCCGCGGCCGCGATCGAGCTTGGCTTCGATCACCGAGCCCACGGCCTTGCGTCCCGGCGTCGCCTTGGGCGCCTTGATATCCGAGACCAGGCAGATCATTTCGAGCAGCAGGTCGAGGTTGATGCGCTTCTTGGCCGAGACTTCGACGAACACCGTCGAGCCCTCGCCGCCGCCCGCCCACTCTTCCGGAATCAGGCCGCGATCGGCGAGCTGCTTCTTCACGCGGTCGGGGTTGGCCTCGGGCTTGTCGATCTTGTTGACGGCCACGATGATCGGCACATTCGCGGCCTTGGCGTGGTCGATGGCCTCAAGCGTCTGCGGCATCACGCCGTCGTCGGCGGCCACCACGATGACCACAATGTCAGTCACCTTGGCGCCGCGCGCACGCATGCGCGTAAAGGCCTCGTGGCCCGGCGTATCGAGGAAGACGATCTCGCGGCCTGAAGCCGGCGAGCCTTCCTTGGTGAACTTCACCTTGTAGGCGCCGATGTGCTGCGTAATGCCGCCGGCCTCGCCCGCCGCCACGTCGGTTTCGCGAATCGCGTCGAGCAGCGAAGTCTTGCCGTGATCGACGTGGCCCATGACCGTGACCACAGGCGAACGCGGCACTTCGAGCTCGTCGGTATTTTCGGCTTCCAGAACCTCTTCGATGGCCTGGTTCGCGATCTCTTCTTCGTAGCTGATGACCGTGGCCGCAGCGCCGAACTTGGCGGCCACGTCCTTCACCATCTCGGCGTCGAGCGACTGGTTCACGGTGACGAACACGCCGCTCATCAGCAGAGATCGCGATCAGGTCCTTGGCGCGAACTTCCAGCTTCTCGGCCAGGTCCTTCACGCTGATGCCCTCGGTGACGGTGATCTCGCGCGTAATGGGCAGCGGCTCGTTGCCATATGTGCAGCCCCGCCATAAGCGCGGCGGCGGCACAAAGCCCTTCATCGGGCCTTCTTTGGTCTTGGGATACTGCTGGCCGTCCGCCGCGGCCCCGCGAGGGGGCGCGCTGCGGGCGCGGTGCCTCGCCCGTGGGCGGGGCGCCGCCAGCGCCACCGGAGCCGCGGCCGTGCGCCAAATCCGCCGGGGCGGGGTGGCCGAATCCGGGCCGTGCTCCAAAGCCCGGCCGTCCGCCGGGCCGCCCGGGGCCGCCGGGAGTAAATCCGCCGGGCGTGGTGCGCGTGGGATGCTTGGGCCGCGGGCCGCCGGGGAACTGTCCCGGAGGGCCGCCCGGCCGCTGCTGGAATCCGCCCGGGCCACTGGGAGTGAAGCTGCCCGGCGCGCCGGCAGGCCGGCGATCGAAGATCGGCTTGCCGCGCTGAATGCCCGTGCCGCTGCCAGCGGCGAGGCGCAGCAGCCGGGAACCGACGGTAGGCGCCTTGTAGACGGGCCGCGGGCCGGTCTGCGGCATCACCACGCGGCGTACCGGAGGTGCGGCTGGCGCCGGCGCTGCGGCGCTGCGCGGAGCAGGCTCGCGTGCGTTGCGGCTGCGGCAGGAGCTTCCTCAGCTGCAGTGAGCGGCGGGACGCTTGCAGGAGTGCAGCAGGCTCAGCCGGCGCTCGACAACTCGCAGGAGGCGCTAGCAGCCGGCTTCGCAGCTGAGAGCTGCAGCGGCCGGCAGCCGGAGCATGGGCTGCGGAGCGACCGGAGGCCTTGGCAGCGACCGCCGGCGCTTCTCGCCGCAGCGCGCGGCTGTCCCTCGGGAGCCGGAGGAGCGACCGGCGGCTTCACCACCACAGCCCGGGCGGTGCAACTGACCACAACCGGCCGGGCGCGTCAGCCGACGGCGCCCGCAGGAGCCTTGGCCACCACCGGCCCGACTGGCGGGCGCGAAGCAATGGCCGGCGCGCCGGCGGCGCGGCAACAATGGGCGGCGCGGGCCGCGGGCTGCGGACATAATCTTGCGCGGCTCCGGCCGCGCCGGCGCGGCAGCGCGGCGCGGCGGGCAGCGGCAACCGGAGCCGCGGGCGCAGCAACGGCCGGTAGCCGCCGGCTTGGCCGGCAACCGGCGCAGGCCTGCCGCGCCTCGGCTTCTGCTTCCTTCTTCTTGGCCAGAATGGCCTTCATCACGTCGCCGGGCTTGGAGACGTGCGAGAGATCGATCTTGGGCGCAATGGCCTGCGGCGCCGCGCGAGGACGCCGCCGCCCGGCCGCCCGCGTCCGCGCTCAAATTGCGCGCGAACCTTCTCCGCCTCGTGCTCCTCGAGGGAACTCGAGTGAGTCTTGCCGGCGGCCAGGCCAAGCTCCGCCAATACATCAAGAATCTGCCGGCTCTTGACTTCCATCTCGCGCGCGAGATCGTTGATTCGAACCTTGCTCATCCGCCTCTTTTCAATCTGTGTGACCCAAAGCCCTTAGTCGCTCATAGCTACCTCAGTGCATTGGCATGTTGTGAACTTCCATTATCGCCCGAATTCGGCTTGCAGATGACGGCGCATCTTACGCGCCGCCCTCGTCTTTCTCGCTTCGTCTCGTCCAGCTCCGGCACGTCTCCAGCATCGCCAGCGGCTTCCACAGCCGCTCTGCCCTTCTTCTGGCTCGGCTTCGGTCAGCGCATCTCGGCCTCTTCCAGGGCTTCCTGCGTCGTTCTCGGCCAGCTCGGCCTCGGCTTCGTACTTCCAGCCGCTGCGTCCGGCGTTTTCAAGCTCGGCCTAGCACCGTTCCGCCTCGACGGGTCCACGCTGCTTCGCCTTCGAGCTGCCGACGGCTTCCGCGTGCACCCTCTTCGCCCTCTTCAAAGTGGCCGAAGTAGTGCCGCACCGCCACGCTGATCTTCTCCAGCGTCTTCTCGCCGATGCCCGGAATCTCCTCGAGCTGCTCCGGCGTCATGTCGGCCAGCGATTCCACGGTCGTGATGCCCGCGGCCACCAGCTTCTGGATGATTGCCTCGCCCAGCTCCGTGACCTGCTCGATCGGCGTCGTGGGGCCGCCGGAGAGCGCCTGCATCTGCTGCTCGACTTCCTGGCGCTTCTCTTCCTCGCTCTTGATGTCGATCTTCCAGCCCAGCAGCTTGGCCGCCAGCCGCACGTTCTGGCCCTTCTTGCCGATGGCCAGCGAAAGCTGCGTGTCGTCCACGATCACTTCAAGCTGCTTGTCGGTCAAGTCGGTAATCGAAACGCGGCTCACCTTGGCCGGCTGCAGCGCCTTCTCGGCAAAGGTCGTGATCTCTTCGCGAGAACTCGATGATGTCGATCTTCTCGCCGCGCAGTTCGCGGATGATCGACTGCACGCGCATGCCCTTCATGCCCACGCACGCGCCCACCGGGTCCACGTCCTTGTCGCGGCGACTGCACGGCAATCTTGGTGCGCTCGCCGGCCTCGCGCGCAATGGCGCGAATCACCACCGTGTTGTCGTAGATCTCCGGCACTTCGCACTGGAACAGGTTCGACACCAGCTCCGGCGCGGCCCGCGAAACAATCACCTGCGGTCCCTTGGCGGCGCGGTCCACCTTGAGCAGCACCACGCGCACTCGCTCGCCAATCGTGAACTGCTCCAGCCGCGACTGCTCGCGCTTGGGGCAGCGCGCTTCGGCCTTGCCCAGGTCGAAGATCACGTCCTGGCCCTCGATGCGCTTCACCGTCGCGTTCAGCACTTCCTTCTCGCGGTGCGCGTACTCCTGGAAGACCGTGTCGCGCTCCGCCTCGCGCACCTTCTGGAAGATCACCTGCTTGGCCAGCTGCGCGGCAATGCGGCCCAGCGGGCTGGTGTCGCGGTACATGCGAATCTCGCTGCCCACCTCCACGCCCGGCGCCAGCCCGGTGGCTTCGGTGAGCGTGATCTGGTTCACCGGATCCTCGATCTCGTCCTCGTCGGCCACTACGGTCTTGTACATGTAGGCCGTGATCTCGCCGGTCTCCTTGTTCAGCTCGCCGCGCATGTTTTCCTGCGTCTTGTAGAACTTGCGCGTGGCGAGAGCGATAGCCTCTTCCACGGCGCCCACCACGATGCCGGGCTCAATGCCCTTCTCGTGGCTGAGGAGTTCGATGCTCTGATACAAAGCGCTTGCCATAGTTCTCAGGTGCCTTCTGGGTGTTGCGCGCGCGGCCTGTGCCGCAGAAACGCGCAGGTTAAATTTTCGTTGCCAGCTGGGGCCTCTGTTCAACCCCATCCCAGCTCTGTGCTGCTTAAATCTCCGGAATCAACTGCGCCTTCTCAATGTTCGAGATCGCAATCTCCACCGTGTCCACGCCGGCCTTCCGGCTCTTCGAGTTCTGCCGCAACGAGGAGAGGTCGAGGGTAACCGCCTCACCCGGCCCGGCCGTCAATCTGCCCTGCCAGTGCCGGTTGTTGCGGATGGGCTCGAAGGTCTGCACCTTCACCAGGCTGCCCGCAAACCGCCGGAACTCTTCCGGCTTGGTGAGCTTGCGATCCAACCCCGGTGAACTGGCCTCGAGCGTGTAATCCCCGCCCGGCACCAGATCTTCCACGTCCAGCAAAACCCCAAAATCACGGCTGAAGTTGGCGCAATCCTCATGGGTCACGCCGGAAAGCTGCTCCACGCTCAGCCGGCCCTCGGCCAGCCGCTCCGGCAGAGGATTCTCGTCTCCGCCCAGCCCGGCCCCAGCCGCAATCGCCGCTTTCAACTGCGCGCGCCCCTCAGCATTCTTTTCCAGCGTCACGCGAAGAATGCGTTCTTTTTCGCGGCCCGTGAGCTCCACGTCCACCACATCCAGCCCGTGCGATGCCGCAACCCGCTCTGCTGCTGCCCGAATTTCGTCCAGCTTTGCCGCCATCAATCCCTGTCGCCGCGCGAGCCCCCGGCCCGGACCACGTCCGGCAAAGGCTCTCAAACCCATTTATTTCAAGAGTTTGCTCCAAAGAAAAAGTGGGCTGTGAGCCCACTCATCTCTCCGCCAGCCCGGCAGACCCACGGCAAAACCGGCAGACAAACTCGTCGCTCTCCTAGAATACGGCGAAATGCCCGGAAATTCAATGCGCTCCCCGGATTGTTGCTCGCCGGGCTGATCGGAACTTGAGGTTTGGACCTGCCGGAAATCGCTCCCGCAGGTTCACCCTGAAACCGGGCCCACGCCGGGAAGCCGGTACCAAAGTGTGCGCACCCATCGACCCCGGACGGCACAAAGGCCCCACAACTCGTCATAAGATGCAGAAACCCCATATCTCTTGACCTGTAGCCGGTTACGAGGGCAATGGACAACCCCGCCAGAGGGCTGCCGTCCCAACCGTCAGGAACGTTACTGACCCAAGTTGGGCATTGCTTTGGTAATTGATGTAGTCAAAAATTGGAGCCTCCTGTTATGACTGCGCCTCAAAAACGGTTGCTGACGGCCAGCCTGGTGTCCTTTCTGGGCGTGGTCGTTGGTGCGCTCAGCGGATACCTGCTGGCGCGTATGGCCGTTGTTCGGCAGGCTCAGATCCGCATGGAGCACTTTGCCGCCGGCTCGACCGCCAGCCTGGATGATTCAGTCCGCGAATCCCGCGCTGTCCTGACCCGGATGAATGAATCTGTCGATGCGTATTGCTCGCCGGCTGAGCTGGACTACTTCCGCACCCTCATCTACCAGTCCCACACCCTGAAAGATGCCGGCCGCATGCGGAACGGCCGCATGGACTGCTCCACCACGCTGGGCAGCCTGTCCGACAAACAGCCCCTGTTGCATCCCGATTTCATCCAGGCCGATGGCGCCCGCCTCTATCGCAATCTGCCCCTGCTCACCATTGCCGGCGATGTGGCCGTTGCCGCACAGGTCGGCGACTCCTACGTGGTCTACAACCCCTTCGTCACCACGCTGCTCAAGTCTCCGCACATCCACTACACCCTCGCGGATACCGACGTGGCCACCCACTCCTCCGGCTTCCTGGTTGGCAAGGAACCGCAGATCAAGAGCTCAACCCTGACGCATGAAACGCAGGCTCTTCAGGGCAGCACTATCTTCGCCACCCGCTGCTCCAACGTCAGCACGGTCTGCGTCACCGCCTACACCACGATCCCCGAGGTGCTCGCATCCAGCAAGCCCATGCTGATCCTGCTCACCTCGATGGGAGGCCTTGCCGGCTGCCTGCTCGGTCTGATCGGCTCCCTGGTCTATCGCCGCAACAAGAGCATGCATCATCAGCTCCTCCGCGCCATCCGCCACGGCGCGCTGCGCGTGGTCTATCAGCCCATCGTCGACCTCGAGACCGGCCGCATTCTCGAGGCCGAGGCCCTGGCGCGCTGGACCAACGACGACAATCAGCCCATCAGCCCTGACGTTTTCATCCGCGTAGCGGAGGATGGCGGCTTCGTCGGCGAGATTACCCGCTTCGTCGTCCATCAGGTTCTCCACGACTTTGCGCATACCTTCAATCAGCGGCCCGGCTTACGCGTCAACGTCAACATCGCCGCTGCCGATCTGGCTGACGATGCGTTCCTGCCCATGCTGGGCGGCGCGCTGGCCGATGTAAACGTACGTCCCGAGAGCCTCGGCATCGAAATCACCGAGAGCTACACCGCCCGCCAGCAGGTCGCCAAGGAAACCATCCTCAAACTCCGCGCTCGCGGCCATCATGTTGCCATCGACGACTTCGGCACCGGCTACTCCAGCCTCGCCTACCTCCACGATCTCTCCGTCGACGCCATCAAGGTCGACAAGGCCTTCACCCGCGCCATCGGCACCGACGCCGTCACCGTCTCCATCCTGCCGCAGATTCTCGCCATGGCCGATCAGCTTGGCCTCAACGTGATCATCGAGGGCATCGAAACCCGGCAGCAGGCGGACTACTTCATGGAGGCGCATCAAACGGTCCGCGCGCAGGGCTGGCTCTTCGGCCATCCCATTCCCGCCGGCGGGTTCCTGCAGCTGCTCGACGACAACGATGCCCGCTTTCAGCCGCAAGCGGCTCAGGCCTCGCGCGGATTGTTCCGCGTTTCCGCTTAGCCCTTCGCACGATCAGCGTTTTCTCTTTTGCTCTCCGCGCCGCCAGCGACGACAATAGCGGAATGAAATGGTTGCGCTTTGCTGCCCTTGCCCTGGTTGCCGCCGCCACGCTGTCTCCCGCTGCCCGCGCCCTTGAAAAGCAGCCCAGCGCCGCGTACCACGGCCGTCGCGAAGCTCTCGGAGTCCGTCTGCAGGGCGGCATCGCCGTGCTCTTTGCCGCGCCGGAGCCTGTTCTCGACTTCGATCCCTACCGCCAGGACTCAAACTTCTACTATCTCTCTGGGTGGAATGAGCCCGGTGCCGCGCTGCTCATCGCGGGACCCAATGGCTCCGGCGAGGGCTACAAGGAAATCCTCTTTCTCCCCTCGCGCGACCTGCGCATGGAGAAGTACACCGGCGCAAAGATGGACGCGGACACGCCCGGCGTCGCGCAGGCCACCGGCTTTGACGCCGTGGAGCCCATGACCGCGCTGCCCGCCGAGCTCAACAAGCTCGTCGCCGCCAACCGCCGCCGCGCCTACAGCCTCTGGACCCAGCCCGACTCGCAGCCAGCCAAGGCTCTCGTCACCTTCAACGCCACCACGCTCGGCATGGACGCAGCGCCCAACGCGCACGACGTGACCGCGCTCATCATGCCGCTGCGCGAAGTCAAGGACGATGGCGAAATCGATCTGCTCAAGAAGGCCAGCACCGCCTCCATCGCTCGCGCAGCGCCTGATGTTCCGCGTCACCCGTCCCGGCATCACCGAGCGCACCATCGCCGGCAAAATGACCGCCGTCTGGTTCGAGCAGGGCTGCGAGCGCCCCTCCTACGCGCCCATCGTCGGCTCCGGCATCAACTCCACCACGCTGCACTACGCCGAAAACTCCCGCACCCTCGAAGATGGCGACATCATGGTCGTCGACGCCGCCTGCGAGTATTCGATGTACGCCTCCGACATCACGCGCACCGTGCCCGTCAACGGCCACTTCACGCCGCGCCAGCGCGAAATCTACGACATCGTCCTCGGCGCGCAGCAGGCCGCCATCGACGCCTTCGTCGCCGGCAAGTCCAGCATCAACGACCGCGACCGCCACGATCCCAACTCGCTCGACACCGCCGCCTACAACTACATCAACACCCACGGCAAGGCGCTCGACGGCTCGCCCCTCGGCAAGTACTGGCTCCACGGCCTCGGCCACATGGTCGGCATCGACGTGCACGACCCCGCCGATTATCCCGCCGTCTTGAAGCCCGGCATGGTCTTCACCATCGAGCCCGGCGTCTACATTCCCGAGGAAAAACTCGGCGTCCGCATCGAGTGCGACTTCCTCGTCGGCGCAGACGGCAAGCTCATCGACCTCGATGCGGACCTGCCTCACACCGCCGACGAAGTCGAAGCCGCCATGCACGCGAAGTGAGCGACACGCCCATGGACTCCGACGATCCCATCGCTCCCGAGCAGCTCGACTCGCTGAGCCGCGTCTTCGCCGACCAACTCGTCGCCTGCCTCGAAGAGTGCGCCCGCGGCCGTCGCGGTCTCTTCTCCGACCTCACCGTCAGCGGCGAAGACGAGACGAGCGCGCCTGGCCTGAAGCCGCGCAGCTCCGCGAGCTGGCCTTCGCGCTGCAGGCCATCCTCAATCAGGACGGGGAACGCAACGCCCTCTGCGACGAGTTCCTTGATCTCTGCACCATGCACGGCGAAAGCCATCCCGGCGAGCCGCGCCTCGCGCGCCAGTTTCTCGCCCGCATCGAGCGCGGCGAAGTCGGCGAGCCAACCGAACCGGAGCATAAGCCGTGGTCGTAATGCACGCGTTTCTCGCGCTCGTCGCAGGTTTCGCGGCCATGGCGCTCATTGTCATCGCCGTCACCGCGCTCATCGCGCGCTTCGCGCCAGACTGGGCCGGTCCGCAGGCCAGGCCTCGCCCCGCCTACGTCTTCGTCAATCTCGGGTATTCGTTTCTCGCCGCGGCGGCCGGTGGCTACGTGACCGCGTGGGTTGCACCGGACAGTGCAGTAGCGCACGTTCTCGTGCTCGCCATCGTTGTGCTGGCGCTGGCCGCGCTCAGTGCGTTGCAGGCGCGCGGTCAGCAGCCCATCGCCTGGCAGCTCGCGCTTGTCGCGCTGTCCCCGCTTGGCGTCGTCGCCGGCGGCCTGCTGCGCCTCCGCGTCCTCGGCGTCCTCTAGAAACACGAAAGCCCCACCCGCGCATCGCGCCGACGAGGCTCTCAGTCGAACGATTGCTTACCAGCGCACGCCGATCGTGACGGGAACGATCTTCGTATCCGCGGCAACGCTCGTCACCGGCAGGCCGTTGGCTGAGGTTGTAACCGCCGGCGTCAGCACATCCAGGTACCGCGCCTCGGCAAACAGCTTCATCGTGCCATCGCCGTACATGCCGCCAAACCGGTGAGTGAACCCAGCGCCCACATTCCAGCCACCCTGGTTCGACGAGAAGTGCCCCACCACCACGTTTTCCGTGCCCACTTCGCAGTAGTAGTAGTCGCAGTACTCAGCCTCTTCCGGGTCGGTAAAGCTGGTCACCTTGCGATAGAAGCCGCCGCCGCCGGTCACATACACGTCATTGGTGCGCTTCGGCATCAGGTCGATCACCGGAGCCAGCGTCAACGACCAGATATGCGCGTGGCCGCCGTCGGAGCCGGTCTCCGCAATCAGCGCACCGGGCAGCTTGCTGTCGATGAACTGGTACTCGGTCAGCACGCTGAAGCGCGGATCGAACCGGTAGCCGACGCCACCCGTAAAGTTGCCGCCCCAGGTGATGTATGGCGAGGAGTCGCTGGTGGGCCCGTTGAAGCCGCCGCCCGCCTCATAGGTGAGGTGGCTCCAGACGCTGTGCGAGTGGTAGCCGCGGCCGCCGCGGTCGTCCTGCGCCGCGGGAGCCGCGGGCAGAGCGCCCGGCTCGGCATTCAACGCCAGCAGCCCTGCGCTCGAGCTGGACTCGCTTGCAGTCGAAGTATTTGCGGAATCGGAAGAATGCGCAACCTGCGCGCGCGCCGTGCCGGCTGCAAAAGCAACCGCAGCCACAAGAATCGATACATGCCGCAAGAGCGACATCGAACGGGGAGTTGACATGTCCGTACCTCGAAGAATCAATTTTTTCGGAGCGTGCACTATCGCAGGGGAGTCGTGCCTTGCTCCCCGTAACCTGTTAGACACGTTTCCCTCCAGGAAGTTGCACGGGTCAACGCGGCGCACGCTGAGGCGGCTGTGCGTAGTGGAAGAGTTCCATGGTGGGAAAATATATATTGAGTGACACTTATATGATAGAGTGTCACTTATCTACAATAGTGACACCACTGCCGGAGGGTGGGACATGGAACTGCAGGCGCGTGCACAACTCGGTGAAAAGGGCAGGCTGGTCATCCCCGTCGCCATGCGCGAAGCGCTCGGTATCAAGCCCGGCGACTCGGTCGAGCTGCGTATCGAGAACCACGAGCTGCGCATCTCCACCCGCCGCGCCCGCATTCGCCGCGCCCAGGAGCGGGCTCGCCAGTACATTCCCGAAGGCGTGCTCCTCTCCGAGGAACTGAGCGCGGAGCGCCGCGAGGCCGCCAAGCATGAGTGAGGCGGTGCTCGATGCATCCGCGCTTCTTGCGTTGCTTCTGCACGAACCAGGAGCCGAAAAGCTCACCGACGAAATCCTCGACCGTTCGATTGTCAGCACGGTGAATCTCACCGAAACACAGGCGCGTCTTGTCCGGGGCGGGTACGACCCAGACGAAGCCTGGGAAGACACGTTGTCCCTCGTCGCCGCAATCGAACCATACACCGAGGACCATGCAAGACTCGCCGGAGATCTTGTGATCAAGACCCAGGCCTACGGCTTGTCGCTAGGCGACCGCGCCTGCCTGGCTCTCGCCATCGCCCGCAAAGCCGAGGTCTACACCACCGAGCGCATCTGGAAAAATCTCAAGCTCGGCATCCGCATCCACGTCCTCCGCTGAGCGGCTCAGGAGCATCGCAAACACAAAGGCCGATCGCATCGCGACCGGCCTTTATACGTTCAACCCAATTTCAGCTTATCCCTGAATATCGAACTGCTCCGGATGCAGCGTGGCATCGCTCTTCAGCAGAATGTTCTTGCCGGTCAACTCCTCGAAATCGGTCAGCCAGCGTGCATTGTTGGCCTTCAGCGCCTTCACCGTTTCCGGGTTCACGCGTACCAGCACGTCCGGGTTTTCAAAGTGCTTCCGCATCTTGCGCAGCTCGATAAAGATCTCGTTGCACACGGTTGCGGCGCTCTTCACCATGCCGGTCGCCTGGCACACGGGGCAGGGAACGCTCAGCGTGCGTTCCAGCGACTGCTTCACGCGCTTGCGCGTAATCGCCACCAGGCCAAAGTCGTTAAACTGCAAAACCTTGGTCGGCGCGCGGTCGTTCTTCAGCGCCTCTTCAAGCGCGGCCATCACCTTGTAGCGATTCTTGCGCTCGTCCATGTCGATGAAGTCGATGATGATGATGCCGCCCAGGTCGCGCAGCCGGATCTGTCGTACAATCTCCGGCACCGCGTCGAGGTTCGTCTTCACAATCGTGTCTTCCAGCCGCGCCGACTTGCCCACATACTTGCCGGTGTTGATGTCGATCGCCACCAGCGCTTCCGTCTGGTTGATCACGATCGATCCGCCCGACTTGAGCCACACCTTTGAGCGCAGCGCCTTCGAAATCTCATCCTGAATGCCGAAGTGCTCGAACAGCGGCGTCTCTTTGGTGTAGAGCTTCACACGCCGCACCAGCGTGGGCGAGAAGCGGTTGAGGAAGCGCACAATGCGCTCGTAGTCTTCCTGCGAATCCACCCAGATCGACGAGAAGTTCGCGCTCACCTGGTCGCGCAGAATGCGCTCGATCAGCGAGAGATCGTGATAGATCAGCGCCGGCGACTTCGAACTCTCCGAACGCTGCTTGATCTCGGTCCACAAGTGAATCAGGAAGCGCAGATCGGCGCGCAGCTCTTCTTCCGAGGCGCCTTCGGCGGCGGTGCGCACAATAAAGCCGCCCGTGGCTTCGCCGCGCTCGTGCACCAGAATCCGCTTCAGCCGCTGCCGCTCTTCGTCGCTCGCAATCTTGCGGCTCACGCCCACGTGCGTCACCGTCGGCATGAATACGAGGAATCGTCCAGGCAGCGCAATGTGACTCGTAATGCGCGCGCCCTTCTTCGCAATCGGTTCCTTCGCAATCTGAACCAGAATCTCCTGGCCCGGCTTCAGCAGGTCAGAGATGATCGGCAGATCGGATGTCTGCGCCGAGCGTCGCGAAGGCCGCCGGTCGCCCGGCCGTCCACCGCGTTCGCCGCCACCACTGCGCTCCCCGCTGCGCTCACTGCCGCGTCCGCGCCTTCCGCGTCCGCCGCGGTCGCGCCGCTGCTGCGTCTGGCCGTCGCCCGCGGGCTGGCCTTCGGCTGCGGTCTCCTCTTCTTCGCCCTCAACCTCGTCGTCATCCTCGCCATTCTTCTCGTCGAAGTCGATCTGGATGCGGTGATCGAGGTGCGCTTCCTGCAGCATCTCGCCCAGGTCGCCGGAGCGAATCTGCGTTTGCAGCGTCTCTTCTTCGTACTCGTCCAGGTCGCCGTCATCGTGTTTGTGCGCGTGGCGATGCAGCGGAACGTCCGCCTCCTCGCCCTCGATGACTTCTTCCTCCACCAGCCCGCTGCCCGGCGAGAAAGCCGACACCGAAGCCGTCCGGCGTCTCGCGAACCGGAGCCTCTGCCTCGTGCGGCTCGTCCTCGTCCTTCTTCTTCTTGCCGCCGCCCAGGCCAAACAGCCGGAAGGTGCTCGGTGGCAGGGGATCGACGTGGTGCGAAGCGCTGGCGTCTTCCTCAGGCTCTTCGCCGTCCACCTCGAACTCGGTCTCGGCAACCACTTCAACCTCAGGATCGGCCGCCGCAAGCTCGCTGTCGGTCGCCTTCACAACCTCTTCATCGCTGGTCTCTTCCGAGATCAGCCCCTCGCGAGTCAGCTCCTCTTCCACAACCTCTTCATGCACGGGCAGCGCTTCCACGGTCTGCGCAGCTTCGTAAACGGGAGTTTCGGAAATCTCCGCCGCTGCTTCCATCTCAGGCTCGGGCTCCGGCGCGCGATTGCGATGCCGCGAGATCGATTCGCCCGGCAGCAGTCCGCTGCCATCCCAGGAAAGCGGCGCTACCACCATCGTCGAGGGCTTTGCGGTGCTCGCCGGCCTCGTGGGCATGGCGGGCCGTGCCTTTGGCTCGTCTTCGATCGGCGTGCCGCCATATTTGGTCAGTGACTCGCCCGGCAAAACAAACGGTTCAGGCGTACGCTCGCCGCGCGGCTGGCGTGTCGCCGCTGCCTGAATCTCGTGCGCATCTCGCACCGGCGCAGCAGCCGCTGCCGGCGCCGCTGTTTCTGTTGCCTCTTCGCTGCCGCTCTCGCCTTCCGGCGCTCCCGCACCGCCGCGGCCGCCGCGACGCCGACGGCGTCCCCGCCAGCGCTTCGCGCCCGGATCGCCGCTTGCATCTTCCGAGCCTTCCTCGGCCGCTGCCGGGGCCGGCGCGGAAGAGGGCAGAATGTATTCGGTTTCGGCCGGCTCGGCTTCGGCTGCCGGCCGCGCCTCGCGGGGCTGCCGGTCGCCGCGGCCATTGCGTCCGCCGCGTTCCCGCTCGCCGCCCTGGCGCACTTCCCGCGGCGCCTGGTTGGGATTGCTGGCCGCCGCTTTCTCAATCTCGTCGCTCTCTTCCTGGTCTTCGAGCTCCAGGAAGTCCGTGACGTAGAGAAACGCGTCGCGCTCCAGGCCAATGTCGACAAACGCCGACTGCATGCCCGGCAGCACCCGCGTTACGCGGCCGTTATAGATCGATCCCGCAAGGGTATATTCGTTTTCGCGCTCGTAGTAGATTTCCGCGAGCTGATCGTCTTCCAGAATTGCAAGCCGCGTTTCATGCGGCGTGGAGGAAATACAAATCTCTTTTGCCATCGTACCTTTCCGCCCAGCGGCTTATGCCTGCTGGGGCCTGCGGCAAGGTCAGATGGAGACGCACGAAACCGGTAAGGATGGAAAGGAGCGAAAGGGAGGACCTGCGTGCATATTCGTTGCGGCCAGCCCAAAAGGGTGGACTGCCGCGATGGCTGCCCCGGAGGGCGTGCCTGACGAGAGGGTGATCCTTTTCGAGAGAGTTTGTGGCCAGCGTGGCCGGAGTCTCCGGCCGGGCCGTTTGCCCGCTTGCAGCCGCACGGCTGAGTCGCGTGTCAGGGGCTGAGCCCGAAGGCTCCCGCAATTCCTGGCGACTCTCATCACCGTTGCACTGCCAACGGGGTTCCCGTCTCTGCGTGCTCATTGAACCCAATCCTGCCGGGCCGCGGATCTCATCCGATCGTGCCGGCGTAAATACTTGAATCAAATCTTCTTGCAGTCTTCCGCAGGTGCGGGCAGTGCAAGAGGGGTAATCCTGTTGTGAGCGTCGGGCCGCATCCCGGTCCAACGCTTGCGGCGGTTCCCCGGCCCCTCGGCCGTGAACTGCCTTAGTTTACAAACCGGCGCATGCGCACGTTCATCGCAACGCCCAGCGCAAGGAAGGTAAACAACACCGAAGATCCGCCGTAACTCATTAACGGTAAAGGGATCCCGGTGACGGGCATAAACCCTATGACCATGCCCACGTTGACCGCAATCTGAAAGGTCAACACAGCCACAACGCCCATAATAATCAGGGAGCCGGACAGGTCCGCGGCTGTTTGAGCGTTTTGAATCAAACGCATCAATATGAAGAAGTATAGCAGCAGCACAAAAACCGCGCCCACAAAGCCGTGCTCTTCGCTGAAGGCCGCAAAGATAAAGTCCGTATAGGGAATGGGCAGGAAATACCCCTGCGTCTGCGTCCCCTTGGCCGCGCCCTTGCCCCAGATGCCTCCCGACCCCACCGCGATCTTCGACTGCAGCACCTGGTAGCCCGAGCCCTTGGGGTCGTCCTCCGGATTGATGAAGCTCGTCAGCCGCGCTTTTTGGTAGGGCTTCAACAGCTTGCCGCTCGACCAGGCCCCGCCGATCAGCACGATCCCCGCCACACTCAGAATCAAAGCCTGCCGCAGATTGATGCCCCCCAGAAACAGCCCCGCCACCAGAATCGGCGCGAACGTCAGCGCCGTTCCAAGATCGGGCTCCTTCAACACCAGCAGCATCGGCACGCCCACAATGGCGAAGGCCTTGAAGATGTCCGGCCAGGTCAGCCGCTTGCCGCCCAGGTTGGCGAAGTAGCGCGCCACCATCAGAATCAGAATCAGCTTCATCCACTCCGATGGCTGGAAGAGCATCGGCCCGACCTTGATCCAGCGCCGCCCGCCCAGCGCCTTGTGCCCAATGCCGGGAATCAGCACCGCCGCCACCAGCACCAGAAACACGCCGTAGGCCCAGGGCACAAGATCCAGCAGCCGGTGATAGTCCACCCGCGACAGGATGAACATCACCACCAGCCCGCCGCCGATCCACAGCATCTGCCGCGAGTGAAAGCCCAGAAACTTCGTATGCAGCGTGGCCGAGTAGATCTCCAGCACCGAGACCGTGCACAGCAGCAGAATCACGCCCAGCAAACCCCAGTCGAAATCGCGGAAGCTCAAAAACCGTCGCATCGGCATCAGCGGCTTCCGATCCTCCGCATGGGCAGAGCCAGGCCAAGCTGGTTGGCAGAGACGGGCGGCGTTACCGGCCGGTCCGGCGCTGCCGGGTTCACAAAGAATCGCCCCGCATGCATCCGCGCGGTCTCCGTGCCGTCCGCCTTCTTCACGCCGTCCGGCGTGGTCCATACCGCGCCCACTTCCACGGGCCCGGTTGCCGGCTCCTTGGTGGGAGCCAGATTATGTGCCAGCCGCCGCTGCTTCTCCACGTAAGCCGCCACCACCTTGGCGCCAATCCGCGCCGGGTAGTAGCTGAACTCGCCGTTCTGCCATAGCACCGCCACCACCAGCTCCGGGTTGCGCCGCGGCGTCACGCCCACAAACCACACATTGGGCAGCGTCGCGTGCGACTTGGCCACCTTGCTGTCGTGCCCCACCACCTGCGCCGTGCCGGTCTTGCCCCCAAAGTCGATGCCCGGCAACCCGTCCGCTCCAGCCGTGTGATAAAGCCCCGGCTGCGTGGTCTCCGCCATGCCGTCGGTGATGATCTCCCAGTTCGCCGGGTCAATCGGAATATCCACGTTGCCCGAGCCCGGATAGCTTTCCAGTAGCGCGTGATAGAAATCCGGTGGCAGCTCATCCGGAAACACCACATGCGGCCGCACCATGTGCCCATCCGACGCAATGCCGCCAATGATGCGCGCGAGCTGAATCGGCGTGGCCTCAATCGCCCCTTGCCCGATCCCCACCGAGATGGTTTCCCCCGCGTACCACTTGCGGTGGTAGTTCTTCATCATCCAGTCTTCTGAGGGCATCAGCCCGGCCTGCTCGCCGGGCAGGTCGATCCCCGTCTTCTGCCCGTAGCCAAACTCGGTCGCATACTTGGCAATGCGGTCAATGCCCAGCCGGTCGGCGAGTGTGTAGTAGAACGTGTCGCACGACATCGGAATGGCATTGTGAATGTCCACCATGCCGTGGTGCTCATCGCAGTGATAGAAGTGGCCGTAGAAGTCCGCTCCGCCGTTGCACATCACGTGCATGTTCTGGGCCAGGCCTTCCTGCAACCCCGCCACCGACATCAGAATCTTGAACGTCGAGCCCGGCGCAAGCTGCGCCTGGATGGCCTTGTTCAGCAGCGGATGATCAGGATCCGTGATCAGCTTGTTCCAATCGGCCCGGTCGATCTTCACCGCGAATGCGTTGGGATCGAAGCTCGGCCGCGACACCATCGCCAGAATCTCGCCGTTGCGCGGGTCCATGGCCACAATCGCGCCGTTGCGGTCGCCCAGCGCCAGCTCCGCCGCCCGCTGCAGATCGTTGTCGATGGTCAGCCGCAGGTCCTTGCCCGGAATCGAGTGCTCGGTGTGCAGATAGCCCACCTCGCGGCCGTGGCTGTCCACAATCACGTCGCGCGAGCCATCCTGCCCGCGCAGAATCTGGTCGTAGGTCTCCTCCACGCCCGCCCGGCCCACCACATCGCCCGGTTCATAGGCCGCGTAGCGCATGTCGTTCTCGAGCATGTCCTCGCTGACTTCGCCCACATACCCGATCAGGTGCGCGGCGAAACCGTCGCGCGGATACAGTCGCCGCTCCACGTCGATGGTCTCAAGTTCCGGCAGCTCGTTGCGGTGTGCCTCGATGAACGCCAGCTCATCCGGCGTCACTTCCTGCTTGATCGGGATCGGCTGATACCCCGGCGCGGCACGATAGTGGCGCAGCGTGGCCTGCAGTTGCGTGAGATCGAGATGCAGCCCGTTGGCAATCATGGGCAGATCGCTGTCGATGTTGTGCCCCTGCTCCCGGATCAGGAAGCAGGACACCGAAGGATAGTTGTCGACAATCAGCCGGTTCTCGCGGTCGAAGAGCTTGCCCCGCGGCGCCAGCAGCGGCACCTTGCGAATGCGGTTCTGCTCCGCCAGCACGCGGAAGTTGTCCGCGCCCAGCACCTGCAGACGCCACAGCCCCGCCACCAGCGCCAGCATCATCAGCAGAATGCCGTACTGCACCGACGTGAGCTTCGCGCCGGAGAGCTTCTCTCCGCGTGTGACCTTGTCAAAATACATCTGCCTGCTCTTTTACGATACGCGCAATGCTTTTGGTTAATCCCGTACCTGCAGACGGTCCAGAAACGGAAACGCAATCAACGCAATCACCGAGTTTCCAATCGCCGAATACACCTGCATCATCCAATCCGTCTCTTCCGCCAGCCCCAGCAAAAACCGGTTCACAAAGATGTAAAGCCCGCTCGACAGCAGCGACAGCAGAAAAATCAGAATCAGCCGTATGGTGTGATTCTCCACATCGATGCGCACGCCCAGCGACGCCGCCAGAAAACCCACCACCGTCTTGGCCACGCCGTTGATGCCGATGGCGTGATGCGTCAGCGCGTCCTCAAACAGCCCCAGCACGCAGCCCATCAGCGTGCCCTGTATCGGACTGCGCCGCCCCAGCGCAAAATACACCGTGATAATCAGCGGCAGATCGAACCACGCAAACCGCCCCATCACCCGCGGCAGCCACGCCTGCAGCACCAGCGCCACCAGCGGCGCGAGCGCGTAGATCAGCAGAGGATAGCGGCGAATCTCCAGATCGCGGCGGGTATCCGCTGTCAGCACAGACATCCTAAGGCTCCCTCTGCTGCGGGGGATTCGGATTCGTGTCCGCGGGCTTGGCTGGCGTGGTGCCGTCGGCAGGCGCAGTCTGCGTTCCTGTCGGCGTCCCGGTCTGCGCTCCGGGCACAGGCTGGCCGCTCTGCATCGTCGTTCCCGGCGTGAACCGGTCCGGATGCAGCGGCGCGGGCACGCGCGGTGGAAGGGCCGGGTTCGAGCTGTCGTTCAGCGGCTGCTGATCGGCGGGAACGTTCGGCTCCAGCAGCCCCGGCAGCCGCTCCGCCATAATCTCCGCGGCTTTCTTCTGCGCCTCTTCCAGTTGCTGCTCCACCTCGGCGCCCTTTTCCTGCTCGCTGGTCGCCATGTCCGCGCTCTGGTCGGGCGGAAAGCGCGGCTGGGTCGAGGTAATCACCAGCACTTCATCCAGCCGGTCAAGGTGCGCCGCCGGTTTCACCAGCACCCGGATAAATCCGTCCTGGTCCGGATCGCGCACCACCTTGTCCACCACGCCCACCGGCAGACCGCGCGGAAAAATCTCGTCGCCGCCGGCCGTCAGCACCTGCTCGCCCGGCTGGATGCGGCTGTCGGCCATCACGTCTACAATCTGCGGCTGGCCCTGCGCATTGCCGCGCAAAATCCCGCGTATCCGCGTCGACTCCAGAATCACGCCCGCGCCGCTGGTCTGGTCGTTGATCAACAGCACCTGCGCCGTGTGCGGAAACACGTCGCGCACCTTGCCCACAATGCCATTGGCGGTAATCACCGCCATGTCGCGCGCCAGCTTGTAGTTCTCGCCCTTGTCGATCAGCAGCACATGCGACTGCTCGCTGCCGCTGGTGCCAATCACCTGCGCCGCGACCGTCGAGTAAATGTAGTGTTCCTGGAAGCCCATCAGCTCTTGCAGCCGCTGGCCCTGGCGCGCATCTTCGAGAAGCGCGGCCTGCTCCAGCCGCAGCCGGTCCACCGTCTCCTGCAGGGTTTCGTTCTGCTTGCGCGCGTTGCGCAGGTCGATGTAGTTGCTCCACAGGCCGCCCAGCCCCGAGCCGCTCGCGTGCATCATCCGCTCCGGCGGAGACACCAGCGCATTCGCCCACAGCCTGATCAGTCGCACCCCGCCGCTGTCGCGCGGGTCCAGGCTCATTTGCCCGTTCTCGCCGCGATGCACCTGCATGGCAAGCCCTATGATCTGCACCGCGAGCAGCGCCAGCAGCACCAGAAGGTTGCGGTAGCGGTCGAAGAAGGATTCCATGCCAGTCCAGTGCTCAGTCGTCAGCGATCAGTGGTCGGTTCCATCCCCGGCACGAGCCGCGTTCTGATCCCTGACCCCTGATCCCTGACCTCTGGCTTAATCGATCTTGATCTTGCGCAGCAGGCGGAAGTCGGAGAGCATCTTGCCCGTGCCCAGCACCACCGAGGCCAGCGGATCGTCGGCCACGGACACCGGCAGCCCGGTCTCTTCGCGAATGCGCTTGTCCAGGTTCTTGATCAGCGCGCCGCCGCCCGTCAGCACTATGCCGCGATCCGAAATATCAGCCGACAACTCCGGGGGCGTCCGTTCCAGCGCCACGCGGATCGCATTCATGATCACCGCAATGCACTCGCCCAGCGCTTCGCGAATCTCACTGTCGTCGATGGAGATGGTCTTCGGCACGCCCTCAATCAGGTTGCGGCCCTTGATCTCCATGACCAGCGGCTTGTCCAGCGGGAATGCCGATCCGATTTCGATCTTGATGGCCTCGGCCGTGCGCTCGCCGATCAGCAGGTTGTATTTGCGCTTCAGATAATTGGTAATGGCCTCGTCCATCTGGTTGCCGGCCATTCTCACAGAGCGGCTATAGACAATGCCAGACAACGAAATGACAGCAATATCCGTGGTGCCGCCGCCAATGTCGACCACCATGTTGCCCGAGGGCTCGGTAATCGGCAAACCCGCGCCAATCGCGGCCACCATCGCCTGCTCAACGAGATAAACCTCGCTGGCCTTCGCGCGATAAGCCGAGTCCTCGACCGCGCGCTTTTCCACCTGCGTAATCTCCGAGGGCACGCCGATCACGATCCGCGGATGCACCAGCATCTTGCGGTTGTGCGCCTTCTGAATGAAGTAGTTCAGCATCTTCTCCGTGACCTTGAAGTCGGCAATCACGCCGTCCTTCATGGGCTTGATGGCCACGATGTTGCCGGGTGTGCGGCCCAGCATGTCCTTGGCCTCTTTGCCCACGGCCTCCACTTCGCCGGTGTTCTTATTGATGGCCACAATCGAGGGCTCGTTGACAACAATGCCCTTGCCGGCCGCATAAACCAGCGTGTTGGCGGTGCCGAGATCGATCGCCAGGTCGCTCGAAAACATGCTGAACAGAGAGCGCAGGCCGTGCGACCGCGAAGAGCGGGATGGATAACCGTTCAAAGACATGGGGAAATGAATCTACCTCGAAGGCTATTGTACGGCCACGGAAGGAAAGCTGCCGTGGGAGCGCATTGTTGATAACTGCGTGTGCAGCGGCCTTGGCCCAATTTGGCGAAGCTGCCGCCAACCGGCGTCCGCCGCGCGGCTTTCCCCCGCAGCCCCCAACCTGAGACACTACTCAAGGCCCGGCTTGCCTACCTCAGCCGACAGGCGCGTGAGACCCCCATGACCTACCCCACCTATCACAACCTCATCGGCGGCGAATGGATACCCGCCAAAAGCGGTAAGACCGCCTTCAACGTCAACCCCGCCGACCACTCCGACATCGTCGGCGCCTTTCCCGCTCTCCGGCGCAGAAGACGTTGACCTCGCCGTCGCCGCCGCCAAAAAAGCCTTCGCCACCTGGCGTCTCGTCCCCGCGCCCAAGCGCGCCGAAATCCTCACCCGCGCCGGCCTCCTCCTCCAGGAGCGCAAGGAGAAGTACGCCAACGACATGACCCGCGAAATGGGCAAAGTCCTGGCCGAAACCCGCGGCGACGTGCAGGAAGCCATCGACGAAGCCTTCTACGTCGCCGGCGAAGGCCGCCGCCTCTTCGGCGTCACCACCCCCTCCGAGCTGCAAAACAAGTTCGCCATGTCCGTCCGCATGCCCGTCGGCGTCATCGGCATGATCGCCCCGTGGAACTTCCCCATGGCCATCCCCAGTTGGAAGCTCTTCCCAGCGCTCGTCTCCGGCAACACCTGCGTCATCAAGCCCGCGGAAGACACGCCGCTCTCCACCTATAACCTCGTCCAGACCCTCATGGATGCCGGCCTGCCTCCCGGCGTCGTCAACATCGTCGCCGGCGAAGGCCCCGACGCCGGTGCGCCCATCGTCGAGCACAAGGACGTCCGCGCCATCAGCTTTACGGGATCGAGTGAAGTCGGCTCCCTCGTCGGCCAGCGCGCCTCCGCCACCTTCAAGCCCGTTTCGCTTGAAATGGGCGGCAAAAACGCCCAGATCGTCCTCGACGACGCTAACCTCGAGCTCGCCCTCGACGGCGCGCTCTGGGGCGCATTCGGCACCACCGGCCAGCGCTGCACCGCCACCAGCCGCATCCTGCTGCAAAAGGGCATCGCGGCCAAATTCACAGAGATATTCGTAGCCCGCGCCAAAGCCCTCAAGGTCGGCAACGGCCTCGACCCCGCCATCGAAGTCGGCCCCCAGGTCAACGCCCAGCAGATCGCCACCTCAACCAAATACGTCGCCATCGCCCTCGACGAAGGCGCAAAGCTCCTCTGCGGCGGCAAAGCCCTCACCGACGGCCCTTACGCGAAAGGCACCTTCTTCGAGCCCACCGTCTTCGGCGGCGTCAAGCCCGCCATGCGCATCGCCCGCGAAGAAGTCTTCGGCCCCGTCGTCTCGCTGATCGAATTTGAAACCTTCGAAGAAGCCATCGCGATCGCCAACTCCATCGACTACGGCCTCTCGACGTCTCTCTATACGAAGGACGTGAACCGCGCCTTCACCGCCCTGCGCGATCTCGAAGCCGGCATCACCTACATCAACGCGCCCACCATCGGCGCGGAGGTCCACCTGCCCTTCGGCGGCGTCAAGCAAACCGGCAACGGCCACCGCGAAGGCCTCGGCTCCATCGACTTCTACACCACATGGAAAGCCGTCTACTTCGACTACTCCGACAAACTCCAGCGCGCCCAGATCGACAACGCGGAGTAGTCCATTGTCCTGCAGTGATTAAAGATCATGGTTGGCGGCAGGATGGTGTGCAACTTTCCTGCGCCAACTGCACCTCCGGACGTAGATGAAAACTGGTAGCCCAATCAGGCCAGCGAGGCAAAAGGGAACGAAGAACAGGTCATCAGCGCTGACGAGCGCAAAGCCGGTTCCGCTGTTCTTTGCGGGGTCAACTGGGTCGTAGTAGACAGTGACCGTTTGGCCTATGGTGTAGTCGGTTCTTGAGTGGGGATAGACCCAGCCCGCGAAGAGTCTTCCGTTTACTGCGAATTCGTAACCATACCGATCATGATTGGAAGGGTCATGCGAGACGACGACGGCAGACGTTTCCTGTTGCCGAAGACCGATCTGTCGGTCTAGATGCGACTGATAGACGCAAAAGACTAAAACAAAAGGAAGCGGCCAGAGCGTGAGCAGATTCCACCAGGATGGGTTGTTCCATTGAGCCATGTGCCACTGGCGCCAGTCTTTGGCCAAATCTGATTCAAGGACAGTGCCAATCCATCCGCTCATGGTCGTGCTCATTCTACTGCTAAAGATCAAACGTACCTGAAAGACTTCGCACTGTGCTAAACCCGCTTCGGCGCTACAATCTCCCCATGCGCCGCACCGCTGCCCAGATCCTCGAAGACGCCCGCCTCCTGCCCGCCGACGAGCAGAATTGGCTGATCCGTCATCTTCTCGACGAAGGCGCAGACGGATCGCCCGAAGAGATCGAAGCCGCCTGGGACGCAGAGATCAAACGCCGCCTGGATGAAATCGATTCGGGCGCGGTGAAGACGATTCCGCACGACGATGTGATCGCCCACATGGACGCCCGCATTCTTGCCAAACAGCGCAGATGAAGCCGGTTCATTTCCACCCCGAAGCAGTGGCGGAATCCGACGTGGCATTTGACTGGTACTGGGCCCGCAGCGAGGCGGCTGCCTTGCGGTTTGACGCGGAGCTAAGGCAAGCCTTTGCAGTCATCGCCGGCTCACCGCAGCTATGCCCGCCGTATCTTCGCGGAACACGCCGCGCGCTGCTCCACCGCTTTCCGATCTTTGTGGTCTTCCGCGAACTCCCGCGCAAGATTGAAATCGTCGCCATCGCCCACGCCAAGCGTCGCCCCGGCTACTGGACCGAGCGGCTCTAACCCAATTCACTATTAAGAAGCGCTGTAGTTCGGCAAGCTTAGTTATTCGCCCGCGCCGGAATCTCCGCACCGCCCCCGTGCCGCAGCGCGCAGTTCCCGCGCTGGTCGCAGGTATAGTGCACCAGCAGCGAGTCGTCCGCCCAGGCCTGCGCCGTCGCCACATCGCCCGGCCGCAGCAGCACAAAGTTCTTGTCCGGGCCCACCGTCAGCACGTTGCGTCCGGGCTCGAAGGCCGACACATGATCGTCCCCCTCGAGATAGAACGATGACTGCGGCTTCTTCGGTTTCACCACACGGTGCCGCGCCGATCCACCCCTGTGCGCTGGTGCCGGTGTCGGTGTCGCCGCGGGCGCTTCCTGCTGCGGCGCAGGCGTCACTTCCTGCTCGGCAACCTCGGGCACCGGCAGCCCCAGCATCCTGTCCTGGTCGGCCATCGTCGGAAAATTCGTCGCGAAGTTCCAGTAGTCAAACTTCGCGTACTGGTCCGGCGAGCAGGGGATCGTGCCCTCCGCCCACAGCGATTCCGCGCGTCCCTGCGCGCCCGCGATGGCCTTGAATGTATCGGATCCCTTCGCCGCCGCGCCGCCCGTCGGCAGCATCACCTGCTTGCCGCACAGCGCCTCGCCGGCCGCGTCCAGCACGCTCAAGTTCACGTAGAGCGGCTGCGTCGCCGTATTCACAACCTTGGCAAACCCCGCATCGGACCGCGCATCGATGGGTTCAATTTTCAGTTGGTAGTAAACCGTCTTGTTCTTCCATTCGGTCACCAGGTGCCCGCGCAGGCCGCTGGCAGCCACCACGCCCTGCCCCAGGTCATTGGGCTTGGCGTTGGCTTCCAGTTGCAGCCCCTTGGTCTTCGTCAGGAACAGCGCAGCCCCGGCCACCACCAGCACCGCAAGAAGCAAAATCAGCAGCCCAAACGGAGACTTCTGTTTGGGTTGCTCAATCCGCGCACCGGGCTCAAGTTCGCCCTCGTGTTCGCCCATGTACGTCTGGAGCCATTCCTGATCAGCCTTCTGTTCAGGAACGCCGCCCGGTTGTTCGTCCGTTTCCACCATCGCGGCCTGCCTCTCGAGAAGACCGCGTTCGCCTATGGCGGCTCTGCGGTCAGAGTGCGCGTCTCTGCAACCAATCCCAAATGTATGCCCGATTCCACGGCCGCGCCAGAACAACCGGCCCGCCGAGAATCAACCTAGCCCATATTGAATCAGACTTGTACCTGAACCCAGTATGCGCGTGCCGGTTCAACCCTTCCATCGCCGCCTGCCGCCTTCGGGTTATTCCGGTAACGTGTCGTCGTCCTCGTCGTCCGTCTTTCCCGCTCCGGGTTTTGCCGTCTTCCCATCCTTGGCCTCGGTCTTGGCCGGCGCCGCCGCGGGTTCCTCCGGCAATGCCGGATGGTCAAAGACATACAGCTCGTTGAACAGATACTTATAGGTCGCGTGCGACTGCCCGCGGAACTGCGGCTTGAACCCGAACAGCACCATGCGCCCGTGTCCATAGGCCAGCTCCACCGCCGCGGCCTTGCCCTCGATCGCCTCCGGATGCAGCAGCAGTCCGCTCTCCAGCGGATTGGTCTCCTTGGGGTAGCGCGCCAGCACCGCGCCGTGGAATCCCGGCTGCGGCTGCAAACGCCGGCCCCGCCTGGAACATCACCACCGGCGAATCAGACAGGCCGTAATTGGCCGGCAGCTCCGCATGCTCGGTCTCCACGCGCAGCAGCGCCCCGGAGCAGAAGAACTTGTCGCTCTTCGCGCCCTCGATCACGTTCTCCACCGGCAGCGACATCAGCGGAATCAGCGCGCTCGCCGTGCGGTTCAGCGCCATCAGCGTTCCGCCGTCGCGCACAAACTCGCGCAGGTTCTCCATGCCGTCCTCGCCAATGCCGCCCGCATACTCGCCCGGCACAATGCCCACGCCATAGCCGTCCATCATCTGCTTCGAGGACATATCCGGCAGCACAATCACGTCGTAGCGGCTCTTCAAATCCGCCGAGCGCATGTCCGCGTTGTAAATGCTCTTCGGCCCGAACCCGTAGTTCTCCAGAATCCACCGCGTCCAGCCCTCGTCGATCGACGGCGCCCACGGCCGGTAGAGCCCCACGCGCGCTTTCTTGAGCGCCAGCGTCTTCGCCGGCGCGCCAATCGCCACCACCGGCAGACGGCATACTTCTTCGCCAGGTCGCCCATCGCCGCGCGGCCCAGCGCCGCCAATCAGAAACGCGCCCGTCTCCATCCCCTCCGCAGTCTTCACCGGCTCCTGCGCCAGCGACACCGTTCCGCCCTGCGCCAGCGCCGCATTCACCAGTTCGAACGACGCATTCGCCTTGTGGCTCACCGCAAACACCGCGCCCGCGCCCTCCACGCGTCGCATCGGGCAGCTCACCGCTGTCGATCTTCGTCAGCAGCGCCGCGCTGGTCCGGCGTCCAGCGGATCGGTCACCGCATCCACATTCACGCCCATCTGCAGCGGCAGCGTCCATCCGGTCACGTCATAGGGCAGGTCGATCGACTTCGCCGTCCCATTCTCCAGCGCATCCGGATAGCTTCTGCCGCTCGAACAGCTCCTTCGCCAGCGCGGAGAACGGCTGATCCATCGGAATCACCCACGACCCCGCCGGATAGCTCACGCCGTTGGCCTTGAAACCGTCCTTCGTCGCGTACACATCCAGACCGTTGTCGATCATCTTCTGCGCCAGCAGCGCCGCCTCCGGCGTGTCCGTCTGCTTGCGCTGATCACATAAGCAAACGGCGGCTCCTTGCTGAAGTGCTGCAATGTTGTCGCGCGCCGCCTGGTAGCGGTTGTAGAGCAGCGTCTCGCGATTCTTCGCGGCAAGGTCGAGCACCGACATCGACCCGCCCACCATGTAGTCGACCGCGTCCTTCAAACGCCACCAGCCGCCCTCCCACGGCGTCGAGTACATGCTCAGCGCGCGCAGGTCCTGGTACGTTCTTGGGAAATTCGTCGCACCGTGTAGAAGTGCGGCGTGGCGTACCCGATAAAGCGCCGTCTCGGTGAAGAACGAAATCTCGTTGCGGAACACATGCGCCCAGTCCGTAAAGCCCGCATACCAGTTGTCGAAGCGCGACTCCGAGATCGCCCCCGGCATGTTGTGCGCGTTCAGATACGCCGTCATGTTCGCGCCGATCACGTTCAGCCAGCTGCGCACATAGCGGGCTGATGTTGCTCGAAATCGGATCGGAGAACGGCGGAATCCAGATGCGCGCCGGAAACGGAGCCGTCTGGTGCTGGCAATAAAAGATCACCGGGCTGTACTCGAGCTGCGCCTTCACCACCACCTGCTCTTCCTTCATGTTCATCATGTAGCCGTCGCGATTGTTGTCGTGGCCCACGTAGTCCTGATAGAGCCATGGGCATCGGGCTCACTTCATACTTGGTGCCCAGGTTCTGCCGGTACCAGTGCACCACCATGTCCTGCCCGTCGGGATTGAGCGTGGGCCACAGCACCAGGATCACGTTGTTCAAGAATCGCGTCCATCTGCGGATCGTTCTGCGCCGAGAGCAGCTTGTAGGCCAGCACCATGGTGTGCTGCGGCCCCGCCACCTCATCCGCAGTGCAGCCCGCCGTCGATGTGCACAATCACCTTGCGAGTCGCGCGCCAGTTCATTGCGCCTGATCGTCGTTCAGGTCTGTCGCGTGCGCCAGCCGCCCGGCAATCTGCCTTGTACTCGTCCAGCTTGGCCAGGTTCTGCGGCGACGAAATCACGCGCCATCTCAATGTCCTTGCCCTCGCGTGCTCTTGCCCACGGTGAACATCTTCATCCGGTCGCGCGGCCGCGGCCAGCGCATGGAAGTAGCGCACCGTGTCCTCGTAGTCGGCCAGATAAAAATCGTCGCCGGGATTGTGCCCAAGCACCGAAATCGGCGTCGGCACCTGCGCCCGCACCAGCAAAGGCGAAGCAGCAAGACAGCACACAGCAGCGCACATCAAACGAAACCAAAGGCCCAGCTTGAACGAAGGCATCTTGAACGAAGGCATCTTGAACGAAACTCCTTATTTGATTGAGACAAGAATCCAGTTGCGACGAGAGGGAACTCGGCAGGTCTGCGCTCCGGGAGAAGAAGCTGCCTGCATCAGGCTGTCTTGCGTGCCTCCAAGGGTAACGCAGCGGCTTCCCGCGGCAAAGCGCGTTTCCCCCGCCTCCACGGCGAATTTTCGTTTCATTCGCCCATCAACCGCCGGCTTCGCCACCGATTCGCAACCGCTACGCCTTCTCCGCGTCTAAAACATCCCGCAGCGCAAAGCTCGTCTCGAGGCGCGTGACGCCCGGCAGCCGCGAGAGCTCGTTCTGGTGCAGCCGCCCATAGTCGTCGATGCCCGCCACCCGCGCCACCAGCATGTAGTCGTACTGGCCGGCCATCAGATGGCAGCTCTCAATCGCCCGGCACCGCCGCACCGCCGTCTCAAACGCCGCCAGCACCGTGGCCGACTGCCGCTCCAGCGACACGCGAATGTACACCGTCATCTTGCGCCCTAGCAGCCTGTCGTCCACCAGCGCGCGATACCCGCGAATCGCCCCGCCCTGCTCCAGCGCCAGAATCCTCCGCGACGCCGCCGAGGCCGACAATCCCACCGCCTCGCCCACCTCATAATTGGTCGCCCGCCCATTCCGCTCCAGATGCTTCAGAATCGCCGCATCCAGCTCGTCCAGGCCGTCTTCTTTCCCTGCTGCAGGCGCTTCGTGCGCTAAACCCACGGAGTGGGCACGTTTTGTGCTCATGGCGCAGTTTTACCACGAACTTTGCACACATTGGAATCCAAAATCGACGTAGCATCGTTCTCAAGCAGGAAGCCACCGAGAGACCGTGCCGGATCAGCCCTCCCCATTAAGTAGTCCATCCGGCGCGGCGCTTCCGCTGCACCCACCCCTCCCCCGCAAGCATCCAATGCAGCGTCCAACCGTATAGAGGAGTGCGCGCGATGATCATTGGCGTTCCCAAAGAAATCAAGGACAACGAAGCCCGCGTCGGCATCACCCCCGCCGGCGTCAAGGCGCTCACCGAGGCCGGCCACACGTTGCTGGTCGAGACCCAGGCCGGCGCAGCCTCCGGCTTTGACGACGCCGAGTATCAGAACGCCGGCGCCGAGATCGTCGGCGATGCCGCCTACGTCTGGGGCAAGTCCGACATGGTCGTCAAGGTCAAGGAGCCCATCGAGTCGGAGTACGTCTTCTTCCGCGAAGGCCTCGTCCTCTTCACCTATCTGCACCTCGCGCCCGTCCCCGCGCTCACTGACAAGCTGCTCCAGTCCAAAGTCATCGGCATCGCCTATGAAACCGTGCGCGACCGCCAGGGCACGCTGCCGCTGCTCACGCCCATGAGCGAAGTCGCCGGCCGCATGAGCGTGCAGGTCGGCGCAACCTATCTTGAAAAAGAACGCGGCGGCCGCGGCATCCTCCTCGGCGGCGTCCCCGGCGTTCCTCCCGCGCACGTCACCATCATCGGCGGCGGCATCGTCGGCACCAACGCCGCCCGCATCGCGCTCGGCTTCGGCGCAAAAGTCACGCTCGTCGATCTCAACCTCAACCGCCTCCGCGAGCTCGACGACATCTTCAACGGCCGCCTCTACACCCTCGCCTCCAACAGCTACAACATCGCGCAGGCCACGCGCGAGGCCGACCTCGTCATCGGCGGCGTGCTCATCCCCGGCGCAACCGCGCCCAAGCTCGTCACCCGCGCCATGGTCGCGCAGATGAAGAAGGGCGCGGTCATCGTCGATGTCGCCATCGACCAGGGCGGCTGCGTCGAAACCGCGCGCCCCACCTCGCACTCCAATCCCAGCTATGTCGTCGATGGCGTGGTCCACTACTGCGTCACCAACATGCCCGGCGCGGTGCCGCACACCTCCACGCTCGCGCTCACCAACTCGACATTCCCCTACATCATGCGCATCGCCAACCTCGGCGCGCGCGAAGCCCTCAAGCAGGACGCGGGCCTCGCCGAAGGCCTCAACACCTGGCTCGGCACGCTCACCTATCGCGGCGTGGCCGAGAGCCAGCAGAAACCCTGGACCGCCGCCGCCAGCTTGCTCGCCTGAGCGCGCGCATCCGCGTTGCAATAGCCTCGCGATTCGCTCCGCGCCTATAATCGCCGCATGCCTTTCCTGGGCGATGCGCGGCAACGCACGGTGATCCTGCTGGGCGCGGGCGTCGTGCTGTTCCTAGCCGTGCTCGGCGCGCTGCAGGCCTTCAATCCCACCAACGTGCGCTTCCTCACCCCGGAGTCGGCGGGCGAAACCCTGGCCTTCACCGCGCTCACCGTCGTTGTTTTTCTTCTTCTGCTGGTCCTGCTGCTTCTGCTGCTGCGCAACATTCTCAAAATCTATGCCGACCCCAGCAGCAGCGCCCTCGGCGCGCGCCTGCGCACCCGCATGGTGCTCGGCGCGGTGCTCATCGCGCTCGCTCCCGCCGCGTTCATGTACCTGTTCAACTTCCAGCTCATGAACCGCTCCATCGACCGCTGGTTTTCGCCCAACACCTCCGAGCTGCATGAGGACTCCACGCGCGTCGTCCTCGAGCTCGCGCAATATGTCTCCAGCAATGCCCGCGGCGAGGCCGCATCCATCGCATCGTCGCCCGAGCTGAGCGGCACTCCCGCGGCCATGCAGGCTCTGCTCAACGCCCATCGCGTTACGCTGCAGGGCGGCTTCGTGCTGGTCTTCGACAAGAATCGCCGCGTGCTCGCCAGCCTTGAGGCGCCGGCCGAGACCAGCGCCGCCAGCCTGATCCCCTGGCTGCCTGAAAAGTCCGATGGCAGCGCGCCCGATTCCATCATCCAGCTCCACGGCCCGCTCTACGCCAATCTCTTCAGCGCCGCGCAGCGCGATGACGAGCCCATCCTCCGCATCGCCGGACAGGACTACGCGCTCGGCATGGCTGTCGCCGGCTCCGGCACGGCCGTGGTTGCCGCATTGCCCATGCCCCAGGGCCTCAGCCAGACCACCACGCGCATCCGCGAGGGCGCAGCCGCCTACTGGAATCTCTTCCGCTCCCGCAACAACATCCGCGCCACCTTTTTCCTGCTGCTGCTGCTCATCACCACCGTCGTCTTCTTTTCCAGCGTCTGGCTCGCCCTCTTTCTCTCCAAGCAAATCACGCGCCCGGTTGAAGCTCTCGCCGACGCTATGGGCAAAATCGCCGCCGGCAGTTACGACCACCGCGTCGCCCTCGTCGCCACCGGCGAAATGGCCGAGCTCATTCAGTCCTTCAACCACATGGCCGCCGACCTCGACGCCAGCCGCCAGCTCGCCCTCACATCCTCCGCGCAGCTCACCGCCGCCAACCTCGCCATCGAGGAGCGCCGCCGCGAGCTCGAGACCATCGTCGAAACCATCCCCAGCGGCGTCGTCACCCTCGATGCCGCCGGCCACGTATTGCAGGCCAATCGCGCCTTCGCCGTGCTCATGGGCCAGCGCGAAGATGCCGAGCTGCGCGGCCAGGCCATCGATGCGCTGCTGCCCGCCGAGGTCGCCGACGATCTCACCGCCGTCATGCGCCGCGGCCAGCGCATGGGCGCTGCCTCCGTCGAAATCGAATTCCACGCCCGCGGCCGCATCATGCATCTCGCCGTCACCAGCGCCCGTCTCGAACTCGCCCACGGCCAAACAGGCTCGGTCCTCGTCGTCGAAGACACCACCGAACTCCTCCGCGCCCAGCGCCAGCTCGCATGGAAAGAAGTCGCGCAGCGCGTCGCCCACGAAATCAAAAATCCCCTCACCCCCATCGCGCTCTCCGCCGAGCGCATTGGCCGACACCTCGATCGCCCGCAGCCCGACTCGCCCAGCGTCATCCGCAAATGCAGCGAAGTCATCCTCGGCTGCGTGGCCACGCTGCGCACCCTCGTCGATCAGTTCTCCGCGCTCGCCCAGTTCCCCGCGCCCCAGCCCCGCGCCTGCGACATGAACCAGGTCGCCGACGAAGCCCTCGCGCTCTTCACCGGCCGCCTCGACGGCATCACCGTGCGCCGCGAGCTCGAGCTCGGCCTGCCCGCTGTTCTCGCCGACCCCGAGGCCATTCGCCGCGCCTTCGCCAACCTCATCGACAACGCCGCGGAAGCCATGCAGGGCAGCCTGCTCCGCGTGCTCTCCATCTCCAGCGCGCTCAGTGAAGACGGCGTCGCCGTCGAAGTCGCCATCGCCGATACCGGCCACGGCCTCACCGACGAAATCCGCGAGCGCCTCTTCCTGCCCTTCTACTCCACCAAGCAGCGCGGCACCGGCCTCGGCCTCTCCATCGCCGCCAAAATCATTCAGGAGCACGGCGGCTCCATCCGCGCGGAAAGCAACGCCCCCAAAGGCGCGCGCTTCCTCGTTCGCCTGCCGCTGATGGAGCACGCCCCTCAGCCTGCCGCCGAAATCAAGTCAGATGCAGCCGCATCCACGCCGCTCACCGGGACCCGTTCATGAACCACATCCTCGTCGTCGACGACGAAGCCGAGATTCGTTCCTCGCTTGAAGAGATCCTCCGCGAAGAGGGCTACGCCGTGGCCACTGCCGCCACTGCCGCCGAGGCGCTCGTCCTCGTCCAGGACGCACCCTACGACGTCGTCCTCCTCGACATCTGGCTCCCCGACCGCGACGGCCTCGACGTGCTTACCGAGATTCACGCGCTCACCGCGGAGCGTCGCCCGGAGGTCGTCATCATCTCCGGCCACGGCACCATCGAGACCGCCGTCAAAGCCACTAAGCTCGGCGCATTCGACTTCCTTGAGAAGCCGCTCTCCCTCGAGCGCACCCTCATCGTCCTCAAAAACGCAGTCGAGTCCCACCGCCTGCGCACAGAGAACCTCGAATTCCGCCGCCAGTTCAACGCCGCCACCGTGCTCACCGGCGAGAGCGTCCCCGTCAAGGCTCTCCGCCAGCAGATTCGCCTCATGGCGCCCACCAACGGCCGCGTCCTCATCTATGGCGAGTCCGGCACCGGCAAAGAACTCATCGCCCGCGCAATCCACGCCGAGAGCCCCCGCCGCGACCGTGTCTTCGTCGAGCTCAACTGCGCCGCCATCCCCGAGGCCCACATCGAGGCCGAGCTCTTCGGCTACCGTCACGGCGCGCAACCCGGCGGCCCGCCGGAGCAGCGCGGCACCCTTGAACGCGCCGACGGCGGGTCTCTTTTTCTCGACGAAGTCGGCGACATGAGTCTCAAGACCCAGGCCAAAGTCCTCTCCGCCCTCGACGACCAGCTCTTCACCCCCGTCGGCGGCACGCAAACCCTGCGCGTCGACGTGCGCCTCATCGCCTCCACCAACAAGGACCTCGAAGAAGAAATCGCCAAGGGCAACTTCCGCGAAGACCTCTTCTACCGCCTCAACGTCGTTCCCTTCTTTGTGCCGCCGCTGCGCGAGCGCAAAGAAGACATCCCGCCCCTCGCCCGCGAATTCCTCGCCGACTTCGGCCGCCAATATGGCCGCCCCCGCATGGAGATCAGCGAAGAAGCCCTCGAACTCCTCGGCAAATATCACTGGCCCGGCAATGTCCGCGAGCTCAAAAACGTCATCGAGCGCGTGCTCATCCTTAACCCCCGCGCCCTGCGCATCGAGCGCAAACACCTGCCCCCGCTCACCCACAAGGCCGCCGCCCGCTCGGCCGAAGAATTTTCGACCCTCCAGCAGGCCCGCGACGCCTACGAGCGCGAGTACATCCTCAAAAAAGTCGAAGAGGCGCACAACAACGTAAGCCGCGCCGCCGAGCTACTAGGCTTAGAGCGCAGCCACCTCTACCGCAAAATGAAAGCCCTGGGCATCGGCGTCCGCGAGTAGCTGAGCCCACATCTACTCCCAATGTTGGGTGCCCCCGGTCCCTCGCATTTGGGGACCGGGGAGCGAAGCTAAGCATAAGAAAGCATCCACACCCTCAACAACAATTGTCATCCTGAACGAAGCGTTCTTCAGCGGAGTGAAGGACCCGCTTCTCAAGCAGCGTCAGAATGCACGCAGCATCGTGCCCGTTCATCGCGGCGTTCTCTGCCGCGATGAGTGGGAAACCACAAACGCATGACAGCCGGGTGCCCCCGGTCCCAGGCATTTGGGGACCGGGGAGCGAAGCATCCGCCCCGCGCAGCCATTGTCATCCCCAACCAACCGCGGGTATCGTACAAAGGTCAACCCCCAAAAAGAAAAGGAACGAGCATGCCCAAGGCCTACCTGCTGCTGCAATTCACCGTCAACGATGCGGAGAAGTTCGGCCGCTACCGTCAATCCGCCGCGCCCCTGATGATGTCCCACGGGGGCAAAGTCCTCGTCGCTGCCGGCAACCCCGACATCCGCGAAGGCGCGCTTCCCGCAAAGCTCGTCACGATCATCGAATTCCCCTCCAAAGCCGCGGCCGAAGCCTGGTACACCTCGCCGGAATACGCCGCCGTCAAGCATCTCCGCCACGAAGCCGCCGCCACCGAAAACCTCGTCTTCCTCGACGGCTTCACCCCTCCCGCCTGATCCGGAAGGCCACAAACGCCCGGTGCCCCCGGTCCCAAGCTGTTGGAGACCGGGGAGGGAAGCGAAGAACAGAAATGTACCCCCATCTTCGCTCCATTCAGCGATGCCGTCCTGCGCACAGCGCATCCGCCGCACCGCAGGTGCCTGTCCGCCCGCGAACAGCAAAACCCGAAACCGGCCAGCGCCGCAGCCGCCCCGCGTCGCCCGTCCCAAGCCCGCGCAAGCGCAATCAATCACTTAGCCCGTCGCGAGCCCCCGCGCGCATGGCAGGCAAATTGCTCCTCTCATCATCGTTTTCTGCGTGCAGCAACACTTTTGGAGGCACCCGTGGCCTATTTCGAACGCATGCGTGACGTTGTTTCCGAACCCATCAGCCCCGACATCATCCGCCAGCGCACCGCCGCCGGCTGGCGCATGGTCTCCATCGAGTGGCAGCGCGAGCTGCCCGACACCGAAGCCCCGCCCGAGGGCGGCTTCAGCGAAGACATCCCCTTCGGTCTCCGCATCTCCGACGACTGCCAGCGCCTCGAAGTCCACCCCCACGAGAACCAGGTCTTGCTGCTCATGATGGATCTGCTCGCCCAGGACTTCAGCTACTCCAGCATCGTCAGCGACCTCAATGAGAAAGGCTTCCGCACCCGCGAGGGCAAGCCCTGGAGCCGCATCTCCGTCTTCAACATGATGCCGCGCCTCATCGAGGCCGGCCCACGCATCTTCTCCAGTGCCGAGTGGGAGAAGCGCCGCCAGAAGCTCACCCGTCCCCGCTCGCTCGACTAGGGTCCACCACTAGCAGCCAGCCGCCGGTTGCACGCATGCTATGCTCGTGCCCATGCAACCGGCCGCCTCGCCGCAAGCTCCCGCGGTCGCGCGCGAGCGCCCCTGGCTCTTCGCGTTCCTCATCGCGCCCACGGCGGTCATCGCCATCGGCCTGGTCAACGGCGCGCTCTCCTATCTTCTGCGCCGTGAGGGCATCAATCCCGCACGCGGCTCGCAGATCGTCGCGCTCCTCACCATCCCCCACACCATCTACTTTCTCTGGTGCCCCATCGCCGATTTCTGGATGCGCCGCCGCACCTGGGTGCTCGTCTCCTCCGGCGCGGCAGCCGCCACGTTGGCCGTCGCGTTTCATCAGCCCAGCCTCGCGTCGCCCTGGGCCATTCGCCTAATCCTGCTTAGCTTTTGTTTTGCTCTGCTCACCGCCGCCAGCACCGGCGGCATCATGGGAGCACTCCAGACCGAGCGCAACCGCCGCACCGCCGGAGGCTTTTATCAGGCCGGCTCGCTGGCCTTTGCCGCAGTCGCCGTCTTTGTGCTGGTGTCGCTGGCAGAGCACTTCTCGCTCGGCTTCCTCGGCTGGGTCATCGCCGCCATGGTGTTTCTGCCCGCGCTGGCGGCGCTGGCCGTTCCCGCGGGAGAAGCCCCAGGCACACACTCCGTGCACGAAACCGCGGCCCGCATCTGGAGCGAGTTCCGCATCACCTTTCTCCGCTGGGACGCGATCCCCTATACATTGCTCATCGTCATGCCCATGTGCAGCGGCGCCATGATCGGCCTGCTGCCCGCGCTGGCCGCGGACTTTGGCGTAAGCGGCACGCAGGTTGCGTGGATCAACGGCATCGGCGGCGCGCTGCTCACCGCTGCGGGCTCGCTGGGCGCGGCGGCAATTCCCGTGCGCATTCGCGCGCCCATTGCGTTTCTGCTGGCCGGCATCGCCAACGCCGCCACCCTCGCCATCTTTGCGCTCGGCCCGCAGCGCCCGGCCGTCTACTTCACCGGCACCGTGCTTTATCTCTTCACAATCGGCGGCTGCTACACGCTGTTCACCGGCGTGGTGCTCGAGTTCCTCGGCCACTCCGGCAAGAGCGGCGGCGCGCGCTACTCCATCATCAACTCGTTCGGCAATCTGCCCGTCGCCTACATGTCGTATGTGGACGGAGTTGGCTACGCGCGCTGGGGCTCGCGCGGCATGCCCGCCATTGACGCAGCTCTCAGCATCACTGCGGCCTCGTTGCTTCTGATCTATTTTCTGGTGCGCCGCGCGCCGCAGCACGCAGCGCCGCTCCAGTCGGCGTAGCGGCCTACTTCAGAATCGGCCCCAGCGACCCAGGATTGTCGCCATCGCGCGGGTCCACCCGAAAATCCCACACCGTCTGGCTGATGTCCTCCGGCGACAGAATCTCCACCAGCGCATACTCGCCAATCGTCAGCGGCTCCGCGGGCGTCAGCTTCATCCAGTGCTTGCCCGGCAGCACCTCGCTCTTCGCGGGAATCACATCCTCGCTCTGCGTCACCGTGCCGGTGCGGCTCACGTTGATTGCGCCCACAAACCGCACCGCCTTGCGCTGATCCACACGCACAATCGCAAACCCAGAGCCTGCCGAGTGCGCGCCGTGTTTGCCGTTCTCCGCGCCCTTGCCGCCCGCGCTCGTATCCACCTTGAATGCATGCGTCGTCATCGGCTGGTTGTCGCTCGCCGTCTCCAGCGAGAGATAAATCGCCGGGTCGTTCACATGCAGATGCACCTTGGCATGCGCGCCATCAATCTCCAGGTCGGCCTTTTCGCCTGCCAGCGGATTCAGCGTGCTCAGCCCATGCTTGTTCCGCTGATTCATGCTCAGGTCCACTGGCGTCAGCTCCACCAGTTCGGGCGTGCCTTCAAACGTGTCCAGCACAAACACGCCGTCCTCATCCGGCAGCTCCAGCCCCTTGGCCACCTCCGGCATGCGCCCGCTCTGGTCGGCCCGATCCGCTGCTTCTTCCTTGTCCAGGTCCGCTGCCTCTTTCATCGCGGGGCTGGCGCTGTCATCCGTCACATTGGCGTGGTCGCGCTCCCACTTGTGCGTCGCGTCCCAATCCACCAGGTCCGCCGGCAGCTCTTCCCACTCCGCGCGCTCCTGCGAGAAGTACCGCACCCGGTCGCCGACTAGCTGGTACTCGCGCACCAGCTGGTAGCTGCCATCTTTCAAAATCAGCCGATGGTTCGCATTCATGCCCGGCACCGCCGGCGTCAGCGCCGTCCGGTTCTGCGGCGCAGCCTGCGTATCGCTCTGCTGTGCCCCAGCCCACGCGCACGCCGCAGCAGCCAGTGCGAGACCCGCAAGCCCGCGCCCAAGCCTTCGCAGATGAGGCAGATGTGTCATGCTCCCCTCAGCTTAGACGAAGCCGCCTCGCAGCGGTATGCGCGCCCGCTGGGCCAAATTCGACAACTTCTCGATTGCCGCCCGGTTACTTCTCAAGTGGCTTTGCATCCAATCCTGTGTATTCTGGAGTAGGGAGAGACGTTTTGTTTCCTGGATTTGAGACACACCCAACCGATGCCCGCCGCCCGCGCTCACGCGCTGCTGTGGCTGCGGCGGTTCTGTGTCTCGCGTTGCTTGCCCTGCTGAGCATCGCCCAGGTGGCGCACACCCACGCCGCCGCCAACGACGCCGATCACTGCCAGTTGTGCATGACCATGCACTCAGTGACGCCCACCGTTGCGGCCGTTGCTCCCATCGCGCTGGTCCAGGTGGCACGTACAGCGCCTGCTCCCGCCGTTCGCCCTGTCGCGCGCCTCTGGCATGCGCAGCTCTTTATTCGTCCGCCGCCCGCGGGCTGCCTGGCATAACTTCCGTTTCCTTCTCTCCGCCGCTGCGTGGAGAGAAGCCGTCGCATCCCTCGAAAACGGAAGATGCCCCGATCGCAACGACCGATGCCGCGGTTTCTGTTTTGCCGTTGGCTCCCTCATTTTGCATCGCAGCCATCCTTCGGAGGCACCCTATGCCGTCACGACACGGCGCTATTCTTCGCATTCTTTCTGTCTTTCTACTCGCGCTGTGCGCCATCGGCGCGCAGGCGCAGAGCAACGCCGGCACCATCCACGGCACCGTAACGGACCCCAGCGGAGCCGTCATCCCCGGCGCTACCGTGCACCTCACCAACTCCATCAGCGGCCTCGACCGCACCGAAACCACCGATGCACTGGGCCAGTTCCAGTTTCCCAACGTGCCCTTCAATCCCTATCAGGTCGTTGTCACTGCCCACGGCTTTAACTCCCTGCGCAAGGACTTTGAGATTCGCTCCGTGCTCGGCACCGACCTCAAGCTCACCCTGCAGGTGGCCACGGCTGCTTCCACCGTCACCGTAGAAGCCGACGCCGGCGACATGATCGAGAACGATCCCACCTTCCATACCGACGTGGATCGCGACATGTTCATCAAGGTGCCGCTCGAAAGCCAGTCCTCCTCGCTCAGCTCGCTGGTCACCGTCTCCACGCCCGGCGTCTCCGCGGACTCCAACGGCCTGTTTCACGGTCTGGGCGATCACGCTTCCAACTCGTTTTCCGTAGATGGACAGTCCATCACCGATCAGCAGAGCAAGGTCTTCTCCAACCAGCTTCCTGCCAACGCCATTCAGTCCATTGAGGTCATCTCCGGCGCGCCGCCTGCTGAGTACGGTGACAAGACCAGCCTTGTCATCGTCGCCACCACCCGCTCCGGCCAGGGCGTCAGCAAGCCCACCGGCAGCATCAGCTCGTCCTACGGCACCTTCGGCTCCGCCACTGCGGGCATCGACCTCTCCTACGGCGGCAAAAACTGGGGCAACTTCTTTGAGGCCGACGGTCTCAACACCGGCCGCTTCCTCGACCCGCCCGAGTTCAAGGTCTTCCACGACAAGGGCAACGAAGAGAACTTCTTCGACCGCGTCGACCGCACCTTCAACCCGGCCAACTCGGTCCACTTCGACCTGAACTACAGCCGGTCCTGGTTCCAGACGCCCAACTCCTACGACAGCCTCAACGTCCAGAACGTCGTCAGCGGCGGCGCCACCGCCAATCCCGTCTTCGCCAACGTCGGCAACACCGACCAGCGCTCCGAGATCGGCACCTTCAACATCGCGCCCACCTATACGCACGTCTTCGATCAGTACACCGTGCTCAATGTGGCCGCCTACTTCCGCAAGGACCAGTACCACTACCTGCCCAGCAACGATCCACTGGCCGATCTCGGCCCCGCTAACTTGCAGACCTCGTCCATCTTCCAGGACCGCTCGCTGGCCAACACCGGCGTTCACGCCGACCTGACCTATTCGCGCGGCATCCAGACCATCAAGGGCGGCGTCGCCTATCAGCAGACCTTCCTGCGTGAGAGCGACAGCCTCGGCGTGGCGGACTCGGTCTACAACGCGCCCTGCGTCGATGAGCTCGGCAATCCCGTCGCAGGCTACTCCGACCCCTCGGCCTGCGAACCTCCGCTGAGCCCGAACCCCAACTACCTCACCGTCCTCGCGCCCTATGACCTGACCCGCGGCGGCGACTTCTATCACTATCTCGGCCGCGGCGACATCAAGGAGCTCTCGCTCTACGTCGAGGACCAGATCACTGCCGGCAACTGGAACTTCAACCTCGGCGTCCGCGGCGATGTCTACAACGGCCTCACCGACGCCACGCAAACCGAGCCCCGCGTCGGCATTGCCTACAACGTCAAGCGCACCGGCACGGTGATGCGCGTCTCCTACGCCCGCACCCTCGAAACCCCCTTCAATGAGAACCTCGTGCTCTCCAGCGAAGGCTGCAACAACGCGGTGCTTGCCCCGCTGCTCGCCTGCACGTCGGGTGTCTCCAGCGTCGAGGCGCCAGGCTTCCGCAACGAGTTCCACGCCGGCCTGCAGCAGGCCATCGGCAAGCACATCATCTTCAACGGGGAGTACATCTGGAAGTACACCCACAACGCCTTCGACTTCAGTGTGCTGGGCAACACGCCCATCACCTTCCCCATCGACTGGCACAACTCCAAAATCCCCGGCTACGCTCTCAACGTCGAGGTGCCGGAGTATCACCACTTCAGCGCCTACTCCGTCATGTCGTCGGTCGCGGCACGGTTCTTCCCGCCGCAGGTGGCCGGCGCCGGCGCCACACCACAAACCGGCGGTCAGCCCTTCCGCATCGACCACGACGAGAAGTTCAACCAGAGCACCCACCTGCAGTATCAGATCGGCAAGCGCGGCCCCTGGGCAGGCGGCAACTGGCGCTATGACTCAGGTCTCGTGGCGGGCTCGGTGCCCTTCGCCACCGACACGACCACCCCCGTCGATCTCAGCGGCCTCACCGACGACGAGGAGTTCGAAGCCGGCCTCACCTGCAACGGCGTCAAGGCCACGCCCACCTCGGGCTTCACCTCCTGCGCGCCCTCGCAATACAGCTCATCGCTGGTCTCCATTCCCGCGCCGGGCACTGAGAACGACGACAAGAACCCGCAGCGCATCGCGCCGCGCAACCTGTTCGACCTCTCCGTCGGCCAGCAGAACATCTTCCGCCGCGAGCACTACAAGACCGACATCGATCTCACCGCGGTCAACATCACCGACAAGTACGCCCTCTACAACTTCCTCTCCACCTTCAGCGGCACGCACTACGTCACCCCGCGCGCCCTGACGGCGAAGGTCACCTTCAACTTCTAGACCTCCCTCAACAGAACGGGCCGGTCGCAATTCCAGCGGCCGGCCCAATTTTTTGGCTCTCGTTTGCCTGCCGCTCACTGTGCCTCGTTTTCCACACCGCAAACCGCCCACCGGCGCCGTCCCTAACCCCGCAACCCCCTCAACCCAAACAAGAATCAAGCCTTATTCGACCCCCTATTCGAGCTTTGATTCGCCCGCCTGCTCCGCCGTCAAATTTCCGTTTTGCGCCCGCCTCAATCTCTGCCATACTTGATTGTGCCCACCTGGTACAGCCAATCCCAACAATCCAAGAATGAGGGTGCATCGATGTCGGCAAAGTATGTCTTTGTGACCGGCGGAGTCGTGTCCAGCCTCGGTAAGGGTCTTGCTGCAGCCTCCATCGGCTGCCTGCTTGAGAGCCGCGGCCTGCGCGTCAATATGATGAAGTTCGATCCCTACCTCAACGTCGATCCCGGCACCATGTCGCCCTTCCAGCACGGCGAGGTGTTCGTCACCGACGACGGCGCGGAGACCGATCTCGACCTCGGCCACTACGAGCGCTTCACCCACGCGCCCCTCTCGCGCGACAACAACCTCACCACCGGCCGCATCTACGAGCAGATCATCCTCAAAGAGCGGCGCGGCGACTACCTCGGCAAAACCGTCCAGGTCATCCCCCACGTCACCAACGAGATCAAGAACGCCATGCGCAAGGTCTCGGCCAACGGCGCGGACGTCACCATCGTCGAAATCGGCGGCACCGTCGGCGACATCGAATCCCTCCCGTTCCTCGAAGCCATCCGCCAGATGCGCCAGGAGCTCGGCCGCGAAAACACCGTCTTCGTCCACCTCACGCTCGTGCCGTGGATCGCCGCCGCGCAGGAGCTCAAGACCAAGCCCACCCAGCACTCCGTAAAAGAGCTGCTCGGCATCGGCATCCAGGCCGACATTCTCCTCTGCCGCTCCGATCGCCAGCTCGGCCGCGAGATGAAGCAGAAAATAGCCGCCTTCTGCAATGTGGAAGAGCGCGCCGTCATCGGCGCACGCACCGTCTCCTCCATCTATGAAGTCCCCCTCGGCTTCGCGCAGGAAGGCGTCGACTCGCTCATCCTCAAGTATCTGCACAAGGAAGCGCCAGAAGCCGATCTCAGCAAGTGGAAAGACCTCGTCGATCGCTGCTATAACCCCGTCGACGAAGTCTCCATCGCCATCGTTGGCAAATATGTCGAGTACGAGGACAGCTACAAGTCCCTCAAGGAGGCACTCACCCACGGCGCGTTGCTCAAGAGCCTCAAGCTCAACGTGACATGGATTGAAGCCGAAGGCCTCGAGTCGAAGACTCCGGACGACACCAGCTACGAGCAGCAGCTCGAAGGCTTCGACGGCATCCTCGTGCCCGGCGGCTTCGGCAAGCGCGGCATCGAGGGCATGCTCAACGCCATCCGCTACGCCCGCGAAAAGCAAATCCCCTACTTCGGCATCTGCCTCGGCATGCAGACCGCCTGCATCGAGTTCGCGCGCAACGTCTGCGGCCTCAAAGACGCCAACTCCAGCGAGTTCGACCCCGCCGCCCAGCACCGCATCATCTACAAGCTCCGCGAGCTGCTCGGCGTCGAAGAGATGGGCGGCACCATGCGCCTCGGCGCGTGGACCTGCGTGCTGCAGGAAGACTCGCTCGCCTGGAAGGCCTACGGCTCAACCGAAATCAGCGAGCGCCATCGCCATCGCTACGAGTTCAACCGCGAATACGAGCCCCTGCTCACCGGCGGCGGCCTGCGCATCTCCGGCACCACGCCCGACTCCACCTACGTCGAGATCGTCGAAATCCCCGGCCACCCCTTCTTCCTCGGCTGCCAGTTCCACCCCGAGTTCAAGTCCAAGCCCCTGGAGCCCCACCCCCTCTTCCGCGACTTCATCGCCGCCAGCTACAAAAACCGCACCGAGCGCAAAGCATCGACGCCAGCGAGTGAAATAACTCAGGTCGCCAACTAACTCGTCGAAGCTGTGCCAAAATCCCATACCGAAAGCTGTGCCCCGTTCATCGCAGTCTCATCGCGATGAGCGGGGGGCGGGTGGCCCACATCTCACCCCGCCACCAATCTCTGGGTGCCCCGGGTCCCCGGTGTTGGGACCCGGGATACCGGCACTAAGCCTGGGCATACGGCTCTCCACCTCAAAAAATATTTCCCCAAACTTTGCGTATTATTTCGCCAAAAAGTTCACACTAAAAATAGGCAGCGAAAGAAGCCACACAGATCAGCCCCTCCATAGGCTGGTCTGCGGCGGGTGGCCCGGATACCCATCAACGATTCAGCCAGAGCACGTCCCTTACCCCGCCCCTATCAACTGATCCCTGACCCCTGCCCCCTGACCACTGCCCCAGCAGCACCGCCCCGCGCGCACCCTCTTTGAGCGCTTTGTCGTCAGGAAGAAAAAGGGTGTCATTGATCTACTCGTTGGTCAGCTCCAGAGTGCCGGGCTCGCTCGAAGACGGGAGAACAGGCGCCTTCAGCCTCCGCACCGGCTTTGCTTCCTGCGCCTGCAGCTCCACCTCGATCCCGCGCAACACAATCTGCCGCACCGTAGTTCCCTCCACAGCCGCCTTGATCTTCAGCTCGCGGTAAGTCGCGTCGGGAATGTCAATCGTCGTCCGCATAAATCCATATTACCATAAATATGCTTTTATGCTTCACGCCTCCCGCCCCCGATTGACCAGGCTGAATCCCGCTCGCCCCTGTGCAACTTTCGTCTATTGACAACCCAATTTCGGCGAGCCTACTGGTTGACTGGGTTTTAGAGGGCCGGAGACCCCCCAATTCACATGGCTCAATTCCATCTGCAACCCGCCGAGTCCGAACTGCAGCAGCTCGCGGATCAATGCTGGCAAAAGGCCGGCGAACACGAGCACGAGCTCGAAACCGCCGCATTTGAGGCAGGCGCAGCCATCCGCGCCGGCGAGCACACCCTCGCCAATCTCGAGGCTGTCGTTCGCTGGAAATCCGAACGCGTGGTTCACTTTCTCATCGGCAACAGCGAAGCCAAAATCCGCCAGGTGCTGGCGGTCGCGGCCTCGCCCGAATCCACCACCCGCAAGGCCGTCGAAGCGCTGCTGGAGCTGCGCGGCGTGGACCTTGCCATCGCCTCGGCCATCCTCGCGGCCATCGACCCCTCGCGCTACAACGTCCTCGACTTCCGCACCCTGGAGGCCCTGGGCCACGAGCGCCACAACGTCGAGTTCTATAACGAATACGTCACCTTCTGCCGCCGCCTCGCGGAGAAGGGATTGGTCAAACCGCAGGGAGACCTGCCCGGCCCCACCCCGCTCCACGCCCTCGAGCGGGCACTCTGGGAGTGGTCCCGCGTCCGCGCCGGACAGCGCACCCTCGTGTAATTCCTTTGCAAAGAGCAGCGGTTGGCGCAAGCTGACCGCCGCTTATCCTCAGGCACAGAGCGCGATAGAATCCAGTCTGTGAGCAACTCCTTTGAAATCGGCCCGGTCCGCGTCGGCGAGGGCAGGCTTTTCCTCATCGCGGGCCCCTGCGTCATCGAGTCGGAGACCCACGTGCGCACCATGGCCGACGCCATCCAGCGCATCGCCGCCGACCTCGGCATTCCCTACATCTTCAAGGCCAGCTTCGACAAAGCCAACCGCACCAGCGTCAAGAGCTTCCGCGGCCCCGGCCTCGTCGAAGGCACCAGCGATCCTCGGCCGCCTCGCCGAAAGCCACCGGCCTGCCCATCCTCACCGACGTCCACGAGCCCGCCCAGTGCGAAGTCGCCGCCGAAGCCGTCGATGTGCTGCAGATTCCGGCGTTTCTCTGCCGCCAGACGGACCTGCTCGTCGCCGCCGGCAAAACCGGCCGCGCCGTCAACATCAAGAAGGGCCAGTTCGTCGCTCCCTGGGACATGAACCATCCGGTCGAAAAGGTGCGCTCCACGGGCAACGAGCGCGTCTTCCTCACCGAGCGCGGCGCGAGCTTCGGCTACAACACGCTGGTGGTCGATTTCCGCTCGCTCCCGGTCATGCGCAAGCTGGCCCCGGTGGTCTTCGACGGCACCCACTCCGTGCAGCAGCCCTCTGCCGCGAACGGCGTCAGCGGCGGCCAGCCGGAGTTCATTCCGCTGCTGGCGCGGGCCGCTGTCGCCGCCGGAGTGGACGGCCTCTTCCTCGAAGTCCACGACGACCCCGCCCACGCCAAGTCCGACGGCGCCAACGCCCTCGACCTCAAGCTGCTCAAGCCCCTGCTCGAAACGCTGCTGGCCATCCACGCCGCCGCGCAGAAATGAGGCAGGAATGTTCTACGTGGAACATTCTAAACGACTTATTCTTTCCGCTAGTCCCAGCCCGTTTCCAGTATGCGCTTTCGGCGAATTAATCCGCAAATCCCGGCGAGATTTTTTCGGGTGCGTCGGCGGGGTGCTGCCTGATCGCGCGATTCGATATGCGCTAAGTTGTGGCAGGAGTCAGCCGGAGTGAGTCGGAGCCGCCGTGGACCGGGATGCGTCAAGAAGCTTGCGGAGTTCGCGGAGACGGTTCCGGTCGAACTCCGCATCGCCGGACTGACCGACTGGTTTGCCCGCTGGCTTGCCTGTTGCCAGTCCTGGTCGGCATCGTCCAGGTGCCCCTCAATCCAGCCGAGCGCACTTTTTGCAAGCCAAAAGTCGAATCCCCTATGCGCGATCTTCTGCGCGGCGGCGCGTTCCCACCACGCACGCGCCGCCGCGGCATCGCGGCGCAGAACTGCGACGCGGTAGGTAAGAAGAATGCACATCTCCGGTGTGATTTGTTTCAACAAATCCTGCTGTTGATAGATCGCCTCAGCTTCTGCGACGTAACGGTCGGCAGTGGCGAGGTCTCCCGTATCCATGTAGTAAGAGGATGCAATCAGTTTGAGACTGATGCCCGGTACGGAGCTGCTAAAGTGCGCTTCGGTTCGACGAATCTGCTCGATATCCAAGTCTCGTGAACGAAGTGGAGTCACCGTCGTGGCGAGAACAGCCGCGAGAATGCGATGGAGATCGCTCCATGGACCCCCGCCCAGCAGTTGATAGATGCGTGCTCCGTCGGTATACAGTGCTTCCGGGCGCTGCGGTACGAGATTGAACAAAACGGAACAGAGTCCGAAGAGCGCGATCAGGGCAAAGACCTCCCAATACCGTTCATATGCACTGTTCGGAGCGGTAACCATCATGCCAAGTGCAACGAGGCCAATAAAAAGACTTCCCGCCGGTCCTGCGGCGAGCATCAGGTTGTCTCGCCATCGCTCCTGACGCGGGTTCAGAGGAACAACCGCAGTTGCTCCGCCGAACTTGAATATCTGCGCGAGCACGAAGTCGAATCGCCATCGTCCGTCCCGGATGCGCCAGCGGAACGGACCAACCTGGAACATGCGTACTTTCATGCCCACGGCGATACCGATGCTGGCGTGGCCTAATTCGTGCGCAGTCGTGGCGATCAATGAGGCGACAATAAAGAGGAGCCACCAGTTCACAAAGCTTGCATGTTCCAAGCCGTGCCGATAGCCCCAGCGCATATACCAATTGAACCCTACCAGTGCACTGCTAATGCCAACAAGCAACGCAAGCATGTCCAGTGGCTTGCTGGTTCCATCGCCTGCGATGCGCCTGACGGCGGGGCGCGCTGCCGAGGTGCTCGCAGAGTCGGTCCTGCGCCAGAACGCCACCAGTCCCGCAATGCCAAGCACCGGCATGCCCGACGCCCATGATGTAAACCATGGCGGGCGTGTCCGGTGTGTGATACCGCAGGCAGACAAGCATGAGGAACGTAGTAGGCGCGCTGGCAAGGATCGTGAAAAAACTGGCGACGATTGCCCAGATTCTTGCAGATGAGCGCCCTTGCCGCAGAGTCCACCAGGCGACACCGAAGCAAACTGTAAACGGAATCGGGATTGCCATAACCAGTGGTGCTATCCTGAACGAAGGCCGCCCGCCATGGTTCCATCCCCTGTGGGTCGATCGGATTAATACGATCCCGGCGATACATCGCAAACATCGCAGGAATGGTGATGATCGATGCGAGCCCGAAGATACCACGGCAAGATAGCCATAGGTAACACGCATAAACTTTCGCAGCCCTTGCATGCTTTGTCCTTTCGATGCATGGAGAGTTATCGAATGACTTATTGAGTTTGAAGGGTGAAGGCCACTATACCTCAACTCAATGCCCGCCGCGCTAAGATTTTGTGGACTGCAGCCGGGCAGCGACCATCGCAGACGCCTGATACCATTTCCGCATGTTGGGTCTCCCTTTCCGCAGCAGTGTTTTCGCGGGCGTGTTTGCCTGCGGTTGCCTGGTTTCCGTTTCGTTTGCCGCCACGCAGGCTGCGCCCGATCACGCGCACATGGACGATGTGCTGAAGGGCCTGAGCCGCGGGCATGCGGTGGGGCAGGTGGCGGTTTCGCCGGATGGCAAGCGGCTGGCGTGGATTGCGGGCGGGCACATTCAAGTCGCTCCGCTGGACGACCTGAAGCAGGCCACGGTGGTGACAGCGGCGGCCAAGGCCGACGAGCACTGCGCGGAGAGCGACATCGCGTGGGAGCCGGACTCGAAGGCGCTGGCCTTCTTCTCTGACTGCGCCGCGCCCAACGAGCAGAGCGATCTCTATCTTTCCAAGCTCGACGGCAGCGCGCCGCGCCAGTTGACCACGCTGAAGGGTGACGAAGACTCGCCCGCGTTTTCGCCGGACGGCACCAAGATCGCCTTCTTATATGTAGAGAACGCGACGCGCCATGCCGGCGGGCTGGCTGCGATAAAGCCGTGGGCGGGCGTGATTGGCGAGGATGGCGTGGAGATTCAGCGCGTGGCTGTGGCCGACGCCAACGCCGCCGCGCCCGCCGCGCCGGAGCAGGTGACGCCGGCCCATCTGCATGTCTACGAGTTCGATTGGGCGCCGGATTCGAAGGGTCTCGCATACGTTGCCGCCGATCCGCCGGGCGAGAACAACTGGTGGGTGGCCAAGCTCTACACGCAAATGATTGGCGGCGAGGCGAAGGCGATTCTTGATCCGCCCACGGTGGCCGGTCCGCTGCACGGATTGCAGATTGCCGTGCCGCGCTGGTCGCCGGATGGCAAGACGATCGCGTTCATCGGCGGGCTGATGAGCGATCAGGGCTCGACGGGCGGCGATGTGTGGGTGATTTCATCCAACGGCGGCGCGCCGCAGGATCTTACGCCGGGCCGGCCCACCTCTCCCGCGTGGATTGAATGGGGCGGCAAGGATTCTCTCTACGTGAGCGAGCTGGCCGGCGGCGACTGCCAGTTGGTGCGGTTCAAAGTGCATGGCGACCCCGCGGCGGGCACGGCCAGCGCGACCTTCGGCGCACCCATCTTCACCATCCCCGGCACGGTGGGCGACGGCCGTCTGCACCTGAGCCTTTCCTCCACGGCGGATCGCTCGCTGTTTGTCTTCCGCGCCAGCACGTTCGAGCATCCGACAGAGATCTATAGCGCGAAGCCGGGCACGACCATGACTGCCGGCCTCGATGGCGTCACGCAGCTTTCGCATATCAATGATGGCGTGGAGCCGGGATGGGGCAAGACGGTTTCGCTCACCTGGAAGAACGATCAGTTCCATGTGCAGGGCTGGCTCATGTTCCCCAGGGACTACGACCCGGCGAAGAAATACGCGCTGATTGTGGATGTGCACGGCGGGCCGGCGGCGGCGGCCATGGCGCACTGGGGCGCAAGCGGCGGCATCAACAATGTGGCGCTGTCGGCGCTGGGCTACTTTGTGCTCGAGCCCAACCCGCGTGGCAGCTTTGGGCAGGGCGAGGAGTTTACCAAGGCCAACCGCAAGGACTTTGGCTACGGCGATCTGCGCGACATTCTGGCCGGCGTGGATGCGGCGGTGGCAAAGTATCCGATTGACCCCAACCGCGTGGGCCTCACGGGCTGGAGCTACGGCGGCTTTATGACCATGTTTGACGTGACCCAGACCGGGCGCTTCAAGGCAGCGGTGGCGGGCGCGGGCATTGCGGACTGGCTGAGCTACTACGGCGAGAACTCCATCGACCAGTGGATGATTCCGTACTTCGGCGCCAGCGTCTATGACGATCCGGCGGTCTATGCCAAGAGCTCCGCGATCAACTACATCAAGAATGTGCACACGCCCACGCTGGTGGTCGTCGGCGACCGCGACGGCGAGTGCCCCGCGCCGCAGTCGTTCGAGTTCTGGCACGCGCTGAAAGATGAGGGCGTGCCCACGGAGCTGGTGGTCTATCCCAACGAGGGGCATGGATTTGTGAATCCCGAGCACCGGCGCGACGTGGTGGTGCGCACGGTGGACTGGTTCGAGCACTATATGCCGCCGGGTTCTTAGCCGCCGCGCCGCGGGGGCTGCTCGCCAACGACAGTTCGCGGAGTCTATTGGGTTATCGGGAAATCAGCGGCCTCTCCGGCTCAGGTCTTCGGCCACTGGCAGAGCCGCCTGCTCCTGATACACTTTTCTTTGGAGAAGAGCAGGGTGTGTTTCGTCGACCGGCCGCATGGCAGCCGTTTGCCGAGGGCCGATTGCCCCAGCGCATTACGCGCACGGCATGCAGGTTCCCGGCGCGCTGGCGGGCCGCCCCCAACCCCTACTTTCTGATGCATTCGAAGAGACCGTTCCGCGCTCGGAAGGGCTGAACGGGGAGGATTCATGCGGCGGTATTTAGCGCTTGTCTTTTTAGTCTGTGTGGCAATTCCGGCCGGGGTATCGATCTCCGGCTGCATCCGCAATCCCGCTGGCAACTACTGCAACGGCGAAGGATTCGGCCTGAAGGATACGGACGTCTACTCGATCGATCTGGAGCCGCGCACCACCGGCATCTCCATCGCCTTCGGGCAGACGCGGCAGATCGGTCTGCCCACGGCCAAGACCTGCAAGGGAGCCACGGCCAGCGTCTCCACTTACACCTACGGCACCACGGACACGCTGCGCAAGTACACCGATATCTCGCCTACGGGCAATATCTGCGCAGGCACCTGGAATCGCAACTCCGGCGGCGGCATTGCGGACTACACCATCTGCAACATTCCCAACCCGTTACCCAGTACCGGCGGCCTCCCGTACACCACTGAGTTCGTCACAGCCTCAGCCGACTCGATCACTTCAAACCCTGTCGAGGTCTACATCCACGCCCCGGTCAGTTCCATCGCTCTGGCCCTGGGCGGGACCCAGAACGGCACGCAGCAGTGCGCCTCCAAGGGCACGGTGGAGCAGTTGGCCTCCGAGGCCTGCTATGCCAGCAACGGCACGCAGTATGAGCTGTGCGCACCGGCTTCGGTGACAAATTACTCCTGCGCGGGGGGCCTCACTCCCGGTGTCACGTCGGTACCGGCCTGCTCTGCGGCCATCGGCGTCCTCAGCTACACGTTGGGCAACCCCGCGGTCGCATCCATTGATCCGGAGACCAACCTGATCACCGCGCAGCTGCCCGGCACCACGACCATCACCGCTCAGGTGGCCGGCTCGGGTGCATCGGCTGGTTACTTCTCCACCTGCCCGCCCAGGTCCATCAGCCTGACGCTGGCCAATGGAACCACCAGGGGCACGGTGACCCAGGGCGTGCAGCAGAACCTGACGACCACGGTCGTCGATACCAACGGCACCACCATCACGGGTCTCACCCTCGACTACCAGTCGACCAACCCGCTCAATATCTCCGCCAGCGCCACCGGCGGCATCACCGCGTCGTACCCGGGCGCGGCCTCGGTCTACGCCATCTGCCAGCCAGCCACCTGCAACGCCACGCCGATTAATCAGATCGGCGCCGGCAACGGCACAGGCCTGTCGATTTCCAGCAACCCGGTCGGCATCACCACGCCGGGAACTGCCAGCGCCTATGTCTGGTTCTCGGCTCCGGGCCAGTCGCAATACTTTGTGCCCGTTCAGCTGCTCACCGGCACCACGGGCTCAACCGTCCGCCTGCCCTACGTGCCCAACTCCATGCTGATGGACCAGACCGGCACCAACCTCTACTTCGGCTCTTCGACCGAGCTGATGGTCTACACCACCGGCTCCAACGCCATCTCCTCGCAGAATCCCAACGTGCCGGGCGTGGTGCTGGCGGTTGCTCCCAATAACCAGACCGTGCTCATCAACGATCCGATACGGAAGGTCTTCTACCTCTACAGCGTCGCAGGGGGATCGGCTTCGTCCACCTTCGGCGGCATGGGCGCTTACGCGCAGTGGACGCCGGACTCCAAGACCCTCTACGTCGTGGACAGCACGGCATTGAATGTGAACGGCGTCACCGGTCACACCAACACGCTCTACGTCTACAACGCCAATACCGGCTGGACGACCAACGATCTCACCTCCAGCGGCGGCGCGGAAAGCCTGGCCCTCACCATCCCCAGTGTCGGCGCTTATCTCGCCGGCTCCACTTCCACGCCGGTCCACGCCTGGTGCCCCTCCGGCACCGTGGGCGACTACGCCGACATGGTCTTCTATCCCGAGAGCGACGGCGGCAGCCCCGTGGCCGCGCCCAACAACCTGCTGGCCGCGACCACCGATGGCGACCACATCATCGGCGCGGAGCTCAGCGGCGGCGGCGTCACGCTTTCTGACATCGGCGTGACCATCCCCACAAGCCAGTGCCCGGTCAGTTCCACCGGCGTCATGTCGCCGCTGACGATTGCCAGCACCCTGGCGCAGACGCCGCTGAACATCAACGCCACCAGCCTCAATCAGGTGGTCACTTCGCCCACCGCGGTCAAGTCCGGCACCAGCGTTGCTCCGGACAGCGTTTCCTTCATCACCTACAACGGCGCCACGCCCGGCGCCACGCTGCCCTACTACCAGCAGGTGGCAGGGCCCAGCACGAGCCTGGGCACGGTGGGCTACATCACCCTCACCAACGGCTCGGAGATCACCGCGCCCGTTGCAGGCGCCTTCAGCCCAGACGACACACTGTTCTTCGTCTCGACAGCCGGCGACAACGAAGTCCACTACATCGACACCACGACACTGACCGACAAGCAGCAGATCACGCCCAACCTGCCGGCCTGCACGCCGGTCACGGACCTTGGCTGCACGCTCACCACATCGCCGCCTTCGGGCATTGTGCCGGCGACAGCCATCGCCGTGAAGCCGCGCTCGACCACATAATCCAGCGCGCTGCTTCTTCAACTTGAAAGGCCGGCCTCGCGCCGGCCTTTTTCGTTTGCACACAGCACCGGCGAGCCTGCGCCAGCGGTCCGCCCCACCACGATAAAATCGAAGCATGATCAAAGGCATCTCCTTTCTGCGTCCGGCGGGCAACGCCGCAGCCTATGAGCGGCTGGCCGGCTTCTTTGCGGCGCTGGGTTTTGAACGCGGCAAGGGCTGGCAGGATGAAGGACCGGCCGCGGCGCATCGTTTCTCGCGCCGCTGGGCAATCTTGAATTCGTCGAGGGCAGGTGCCTTCTACAGCCGATGTGCTGGTGGAAGTGACGTCGCTGGACGCCGCGCATCAGGCCGCCGACGCGTGGCTGCGCGCGCAGGGCGGCGATGCTGCCGCGCGCCTCTCTGCAGATTGCTGAGACCCACTGGAAGTCGCGCCTCTTTACAGTCGAGCCCGAGCCGGGCTTCACATTCAGCTTCTGGGCGTGGACCGATCCGCGTCAAGGGCAAGCCCGTCGCGCTCGAAGGCGATCTCTCCGCCGAAGGCATGAAGTTCGCCATCGTCGTCGCGCGCTGGAACGCGGTCATCACCGAGCGCCTGCTCGAAGGCGCGCTCGACGCGCTACTGCGCAGCGGCGCAGCCCGCGGCGACATTCAAATCGTGCGCGTTCCCGGCGCATGGGAGATTCCTGCCGCGGCGCGCACCATCGCCAACCAGGGCACGGTCGATGCCATCGTCACGCTGGGCTGCCTGCTGCGCGGCGAGACCGCGCACTACGAGGCCATCTACAACGAAGTGGCGCGCGGCATCGGCCAGTCGCAGCAGGAGACAGGCATTCCGCACAGCTTTGGCGTGCTCACCTGCGAAACCCTGGAGCAGGCGCTGAATCGCGCCGGCATCAAGGCCGGGAACAAGGGATTTGAAGCCGCCGCGGCGGCCATTGAGATGGTGAGCCTGCGCCGCAAGCTGGTGGAAAGCGGCCCCGCTTGACCGCCGGCACGCGGCGCAAAGGCCGCGAACTCGCCATGCAGATGCTGTTTCAGGCCGACATCGGCAAGCAGACCCCGGACCAGGTGCGAGCCACCTTCTGGAAAGCCGGCGACGAGGTCGAGCCGAAGCCCGCGGCTTTGCCGAAGACCTCTTCCGCGTGGCCACGGAGAACGTCAGGAACAGATCGACGAGCTGATCGCCGCGCAACTCCAAGCACTGGCGCATTGAGCGCATGCCCGCGGTCGATCGCAACCTGCTGCGCATGGCCGTCGGCGAGATGCTCGGCTTCAAGGGAACGCCGTTCCCCATCGTCATCAACGAGGCTCTTGAAATCGGCCGCCGCTACTCCGCGCCCGAGTCCATCAACTTCCTCAACGGCATGCTCGATAGCATCGCCCGCGGGCTGCTGCCAAAATAGAGCCGCGGCGCATGCGGTACAACAGATGGGACCGCGCCCGCGTCCAACCTACAGGGCACACGCGCATCTGGGGAACGCGGCAGGACTGCCGAATTTATACCCGATTCCAGCGCCCCGGGAAGCAATTTGCGGCGCACAACGGGATTTGCGGCGTACCATGGAGTCTGGTACGCTCAGGCGTTCTTTTAGACGATGAAAGGAGATATCTCGTCATGGCTGAAGAGAACAGGGCAATGGGATTGGCGTGGTTTGTAGCGGGGCTCGGCGTAGGCGCACTGGTGGGCATTCTGTATGCGCCCAAGAGCGGCCGCGAAACCCGCGAGGATATTGCGAACACGGCGCGCGAAAGCAGCGAATATCTGCGCGTGAAGAGCCGCGAGGCGGCGCAGCAGGTGGGCGAATATGTGGACCGTGGCAAGGAGCGAGTCGGCGAGTACGTCGATCGCGGCCGCTCGCAGTGGTCGGAGTTCGTGGAGCGCGGCAAGAGCCTGGTCAACGACCAGAGCACCCGCGTGGCCGCAGCCGTCGATGCAGGGCGCGAAGCCTACAAAACCGCGTCGACCGACTCCGCCGAGTAACGGTCTGGCCCGTCGCAAGGCGGGCCGCACTTCTTTGGTTCGGCAGCGGCCCGGTCGCCGCCGAATAGCTCCTTGCGGTTCTCTTCGTTCATTCCCCTTGGCACTGCGCGAGATCAACCCATGTCGAACGTCAACACCGAAACACTATTGATTATCTTTGTCGCCTTGACCGGGGCTGCGGTGCTGTTGCAGTCCTTCGTTCTGCTGGCGCTCTATTTCTCCGTGCGCAAGGCATCGGAAGCGGTCCAGAACGAAATGGCTGAGCTGCGCGCGGTGGTGCTGCCCGTGGCCACTGAGGCGCGTGAGTTCCTCGCCCGCGTGGGACCGAAGATTGACTCCGCGGCCACCGACATGGCCGAAGTGATCAAGGGACTGCGCTCGCAGAGCGCGGAGATGCAGGCGTCGGCGATGGAGATTCTGGAGCGCATGCGCCGCCAGATGAGCCGCATCGACAATATGTTCTCCACGGTTCTCGATTCGGTCGACCGCGCCAGCGCCGTCGTCACCGACGCCGTTGCCGTTCCGCTGCGCCAGGTCTCCGGCATCGCCGCGTTTCTGCGCACTGCGTTCGGCACGCTGCGCCAGAAGAATCCGCCGCCGCGCACGCAGGCCACGCACTCCGCCGCTGACAAGGATCTTTTCGTCTAACACAACTGAATATGCGGGAGAGGGTCTCGATGATGCCTCGTTGCCTTATAGCCTCTTTGTGCTTCGCGCTCGGTGCGACGTCGCTGACTTTCGCGCAGACCACTCCTACAAACGCGCTGCTGGTTCTCTCCAAGCAGGCGCACACGCTCTCCATCGTCGACCCCGCCACGCTCAAGGTGGTTGCCACCGCGCCGGTCGGCGACGATCCGCATGAAGTCATCGCCTCCGCCGATGGCCGCACCGCCTATGTGTCGAACTACGGCTTCGGCCGCTTTCACACCCTCGCTGTGATTGACCTCGTGCATCAGAAAGCGCTGCCGTCCATCGATCTCGGCGCGTTGCGCGGCCCCCATGGTCTCGACTTCGCGCTCGGCAAGGTCTGGTTCACGGCAGAGGCGGCCAAGGCCATCGGCAGCTACGATCCCGCCACCGGCAAAATCGACACCATCATCGGCATCGGCCAGAACCGCACCCACATGCTCCACGTCTTCCCTGACGGCAAGCGCATCGTCACCACGAATGTGAACGCGGGCACCGTGACGGTGCTCGATCATACTGACGGCGCGGCTGGCGCGCCTTCCGGTCCGCCGCCGGGCATGCCTCCACCGGGTGCGATGAGTGCGGGCGCGACGAATGCGGGCGGACCGCCGCGCGGCATGCCGGGCCCTCCCGGCGGCGACTGGAACGAGACCGTCATCCCCGTGGGCCACGGCGACGAGGGCTTCGACGTTTCGCCCGACGAGAAAGAGATGTGGACCGCCAACGCGCAGGACGGCACCATCTCCGTCATCGACCTCGAGACGAAGAGGGTCGTCGCCACGCTCGACGCCAACGTGCGCAGCGCCAACCGCCTCAAGTTCACGCCCGATGGCAAGCAGGTGCTTGTCTCGCTGCTTGGCTCGCCTGATCTCGTCGTGCTCGATGCCGCCACGCGCACCGTCATCAAGCGCGTGCCCATCGGCCACGGAGCCGCGGGCATTTTGATGGAGCCCGGCGGCAAGCGCGCCTTCGTCGCCTGCACGCCCGATAACTATGTCGCCGTCATCGATCTCGCCACGCTCACCGTCGCCGCACACATCGACGCCGGCGGCAATCCCGACGGGCTCGCCTGGGCCGTGCAGCGATAGTAGGTGAAGCCAAGCCGACTTATCGGGACTAATGGAACACACTTGGGTGAGCAGCGATCACGCGAACGCCTATATTTAATTCATGGATCTGAAAGGCATCATCAAGGGAACGGATGGCTGGTCGCTCAAGCCAGCGATCGCGTCACTGACAATAGTTGCCGTCCTAACAACCCTCTGCCATCTCCCCGGGTCGGTCAGTTTTGTCCTTATCCCGCTTTCGATGTTCGGTTACGGAGTGGCAGCAATCGTCGTCCTAGCAATTACTACTTATTGCGCCATCAAGAAACGCCTGCGAACCGGAGGCTCAATCTTTTTGGTGCTGCTCATCCCTATCTTGCTGTGGCGACCGATCAACTGGGCTGCAGATTTTGTACATCTTGGGCTCACAGCAGGCTTCGGAGTTGGTCAGCTCGGCGTTTCATCAAGGTCGAATGATGACAATTTCGTCGTTTATGACTGGTCCGTCGGACTCGCTGGGGGGCCGAACACATTCCTGATTCATGACGTGTCCGACGAGATCGCCCTGCCAATGGCGCAACACACGCAACCACCAAGCTCAGAAAATGGCTTTGGAGAAGAGTGTGCGGGCAAAGTCCGGCGGTTGATCCATCACTACTACGTCTGCACGATGTGAGGGTGAGTAACGAGAAACGCCGTTATATCTTCTCGTTTTCGTGTACGTCGACATAAAGAAGGGCCGGGACTCGCATAAGTCCCGGCCCTCACCGCATCTGCCTTTACTGTCCGTCGAACTCGATCACCTGGATCGCATACGGCGGCAGCGTGTAGTGGAAGGCGCTGCTCACATCGTGCAGCTCCGACGTCACCGGCACAATGCGGTTCGGCGCGTCGATGGAGTTGGTCTCCTCCGGGTTCGTCGCCGTCAGGCTCACCAGCTTCGCCGTGGGCGCAACCTTTGCGCCGTCGAGATTGATCTCCACCGGCTGCGCATCGGACGAGGCGTTGATGAGCTTGAGGTAGAGCTTCTTCTTCGCCGCGCTCGCGGTGATGGAGTAGAAGAATTTGTCGCCCGCGCTGGTCGAATTCGACGCGAGCACGTGATCGCCCAGATACTGCGCGAACAGCACCTGCGCATAATACGCAGGCGAGCCGTAGCTGCTGAGGCCGTTGTAGCCGATCAGGTCCGTCTCCCACTGCATGCCGCCCGGATCGACGCGCACCAGCAGCGGCGCATAGGCCGCCATAATCACCATATCGCTGTTGCGCTCGAGCCCCGTCATCCACGCCGAGTCGCCCAGCGCCGCGCCAAAGTCCGGCGTCGGCAGCCCCTCGCGCGTGGCCCACTCGCCCACAAAAATCTTCGGCCCGCTGCGGTCGGTCTTGTCGTAGTGCGTGGCGTCGTGAAAGTTGGTCGTCGCGCGCACATAGAAGTGTTCGTCGAGCACGTCCATCGGCGCATCTTTCAACGGCGCTGTCGCGATGTACTGCAGGTTCGGGTACGCGGCCTTCAGAGCCTTGTAGAACGGCGGATAACGTTCCGCATAACTGCCCGACTTATCGAGCCAGTCTTCATTGCCTATCTCAACATAAGTCAGCTTGAAGGGCGCAGGGTGCCCGTCCTTCGCGCGCTCTGCGCCCCACTTGGTATCGGTCGAGCCGGTCACATACTCAATCTCATCCAGCGCATCCTGAATGTACGGCCCCAGCTCCGCCGCGGGCACATGCTGGCCGCGCAGCGAGTAGCCCGCATACACCGCGAGCACCGGCTCCATCTTCAGGTCTTCGCACCACTCCAGAAATTCCAGCAGCCCCATGCCGTCCGACGAGTGATACATCCACGGGCTCGGATGCGTGGGCCGGTCCTTCCACGGGCCAATGGTCTTCTTCCAGTCGAAACGATCTGCAATCGTGTCGCCCTCAAGATAATTGCCGCCGGGGAAGCGCAGGAACGCGGGATGCATCGCCGCCAGCTTATCCATCAGGTCGATGCGATTGCCATAAGGCCGCCCGTGATACGTCGGCGGAAACAGCGACACCAGGTTGAACCAGATGGTGCCCGCGTGCGCCACAGTCAGCTCGAGATGATTCGACGGACGAAGGCTCCATCGCCCCGGTCTTCAGCGCTGAAAGCTTGCTGCTGCCAATCCGATCCAATGCCGGAGACCGTGGCGCTCGCGATCGCCTTGCCCGTATCGTCGCTCACCAGCGAAACCGTCACCGGGCCAATGTCCGCGCTGCTGGTCTTCGCGTAGAAGGAGCCTTTGTACTCCGTGCCGGGCCGCAGAGAGAAACCCCAATAGCCCACATTCAGCATGCCCGCCGGGCTGTGCTCGCTGGCCTTCTCCACATCGAGCCGCATGCTGTAGGGCAGCGCCGCGCTCAGCGCATTCTCTTTGTCCATCTCCATCTTCGCCGCGGCCTCGCCCTGCTCCACCAGGAACCAGTACGGCGTGCCCGACCAGTCGGAGTGGAACGCGCGGTTGCGCACCATCTCCGCATACAGGCCGCCGTCGTAGGAGTAGTTGATCTCCTCGGTCATCAGCCCATAGAGCGAGGGGCTCACGGCGTGGGTCGGCTGGTCCGCGTGGATGGTCAGGACAGCGGGGGCATTTTGCGCGCAGGCCAGCGCGCCGGCTAAGGGCCAGAGCCGCGACAGCCGCAACTCGGGCAAACGTTTTCTCAGGCATCGAAATCTCTCCCGGATCGAAGTGCCGAGCCAGTATAACGCGGAGGGTCAAATGTGCGCAGTAATGGGATTTTCTAGATAATCCAGCCGCCGCCCACAACCTCGTCGCCGTCATAGAACACAGCCGACTGGCCGGGCGTCACCGCCCGCTGCGCCTCGTCAAATATAGCGAGCACTTCGGCATGCGTCTCGCCGGGCTGCGAACCTGCTCCTGAGGCTGGCGCCGGAGAAAGCGTAGCCCACGCCGGCTCATGCCGGTGGCGAATCTTGATCTGCACCCGCATCGGCTCCGTCAGCGCCGGCAATCGAAATCCAGTTCAGCCGCCCGGCGCGCAGGTGCCGCGTGGCCAGCTCCGCATCCGCCCCGACAGTGACTCGATGGCTGGCCGGGTCAATCTGCAGCACGTAAAGCGGCGTCGCCGAGGCCACGCCAAGCCCCTTACGCTGGCCCACCGTGAAGCCCGTAATCCCCTCATGCCGCCCAATCACCTCGCCCGAGCTCGTCACCAGCTCGCCCGCCGAGTCCGGCATGGCCTCGCCCTGCTCTTCGAGATACGCCGTCAAAAACTGCTTGTAGTCGCCGCCGGGAATGAAGCAGATCTCCTGCGAGTCGGGCTTCTCGGCCAGCGCCAGCCCGCGCTCCCGCGCCGCCGCGCGGGTCTCCGTCTTGGTCAGGTTCCCCAGCGGAAAGAGCGTATGCGCAAGCTGCTCCTGCGTCAGGCCAAACAGAAAATACGTCTGGTCCTTCGCGCGGTCCGCAGGCCGCTTCAAAATCCAGCGCCCACGCGTCTCGGGTCGTACTCGTTGATGGCGTAATGGCCCGTCGCAATGCGCTCCGCGCCAATCGACCGCGCCGTCTGCAGAAGCTGGTCGAACTTCAGGTGGTTGTTGCACAGCGAGCAGGGAATCGGCGTGCGCCCGGCCAGGTACTCGGCCACAAACGGCCGCACCACATCCTGCTCAAAGCGCTCCTCCTGCTTCACCACGTAGTAGGGAATGCCGAGATGCGTCGCCACCCGCCGCGCGTCGTACACATCGTCGAGCGAGCAGCAGCGCCCCGCCTTCGGCGCCTCGGGAATCCCATGCTTGCCCGCCAGCCGCGTCTGGTCCCAAAGCTGCAGCGTCAGCCCCACCACCGGCGCGCCCTCCTGGGCAAGCAGCGCCGCCACCGTCGAGGAGTCAACCCCTCCGGACATGGCTACGGCAATGGTGTTCGGCTCCGTCATGGCGCTCTATCCAGTGTACGGCGAAACGGGTTTCGCGGCAGGCGTGCAGGGCCGCGTCAAGAAGCCAAAATCCTAACTACTTTCAATTCAACGGGATCCGTTTGCGGAGAATTACACGCAAACGCGCATACTGAGAGATCAGGCACCTTTGAGCACAGAGCGGATGAGTGCTTCCCGATCAAACATAAGAGTGACAACATACTCCACAGATCCGTTTTCCCGTTGGGAAACGTGCTATTGTGTCTTGAAGTTCAATTTGAATCAAAAATAGTGCATTTGCAGGGGCTCTGGTGGCATCGACAAAGCGAAAGAAGGAGCGCAATCAACCTCCGTTCTGGCGGTGGCTCTTGAGGGAGGTATTGGGGCTCATCCGGCAGTTCGGGAACTCGATAATCTGGGCCGGCGTTACAGCCTTCCTCATTTTTGAAGTCGCCCATACGTTTCAGGCGTTCGCGGGAAAGACCTCAATTGCCGATCTAGCCCTTAAGATCGCAACGCAACTCAACCTCACCGTCGAGGCAAGTTTGGCGCTTTCCGGTGTAACATCTGGGTTGTGGATCAATGAGTGCCGGAGACATAGGAATACCCGCAAACGTCTAACTGAACGCACCGAGGCTTTAGAGCTAAGGCTGGACCGCAATCGGGAATCCAGTCTGCTAACGCGCGAGGGGACTACTAGAGAAGGAGATCAATGATGAATGCACTACAACTCGCCAATGTTCTCCAGTTCTCGGTTGTGGCTGCTTTCTGGGCAATCGTGCTTTTCAAAATGATCCCAGCTATGCGACTTGATTCGTTTCGTCAACAGATGTTCTCCATTCGCGACGACCTCTTCGATTTCGCAGCAGATGGGCACATCGCTTTTAATGACCCAGCATATGTGCTTCTCCGAAAGCAGATGAATGGTTTCATTCGGTATGCGCACCACTTGACAGTCTTTCGTATTCTGATGACAGCTGCCATTCAAAAACTCTCTGGACGACCAGCACCAAACGAATGGTCACCGGATTGGGAACGTGCGCGGGCAGCGATTAAGAGCGAATATGTCCGAGAGAGATTGGATGAGATTCACCGCCGCGCGGTGAATCTTGCCGTTAAACGTCTTTTGATTGGATCGCCAGTGCTCTGGTCGATAACCTCGATTTTTCTTGTGCAATTGCTATTCGAAGGGGCAGCCAAAAGCGTATCCCAACTGATTCGAATGGCAGCGCGAAAGGCGCTTACGGGTCCGATCAATGACCGCTCGATCGAAGAAATAGCACAAGGGGTTGCGGCATAAGGCAATCTGCTGAATGAGGCAGCCGCGGTATTCGCTAAATCTTCGCCAAATTCAGCGCTTGAAACCATCCAGCGCTGATTCTGAAGAAGTTAAAGGAGAGGAAATACCCCCTCCCCCCTACCCAAAACGCCGTTTCTTCGCCTTTGGGAGAGAAGAAGGAAGCCAGGCCTAGCCCAGCGTGCCCGCCGCCACCGGCGAAATCGCCCGCAGGTGCTCCACAGCCTCGGGCACAATGGCCAGCACGCGGTCGATCTCGGCTTCGGTCACGGTTTTCAGCAGGCTGAAGCGCAGGCTGGCGCGGGCGCGGGTCTTGTCCAGGCCCATCGCCATCAGCACGTGGCTGGGCTCGGTCGCGCCGGAGTGGCAGGCCGACCCGCCGCTGACGGCGACGCCCTTCAGGTCGAGCGCGATCACCAGCGCCTCGCCCTCCAGATTGTCGAACCAGATATTCGTAGTGTTGGCGGCGCGCGGAGCGGGCGTCCCATCCGCGAGCGCCCCGTTCAGCCCGGTGCCGGGCAGCGCCAGAATGCCGGCCTCAAGCCGGTCGCGCAGCGCGGCCACGCGGTCCATGGTTCCGTCAGCCAGCGACTTCATCGCCAGCTCGGTAGCCCTGCCCAGGCCCACAATGCCGGCCACATTTTCCGTCCCGGCGCGGCGGCGGCGCTCATGGCTTCCGCCCACCAGAAGCGACTCCACCGGCGTTCCCCGCCGCACAAACATCGCGCCCACGCCCTTGGGCCCATGCATCTTGTGCGCGCTGATGGAGAGCAGATGGCAGCCGATGCGGCGCACGTCCAACGGAACCTTGCCCGCGCCCTGCACCGCGTCAATGTGAAAGAACGCGCCCGCATTTTGGCAGATCTGACCGATCGCCTCGACCGGCTGCAGCACGCCGGTCTCGTTGTTCGCCAGCATCACGCTCACCAGCCGCGTATGGGGCCGGAGGGCGGCTTCAATGGCCGCGGGTGCAATCAATCCGCTCGCCTCGGGAGCAACATACGTAACCTCGACGCCGCGTTCGGCCAGCCGCTGCGCCGCCTGAATCACGGCGGAGTGCTCAATGGCCGTGGTGATCAGATGATCGCCGGTCCGCAGCAAACCAAACAGCGCAGTGTTGTCGCCCTCCGTGCCTCCGGAGTTGAACACTACCTCGGCGTCGTGGCAATGGAAGAACTCGGCCATCACCTCGCGCGCGTGGTCCACGGCGTTGCGTGCCTGTTGCCCGTGCAGGTGGATCGAGGAGGCGTTGCCGAAGTGCTCCAGCCAGTAGGGGCGCATGGCGTCCACTACATCCGCCGTCAACGGCGTGGTAGCGTTTGCGTCCATATAGATACGGGCTGCGGGCACCGGCATCACCGAGTTCCTCTATGGTTTTGAGGGTACCATAGGCCTGATTGCGCAGGGTTGGCCGTATCGAATCCGTTCATACCGGGCAAGTGCTTGCCTGCATTTCCTTAGAAAATCCTTATCTAGTTCTCCACAGGTTACATTGATTTTTCTTGAGAATTCAGGACCTGCTGCTATAGTGGTGTTGCAAGCTGCACAACAGGTTTCGCTCACGGATGTCAGGGATGGAAGCACTTGCTTTCATTCAGGTTGACGGGGTTGTGCGGAATCAACCATTAGAGCACGCGAATTACCTGCTCGGAGCGTAAATCCAAGCGAGGATAGCGAAGCTTTGTTCACATCCCAGGGCGCACCTCTCCCGGTTCCCTCCATTTCCAGCCTCGAAGCGCCGGAGCAAGCACCTGCCTGCAGTCGCTGGTATGCGGTTTACACCACCTGCCGGCACGAGAAACGCGTGGCCCAGCACCTGGCCCAGCGCGAAGTCGAGCACTACCTGCCTCTCTACGTGGCGCACCGCAAATGGCGCGACGGCTCCAAAGTCGCTCTCGAACTGCCCCTGTTTCCCTGCTACATCTTTGTGCGCATCGGCCGGCTGGAGCGGGTCCGCGTGCTGAGCGCGCCGGGCGCGCTGGCCATTGTGGGCGGAACCGGCGGCGAGCCGGCTCCGCTGCCCGATGCGGCGCTGGACGCGCTGCGCCAGGGACTGCAAAAGGGCCAGGTTGAGCCGCATCCGCTGCTCACCGCCGGGCAGCAGGTGCGCATCCGCTCCGGCGCCTTTGCTGGGATGCAGGGCATCGTGGCCCGCAAGAAGAGCGGCTTCCGCGTGGTGCTCACGCTGGAGCAGATTATGCAGAGCGTCGCCGTCGAAGTAGACGAGTCTGACCTCGAGCTCTTGCCCGTCCGCGACGAACGCACCGCAGGTCTGGCAGCGCAGCTTCGTTTTCAGCACGCTTAGATCGTCCATTTTTCCGCATTAACCCACAGCAACACCCTTCCTTTGCGCGCGCGCCTTTCGGTGCGATGCGCGGAATTCATTCCTCTTCATATAGCCGACGTCCATAGCCGGACGGCAGGAACCTCCATGGCAGGAACAGCGGGCACATCCCGGGGCGGCGCGGAAGAGCGCATTCTGGCGACGGCAGCGGCGCTGTTTGCGCAGTTCGGCTACAACGGCGCCAGCACGCGAGAGATTGCCGCTGCGGCCGAAGTGAACGAGGTCACCATCTACCGGCATTTCCCGCGCAAGCGCGACCTGTATGTTGCGGTGCTCAGTGCGGAACTGGCGCGGGTGCATCTGCGCGGCGAATTGCTTACGCGGCTGGCCGAGGCGCGCACCGGCCGGTCGGCCCTGGCGGCAACCTTCGAGCTGATCTCGACGGCGCTGGCACAGCAGCCGCAACTTTTGCGTTTACTGGGGTTTAGCGTACTAGAGCTGAGCGAGGATCTGGACCCGCTGCTGCGCCGCCATCTGGGCGAGCTGGTCGAGGTGGTCTCGCGCTACCTGCAGCCGTGGATTGATAATGGCGAGCTGCGCTCGGCCAACGCCAAAACGCTCGTGCTGACGCTGATCGCCATCATTTTGAGCCGCGGGCCGTTACGCCGGGTGTTCCTCGACGATGCGACCAATGCACACGCGCTGTTTGATGCGTATTCTGAGTTTTGTCTTGCGGACCCGCTGCCCGGCGAGGTAGCCGCGGACGCGGGAGCTTGAGGCAGAAAGGATCGCAGGGATGAATCTGAAGGGCGAAAAAGTAGTGGTCTGTGGCGGGGGCGGATTTATTGGCGGCCACCTGGTGAAGAAGCTGCTGGCCGACGGCGTGGACGTGGTGCGGGCCGTGGACGTGAAGCCGATGGACGAGTGGTACCAGGTTGCGCCGGAGATCGAGAACCTGGTGCTCGACCTGAAAGACAAAGACAGTTGCTATCGTGCCGCCGAAGGCGTGAAGGTGGTTTTCCAACTGGCCGCGGACATGGGCGGCATGGGCTTTATCGAGAACAACAAGGCCCTGTGCATGTTGAGCGTGCTCACCACCACGCATATGTTGCTGGCGGCACGTGACTCCGGTGTAGAGCGCTTCTTCTATTCTTCGTCGGCCTGTGTTTACAACGGCGACAAACAAAAGGATGCTGAAGTGGTGCCCCTGAAAGAAGAAGATGCCTATCCGGCGCTGCCCGAGGACGGCTACGGCTGGGAGAAGCTTTTCAGCGAGCGCATGTGCCGTCACTTTGAAGAGGACTTCGGCATGCAGTGCCGCGTGGCGCGCTATCACAACGTCTATGGTCCTTACGGGACCTGGACGGGCGGCCGCGAGAAGGCTCCGGCGGCAATTTGTCGCAAGGTGCTGGAGGCAAAGCACTCCGGCACGCATCAAATAGAAATATGGGGCGATGGCAAGCAGACCCGCAGCTTCATGTATATCGACGACTGCCTGAAGGGCACGCGGGCCATCACGGAAAGCGACATTCGCGAGCCCATCAACCTTGGCTCGAGCGAGCTGGTGACCATCAATCAGTTGGTGGATATGGTGGAAGACATTGCCGGAGTGAAGCTGGACCGGCGCTACAACCTGAGCGCGCCCAAGGGCGTGAACGGGCGCAACAGCGACAACACCAAGATTCACGAGTATCTGGGCTGGGAACCGTCGATTCGCCTGCGCGACGGCATGGAAAAGACCTATACCTGGATCGAGCAGGAGATGCTGGCGCAAGTACGCGCGTAACACGTCCGCGCGCAACAGGTGGGCGCATAGCAGCAATGCAGCCGGGAGGCACAGCGGTGGCAAGAGCGGGTGACATGCGCCGGATCCTGGGGATCAACTTCTACGTCGGCGACGTGGAGGGCGCGATGGAGCGCATGGCGCAGGGCGGCCTGCTGGTGGTTCCCGCGGCGCCGGCGCTCAAAGACATTGCGACCAATCCGTCTTATCGCGAAGCGCTGACGGGCGCCGATCTTGCCATCACGGACTCGGCTTTCATGGTGATGGTCTGGAATCTGATCGAATGGGACTCGGTGCAACGGCTTTCAGGGTTGCGCTATTTGCGGGTTTTGCTGGAGAAGCCCGAAGTCCGCGAGCCCGGCAACACATTGTGGATCATGGCCGGTCCGGCCAGCGCCCGCACCAATCTCGAATGGCTGCGCGCACAGGGCATCGAAGTTCCTGAGGCCTGCGTTTACATGGCGCCCATGTACGGCGATCCAATTGAAGACAAAGCACTTGTAGACGCTCTGGAGCGCCTGCGGGTGAAGCATATCGTGGTGACCGTTGGCGGCGGCACGCAGGAGCGGCTGGGCTACTACCTGAAGCGCCAGCTCAGCTTCAGGCCGTCCATCCATTGCATCGGGGCAGCCATCGCGTTCCTCAGCGGCGACCAGGTAAAAATCCCGGATTGGGCCGACCGGCTCTATCTGGGCTGGCTGTTACGCTGTCTTTCGTCACCCAAAAGGTATGTCCCTCGTTACCTATCCGCGCCACGGCTTGTCCCATTACTATGGCGCTACAGGAGCAGACTGCCCGTGCAGCCCTCACCAGATGGGCCTGCGGCGGAGCTTCTTTAGAGTTTTAAAAGGATAGACTGCAATGACAGATTCAGCGCTTCAGCCAGTTACGATTGCCGTTGTTGGTTCGGGCTATGTGGGCCTGGTTGCCTCCGCGTGTTTTGCCGAGATTGGCCACCGCGTCATCTGCGTGGACAACGACGAAACCAAGATACGCACCCTCCAAGAGGGCGGCATCCCGATCCACGAAGAGTATCTGCCGGAGTTGCTGAACCGCCATCGCGGCGACAGGCTCGAGTTCACCACCGACCTGCGCATGGCCGCACAGGCCGCACAGGCCATCTTTATCGCGGTGGGAACGCCGCAGAGCAGCACCGGCAGCGCCGACCTTTCCTACGTGGATGCGGTGGCGAGCGAAATCGCCCGCGCCATCGATTCCTACAAAGTGATCGTCGAAAAAAGCACGGTGCCGGTCTATACCAACGAGTGGATCCGCCGCGTGATTGAGCGCAACGGTGTGCCGACGGAGATGTTCGACGTGGCATCGAATCCCGAGTTCCTGCGCGAAGGCACAGCGGTGATGGACTTCCTGCATGCCGATCGCATTGTGGTAGGCACAGCCACCACCCGCGCCTCTGATCTGCTGGAACGCGTCTACGCGCCGCTCACTTCGGGCGCATACTTTGCCAGCGACCGCGCGGTGCCCGGCCCCTGCAGCGAGCAGAACCCGCCGCCGCTGTTGCTCACCTCGACCAAGGCCGCGGAGATTATCAAGCACGCATCCAATGCTTTTCTTGCGACGAAGATTTCGTTCATCAATGTGGTCGCCAACATCTGCGAAGCAGCCGGCGCGGACGTGGAAGAAGTGGCCCGCGGCATGGGCATGGACTCGCGCATCGGCAACAAGTTTCTGCGCGCGGGCGTAGGCTATGGCGGCTCTTGCTTCCCCAAGGACGTCGCGGCTTTCCGCAACGTGGCCGAGGTGGTGGGTGTCGACTTCGGCATGCTGCACGAAGTGGAGAAGATCAACGAGGAGCAGAAACTGCGCTTCTTCCAGAAGATTCGCTCCGCGCTGTGGACCTTCCGCGCCAAGAAGATCGGCGTGCTGGGCCTGGCCTTCAAGGGCGGCACGGACGATATCCGCGAGTCTCCCGCTCTGGACATCGTGAATCGTCTCATCGAAGAAGGGTGCATCGTGACTGCCTTTGATCCGGCCGCCGCGGAGCGCACCCGGGAAGTGATTCCCGAGAGCGCGCAGATGCACTATGTGGACGACCCGTATGCGGCGGCCCAGGATGCGGATGCGTTGTTGATTTTGAATGATTGGCAGGAGTTTGGCGAGCTCGATCTGGAGAAGCTGCACTACGCGCTTCGCTATCCGATTGTCATCGACGGCCGTAATCTATACGACCCTGCGACCATGATCCGTCATGGATTTACATATCTCAGTGTGGGCCGGCCGGGCCTTTCGCAACCGGTTGATCCGCTCGCGGCCTTTCGCAGGCCGCAAACTAAAGAGAGTGCGAAGGTATAGGCGTTTAAGTCGTCCTCTGCATCCCACATGCAGCGGAGATTCTTATAGGATGTGGCAGCCAGCATCGAACGTAGAGTGGTCGATCGCGCAATCTGGCGATTGGTTCGAGCGACGCAGAGCTCTTCTGGCGCCTGATTGCAACGCTGATTCGTATGAAAGGGGCGTTTAATCGATGCGCGTACTCATTTCGGGAGCCGCTGGATTTCTCGGCTCCTATCTAACCGACGCCTTGCTCGCGGAAGGTCATTCGGTACTAGGTGTCGATAATTTCTGTACCGGGTCCAGGGCCAACGTTTCCCATCTGGCGCGTGAGTCGCGATTCGAGCTGCAGGAACAGGACATCTGCGCGCCCTTCGATCCGGGCCACGTCGATTACGTCTTCAACTTTGCTTCGCCGGCGAGTCCGATGGACTACGCGCGGCTGGGCGTCGAGACTCTGATGGTGGGCTCGGTCGGCACGCGCAACATGCTGGAGATTGCGCGCAAGTATGGCGCGAAATTTCTGCACGCCTCCACATCGGAGTGCTACGGCGATCCGGCGGTGCATCCACAGACCGAAGACTACTGGGGCAACGTGAATCCGGTGGGCCCGCGCTCGGTGTACGACGAAGCCAAGCGCTTCTCTGAAGCGCTGACCATGGCCTACCACCGCTACTACGGCGTGAACACACGGCTGGTGCGCATCTTTAACACCTATGGGCCGCGGCTGCAGCGCGACGATGGCCGCGTGATTTCGAATTTCATGATCCAGGCGCTCCGCAATGAGGACATCACGGTGTACGGCGATGGATCGCAGACGCGAAGCTTCTGCTACGTGACCGACGAGATCGAAGGTATTCTCGGGCTCTCGCGCACTGAGGAACATCTCCCCGTCAATGTGGGCAATCCCAACGAGTGGACTATACTCGACTGCGCGAAAGCAGTGATCCGTGTGACCGGCTCGAAGAGCAAGATTGCCTTTGCGCCGCTGCCCTCTGACGATCCGCTGCAACGGCAGCCCGACATCACCAAGGCCAAGAAATTGTTCGGTTGGGAACCGAAGATCGACCTGGAAACGGGACTGAAACTCAGCCTCGACTATTTCCGTTCCTTCATTGAAACGCACGTTTGACGACGGCCGGTGCGCGGCGCTCTTCGGCGCGCACTGACACTTCCCCCGCGTTGCCCTCTCCGGCAACGGCCGCACCAAGGAGCAGACCAACTCATGAAGCGTGCCCTCATCACGGGCGTGACCGGCCAGGACGGCGCCTATCTGGCCGAACTGTTGCTCGCCAAGGGCTATGAAGTCCACGGCATCAAGCGCCGCACCTCGCTGTTCAACACCAACCGCATCGATCATCTGTACGAAGATCCGCACAAGCAGGGCCGCCACTTCACGCTGCATTATGGCGACCTCACCGATTCGAGTGTACTGGCCCGCATTGTGCAGGAAGTGAAGCCGGACGAGCTCTACAACCTGGCCGCGCAAAGCCATGTGAAGGTTTCGTTCGAGGAGCCAGAGTACACGGCCAACGCCGATGCGCTGGGCACGTTGCGGCTGCTTGAAGCGATTCGCATCGCGGGTCTTGAAAAAGTCACGCGCTTCTATCAGGCATCGACTTCAGAGCTCTACGGTCTGGTGCAGGAGATTCCGCAGACCGAGAAGACGCCGTTCTATCCGCGCTCGCCCTACGCGGTGGCCAAGCTCTACGCCTATTGGATCACCGTGAACTATCGCGAGGCCTACGGCATCTACGCCTGCAACGGAATCCTGTTCAATCACGAGTCGCCGCAGCGCGGCGAGACCTTTGTGACGCGCAAGATCACGCGCGCGCTGGCGCGCATCAAGGTGGGCCTGCAGGATGCGCTCTACCTGGGCAACATGGACGCGCTGCGCGACTGGGGCCATGCGCGCGACTACGTCGAGATGCAGTGGCTGATGCTGCAACAGGAAGGCCCGAAGGATTACGTGATCGCGACCGGCGAGCAGCACAGCGTGCGCGAGTTCGTCGAGCTTTCTGCGAAGTATCTCGGCATTGATCTGCATTGGGAAGGCGTGGGCGCGGACGAGAAAGGCATTGACCCCAAGGGCAACGTGATTGTGGCCATCGATCCGCGCTACTATCGCCCCACCGAGGTGGAAACATTGCTGGGCGACGCAGGCAAAGCGCGACGCGAGCTGGGATGGAAGCCGCGTATCACCTTCCGTGAACTGGTGAAGGAGATGGTCGATGAGGACCTGAAGTCGGCAGAGCGCGACGCCCTCATTCGCAAGCACGGCTACTCAGTGTTCAACTTCCACGAGAACTAATCGGACGCGGAGCTGCATCGGTATGGAAACCAACAGCCGCATCTTTGTCGCAGGCCATCGCGGGCTGGTCGGCTCCGCACTGCGCCGCGGGCTGGAGCAGCGGGGCTACACCAATCTACTGCTGCGCACGCATGCTGAACTCGATCTTGCCGATCGCGCCGCCGTGCGGGCATTCTTTGAGCGTGAGAAGCCTGAGTATGTCTTTCTCGCTGCGGCCAAGGTGGGCGGCATTCTCGCCAACGACACATATCCCGCGGACTTCATCCGCGAAAATCTCGAGATTCAAAACAGCATCATCGACGCGAGCTACCGCATCGGCGTGAAGCGGCTGCTCTTTCTCGGATCGAGCTGCATCTATCCCAAGCTCGCGCCGCAGCCCATCAAGGAAGAGTATCTGCTCACCGGGCCGCTGGAGCCGACCAACCGCCCGTATGCCCTGGCCAAGATCGCCGGCATCGAGATGTGCTGGTCGTACAACCGGCAATATGGCACGCAGTTTCTTGCGGCCATGCCCACGAATCTATACGGGCCGGGCGACAACTTTGACCTGCAAGGCTCTCACGTGCTGCCGGCCCTCATGCGCAAGGTGATTGAGGCGCGGCAGGCGGGTGAGCGCAAACTCGTGGTGTGGGGAACCGGTACGCCGCGGCGCGAGTTTCTCTATAGCGACGACCTGGCCGAGGCCTGCATTCATCTGCTCAGCCTGCCCGAGCCGCTGTACCAGAGCCTTCTTACAAATGACGAAGCGCCGCTCATCAACATCGGAACCGGTGAGGACCTGACCATCTGCGAACTCGCCGAACTGGTTGCACGCGTGCTCGAGTACGATTGCGAGATTGTTTTCGACGCGACCAAGCAGGATGGCACTCCGCGCAAGCTGCTGGATGTAAGCCGCATCAACGCGCTGGGCTGGAAGGCAAGCACTTCGCTTGAAGAAGGCATTCGCCGCACATATGCATCGGCGCGTGCTCAGCTCGAAGCCGTCGCGGGCTGACTTCGCCGCTGATCGCACATCGTTATCTGCTTCAACTGACACTATCTGCGTGTGTGCCCATGGACGGGGACGGCACACTTTCACCAAGCGCCTGTGCCGACGCGGCATGAAAGCCGCGGCTCGCGCGGCAACGGCAAGCTGCACCTCGTTCGCGGGTGGCGTGAATGAGACACTCTGGGAGAGCATTATGATGATGGACCGAATCGTGAACGCGTATCAACAATTGCATCGGGTACAGACGCCGCTACGGCTTGGCCATGCCTGTCTGACGGCAGCGCTGTGCTTTGCATGCGCGGCGTTGGCTTGCGCACAGTCTGAACGTCCTGCCATCATTCCGAATGATGCTGGCGGTGGGTCGAGCGGTGCTGCTACCGCGGCCGCTTCAGCGGCCAGTATCGGCGGCCTGACCGATGAGCCGATTGCAGCCGGCCAGGTGGTGCACGTGCTGGTCTTCAATGCGCCGGATTTCTCGATTACCACACGCGTCTCAGAGAGTGGCGACATTGCCTACCCCATCATCGGCTCGGTCCATCTCGATGGATTAAACAGCGCATCAGCATCGAGCCTGATCGCCTCAGAATTGAAAGACCGAAATCTGATGCTCGACCCGCATGTGACGGTGACCGTCGACGGCTTCTCGTCGGGCATTACGATTCTCGGCGAGGTGCGCGCTCCGGGCATTTATCCCGCGCCTGGAAAGCATCGGCTCTCCGACATCATTGCAACTGCTGGCGGCCTAACGGCTGCCACCGGCCGCGTCATCGAAATCTCCAACGAGAAGACGCCGGGCGAGAAGCAAGATCTGCCCTGGGATCCAACGATGCGCAACACGAGCAGTTACGATTATCCCGTCCATCCAGGCGATCGCATCCTGGTGCGTGCGTGCGGAATCGCTTACGTCGGCGGCCACGTCGCACGTCCCGGAGCATATTCGCTATGCGGTTCGCAGAAGATCACTCTCTCCGAGTTGATCGCTCTCGCCGGCGGTGTTGTGCCGCTCACATCGGAGAAGCACTCGTACCTGGTCCGCGAGCAGCCGGACGGAACCCGCGCTGTCGAGGAGGTCGACCTGCACAAGATTCTGCTTGCACGGATGGCCGATCCGGTCATCCATGAGGACGACATCATCTATGTGACACCGAGCACCATAAAGGATGTGCTGAACCGCGCATTGCAATTTGGCCAGACCCTCACGACGACACTGTTGTACGTCTACCACTGATCTTGTAATCGGGGTTCTCCTCATTGCAGCCGATCGTCGGAATCGAACGCGTGTCAGCCTGGGCTAGCCAGAATTGAAGGTCTGATGAAGATCAGTATTGTCACGCTGTCGTTCAATCAGGCGCGGTTTCTTCGCGAGGCAATCGATTCGGTGCTCGATCAGGGGTATCCATCCCTCGAGTACATCATCGTCGATCCGGGTTCGACCGATGGAAGCCGTGAGTTGATCGAGAGCTATGCGTCCTCCTTTGCGCATCGCGTCTTCGAACCGGACCGCGGCGCAGCCGATGGATTGAACAAGGGATTCGCACTGGCCACGGGCGACATCTACGGCTTTCTCAACGCTGACGATCTTCTTTATCCCGGATCGCTCCAACGGGTGGCCGATTTCTTTACGCTGAATTCGCAGTGCGATCTAGTTTTTGGTTGCGGGCACACAATCGACAAGCAGGGCAAACCGATTCGCCATTTCAGGGCGAGGAATTTTTCGGTGCCGCGCTATCTCTATGGCGGCGCAGTTTGGCTGCAGCAGTCCACATTTTTTCGCGCTGCGTCATTTCAGCGTTCCCCCGGTTTCAATCTGGAAAACCGCACCTGCTGGGACGGCGAACTGATTGTCACCATGGTCAGCCAGGGCGCGCGCATTGGCTTCATCCCCGCCGATCTCGCTGGATTCCGCATCCACGATGCATCGATCTCCGGATCGGGCAGGTTGAACCAGCAGTACCTGCGCGATTGCCGCAGGATCTTTCGTCAAGTGCGCGGCCGCAATTGGAATCGGCTCGATAGCCTGCGCCACGTCGTGTATCGCGCAACCGGATACCTCAGCCGTTTAATGGCCCGATCTCCCAGGGGAGTCTCAAAGTGAAAGTCGCGGTTCTTTGGACATCGCTATCCGGGTACATGAACGCCTGCATTCGAGAGCTCGCCGGCCGCGACGGCGTCGAACTTTTCGTGAGTCACCAGGCGCCGAATCAGGACGCGCCCTATGACGAGAGTCAGTTTGCGTGGATGAAGAACCGATTCATGTGGAGGACGTCTGACGATCTCGAGCAGCTGGAATCCAGCTTGGACGCATTTGAGCCTGATGTGATGGTGCTTGCGGGCTGGCATGTGTCTGCTTACCACAGGCTGGCGAAAGCGCGCAAAGGCCGCAGTTGGCGGGTGATGTGCATGGACAACTCGTGGAACTCGACGGTTAAGCAATGGGTCGGGATCATCACCAGCCCGTTTTATCTGCGGCCTATCGCGGATATGGTCTGGCTTCCGGGAGAGCGCCAATCCATCTTTGCGCGCAAGCTCGGTTTCAAGCAAAGCGAGATTCTGCGCGGGCTGTATTCCTGCGATCAGCCGCTATTCTCAGCCGCACATTTGCAGCGCGTCGCCGAAAGCCGGCCGGTTCCGCGTGCCTTTCTGTTCGCGGGGCGGTTCGTTCCGGTCAAAGGCATCGAGATTCTCTCGAGGGCCTATCGACTCTACCGCGAGAGGACAACCGACCCCTGGCCGCTTACCTGCTGCGGAGCGGGACCGCTGCGTAGCCAACTGGAGGGCCAGCCCGGCGTGCGGGTGGAGGGGTTTGTGCAGCCGCAGCACATGGGAGCGAAGCTATCGACGGCGGGCTGTCTGATCGTGCCCAGTGTCTTCGAGCCGTGGGCGTTGGTGATTCATGAAGGGGCATCCTCCGGTCTGCTCATCCTGGCCTCAGAGAGAGTGGGCGCTGCGGTGCACTTGGTCCAGCCGAGTTTCAACGGATTCGTCTTCGGCAACCAGGACGCTGAGGGTCTGGCGAATCTGATGATGCGAGTCAGTTCCATGAGCGATGCAAGGCTGGACTCGATGTCGCGAGCCAGCTTCTCGTTGTCGCAGCAGTTCTCGCCGTCGCTGTGGGCGAGCACGTTGATCGAATCGTATGAAGCGCGTCGTGGCGCGTCGAAAATGCAGTGAGCATTCCGCCTCTCAGGCGCGCGCAATTCAATCCTCTCAGCATCGTTGACTGCTGCGCCGAACATGGCCGGCATGATCGTCATCGCAGTATCGAAATCTTATCCAAGGACAGGGACCTGTGAATCAAGCGAGATCTCAAAACCCCGAGTTGGCGCCCGCCAATGCGGAGATGGTTATGCAGCCTGGCGCGACGGAAGACGGCGACGCCTTTGCGCGATTTGTCCAGTTTCTCAAGAAGCGGGGCTGGCTGATCGCTGTCGGGCTTGTCCTCGGCATCGGCGTGGCGATGTTTATCAACGCGACCTCGCAGCGGATGTACACTGCCTCGGCGCGCATCGAGATCGTGCCGGACAAATCCGACGAGTATCGTGTCTCGCAGGTGCAGGACGCGGCCATGGGCATGGACGACGCGGAGAAGCTGGACACAGAGACCGAGATTCTGGAAAGCCGAAGCATGGCGATGCAGACCATCAACACCCTGCATCTTGAGCGAGACAGTGATTTTGTGCCGCTCATCAATAAGCGTCCCTGGGATATGAACAATCCCAAGACCCGCTGGATGCTGATCGATGCATTTGACGGCTCCCTGCATATCAAGCGGCGCGGTCATACCAGCATTCTGCAGATCGACGTGGTTACCCGGAACCCCCTGCTTTCCACCATGATTGCCAATACGCTGGTGGACAACTATATTGAACGCACCTTTCAGGACAACGTCACTGCTACCCGGCTCACCACCGCCCGACTCAGCACGGACCTGACCGATCTCAAGAACAATTTGACGCAGAGCCAGAACCAGATGATGGATTTGCAGCGCGATCTCGGCCTGGTTGGCACCGATCCCAAAGACAGCGTGATGGTGCAGTCACTCGAGGAGATGAACCGGCAACTGGCCGACGCTGAAGTGGAGCGCATGCTCAAGGAGGCCCAACTGGACACGCTTAAGGGCGTGTCACCGGACGTGATCGATTCGGCGGCTAATACTGATCCCTCATTGCAGATGGCACGCCAGCAGGTGGACGAGCTCAAGTCGCAGTATGCTTCGATGGCCTCAATCTACGGAACTGCATACCCGCCGCTCAAGACCCTCAAAGCCCAGATCGACGTGGCTGAGAAAACGCGTGCGCAGCAGGAGAAGGCGGCACTGGGGCGGGTGGAGAAGGAATACGAGGCGGCAAAGAATAACGAAGACATGCTTCGCAAGAATCTCAATGACCAGGAGAAGAGTGTCTTCAGCCATACCGACAAGGGGATTCAGCTCGAATTTGCGCGCAGCGAGTATGAGGCCGATCGCATGCTCTACGATGGGCTTCAGCAACGGCTGCAGGAGGCTGGCATTATGGCCGGTCTGCAGTCGACCTCAATCCATAAGGTGGATACTGCGGACATCCCCATTCTGCCCAGTAGCCCACGGAAGAACTTCAACTATGCGGCAGGCTCATGTGTCGGTCTCTTGCTGGGACTTGGTTTGGCCCTGACCCTCGAGGCGATGGATACCAACCTCAAGACCATCACCGATATCGAGCGGACGCTGCAATTGCCATTGCTCGCCGCGATTCCCGCGGTGGATACCGAAGATCTTCTTCCCAGCAAGTTCCGGGAGTTCGCCGTGGCCAAGGGTTCCTCGTCCTGGTCGAGAATCGCTGAAGCGCTGCGCGGTATGCGTACTTCGATTCTGCTTTCGAGCCCGGGCGAGCCGCCCAAGGTCATCCTCATCACCAGCACGCGCCCGGCGGAAGGCAAGAGTTCCGTGTCTACGCTGATGGCTATCACGTTCGCACTCAATGGATCGCGTGTTCTGCTGATCGATGCCGATCTGCGCCGTCCCTCAGTGCACCTGCGCTTCAGGATGGGCAAGGGCCTCGGTCTCTCCTCGGTGCTTTCCGGTAAGGCAAAGCTACAGGAGGCGATTATTCCGTGGGCCGATTTGCCAAATCTGCACATCCTGCCCTCCGGCCCGGTTCCGCCTCTACCATCGGAATTGCTCGGATCGGATCAGATGGCGGCGCTGCTGGAGTCGCTGCGTCCCAACTACGACTTCATCTTTATCGATACGCCTCCCGTGCTTGCCGTTACGGACGCGTCGATTCTGGGCCGGCTTACCGACGCGGCCGTGTTGATCATTCGCTACGGCGCCGCGCAGCGCCACGTGGTACAGCGCTGCATTGACTTGCTGGATCGCTCCGGCACGCATTTGCTCGGCGTTGCGGTCAATGCGGTTGATTTCAACGCGCCCGAGTATTCGGAATACTACGGCCGTAAATACTACGAATACTACGGCGAGCGAAGCCCGGAATAACCAGGAGCTACTCGGATCAAACTATGACCCGTTTTGAGAACAATCCGAGGAGAGCGGCGGCCCGTGTTCCGAGAAGGCAGTGGCGGGCCACGGGCCGCTCATTCCTATCGAGACTGGGGAACATTTTCGCTCTCCTGCTAGGGCTCAGTTCGTCTTTCAGTGTCCGTTTTGTCGGCGACCTTCCGGTGGCGGAGGTGTTGGTCGGAGCAATCATCGTACCGCTGCTGATTATTTACCGTCGACGGGCTCTGCGCAAAGACGCGATTCCCCTGTACGCGTTAATGGCAGCATGGTTAGTCGGCCAGATCCTCACTGACATCTACCGTCGTACCCCGTCGGCGGACTGGGTGCGCGGCGATGCAGCTATCTGCTTTTTCGCGCTCGATCTGGCGCTCATCGTTATGTTGATGAGCGAGAACCAACTGCGCAAAATTCTCTTTTTCGCAGGATTTTCCTTGGGATCAATCCTGGCATTCAGGCTTCAGCCGACATTGCTCGCCCAGCAGTCGCCATGGAAGTTTGGCCTCTCGGGCGGTGTCAATCTGCTGGTCGTTCTTATCAGCGCCCTGCTCTTTAATCGGCGCAGGTATATGCTCGCGCTCGTGTGTTTGATTGGGATCAGTGCTGTCAATCTCGCGGCGGACTACCGGTCTCCCGTTCTGTTCCTCTTGCTCACTATCACTCTGGCGGTCCCCGTTATTCCCGAGCAGATTGGCACCTGGCGCGTCTTGCCGCCGCTTGGAAGCCGCATGCGGCTCGTGGTGTTGGCGTCGATGGCGATTGTCGCGAGTCTTGCGGCGGGTAGTTTGGTCCAGTATCTCAGCAGTCGCGGATTTCTCGGCGACGAAGCTCAAGAGAAAAACGAGACGCAGTCGCACGTTAAAGGCGGTCTGATTCTGGGTGCGAGGCCCGAGATTCTTGTGTCTTCGTACGCGGTACTGGATAGCCCCATTCTCGGTCATGGCTCATGGGCGAAGGATTTTCAATATGTCGACATGCTGAACGACATCGAGTTTGAGAATGGAATGGATGTCGACCCAGACGCGAGCTACATCGAAGAGGATAGCGGAGGAGTGATCCCGACGCACTCTCACATCATGGGCTCGTGGGTCTGGGCGGGAGTTCTGGGGGCCGTGTTCTGGGTATACATACTCTGGCTCATGATTAAGGCGACCGTGCTGCTCGCGACTTACCGGCCGCTCTATTCGCCCCTCCTTCTCTACCTCTTCACCAGCATGATTTGGGACATTTTCTTCTCTCCGTTCGGGACCACCCGAAGAATCATGGAATCTGTATTGATTGTCATGGCGCTCGATCTGCTTGCGGTCCATGCACAATCCTTACAGATGGCGCGTCTTTTTCGGCCGCGCGCCTGGCGCCGACGCGCTCTGCGGCCGGCGTTTTCCTCCGCCACCGCTTCCACGCGTAACCGGTTCAGCGCTGATCGGCCGAAGGCGTGACCCTCCCCGCGGGCGATATGGGGAGAGGCCGCGACCGCGCATCGACTATGAGCATCCTCGAGAAGATACGGCAGAGGAGCGGACTGCGCGCATCCCTGAGCAACATCGGATGGCTTAGCGGCGACCGGATTCTGCGCATGTTCGGCGGCGTGATTGTCGGTACAGCGGTCGCACGTTATCTGGGACCCGGCCAGTTCGGGCTGCTCAACTACGGTCTCGCCATCTACGGTCTCTTCAACATCGCGTCCAACCTGGGGCTCGATTTCTTGGTGGTTCGCGAAGTTGCACTGGACGAGAGCCGTGAGCAGAATATTCTTGGCACGGCCTTCGCGCTCAAGGCGATTGCCAGCGTGCTCACTACTCTGGCCGCGGTCGCCGCAACGCGATTCCTCGAGCCCCGGAATACCACGCTTCTCATCATTGTCGCGCTCATGTCGTTCGCTTCCATCTCCCAGGCGTTCGATGTCGTGGACTACTTCTTTCAGGCCCACACCAAGTCGCGCTATTCCGTGGTGCCGCGCAATGTGGTTTTTATTGCCGCCAGTGTGGCGCGGCTGGTTTGCGTCTTCCTCCATGTGAGCCTGCTGGTCTTCGCTTGGATTGCGGCCTTCGAAGTGCTTTTCTCCGAGATCGGTCTCGGAATCGCCTACATGCGGTTTCGCCGGTGTTTCCCCCGCTGGAAATGGCACTTGCCGGAAGCAAAGGCCCTGCTGGCCGAGAGTTGGCCTCTGCTGGTGTCCAGTCTGATGGTCATGCTGTACATGCGTTCTGACCAGATTCTTCTGGGCAAATTCTCCACGACAATCGCGGTCGGCCAATACACGGCTGCCGTCCGCCTGTCGGAGATCTGGTACGCGATCCCCATCGTCATCTGTACCAGTGTGATGCCGAAACTGCTGAAGGGAAGGGAGCAGAATCAGGCGCAATACTACGCACGATTGCAGCGGCTCTACGACAGCATGGTGCTGCTCAGCGTGGTAGTCGCGGTGTGCACACAATTTGCGGGGCCGCTGGCCGTGCGTTTGCTGTACGGCCGCCAATATGCCGCCTCCGCGGGCATTCTTGCCATCCATATCTGGACCGGAGTCTTTGTCTTCGTAGGCTGCGTGAGTGGCCAGCAGTTTATTCAGGAGAAGCTTACCGTCAGCTCTATGCAGCGCACGCTCTTGGGAGCAGTGGTCAACGTGGTGCTCAATCTGCTTTGGATCCCGTTATGGGGAGGCATCGGTTCGGCGCTTGCAACGCTGGTCGCACAAGGGATCGCTTCTTATGGGGCGGACTTCCTTGATCCCGGCACACGGCACATCTTCCGAATGAAAACGCGCGCGTACCTGCGCTTCTGGATGCTGCCCGTTGCGCTGTTGCGTGGAGTGCCGAATGAGCCGGCTTGAGACCCCCGTAGCGATGATCGTCTTCAATCGACCGGAGACGACGCGGCGCGTCTTTGATGCGGTGGCTGCGGCGCGTCCCGCGCGCCTGCTGCTGATCGCAGATGGACCGCGGCCGGATCGCGCGGGCGAGGCGGAACGGTGCGCGGAGGTCCGCAATATCGTGACGGCAGTCGATTGGCCTTGCGAGGTCGACACCAATTTTGCCGAACGGAACATGGGCTGCCGCCGTCGCGTAATCTCAGGATTGGACTGGGTTTTCTCGCGCACCGAAGAGGCGATCATCCTCGAAGATGACTGTCTTCCTGATCCGTCTTTTTTTTTATTTTGCGCAGAGATGCTCGAGCGCTACAGGGACCAGCCGCAAGTTGCCTACGTCGCCGGATTCAATCCTCTGCAGGACGAGCTTCCTCTATCGAGCAGCTACTACTTTTCGCAGGTGGCCTGCATTTGGGGATGGGCGACATGGCGTCGCGCGTGGCAAGAGTACGACGAACACATGCGGGGTTGGCCGGAGGTCAAAGCCGCTGGCACGCTGGACTTGCTCTTTCCGCGGCGCAGGGTAGTGGCCTTCTGGACCCATGTTTTCGATGGGATGCACGACGGGACCGGGCCGAACACCTGGGATTATCAATGGAGTTATACGTGCTGGGTCCGCAACTGGCTCGGGATCATTCCTGGCAGGAACCTGATCCAGAACATCGGCTTCGGCGGCGATGCAACCCATACCACGGCGGGCGATCCGGCCCGTACGCTCGCCGCGCAGCCGCTGCGGTTTCCACTCCGCCATCCTCCCGCTATCACCGCTTGGCCGGAATACGCGATGCGCATGCACGAGCGTTTCTTTGCCCTGAGCCTGGGAGCACGCGTTCGCGCCAGGCTGCACAGGTTGATGTCGCCTCGCTGAGGCGGGCTGATTTTCTACGCTGTTGAAGGTCTCCCATGCGTAAAGCATTGATGGGCTCTCTCGATAAGATGGCAGAATGGCGGCTCCGGCATCAGTGCAATCTCATGATCGCGCCGACGGCCAGAGTGGGCTATCGCAGCATTACGCTGCATCCGGGCAGCCGGCTCTCCATTGGGGAGGGCAGCATCTTCCTTGGCTCCATCACATGTCAGCGGAAAGAAGCCGCCGTTGCGATCGGATCGAACACGTCTTTCAGCGCATCGCTCATCGACTGCGCCGAGCGCGTTGAGATCGGCGACGACACGATGATCTCATGGGGCTGCGTGATTACCGACCACGATTCTCACTCGCTGCGCTGGAGCGAGCGCAGCAACGACGTGCGCGGAACGCTGCAGGGCAAAAAGGACTGGTCGCATGTTGCCGTCAAGCCGGTGGTGATCGGATCCAAGTGCTGGATCGGGATGCACGTTCTCATCCTTAAAGGCGTGACCATCGGCGAAGGCGCCGTGGTGGCTGCAGGCGCCGTTGTGACCCGCGATGTGCCGGCATGGACTATCGTGGGCGGCAATCCCGCCAGGGTCATTCGCGCCATCCCGGGCGAAGAGCGTTAGATCGAATGCGCATCATCTACGACTATCAGACCTTCTCGTTGCGCCCCTACATTGGCATCTCCCGCTACTTCGTGGAGTTGGCGGCGCACATGAGCCAGCTGCCCGGCGCGGAGGTCAGAATCGTTGCCCCGCTGCTGCGCAGCCTGTTTCTCGCCGAGCGGCGCAGTTCAATCGCCGTCACTGGCCTCGATGTCTCCCGCATTGTGCGGATGCCACTCAAGGCTGTGTTGCGGACGAACGGCGTGCTGTTTCGCCTCCTGGCCGGCGCGTCGCGGCCGGACATCGTGCACGAGACTTCGTATGCTCCTGTGCGCAGCGCACCCCGTTCCGCGAAGATCGTCACCACGATTCACGACACGATCCCCGAGCGGCTGCCCGGGATGTTTCCCAGAGCTGCGCTGCACAGAGAGCGCATTCGCAAGGCGCTGTTACGTGCCGATCATGTGATCTGCGTTTCAGAGTCCACGCGACGAGACCTTCTCGAACTCTACGATGTGCGGCCGGAGCGCGTGACTGTGGTTCCTTTGGCTTCCTGCATCGTGCCGTCGGCACAGGGTCTCATCGACATCGGCGCGCCCTATTTCCTGCATGTTGGTGGGCGATATTCTTACAAGAATTTCAGCGGTCTGCTCCGTGCGTTTGCCGACTCGCAGCTTTATCGCACGCATAAATTGGTGGCGTTTTCTTCGCACAGCCTGACGGCAGGCGAACTTCAACAGATCGACGCTTTGGGCTTGCCGCGGGGCAGCGTGATAACAACCGGCGGCGGCGACGATCTGCTCGCACGCTACTACACCGGCGCCGAAGCATTGGTGTTTCCCTCGCTTTATGAGGGCTTTGGAATTCCTCTGGTGGAAGCTATGTCGTGCGGCTGCCCGATTATTGCCGCCAATACGAGCAGCCTGCCGGAAGTGGGCGGCGAGGCCGCGCTCTATTGCGATCCCGCTGACTCCGGCTCGATTGCGGCCGCCATGCTGCAGATTGCCGGGTCCGCCGAGACGCGCGCGCGACTTGTTGCCAAGGGACTGGAACGCGCCCGCCTCTTCTCCTGGGAGAAATGCGCGGCAGAAACTTACGCCGTGTACCAGGAACTTGTCCCCTTCTAGGTTCGGCTCGCGCACCGCAAAGAAAATCAAGATTATCGCATGAGAATTCTCGACATCATTTGTACGACTGATTCCGAATCCGGCGGCCCCATCGAGGCCGTCACTCGCATCTCGCAGGTGCTCACCACGGATGGGCACGCGAGCACCGTGGTGAGTCTCGAAACGCAGGAGACCGCGGCGCGGCGCGATTATCGCGGCAAGGTGGTCGTTGCAGGTGTTGGCCGTGGCATCGGTCGATATCGATTCAACCATGCGCTCGATCGCTGGCTGCGCGCACATGCGGATGAGTTCGATGTGGCGATTGTGCACGGAGTGTGGAACTATTCGTCGCTGGGCACCTGGCGCGCACTGCGCCGCCATCGTCTGCCTTATTTCGTGTTTACCCACGGCATGCTCGATCCGTGGTTTCGCGAGCACTATCCGATCAAGCACTGGGCCAAGCAGGCATACTGGTCGCTGTTTGAGGGGCGGGTGCTGCGCGATGCGCGCGCAGTCTTGTTTACCTGCGAGGAAGAACGCGCTCGCGCCCACAACGCGTTTCGCGGCTTTCCTTATCGCGAGCAGGTGGTGCCGTACGGCACGTCGGCGCCGCCGGACCATCCTGTGGAGCAGCGCAGCGCCTTCTTCAAAGCATTCCCCGCCTTGCAGGGAAAAAGGTATCTACTCTATATCAGCCGCGTGCACCCGAAGAAGGGTTGCAATCTGCTGATCGAAGCCTTCGCGCAGTTGAAGGCAGAACTGCCTCCCGATCTGGACCTGGTGATTGCCGGCCCCGATCAGGTGGGCTTGGCCGCCGAACTTCACTTGCTGGCGCGCAGCCTTGGAGCCAGCGCGCGTATCCACTGGACCGGCATGCTTCAAGGCGACCTGAAGTGGGGAGCGCTTCGTGCGGCCGAGGCTATGATTCTTCCGTCGCACCAGGAGAACTTCGGCTTTGTCGTGGCCGAGGCGATGGCATGTTCCACGCCGGTGCTCATCAGCGACAAGGTGAACATCTGGCGCGAAGTGGTGTCCGCACGCGCTGGACTGGTCGAGCCCGACACGCTTGAGGGAACGCGCGCGCTGATTCGAGGCTTCGTTGCGCTGTCCGCAGCAGAGCGGGAGATGATGGCCGCCAATGCCCGCGTCGGATTCGCGCGCTACTTCGACATTGAAACGACTGCGCGCGGCTTCGCTCAGATTATCGGCGAGCTTGGCGGCGTCTCCGCATCCATCGCTCGCGCCGAACCGGTGGCTGGTTAGCTCCACTCGCTTTCTGACGGCTGATTGTTTTGTATCAAGCTCTCTATGCGCCCTACCGTTATTCTGCTTTCCTTCAATTCCGAGGCCACGCTGGCCGCGACGCTTAAGCGCGCCCGGCTGATCTCGGACGAAATTTTCGTTGTCGATTCGCTGAGCACCGACAACACCGTGGGCCTGGCGCGCGAGTGGGGCGCCATCGTGGTGCGGCATGCGTTTGAGGATTACGGCTCGCAGCGCAACTGGGCCATCGACAATCTGCCTGCGACGCGCCCATGGCAATTGCACCTCGATGCCGACGAGTGGATGGATGACGAACTGGTGGCTGCCATTCGCATGCTGCCGGATGCGCCGGAGCACAGTGGATACTTTCTGCCGCGGTATGTGCGCTTTCTGGGCCGCGTGCTGCGCCACGGCGGCATGAGCCCCACGTGGCACATGCGCCTGTTCCGCGCCGGCGCGGGCCGCTGCGAGGCGCGCAAGTATGACCAGCACTTCTACCTGACTGGTGGCAGCAGCGGCCAACTTTCTGGCTCCATGATCGACGACATTCGCATGCCGCTGAGCGAGTGGACAGCGCGCCACAATCGCTGGGCCGACGGCGAAGTGGCGGAGATGGATGCGCACGCCAGCGACGGACGCATCGTACCCGATGCGCGCGGCAACCCAGTGGAGCGCAAGCGCTTTCTGCGCCAGCGCTACAACGCTCTGCCGCTCTTCGTGCGGCCCTTTGCGCTGTTCGCCTATCGCTATATCTTCCGGCTGGGTTTTCTCGACGGTATGGAAGGCTTCATCTTCTGGGTGCTGCAGACTTTCTGGTTTCGCTTTCTGGTGGATGCGAAGCTATGGGAGAAGCGGCACGCCGCCGCCATTGTCGAGGAGTAGAGCCGCCTACGGCTCGCGCGGGCCAATCGCGCGCTTGCGCTCTTTGACTTTCACCGCGGGCGATCCCGCGTAGACGCTCCACGCGTCCAGGTCGCGCGATGCGACCGAGCCCAACCCCAGCACCGCCCCCTCACCCACATTCACACCCGGACCCACGCACGCGCGTGCGCAGATCCATGCGTATGCGCCGATGTGCATGGCGTAGGCGACGAGCGGAAACGCTGGGTCGTCGTAGTCGTGCGTTGCGCCGCAGAGATATGCGCCCTGCGACACGATGGCGTGCGAGCCGAGGCGAATGGGCGCGGGGTTATAGATTTCGGCTTCGTCGCCGGCTGTCACCTGGTCGGCGCAGTGGAGATTCCACGGCGCCCATATCTTTGAGCCGGGATAGAAGTGGCAGTTGGGTCCGAGCGTTGCGCCGAACAGCCGCAGCAACAGCGCGCGCCAGGCGTGCAGCGGCCGCGGCGAGGGACGATAGAGCAAAAGCCAGCAGAGATGCCACGCCGCGCGGCGCATGCGGTTGCCCACCGAGAACGACGGGCGAAGATACGGATCGCCGGCAGCGCCGGCGCCATGCTGATCAGTGGAGGTGTAGGCGATCTGTTTAGCCACGTAGTATTTCTATACTCTTGCCGCAGCCCTGAGGCAAATCGCCGCCCGCCAGCAGCGCGTCAGATCGATTCGATGGCGTTGATCTTGCGGTTGATCTCGAAGATAAGCGTACCGGGCTCGGAGTGGAAGAGCTTGCGCTGGCGTTCCGGCAGTTCCTCGAGCAGTTGTTCGAACGGCACGGACTCGCAGCGGGGGAAGGCGGCGAAGCCCGTGGCGTCGGCCATGCGGCAGCTCAGATGGATCAGAGCCGGTATGCTGCAGTGGCAGTCTCCCGCGATGGGCTGGTGATGCTCGGCCACAATCGGCCCGAAGTCCTCGGGCAGCTCCCACTGCTTCACCAGCTGCCGGCCTACCTCGCAGTGATCCTTTCCAAACATCTCCCGTTCGCAGGCCAGAATGCTGGCCGCATCGCCGGCGTGCGTGCGCAGCAGCTCGGTGTACTCCTTCTGGCGCACCACGGCGAGCGCCAGTCGGCCGATGTCGTGCAGGATGCCGCAGGTGAAGGCGACGTCGTGATCCATGTAGCTGACGCCGGCCAACTGCTCGGCGATGGTGGCGCAGGCCAGGTTGTGCCTCCACAGAGCCTGCATGGCCGGGTGGCCGATGGATTTGCCGATATAGCCGCGCACCGCGACCGTGAGGCAGAGCCCCTGCAGATGGTTTGCGCCCATCATGGCGATGGCCTGTAGCACATTCGCGATCGGCGTGCGTGGCGCGTAGGCGGCGGAGTTGGCGATGGCGAGAATTTCAGAGGCCAGCGCGGGGTCGGCAGAGATGAGCTCGCTGAGCTCCTGCAACTGCACGCTTTCCCGGCTGGAGAGTTGCAGCACGCGCAGAGCTACCTGGGAAAAGGGCGGCAGCCGCAGATGCGACCAGGGCTGCCCTGCGACCTCCGGGGTTTTGCATGCAGCGTCCACGGTGTGTGCCCTCGCCTGCGACCAGACCGCTGGCGGGCATGCGGCGGCGCATTGCCAGTTCATCGGCGCGGGCAGTGCGGCCTTGAGGGATTTGTTGGCAAACGGGACAGCCGCAGCTGCGGCCTGGGAACTAAGCGCTGACGGCGGCCGGCTCCATGGAGAATGCTTCCTCGATGGTTGCGAGACGCGTCAGGGTGAGCACCGTGATGTCGTCATCCTGGCCGAAGTTGACCGCTGCCTGGGTGGCCTGCGCGGCGCTGGGATGGGTGGCGAAGAGCCGTTCCAGGCGCGCGAAGCTGTAGAGCTCGCCGGAGTTGTTGCGCGCTTCGAGCAGACCATCGGTGTAGAGCGAGAAGTGGTCGCCGGTTCTGAGAGTTACCAGCGACTCCTCGTAGAGCACATCGGGTGAGATGCCGAGAGGCAGCGCGCCGGGCAGGTCAAGCTCGCGATCGTTCAGATACGGTGAAGGATGGCCGGCGCTGGCCACGCGGCAGAAGGAATTGACATTGAGCTGCATGATGACGCAGGTGGCGAAGCCCCCCTGCAGGCGTCCGCAGAGGCGGCGGTTGAGCAGCGTCATCAGGTCGGCCGGGCTGGGATGGTCTTCGGCCAGCGCGCGCACCGCGCCCACGATCAGCGAGACGGCCATGGCCGCCTTGAGCCCTTTGCCGCTCACGTCGCCGAGGATCACGATGGTGGAGCGGTTATCGACGGGGATGATCTGGAAGAAGTCGCCGCCCACTTCCTGGGCGGGCCGGTAGGCGGTGGTGAGCGTAAAGCCGGGAATGACCGGCAGCGCGGCCGGCACCAGCACCCGCTGCAGCTCGCGCGCGCTCTGGTACTCCTGCTCCAGGACCGATGTGCGCCGGCGATGCTCAAGGAAGGAGCGGATGACGGCGTAGACGATGGAGAAGAACAGGATGGTATGCAGCAGCGTGAGCACGCTCATGGGGTTGTCACCCATGCGGAACAGCGGCGCCTGCATGCGCTCGGCGATCTCCCAATGCGTAAAGCGGAGCCCCTGCGAGGTCACGTTCTGCACAAAGTAGGCCATGCCGTTGACGAAGGCCATGGCCGCGACCACCCAGCGCGCCGAGTCGAGCCGTGTGCGCCCCAGGAACGCATAGGTGACGAGGATGAGCGGCAGCAGCTCGAAGAAGACGATCACCGGTCTCAGGCCAGCGTCCACAATCTGCATCTGCACGCTGGAGAGTACCGCGGGATAGAAGAAGACGATGGCGCCGTCAATGGCGCTGGCGATGAGGCTGATGAGCGCGGCCTTGCGGGTGAGCACCAGCAGCTTGCGGTTGACCTGCAGCTGCATGAGCCACAACAGCAGGAACCAGAGCGACATTTCGCGCACCGCGACCACGATCTGCGAAAAACAACTGAGCACGGCCGCAGAGATGTGCAGGCGCAGGCCGCCGAGAAAGAGCTCAGAGACCAGGCAGGCGGAGAACATCGCCATCCAGAACAGCACCCACTCGTTCTGGTCGCGCAGCCAGGCCAGCAGGCTGAAGATGGCCACCAGCGCGTACAGCGAGGTGAGCGCAAACATAAACTGGCGCTGCCGCAGCCACTGGTAATCGCGGTCGCCGCTGATGTGGGCGATGGCTTCGGGGCTGCCGATCATGGGCGCTTGTTCAAAGCCGCCGCCGCGGCCGTCATCGGTGGAGAGCAGTGGGGCCTTCCACACGCGCACGGCCAGCACGCCGGAGCGCGCAGGACCAAGGTCGTAAATCTGCGGAGGGACGTGGGAGTACTGAACCCAGTGCGGCGGCATGGTGCCCATCCCGCCAATCCGCTTGCCGTTCCAATAGACTTCGTACACGTCGTCGACGGCGGGAATCAGCAACGCGAAGTTGTCGCGTACGCCTTCGGCGGGCGCGACATCAATGTGGCGGCGATACCACGCGAATCCCTCGTAGCTGTCGTAGCCCTGCTGGCCCCATGGCTTGTCGGTGGTGAGCGGGTCCCACAGCGAGTCGTCGAAAGCTGGCGCGGCCCACGCAGGATCGTCGCCCTGACGGAACTGCCACGGTCCATCCAGCGGCACGGCTCCCTTGCCCAGCTCGGTGACCTTGAGCACGGGCACAAACCAGATTGTCTTCGAGTGCGCAGCCTGCCCCGCCTGCGCCGCAAGAGCGCTGAAGGCGAGAATCATCGAAACGATGAGTCTGGGCATACCCGCACAACGGGGAAGCATGCCGCAAGCATACCCTGTTCCGGGTGCGCCGTAGAAGCCCCAATCGCGGAAATTCTCGGGTAGCTTCCCGCCTGGTGGTTCAGGCCTGGGCGGGACGCAGGGCGCTGTGCAGTACGGTCGAATCCTCGCCCGTGGCCAGCCGGGTGAGGGTGAGCACGGTAATGTCGTCGTCCTGGCCAAAATTCACGGCCGCTTCTGTGGCCTGGGCGGCGCTGGGATGGGTGGCGAACAGGCTCTCAAGCCGCTCAAAACTGTAGATTTCCCCGGTCGGGCTGCGGGCTTCGAGCAGACCGTCGGTATAGAGCGAAAAGTGATCGCCCACCTGCAACTGCACTGTCAGATCTTCGTAAGTGGTGGTGGGAGAAAGGCCCAGCGGCAGCGCGCCGGGCAGGGAAATCTCCTGGCCGTTGAGGTAGGGAGCCGGGTGGCCGGCGCTGGCCAGGATGCACTCCGAACCGGGATTGATGCGGGCGATGATGCAGGTGGCAAACGCACCCTGCAGGCGGCCGGCGAGGCGGCGGTTGAGCTCCGTGAGCAGCTTGGCGGGGCGGGAGTCGTTCTCCACCAGCGCCCGCACCGCGCCCACGATGAGCGAGACGGCCATGGCAGCACGCAGCCCCTTGCCGCTCACGTCGCCCAGAATCACCAGCGTGGAGCCGCCGTCGAGGGGAATGATCTGGAAGAAGTCGCCACCCACCTGCTGGGCCGGCTTGTAGGCGCTGGTGACGGTAAAGCCGGGCACCGCGGGCAGCTTCTCCGGGATGAGCACCTGCTGAATTTCGAGGGCGTTCTTATATTCCTGCTCCAGGGCCGACTGCTGGCGGCGATTCTCGACCGAGAAGCGGTAGACCGCATAGACGACGGAGAGCAGCAGCATGGTCTCGGAGATGACGCGGGGACTGATGGAGTTGCCGTCAATGTGGAAGAGCGGCGCGCGGATCTTGTCGGCCAGCGTCCAGTGGGTGAAGCGCACAAACTGCGAGGCCGCGTTGCGGATGACGAAGACCATCTCCGTGATGATGGCGCAGGCGGCGACGAGCCAGCGCGCCGAGTCCAGGCGCTTGCGCTGCACGAACGCGATGACCACCAGCACGATGGGGAAGGTTTCGAGCGGCGTGAAGATCACGGTGCAGATGGCGTCTACCCACTGCACCAATGCATCCGGGCCAACCCCCCATGCGGCTGTGACCACGCCGTCCACGCCGAAGGCGATGCAGAAGGCCAGAATCCACCAGCGGGTGAGGCGCACGATGGCCTTGCTCTCTTCCAGACGAAGCAGGAGCAGCAGCAGGAGCCAGAGCGAAACATCCTGCAGCATGAGCACGGGCTGCAGCAAGCCGACGGCGATGGCGAAGGGAAATGGAATCCGGAATGAGCCGAGGAAGACGCCGAGAGCCTGCATGAGCGTGTAGCCACCCATGCACAGCACCAACCACTGCTTGCGGTCGCGCAGCCAGGCCAGCAAGCTGAGAACTGCCACCAGCAGGTAGAGTATGTTGAGGCTGAAGGCAAGCTGCTCGCTGCGCAGCCAGCTGAAATCCATCTGCGCCTTGCTTGCGTCAATACCCTCCGGGCCGCCGAGCAGCGGTGTGCCCTCGAAGCCGCCCACGGTATCGGGATCGGTGGAGGAGAGCGGGGATTTCCAGACGCGGATGGCGAGCACTCCGCTGCGAATGGGCCCGAGGCCGTAGGTCTGCGGCGGCTGCGAGACATACCAGACCGGATGGGGCGGAAGCTTGCCGTTGGCGCCGACGAGCAGGCCGTTCCAGTAGACCTCGTAGCAGTCGTCGATGAGCGGAATCAGCAGTGCGAGATCTTTGGGGCCGCCGGTCACGGGATCGATGGCGAGGTGATAGCGGTACCAGGCATAGCCGGTGTAACTGGGAAATCCCTGCGCGCCCCAGGTATTGTCCGCGCCGATCTGCTGCCAGCTTGCGTCGTCGAAGCTGGGCGCGGCCCAGGCTGAGTTGTCGCCGGTGTGGAACTGCCAGCCGCTCGCGAGCTCGACCGTGCCGTTGCCGAGGCCGGCGATCTTATGAACAGGAGCGCCGGACTGTGCGGCGCAGGAAAAAGCCGGGACACACGCGAGACAGACCGCCAGCAGAGGCCGGAGAACACACAGCGGGGAAAAACGCATGGGCCAAGCATATCTCCAAAGAGCAAAGGCGGGTAAAGAAGAATCTTTGCGACTGCACGCAGTGTCCAAGAGCAGGAACCTGCGCTTGTGATAGCCGCGATAGGATGGGTTTGGGAGAAAGCGATGCCGACAGTGTTGGATGGCGTGGCGATTGCCTCGGCGATCAAGCAGGAAACAGCGGAAGAGGTGCGCGCGCTGGCCGCAGTGGGGATTCGGCCGGGGCTGGCCGCGGTGCTGGTGGGCCATGTGCCTGCCTCGGAGATTTATGTGCGCAGCAAGGTGCAGACCTGCGCTGAGCTGGGCCTCTACAGCGATTTGATTACGCCGCCGGACACGGTAACGACCGAAGAGATGCTGGACGTGGTGCAGGCGCTGAACGATCGCGACAACATTGATGGCATTCTGGTGCAGCTTCCGCTGCCCAAGCAGGTGGATGCGAAGGTGCTGCTGGATGCTATTGCGCCGGACAAGGATGTGGATGGCTTTCATCCGGTGAATGCGGGCCGTTTGCAGGCGGGCAGGCCGGCGCTGGCGCCGTGCACGCCGTCGGGCGTGATTGAGATTTTGAAACGCAGCAACCTGCCCATCAGCGGGCAGCATGCGGTAGTGGTGGGCCGCAGCGATATTGTGGGCAAGCCCGCCGCGATGCTGCTGCTGAACGAGAATGCGACGGTGACCATCTGCCACTCGAAGACCCGCGACCTGGGCGCGATTACGCGCGAGGCCGACATTCTGGTGGCGGCGATTGGCCGCGCGGGATTCATTACGGCGGAGATGGTGAAGCCGGGCGCGACGGTGATCGATGTGGGCATCAACCGGCTGACGACGCGCGAGGATGTGGACAGGTTTTTTGCTGGCGACATGAAACGCGAGGCCACGTTTCTGCGGCGCGGGTCGACGATTGTGGGCGATGTGCATCCGAAAGCGTTTGAGATTGCGGGCGCATATACGCCGGTGCCGGGCGGCGTGGGCCCGCTGACGATTGCGATGCTGATGGCGAACACCGTGCGCGCGGCAAAAATGCGCAGGGGACTCTGACCGATGCTGCGTGTCGGCCTCACCGGCGGGCTGGGCAGCGGCAAGAGCACCGTGGCTGCGATGCTGCGCGGGCTGGGCGCGGCGGTGATCGAATCGGACGAGCAGGGCCGCGCGCTGATGGAGCCGGGGCAGACTTGCTTTGACGAGATTGTGCGTGTGTTTGGGCCGGAGGTTGTCGGCGCGGATGGGCGGCTGAATCGCTCGCGGCTGGCGGAGTTTGCCTTCAAAGATGGCCGCGTGCAGGAGCTGAATGCGATTGTGCATCCGGCGGTGATTGCGGCGCAGCGCGCGTGGGCAAGCGAAGTGTTTGCGCGCGATCCGGCGGCGGTGGCGGTGATTGTGTCCGCGCTGATTTTTGAAGTGGAGCGGGATGCGCGGGCGCGCGGCGAGCGGGACAATGTGCTGGCCGACTGGCGCAGACGGCTGGATCGCGTGGTGGTCGTAACGGCTCCTGACGATGTGAAGATTGCGCGCTATGTTGCGCGGCTGGGCGTTGCCGGTGCAAATCGCGCGGCGGCCGAGGCCGATGCGCGGGCGCGGCTGGCGGTGCAGATTCCCGATGCGGTGAAGGCGGCGCGGGCCGATTATGTGCTGGACAACGCAGGCGATCGCGCGGCGCTGGAATGCGACGTGCAGGCGCTGTGGGAGCGGCTGAAAGCCGAGAGCAACAAACTTGCCGAAGATGGTTCTTTAAAATAGAAGATGCGGGCACGCCGCTGTTCCCTGTGGAACGTGTTGCGCGAATTCGCATCGAATTAGAAAGGTGCCTGGGAAAGGTGTTTGGGTTTGCACGCATGAAACTGCGCACATTTGTTTTGATCGCCGTGTTCGCGGGCGCGTTCTGGTTTTTGACGACGCATCTGCCGTCGCACTTGAGCGATTTGTCTCTGCTGCACGCCGGCGCGAACGGCAAGTCGGCGCTGCAACTGACCGAGGCCGACGCTGCGCCTGCCTACAACGCGGACGAGCTGAACAACATTGCCGTCTACAAGCGCGTGCTGCCCTCGGTGGTGAACATCACGTCGCGGCAGGTGGTGTTCAACTTTTTCTACGGCGCGGTGCCGCAGGAGGGCCAGGGATCGGGGTTCATCCTCGACCATAACGGCCATGTGCTGACCAACTATCACGTGATCGCGGGCGCCAATCGCGGCATCCAGGTGATGCTGAGCAACAAGAAAACCTATGCGGCGCACGTGGTGGGCCAGGATCGCGCGCACGACATTGCGCTGTTGCAGATTGATGCGCCCAACCTGACGCCGGTGACGCTGGCCAACTCGGCAGAGCTCTCCGTGGGCCAGGAGGTTTATGCCATCGGCAATCCCTTCGGGCTGAACGGCACGATGACGCGCGGCATCATCAGCTCGATTCGCTCGATCAAGACCGAGGACGGCGCGCCGATTGAAGACGCGATCCAGACCGATGCGGCGATCAATCCCGGCAACTCCGGCGGGCCGCTCTTGAATTCGCATGGCGAAGTGATCGGCATCAACACCATGATTGCCTCGAACGGCGCGGAGCAGAGCTCGGGCATTGGGTTTGCGATTCCCATCAACACGGCCAAGGCCGTGGTTGCGGACATCATGCACTATGGGCGGGTGAAGCGGCCGTCGCTGGGCATTGTGTCCTATGCGATTGGGCCGGACCTTGCGCAGCAGATGGGCCTGGCGTCGGATTATGGCGTGCTGATCCAGAAAGTGATTCCGGGCGGTGCGGCGGATCGCGCGGGACTGCACGGCGGCGACCAGCAGGCTTATGTGGGCAACACGCCGATCATGCTGGGCGGCGACCTGATTGTGGGCATCGACGGGCAGCAGGTGAGCGATCCGCAGGACATCAGCGCGATTATGGACAAGCACCAGGCCGGCGACACGATCAGCATCACGGTGCTGCGCGGACGCAGGCAGATCACGTTCAAGCTGATTCTGGGCGAGGCGCAGGCGACGACTTAAGCGAGCCACTTGTGCTCCTGTGAAACTGTGATCGAGGGGGGAGGGGGTATGCCTCTCTCCCTCGGCGAAGTGGGGCCGCTCAGCGATGAGCGGCCCTTGTTGTTTGCGGCTAGAACTTGACGCCGAGTGTGGTGAGGAAGCTCTTGACCTGGGGCCAGACGGCTTTGAGGTCGGTGACGGTCTGGATGTCGAGCGGGATGTTGAGCGGGTTGATGGCGACCGCAGCGACGTCGGCGATCGGCTTGTCGACTGCGCCGATGAGCGTAGCGAGCGCGGCGACGACGGCGGGCGCGGCCTGAATGCTTTTGGAGGCTCCGCTGAGCCACTTGAGCGCGTCTTCGGCGCCGATCTCGATGCCTTTTTCGATGTTGACGAGAATGTTTGCCATGGCGATGAGGTTCCTTTTCTGGTCGCATGAGGATGGCGGCACCGGCTGCCTGACGTGGTTGCGACCAGGGAGCAGCCGGGAGCCGCGGCCGGAACAAGGCACGGCTCCGCGATGCCGCCCGCGCAAGGAGATGGGAACGCGGGCAGAGGGCGTGAGGCGTGGGATGTTCCGGGTACTGTCTTAAGGATAGAGAGTTCGTGGAAATAATCGGCAAATCGGCGCGGAGAATTTTCGTTTTGGATTCAGTGAGTTGGGGGAGGGGGGAGATTTTTGGGGTTGACGGATTCAGTGTGGCGAGACGGGCGGGGACGATTTTCAATACTGAAGCGGATGCAGAGCCTAGTTTCAGGACGGCGGTAGAATGAGGCAGAAAAGCGGCCGGCAACGACGGCGAAGCAAGGCGCAAGAAGAAGGCGGGCGCTCATGACGACGAAGAAGAGTGGTTCCCAGAACAATGAATCCGCGGCGGAGCAGATCGACGCGAAGATTGAGAGGCTGGGTGACTGGCGCGGGACGATGCTGGCGCGGCTGCGTGCGCTGATCAAGCAGGCTGACCCTGAAGTGGTGGAAGAGTGCAAATGGAAGAAGCCTTCCAATCCCTTCGGGGTGCCGGTGTGGTCGCACAACGGGATGGTGTGCACGGGCGAGACGTACAAGAGCGCTGTGAAGCTGACGTTCGCTTATGGCGCCGCGCTCGCTGATCCGGCGAAGCTCTTCAATGCCAGCTTGGAGGGCGGAACGCGGCGGGCGATTGATTTTCGTGAGGGCGACACGGTGAATGAGAAGGCGCTGAAGGCGCTGATTCGCGCGGCTGTGGCATTGAATACTTCAAAGCGCTGAGAGGCGCGTGCCGCGCCGCCGGCCATTGGCGCGCTGGCTTTAATCGTCGAGCAAGCCTTTGCCCGCGAGGATTTGCGGCATGTATTTTTGAATGCGCGCCGCGCGGGTTTTGGATTGTTTTGCGCCGGAGAAATGGTAGATGTAGGCGCGCTGGCGTCCGGGTGTGAGGCGATCGAAGGCGGCTTTGAAGTGGGGGAACTCGTCGAACATGAGTTGCAGTTCTTCAGGAAGCTTGAGGTCTGAAGTTTTTCTCAACTTCGATTTCACGCCGGATTTTTCGACCTCGATGGCTTCGCGAATATAGGCCTTCACGATGGACCGCAGCTCGTGGATCTCGCCGACCGATGCGAACTTGATCCAGCGCGTGGATTGCGAATGCTGGCCGGGTGCGGTGAGGACGCCGTGGACGTCTTTGATTAACGCGCCTTTGAAGAAGGCGAGCGCGCAGGATTCTTTGAGGCCGCTGATGATCGCCACATTCTTGCCGCCGATGGTGTAACAGGGCTGACGCCACTTGAATTCTTCGGTGAGAGCGGAGTCGAGAAGGAGTGCTCTGAGCTTTTTCAACTCCGGCTGCCACTTTTTCACGTTGGCGATGAAAGCATCGACCCTGGGATTGGTTTTGCTCGCTGTCATGGCAAATGATTCTAATGCTCTCGCCTTTTGACTCGGGCTGCTAGGCAGCGTGCTTCGCGGGCAAGGGGAAGCTGACCATGCGGCTCGGAGGCCGCAGCGCCCACGAGGCCACGGTGAAGGCGGCGATGACGAGCGGCGCGATGACGTGAAACGCATATGCCCCGTAGCCGCCCACGAAGGCGCAGGACGCGGCTGCGCCGGTGACGTCGAAGAAGATGCCGGCGTAGGCCCACTCCTTGAGCCGCGGAAAACCCGGCGCGAGGATGGCGATGGCTCCGAGCACTTTCCATACGCCGAGGATGGCGAAGAAGTACAGGGGGTACGCGAGTTCGGGCACCACGCCGTGCGGATTGACGCGGTACTGCATGACTTGCGACACGCCGCCGCTGCCGATGAGCAGGGCCACGAGAATGGTCAACGTCCAATAGGCAATGCTGCGTGCTTTCATGGTTAGTCCAAGCCTCCGACGATGCGTTCGAGATTGCCGAGGAACTTTTGCCAGCCGTAGTTTGCGCCCTTGTAGTTGGCGTCCTGATGGGGACCGAAGCCGGACTGCTCCATGCGCAGATGCGTGCCGCCCTCGGCGGGAGTGAGCGTCCAGAGCACCACGGAGCCGACTCCCAGCGCGCCCCAGCTATAGGCGAGCCGCCTGGCGGGCTCGACGATCTGCACCTCGCAATCGATCACGCCGTTCCAGTTGGGCTTGGGATCGGCGCGGAACTGGAAGCGATGCCCGACCTGTGGCTGGAAATCGTTGTTCATGAGCCATTGCGCGAGGAGCGGGCCCTCGGTGAGCGCGCGCCAGATCTTCTCCGGCGGGTGCGCGAAGACTCGCTCGATGATGAGTGTGCGCGGGGCTTCTGCCGATTCGTTCATCCGTCCATCTTCTCCAAAAGCGCGTCAAGCTTGTCGAACCGTTCGCGCCAGAATGCGCCGTAGTCGTCGAGCCAGTTGATCATGGGCGCGAGCGCGTCGGGCTGCGCGCGATAATGCGTTTCGCGCCCCTCACGGCGATGCCGCACCAGCTTGGCCCGCTTGAGCACGGTGAGGTGCTTGGAGACCGCGGGCTGCGACACGCCAGCATAACGCGTTAATGCGTGGACGGTCTGCTCGCCCTGGCGCGTAAGCTCCTCAAAGAGGGCGCGGCGCGTGGGGTCGGCGAGGGCGCGGAAGACGTGATTGGCTGCGGCTTTCATGCGGGGCCCCTTCAGGATGACGTGCGCTACCAATCGAGGTGCGTGATCTGGATGAGATTGCCGCAGGTGTCGTTGAGCACCGCGATGGTCGAGCCCGTGGTCTTGGTGGGCTCCTTGGTGAACGTTACGCCGAGAGCCTTGAGCCGGTCGTATTCCTTCTGGACGTCTGCGACGAAGAAATTGGCCGCTGCGATGCCCTGGCGGAAGATCTCTCCTTGGTAGGTCTTGGCGGCCGGATTGCTGTTGAGTTCGAGCACCAGTTGCACGCCCTCTGGCTCTTCCGGAGAGACCACGGTGAGCCACTTGTAGCTGCCCGCGGAGAACTCGTGTTTCTTTTGGAAGCCCAGGGCTTCGGTGTAGAACTTTAGGGCTTTGTCCTGATCGTCGACGAATACGCTGGTGAGTTTGATCTGCATGATGGTTCCTTTCTGCGGTTCGCTCCCGGAGCGGTCTGCGCTGCCGGGTCAGCGTTACGGATAAAACCATAGCCATTTGGTTATTGATTGTCAAGCGGAAAGGCGTGGCGATTTTTTCTGTGTTGCGGCGGGCATCAGGCTGGGAGGGGTTTGGATCTGCGGGCGAGGGCGATCAGCAGCGCGCCGAGCAGCAGGCTGGCGGCGATGCCGGTGATGGCGTCGATGGCCAGGCTGCCGGCGATGCCGCCGTGGGAAAAGCCGAAGGCGTCGACGTAGAGCATGTAGGTGAGAGGCACGCCAAAAGCCGAGGTAACAAAACAGAAGGTGGTGGAGGCTAGAGGGTTGTCGCGCCCGATGGTGTCGAACGCGATAGCGGTGCAGGTGGTGACGGCCAGAGCCTGAAAGAGATTTTCAGTGATGAGGAGAACGGCGAAGGAGACGGGGATGTGCGGCAGCAGGATGAGGGCGAGCGTGCAGAGCGCGCCGACGATGCCCTCGGCAAGATAAAGGGGCCGCAGCGGGATGCGACGACGGAGTGCAGGAAAGACGAGGCAGCCGAGGACTCCACCGGCCGCGACTCCTGCACCGCCGATGAGGCCGACGAAGCCGGGTGAGGCGTGATAGTCGACGCCGCGGCCGGCGAGGAAGTTGGTGAGCGAGAAGGTGGCTGCGGGCGCGATGAAGAGAACGATGGCGATGAGCACCTCGCGGCGCTTGACCAGAGCGACGAGGTCGCCGAAGAACTGCGGGAAAGATTCGCTGGCGAGGCGGCGGTCAGGCCCCGGGGCCTGCATGGAGAAGAACGGGATCATGGGCAGCAGGATGAGCGCGGCGAGCGCCAGCGCGACGGCGAGCGGCGCCAGATGGCTGGCGAGCTGATTGCAGACGACAGCGATGAAGCCGAAGCCGCCGACGTTGCCGACCGTCATCCAGACGCTGACGGCGCTCTCTTCTTCGCCCGAGGTGATGGAGGAGAGCCAGCCGCCGATGGCGCTCTGATAGAGATAGGCGGCGAAGAAGCCGGCGGTGAGCACAGCCTGGAGCAGCATGAGGCGATCGAGATTAAGGAAGGCGATCACCAGCGTGACCGCTTCAATCAGGGCGAGCGCTACGGCGTACCAGCGGCGGCTGAAGCGGACATCGAGGATGGGGCTGAGCAGAAACGCATAGAAGCCGGGGGAAAGCGTGACGGCGGTGATGCTGGCTATGGTGTCTTCCGGAACGTGGCGGCCCGCGAGCAACTGCGGAACCGCGAAGGCGATGATGCCGCCGTAGAGGCCATAGGTGAGGTTGGTGAGTCCCATGAGCCACAAGGGCACCCGATGACGGCTTGGCATGCTGCGGAGCTCCGGCACGATAGGTTAGACGAGGCTACCATGGCGAGGGGTGCGCCGCGACGATGCGAAGGTGGGGCGCGACGTAAGATGGTTTCGACAATCAGAGTGGAGCGAGGATGAAGACGGATCTGTTGCGGTTCGACGGTGCAGTGGAACACGACCCCGCGATTGATGCGTGGATGGATGCGCACGCGGGCGAACTGGGAGCCATGGCGCGGAAGTGGTTCGAAGCGATGCGGCGGTGCGGGGATGAAGTGCGGGAACTCGTGCATGATGGCTGCCCTACGGCATGCCTGGGCGATGTGCCGTTCGGCTATGTGAATGTCTTCACTGCGCATGTGAATGTGGGGTTCTTTCAGGGCGCGGCGCTGTCGGATCCGGCTGGCTTGCTCGAAGGCTACGGCAAGTTCATGCGGCATGTGAAGCTGCGGCCGGGAATCGGCACGTTGATGCTGCGGCGCTTGGGAGGTTGATTGAGTTGGCGTATCTGGATATCAAGGAGCGGGTGGAGAACGGCTGACTCTGAATCGCCCGGGGATTTGCGGACGGCAGAGCGTTCGCCGAGATACCGATTGGCTCACTGGAGCGGGGAGCGATTCGCATTGCATTTCCTGTGCCAGCGCGCGACAAGCGCCACGATGATCGTGCAGAGGAGGAACGCGCGCAAGGGGTAGAGCATGGCCACATAATCGTGGCTGCCGGTGACGGCGATGACCACGCCGAGGAGCGCGGCGAGTGCGTTGATGGCCCACGTTTCGATGGGTTCAGGGGACCGGCCCGGCTTCCATTGCCATACGCTTTCAATGGTAGGGAAGTAGGCGACCGACATGACCACCTGGAATCCGACGAGGCCAAGCCATGCCGTCTTTGTGATGGCCCACGCGGCCACGGTGATGAAGGAAATCACGAGGCACAGACGCTCATTTGTGGTGAAGGGGATTCTCGTGCCGCGCTGTTCGGCAAAGAGCAGCGCAAGAATGACCGTAACCACGATGGCGTCGGTCAGGTTGAGCGCGGCTTTTACGATGCTGTGGTCGGGCGAGGCGAAGTATGCAGCCAGGCTCATGAGGACACCGATCTCAAAGATCAGCCATGTGGCGATGCGCGGGGAAGATTGCTTGCGGATTATCTTCGCGCAATAGCGAGCGCCCACGAAGAGGTCCAGGAGGGCCACGACGCTTGCCGCGCAGAGCGATGCTGTCACCTGTATAAATGCATCCTTCCGGGAGGGGCTGGGTTAGCTGCGCTTGATGTAGCGGCGGCCGCGGATTTCGTATGCGCTGCTGGCGACGCGGGCGATGGCTTCGGTGTAGGCGAGGTGCTCTTCGGCGAGGATGCGGGCGGCGAGGGAGTGCGGCGTCGTCGGTGTCGAGGACGGGGATGGCGCGCTGGAGGACGATGACGCCGTGGTCGAGATGCTCGTCGACGAAGTGGACGGTGCAGCCGGCGACTTTGACGCCGTAGTCGAAGGCCTGGCTCTGCGCGTCGAGGCCGGGGAAGGCGGGCAGCAGCGACGGGTGAATGTTGAGGATGCGGTTGGGAAAGGCCGCGATGAACTCCGGCGAGAGCAGGCGCATGTAGCCGGCGAGGCAGATGAGATCGACGCGGTGGGCCGTGAGTGTGGCGATCATGTCGGCGTCATGGTCGGCGCGGGGGCGGCCTTTGGAGATATGCACGACGGTGGACAGGCCGAGTTGTTGTGCGGCGGCGATGCCGGGGGCGTCCGCGATGTTGGAGATGACGACGGCGATTTCTACGCCGGGGAGACGGCCTTCGCGGATGGAGGCGGCGATGGCGAGGAAGTTGGAGCCGCGGCCGGAGAGGAGGATGCCGAGGCGGAGGGCGTTGTTGTCGAATTCGAGCTTCCAAAGGAACATTCCCTCAGGGGCTAAAGCCCCGTCGTTCGCGGAGTTTTCGGCACGACTGAAGTCGTGCCCTGAGCTCTAGCCTTGCTTCAGACAGGCTCGCTGCATCCCATCCATCGCACGATCAGGCCGTGGCAGGCCTGGGATGCGACCTCTGCGTCCGCTTACCGCTAACGCTAACACCGCTGCTACGTGTATTGGACGCGGCGCTCGCCTTTGACGACGCGGCCGACGACGTAGAACTTTTCTTCGGCGCGGTCGAGGAGGGTTTTGGCGCGCGTGAATTTGGCGGCGGGGATGGCGGCGATGAGACCGACGCCCATGTTGAAGGTGCGCATCATCTCCTCCTGCGAGACCTGGCCGAGGTCGCGGAGGTGGTCGAAGATGGGCAGCACGGGCCAGGAGCCGAGCTCGACCTGTGCGGCGGTGCCCTTGGGCAGGATGCGGGGCAGATTCTCGGTGATGCCGCCGCCGGTGATGTGGGCCATGCCGGTGGTGAGGCCCGCGGCGACGAGCTTTTGGATGACGTGGAGATAGCTGCGGTGGGTCTTCATCAGCGCCGCGCCGGCTTTCTCCTTGATGGCGGTGACGTACTGCGTGGGCTTGTAGCCGGCAACCTCAAAGAGCAGCTTGCGGGCGAGCGAGTAGCCGTTGGTGTGCAGGCCGGTGGAGGGCAGGCCGATGAGCACGTCGGTGGGCTTGATGCCCGCGCCGGTGATCATTTTGTCGCGGTCGACGGCGCCGACGATGAAGCCGGCCAGGTCGTATTCGCCGTCGGCGTAGAAGCCGGGCATCTGGGCGGTTTCTCCGCCGATGAGGGCGCAGCCGTTGGCCTTGCAGGCTTCGGCCAGGCCGGTGACGACGGCTTCGGTGACCTCGGGGTCGAGGCGGCCGGTGGCGAGGTAATCGAGGAAAAACAGAGGGCGTTGCGCCCTGCACGGCGATGTCGTTGACGCAGTGGTTGACCAGATCGGCGCCCACGGTGTGGTGCAGGCCGAGCTCGAAGGCGATTTTGAGCTTGGTGCCGACGCCGTCTGCCGAGCTGACCAGGATGGGATTTTTCCAGCGCTGGAGATCGAGGCGGAAGAGGGCTCCGAAGCCGCCGATGCCACCCAGCACATTGCGGTTGAAAGTCTTCTGCGCCAGATACTTAATGCGCTCTTTTGCGCGGTCGCCGCTGGTGATGTCGACGCCGGCATCGGCATAGGTGACGGACTTGGATTTGGAGTCGTTTGCCACGGTGCGGCTTTCTGGGGGTGGGATGATGACCGGAAAAATCGGACCGGAAAGGTTGATTCTAGCAGGGCTTTGGGCGGGCCAACGTGAGACCGTCCCTGAGGATATTCCCGGGCAGGACGGCAGGCAGGCTCGGCAGTGGGTGTTCTGTGAAGCTGGGCCGATCGGAACTTCAATCGGCTCACTGCGAAAAAATAACCCTTGCCGCAGGGGAGCTTGATTACTGTCATTCAAAGGGGGCATGTGCGCATGAAAAACATGTTCGATGCGGCGGTGGCAAACGAGGTCAAGACCCGGCTAAGAAAACTGGGGCCTCAAAGTGAGCGGTGCTGGGGAACGATGACGGCGGCGCAGATGCTGGCGCATTGCTCGGTGAGCATGCAGTGGGCGGTGGGAGAACGGGTGCCCGAAAAGGGTGCGCTGCCCGCGCGCCTGATGGGGCGGCTGGTGAAGCCGATGGTGTTTCGCAACGAAGACCCGCTCAGGAAGAATACGCCGACGGCCAAGAGCCTGATTGTGACGGACGAACGCGATCTGGACGGCGAACGGGATCGGCTATCGGGGCTGATCGACCGATTTGCGGCGGGCGGGGCGGCAAGTTGTACGAAGAATCCGCATAGCTTCTTTGGGAAGATGACGCCGGAGGAGTGGGCGATTCTGATGTACAAACATCTTGACCACCATTTGCGGCAGTTTGGGGTGTGAGCGCGCGGCGATGACGCTGGGCCGATGGTCTGATATAAGGAGCGCAGCGGGACTGTGCGCGAGCGTGACGGGAAATCGGGGAGGGTGCGATGTGCGTTGAGCAGGAACAGACAAGCCGCAGGCGCTGGCAGCGGGTGATGGCGAATGTGGCGCTGGCGGCGGGGCTGCTGCTGTGGGGCTTTGCACGGCGGGCAGGGCATCCGTTGCCGTGGCTGGATGCGGGGATTGGGATGCTGATGGGGATTTCGATTGGCGCGAATTTGATGCTGGTGGTCAAGGCGCGGCGTTGCCGAGCGGCGGCGAGCGGGTTATGAAGGTGTCGCGAAACGCGGCGAAGGCCACTCTCGTCTGGTGTCCAATCTCTGGTCAGATTGGCTGAACCCATTGGCTTCGCCAACTGGGCGCGGCGAAGGGATCGGCGAAATACTGGGTCTCGTGCACGACCTTGCCGTCGCGGAATTCCATGATGCTCACGGTGTAGGCGGGGCGGCCCTCGTAGGTGATGGTGTATTCCGTCACCCAGAGATCGCCGCTGCCGAGCATGCGCCGCACGTTGAAGCCTGACGGCTTGCCTGGATGATGACTGCGCAGGGCCTGGAGATTAGCTCGCCCCAGGATGCGCTCGCCGGACTGGGGATAGTCGCAGATGGCGTCGGCCGCGTAGATGTCGTGTTCCGCGTTCGCGTCGCCGGCTGCCGACGCGTGCCAGTGCGCATCGAGGGTTTGGCGGATTTGTTCTTCGTTCATGGCTGACTCTCCGTGTTGATTGGCGTTCAGGTGGATTGAACTCGTGGGATGAATCCCGGACTGCCGGTATTCACCACGACATTATTGAGGCGCTGCTGTTCTTGAGCGGCATTTCTTGCGAGCCGGGGATCAGCCGATGCAGCCATGAGTCACCTTGCTCAAAGAGTGGCATACCCGCCTCGTTATAGGAAGCGGGCACGCTCGGCCGCTGTGGGAATGGGGCAGCTTTCGAGGCGGCCGGCGATGCGGTAACGGTTGCGGGCGATGAGGCGGTAGCCGCGGTCGCGCAGCGGGCGCGGGATAAGGCGCAGTGCTGCGGCGATTGCGGGCCAGGGCTGCGGCAGCGCGGCGAGCATGGCGATGGCTGCGTTGGAGCGCGTGAGGATTTGCTCGAGCGGCGTGCCGGCGTTGCTCACGACGAGAATGCTGCTGGGGTCGGGCGCGATGTGGTGGAGCGCAAGGATGCCGGCAACGCGGGGATCGTCTGATGGGGCGAAACGCAGACGATCGCGGCGGTCGCGGCGCAGGAACCAGCGGATGGATGCGTTGCAGAAGCCGCAGCGGCCGTCGAAGAGGACGAGCAGCCGCGCGTCGAGCTGGAGAAATTCGCTCACACTTGTGCGGATGATAGCGCAGGCGCGTGAGATTCAATTCGCGCGATGGCCTCTATACTGAACGCACGATGAGTGCGAATGTGCCTTCTCTCGACCACACGAAATCTCATGCCTTGCAGCAGCGCGCGGAGCGCTTTTTTCCCGGCGGGGTGAACTCGCCGGTGCGCGCCTTTCGCGCGGTGGGCGGCGGGCCGCCGTTTGTGGAGCGGGCCGAGGGCGCGTGGCTGGTGGACGCGGACGGCAATCGCTACATCGACTACTTTGGCTCGTGGGGGCCGATGATTCTGGGGCACGCGTTTGCGCCGGTGGTGGAGGCGATTGAGCGGGCGGCGCGGAAGTCGGCGAGCTTTGGGGCTTCGACGGCGGCGGAGGCCGACCTGGCGGAGCGCATTGTGGCGTGCTATCCGGCAATTGAGAAGCTGCGGTTTGTGAGCTCGGGGACCGAGGCGACCATGTCGGCGATTCGGCTGGCGCGGGCGGCGACGGGGCGCAACCGCATCATCAAGTTTGAGGGCAACTATCACGGCCATGCCGACGGGCTGCTGGTGAAGGCGGGCTCGGGCGTGGCGACGTTTGGGATTCCGGGGTCGGCGGGCGTGCCGGAGGAAGTGGCGGCGCTGACGCACGCGCTGCCGTATAACGATCTGGCCGCGGTGGATGCGGCGTTTGATGCGTTTGAGGACGAGATTGCAGCGGTGATTCTGGAGCCGGTGGTGGGGAATGCGGGGTGCATTCCGCCCGCGCCGGGCTACCTGCACGCGCTGCGCGAGATGACGCGCCGCGAGGGCTCGCTGCTGATTGTGGACGAGGTGATGACGGGCTTCCGCGTGGCGCTGGGCGGCGCGCTGGAGCTTTACGACCTGGACGCGGACCTGGTGACGCTGGGCAAGATTGTGGGCGGCGGATTGCCGGTGGGCGTGTTCGGCGGCAAGCGGCGTTTTATGGATCTGCTGGCGCCGCTGGGGCCGGTGTATCAGGCGGGGACGCTGAGCGGGAATCCGCTGGCGATGGCGGCGGGCATTGCCACGATTGCGTATCTGCAGGAGCATGCGGGCGAGGTGTATCCGCGGCTGGAGGCGACGGCGAAGGCGGTGTTTGACGGCGTGGCGGCGGAGGCGGCGAAGGCCGGTGTGCCGATGACGCTGAACCGTGTGGGCGCGATGGGGACGTGGTTCTTTACGCCGGGGCCGGTTGGCGACTACGACGATGCCGATGAAGAGCGATACGGCGGCGTTTGGGCGCTTTCACAAGCCATGCTGGAGCAGGGCGTGTGGCTGCCGCCTTCGCAGTTTGAGGCGGCGTTTGTGAGCACCGCGCATGGGGAGGCCGAGGTGGAGAGGACGATTGCGGCGGCGCGGGTGGCGTTTGGGGCGGTGAAGGGGTAGTGTTTTATTCCTCAGGGGCTAAAGCCCCTTGAGGTTCAGGTGCGTCTTTTCGGCACGACTGAAGTCGTGCCCTGACACAAAGCAAATCTGTGCAGTAGCTATGCCCAAGCGTCGAGCGTGACGAACTTGTGCGTGGCGGCGTAGTGGGCTAGCAGCAGGCCGGCGGCGGTGACGGAGGGTTCGCGGTTTGCGCCGAGGCCGTGGTGGCTGCCGTCGTGGAGCACGATGTTGGTGGCGTAGCCGCGCTGCTGGTTCTTTTCGGTCTTTTGGATGAGTGCTGTCGGCGATTTGTCGGCCGACGGCACATCCCAATCGTTGGTCATCGCGTTCCAGGTGACGGGTGTCAGGCCGAGGTTGCGCGCGGTTCTCAGCGCGAAGGGGCGGCGCGCGCCGAAGGGTGGACGGAAGAAGCGGATGGGCTGGCCGATGAACTGGGCGAGGGTGTCGCTGGTGCGGGTGAGCTCTTCGCGGATTTTTGCGGCAGAGGATCGCGCGAGGTTGGGGTGGCTCCAGGTGTGGTTGCCGATGAGGTGGCCTGCGGCGGCGACGCGGCGGGTGAGCTCGGGCTCGGCCTGGGCGAAGCTGCCTACCATGAAAAAAGTGGCGCGGACGTTGTGCGCGGCGAGGATGTCGAGCAGGCGCGGGGTCCATGCCGGGTTGGGGCCGTCGTCGAAGGTGAGGGCCAGCTCGCCGGGGCGGGGCGGGGCGATGAGCGTGGGGCCGAAGAGCTGCGAGGCTGGGCCAGGTCGCGGCGTAGGCGTATCCGCCGAGGGCGAGGCCCGCGGTTGCGGCTGCGCCGAAGGTGATGGTGATTCCGGTGGCGAGGGGCGAGAGCATGTGCTTTGGATAGTGTGCGGCGGTGATGGTGCGTTGGGCAAGGGAGGTGCTGCTGCTTTCTCAGGCCCCAGAAGTGAGACCTGAGGCGGCCGGAATGTTTTCCCTGGTCCCCAAGGGCGAGGGACCAGGGGCACCCGGCGGGCACCCGTGGGCGATGGTGGCGCATCCAATGCGTGAGACGGGCGGTTGACGCCCGGCGTATACTGACGTTGTTCGGGCTGCATCCTGCGTGTCGGAGCGGCACTGGAGATGACCATGAGCCTTACGAGCTTTCCTCTCGGCGGAGCGCCTTCCGCCGCGCATCCCCTGACAAAAGTGACCATGCCTGCACTGAGCGAGATGAAGCGCCAGGGCAAGCCGATCTGCGCGCTGACGGCGTATGACTACGCGACCTCGCGGCTGGTGGACGAGGCGGGCATTGACCTGGTGCTGGTGGGCGATTCGCTGGCCATGGTGGTGCTGGGCCACGACAACACGCTGGCGGTGACGGTGGACGAGATGCTGCACCACACCCGAGCGGTGCGCCGCGCGGTGCGGCGGGCGCTGGTGGTGGCGGATATGCCATTTGGCAGCTACCACGGCACGATTGCCGAGGGACTGGCGAATGCGGTGCGCTTTGTGAAGGAAGCGGGCGCCGAGGCGGTGAAGATCGAGGGGCCGCGCGTGGAGCTGGTGCGGGCGCTGACGGATGCGGAGATTCCCGTGGTGGGGCATCTGGGGCTGACGCCGCAAAGCGTCAACCGCATGGGCGGCTATCGGGTGCAGGCGCGGACCCTGGAAACCATGGAGCAGTTGACGGCCGATGCGCATGCGCTGGCCGGGGCCGGTGCGGGCGCGCTGGTGCTGGAGGGTGTGCCGCGCGAGGCTGCTGCTGCGATCACGGCGGAGCTGACGATTCCGACCATCGGGATTGGCGCGGGGCCGGATTGCGATGGGCAGATTCTGGTCTTTCACGACATGGTGAACATGACGTTTGCGCCGGCGGCGAAGTTTGTGCGGCGCTATGGCGATGCGGCGGCGCTGATTCGCGAGGCGGTGGAGCATTATCGCGAAGATGTGGAGCACCGGGCCTTTCCTTCCGACGCGGAGAGCTATCATCTTCCAGAGGCGGTGCGGCGCGAGTTGGACTCCCATGCGGAGACGGCTGCGACCGTGCATGCACTGCGCAAGGCCTGATGGAAATATTGCGGACAGTCGAGGAATTGAGGCGGTGGTCGCGTGCGGCGCGGCGGCGTGCGGCGGCGCATGAGAAGTGCGCGGTGGCGCTGGTGCCCACGATGGGCGCGTTGCACGCGGGCCATGCTTCGTTGATTCGCGCGGCGGCCAAGGCTTGCAGCGATGTGGCCGTGAGCATTTTTGTGAACCCCACGCAGTTTGGGCCGAACGAGGATTTCGCGAAGTATCCGCGGAGCTTTGTAGCGGACTGCGAGCTGGCCGCGGCGGAGGGCGCTGCGGCGGTGTTTGCGCCGTCGGTCGAAGAGATGTATCCCGAGGGCGCGGAGACGTTTGTGGATGTGGAGACGCTGAGCGTGCGGCTGGATGGCGCGTCGCGGCCGGGGCACTTTTGCGGCGTGGCCACGGTGGTGACCAAGCTGCTGGCAGCGGCAGAGCCGGACAAGGCGTTTTTTGGGCAGAAGGATGCGGCGCAGGTGGCACTGCTGCGGCGCATGGTGCGCGATTTGCGCTTTGGCACGGAGATCGTGGTGTGTCCCATTGTGCGCGAGAAGGATGGCCTGGCGATGAGCTCGCGCAATGCCTACCTGACCGCCGAGGAGCGCAAGCAGGCGCTGACGCTGAGCCGCGCCGTACGCCGTGTGGAGGCGCTGGTGAAGCATGGCGAGCAGCGGGCCGAGGCGCTGATTGCCGCCGCGCGCGTGACCTTTGCCATTGAGCCGACGGTGCGCGTGGACTACATCGAGCTGGTGGACTGGGCGACGCTGACGCCGGTGGAGACGGCCGCGCCGGGCGCGCTGTTTGCCGTGGCGGCGTGGGTGGGCGAGACGCGGCTGATCGATAACACGATCCTTACCTAAGATCGCTGTTGCGCGAAGGCGCATGGGCGCGGCACTCTGGAGCCATGCCGGAGCTGCCCGACATTACTGCGTACATCACGGCGCTGGAGACGCGCATTCTGGGCCAGACGCTGGAGCGGGTGCGGCTGGGGTCGGTGTTTCTGCTGCGCACGGTGGATCCTCCACTCACCACGGTAGAGGGAAAGACTGTGGTTGCGCTGCGGCGCATCGGCAAGCGCATTGCGATTGGCGTTGAGCCGGACATCTGGCTGGTGCTGCACCTGATGATTGCGGGGCGGCTGCACTGGAAGCCGGCGGGCGCGAAGATTGGCGGCAAGAATGCGCTGGCGGCGTTCGATTTTCCCAGCGGATCGCTGACGCTGACTGAGGCGGGATCGAAGCGGCGGGCGTCGCTGCACGTGGTGCGCGGCGAGGCGGGGTTGCAGTCGCTCGATCCGGGCGGCGTGGAGATTTTTTCGACGGACCTTGATGGATTTCGGGCGGCGCTGAGCGCGGAGAATCGCACGCTGAAGCGGGCGCTGACCGATCCGCGGGTGATCAGCGGCGTGGGCAATGCGTACTCGGATGAGATTCTGCATGCGGCGCAGCTTTCGCCGATTGCGCAGACGCACAAGTTGAAGCCAGACGAGTGGGAGAGGCTGTTTGCGGCAGCGCGCGCGACGATGACGCTGTGGATCGATCGGCTCACGGCGGAAGCGGCGAGGAATTTCCCCGAAAAAGTGACGGCGTTTCGGCCGGAGATGGCGGTGCATGGGCGGTTCGGGTTGCCGTGTCCGCGCTGCGGCGCAGCAGGTGCAGCGCATCCGCTATGCGGACAACGAGACGAACTATTGCGCGCGCTGCCAGACGGGCGGCAAGGTGCTGGCGGACCGGGGCTTGTCGCGCCTGCTGGGCGCGGACTGGCCGCGCACACTGGATGAGCTGGAAGCGCTGAAACGGCGCTGACTTAGGCCGCCGGAGATTTGACACCAAGGGCTGCTTTTGCGAGACTCAAAAGTGCTGCCGATCTGGCTGAATGAGTCAGAGTCGTGTCCCGTGCCGAAGTGGCGGAATTGGCAGACGCGCGTGGTTCAGGTCCACGTACTCGCAAGGGTGTGGGGGTTCGAGTCCCTTCTTCGGCACCAAGTTGTCAAATAAATCAAGTAAAATCAATAATTTCAATAAGTTGCAAGCAGAGAAATCCCCCAAAATCAAGCCCATCGGTCTCACTGGGGGACAAAACTGCGTTCTGGCATCGCTAAGGCCGAACTTTAGTTGAACTATAGTTAAATCATAAGGTTAGGTATTTTAACCATACACTTTTCCGCCCTTGATTTCCGGCGAAAAATCTCCGGATTTCACTGAGTTCGCACGAAACCAACCGACGTAAAGCCCGTGTTTTCAGCGCATTTTTTCATCCAATTTGCGGCTTGAGCGTGTTGGGGCTCTCCACTCGTAAATGTATTCGCCTTGACTTCGCCTAAGATGTCTCGTGTTCCCGACCCCCTCAGGCTGTCTACGGAGTGTTCGATGGGGAAAGTCAGGAGCGTTTCGGCAGGCAGCACAATCTGGTTGTTGCCGGTGAACGCCGAGCACGCCCAGCCGGCTACGCCACCGGCAAGCGCACCGATAGCGGCACCTTTGCCACCGGCGAGCGAGAGGATGCGGTGAGAGCAATGGAGCTGAAAAGAAAAGACGCACGATTCGACTTCATAGAGCCGACTCCTTGAAGGGGGAAATTCTCGGAATACGGCAACCGGGCAACGAAAACCAAGCGCTGCAATTTGGAGCACGGCAGGAATAGGCTCGCCGTCATTTTCAATGGTGCTTTGGCGGAAGACGCGGTCTGGGCGAGTCTGTTTTTCATCGCGGAAGTATGAGGATATTGAACGTTCTCTGCATTGGGAGCGGGAATGAAATGTTGTGGTGATATTCTTGGCGGGTGTTCCGCCGCCCGTTTCTCAAGGCTGTTCTTCTCCTTTTCGTGGTGAGAGCTGCCGGTCAGCAGCCTGCGCACAACTCTGTCCCATCCATTCATGCTGCGCCGACGATGGTGATTGCCGGAATCGGTCGAGGCGCCGTCGATATCGATGGCGGCTGGCAGTTTCACGTGGGAGACGACGCGCGCTGGGCTCTGCCGTCATTCGACGACGCGGGATGGGAATCGATCCATGTGGATGCGCCGTGGGGAGCGCAGGGACATCCCTCATATGCAGGATTCGCGTGGTACCGCCGCCACCTCGACATCATTCCCGCGCCGGGCGTTCCGGGGCAGTTCCAGATACTGATTCCGTATGCGGAAGACGCCTATGAGGTGTATTGGAACGGTAAGCTGATCGGGCAATACGGCAAGCTTCCTCCTCACCCATCGTGGTATTACAGTGCGTTTCCGCGATCGTTTGCCCTGAGTGGATCGACGACGGGCGTACTTGCGATTCGCGTGTGGAAGGCGCCGCTGGAGATTTTTTCGCTTGCGGAGTCCGGCGGTCTCACGGGTGCGCCAATGGTGGGCGACCCCGATACCATCGCACTGCGCGAAGATGAGGTGTTGTGGGGCTACATACAGGGCGATCTCTTCGACTATTCCCTGATTTTGCTGCGCACGTTTATCGCGGTGCTCTGCGTGGTGTTGTGGAGCCGTAATCGCAAGGAGCAGCTCTTCATCTGGGTCGGTGTATTCACGGTTACGCCGGTGGCTCTCGATATTCTGTGGCACCTGTTCCTGATTCCGTTTTCCTATGAATTTGCGCGGTGCATTAATCAGCCGCTCTATGTACTGTCGAATATTTCGCTTTGGTTTCTTCTGGTATGGCTGCTGCGGCTCAATGAAAACCCGCGGGTGATGCGGTGGACCAACCGGCTTGCCTTGCTGACGTTGGCGGCGGGGACACTGGACGGCATGCTGGCCCTGGCGTGGGGTTCGGCGACGCTGTGGATGCAATGGGCAGACGGGCTGCTGGCGGGTTTCATGCTGCTGCTGGGGGCAGTTCCGTTTGTGCTGGTCGTGATTGGGCTGCGCAACAAGCTGGATGAGTCGCGCTGGGCCGTTGCAATGGCTGCGTTTCTGCTGCAACTGCTGCATACGATCGCGGACACGGGCGCACTGGGGCAGCGTTTTACGCATTGGAATATCTACGCGAACCTTGCCGATACGCCGCTGTTCACAATCCAGGGCGTGAACTTTCGGGCGGAACGAGTCGTATCGCTTGCGCTGTTTGCCGCGATTATTTTTGCCGTCTATCGCTACATTCTGGAACAGCAGGCTCGACGTACGGCGCTTGAGCAGGAACTGCAGAGCGCTCGCGAGATTCAGCGTGTGCTGATTCCTGAGACACTTCCGTCGCTCGATGGATATGCAGTGACCAGTGCGTATACGCCTGCGCAGGAGGTGGGCGGAGACTTCTTCCAGATTCTCGCCAATGCCGACGGCTCAGCGATCGTGGTTCTGGGAGACGTGAGTGGCAAGGGACTCAAGGCCGCGATGAACGTGTCGATGATTGTGGGCTCGATGCGTACGGAGGCTGGGACGACCTCAAGCCCGGTGCAGATTCTGAGCGCGATGAACCGATGTCTGACCGGGCGTATGCAGGGCGGCTTTGCGACCAGCGTTGTGATGCGTCTGGACGTCGATGGCACGGTGACGTTTGCCAATGCGGGACACTTGCCGCCGTTCCTGAACGGGCAGGAATTTTCACTCGATCCGTCGCTGCCGCTGGGACTGGTGAGCCAGGCGAATTACACCGAGTCGGTCATCCAAATGCACGTGGGCGATCAACTGAGCCTCTACACAGATGGATTGCTTGAGGCCAGGGCTGCCGACGGCGAGTTGTATGGATTCGAACGGTTGCATTCGCTGTTTGCAACCGGACCTACAGCGCAACAGGCGAGTCAAGCTGCCGTTGATTTTGGGCAGGATGATGACATTACGGTGTTGACGCTCACCCGGCTGGGCGCGGGCCAGGAGTCGAAGACCCTGGTGGTGGCGCCCCTGTTGGAAAGTATGGGCGACTGAGACGTCTTTGGCTGAAGGTTCTGCGCTGGTCGAGACTTTGGGCGGGCAATAAGAACGGGGTCCACTGTGTGCAGTGGACCCCGCTTGTGTTGGAGTCGAGCAGACCTGTCGGCCTGCTGGTTCAGCAACTCTAGTGGGCAACCTGGATAGTGACGGATGTGCTGCCGGTTGCGTAGTTAGCACCGCCACCATACGAGGCGGTGAGGTTGTGCTTGCCGTTGGTGAGCGCCGAGGCTGCGATGGCATCGGATGCAGTGCCTGCGGCATTCACCGGCACAACGGCGAGCACCTTGTTACCGTCGGTGAATGTGACGGCGCCGAGTGCGTTCGGCGGGCCAGCGCTCCAGGACTGAATGGAAGCTGTAAGCGTGAGCGTGCCGCCGGTGAGATACCAGGAGGATGGAGTGAACAGCACTATCACGGGAGCCGGAGTGACGGAGAAACTCTTGCTCTGCGGAGTCGCCGCGGCGTAGTTGGTTTGTGCCGGATACCTGACCACAACCGAGTGGTTACCCACCGGAGGCTTGGGGATGATGAAGTTTGCCGTTCCGGACGAGAGAGCAAGCGTAACCGGCGCGCCACCGTCATAAACATAGGTGATCGAACCATGAGGCGCTCCTGCGTTTGAGCTGGCATAAGCACCGCAGTGGAAGTCCGCTCCGTAAGGATAGGGTGTATTCCAGCAGGAAATCGACAGATTGACCGGGACGGGAAGCACATTCAACACGACCGGAGCGGAGGTTCCGGCCGCATTGTATTTGTCGCCGGAGTAGACCGCGGAGAGGCTGTGTGTGCCTGCCGAGAGGCCGCTCAAATAGTAGTAAACGGCGCCGCCGTTCAGCTTGAGGTTTACAATCGGCGTGCCGTTTTCCATGATGACAACAGTTCCCGTAGGCACATGGCCGTTGATGTTGGCTACATGGACTTGGAGGTTTGTGCCCAGAGGATAGGTGATGGTTGTGGGAGAGAACGACAGCGCGATCTGCGTGTCGACCGCGACTGAGTAGTTTACGGATTGCGACGTCTGGTTGCCCGCGGCATCGATCGCCAGGACGGTAAACATCTTGCTGCCTGCCGATGAGGTATCGATCGTTGCCTGCAGGATGCCAGTGTCTGCCGTGCCGCCCGGGAAGCTCTGGCTTCCGCAAGCAACAACTCCGGAGCCAGCATCGGTGCACTGATAGCTGATGGTGACCGGCTGTCCCTGATAGTAGGGAGGCGCAGCGGAGAGCGTTGGGCCACTTGCCAGCGCTGGCGGAACGGTGTCGACATTGATCGGGAACGTGTAGAAGTTGGTCGACCAGCTGCCGGAAGGATCCTCCGTGAAGAGGAGTTCCCGGGTGCCGGCGCAATCCTGTGCGTAATAGTGCAGCAGATAAGACCCGTCTTCAAGGCCGGTGAGTGTCTGGACGGGCGGCGTGAAGGCAGGCAGGGCCGGCGCGCCGGGCGCTGCCGGAGCCGGGCAGGCCTGGTTGTCCACGGTCACGTCAGAAGCGATGGGCGCACCGGGAGACGGTACGCTCGATGCGGGCGAGATGCCATAGGTGAGGCTGGCAATGGGCGACGCTACGAAGCTGGCGGCGCCGGGCAGCGATGTGCCGGCCAGATAAGGCGGCAAGCTGCTGAAGGTGACAGCGGCGGAACTGGTGTTGATCCAGTTGCCGGGGCGCAGTCCCGCGACGGTCACCGTGGTCAGGTCTTCAGGAACCTGAGCAACGGTGATGAAGGTCGAGTTGGGATGGGAAGTAGTTGCGGTGCTGCTGTATCCGCCAGGGCCCGCGAAGCTGGTGAGAAGATTCTGCGGGCAGGGCAGATCCTCAAGGCCCGAGGCGGGATCGAAGGTGCAGCCGCCGCCGGTCCAGCCTTCGCTGGCCATCAGGAAGCCGATGCCTTCATGGAATGTGGGACCGCCGGGCGTCGGAATATCCGGCAAGGTAAAGGGCGGGCCGTCGAAGATGTCGCGGAAGACCTCATTGGACTGCGAGGACACCGGGCACTGCGCACCGGACGCGGTGCTTCCCGTGCCGGTGGTGCACTCCAATGTGTAGAGCTTGCAGGCGGGCTGGCCACTGGGGAGCGACTCACCGCTGTGGATGAGGCAGCTGGAGGTGGCAAACGGAGTTCCCGCGGCCCATACGGGCTGGAACGTCGAAGGATCGATATAGGAGTCGCCGACCTGCGGATTGACGCCGTTGGAGTCGATGGTCAGCGTATTGGCGGCTTGGGCCCCGCTCAGGTCGTACTCGAAATTGACGATGTTGACGCTGCTCGTATTGAAGGTAAAGTCCTGCGTGAGCTGCTGGGGCGTGGGATTGCTGGGAGGAATCGTATTGCCAGAAATGAGAGCCGGGCCGCTGACACCTGCCGACGAGCAGTTGGTGGTGAGATAAAGCGTTGAGCTGGTCAGGTAACCACCCTCGTCGAGCAGATCGATCTTGAGTTGCTGCTGCTCGTTGGGAACGAGGAAGGAGCTGATATCGATGGGCGCGACACCCCCGGCGGGCAGGAGGCTGTCCGGATCAACAGTGTTGAGCTGCCCGTTGCCGGCGGGATTTTGATAGGTGGTGGTGAAGCAGCTCGCCGTGGACAAGCCGGAATCGACGCCACCGGTGCAGACATTCACGGGGCTGCTGCCCGAGGTGAGATTGGATACATAGATGTTGTTGTCGACGAGGATGAAGCCGGAGCCGCCTGAAGCCGAGGACAAGATGGCCGACGGCGTCGCCCCGCAACTGAGACTCAGCGTATTGCTGTTGAAGGTCGCCGGGGCGGAATAGCTTGTCCCGTCGGTCGATTGGCGCACATTGATGGGCGTGAACAGTTGCGTGGAGTTTTGTGCGATGAGTTGAGGAGAAGATGCAACTATGCAGACAGTGAGTGCAAGCAACAGCGGGGACGTGATGTGTTTCATTGGAGTGAGGGTCTCCTTGCCTTTTTTGCCCACGACGCGCGCAGACTTCTTCGAGTTCGTTGAATTCGAGGAAGAACGAATCCAAACCGAATGAAAATGGGGGTGCTGGAGCTTGCTGAACTGTAGAGGGGAAGCTCCAAGCCAGTCTGACGATGCCCGGGACTGCTGTCAAATGAATTCCTGCGCGGTGAGGGGAAATTGCCGAAAGGATGTTGTGGAGCGCTTGCAGAGGTGTGACGTGGCGGGAATTAGTAAGCAGGTGTGGTTACTTTAGGGCTGGATCTGGTCGGTAACCGAGAAAGGCTTATTCAGGAAGACAAAAGCGAAGGGCGATGGGATGTCACAGGTGAATGGCCGCGAGAGTTATGCAGGATGTTAAGTTAAGCTATGAATGAGCACGTTGGCCGGTGTTATGCTTCGGGAGATTGAAGCTGCTCAAACTCAACCTAATCCGGAGATAGCTCTTGAGTTAGGTTGAGATTGAGCAGGGTAAGACAGGAAGGTTACCCTACTTTCAGCAGCGACCAACCTATGGTCTCGCTTCGGTACGATTCTCCCTTTGATGCCGAGCCGCTGGACAGATTCACCAAGTTCGCACCTGAAAGCCTGTACAACAGTCATGTCCAGCAACTTAGCACTTTCTGCGCGTGTCCCTTCTTCGGCACCAACATTGAGATGAATATGCGAGCCGCCTTCGGGTGGCCCTTTTCATTTGGCGGCGCGTTGCGCGGCGGCGTTATGGCTTGCGCAGAGCGTTGAGGGTGGCGCGCAGGGTGAACTCGATGGACTCGCGGGGCACGCTCTCGACGAAGGGGCGCACGGCCCAGCCGAGGCCGGTGGGGATGGCGCGGGTGAGCGAGACGGACTCAAGCTGCAGGTAGACGCCGCCGTCGCGGTCTTCATAACTCCAGTAAGTGTTCTGCCGCCAGAGGAAGCCGTGATCGTCGGCCGGGCTGAGGGCGTGCTCGGTTTTCTCGCCGGCGTCGGCAATCTCCGCGACGCGGGTGCTGCGGGCGAGGCTGTAGCCGTGGTGCGGATCGAGGCGGCCGAAGGCGATGTCGTAGGCGGTGTCGAGCACGACGGTGAGCACGTGATGCTGGCGGACGCGCATGGTGGCCTGCATGCGGTCGCCCTGCTGCGCGAGCACGCGAGCCTGCTCCACCTGCGGGGCGTAGATGCGCGGGTAGGCGGCGAAGTCGCGGAGGAGATGGTCGAGGCTGGCGGCGGTTGCTCCGGACGCGAAGGCCGTGGCGCGCCAGTGATGCAGCATGGCACCGGGCAGGTCGGGCGCAGGCGAGGGTGTGAGCTCTTCCACGATCAGCTCGCCGCGGCGCAGACGCTGATCGCTCTGTGGGCCGAGGCCTGCGGTGACGAGAAACGATGCGGGCGATTGATGCTGCTGCGCGAGGCGCTGCTCGACTTTGGCGACGTAGGCGTTATAACCGGCAGTGGCCGCGCTTGTTGGCTCAGTGGCGAAGAGCGGAGCGGCGGAAACAATGAGGATGCAAAAGACAGCGAGAGGCGCGGAGCGGAACGGCAGCCGGTGCATGCCTGATGGTGCACTGCGGGGCGAGCGCGGCGCAACTTCGCGCCGGGCTTGCCTCAGTTCATCTTGCCCTAGTTCATCGTGCCTTAGTTCACGGTGATGGTGATGGTCTGCGTGGTGCGGCCGTACTGGTTGGTCGCGTTCAGCGTGTAGGTGGCTGTTGCCGTGGGTGTGAAGGTGACAGTGCCGCCGTGGATGCCGCCGAGCAGGTCGATGAAGTCGTAGTTGTCGTTGGTGGTGGTCCAGGTGAGCGTGACGGGCGTGCCCGCGGTGACCGATGTGGACGAGGCCGTGAAGGTGTCGATGGTGGGCGCTGCGCCGGTGGGAGCGGTGGCGGAGTCGTAGCCGGGATAGGCGGGCGTCATCTGCACCACTTCAAAATTGTTGGAGCTGATGGCCTTGAGGTTGTCGAGGTCGTTGTCGTCCCAGCGCGAGTCGGGCGCGCCCTGGAAGAAGAAGGCGCTGCCGTTGTCGGCGAGGATGAGGCCGTACTTCTTCATCGCGGTGAGGATGACCTGATTGGCGGGCGAGAAGCCGGTGATGTCGAAGCTGGCCTTGAGGCGGATGCGCATGCCCATCACCATCATGGTGGTGGTGCTGTTGCCGGCGGCGTGGCTGGCGGGCGAGACGAAGTAGCCGTCGTTGGCGTCGGTGAGCGTGTTGGGCATGGTGAAGCGGATGGCGTGGTTGATCACGCCTGCGGCCACTTCGTCGTAGCGCACCAGGCCGGGGAAGATGGGCAGGCCGGCGGCGTCGGCGGAGGTCCAGCCCCAGGGACGCTGCTCGGCGGTCTTGAGATCCCAGATGGTTTCGGACGATGCGTTCCACTGGCCGGTGCAGCGGTGGGTGTTGAAGGTCTCGTAGAGCATGCAACTGTTGCGGTCGATCACGAGCACGTGGGAGTCGCCGACGTAGGTGTCGGGCCAGCCGTCGCAGTCAGTCGGTGAGCCCTCGATGGGCGCGGTGATGGGATAGGGCGCGAGAGCCACGTCGCTCTCGCTGGCGTAGTCGAGCACGTTGACGGAGACGAGCGGCTGGGTGCTGGAATCGACGACGACGTACGGGATGCCGTAGTTGCCGCCGGAGACCGAAGAGAAGTCAGGATGCAGGAACTGGTTGGCGAAATCTGCCGAGGTGGTAATGGCGGTGTTGTTGGAGTCGAGGGGCGCGGCGGAGATGTCGGTGTTCCACAGGCTCGATGAGGGGAAGGGCACGAAGCCGTTGAGGCTGGCGTTGTTGCCGGTGCTCATGCTGCTGCAGGCGGTCTGCGCGGAGGCCGAGTCAATGGTGAGGTTGAGCTGGGCATTGGCGGACTGCGGCGTGGGCGTGGTGGAGTCCATGACTGTGAAGGTGACAAGCACGGTGCCCAGGTTGGCTTGCACGGGTGTGCCGGTGATGGCTCCGGTAGCGGAGTTGAGCGAGAGGCTGCTGGGCAGGCCGGTCTGGCTAAAGGTATAGGGCGGCATGCCGCCGGTGGCCGCAACGCTGCCGCTGTAGGCTGCGCCGACGGTTCCCGTGGCTAACGTGGCGGTGGTGATGGCAAGCGCGCCGGGCAGCGTTGTGATGGCAATGGATTCCGTTGCCGACTGCGCATTCGGCGTGGTCGAGTCATGGACGGTGAACGTTGTGGAGGTGACGCCGAGGGCGCTTTGCAGCGGCACGCCGGTGATGGCTCCCGTGGTGGCGTTAATGGTGAGGCCGGCGGGCAGGTTGCTGGCGGAGTAAGTGAACGGCGTGACACCGCCGGAGACCGCGATGTTGCCGGTATAAGGCGAGCCGACGATGGCGTTGGGCAGTGCGCTGGTGAGGATGGTGAGCGTGGCCGGCACGATGGCGAGGGTGTAATTTGCGGTCGCGGTCTGCTGCGGGGTCGAGGTATCGGTGACGGTGACCGTGACCTTGGCGGTGCCGATGGCGGTCTGCGCGGGCGTGCCGGCGATGGCGCCGCTGGAGGTGGAGATGGAGAGAGCAGCGGGCAAACCGGTGGCCGAGTAGGTGTAAGGCGCGGTGCCGCCGGCGATGACGATCTGCTGCGAGTAGGCCGAGCCGACGGAACCTGTAGGCAGCGAGCTGGTGGTGATGGAGAGCGTGGGCGCGCGCGGTGGTTCCTTTGAGACACAGGCGGCGAGCGGCAGCAGTGCTAGAAGAGCCAGGCGGGGGAGGGTCGATCGCATCTTCACGTCTCCGGGGGGTTGGGTCGCGCAGTGGCCCCAGAGCGTGGCATGGGGGAGGCACGGCTGCATGACGCAGGAAAACTTGGAGTTTCAGACCGAGGATACATCGCGTTTCAGGACACTTTGCCCAGTTTCAGGGCGGTCTTAATGACTGAGGTCATGTGAGACGGCAAAAGGGGCCAAAAATGCGCTCAAGTTCCAGTCTCCCCGGCCAACGGTGGAAAAGCAGGACTTAGGCGCGAAAGGCCGGAGTCCTGCGGGGAAGATCGGCAGGTTTGAGCGTCTTCGTGAGCGAATTTTAGTTTGGGTCCGTCAGTCGAGCCGGGAGAAAGCCGCCTGGATGCGATCGGAGGGATCGGCCGGCGCGTCGGGGAGGGAGTGACCGATCTCAAGTACCGCTGCGGGCGGTGTGGCCAGGGCGTTGAGGGCCTTGGCGGTGGCCGGCCAGTCGATGGTGCCGTCGCCGGGCCACAGGTGCTCGTCGCGAACGCCGTGGTTGTCATGGACGTGAACCGAGCCGATGCGAGCGCCGAGGGTGCCGATGGCCTCGCCCACGCCGGGCGCGATGTGCGCATGGCCGAGGTCGAGGCAGACGGCGACGTTGGGCAGGTGGCCCATCTCGAGAATGATGAGCAGGTGCTCGGGGGTCGTGGCTTCGCTGACCAGATTCTCAACCAGCAGGCGCACGCCAAGGGGATGCGCGAAAGCGCCCAGGTGTTCGAGCGCGGTGATGGCGCACTCAATGGAGCGGGGCGACCACTTGTCCTCGCGCTCGCCGAGGTGAAGCACGAGATTTTTGATGGGGATGCGTTCGGCGGCTTCCAGGGCGCGTTTGATCTCGTCCATGGCGTCGATGCGGCGGGATTTTTCCGGATGAAGCACGTTGACGGCCGGCGCCCCGGCACGGCCCATCTCGCGGTCGGGAAACAGCGGCGCGTGCATGGAGAAGGGCTCGAGAGGATTGGAGGCGAACCAGTCGGCCAGTTCGCCCACATGTTCGCGGCTGGTGTAGTCGAAGTGCTGGCGGGCGGCGAACAGCTCCACGCCCTGTGCGCCGGAGCGGGCGGCAAGCTCAAGCAGGCCGGGATGAAGACGCTGGTTCAGAAACAGGTGCGTGGACAAGACTCGCATCATGGTCAAACCGGATCCCCTTGCGCCAGCGCGGGCCGCACATGCACCCAGGCGCTGTTTTCATTGTCGCATTTTCTGCAATGAGTTACGGTAAATCGCTTATTGCAGAGATTGGTGCGGGTGGGGTTTGCGGGAATGGGACAAATGCGCGTTCTGAGACTGGACTTTCGGCGGCAATTTTCCTATGCTACCGACACTACGATTCCCCGATTGCACCACGTTGTTATCAGGTCTTCTAGAACGGATCGCGAACCAGCTCTCGACCAGAATTTCGCACAGCCCGAGTGCGAGATCCAGAGAGCGAGCCCACGGAGAACCCGAATTCTGATGTGCCCGTTCACGATCCCGCCGGCGCAAGGAAGCTCTGACCTGCGCTGGTAGCGGAGCGATGCTCGGGTGGGCCTGATTTCGAAGTAGTTCGGATGCGCCGCACGCGGCGCGATGGCCATGCACGGGCCGGATTGAGGATGCGTTGAACTTTCCTACAGCCAGCACGATCGAACGTCTGCCCTGGCCCGTTCGGACGGTGCTGGGATGCCTGACCGGCGTCGCGGCGGTGGGGCTGACGTATTTCGTGCATCCGCTGCACATGTTTCCCATGCTGCTGGCGTTTCCGACCGTGGTGCTGTGCGGCTGGTTCTTCGGCATGGCTGGCAGCTTTGGTTGCGCTGTGGTGGACATCGCGTTGATCGAAAATCTGTTGACCCGGGAGCAGGTGCGATTCTCTTCCGGCTTCGGGCTGGACATTGTGCGGCTGGTGCTGTTTCTGGTGCTCTCCACGCTCCTGGGCGTGCTGCTGCGCCGCTTTGCCGACCAGCGCGTGGCGCTGCATAACGAGGAGCTGCAGAAACGTCTGCTGATGGAGCAGGCGCAGCGGCAGATGGCGGAAGAACGCGCCCGCGCCGGCGAAGAGCTGCGCGAGCGCGACGAGCTGCTGCAGATTGCGCTGCGCGTGAACGGCATGGGGCTGTGGGTCTGGGATCTGGTGGCCGATACGGTGCATCGCTCGGAGGAAGCGTATCGCATGGTCGGACGCCAGGCCGAGGACTTCGGACCCAGGCCGGTCGACTGGCTGGAAGTGGTGCACCCGGATGACCGCGAGGAGCTGCATCGGCTGATCAACAAGGCACGGGACGAGGGCGGAGAATATCGCCACCACTACCGCGTGGTGTGGCCCGACGGGTCGGTGCACTGGCTGGAGTCGCAGGGCAAATGCCAGCAGGACAGCGAAGGCCGGGCGACGCGCATTGTGGGAGTGCTGGCGGATGTGACCCACCGCAAGCGAACGGAAGAAGCGATGCTGCGGGCCGAGAAGCTGGCGGTGGCCGGGCGCCTGGCGGCTAGCGTCGCGCACGAGATCAACAACCCGCTCGAGGCAGTGGCGAACCTGCTCTACCTGATTACGCTGTCCGGCAGCACGGAAGAGGCGCGCGCGCATGCGGAGAGCGCTCTGGACGAACTGCTGCGCGTCTCGCTGCTGACTCAGTCGACGCTCAAGTTCCATCGCCAGCAGGGCACACCGAAGATCACCATGCTCTCGGAGATTCTGGAGGGCGTGCTGGCCATGTTCCGCGGGCGGATGAATGCGGCGGGGATTGCGGTCGAAGTGCAGGTGCGCGACGAAGTGGCCATCGCCTGCATGCCCAGCGAAGTGCAGCAGATCTTCGTGAACCTGCTGGGCAACGCGATCGAGGCCATGGCGCCGCAGGGACGCCTGAAGCTCCGGATGCGGCCCTCGCGCGACTGGCGCAACGGCGCGACCGAAGGCATGCGCGTGACCTTTGCCGACACTGGCGTGGGCATGGACGGCGCAACCATGAAGCGCATCTTCGAGCCCTTCTTTACCACCAAGACCGAGACCGGAACCGGCCTGGGCATGTGGGTGGTGGCGCAGTTGATTGAGCGGCACAGCGGCGATATCCGCGTGTGGAGCACGCCGCGCTATGGCGCCAGCGGCACGGTGGTCTCTGTCTTTCTGCCGATCGAGTTTTCGCTGATGGAAGGCGTGGAAGTCAGCCAGGGCACGGACGCCGCCGAGAGCCTGCAGGTCTGACTTTTCTTTCCCCTTTGGACAAGCGAATCGATTGGACTAATAGCCGGCGGCTTTGCCGTAGTGGCTGCGGTGGTCCTGGCCGCCTTCGAGTTCGCCGGTCTTGGGATCGACGGCGATGCACTCGCCGTTGGACCAGTGGCCGTCGCTTGAGACGCTCACGGTGTAGCCCATTGCGCGCAGCGCAGCGACGATGGCGGGCTGAAACCGGGCTCGAGGAAAAGCTTGTCGGGCAGGTACTGGTGGTGGAAGCGGGGCGCGTCGACGGCCTGCTGAATGTTGAGGCCGCCCTCGGCTGCGGAGAGAAAGATGTTGGCCACGGTGGTGATGATGCGCGCGCCGCCGGGCGAGCCGAGCACATAGCGCAGCTTGCCGTCTTCGAGAACGATGGTGGGCGTCATGGAGCTGAGCGGGCGCTTGCCGGGCGCGATGGCGTTGGCCGGGCCCTGGATGAGGCCGTACATGTTGGGCACGCCCGTCTTGGCGGCGAAGTCGTCCATCTCGTCGTTGAGCAGGAAGCCGAGCGAGCCGGCGGTGACGTGCGAGCCGAAGCTGTCGTTGAGCGTGGTGGTGACGGCGACGGCGTTGCCCTCCGCATCGACGACGGAGTAGTGCGTGGTGTCGGGCGACTCCTTGCGCGTGCGCCGGCGGTGGTGGGCGCTGGCGGCAGAAAGCCTTCGGGGCGGACGAGCGATGCGCTGGGCGTGGCGGCATTGGGGATCGATGCCGGCGCGCCAGGCGGCGGCGTATTTCTTCGACGGTGAGCGCGGCGACGGGAATGTGGTTGTAGTCGGGATCGCCGAGATAGTCGGAGCGGTCCATGTAGGCGCGGCGATAGGCTTCGATGATCAGGTGCATCGATTCCGGCGTGCGGTCGCCGAGCTTGGCCAGATCGTAGCCTTCGAGGATATTGAGCGCGCTGAGCAGCACCATTCCGCCGGACGATGGCGGCGGCGCGCTGATGACGGTGTAGTTGTGGAACGTGCCGATGATGGGCGTGCGCTCGACGACGGTGTATTGGGCCAGATCGTCGAGCGTGAGCAGCGCGCCGCCCTTCTTCAGGTCGTCGACCAGCTCGTGCGCCAGCTTGCCGTGGTAGAAGTCGTCGGGGTCGGCGGCGATGCGCTCGAGCGTGCGCGCCAGCTCGCGGCTGCTTGAAGGTTTCGCCGTCTTTGTAGAGATTGCCGTCGCGCTGAAAGATGCGCTTGGAGTCGGCGAACTTTGTCGAGGTCGGGGTCGGTGAGCTCGTGGGCTTCTTCGGCGGTGAGAACGAAGCCATCGCGCGCCAGCCTGATGGCCGGCGCCATGACGCGCGTCAGGCCGAGCTTGCCGTATTTGCGCTCGGCATAGACCAGGCCGGCGACCGAGCCCGGCGTGGCGATGGAGCGGTAGCCGATGACGCTGGACTGCAGGTCGTTCCGGGAAGCACGTTGCCGTTGCGCGTCCTGATACATGGTCTCGGTGGCGGCCAGCGGAGCCTTCTCGCGGTAGTCGATGAAGGTGGATTTGCCGTCATGCGTGCGCAGCAGCATGAACCCGCCGCCGCCCAGATTGCCGGCAGCAGGGATGCACGACGGCCAGCGCAAAGCCCGTGGCCACGGCGGCGTCGACGGCGTTGCCGCCCTCGCGCAGCACTTCGAGCCCGGCGTCGGAGGCCAGGTGATGGACGCTGACCACCATGCCGTGGCGGGCGCGCACGGGCTGCTCATGGCGGTAGTCGAGCACGTTCATCGTGCCCTCCTGGGCGAGGGCCGGGAGGGAAAAGGCGAGCGCGCCAGCGAGGGCGGCAAGGGCAGAAGGGAGCAGCCGTCGGTTCATCATCTGGCAACAGCATAGTGCGGAGCCCATGGGAAACGCCTAAAAATCACGGAAGCGACGACGACTTTGCTCGCCGGGACGCGTCGAAGCATCCAAATGTGTGTCTGCACCGGCAGGACTCGACTTCCAACCTTATTTTCTGGAGAACCTGATGCGCATGAACTGGGCGGGCAAAGCTGTTTTGACGGCGGGTTTAGCGGTGCTGAGCTGCGCGGCTGCTATGGCAGCGCAAAACACGGTGGCTGCGAGCCTCTACGGAGCGTTCAGCGGAACAACTAACGGCAACGGCACAGCGCAGAGCCCATCGAACGCGGCCGGCGGCATCTTTGAGCTGCGCCACATTCACAATCCATTGATCGGGTACGAGGCGACCTACAGCTTCAATCGGGCCAATCAGACCTACACGGCAACGTCTTTCGCCTGTCCCGTGGGCACTCTGCCGCCCTGCCCCGCACCGACTCCGGCGGCGGTCTCGGCCAATGCGCATGAGATTACGGGAGACTGGGTGGTGTCGGTGCATTTCGCCAACCTGCGGCCCTTTGCGCTGGGTGGGATTGGCGTGCTGCTGAATCAGCCGGTCGGCGGGCAGAGCAATACCAGCTCCTCAACCAAGGCGGTGTATGTTTACGGCGCGGGGCTGGACTGGGGCGTGCTGCCGCACCTCGGGCTGCGCTTCCAATACCGCGGCAATCTGTACAAGGCGCCGGACCTGACCGCGCTCTACACCTCGACGGACAAGTTTACGCACACGGCTGAGCCGATGATCGGGGCGTATTTCCGGTTCTGAGAATTGCGGAGCGCTGCTGCTAGCGCGCTTCGATGCGTACGAGCGGATCGGGAGCGATCTGGCAGGCGTTGCCGCTTGCGAGCTTCCAGGTTGTGCCGTCGGCGTAGGTGATCGATTGCAGTTCGATGGTCTGGACGGCGGTGAAGCCGGGCAGGAAAAGGTCGGCTGCGGCGTTGGCCGCATCCTGCGCGGTGAAGGTCACGTCGAGAGTCTGGGTGCGGTCCGGCTTTACGCCATCGATGGACAGCGCTTCAAGCGCGCGATTCCTTCCGGAGAGCCCTCTCACCCGGAGATGGGCCGAGGTGACTTGCGCGGTGCGCAAGCGGGTGAGGATCAGGTGAATGCGCTGTGCGGGGCCGTCAACAGGCTGGCCGTTCCGCGCAGCCAACAGGCCGCCGCCGACGCCCTGCAGCGCATGCATCTGCACCGGGCAGCTGGGCGCTGGCGGCGAGACCACGATGGTTGTGGTGGCCGGACCGTTGAGCGGTCCGATGGTGACGGTCATGGCTCCGCTGGGAGCCTGCGCGGCGAGAGATGCGGCTGCCGCGAGAAGTGCGAGCGAGACAAGGCCGAGGGTAAGAGGATTGGCGGGGCGCATGGAGCCTCCTTGAAGGGGAGAAATCCGCGAACAGGAATTACGATACGCCTGCCGGATTTCACGAGCAATATGGAGTTACCGAAGGCGGTTTTGGAGCGCCTGGGCGGCCTCGGTTTCAGGCCCGGTTGCTGTGTTACCGTTGCAATACGGCGTTCGCTGAGTGGGGTTTTCACAAGGCGGGCGGCGAAAGAATTAAAGCATGCCCCAGCAGCCGGATTTGATATCGCCTCCGTTGCCCGCGAGCCCGGCTCCTGACCCAGGGACCGCGCCCGGCGGCCCGGTGCCTGCGCCGCAGAGAAGCGAGCCCAACCCCCAACGGATTCCTGCATGGCTGGTGCGCGCCGAGCTGTTTCTGCGGGTGATGCTGCGCATCTATATTGGCCTGGCGGTTTGTTATGCGCCGTGGTCGCCCCTCTTCTGGGACCAGAATCCGCTCTTTGTGCAGTTCCCCACGCTCTCCATTTATGCGGCTAACGGCGCGGTGCGGGGCATCGTCTCCGGGCTGGGCCTGCTGAATATCTGGATTGCGCTCCGGGATGCGATGCGGTACCGAAGCAGGGAATAGTCAACGCGGATCAGGGAAGAATTCAATGCCCGATGAGACAAAGATTGTGAACCCTAATGGGGCCGATGGCACGGGCGCCGCTGCCAAGCTGCCCGGCAAAGGCGCGCCGCCGCCGCTGGCCAAGGCGCCGCTGGCCTACGAGAATCCCGCATTTCTGAACAGCGCCGACGGGCGGCTGCTCCGCATTGTGGCCGAGTATCATGGAGCCGCTGGCGCGGTTCCGCCGCGAGCAGATTCAGGACACGGTGGTGTTCTTCGGCTCGGCGCGCTTCCGCGGCAAAGAGGAAGCCGACCACGAGCTGGAACTGCTGGATAACACCGGCTCCACGCAGGCCTGCGCCCAGCGAAGAGCAGCCGGCCAGCCCGCCCGAGATTGCCGCAGGCCAGGCCAGCGACCTGCAGCGCAAGCGCGCCGTGGCGGCGGTGGAGATGGCCCGCTACTACGAGGACGCGCGGCGGCTGGCGCACATGCTTACCGACTGGGCGAAGACGATTCCCTCGCGGCGAAGCACCGGTTTGTGGTCACCTCCGGCGGCGGCCCCGGCATTATGGAAGCCGCCAACCGCGGCGCGTACGAAGCCGGCGGCAAGACCATCGGCATGAATATCCGGCTGCCCTTCGAGCAGTCTCCCAACCCCTACATCACGCCCGCGCTCAACTTCGAGTTCCACTACTTCTTCATGCGCAAGCTGTGGTTCGCGTATCTGGCCAAGGCGCTGGTGGTGTTTCCGGGCGGCTTCGGCACGCTGGACGAGATGTTCGAGATTCTGACGCTGATGCAGACGCAGAAGCTGGCGAAGAAAATCACCGTCGTGATCTACGGGCCGGAGTACTGGAAGAAGGTCTTCAACCTCGACGTGCTCGTGGACACCGGAGCGATCTCGCCCAAGGACATCGAGCTGTTTCAGTTTGCCGACACGCCGGAGCAGGCCTTTGCGCTGCTGCGCGATGGGCTGACGCAGAACTTCCTGGTGCCGGAGGCCGCGGCTGCGGCGCAGCATCCGCCGCAGGAGTTGATGCACGGCGCGACACTCGATGATTTTCTGGGACCGGAGCTGGCGAAGACCAACAGGTAGCTGACGGCGAAGTATGGCGAACCGGCCGCAGGCGCGGCCGGTTTTGCTTTGCGGCTGCGCTTTAGCGTTCGACGAGCAACACGGCCAGTCCATGCGCGGGAACAGCGATGCTGGCGTGGCCGCCTTTGAGCACGACCCGCTCCGGCGGCGCCATGGCGCCTGCCTTGCGCAGCGCTTCGAGCTGCGCGCGGGTCAGCGCATCGGGCCGGCCCATGGCGTCATAGGCGGCGAGCACATTGCCATGCGTGTCATCCACGCGCAGCAGCGTGGCGTGGGCGCGCGCGCCCACGTGCTCCAGCGTGAGGTCGAAGGTGCGCTCCGGTCCGGCCGGCCCATCGGGCTTGGTATAGGTCGGCCCTGTGCCCGTCGGCGGCGCGTAGTTCCATAGCGCAATGGCCAGGCCGCCTCCGCCGAGCTGCGTGGCCAGCGCCGAGTCCGAGTCGAGCGCGATGCGGCGTGTGCCCAGCCGGTGCAGCGCGCGGAAGACGTTGAGAGCGGGCTTGGGAATGCGGTCCGGCGCGAGCAGCCCGAAGCCGCCGTAGAACGGCGTGCGCGCCACTCCCTGCTCCTCGAAGACGTCGGAGAAGGCCCAGTAATCCATGCTGTCGGTGAGCCCGTCGCACAGGCGGATGGTGTTGGCCAGCCACGGACCCATGAACGTCGAGTCGGTGACATTGGGCTCGTTGGCGTAGCTCGCGTTGTATTCGGAGAAGATGAGCGGCAGATGCGGATAGGGCGAGGCCGCGATCTGGTCGTGGACTTTCTTCACAGCGCGGTAGACCATCACCTCGCGTGAGATTTTTTCGTCGGTGCCGAAGACATCCTGCGCGCGGTCGTTGGCGTAGACGTGGGTCGAGACAAAATCGACGGGCACGTTGTCGGCCTTCACGTGGTCAAGAAACGCGGGCACCCAAGCGGCCTGCGCCGTGGCCGGCCCGCCCACCTGCAGCCGCGGGGAAGCGGCCTTGATGGCGCGCGCGGTGTGATCGTAGAGCGTCCAGTAGGTTGGCTGGTTTGGCCGGCCGCCCCAGAAATCAAGGTTCGGCTCATTCCAGACTTCGAACTTCCATGTGCTAACTTCGTCGATGCCGTAACGCGCAATCAGGTGCGCGGCAAAGGCCTCGATCATCGCGTCCCACGCGGCGTAGTCCTTGGGCGGCGAGACGTTGGGGCGATACCAGAAGGCTTGCGTCATGTTGGGGTCGGCGGCCATCTTGCGCGGCATGAAGCTCAGCTCCACATAAGGCCGCACGCCCTCAGCCAGCAGGCCGTCGTAGATCTGGTCGACGTAGAGGAAGTTGTAGGGCGAGGACTCGTGCACGGTTTCCGCAGCAAGGCTGGGATTTTTCGTCACGCGATTCGGATCGTATACGCCGACCTCGTCCATGAGGATGCCGTGGAAGCGCACCGACTCAAAGTCCGTCGCCTCCTTCACGGTGCGGATGTCGTCGCGATAGCTGGCGCGCAGCGCGAGAATGGCGCGGCCTGAGCCGAAGGTCTTTTCCCAGAAGTGCGGGAACGGAGTTGTCGGCGCCTGCGCGTCGATCTGCAGGGCGACGTGGGTTTGCGCGGCAAGCGGAAGCGCAGCGAGCAGCAGCGCGAAAGCAAGTGTAAGGCGGAAAGAACGGAACATCGCGGCCCTTTCGACAGCAAGGAAGTAGCGACCAAAAGCATGCGGCCCGCCCGGCACACGCCCGGCGGGCCGCGCAGCCATCCTACGCTATTGGAGGTGCAATTCGCCGTGTAGCGGCGTCTCCGCTGATGAGGGACCGGCGAGAATGCCGTAGGCTCCGGGCAGCAGATCCCAGCCATTTTTCTGCTCGTCGAAGATGGCCAGCACTTCGCTTGCGAGCGGCACGGTGACGGTCTTCGACTCGCCCGGCGCAAGCTCCACGCGCTGCCAGCCAGCGAGGCGCTTGAATGATTCCCCGGACGCGGCAGGCAGCGTGGCGTAGACCTCGGCGATCTCCGCGCCGGCGCGTTTGCCGGTGTTCTTGACTGTGAAGCTGACGGAGCGCTTGGCGTCATCCACATGCAGACCGGAGTAAGCGTAGCTGGTGTACGACAGGCCGAAGCCGAAGGGGAACAGCGGCTGCTTGTGCTCGGCCTCATACCACTTGTAGCCCACCAGCGCGCCTTCGTCGTAGTGGACGGCGTATTTCGACCACATGTGCGTTTCGCCGTTGACTGCGCCGTTGCCCTGGCCTTCATCTTCTGCGCTCAGCGGCGGAATGGTGGCGTGGGGCAGGTCGGCTTCGCTCTTCGGGAAGGTCATGGGGAGCTTTCCGGTGGGGTTGACCGCGCCGGTGAGCACGTTGGCCAATGCCTTGTGGCCGCTGCTGCCCGCGTACCATGCCTCGACGACGGCATCGACTTTGTCGAGCCAGGGCATCGTCACGGCGGTGCCTGTTTCAAGCACCACAATGGTGCGGGGATTGGCCGCAGCCACGGCAGCGATCAGCGCGTCCTGATTGTCGGGCAGCGACAGGCTGGGCAGGTCCATGCCCTCGGCTTCCCACTGGTCGGCGAAGACGATGGCTACGTCGGCATCTTTCGCGAAGGCGGCGGCCGCGGCCGGATCAGCGCCAGAGTTGTAGTCGATGGTTGCGTTGGGCATCTTCGCGCGCAGCGCCTTCAGCGGCGAGGTGGGAAACCAGATGTGCTCCTGCCAGTGGGTTGCGCCCTTGCCGGGAGGCATGATGGCGTTGCCGCCGGGCGGGTCAACCTGGGCCGAGCCGCCGCCGGAGATCATGCCCACATCGGCGTGAGCTCCGATGATGGCAATGCGATGCACCTTCGCCGCGTCGAGCGGCAGAATCGCGTGCTCGTTCTTGAGCAGCACGATGCTCTTCTCCTCAACCTTCTGCGCAATGGCGAGGCCGCCTTCGACATCGACCACGCTCTTCTCAATCGGGTTGTCGACGATGCCGGAGAGGAACTCGGCATAGAGCACGCGGCGGGCGTGGTCGTCGATCTCAGACATCGGCACTTTGCCCGCATCGACTGCGGCTCTGAGCGCGGGTCCGAAGAAATCGGCCATCGGCTGCTCCTGGTCGAGGCCGGCAGCAGAGGCTTTCACGGTGGAGTGCGTGCCGCCCCAGTCGGAGATCACGAAGCCCTTGAAGCCCCAATCGCCCTTGAGCACATCGTGCAGCAGGTAGGTGTTCTCGCAGGCGTAGTCACCGTTGACGCGGTTATAGGAGCACATCACCGCGGCCGGGTCGCCGACGCGGATGCCGATGTGGAAGGCGAGCAGATCGCTCTCCTGCATGGCGCGCCTGGAGATGATGGAGTTGACGATGTTGCGGCCAGTCTCCTGGTCGTTCATGGCGTAGTGCTTGATGTCGCCGACCACGTGCTCAGCCTGCTCGCACTTCATCAGGTTGCCGACCACCACACCGGCCAGCAGCGGGTCTTCGCCCGCGTACTCAAAGGTGCGGCCGTTGCGCGGGTCGCGGGTCAGGTCGATGCCGCCGCCGAGGGTCATGTTGTAGCCCTGCGCGCGCAGCTCGCGGCCGATCACACCGCCATACGCGCAGGCCGTGGCCGCATCCCAGCTGGAGGCCGCACCCAGGTCAGAGGGCAGTGCAGTCGCGTAGCGGCCGTTTTCGCCGCTGTCGCGCACGCCATAGGCTGCGTCCGAGATGAAGAGCGGTGGAATGCCCAGCCGGGGAATGCCTTCCACATAGCCTGCGCCGCCGTTCGAGAGATGCGTGAGCGGCATCTGCCACTGTCCGGCGTGGGCCATGCCGTTGCCGTGCAGCAGGGCGATCTTCTCGTCGAGTGTCATCTCTTTGAGGACAAGCTCAGCCCGCTGCTCCGGGGGAAGGCTCGAGTTCATCCAGGGCCGGTCGGCCGCCGGGGCGGAAGCCTGGGCCGGAGTCTGGGCTGTGAGAGCACCGGAGGCGGCCAGAAGCCCGATCGCTCCGGCAAGGGCAGCCGCTAGGGGCTGCCAGGACGTACGCTTACGCATCTGCATCGATTCCCTCAAAATGGCCGGGCAGTGAGCCTGCGGCCTGAACCTGGCTAGCCCGGCGGCGGCGCTCCGTGCCAGGCGCGGAGACAGACAGCAGGCGGGATGGGACACTTTTGACCTCGGAAATTGTATGCCGCAAAGCGGCAAGTGTAAGGCTTAACGGGTAACGACGTAAGGGGTCAAAACGTAAACGCATAGAGCGAAAACGTTTGCGCAATCCGCCACCACTATAAATCACGTATGTATCATACGTAAAACGTTTGAGCTGGCAATCGGAGAGGCCTCGTTCGATACGTCGGCGGAACCGAATTTATCCCTCAAAAGGCCTTAAATCCATGAGCCCATCCCGCCGCCGGCCCGATCCGTCGGGGTCATGTTACTGAATTGATTCTTATGGCGAATTGAAGACCTGTTCGTCCGGCATTAACCCGGTATTGACCGCTTTTTTCGATACTTATAAGTAAGAAATCCACAACGTTGGGAGATCAGGAGGGGCCGTGGCAAACTCGACCATCTCGTACCTGTGGCGCGACCAGAAGGCGGCGGAAGGCTACCGCACGGGCGTATCCCTGCACAGCCATACCAACCAGTCGCAGGAGACGCTGGATTTTCTGGCGAACCTGGGCAACCAGTACGCGTGGATGCGGCCGCTGCTTTCGCGGCTCGAGAGCCGCTCCCAGGCTAACCACGGCGTGCGTGTGGACTATGCGGCCAGCTACTGGACCCCGCCCATGACGCCGAAGCTCGCATTTGACCTGGAAACGGGGCAAATCGAGAAGCTCAATATCGGGTCGATGGTGTCGATCTCCGATCACGACAATATCAAGGCGCCCATGCTGCTGCGCACGGTGCCCAGCGCACGGCAGATTCCGGTTTCGGTGGAGTGGAGCGCGCCCTACGGCGGCATCCAGTCCTTTCACCTGGGCGTGCACAACCTGCCCAGCGGCAAAGCGCAGGAGTGGATGGCAACGCTGGCTGAGTACACGGCCAACCCCAGCGACAAGCGGCTATCCGAAATCCTGATGGCCCTGAGCGACGAGCCCAATGTGCTGGTGGTCTTCAACCATCCGCTGTGGGACCTCTACCTGGTGGGCCGGGAGAAGCACGAGTTTCTGGTGAACGAATTTCTGCAGAAGAACGGCGCCTGGCTGCACGCGCTGGAGGTAAACGGCCTGCGCCCCTGGGATGAGAATCGCGCGGTGCGCAAGCTGGCCTCGCAGTGGAACATGGTGCTCATCTCGGGCGGCGACCGGCACGGCGTGGAACCCAACGCCAACATCAACCTGACCAACGCCACCAGCTTTACGGAGTTTGTGCACGAGGTGCGGCGCGAGCGGAAGAGCAACGTGCTGTTTATGCCGCAGTACGCGGACCCGTGGAAGCATCGCATCCTGCGCTCAACACTGGACGCTATCCGCAGCTACCCGGAGTTTCCGCAAGGCTCGCGCACCTGGGACGAGCGTGTCTATCATCCCGATGGACAGGGTGTGATCCGGCCGCTGAGCGAAATTTGGCCAAGCGGGCGCGCACCCAGGGTCATGAGCTGGGCCATCGCCATGGTGCAGGTGCTGGGCGTCGGGCCGGTCTACGGCGGCCTGCGCTATGCGTGGAGCGACTCGCAGCAGATGCGCCTGACGCTGGGCGAGACCGAGGGTTAACGCGCCTCTGATGGCTGTGTGTTAGGTTCTTCTGGAACGATGAGTCCTTCCCTTGTGCCGCGCGTGGCGTACTTCCCTGACTCGTTCCACGAGGTCAACGGGGTTGCGCACACCAGCCGCCACTTCGAGGCTTTTGCGCGGCGGCGCAATCTGCCTTTCCTGTGTGTGCGTGCCGGCGACCGCGCTGAATCCCTGACCGAAGACGGCAACGTTTGGACACTCGAGCTGCCGCGCGGCTTTCTGTCGTTTGCGCTCGAAAAAGACTTGCGCTTCGACCCCGCGTTCCTGCGCCACATTCCGCTGATCGAAGAGACGCTGGCGCGCTTCAAGCCGGACCTGATCCACATCACGGGCCCCAGCGAAGTGGGCATGCTGGGCATGGGACTGGCGCATCACCTCGGGCTGCCTTTGGCCGCAAGCTGGCACACCAATGTGCATGAGTACGCGGGACGCCGCTCGGAGTGGCTGTTGAAGCTGCTGCCGGCGAAGCAGTCCGCCGCGACGGAACAGAAGATTGAAGACCTGACGTTGGCGGCGGCGGCCAGGTTTTATGCTACGGCGCAGGTGCTGTTCGCGCCCAATCTCGAACTCTGCGCCACGCTGGAGCAGATGACGGGCCGCCCCTGCCATCGCATGCCGCGCGGCGTGGATGCTGTGCTCTTCGATCCGGCAAAACGCAGACGCGCTGCGGGCGAGAAAGAGCGTGTGCTGGGATTTGTGGGGCGGCTCTCGGTCGAAAAGAATATTGCCGGGCTGGTCGCGGTGCAGGATGAGCTCGAGCGCATGGGCGTGACCGATTTCCGCTTTCTCATTGTGGGCCACGGCGGCGACGAGGCCTGGCTGCGCGAGCGATTGCATCGAGCAGATTGCGCGGGCGTGCTGCGCGGCGAAGAACTGGCCGCCGCTTATGCCGACATGGACCTCTTCGTTTTTCCCTCGCACACAGACACTTTCGGCAACGTGGTGCTGGAGGCGCTGGCCAGCGGCGTGCCCGCCGTGGTCACTCCCGATGGCGGACCGAAGACGATTGTCGAGGATGGCGTGACGGGGCGCATTGTGCGCGACGAGGATTTTGCAGCAGCCGTGGCTGCCATTCTTGCCGACCCTGCGCAGCATGCGGCGATGCGCAAGGCGGCGCGGAGTTATGCGCTGACGGCAAACTGGGACTCAGTGTTTGAAGGTGTCTATGCGGCCTATGAACCCATCACGACCAGCCTGCGCGCAGCGGGTTAGAGTTGCCTGAGATAGCGCGAAAAAGATAATTTGCAACGCACTCAATCGGCGGCGACGTATCGCATTTCTGTTCAGCCTGCGCTGGCTTGCATCTAATTCTTCACTAGGGTTATCAGGGGGGACCAAACAAGGAGAGTAAGTGAAAACACTTGTGGTCCTGATGATTGAGCCGGAACAGCCTGACAAGCTGTCGGCGCGAAAGTTAATCGCGGAAACCATGAAGCACAACGTATTAGCAGCTTATAGCGCAAAGTCGGGAATCGACCTTTTGCGCCGGTTTCCGAACGTGGATGCAGTGCTGGTACATGCATCCCTGCTGGAAAGAACCCCGAGACTCCTGAAGGAGCTTCGGGAGCTACATGCGCAGATTCCGTTGATCCTCGCCAGTCCTGGCGCGCAGGAGAATCCGGCGGAAGCGACTCATCTGCTCGACAGCCACCGGCCCGACGAACTGGTGCGGCTGCTGATGGAGGACCTGCAGAATTAGTCGCGGTGCAAGTGTGTCCTGAGGAGAGTCAGGGCGCTGTGCAGAGGAGTCCTGTCTGCAGGTCGAGGCTGAAGGGAGTTTCCTTATCGGTCATCATGCTCCACCCCAGGCCATGCAGAAGATCACGTTCGACGCGGGCGTTGGTGATGCCTTCGTCGGAAAGCTTGGGCGACTCCCACGCCTGGCCTTCAGCGCCCCACGCGACGACGCTGCGATGGCCGACGAAGAGCAGTAAGTTCGCTTCAAGCGCGGGCAGCACCTGCAGCACCGGCCGGACCTCGAGCATGGTGAAGCGCTCGGGCGCAGCAGTGTCGATGAGATAGGCGTAGCCGCCGGCGACGGCGCAGATTTGTTCGGGCCTCAGAGTTGACCAGAGGCCGGTGGGCACGGCGGGATCGCGAAAGCCCAGCGCGCAGGTGGCGAGAAACTGCTGCGGGTTGAACGAGCGTTCGTTGACTTTCCCAGGTCTCAGAAGCGAGACCTGGGGCACCCGATTGCAATGGCTGGATGAGCACTTCCAGCGCGCCGCGTTCCACCTCTTCCACCTCGCGCGGATAGACAAAGTGACGCGGGGGCAGAATGAGCGGCCGTGCGGCAAGAATCTCCGCGCGCCAGCGATGCGGAAAAGTTAGATCGATGACTGGATCGGGCAAGAGCTCACACCCCGACGAATTTTTCGAAGCGCTCGCTGACGCTGGGCACGCCGATGTTGAGCTCCGCGCCGCGCTCGATGAGCGGGATGAGCTTGTCGAACTCCGGGCCGGCATGGGTGCCGGTGAGCGCGATGCGCACGGGATGGTAGAGCTCCGCGCCGCTGATGCCCGCGGCATCCTTGATCTGGTTCATCCACTCTTTGAAGATCTCCGGCGTCACCGCCTCCTGGTGGGCGCGGATGCGCGCCGCCATTTCGCCGAGCACGGTGCGCGCCGAATCCATCGCCAGAATCGCGGCGTTGTCGTCGTGGACGCGCGCTTCCTCCGGGCTAAAGCCGAAGACGAACAGGGCGCGCGGCGTGAGCTGGTCGAGGTGGTTGATCGAGGGCACAAAGAGCTGGATCAGATCGACAAACCAGACGATGACCGCATCGGAGGCCTCTTCTTTTGCCGGCAGCAGCCCGCCGAAGTACTCCCACGCGAGCGCCGCCAGCCGCACCGGCGACGAAGCTTTGAGGAAATGGCGGTTGAACCAGTTCAGCTTGTCGAAGTCGAAGACCGCGGGCGAGGGCGTGACCCGCTCCAGCGTGAAGGCCTGCACAAGTTCCGGCAGGGTGAAGGTCTCGGTCTTACCGTCTTCCGCGCCCCAGCCCAGCAGCGCGAGATAGTTCACCAGCGCCTCAGGCAGGTAGCCCATCTCGCGAAAGGTGGCGATGGAGGTTGCGCCATGGCGCTTGGATAGCCGTTCGCGATCCGCGCCGAGAATGGTGGAGAGATGGGCAAACTCGGGCACCTTCCAGTCCAGGGCCTCGTAGATGGCGACCTGTTTCGGCGTGTTCGAGATGTGATCGTCGCCGCGAATGACGTGGGTGATGCCCATCATCGCGTCATCGATGGTGACGACGTAGTTGTAGACGGGCATGCCGGGCTGGTTTTTGCGGCCGGAGCGGACGAGGATGGGATCGCTGACCGCCTCAGAGGGAAACTCGACCACGCCGCGGACCATGTCGTGAAAGCGCAGCGGCTCCTCGCCGATCTTGAGGCGCACCACGTAGGACACGCCCGCGTCGGAGTTGCGGCGCACCGCCTTGACGCTCAGGTTGCGACATTTGCCGCTGTAGGCCAGGGGCAGTCCTTTTTCGGCCTGCATCTTGCGCTCGGCCTCAAGTTCGGCCTCGGTGCAGAAGCAGCGATAGGCCTTTTCCTCGGCCAGCAGCTTGTGGGTGAGCTTCTCATAAATGATCAGGCGCTCGGACTGACGATACGGGCCGAAGGCGCCTTTGCCCTTGTCGCTCTTGTCGCCGGACGCGCCGGGGCCTTCGTCCCAGTCCAGGCCCAACCAGCGCAGGTCTTCAAGGATTTGTGTCTCATAGCTGGCGTTGGAGCGCTCGATGTCGGTATCTTCCATGCGCAGGATGAAGGACCCGCCGGAGCGGCGGGCGAAGAGCCAGTTGTAGAGGGCCGTGCGCGCATTGCCCACGTGCAGCAGGCCAGTGGGCGAGGGCGCAAACCGCACGCGGATCTTTTCGAGGTCCGTCACGTGATTGATGATAGCCGGTGATTGGCGCGGCGCAGTGGAGATTCTGGCACTTTTAGCACGGCTGGTACATCCCATGAGTGAAGGGAAAGAGTGCAATGAAAGTTGTTTTGTTTGGAGCTTCAGGCATGATTGGCAGCCGCGTGCTGCAAGAGCTGGTGAGCCGCGGGCACATGGTTACGGCTGCCGCGCGCAACCCGGAGAAGATTCAGGCCGCGGGCGTAACGGCAGTGAAGGCGGATGTGACCGACGAGGCCAGCGTGGCCGCGACGGCCAAGGGCGCGGATGCGGTGATCAGCGCCTACGCGCCGCCGCGCGGGCAGGAAGCCGCACTGGTTCCTGCGACGCAGGCGCTCCTGGCGGGACTCAAGCAGGCCGGCGTCAAGCGGGTCATTATCGTGGGCGGGGCGGGCTGCCTGGAGGTTGCTCCGGGCGTGCAGTTGCTCGATCTGCCGAACTTTCCGGCCGAGTACAAGGCCATCGCCATTGCGCATCGCGATGCGCTGAACGCGCTCAAGACCGAGACCAAGCTTGACTGGTCTTACTTCAGCCCCGCCGGAATCATTGCGCCGGGCGAGCGCACCGGCAAGGCGCGCCTCGGCGGCACGCAGCTTGTGGTCAATGCCAAGGCCGAGAGCCGGATCTCGGCGGAGGATTACGCCGTAGTGCTTGTCGATGAGCTTGAGCATCCGCAGCATGTGCAACAGCAGTTCACCGCGGCGTATTAAGGGCCGGGGACAGAAACAGGTCAGGAGAAGTGCTGCCAGCCCTGCGGCTGCAGCGGCTCCGGGCCCTTTTCTGTGCGCAGAGTGATGGCGGGGCGATTGCCGCGGCGCGGCACCATGCGGCCGATGCGGGTGACTGGCACACCGGCGATGGAGCGCGAGATGCGGGCCGTGGGCGGCGCGGTGAAGAGCAATTCGTAGTCCTCGCCGCCGTGGAGGGCCTGTTTCAGGGTTGCTCCGGCGTGGACAGGCAGAGCCGCCGCGTCGATGTCTGCTGCGACGCCGGACTCCTCGCAGAGGTGGGCGAGGTCGGTGGAGAAGCCGTCGCTGAGGTCGATGGCGGCCGAGGCCAGGCCCCGCTTGCGGAGCCAGAGCCCTTGGGCGATCCGGGGCTGCGGCGCCAGGTGCGGAGCGAGCAAGTCTTTGATTTTGGAGGGAATGCGCGGCGGACGCGCGCGCTTTGACGCGGCCGCCAGCGCGCCCAGCCGTTCCAGCCCGGCGGCGGCTCCGCCGAGGGCCCCGGTGACGTAGAGCAGATGCCCAACGCGGGCACCAGAACGCAGCAAAGCCCATCCGCGCGGGACTGCGCCGATGAGCACAATGTCGGCCAGAGCCACGGGCGACTGGGCCAGATCGCCGCCGGCCAGGGGGGTATCATACGCCTCGGCCAAGGCCAGAAACCCGTCATAGAAGCGGTCGAGCCAGCTCGATTTTCCGCTCCGGCCGATGGTCAACTCACGCGGCAAGCCCAATGAAACAAAGGCTGCCACGGGCCGAGCACCCATGGCAGCCAGATCGCTCAATCCCCGCGCCAGAGTCCGGTGGCCAACGATTTCCGGAGTATGCCAGTCTAACCGGAAGTGGCGTCCGGCAATCGAGAGGTCGGTCGTAACGGCTGCATCCTCTCCAGGTTTCAGGCCCAACAGGGCGCAGTCGTCGCCGATGCCCAGCCGCAGCCCGGTGGAAGCCGAACCGGGTGCCAAGGCGCGGATGCGCTTGAGGATAACCAATTCGCCCGCCGCCGATTTTGACTGTCGTTGGATCATACTGCTGGCAACAGGGTAATTGGCCACCCCGGCCGCACTCCAGTCACGGCGATTCCCAGGGCCGGTAAATGCGGCGCCTGAGGAAAACCGGGCGGATTTGGCACTTTGATTTCGTTGACCTTGCCTTGCCCCTTTGTTAGCCTGTTGGAACGTTCCTAAGAAAGAGCACCCACGTAGGGGCCTTTCGCTTGTTGACGGGGCCGTGTGCCCTTCAGTGCCTTTTCGCTTTCTGATCGATTGTGGCGAATTGCAGCCATCCCCCCCGGTTGCGGGAATGAGAGAAGTTATTGATGCTGCGTAAGCGCTATTACGTTCTTTTCGTCGCCAGAGATGAAGACGGCCGGGTCAGGAAGATTCCGCTTCCTCTGCACTACGTGTATGGTTTCGTCGGCGCGGCCCTGGTGGGTGCGTTCACCATCGCGGGACTGGCCGGCTCCTATACTCGGATGCTGCTGAAGACCGAAAGTTTTAACCAGGTTCGGCAGGACCGCGAAACACTCCGCAAAAATTATCAGCAGATGGCCAAGATCGCGCACGACCGCGATGTGCAGGTGGCCTCGCTGGGCGCGCTGGCAAGCGAAGTCACGGCTCTCTACGGCCTGCGCCAGAACAAGCTGATGGCAGCGCATCCGGTGGCCAGCGCGGCTAAAGCAGCCACGCCGCAGAGCCTGGCGCTGACCGACGATGTGACGGCGCAGAACGTGAAGCTTTCCATCGACCAGTTTTATGCGCTGCGCGCGCAGGCCATGAACGGCCGCGTGACGCGCGCCCTGGAAGGCGGCCTGACGCCGAACTTTGCCGGCGACTGGACGACCTTTGCCGACGCGCCGAACCTCTGGCCCATTGAGGGCCGCATCGCTTCGAGCTTCGGTGAGCGCGAAGACCCCATCAACGGCGAAGGCAAGTTCCACACCGGCATTGATATCGATGCGCCGATGGGAACGCCGGTACGCGCTGCGGGCGACGGCGATGTGAGCGGCGCCAATATGGGCGCGGGCTACGGCCGCGAAGTGGTGCTCGATCACGGGCACGATCTCGAAACGGTTTACGGGCACCTCTCGGCCATTGCCGTGCTGCCCGGCCAGCATGTCACCCGCGGCGAAGTGATCGGCTACGTGGGCATGAGCGGCCGCGCCACTGGCCCGCACCTGCACTATGAGGTGCGCGTGCATAACGTTCCGGTGAATCCGCACAAATATCTGAAGACCACCTGGGCACAGGCCATGCTGGATGGAACCGCGCCGCAGGCTGACGTGGCCGGCAACTAACTCCGCATCAGGATCGACGAAGCGGCTCCCTCGCGGAGCCGCTTTTCTTTTGCGCCTCTCGCGCTTGCGGCCACCGTGGTATGGTGGCCTCGGGATTTTTGGGGGAGACTGCATCGTGCGTATTCGCCTTGGTTCTCTTTCGCTGCTTCTGGTTCTGGCTCTGCCGGTTTTCGCGCAGGATCGCGCAGCCGATGTGCATCTGGCGTTTGCGCGCGCGCAGCATTTGAAGCGCGGCATCAACGTGTCGCACTGGTTTTCGCAGAGCGCGGGCGACTACTCCGCGCACCACACCGAGACGGAGACCACGCCCGAAGACATTGCGACCATTGCGAAGCTGGGCTTCGACAATGTGCGCCTGAGCGTGGATGCGACGCCGCTCGAAGAGGCGCCACTCGGAGCCGATGGACTCAATGCGGACTTCACCGGCCGGCTGGACAAGGCGCTCGATTCGATCCTCGCCAACGGCATGGCCGTGACCGTCGATCTGCATCCCGAGGAGCCGTACAAACTCGGCGTCCGCACCAGCAATGAATCCGTCGACCGGCTGGTGATGCTGTGGCGCAAACTGGCCGCGCATTATGCCAATCGCGACCCAGAGCGGGTCTTCTTCGAGATTATGAACGAGCCCGAGGTGAGCGATCCTTATCGTTGGGCGGGCATCCAGGCGCGCGTGGCCGCAGCCATTCGCGAGGTTGCACCGCACAACACCTTCATTGCCACAGGGCCGAATTACTCGGACATTGTGGACCTGCTTACACAGCATCCGCTGGCCGACGGCAACGTGATTTATAACTTCCACTTCTACGATCCGCATGAGTTCACGCATCAGGGCGCAAACTGGGGCGCGCCGTACTGGATCTACGAGCACGGCATTCCCTATCCACCCACAGAGAGCTCGATGGCTGAGTTAGTCAGGCAGGTACCCGATCCGGCCGACCGTTTCAAGCTTGAGAATTACTGGCTCGACGGCTGGGACGCGAATCGCATCCGGCTGCTGATCGACGAAGCTGCGGCGTGGGGCAAGGCGAACGATGTGCCGCTCATCTGCAATGAATTCGGCGTCTATCGTGCAGTTGCTCCGCCGGCCTCGCGGCTGGCGTGGCTGCACGATGTGCGCACCGCGTTGGAAGCTGATGGCATTGGCTGGGCCATGTGGGATTATCACAACGGCTTCGGCGTGGCGGTGAAGGACGCGAGCGGGAAGTCGATTGTCGATCCGGAGACGGTAAAGGCGCTGGGGCTGAGTCAGTGAGCGGAGTTAGCCGCGCTCGCAGCTAACTCCGATCAGTTATCGACTTACTTACTTTCCGACATAGCTCACATGCCAGATGGAGCGCGAGCCGTCGTCCGAGATGAACAGCGATCCATCGGGCGCCTGCGCTACGCCCACGGGACGGCCCCAGACGTTGCCATCCGGAGTTACAAATCCGGTGAGGAAGTCCTCGTACTCGCCGGTGGCGTGGCCGTTGTGCATGGGCAGGCGGATGACTTCGTAGCCGGCGCGCTGCGGCGCGATTCCAGGAGCCGTGCTCGCAGGCAAAGCCGTCGCCTTTGAATTCGGCGGGGAACTGCGAGCCGGTGTAGAAGGTCATCTCCAGCGAAGCGAAGTGCGGGTTGAGGAGGATGTCTGGCGTGATGACTTTGGACTGCAGCTCGGGATGCTTGCCGACGTGGCGCGGGTCCTGATGGCCGCCCATGTACCACCACGGCCAGCCGTAGAAGCCGCCCTCCTGGATGTGGGTGATGTAGTCGGGCACGAGGTTGTTGCCGAGGCCGTCGCGCTCGTTGGTGGAGCACCAGAGCTGGCCGGTGGTGGGGTTGATGGCCTCGCCTACGCAGTTGCGGATGCCCCAGGCGTAGACCTTGAGGAATTTGCCCGCGGGCGTGAACTCGAGCACATCGGCGCGGTGGAATTCCTCAGGGTGGGTATCGGGGTCGTCGATGTTGGAGTGCGAGCCGACGGAGGCGAAGAGCTTGGAGCCGTCCTGCGAGAAGACCAGATCGCGGGTCCAGTGGCCGCCGCCGCGCAGGCGTCCGCCGCCGGGCAGCTCGGCGAGGTCTGCTCATGGGCCGCGTGGCCTTCAGGTCGCCGTTCTGGTAGGGGAAGCGCACGATGCCGTCGGTGTTGCCGACGTAAAGCCACTGCGGATTGGGGCCGGCGGGATAAAAGGCGATGCCGAAGGGCAGGTTCAGGCCCGTGGCGAAGACTGAGCTTCTTTCGGCTTGCCGTCGGCGCCGACGCCGCGGAAGACCCGGATTTTGCCGGTCTGGCTCTCGGCCAGAAACAGGTCGCCATTGGGCGCGAAGCGCAGCAGGCGCGGGTTGTCGAGGCCAGTGGCGTAGAGCTCCACCTTGAAGCCCTTGGGCGCGATGGGCCAGGCATTGGCGGGGCGCGGCACCGACGTTGGGGCCGTTGTCGACGGATTGCTCGGGCGCGGGGCCGGGCAGGTCGGCGAGGGTGAGGTGGCGGCGGATGCCGGGAGCCTCGTGCGCCGCGTCGGTAAATGCGGCCTGGCCGGTGAGAACGGGGTGTTTGGTGGCGGAGTCGGCAGCAAGAGCGGAAGGCAGTGAAGCAGGACGGCAAGCAGAGAAGCGAAGCAAGCGGCAGTACGCATAGAACCTCTCGGGTGAAGGTGCGGACGAAGTGCGAAATCGAGGATACAAGACGGGGCTCTAACGCGGTGCATGGATTCGAGTTAGAGCAAAGTTCAGCAGCGTCTCGGGGAGGGCGCTCGCTTACTTCGACGCAGACGGAACGGGGACGGTTGCAGGGTTTTGGGAAGTATCTGGGCCGGAGGATGCTGGCGCGGCGGCCAGTCCGGTAAGGAGCGAAGGGGTGAGCGTGGCCGTCACGATGACGCGCTCGCGTTTCTGCGTGACGGCGGCGGTCTTGAGCAGTTCGCGCAGGCCGTTGTTGGCGGCGTTGTCGGCCAGCGGCTGGGTAAAGCCGCGGGCCAGGGTGACGAGCGTGGCCAGCGAGGCGGCCTGCTGCCGGCCGCTGGCTCGCTGGGGCGCAATTTCTTCCACGCGCATCGTTGCAGCGAGCCGGCCAGGGGCAGCGCAGGGCGTGATGCTGGCGATGATGGTGGAGCCATCTTCGAGCGGCAGCGCGAGGCCGAAGATGTGGATGGAGCCGCTTTCGGAGAAGGGCAGGCCGATCTGGCCCACGCCCCAGGCCAGCGCCAGCAGAGGCACATCGTGGTAGTGGCTGCTGCAGCAGCGAGGAGCCGGCAAAGGGCAGCGCCGCGGTGCGATGGCGGTCGAGGATGGAGTGAATTTTTTCCGGCGTGGGGAAGTTGCTGACCGCCAGCATGTCATAGCCGATCTGCGAAACGCGGACGATGCGATCCTCTGACGGAATGCTGTAGATGGTGTGGCCGGCGTAGACTTCGCGCGAGGTGGCGTGGGCTGTCCAGCCACGTGTTGAGCCGCTCGCCGGTGAGCCTGCCCACCAGCACCATCGAGTAGGCAACCGGGCCGTTGGGACCGGTCGGGTCGGGCATGCGATGCAGCGCGATGGCCACCTGGTCGAGATCGCGCTCCCAGTCGATGCCCGTGGCGTCGACGAACTGCTGGTACTCGGGCACGCGGTCGGGCGGCTTGAGCTGCTTGTGGCTGAAGGCGCGGAAGGGCTTGAGATTGATGTAGAGGATGCCGTCGGACTCGGGCAGCAGGCGCGCGGCCTCTGGCGGGGCCTTGGAGCGAAGGAAGATGGCCACTGCGAGCAGCAGCAAAACCCCGCCGGCGATGAGAAGCGTTCTGCGCGTGCGTCGATGCATGAGAGGCGGACGCGCCTACAAAGACCACGTCCACTATCAGCATATCGAATGCGACTCGGCAGAACGCATAATTCCATCCACCGCACTCGCATGCAAGGTGCGAAGAGTCACTCCCGCGAGACTTAAGCAAAGCTTGCTTCGTCACTCTGCGTAGAAGCGCATCGCACTGGGGAGCACCAGATCGTGCGATGATGTGTTCGTTCCGGGGAGGGGTTCAGGGATGAGTCATCTGGGGAAAGCTATCGTTTTGTCGTCACTTCTTGTCGGGCAGGGAACGCCTGCTCTCTTGGCGCAGCAGGCTATTACCACCACGCCCACGCCCGCCTTTGCCGCAGCCGCTGCACCCGCTTCCGCGAATCTGGTTCTTACTGAGGGCAGCGACGTGAATCTCAACTTCGATCAGAATCTGAGCTCAAAGACCGCGGTCGAGGGCGACCAGGTGGAGTTTGTGCTGGCGGAAGACCTGAAGGTGGGAAACGTGGTGGTGGCCAAGGCCGGCTGCAAGGCCGTGGGCGAGGTGACCAACGCTAAGAAGGCCGGCATGATGGGCAAGGGCGGCGAGCTGAGCGTTCGCATCGATTATCTGCGCGTGGGGACGACCAAGGTTCACCTGCGCGGGAGCAAGGGCAAGGAAGGCGATAACGCAACCGGAGCGACTGTTGCGTTGACGGTCCTGTTTGGGCCGATTGGGCTGATCAAACACGGCAAGAATATCGACATCGCCAAGGGATCGCCGTTGAAGGTCTTCGTCTCGGACGACGTTAGCTTGCCGCCTGCTGTCTAAATTGACTGCACCTAAAAACGCCCGCCGCAGGAGTCTGCGGCGGGCGTTGCTTTTGCTGCGCAGAGTCCAGTTACTGGGTCACAGTCTTCACCCGGTCCCCTGCTTTGAAGTCGGTGCCGGAGACAGGCGTGCAGATCGAGGACACATCGTCCACATCCGTCGCCTTGACGATGCCGATGGTGGTGGTGAGGCGGCGCAGCACGTTGCCTGTAGTGGGGTCCTTGATCTCCTTGGTCACGCGCATCACTTCCAGCTGGTCGCCGACCTTGACGCCTGCCCTGGCGCCGACGTTGAGGATGATCTGCCCGCTATCGACCGCTGCCACCAGCCCCTCAACCACGATGATGCGCACGGGAACCTTGGCCGCCTGCGAGTCGAGATTGGCGGCGAGCTGATCCACGGCGGTCTTGGTAGCCTCGCCGATGATGGTCTGCTGAAAGTCGCTGGAGCCGAAGTCAGCCTGGCCGCCGCCCCAGCCGTGCCAGTTGCCGCCGCCGCCCAGCATCGACGTGCTCGACCGGCTGGACTGCCCGCTGCCGTCGGCCACGGCCATGATCTCGCCGGTATCGATGTTGATGATGCGCGCGGTGATGGCCACGTTGGCCTTGGAGTTGGAGTGGCCAAAGCCGCCGATGCCATAGCCGTGCCAACCGCCGCCAGCGCCACCCAGGTTGGTCTTCTTGGTCTCATTGCCGAACTCGGTGATGGAGCCTTCGATGATTGCGTCCACGCCCAGCAGCTTGCCGATCTTGGCGGCGCTGTTGGGGTCGGCGCGGTCGGAGTTGGAGAAGTTCTGCTCGGCGAGAATCTTGTCCAGCGCCTTGCGCTCGATGACGGAGAAGGAGCCGTCCTTGACCAGGCCGGTTACGAGCAGGTCGACGATGCCTTTACCCACGTCCACATTGGTGCCGAACAGTGCGGCGGAAGCGGTCTGCACCGTGCCGTAGTCAAAGTCGAGCACCGCCACGCGGGGGCGGCGTTTGGGCGCGTCCTGCGCGCGTGCGGAGAGAACGAAAAAGGGCAGAGCAAGGGCTGCGGCGATCGTGCAGGCAGACAGAATCCTGGGCATCTTCATGGGCTTGTCCTTGGGGAAAATTGGCTGCACAGGCAGGTTCATGCGCGCATGGGCAAAAGTCAAGGTATTTCAGCCGCGGAGAGGTGTACGGAGCTGCGGCGCAGGGCGTTTGCCCCGCCCCCTGCGGTGTGCTAATCTTTCATTCTGTGCCGTAGTCTGCGCGGAGCGGGAGTGTGCCCGCGCGTACTACCGGTTCCGGGGCAGTTTCTTGGGTGGCGAGGCGGTTTCTGGCAGTGTGGAAACCGATCTTGGGCTGGCGTAGCTCAGCTGGTAGAGCATCTGATTTGTAATCAGAGGGTCGGGGGTTCAAATCCCTTCGCCAGCTCCACAAAAAGAGCCTGAACGGAAGCCGAAAACGGCAGAGATTTTTACTTTGGACCGGCGCAGGGTTTTAAGCGCCGGACCTGTCCTCCGCGGCGATCCCACTGAGGTGCATGCTCCGACCAGCCGGAGATTCTCCGGATAGGCCGGTATGCGCGGAAGCGGCTCAAAGCAGGGCAGGAAAAGATGGGCACAGGTGGCCGAGCGGTTAATGGCAGCAGACTGTAAATCTGCCGCTCCTTGGAGCTACGGAGGTTCGAATCCTCCCCTGTGCACCACCGATCAAGGGCTTTGGAGCGGGAGGCCCCCGAGTAGGCGGTAGCGAGAGCAATGGACCGGGACGCGCAGAGCGAAACGCACCGCACGGGCTCGGATCTGGCAAAGCGCTATCCGGTGGCTCTCGCGCTGTATGCGGTTCTGGCGGTGCTGGTCTGGTTCACGATGGATGCGGGCAAGGTGCTCGTATGGGGAAAGCCGGTAGAATTAAGGCTGCTTCCTCTCATCGTCATCGGCGGGCTGGCATTGCGCACGGTGTTGGCGGTCAAGGCGGATAAGATTCGCCGCGGCAGCGAAAACGGGCAGCGGTAAGGCCTGGGCAAGTTTGTACGAAGGGCTGATGTAGCTCAGTTGGTAGAGCACTCCCTTGGTAAGGGAGAGGTCACCGGTTCAAGCCCGGTCATCAGCTCCAGATTTTTCAGCCGTTAGCTGCTAGCTTTTAGCTCCTAGCCAGAGCGACGGCCGGTGAGCCGCATGGGCGGGCCGATGCAGGGTGAAGCTAGAAGCTGAGGGCTAGGGGCTAGCGGCTGTTGTTGGGCGGGAGTAACTCAGTGGTAGAGTCACAGCCTTCCAAGCTGTTGGTCGCGGGTTCGATCCCGGTCTCCCGCTCCAGTTTGAAGAGTTGAGAAGTTTGGTCCGAGGTCAGTAGAAAAATGTTTGAGCAGGCCACTATTGCCGTCCAGGACGAAAAGGGATACGCGAAGCTGCATTCGCTGATCGACGCGGCTTTCGATGCGCGCGATGTGGACGTGCTGCTGAGCCGCGCGCAGCGCGCCAAGCTGCGCATCCGCGATTTTGAGACGGTGCTGAAGCGCGGCTTTCTGGGCAAGGATGCGCCGGCGTTTTATGCGGCGCTGCCGGTCTCCGATCAGGCCCTGACCCGCGAGCGTTATCTGCGGCTGGTAGAGCGGGTGCCGCAGGATCTGCGGCGAGAAGTATCTGAGGGCCTACGCCTACTATTGAGGGCCGGCCGGGTTTTGAATTTTGCGCCTCGGAGTGAAGGGGCAGGGAAATCACAAGTCCTACGAAAGGGAACTGAGCTGTTATGGCGAAGGAAAAGTTTGACCGTTCGAAGCCGCACGTGAACGTGGGAACGATCGGGCACATCGATCACGGCAAGACGACGTTGACGGCGGCGATCACGAAGGTATTGTCGAAGCACAACCCGAAGATTGCGTTCCGTTCGTTCGATTCGATCGACAACGCTCCGGAAGAGCGGGAGCGCGGCATCACGATCGCGACGGCGCACGTGGAGTACGAGACGGCCAACCGTCACTACGCGCACGTGGACTGCCCCGGTCACGCCGACTACATCAAGAACATGATCACGGGCGCGGCGCAGATGGACGGCGCGATTCTGGTCGTTGCAGCCACCGACGGCCCCATGCCGCAGACCAAGGAGCACGTGTCTGCTGGCCCGCCAGGTGGGCGTGCCCTACATCGTGGTGTTCCTGAACAAGTGCGATGCGGTTGAGGATGCGGAGCTGATCGACCTGGTGGAGATGGAAGTGCGCGAGCTTCTGTCCAAGTACCAGTTCCCGGGCGACGACGTGCCGGTGGTTCGTGGCTCGGCCCTGGGCGCGTTGAACGGCGAAGCGCAGTGGGAAGCCAAGATCGACGAGCTGATGGATGCGGTGGACAAGAACGTGCCGCAGCCGGACCGCGCGATTGATCTGCCCTTCCTGATGCCGATCGAAGATATCTTCTCGATCTCGGGCCGCGGCACCGTGGTGACGGGCCGTATCGAGCGCGGCAAGATGAAGGTGGGCGAGGAAGCCGAGATCGTTGGCTTCCGCGAGACGCGCAAGACGGTTGTGACGGGCGTGGAGATGTTCAAGAAGCAGCTGGACGAGGGTCTGGCGGGCGACAACGCCGGTCTTCTGCTGCGCGGCATTGCGAAGGAAGACGTGGAGCGCGGCATGGTGCTGGCCAAGCCGGGATCGATTACGCCGCACACCAAGTTCAAGGGCGAGATTTACGTGTTGTCGAAGGAAGAGGGCGGCCGTCATACGCCGTTCTTCAAGGGCTACCGTCCGCAGTTCTACTTCCGCACGACGGACGTGACGGGCGTGGCGGAGCTTCCGGCGGGCACGGAGATGGTGATGCCGGGCGACAACGTGCAGCTGGAGATCGAGCTGATCACGCCGGTGGCGATGGAGAAGGGCCTGCGCTTCGCGATCCGCGAAGGCGGCCGCACCGTCGGCGCGGGCACGATCAGCGAGATTGTCAAGTAGACGCTGGCAGCGTCGGGCACTCCGCCCTTGCAGGCGAAGGGCTGACGCGGCAAGCGAAAATCTGATCACGGGCTAGTGAGACGTTGATCAGTAGAAGGAATGGACATGCGGGAAATCGTGACATTTGCAGTGCACGGTAGTGCAAGGAGCGGAACTACTCGACGACGAAGAACAAGAAGACGACCACTGGCCGTCTCGAGTTCAAGAAGTTCTGTAACCGCTGCCGCAAGCACCAGGCGCACAAGGAAACGAAGTAAGCAGCCAGTTTCAGCTGCTAGCTCTAGCTTTGTATCGGTGGGCCAGGCGTCCGGACGCTGCCGGGAACAAGCTAGAACGCTAGAAGCTGAAAGCTGCTTTTAGGGGCGTAAGCTCAACGGTTAAACTGTCGGTCTCCAAAACCGAACTTGGGGGTTCGAATCCCTCCGCCCCTGCCAGTTTTGTACGGGAAGCGCCGGGCAGACGCTCGAGCGCGAAGGACTAGAAGTATGGCAAGCAAAGCAGCAATCGAAAAGGGCGATGAGCGGTCCGCGCAAGCTGCAGGAGCCGGGCGCCCTGTCGAATGTGTCGGGAGGCGCGATGGGCATGTGGGACGAACTCAACCCGCTTCCTGAGCGACGTGCGCGCCGAGATGCGCAAGGTGGTGACGCCGACGCGGAAGGAAGTGCAGGCGACCACCTCGGTGGTCATCGTCACGGTGTTCCTCTTTGGCGTTTTCTTCTTTGCCTGGTGGATTTGATCTTCAGCAACGGGCTGCACGAGATGCTGACACGAGCTGGGCGGAGTGCAGTAAGAGCGATCGCCGCGAAACGAGAACAGAATGGCAGAAGAACTGGAACAATCCGCCGAGCAGCCGAAACCGGCAGCGCCGGAGCGCAATCGAACGCTTCAAGTGGTACATCCTGCATGCCTACTCGGGCTTTGAGCGCAAGGTGCGCGAGTCGATCGAGAGCCGCGTGCAGGCCTTTGGGCTGAGCGACCGGGTGGGCCGGGTGATGATTCCCACCGAGCCGGTGACCGAGATCGTCAACGGCAAAAAGCGCACCGTCGAGCGCGTGTTCCTGCCCGGCTATGTGCTGGTCGAGATGGAACTCGACAACGACCTGTGGCACGTGCTGAAGGACACGCCCAAGGTGACGGGATTTCTGGGCACGGGCGACAAGCCGGTGGCGCTGAGCGAAGAAGAAGTGAGCTCGATCCTCTTCCGCTCCGAGACCGCCAAGGACAAGCCGCGGCTCAAGATCAAGTTTGAGAAGAACGAGTCCGTCCGCATCACCGACGGGCCCTTTGCCAACTTCAACGGCGTGGTGGATGAGATCAACGAAGATCGCGAGACGCTCAAGGTCATGGTGACCATCTTCGGCCGCTCCACCCCGGTCGAGCTCGAGTTCGGCAAAGTCGAAAAGATTGAGTAGTTGCAGCTTCTAGCTACTAGCTTCTCAGCTTCTAGCCGGTCGATCCTCCTAGCGGACGCCGGTTGCGAGCGAACGCTAGAGCGCAACACCAAAATTCGCAGAAGGAACAACCAGCTGAAAGCTAGAAGCTAGGAGCTAGAAGCTGGTTCCGAAGGAACACATACATGGCACCTCCGAAGAAAGTTATCGACCTACGTCAAGCTGCAGATCGAAGCCGGCAAGGCAACGCCCGCGCCGCCGGTCGGCCCCGCGCTGGGCCAGGCGCAGGTCAACATCATGGAGTTCTGCAAGCAGTTCAACGCGCGCACGCAGAACAAGGAGATGGCCGGGCTCATCATTCCGGTCGTCATCACCGTCTATGCCGACCGCAGCTTCACCTTCATCACCAAGACGCCGCCCGCGGCCGTCCTGCTGAAGAAGGCCGCCGGCATCGACAAAGGGCTCCGGCACGCCCAACAAGGAAAAGGTGGGCAAGGTGACCGAGAAGCAGGTGCGCGAGATCGCCACGCAGAAGATGCCCGACCTGAACGCCGCCTCGGTCGAGCGGCCATCAAGAGCATCAAGGGCACGGCGCGCTCCATGGGCATTGAAGTCGTCGCCTAACCGCGACGTCATCGCAGCAGTAAGAAAGGCCCTCCCGCGGGGAGGGCCTTTCTGTGTCTGGATGCGTGCCGATGAGCGCGTTGCTGCGCTTACTTGGGCGGAGCCGGCGTGAACACTTCGCGCTTGCGGCCGGGTTCCGGTTTGGGCTTGGGTTTGGGCGCTTTCTTGGCTTCTTTCTTGCCTTTGTCTTTGCTTCCCATGGGTGACAAGCATGACACAAAACGCACGCGGCGCGAAAGGGCTAATTGCCGGTTAGCCGGTCGAGTCCTCCCGCGATCCGTAGGCCTGTTATTCGCCACGTCCGCGCTTGGCCACCTCGGGCTTTTCGGCTGCGGCGGTGTGCGCTCAGGTGGTCGTGGTTGAGGATCGCGTTGAAGACCAGCGCGATAGGTGCCGATGGTTTCGCCGCGATAGATGGGGTTGTTGCCGAACAGCAGCACGTTGCCCTGGCCCAGGTGCGCATCCACCACCACGGCGTGCTCGGCGATCGAGCCGCCCTTGTCGAGCAGCCCGTCGAGCAGCAGGCCCTTCGCGTCAGCAGAAGCGCAGAATCACCTCCGGCCGCATGCTCGGCGGAATCACGCAAGGATTGTTGCGCGTCTCGTCTTCGTTGAGCTTCTTCGCCTCCCACGGCTGCTGCTTCTCCAAGCGGCTCGGCTTCGACAGCCTTGCGGCCCTGCGGCTCGTCGCTGTCTTCCACGCTGCCGCGGCCGGTCGGCCGCTCGCGCGTAGGGATCCATCAGCATGCGGCCGCCGCTGCGGCCCAGCGTGTTGCTGATGTTGAAGACCATGCCGTTCGGCGCTGATCACCGGAACGCCCGCGCCATAGCCGAAGGCAACCGGGCTGTCTGCGATCGACGAAGACCGTGTTCAGCACCGTGCCCACCACGCGCGCATCGCCCTGCGGGCGCCACGCTCACGCCGGGGGCGAGGCCGGTGTCGATGGCGAACTGCGCCGTGTCTTCGCAGGTGATCAGCAGGCCGCCCTGCTCGACAAACTTCTTGAGGTGCGCAAGGCCGTCGTAGCCCAGGCCGGGGCGGATGTCCGGCGGTCGAGTCGATGCGGCCGAGGTTCGGCGTCAGGTCGGACTTCTCCCACGGCATCGCGTTGTTCCACATCGGGCAGCCCGTCGATGATGTCGTGCGCCGAGGCGCGGCCCACGGGCGCAAAGACGATCACGTCGTACTTCGAGCGCAGGTCGTCTTCCTTGGCCGCGGTCTGCGTGCTGATGTAGTCGTAGGGCACGCCCTCGGCGTCGAACGCGTAACGCCACCAGCCCTCGGTCTGCGTGGCGAGCCAGGTGTGCATGATGGCGATGCGCGGCGCTGGCACGGCATGCGCGGCCACCGTGGGCACGGCGGCCAGGCGCGTGCCGTCGAGCGCGAGATCGTGCAGCGCGCTGGTCAGCGCGTCGTCCGCCGACGCCGCTGATCAGCAGCGAGCCTGCGGCGAAGTGCTTGCCGTCCGCGTCGAAGGCTTTCTCGGCGACTTGAATCTTCGCGCCCTTCAGCTTGTAGACCAGCGACAGCAGCGAAACCTGGCCGGTGTTGGCGACGGCAACCACCGAGCCCGCGCCGTCGAGCTTGCCGGCCAGCGCATGCGGGATCATCGACCGGCGTCATGCCGGCCTTGAGAATCGCCGCGTCCGTCACGCGGACCACCTTCACGTTGAACAGATGCGAGAACGACCAGCCGGTGTCGTCGTAGGGATGCTTCTGCGGATCGTCCGGCGCCCAGAACTGGCGGTCGAGCAGCGCATCGGCAATGCGCGAGTAGGGCTGATCCATGCGCACGACGATGCTGCCCGCGGGAAAGGTCTGCTGCTTCGGCTTGTCGCCGCGCTTCTCGGCTGGCACGGTCGCAGGTCGCGGCATCGGTGAGCTGCTGCATCTCCACGTGCTGGCGCTTCAGCACCTTGAGCAATTCGACCGCGCGATTCGTCTGCGGCCGCGTCGGGCGCGATGCACGTACGCCGCAGGGCCTTCGAGCGTGGGCTTCTCCACGCTGCGCTTGCTCTTGGTGTAGTAGTTCTCGAGGAAGTGATGGGTGTGCTGCGAGAAGTAGGAGATGCGTCGACAGCAGCGCCGTCTCTTCGTAGTTGTTGTTGTCGCGCTGCGACCAGGTCACGATGGGCAGCGGCGGATTCTGCCGGTACCAGGTGCGCGAATACTCCTCGGCGATCGAGGATGCGCTTCTCGGTGTCCGCGCCGCCGTTGCCAAAGGTCTCGTAGAGGCGGCTGATGCCGTTGTGCATGGCGGCCAGGAACATCAGGTAGCCGGGACTCCACGTGTCGAAGTCGCCGTGGGTAAAGACGCCGGGCATGCCGAAGTTCTGCATCTGCGCCACGTTGTTCCAGCCCAGCTCGGCCCACTCGTCGGCCAGCGTCGGATCGACCCATGCGTTGTAGGGGCCATCGCCCACCGTGTTGTCGTAGAGGAACGGGCACCGACTCGTGCAGATCGTGCAGCACCTGCGCGTGCCAGTTCGAGATAGGTATCGAGCACGTTGCGCGTCAGGTCCAGCGTCATGCCCATGGCGTCGCGGTTGTTGTCGTGCGCAACGTAGTGGCCCCAGTAGACCAGGTGCGGCCATTTCTCATTCGGGTGCGCCTTGTGCCAGCGATAGATGTCCACCATGCGGTCGCGGCCATCCACTTCCACCACCGGCGTGATGAGCACGATCATGTGCGAGCGGATGTACTTGATGTAGGGCGAGTCGTCGACCGCCAGCCGGTAGGCCATCTCCATCAGCGCTGTCGGCGCGCCGGTTTCCGGCGAGTGGATGGTGCCGGTGATGTAGTAGACCGGGTACGACTTGTCGATCAGCGCGCGGGCCTTGGCGTCGTCCATGCCGATGGTGCGCGGGTCGCCAAGCTGCGCCAGCCGCGCGTCGTTCTCCTTGCGCGTTGGCCAGCAGCTCGGGATCGGCGATGGCCACGGCGATCATCTCGCGGCCTTCTTCCGTGTGGCCGATGGTGAACACCTTCACGCGCGGGCTCGCCGCCTCCAGCATGCGGAAGTACTTGTAGACGTCCTCGGCGTAGGGCAGCATGTCCGGCGCGCCGGAGACATCGCCCAGCACCTTCTCCGGCGTGGGCACGGTCTTCGAGGCAGGCAGGTAATCCACCAGCGGCGAGATGAAGCGACTTGTCGGTGGTGTACTTCAGAATCTGGTCGGTGTAGTGCTGATCGATGGGCTGCTTTGGATCGCGAGCGTAGTTGGCGTTCAGGTCCTGGGCGCGGAGCGCGGACGGCGTGCAACACAGCACAAAGGCAACGGACAACAGAGAAAAAGAGAGACGTCGCATAGGCCTCATTTCGATTGAATGATTCAGGGTCGTGCACTTGCGCCGCGCACGCGGGTTATGCCCGCAGAGACGGCTTTCGCGGGTGTCTTGAGACAGCGAGCGTCTTAAGGGATGATCCGCGCGGGGAGAGCAAAAACCGGTTCCCCAAACTATACGGCGGCGGGCCGCGGTTTCCCAAGAATATGAAGCGCGACTGTTTGAGCTGAGCGGGGTTCTGAAAGCTAGAAGATGGTTTCAGTCCATCGATGAATTGTCATTACAAAAACTTGCGAATCAAAAACTTGCTGCACAGGCATTCTCCCGTTGGCCGTTTGTTATGATGAGGTCACCCAAGCACGCAACAGACGCGCACAGTCAGCAGCCTTCGTGGCCGGAGCTACGAGGATCGCGGAAATCGCGATTCGGCAGGCATCGCTATCTCCGGAGAGTTTCGCCAGGCCCCCAGCAATGGGCAAAACGAGGAGATGTGAGCGATGGTTGTTGCGGGGGCCAAGCCGCGGGTGCTGGTGGTAGACGACGAGCAGTTGATCGCGGACACGCTGGCGCTGATTCTCAACCGCAGCGGCTTTGAAGCGCGGGCCGCCTATAGCGGCGAGAAGGCCATTGACGCCGCGCAGGCGCTGCAGCCGGAGATTCTGATCAGCGACGTGGTCATGTTCGGCATGACGGGCATCGACGCCGCCATTCAGATTTCCAACATGGTGCCGGGCTGCCGGGTGATCCTGCTTTCAGGCCAGGCGGCCACAGCCGATTTGCTGCGTGACGCCGCGGATCAGGGCTTCGAATTTGAGATCGTGGCCAAGCCCGTGCATCCGCAGGTGCTGCTGGATGTGCTGCGCAACCCCGGCTCGGCCTGACGCGCGCCACCGGCCGCGGAATTACAATGGAAATATCGGCAGCACATGGCCGGCAAGCTCCCATTGGCCGGTGGCGCGCTGTCACGGAGAAATTTCATGCCTTTGATGAAGACCTCGAATCCGGCTCTGAGCAACAAGACCTTTGAAAACCTGGGCAGCCAGTATGGCGGCACGCTCGACCTGAGCGAGCGCATGACCCTCGGCGGCACGGTCAACAAGACGGGCCTGCTGCTGATTCTCTGCGCCGCTACGGCGGCTTGGGTGTGGCACCTGTTCACGCTGTCGCGCGATATGGGCGACGTGGCGCCCTACCTGATGGTGGGCGTGATCGGCGGCTTCATCGTCGCCATGGTCACGGTCTTCAAGAAAGAGTGGGCCGCCGGCAACCGCGCCCATGTATGCGCTGCTGGAAGGCCTCGCGCTGGGCGGTATCTCGGCCATCTTCGACTTCCGCTATCCGGGCATTGCCATCCAGGCCGTGGGCCTTACCTTTGGCACGCTGTTCGTGCTGCTCGCGATCTACAGCACCGGCATCATCAAGGTCACCGACAAGATGCGCATCGGCATCATCGCGGCCACCGGCGGCATTGCGCTGTTCTACCTGCTGGAGATGGTGCTCGGCTTCTTCGGCGTGCACTTTGTCGCCGTCAACGGTTCGGGACCGATCGGCATCGCGTTCAGTCTTTTCGTGGTCGCCATTGCCGCGCTGAACCTGGTTCTCGACTTCGACTTCATCGAGCGGGGCGTGGCCTTCGGCGCGCCCAAGTACATGGAGTGGTACGGAGCCTTCGGCATCATGGTCACGCTGGTGTGGCTCTACCTCGAGATTCTTCGCCTGCTCTCGAAGATGCGCAGCCGCAACTAATCGGACCTCGTCGCAGACACATCGGGCCGCTCCGGCATTCGGAGCGGCCCGATTCGTTTGGAGCAAGCCAGCCGGCGATCAGTCGCCGTTGGCGGTTCCGGCCGGGGTCACAAAGACCATCTGCGGCGCGGTCACCTTGCCCGTCGATCCGGCGATCTTCACGCTCAGGTTCTGCACTTCCGGCTTGCCCTTGAGCGCAGACGAGAAGCCCAGCCGGTACTGGTTCGCCAGGCGGATACGCAGGTCGTGGAAGAACGGTTCAAACGACACGGGGTTGCCCATGCCCTGCCAGTAGTTGGTGCCGCCGGTGGCTTGCGTCACCTGAGTCAGCTCGTTCTGGCCCGCGTTGTCGGCCATCGCGGTGCTGTCAAAGCGGCCGGTGTCTTTCCAGTAGATGGAGTAGACCACCAGGCCGGCACGCACAGAATCGTGGATCGCCGCCTGCACATAGGGGTCTTCGGGATCGTAGCGGGGGCTGTAGTTGTCCACGCCGTCGGTGATCATCACCACTTCGCGGCGGGCGTTGCGATCCTGCGAGGGCCAGCGCTTGGCCAGGTCAGAGAGGCAGAAGTAGGGGCTTCCGCTCTGGCCGGGCGTGCCGCCGGTCAGGCGCAGCGCCTGCAGCACCGTCGCGGGGTCGGACGAGAAAGACCCAGTGAAATCCGCACGACCGTTCTCCATGTAGGCAATGGCGATCCGGGTCTGCGAAGGCATTTCTTTTACGAAGTCCTGGATGGTGGCCAGTTGCGTGCCGAAGGAGCTGCGCGCCGATCCATCGATCAGAATGACCAGCTCCAGAGCGCCGCGGTTGCCGCGCAGAGCGTCCCAGCCGGTCACGCTCGAGTCCTTGCCGTTGACGCGGACGCGCAGGCTCTGCGGCTGAATCGGGGCTGTGGCTTCAGCGCCGCGGGGCATGATGGTGACGATAGCCTGGCCCTGGCCAGATTCGGCGCCGGCAGCCCAGGCAGTCGTGGAAACAAGGGGAGATGCGGCCAGCGCCAAGGCTCCGGCGGCCGCGATAAATCGAAAGGGTTTCATCATCGATCCTTTGTTGAGGCACGCGGCGGTGGCGGCGAATCTGCCCCACGGTCCGGCCTCATCCCGTGCACTCTATTAGATGGCTTTTCGCCCGGTTTGTTGCGGTCGAGTTAGGGGAGGGGCAGCGGTGCACGGCTGCCGCCTCGCTCTGGGTGGTTTAGTGCTGGTCAGAGTGGCTGTGCCGCCAGTCCCAGTATTCCTTCTTGTCGGAGTCGCTGCGCTTGTTGAAGTCCTGGTGATCGCGGTGGGTATCGTGCTCCCACTGGCCGTAGTAGACAGCCTCGTGGTCGTTCCAGGAGTGATAGTCGTGGTGGTCGGCGTCGTAATAGCGGACATGCGCCGTGCAACCGAGGGTGGCAACAGCCAGCACCGCCGTGGGCAGAAGCAACGAGAGCTTTCTCAATGAGTTCATAGCCGTTCTCCTTTCGCTACAGGCCGGTTAGATGCGTGTGGGCTTGTGCCGCGGGGTCGGTAAGCTGTGTATTTTTTGCATGCCAGGCCATCATTCAGGCGTCGTTTATGAGCGCGCACGGATGCCGTGAGGGCGCAAACTGCTGCCGCGCTTAAAGATAGGTCAGGAAATGAACCGGCGGGAGTTGCGACGCGTGGAAGACTCCGCGCGCCGCAGGGTTGAGTTGAGCCTAGAACTCGATGCGCGCCGCGACCTGCATCACGCGCGGCTCTGTCAGAACGCTGAAGGCGTTGCCGAAGCTTTGCGCAGAATCGAGCCGTGCGCTGACCGATTGAGGATCGAAGCGCACGCTGTTGGTGATGTTGAACGTCTCCCAACGGATTTGCAGGCGGGTCCGGTCATAGAGCCGGAAGGTCTTGTTCAGGCCGGCATCCCAGTCGTAGAACCCGTCGCCGCGTAGTGGATTGCGTGTGCCGCTCTCGCCGGGGTAGGCCTGGCGGAAGCTGTTAAAGACCGCTTCCGGGTCGGCAAACATCTGCTGGCCGTGGCCGCGTTTCAGGGCGCTGCCGGGGATCTTGTGCAGCTGCGTGGCAAAGCCCTCGATGTCCCAGTTGGTCGGCCAGCGCGAGCCGTCGTCCACGGCATAGGGCAGGCCTGAGGTCAGGCGAAAGATCCCCGTCAGCTGCCATCCACCGACCACTCCATCGGCAAGGCGTCCACTGCTGCCGAGGAAGCGCCGTCCGCGGCCAACTGGAATATCCCAGATCCAGTTCGCGTTGAGCTGATGGGTCATGTCGAAGTCGGAGGTGCCGCGCAACTGGTTCGGCTCCCAGCTATTGATGATCTGCGCGCCGTTGTTTCCGCCGGAGGTGGCCAGACGCTCGGCCTGCGAGGTCAGGTCAATCGACTTCGAGTAGGTGTAGTTGAAGTCCGCTTCCAGCCCCTTGCCGAAGTGCTGACGCCAGGTCACTTCCAGCGCGTTGTAGTTTGACATGCCGATGGAACGCCAGGCATAGAGCGCCGAGTACTGATCGTGATAGAAGCGGTAGGCCGGATAGGTGGTGCCGGCGCCGGTTCCGTTGCCGGGCAGATCGAGCGTGAACAGCGCGTTGGTCTCATTGCCCGCGTTCTGCTCAAAAAGGCAGAAGACATTCTGCGTCGCTGTGGGGTTCGATGGCGGATTGGGGTCGCCATCGCAGAAGCCCGTCTGCCCATCGAGGGGGCCGAAGAGAGTCTCCCAGTAAGGCGCCGGGGCTACGTTGTCCACTGGTACTCCCTGCCGCACCATCGCGGCCAGCGCCGAGGCTGCTCTGAAGTAATCCGTGCCCGCCGCGGTCAGGTTCAATGGCATCGCCACGTCTTCCTGTTCCAGCAGGCGATGGGCGAAGCGGCCGACATACGAGACCTCAAGCGACGATGAATGGGTAAGCTCGCGCTGCACCGAGAAGTCGACCACATGCTCGTACGGCGTCTTGGTCTTGGAGTCGAGCCCCCAGCTGATGGCGAATGAGCCCGGATCGGGCGTTGCCGGAAACCCTCCAGCCGGCGCACCCGGAAGCAATCCGGAGGGAATCGTGTTGATGCCCTGGAATCGAGGGGCTGTCGCAACAGTCTGGACACCGGCGGGGTTAGAAACATCGCTCGAAAGGCCGAACGAGCCCGCGGTATCGAAGGAATTCACAATGCCCGCGCCGAAGTGGTCGAACACCAGCGAATAGCCTCCGCGGATCGACATCTTGCCTGCGCTGGGGCCACTCGATGGAGCCCATGCAAAGGCGAAGCGCGGCCCAAGATCTTTGGTGTCCGGCGACCAGAAATCCGAGCGGTGGTTGGAGCGGCCGTTCAGGTCAAAAGAAACGGTAGGCACGTTGCTGGCTGCGCCCCCGCTGGCGCCCTGCTGCGCGCTCGCGTTATAGAAGTCGGAGAGCGCATATGGCGTGCAACCGGAGCTCGTCTCCACGCAGGTACCAACCTGGGTGCCGTTAATTTCGGTGGGAACCTGCAAGTAGGAGTAGTGCAGTCCGAAGGTCAGGGTGAGATCCTTGAGCGCCTTCCACGAGTCCTGCCCGTAGAAGTCGTATTCGTTCCATTTGTACTCGCGTTTGAGCGCCGCCCCCAGCGGGATCGATTTGCCGGTCTTGTCGTAGTTGTAGACCGCGTCCACTTCGCTGACGAGGCCCACAAGGTTCATGATGCCGTCGTCGTAGTTGCCGCCGAAGGTGCTGCTGACGGCGGGATAGCCATAGTTTGGCGGGTCCAGAGAGGCTCCGGTATTGGCAATGCCCGAGGGCTGCATCCAGCCGATGTTGATCTGCGCATCGGGGAAAGAATTGCCGGTGCTGGAGCGCCAGTCGTCGATCATGCGAATGTCGGTGCCGAACGATAGATTGTGATTGCCCCGCGTCCAGGCCAGATCGTCGACAAAGTTATTCACGGGAATGTGGTAGTCGTTGCTGCGCGTGAAAGCGACAGGCGAATCGATCTCCTCGAGGCTGACTTGAGTCTGCGATGAGATTCCGGCGTTGGAGCCGCTCTGCCGGGTAAGGCCCCAGCGGAAATTGTTGACCAGGGCCGACGTAATCACATAGGTATAGCCGGCAGCGAAACCCTTGCTGTTGACCAAAGCTCTGGAGGCGATGGGCTGGCCCGGAAACTGCGACACTCCGGGCGTATCGTCGTTGTCCAGATTGCCGCGCCAGAACAGCGTATGTTTCGAACTCACGTTCCAGTCCAGCCGCGCGATATAGGTATTCAAGCTTGTCGATACCGGCTGCGAGAAGCGGTAGCCTGCGGTGTTCAGGCCGTCGCCCGCGGTCGAGTCGTTGGGTGCCGGATAGCTGGCCAGCAGTTGCAGCATCGCCGCGTTGTCGCCGATGCCCAGCGGGTCCATGCCTTGAATCTGGGTCGGCGTCAGGGCGTATACATCGCCGGAATCGGTCTGGTATTGCAGCGTTCCCGCGCGGTAGCTTGCAGTGGGCACGGTGCGCTCGGGGAACTGGCTTTGATCGATCCTCTGGCCCTCGAAATTGGCGAAGTAGAAGACTTTGTCTTTGATCACGGGTCCGCCCACGGCGGCGCCAAAGACGTTGTAAATCAGCTTGTCGGGCCGGTTGGGCGTACCGTTGGCCGCTTCGGTCTGCTTATTGAAGTAGTCGTTGGCCGCAAAGGAGACGTTGCGGTTGTATTCGTAGACAGCGCCGTGAATCTGGTTCGTGCCGCTCTTGGTAATCAGCGTGACCTGCGCTCCCGCTCCGCGGCTGGCGTCGGCATTGGGATTGCTCGTCGTTACGCGAAACTCTGCGACCGAATCCTGGGTCACGCGCAGCACGCTGTTGAACGCGTAGCCGCTGTTTTCGTCGTTCACGTCGATGCCGTCGAGGGTCACGTTGGATTGATCGCTGCGCGATCCATTGACGGCTCCGGAGCGAGAATCGCTGTCGTTGTTGCCCGCGTTCTTGCCGAGATAGGTAACGCCCGGCTGCAGGCTCAGCAGCTCCACCACGTTGCGGGCTTCGATGGGCAGCGTCGAAATCTGGTGGCTGTCGAAGGCATTGCCGAGCGTGGCGTCCACGGTATTGACCAGCTCCGCCTCGGAAGCGTCAACTTCGGTACTCTGCGTGGCGGCGGCCACGGCGAGCGCGATGTTGAGCGAGCCCGGCGTCGAGACCTGGAGGACAACGTTGTTTCTGATTGCGGTGGCGAAACCAGCCGCATCAATCGCCACGTTGTAGGTGCCGGGCATCAGTTGCTGGAACTGGAAATCTCCATTGCTGTTGGTCTGGTCTTCGCGCGTGGCGCCAGTGCCGGTAAGGGTGATCCTGACATGCGCCCCCACGACCACGGCGCCGCTCGGATCGGTCACGCGGCCTTGCAGAGAGGTGACGGATTGCGCCCGGCAGAGCAGGCCGATTGCGAATACCACGAGTAGGCAAAGCCTGTGTAGCTTCATCTCGATCTCCAATATTTCGTGTGTTTGTTGTCGGGGAGTAGGGGACGAGCTCGCCAGATCGGGATCGAGCGCAGGATCTGGCGTTAGGTGCAGTGAAGGCGATGTCTGGTGAGGCGGAACCGATCAATACATGGGATCGCCACGCCGGTCGCGCGGGCGGAAGCCGGGACTGGGTGTCCCCTCGGCGCGAGATTGTGGAGGTTCGGCTGAGCGCAACGGCAAAACCATGAAATATCTGTAAACAACTTCCGGCGGCAGGTCAAGAAAAAGAAAACGCTTTCGGCGGTGCCGGGTTTGAGTCCGCCGGGCCGCCGGCCTTCGCAGGCTCCCGGTTGCATTCTGGATGCCCCTCGGGTAAGATATGAAGATGTGTCCGGAGTGTCTTTCCGGGCCGTCACAAACACCACGGTTTCTGGACCCGGCCGTTTCGGGTGAGGCAGCTCAAAAGCTGCCCCCGGGGCAAGCGGTCCTCCGCAAAGCGGAGCTGGCAGAGAGCGGTGGGAGACGAGGGAACGAATGGCAAAATCAAGCAAGAATATTGCGAAGGCGCGCGCCGCTGTGACCAAGCCGGCGTATCCGCTGCCCGAAGCAGTCGAGCCTGCTCAAGCAGGTCAAGTACGCAAAGTTTGATGAGACCGTGGACCTGACCATGCGTCTGGGTGTGGACACGCGCCACGCCGACCAGATGGTGCGCGGCACCGTGGTTCTGCCGCACGGCCTGGGCAAGACCAAGACCGTGGCCGTGATCGCCACCGGCGACCGCCAGAAGGAAGCGCAGGAAGCCGGCGCCGATTTCGTGGGCGGCGAGGAGATGGTCGAGAAGATCCAGAAGGAAAACTGGACCGACTTCGACGCGCTGATCGCCACGCCGGACATGATGAAGGTGGTCGGCCGTCTGGGCAAGGTGCTGGGTCCCAAGGGCCTGATGCCGAACCCGAAGACCGGCACCGTCACGCTGGACGTGGCCGCGGCCGTGAAAGAGATCAAGGCCGGCAAGGTGGAGTTTCGCGCCGACAAGACCAGCCTGGTGCACGTGCCGGTGGGCAAGCTGAGCTTCGCGCCGGAGAAGCTGATCGACAACGCGACCACGGTGATCAGCTCGATCGTGCGCGCCAAGCCTTCGGCGGCCAAGGGCAAGTACATCAAGAGCGTCACGCTGAGCTCGACGATGGGCCCCGGCGTTCCGCTGGATTCGGCCGTAGCTGACGCGGCGGGCAAGCACTAAGCAGCAGGGACTAGGGATCAGGGATCAGTGGACGTTGGGAATCACCGATACTTCCTGGCTGGCCCTGTGAGTTTCAGAAACTGGATTTCAAGCGAGGGGCCGAGATGGCGCGCGGAGAACGGGAGCCGGGACGAAGTTTGAGGATTGCGGGTTTTGTTCTGATCCCTGATCCCTTGTCCCTGTTCCCTGTCGTAGCGGAGCGAAGACAATGGCAATTTCAAGAGCAAAGAAGGCGGAGAAGGTCCAGCTGCTGGCCAAGGAGCTGGAGACCTCGACAACGGCGATTATCGGCACGTTTACCAAGCTGACCGTGGCGCAGGATTTCGAGCTGCGCAAGGTGGTTCGCGAGGCGGGCGGCAAGTACCGCGTGGTGAAGAACAAGCTGGCGGCGATCTCCGGCGAGGGCACCCAGGTGGACGGCGCGCTCAAGGGCCTGAAGGGCGTGAGCGCCGTGGCGTTCACCTCGGGCGACCCGGTGGCGCTGGCCAAGGGTTTTGCCAAGTGGGTCGGCGACAACGCCGAGTTCCAGTTCAAGCTGGGCATCGTGGATGGCAAGCTGCTGACCGTCGATGAGGTCAAGGCGCTGGCCACCCTGCCGGGCAAGGAAGAGATCTTCTCGAAGCTGCTGTTCCTGATCAACGCGCCGGCGCAGCGCCTGGCGACGGTGATCAACGCCACGGGCCGCGACCTGGCCGTGGTGCTGGGGCAGGGCGTCGAGAAGGAGAAGTTTGCCGCTGCGTAAGGCGGGGCTTCTAGCCGCTAGCTCCTAGCTTCTAGCTGTTTCGGGCGAAGCTGGAAGATGGATTTGAGCGAAGAGGGCTAGAGGCTGGCAGCTAGAAGCTGAGAGCTGTTTTTCAGAGTTTTGGCGGCAAAGCAGGCGGAAAGTGCGCGGGTCTGGCGCATCGGAAACTTACCGTTTGAGTTTGCGGCCGGGTACATCAAATTCAAAACGGTTGGAATTGGAGAAGAAGACATGGCGGATCTCGCACAGTTGGAAGAGCAGATTGTTAGCCTGAGCCTGCTGGAAGCAGCGGCCCTGGTGAAGAAGCTGGAAGAGCGTCTCGGCGTTTCGGCCGCAGCGGCAGCCCCGGTGCGGTTGCCGGCGGCGGCGGAGCGGCGGCTCCGGTGGCCGAGGAGAAGACCGAGTTCCAGGTCATCCTCAAGGACGCAGGCGCGAACAAGATCAACACCATCAAGGCTGTACGCGAAGTCACTTCGCTCGGCCTGAAGGAAGCCAAGGACCTGGTCGACGGCGCTCCCAAGGCGCTCAAGGAGAACGCGACCAAGGACGAGGCCGAGGCCATCAAGAAGAAGTTCGAAGGCGTCGCCACCGTCGAAGTCAAGTAGTTCGGCACTCGAGCTTGCAAGGCGGACCGAGACGCGCTACGATAGTCGTTGCGCGTCTTTCCGTCCCTTTCCGGTTTTCCCCGGAAATCGGACGGAACCGGTAGACGCGTCTTGGGATAGGCGGTCAGGGCACACAGGCGTCCGTTAGCTGGAGAAGAGCCAAGCACTCCGGTTTCAATCGGAGCGCGCGAGTATAAGTGCCTCAGTGTCAATGGGATAGGCGGATAACCTGTTGACGATGGCGAGCGGCTGGCGGGCGAGCGGCAGAAGCGAGCTTTGGGATCGGCGAGAGCAGGCAGAAGAATTCGGATGGGGGCACTGGCAATAGGCCACGCTCGTGAGGCATTGCGTCCTTACGGGCATTTCGTGTCTCCCCACCGCAGGCAGATAGGGCCATTTTCCGGCAAAATCTATCGATGATGTGCGGGGACGTACCAAGTTGTTCACCTGCACGCCTGCTTCTCCGATTGTGCGCAGTCTAGCGCACGCACCCGAATGCGCAGCAATGCCCGTAAGCCGCGATCTCGACGCGACCTCTCGCTGCAAGCTGCATAGCGCCTGGCGATGGGCCTGGTCGATCATGCCAGGCAGTGGGATTGGACCGGCCAGCTGATTTGCCAGTCCTGGATTTTCGAATTGACTTACCGTAATCTGCCGGCGCCCCGAGACTCGGGCGCTGGCCCGGCGCCGCACTGCGGGCGGCTCCGGCGTGACGAGACTCAGGAGTGATGCATGCCCAACGAGAAGCGCGCGATTCGCAGCCGGCTCGATTTTTCCAAGATTCCAACCGCAACCCAGATTCCCAACCTGATTGAAGTGCAGCGCCGCTCCTACGAGCGCTTTCTGCAGATGGACAAGCTGCCCAACGAGCGCGACGACTCGGGGCTGCAGTCGGTCTTCGTGTCGGTTTTCCCGATCACCGATTTCCGCGGCATCTCGCAGCTCGACTTTGTCGACTTCTCGATCGGCAACTGGGAGTGCAAGTGCGGCCACCTGAAGGGTCTGCATCACCTGCGCACCGCCTGCGTGCATTGCGGCGCCATGGTCATCACCGATCCGTTCCATCCCGGCGACGTGCTCTGCCAGAAGTGCGGCACCTACAACAAGAACACGCCCGACTTCTGCAACAAGTGCGGCGACCCGGTGGGCCTGCAGCTCAAGTACGACCAGCAGGAGTGCGAAGAGCGCGGCATGACCTTCTCCGCGCCGCTCAAGGTCACCGTGCGCCTGACCATCTACGACAAGGACCCGGAGACCGGCAACAAGACCATCCGCGACATCAAGGAGCAGGAAGTCTTCTTCGGCGACATTCCGCTGATGACGCCGAACGGCACCTTCATCGTGAACGGCACCGAGCGCGTGATCGTTTCGCAGTTGCACCGCTCGCCCGGCGTCTTCTTTGAGACGGCGAACAACCGCACCTACTTCCTGGGCAAGATCATTCCCTATCGCGGTTCGTGGGTGGAGTTCGAGTACGACCAGAAGAACACGCTCTACGTCCGCATCGACCGCAAGCGCAAGTTCCTGGGCACCATCTTCCTGCGCGCGCTCGGTCTGCGCTCCGACGAAGAGATTCTCAAGACCTTCTACACCGTCGATCGCATTCACATCGCCGACGGCAAGCTGCAGCTGGGCGGTTGCGCCGGAAGGCAAGGCGCACGCACCTGCTGGGCGCCAAGCCGGCGCACGCCGTCATGCACAAGGGCGAGGAGATCGCGCACTCCGGCCGCAAGATCACCGCGCACACGCTCAAGGCGATGCGCGCCGCGGGCATCGAGAAGATCGAAGTCGAAGCCGCCGAGCTCGATGGCGCGCTCACCGCTGCCGACGTGGTCGATACCGCCACCGGCGAAGTGATCGTCGAAGCCAACGTGGAGCTGACCGCCGACCGCCTGCACAAGGTGCTGTCGAGCGGCGCCACGAGCTTCGAGGTCTTCTTCCCCGAGCGCGACGACGTGGGCAACATCATCACCAACACGCTCAAGCGCGACTCGGTGCACAAGCCGGAAGAGGCGCTGATCGAGATCTACCGCAAGCTGCGTCCGGGCGATCCGCCGACGCTGGACACCGCGACGGCGCTCTTCGAAGGCATGTTCTTCGATGCGCGCAAGTACGACTTCTCGCGCGTGGGCCGTCTGAAGTTCAACATCAAGCTCTACGAGAACCAGGACGCGACGCAGCTCGATCACCGCACGCTGACGCCCGAGGACTTCTACGCGACCATCCGCTACCTGCTCAAGCTGCGCAAGAACATCGGCATGGTGGACGACATCGATCACCTCGGCAACCGCCGCGTGCGCGCCGTGGGCGAGCTGATGGAGAACCAGTTCCGCATCGGCCTGGTGCGCATGGAGCGCGCCATCAAGGAAAAGATGAGCGTGTATCAGGAGCTCAACGACGGCCATGCCGCACGACCTGATCAACGCCAAGCCGGTGATGGCGGCGATCCGCGAGTTCTTCGGTTCCTCGCAGCTCTCGCAGTTCATGGACCAGACCAATCCGCTGTCGGAGATCACGCACAAGCGCCGTCTCTCGGCCCTTGGGCCGGGCGGTTTGTCGCGTGAGCGCGCCGGATTCGAAGTCCGCGACGTGCACCCGACGCACTACGGCCGCATCTGCCCGATTGAGACGCCGGAAGGTCCGAACATCGGCCTGATCAGCTCGCTCTAGCTGCTTTGCGCGCATCAACGAGTACGGCTTCATCGAGTCGCCTTACCGCAAGGTGAAGGACTCGCGCATTCTCGACTACGTTGAGATCGTCAACGCCGGCGAAAGCGGCCTGCGCGTGGGCGACCACATCGAGAAGGAAGAAGCCGATCAAGCTGAATGCCTCGCTGAAGAAGGCGGGCAAGCGGCACGATCGACCACATCCCGTTCAGCTTCTATCTGTCGGCGTGGGAAGAGGACAAGCACACCATCGCGCAGGCCAACATCGAGTTCAACGACCGAGGGCGCAGATCACCGAAGACCTGGTGAATGCGCGCCGGCAGGGCAACTTTGTGCTGGTGAACCGCGCCGAGGTCGACTACATCGACGTCTCGCCCAAGCAGCTTGTTTCGGTGGCCGCGTCGCTGGTGCCGTTCCTCGAGCACGACGACGCCAACCGCGCGCTGATGGGCGCCAACATGCAGCGCCAGTCGGTTCCGCTGCTGGTGGCCGAGGCTCCGCTGGTGGGCACGGGCATGGAAGGCGTGACGGCGCGCGACTCCGGCGCCGTGATTCTGGCCAAGCGCAACGGCATCGTGGATTCGGTCGACTCCGAGCGCATCATCGTGCGCGTCGAAGGCGAGCACCATCCCACGCAGCTGTCGCGCGAGGTCGGTTCGGACATCTACACGCTGATCAAGTTCAAGCGCTCCAACCAGAACACCTGCATCAACCAGAAGCCGGTTGTTCGCGAGGGCGAGCGCGTTATCAAGGGCCAGGTCATCGCCGACGGTCCGTGCACGGAGCAGGGCGAGCTGGCGCTCGGCCGCAACGTGCTGGTGGCCTTCATGCCGTGGCGCGGTTACAACTTCGAGGACGCGATCCTCATCAGCGAAAAGCTGGTGCGCGAGGACTACTACACCTCGGTGCACATCGAGGAGTTCGAGATCGAAGCCCGCGACACCAAGCTCGGTCCCGAAGAGATCACGCGCGACATTCCCAACGTCAGCGAGCATGCGCTGCGCGATCTCGACGAGAGCGGCGTGATCCGCATCGGCGCCCAGATCGGCCACGGCGACATCCTGGTCGGCAAGGTAACGCCCAAGGGCGAAACGCAGCTGACGCCGGAAGAGAAGCTGCTGCGCGCCATCTTCGGCGAAAAGGCCGGCGATGTGCGCGACGCTTCGCTCACCTGCCCTCCGGGCATCGAGGGCACGGTGGTCGACGTGCGCATCTTCAGCCGCAAGGGCCAGGAGAAGGACGAGCGCGCCAAGCAGATCGAAGCCGAGTACGTCGCCAAGCTCGAAAAGAACCTCGGCGACGAAATCCGCATTCTCACCGACGAGCGCTTGAAGCGTCTCGAAGGCATTCTGGGCGGCAAGGAAGTGCTGGCCGACCTGCACGACGAGCGCACCAACAAGCGCCTGCTGACCAAGGGAGCGATTCTCGATCGCGAGACCATCGAGCGCATCTCGACCAAGAACCTCAAGCGCATCCGCTACAACGACAAGGATCCGCGCGTCAACGAGCAGATCGACGAGATCGAGGAGATGACCTCGCGCCAGATCGAAGTGCTGCGCAAGATCACCAACGAGAAGATCGCCAAGCTGCAGAAGGGCGACGAGCTGCCTCCGGGCGTCATCAAGCTGGTCAAGGTCTACGTCGCCATGAAGCGCAAGCTCTCCGTCGGCGACAAGATGGCCGGCCGCCACGGCAACAAGGGCGTGATCGCGCGCATTCTTCCCGAGGAAGACATGCCGTATCTGCCCGATGGAACGCCGGTCGAGATCGTTCTCAACCCGCTCGGCGTGCCTTCGCGTATGAACGTGGGCCAGATTCTCGAAACGCACCTGGGCTGGGCCGCGCACGCGCTGGGCAAGAAGATTGCCGCGCTGGTCAAGCTCAACAGCGACGCGGAAGCACATGCGCGAGCTGATGAAGAAGGAGTTCGCCGGAACCGCGACGCTGCGCCAGTTGCTCGAGCTCGACGACGAGATGCTGCTGCGCGTGGCTGCCGGCATGGAGCGCGGCATCTGGTTCGGCACCGCGGTGTTCGACGGCGCGCAGGAGAGCGAGATCAAGGCGCTGCTGGCTTCGGCCGGCCTGCCTTCTTCGGGCAAGACGGCGCTCTTCGACGGCATGACGGGCGAGCAGTTCGAGCAGCCGGTGACGGTGGGCTACATCTACATGCTCAAGCTCTCGCACCTGGTGGACGACAAGATTCACGCGCGTTCCATCGGGCCGTACTCGCTCATCACCCAGCAGCCGCTGGGCGGCAAGGCGCAGTTCGGCGGGCAGCGTTTCGGCGAGATGGAAGTGTGGGCGCTCGAAGCCTACGGCGCCGCTTACATCCTGCAGGAGCTGCTCACCGCCAAGTCCGACGACGTCTACGGCCGCACCAAGATCTACGAGGCCATCGTCAAGGGCGAAGCGGCCATCGAGCCGGGCGTGCCGGAGTCGTTCAACGTGCTGATTCGCGAACTGCAGTCGCTGTGCCTGGATGTGGAGCTGATCAAGCGCGCGGACCTGATCAAGAAGGTGCCCGCGCCGGAAGTGGCAGCAGTGGCCGATTAAGCGTAGCTCGAGCTTTCAGCTCAGCTGAGAGCTTCAGGCTGACGCTGAAGCTGATGTTTTCAGGGTCCTTCTTGAAAGCGGCAAACACCGCTTCCCGGGAAGGAAGGACTCCTTAGAGCAATCCCGGGAAAAGCCGCGGCAGGGCCAAAAAGCCCGCCAAGGAGGGTCGCCTTGTTCCGTTCGAACCCGTTTGAGCTTACCAGCCCGATTACCGACTTCGACGCCATCCGCATCATGCTGGCTTCGCCGGAGAAGATCCGCAGCTGGTCGCATGGCGAAGTCACCAAGCCGGAGACCATCAACTACCGCACCTTCAAGCCGGAGCGCGACGGCCTGTTCTGCGCGCGCATCTTTGGCCCGGTCACCGACTGGGAGTGCCTGTGCGGCAAGTACAAGCGCATGAAGCACCGCGGCGTGATCTGCGACAAGTGCGGCGTGGAAGTGACCGTGAGCAAGGTGCGCCGCGAGCGCATGGGCCACATTGAGCTGGCTTCGCCCTGCTCGCACGTGTGGTTCTTCAAGGGCCTGCCGTCGCGCATCGGCCACCTGCTCGACATCTCGCTGCGCGACCTCGAGAGCATTCTCTACTTCGAGTCCTATGTCGTCGTCGATCCCGGCGACGCGCCGGTGCAAGAGCGCGAGATCATCAAGGACGAGACCAAGTTCCGCGAGCTCGACCAGCAGTTCCGCCCCTCCGGCTTCAAGGCCATGATGGGCGCCGAGGCCATCAAGGAACTGCTCAAGCGCGTGCAGATCGACGAGCTGGGCATCGAGCTGCGCGAGCGCATGAAGACCGAGACCTCCGCGCAGAAGAAGCTCAAGTACGCCAAGCGGCTCAAGGTGGTCGAGGCCTTCCGCAAGAGCTCGAACAAGCCGCAGTGGATGATTCTCGACGTGCTGCCGGTCATTCCTCCAGAGCTGCGCCCGCTGGTGCCGCTGGATGGCGGCCGCTTTGCCACGTCCGATCTGAACGATCTCTATCGCCGCGTCATCAACCGCAACAACCGGTTGAAGAAGCTGATGGACCTGCACGCGCCGGAAGTGATCGTGCGCAACGAAAAGCGCATGCTGCAGGAAGCCGTCGACGCGCTGTTCGACAACGGCCGCCGCGGCCGCGTGCTGCGTGGCGCCAACAACCGCCCGCTCAAGTCGCTCTCTGACACGCTCAAGGGCAAGCAGGGCCGCTTCCGCCAGAACCTGCTCGGCAAGCGCGTGGACTACTCCGGCCGTTCGGTCATCGTGGTCGGCCCCGAGCTCAAGCTGCACCAGTGCGGCCTGCCCAAGAAGATGGCGCTCGAGCTGTTCAAGCCCTTCATCTATCACCGCCTGGAGCAGACCGGCCACTGCACCACCATCAAGCAGGCCAAGGAAATGGTGGAGATGCAGGAGCCGGTGGTGTGGGACATCCTTGAAGAAGTCATCAAGGATCACCCGGTGCTGCTGAACCGCGCTCCAACGCTTCACCGCCTGGGCATTCAGGCGTTTGAGCCGGTGCTGGTCGAAGGCAAGGCCATCAAGATTCACCCGCTGGTCTGCACCGCCTTCAACGCCGACTTCGACGGCGACCAGATGGCCGTGCACATTCCGCTGTCGCCTGAGGCGCAGATTGAAGCCAGCGTGCTGATGCTCGCTTCGCACAACATTCTGTCGCCGGCGTCGGGCCAGCCCATCACCGTGCCCACGCAGGACATGGTGCTCGGCCTCTACTACCTGACCAAGGCCAAGAAGGGCGGCAAGGGCGAAGGCCGCGTGTTCTGCGAACACCGAAGAGATCCTGATGGCGCTCGAAGCCAAGGAAGTCGAGACGCTTACGCCCATCCGCCTGCGCTACACGGGCAAGGTGCTCGACATGACCACGGCCTACGACGATCAGGACCTGACGCACACCGAGCCGGTGGACTTCAACAAGGAGTACATCTCCACCACCGTCGGCCGCGTGATCCTGAACGACGCGCTGCCCGCGGGCATGCCGTTCGTCAACGGCCTGCTCAAGAAGAAGGGCATCGGCCAGCTGGTCAACTACTGCAACCAGAACCTCGGCCTCGAAGTCACGGTGCGGCATGCTCGACCGCATCAAGTCGCTGGGCTTCAACTACGCCACGCAGTCCGGCCTCTCCGTCGGCCTGGACGACATGGTGATTCCGGCCAGCAAGTACACCACGGTCGACGAAGCCGACAAGAAGGTGATCGAAGTCCAGAAGCAGTACATGGACGGCGCCATCACCAACGGCGAGCGTTCGAACAAGGTCATCCAGATGTGGTCGGCGGTGACCGATCAGGTCGCCGACGAGATGTTCGGCAACATGAAGCGGGCGGACGACGAAGGCGCCATGAACCCGATCTACATCATGGCCGACTCCGGCGCCCGCGGTTCGAAGCAGCAGATTCGCCAGCTCTCGGGCATGCGCGGACTGATGGCCAAGCCTTCGGGCGAAGTCATCGAAACGCCCATCACCGCGAACTTCCGCGAAGGCCTCACGGTGCTCGAGTACTTCATCTCGACGCACGGCGCGCGCAAGGGCCTGGCCGATACGGCGCTCAAGACCGCCGACTCGGGCTACCTGACCCGCCGCCTGGTCGACGTGGCGCAGGACGTGATCGTGACCGAGAACGACTGCGGCACGGTCGAAGGCATCTACGTCGGATCGATCGTCGAGTCCGGCGAGATCATCGAGCCGCTGCGCGACCGCATCATCGGCCGCGTGTCGCTCGAGCGCATCAAGGACTACGACGGCAACGTGGTGGTCGACGTGAACCAGCCCATCGACGAAGACATTGCCTCGGCGATTCAGGGCGCGGGCGTGGAGAAGGTGAAGATTCGCTCCGTGCTCACCTGCGAATCGCGGCGCGGCGTTTGCGCGCTGTGCTACGGGCGCAACCTCGGCTCCGGCCGCATGGTCGAGCTGGGCGAAACCTGCGGCGTCATCGCGGCGCAGTCCATCGGCGAGCCGGGAACGCAGCTCACCATGCGTACCTTCCACGTGGGCGGCACGGCCAGCCGCGTGCAGGACAAGTCGCGCCTCGACGCCAAGAACAACGGCTTCGTGCGCTTCATCAACCTGAACACGTCGAAAGCAAGGACGGCGCGCTGGTGGCCATGAACCGCTCCGGTTCGCTCGCCATTGTGGACGAGCGCGGCCGTGAAAAGGAGCGCTACCAGGTGGTCTACGGCGCGCGCCTTCGCGTGAAGGACGGCGAGCACGTCAAGCTGGGCCAGTTGCTGGCCGAGTGGGATCCGTACACCTACGCGATCCTCACCGAGATCGGCGGCACGGTGCAGTTCAAGGACCTGCAGGAAGGCATCACGCTCAACGAGGAAGTCGACGAAGTCACCGGCCTCTCGCGCTGGGTGGTTGCCGATTCGCCCGATGAAAAGCGGCAGCCGGCCTTCGTGGTCAAGAACGCCAAGGCCAGCAAGCGCTACCTGCTGCCCCGCGGCGCTCACCTGATGATTCAGGACGGCGACGAAGTGGGTCCGGGCGATGTGCTCGCCAAGATTCCCAAGGAGTCGACGCGCACCAAGGACATCACCGGCGGTCTGCCGCGCGTGGTCGAGCTGTTCGAAGCGCGCAAGCCGCGCGAGACGGCCATCATCTCGGAGATCGACGGTGTGGTTCGCTTCGGCGAAGTCAGCAAGGGACAGCGCAAGATCTACGTCACGGCCGACAACGGCGACGAGAAGGAATACTCGGTGCCGCGCGGCATTCACGTCAACGTGCAGGAAGGCGAGCGCCTGCGCGCCGGCGATCCGCTGATGGACGGCCCGCTTGAACCCGCACGACATTCTTGCCGTGCTGGGCGAAAAGGAGCTGCAGGCTTACCTGGTGAACGAAATCCAGGAAGTCTACCGTCTGCAGGGCGTGGCCATCTCGGACAAGCACATCGAAGTGATTGTCCGGCAGATGCTGCGCTGGGTGCGGATCGACGAAGTGGGCGACACCAACTTCCTGCTCGAGCAGCAGGTCGATCGCTTCCGCTTCCGCGAAGAGAACGAGCGCGTGCTCGCCAACGGAGGCCGTCCGGCGATCGGGCGTCCGCTGCTGCTGGGCATCACCAAGGCCTCGCTCTCGACCGACAGCTTCATCTCCGCGGCCAGCTTCCAGGAGACGACGCGCGTGCTCACCGAAGCCAGCATCAACGGCGCGATCGACAACCTGCGCGGCCTGAAGGAGAACGTGATCGTCGGACGCCTGATCCCGGCGGGCACGGGCCTCGAGTACTACCGCAACGTGCAGCTCTCGCCGGAGCTGGAAGAAGCGGCAGCGCGCGTGCAGCAGGAAGTCACGGCCGAGATCGAAGCCGCCGAGCGCGAACTGGAGCTCATGCGCCAGGAAGGCGAAGCCGAAGAGATGGCCGCCGAGTAGGACTTGCCGTCCAGGCAACGTTCTTCAGCTTGATCACCTAACAAGAAAAGCCCGGCGTGAGCCGGGCTTTTCTGTTTGTTAAGATGGTCCGGACAAATCTAAAGGACTTCGGACCTCCCTATGGACTCAGATTCAGTTTCCACAAGCGCTCCCCACCGTCCAATCCCAACCCAGCCGCCCGTATTGATGAAGCGGACCCAGGTAGTCATTAAGAAGCTTTCCGACGCTCTGGGAGAACCAGTCATCAGCTATTGGAATTCAACGAAGGGATCGATTTGCGGAAATGATGTCGCGGGCCTCTACGGTCTCCTGCGCAGCAGGGCAAGATAGATCGACTGACGCTCTTCTTGAAGTCAGACGGTGGCTCAGGACAAGCGGCGCTGCGCATGGTGAATCTCCTGCGGCGGTATGCAAACCACCTCACTGTGCTGGCGCCTTTGGAGTGTCAATCAGCGGCCACCATGCTGGCGCTCGGCGCGGATCGCATCCTGATGGGCCCCTTGGCGCATCTCTCTGCCGTCGATACTTCGCTGACCCATGACCTCTCGCCCATTGACCGCGATAACGACCGCGTGAGCGTGAGCAACGATGAGTTGCTCCGCGTGATCAGACTATGGACAGAGCAGGCGAAGGACTCTACGGCTAATCCATATCAGGCACTATTCCCATATGTGCATCCACTCGTGATTGGCGCAGTCGATCGTTCAAGTGCGCTGTCGACTCGGATTTGCGAAGAGATTCTCTCCTATCACATGGACGACAAACAGCGAGCTCACGAGATTAGCACGCTGCTGAACTCGAGCTATCCGTCGCACAGCTATCCGATCACGCTGCGCGAGGCTCCAGGATCGGCCTTAAGGTTGAGCCAATGGATGAATCAGTCAACGCGATGCTGTTCGAGCTTAACGAGATTTATTCCGAGATGGGACAAAATGCCTCGACGGATTTCGACGAGCGCAACTCACACGACAACAGTATCCTCAATGTTCTCGAGTCGAAGGATATGTTGATCTATTTTCAGCTCGATAAGGACTGGCATTATCGGAAGGAAGAGCGCCGATGGGTCGCCTTAAATGAAAAGAGCTGCTGGCGCAAAGCTGAGATTGTCAAAGGAAAGGTCGTCATTTCGCAGCTGCACGTGCGCTGAGTAACTCAACGGTCGCATTTACCGGCGCGCTGTGGAGTGGCCCTGCGCGCGGCGGTTGTTCTTCGCCTGGTACATCGCTGCGTCGGCGGCGCTCAGCAGGCTGTCGCTGCTGATGCCGTCGTTCGGGTAGATGGCCATGCCCACGCTGGCCGAGCCGCGCAGCACATAGCCGTCAATGGCGAAGGGCGCATCGAAGCACCGCTCCAGCCGCTGCGCAATCTCTTCCACGTCACCCGAGCCGCGCGCCACGCTCACCAGTGCCGCGAACTCATCGCCTCCCAGGCGGCCCAGCACGTCGCCGGTGCGCAGCTGGCGCTTCATGCGCAGCGAGGCCTCCTGCAGATAGAGATCGCCCACGCGATGGCCGTAGAGATCGTTCACCAGCTTGAAGTCGTCGAGGTCCACATAGATCAGGCCGAAGGTGGTGGAGTTTTCACGCGCCTTGTCGATCAGCTCCTGCAGGTTGCGATCGAGCGAGAAGCGGTTGTACATGTCGGTGAGCAGGTCGAACTCGGAGCGATGCACCAGATCGCTGTAGAGCTTGCGGGTTTCAATCGAGAGCGTTGCCAGCCGCACGCCGGCCGTCAGCGCCTCGGACTCTTCGGCGTCGTTGGCGATAGAGGACTGGAGCGCTGCGTAAAGTGTCGCCAGCACCAGTCCGGAGCGCGAAGGCACATCGCGGCTGATGATGCGCAGGTTCTCGCGATTGGCGGGCGGGCTGCCCAGCAGTGGGCCGTCCACCACTTCGCACCAGCAGGGCGCGCCGTTGAGGATGAACGAGACCATCTCGGTCACATGCACCACAATGTCAGAGAGCGGGCGCGAGCTGTTGATGTCCTCGAGGATGCGGCTGCGCCACTGCTCCAGCTGCGCAATGCGCCGCTCCTGCGCGGCGTCGGCCTCGCTCTGGCGGGTAATATCCTCGGTCTGCTTGCGCACGCGGCGGCGCAGCATCCAGCCCCATACGCTGATGAGCAGCATCCCCAGCACCAGCACGCCAACCACCTTCACCAGGTTGGCGACGGTAAGCATCGGAGCTCCGGCCACCATCACCAGATCTTCCGGAGTGCGCAGCAGAATGTTGAAGGGCACGCGCGTCTCGAAGGGGTTGGAGCCGTTCATGAAGCATACGCCGGTGACCCGCACCTTCGATCCCGGCGCAAGATGCCGCATGGGCGGAGCCTCGCCGGCATCGCCGGCCGCGGATGGGCGTAGATGGCCGAGAAGAGATTGCCGTTGACTTCGAGAACGTATTCGTCCTGCGCGGCGGCGCGCAGCTCGTCCACCACCGTGCCCTCGATCGAGACCAGGTCGAAGATATGCTGGCTGGTCGAGAGCTCCTCCCAGGAATAGGTTCTGGGCGTAATGGGCATCGATGCGCCCAGATCCTTGATCTCCGAGCTGGTCAGCGTGAGGAAGCCGTTGCGCACATCCGGGAAGCCGGTCGCGTCGGCCACGTCGCCCACACGCACCGGCTCTACAGAGGAGGTTTGCAGCCACAGGCTCTTGGCGCCTTCCTGCAGCGTGGCGGCCACGCCGGGCTGGTAGTACGTGATCACGCCGTGCACGCGAATGCGATGGCTCAGGTTGCTCACGTGGTAGGCAGTCAGGATCTGGTCCATCGGCGTGAGCGGCAGGCTCCAGGGGTCGGCGGCAGCACGGTGCAGCACCTTCACGTCGTCGAAGGAGCTGACGCGCAGCTCAACGCCGGTCTGCTCCATCTTGCCGTCGAAGCGCCCCGCGTCTACGCCCGTGATCAGGACTTCGGCGTCCAGCAGCCCGGTCAGCATCGCGGGCTGGTCGCTTGAGACCACGGCCGTGATCTCGCCGCTGTCGGTGTGCAGCTCCAGGCTGGTTCTGCGGCCGCCGCCATCCACGCGCGTTACCGCGTCGCGAACGGTGCCGTAGACCGTGACCAGCCGGCAGTCCAGGTCGGCGTGGATCAGTTGATCGTAGGTGGCGGGGGCAGCCTGCGGCAGCGGAACGCGGCCCAGCACCGTCACACTGGTGGCGGTGACGATGGGCCGGAAGCTTGCCTGGGTCGTGCCTTTCACATCCACGCGGTCGCCGGCCACCAGCATGTTGTTGTCAGACCAATGAACGAAGATGGCGTCGTCGCCATCCTGGACGAAAAGCGCACGGTCTGCGGTGCGGACGTACGTAACCGTCCCCTGAAACTCCACGGAGTAGGCGTCGGCGGCCTGCGCGTTGGTGAGCTGGCGGACGGAATGCAGGTTGTCCAGAGGCGGGATGGGCTGCGCCCCCGCCGGCGCAAGGCACACGGCCGCGCAGGCAGCGAGAGTCAATCCAGTGTCCGATTAGGAGGCACCGTGCCGCGCCCCCGCGCGACATGGCTTCCCCGGCGTACCTCATGCGTTCTTCCTTCCCCTGCAATCCCGTTGGCGTGGCCCCATTCCAGCCGGGACATAATTACCGCAAATCCATCCTGAATTCCTTTAGTTTCTACGTTTTCATCTTACTCTTTAGAAAATTTGCTCGAATAGCCCTTTAGCACCATGACGGGTAGATGTGTCTCTGGTAACCGGGCGGTGAGGCCTTTGGGCATATCGGCCCGGCGGGGCTGCCGCCTACAATGGCCTGCGGAGCCGGCCCCGTGGCCGGGAGTGTATGAAAAATCAATCAGAAAGCGGAACTGGGGTAGCAACAGAGCTGCCCAGCGGTACCCAGGCCCAGCCTACCCGGCGCATTCGCGTAATCGGCGTGCCGCTGGATATGGGCGCCAGCCGCCGGGGCGTCGACATGGGCCCCTCGGCCATGCGCGTGGCCGGGCTGGAGGCGCGGCTGGAGGCTCTGGGCCACCAGGTCACCGACGGCGGCAACATCCGCGTGGAGATTGCCGAAACCCAGGCCTTCGGCAGACCACAACGCCCGCTATCTGAAGCAGATTGCCGAAACCTGCACGCGCACGGCCGAAGCCGTGGTGAAGACGCTCGAAGAGGGCGAGACGCCGCTGGTGCTGGGCGGCGACCACTCGCTCGCGGCCGGCTCGGTCTCCGGCGTGGCCGAGTTCTATCGCCGCCAGGACCAGAAGATCGGCGTGATCTGGATCGACGCCCACTCCGACATCAACACGCCGGAGACCTCGCCTTCGGGCAACGTGCACGGCATGCCGCTGGCCGCGCTGCTGGGCCTGGGGCCGGAGCCGCTGGGCAACATCTTCGGCTACGCGCCCAAGATCGCGCCGCGAGAATACGGTGCTCATCGGCGTGCGCGACATCGACGCCGCCGAGCGCGCCAACATCCGCCGCGCCGGCATCGCCGAGGTCTACACCATGCGCGACATCGACGAGCGCGGCATGAGAACGGTGATGGAAGAGGCTCTGCGCGCCGCCGGCCGCGGCACGGCGGGCTATCACGTCTCGCTGGACATGGACTGGATCGACCCCGAAGACGCGCCCGGCGTGGGCACGCCGGTGCGCGGCGGCGCGACCTATCGCGAGGCGCACCTGGCGATGGAGATCCTCGCCGACCACGGCGGCTGCTCAGCTTCGAGATCGTCGAGGTGAATCCGGTGATCGACGAGCACAACCGCACCGCCGACCTCGCGGTGGAGCTGGCCTGCTCGGCATTTGGGAAGAAGATCCTCTAGCGCTCCAAACTTGTAGGATGCGTCGCGGCATCATGCGAGCTGCAACTCTTTTCAAGAGGCGCAGGCAGTAACATCAGAGCGACAATGGCCAAAAAACTCCGCGTAGGCATTCTCTTTGGCGGGCGCAGCGGCGAGCACGAGGTCTCGCTGCTCTCGGCTGCTTCCATTCTGCAAGGCGATCGATCGCAACAAGTTCGATGTGATGCCCATCGGCATCACCAAGGAAGGCCGCTGGCTGGCGCGGGCGATGCGCACACCTTGCTCGAGCAGGCGCGAGCGCCGCACTGGCGCGCAATCTGCGCGCCGGCGACCCCGACGACAACGCCCGGCGCCAAGCTGCTGCACGAGGGCATTCCCACGCTGCTGGCGCCGGAGCCCGGCGCAGGCTCGCGCCGGCCGAAACCGCGCTCGATGTGGTTTTCCCAGTGCTGCACGGCACCTTCGGCGAGGACGGCACGATTCAGGGACTGTTCGAGCTGGCCGGCATCGCCTACGTCGGCTCGGGCGTGCTGGGCTCGGCCGCGGGCATGGACAAGGACGTGATGAAGCGGCTCTTCGCGCAGGCCAGGCTGCCCATCGTGAAGCACATCACGCTGCTGCGCGCGGAGTGGGAGAAGTCGCCGCGCAAGACCGATCGCGCAGATTGAAGCCGCGCTGCGCTATCCGGTCTTTGTGAAGCCGGCGAACCTCGGCTCGTCGGTCGGCATCAGCAAGGCGCACGATCGCAAGGAGCTCGGCCCCGCGCTCGACCTCGCCGCGCAATACGATCGCAAGCTGGTCATCGAGCAGGGCGTGGGCGGCAAGAAAGGCCGCGCGCGCGAGCTTGAGGTCGCGGTGCTCGGCAACGACGATCCCAAAGCCAGCGTGGTGGGCGAGATCATTCCCGGCAAGGAGTTCTACGACTACGAGGCCAAGTATCTCTCCGAGGGCTCGGTGCCGGTGATTCCGGCGCAAGCTCACCAAGGCCGAAGCCAGAAGCAGATTCGCGCCATGGCCGTTGCGGCTTTCCGCGCCTGCGATCTCTGCCGGCCTGGCGCGCGTCGATTTCCTGATGGAGCCGGACGGCAAGCGCCGCATCTACCTGAACGAAGTGAACACGCTGCCCGGCTTCACGCAGATCAGCATGTACCCCAAGCTGTGGGAAGCCACCGGCATCGGCTATCAGCGACCTGATCACGCGGCTTATCGAGCTGGCCCTGGAGCGCCACGCGGAGAAGAGCAAGCACCAAGTACAGCCGGGACTGATTAGGGACTGAGGGACTAGGGACTATGGGAACAGATGGCAGTCCGGCGGTGTCTAACACTGAGTGGTCTGACCCATTTGTTTGTTTCCGCTGAGCCGAGGTGGACAGGTCCGGCTTTCGCCTAGTCCCTGGCCCCTGCTATCTGCCGTATGCTGGAACGCGAGGAAGGAATCCGATGACACTGCTCGATGCGCCCAAGTTCGATGCGGTCCGCGACCGCCGCAATCGCGCGATTCTCTTTGGCGCCGCGGGGTTGTTCGTGGTGCTGGTGATTGCCAGCTGGTTTGTGGCGGGCATGCCGGTCGACTGCCCGTGGAACTGGTGGGCGCATTTTCGCGGGCGGTCGACGGCCAACCACTTCCTGACGGCTGTGGAGCAGAACGATCTGGCGAGGCCTACGGCGTCTGGATCCACGATCCCGACTGGAAGCAGCACCCCCAGCAGCATGTGGAGTATCCGTTCACCGCTTCCAGCAGGACTGGAGCTCGACCAGCTCCGGCAACGACTACGGCGCCATCAAATCGCACCACATCCTCGCCGCGCGCATGTACGGCAACGTGCTGATCATGGGCATCCGCATCAACGGCCTCAAGAGCAACACGCTCTTCCTCAGCTACGAACCCAAAACGCGCATGCTGGGCTTCTCGCCGGTGGAGCTGTACCTCGGGCCCTAGTGCGTATCAAGTAGTATGTGTCAGCTTGCCGGGCTTTCGAGCGCGGCAAGCGTCTTCTCCAGGCTGGCCGCGTCTTCCACGTGCAGCGCCTTCTGCGCCGGGTCAATCTGCCGCAGCAAGCCGCACAGCACCTTGCCCGGCCCCACTTCGATAAACATCGTCGCGCCCGCGGAGATCAGCGCCTGCGTGCAATCCACCCAGCGCACTGCGCCCGTCACCTGGCGAATCAGCGCATCCTGCGCGGCGGCGGCCGATGGTCACCAGGCGCGCCGGTCACATTGGCAGCCACAGGAATCGCAGGCTCATCCAGCGTCAACGCGCCCAGCACGCGCGCCACTTCCTCCTGCGCGGGCTGCATCAGCGCGCAGTGGAACGGCGCGCTCACCGGAAGCATCACCGCGCGGCGCGCGCCCTTGGCTTTGGCAATCGCGTTTGCTTTCTCAACTGCCGCGAGCGCTCCCGAGATCACCGTCTGTCCCGGCGAATTAAGGTTTGCAGCTGCAACAACAAGGCCGGTCTCGGCGGCGGCTTCCGCGCATGCCTCGGCCACCTGCGCCGCGTCGAGCGAGAGAATCGCAGCCATGCGCGCCCTGTCCCGCGGGCACCGCCTGCTGCATGGCGCGTCCGCGGGCCTTCACGGCGCGCACCGCATCGGCAAAGCCCAGCGTGCCGGCGGCCACATGCGCAGACCACTCGCCCAGCGAGTGCCCGGCAGCCAGCGCCGGATGAACGCCATGCTCGGCCAGCACCCGCAGCACGCGCCACGCTCATGGTCAGAATCGCGGGCTGCGTGTTCTCGGTCAGCTTCAGTTCGTCTTCAGGCCCTTCGAAGCACAGCTTCGAGAGCGCGAAGCCGCAGGCATCGTCGGCTTCGGCAAAGGTGGCGGCGGCTATGGGGAAGCGCTCGGCAAGTTCGCGGCCCATGCCAACAGCCTGCGAACCCTGCCCCGGAAAGAGGAAGGCAATCTTGGTGGTCATTCCAGAGAGGATTCTATCGCGGCTGGGGTGCGGCTAGCTCCGACGCGATCCGTTCGTCTTCGTATTCCGGCGTCGCAGTCGGCATCAACGGCGCAGTGCGCAGGCATGGACCCGAAGCAGGCCGCGAATCCGCCGTATTCGCTGACGTGCGGGTCTGGCCGGCATCTCGCTGAGGCGACCAATTCGGAATGGCAGGGCCGAATTTACGCAACGGCGCGGCCCTCGGCCTTGGGCAGCGCCAGGCTGCCGAACAGGCTGGTGCGGCTCGAAGAGAGGCTCTTCTCCGCCTCTTCCGGCGATTGCGGCCGTGCGAACAGGAAGCCCTGATAGCCGTGGCAGCCGGCCTTCTCCAGAATGCAATGCTGCTCTGCTGTTTCCACGCCTTCGGCCACCACCAGCAGCCCAAGCCGCTGCGCCATCGAGATCACGGCTTCGACAATGGGTCGCGTGCCATCGGGATCGGCGATCTTTTCGATGAAGGAGCGATCGATCTTGAGTACGTTTACCGGAATGCGATGAATGATAGCTGAGCGACGAGTAGCCGGTTCCGAAATCATCCATCGCAATCTGCACGCCGCACTGGCGAAGCATGTTCATCTGGCGCACTACCCCGTCGTAGTCGTCCATGACCACTGATTCGGTGAGCTCGAGCACAAGGTGGCCGGGCGAGATATTGAATTCGCTGAAGAGCGCTGCGACAGAGTCGGAAAAGTCGTCGCGGGCAAACTGCAATGCCGAGATATTCACCGACATGTGCACATCGGGAAGGCCGGCCTGATGCCACGCCTGCAGCTGGCGGCACGCTTCGCGCAGCACCCAGTTGCCGATGGACACGATCTGGCGCGTCTCTTCGGCGATGGGAATAAAGCGCGAGGGAGAAATGTTGCCCAGGCGCGGATGATGGAAGCGCAGCAGCGCTTCGAAACCGGTCAGCTCGCCGTCCTTCGAGAACAGCGGCTGATAAACAAGGCGCAGATAATTCTTTTCGAGCGCCACGCTGAGTGCTTCTTCGATCTCCAGCGTCTCGCCGGCCTCTTTGCTGATGACGCCGGAGAAGACGCAGAAGCCCTGGCCGGTTGATTTGGCGCGGGCCATGGCAAAGTCCGCGTTCCGCGCCAGCACGTTCACACTGCTGCCGTCGTTGGGAAACATGCACGCGCCGATGCTGGCCGAGGCCACAATGCGCGAGGAGCCCGCGTAGACTGGCTTGGCAACCGCCGCGCCCAGGCGGCGCGCAATCTCCACCAGGTCGAGCGAGTCAGGCTTGCCGGGCACCAGGACCAGGAACTCATCCTCGCCCATGCGCGCCACGGTGCCGGTGCTGAGCGGGTTGCGGCGCAGACGCTCGGCGACTGTGCGCAGCACGTGATCGCCGGTCTCGTGACCATATTGATCGTTGATGCGCTTGAACCGGTTGACGTCGATCCACAGCACGGCCAATGCTTCATCGCGGCGGCGCGCTTCGTGGATGGCGTCTTCAATGGCCTGCTCGCCGGCGCGGCGATTGGGCAGGCCAGTGACAGAATCCTGATACGCGTTGTGCACCAGTTCGCTGTGAAGGCGGCGGTGATCGATGACCAGTGCGGCAAGCCGTGCCGCGCTCTCCACCATCTCCAGCTCTCGTGCAGACGGCGTGGAGCGGGACCGCGAGTAGATGCTCAATACGCCGGTGAGGCGGCCGGTGTTGTTGGCGCAAAAGGGAACCGACCACACGGAGAAAATTCCATTCGCGGCCAGGTACTGGCACCACGGCAGGCCCACCTCTTGCAGGTTCTGAACAATGTGCACCTCGCCAGAGAGCGCTGCCTGGCACTCGGGTGTGTCCACAAAGTCGCTGCCCACTGCTTTGAAATAGCTCTGCAGTCCTTCGTTCACTTCGGAACTGGCAGCAGGATTCATTTGCCGGCCGCGCCGGTCCACCAGGAACAGCGCGCACTCCCAGCCCTGATCGCGCGAGGCCACGGTGGCTGTCAGCGATTGAAGAATATCTTCCGTGCTCAGGGTACCGGGGTCGGCCAGCATTTCCAGAATGTGTTTGTGCCCGCGATTCAGGTGATCGGCCTGACGGCGGTCTTCAATCTCCTGGCGCAGCTCGCGGGTGCGTTCTTCCATCCGGCGCTCCAGCGTCAGCTCCAGCGACTGCCTGTTCCTTGTTTCGCGCACTGCGCGGCGATTGAGGATGAGTCCGAGAATGCAAAGCGCGCCGCACCCGATCGCTGCCATCCCGGTTGCGGCCGCCAGCCACGCGGGCCCCGACGCGGGTTGCGCGGAGTGGTTCGATGTTTGCGTTGCGGATGAGGAGACGACGGAATGTACGTGAGGCGCAGCCGGCAACGTTTGCGCAAGATGCCACGAACTCACGAAGCTCAACCCGAGCAGAGCGAACAGGGATAGGAGGAGCGCTGCGAACAGACGGGTTGATGACGACACGGAAGGCCTCGCAAACCAAGGATCAGAGATTGCGCGCCGGGAAGGCGCGAGCCCAAGTGAAACAGTTGCACTGCGAACGACCCACGATTCGGTGAATGTGGGTCAGCTACAAGTCTGCAAAGGTCCTTGAAACGCTTCAATGCGTCTTTTGGGGAAGGGAATGGTGCTTTCCTGTTACTGAAAGGCAATAACGGCCATTTAAAAGTAGGTTCTGCAACTTTCGTAATTAGGAAATCATGAGGACCTGGCTGAGTTATCGATTAATTCCAGCGTGATTTATCGTCGCGGTCTTCATCGATCGGACGGCCGGAACCATCGAAGCGCACGGTGCGTCCCTGCGAGCGCATGTAGACCTCGAACTTGCGTGCGGCGCGGCGGCGCTTCCAGCGATAGTAGCGATTACGCATGCCGTACCACTGCTCGCTGAAGACAAAGCTCAGCCCGCGGCGCGGCATGGAGCGCAGATAGAGCCAGCCGCACAGTGCGCCGCCGAGCTCGGCAAAGGCGTAGAGGCGCGACTCCTGAAACAGCATGGCGATGGCCACCAGCCCGTACACGATGGCCAGGTAGCGGGCCTTGATGCTGATGGGCAGCGGGAAGAGCATGAACTCCGCGTCGCCGTAGAGCACTCCGATGGCCACCAGCATGCCGAAGACGCCGCCGAACGACCCGTAGAGTGGAACCGGTGGCAGCGCATAGTGCAGCACTGTGCTGCCCAGGTAAATCCCCAGCGCGGCCAGCGCCGTGCCCACCACGGAGACCGCGTAGAGGCCCAGCACCCAGGTGCTGTTGTGGTAGCTCTCCAGAAAGCCGGCCAGGAACCAGAGCGAAAGCAGCGTGAGCAGCGTGCTCAGGATGCCGACCTGCACCAGGCTGTAGGTCAAAGGCTGCCAGAGCCAGCCGTTGAGGAAATCCTGCGAGTAGAAGACGCCGTGAAAGTAGAGCCAGCTGTAGAGGTTATTGCTGGCGAGCCCGATAATGGCCAGGCAGAAGTAGGCCGCCAGGTTCACCACCACCAGCAGACGGGTAGCGCCGTGAAAGGGCGGAAAGGCGAGCGGACTGGCGCTGAGTCTGCGCATGACAGTCCTCAGGGTAAACCTTCGCGCATGGCAGTGTCATGCCGTGGCCGGCCGAAAAGTCGGCTGCCGGGACCAAACCCGGCGGGCGTTTCTTCGTCTCATTGGTTGTGCGGGGAGTATGCGGACCGGAAACCGGGACGAGCTGCCATGCTGTGGAGACCGGAAATGCATTTTGCCGGAAAAAGTGCCGCCAGGGCCAGGCATTTCATCGTATATTTTGCGGCGTGGGAGGTCGCGGCGCACACCCACAGGCCGCCCTCTTGACCTGAGGACGTGTCCTCTCTAAAACTAGCGGAGTCGCCCCACGAAACTGTGTCATCTTAATCAACGGAAATTGCCTTGAGAGAGGAGGCTGCCATGCCGAGCTGCCCAGAATGCGAGAATAACCTTGATGTTGAAGTCGACGAACTGGAAGAAGGCGACGTGGTTGCCTGCGAGGAATGCGGTTCGGAATACGAAGTGGTCGGCGTTGAGCCGCTGGAGTTGACGCGGGTCGGCGACGAACTCGAAGAAGACGATGATGACTTCTTCGAAGAGGAAGAGGAGGAAGAGTGAAGGGTATCCAGGCACGATGGGCAGCCTGCGCGCTGTTGGCGCTCGGTGTGTCCGGCGGTTTGCCTCTGGCGCGTCACGGCGGTCCGTTCGTGGCGCAGGCGCAAAATCTCGGTGAGCGCACGGTATCAGGCGCGGTGATCGATAGCGCATCGCAGCCCGTGGCCAACGCCACCGTCTTCCTCAAGAACCAGAAGACCAAGACGATCCGCAGCTACACCTCGTCCAAGACCGGGCGCTTCTACTTTGCGCAGGTAGCGATGGACCAGGACTTTGACCTGTGGGCGGAAATGGACGGCCACAAATCAGCCGTGAAGACGGTCAGCTCCTGGGACGCGCGCAAGGTATTTGAAACCGAGCTGCGCATGAAGTAGCCGGGCGGGCCACGCAACTGCGCGGCCGCGCCATCACCCTTCCAGCTTTTTTGCCACCAGCTCGTTCAGCAGCGCCGGGTTTGCCTGGCCCTTCGAGGCTCGCATCACCTGGCCCACGAAGAATCCCGCCACGGTCTTTTTGCCCGCGCGATACTGCTCTACTTGTTTCGGATTCGCGGCAAGCACTTCGTCAATCATCGCTTCGATGGCCGCCGTGTCGGTAATCTGCTGCGGCTTCTCGCGCTCGTAGACAACAGGGAAATCCTCGTTCTTCTCAAACGCGACATCGAGCAGCTGCTTCAACTGCTTCGAGCTGATTATGTCCTCTTCCAGCAGATCGGCCGCCAGCACCACGCCCGCCATTGACACCGGCGACTGCTCCGGCTCCAGACCCAGCGCCTTCAACCGACCGCCCAGCTCACTCAGCAGCAGGTTGGCCACACGCCGCGGACTCTTCGCCGTCTTCGCCGCCGCCTCAAACTGGTCCGCAAACTCGCGCGAGCCGGTAAGCGTGTGCGCGTCCTTCTCGCTCAACTCATAGGCCGCGATCATCCGCGCCCGCCGCGCCTCCGGCAGCTCCGGCATATTCTTCCTCGTCTCGGACAAGAGTTCAGGCGAGACGATCAGCGGCGGCAGATCCGGTTCAGGGAAGTAGCGATAATCGTGCGCCTGCTCTTTCGAGCGCATGGAGAAGGTGCGACCCTCGCCGGCGTTCCACAGCCGCGTCTCCTGCAGCACGCGCCCGCCCGCTTCAATCAGCTCAATCTGCCGCTCGATCTCGTACTCCAGCGCCGCGCGGATGAAGCGAAAGCTGTTCACATTTTTCACTTCGGCTTTGGTTCCGAACTTCGGCGCACCCTTCAGCCGCACGCTCACATTCGCATCACAGCGCAGCGAGCCCTCCTCCATGTTGCAGTCGGAAACGGCCGTGTAGAGCAGAATCTCCTTGAGCCGCGTGAGATACTCGAACGCCTCATCCGGCGTGCGAATATCGGGCTCACTCACAATCTCCACCAGCGGCGTGCCGCAGCGGTTCAGGTCGAGCGACGTGTACTTCGCCGAGTCCGCGAGCCCATCGTGAATGCTCTTGCCCGCGTCCTCTTCCATGTGCAGCCGCGTAATGCCGATGCGCTTCGTCGCGCCGTCCGCAGCAGGCACATCAATCCAGCCATGCTCGGCCAGCGGTTTGTCGAACTGCGAAATCTGATAGCCCTTGGGCAGGTCGGGATAGAAATAGTTCTTGCGCGCAAAGATCGACCGCTCGTTCACCACGCAGTTCAGCGCCAGCGCCGCGCGCGTGGCAAACTCTACAGCCTTCGCGTTCAGCACCGGCAGCGCGCCGGGCAGCCCCAGGCACACCGGGCAAATGTTGGTATTAGGCTCGGAGCCGAACTTGTTGGCGCAGCCACAGAAGGCCTTGGTGGCAGTCAGCAGCTGCACGTGAACCTCGAGCCCGATCACAGGCTCGTACTTGGCCACAACCTCAGGAGAAAGCGCGACGGCAGGCATGATTACTCATAATTTTACCGCGAGCCGTTTCGCCGTCCACGCACAGAGTCTTTGCGCTCCATCAGCGGCAGCTTGCGTTGCCGGCATTGGGAATCGCGAAGAACGCGATGCTCGCCGGCGGCAGCTCCACGCTACCCTTCGCGACCGACTCGCCTTTGATCTCCGGCAGATCGCCCGCCGCGGTCAGACTCAGCGGTTTGCCATTCAGTTCGACGGTGCCATCCATCAGGTCGTGCGCGCTCAGCGCATAACGAAGGGAGCGTTTTCCCAGATCAATCGTCTGCGGAGCCGTGCGGTCGGCATTGATGGCCAGCACCGCCACGCCGCCCGGGTGATGCTTGAGGCAATGCGCGTAGACGTACTGGTTCGCGCCCGGAGCCTTGCCCGCGTCAAGCACCGTGGCTCCCATCATGCGGCTCCACAGCAGCGCAGCCCAGTAGTCAGGCCTCGGCTCCAGCGTGCTCTCGTCAATCAGGCCGTAATCGCTGGCGTTCAGCGTGTTGTGCATCACAGACTGCACGCCCAGCCGGGCCAGCGCGCCCAACTGGTGCAGATAGCGGAAGGTGTCGATGAACGTGGACGCCCATGGATCGCCGCCGCACGCCGCTTCGCCGGTCTCGGTCAGCCACATCGGCTTGCCGGGCTCAAAGCGGTCGCGCAGCCCGGCGTAATACTTCTCCTCATGTTCGGTGCGCTCGAACCAATCGGCGGTCAGCGCATCGTCGGCTTTGAGCCGCATGGGCGACCCGGGCGCGGAGCAGCGCTGTGAAACGCCGCCGTAGAAGTGATACGAGAAACCGTCCAGCCCCGCGCCTTCGGCGGCCAGCAGATCCTCTGACTTGAGGAAGCCCGGCATGTGCGCCAGCGGGCCCAGTCCGCCGCCTTCACCCACTCCGCCCGGCCCCAGAATCTTTGTCTCCGGCGAGGCCTTGCGCAAAAACGCGCTGAAGATTTTGAAGTCCCGCCCGTAGTCCGCCGCGCTGTATCCCTTGGGCGCGCCGCCAATCGATGCAAAGGTGGGCTCGTTGAAGAACTCGGCGAGAGCAATGCTGCCGCCCGCCGACCTTGTAAACTGCATCCACTTCTCGGCCAGCTCCGGCGTCCACACGCCGCTGCTGTCGCGCACGCCCATGCCCACCGAGAACGAAGTCACCAGCTTTGCGTCAACGGCCTTGGAAAAATCGATGACGTTCTTCCACTCCGCGCGGGTCAGCACCGCGCCAAAGCCCGCCGGCGGCTTGCTCGCGTCCGCTGTACCTGCGTCGTCAAAGAACGTGGTGTTGGCCCACGTGCCGCTCACGCGCATGTACGCGGGCCCCAGCGCCGCCGCCAGTTTGCGCAGTTGCGGATTGGTGAGATCGAGCGGCGCGCGATAGCGATAGAGCGAGGGGTTCATCCCCGGCGGCGTGGATGCTGCATGGGTGTCCGGAGCCGTCGCCGCGGGCCCGGTGGCTTCCTTCTTGTACGGCGCCCAGAATCGCCCGCCCGTGATCTCCACCATCTCCACGTTGTAGGACTGGAAGCGCTCGTCCACCGTGCCCAGCTTGGGAAAGTGAGCGGGATTCAGAACGGTGGGCTGCGGAGCGCTTTGCGCGAGGCCTATGCCCGCTGCGGATACAAGCAGTGCGGCGATTGCGCGCGCTTTTCCAATCCTCATCGGGTGCATACTTTTCTCCCCGCCGTTTCGGCGGAACACTGTGCCATCACGCGAGCGCGGCAGTTACTCCGTCGGGTCCGCCGCCGTGAACGCCGAGCAGCACGGCTTCTCCGTCGCGTGCAGATTCATCAGCTCAAGGCGCGTGCCGTCCGGCGTATACATGTTGAACTGGCCCTTGCCGTCCTTGCCGATCTTCGGCGCGTCGTCGTGCCGTCCTTCCAGCCGATGCTCCGCCGCCAGCTTCTTATACGTGGCCTCCACCGAGACCTCGCCAATCGCCACGTGATCCATCACGCCCAGCGACTGCTGCGACATGTGCGCCGGAATCCCCGACCCCGAAGGCCCGCTGGTCAGCATGTACTCCAGCCAGTCGTGCCCGTCGGGCACCTGCTGGCTCACCCAGTCAATCTTCGCGTCGTTCATGCCGCCATACCAGTACGGCCGAAAGCCCAGCAGCCCGCGATAGAACGTGTCTTCCTTGGCCCGGTCGTGCACCACAAAGCCCACGTGAATGATGTGATGCCCGAGCGCATTGGGCGCGCTCACACTGCGCGCCCGCCGGCGGCTGCACAAACTCGATTTTGTTGCCTTCGGGGTCGTGCACCGCAAACCACAGGCTGCCGTCCGTGCCCCGGCTCACCTTCGCCGGTGTCTTCCAGTCCTTCGCGGCCAGATAGTTGCGCATGCCCTCGGCGCTGGTGGTGTTAAAGGCCGCATGATCCATGCGGCTCACGCCCGCGTCAGCCGGCAGCGGCAGCACCTCGACATACTGCGTTCCGCTCAGCGCATACTTCACGCCCGCCGGGTTCTCCGGGTCCGGCATCTTCACCGCGCCCACAACATGGACGAAGTAATGCTCCGTCGCCGCCATGTCCGCCGCATAGATCGCCAGGTGCGAAACGCCCGTGATCTTTGGACGCTCCGGGGCAGCCTGCGCGGCAAGCGGGCCAACAGCGGTGGAAGCGGCAAGAACAGCAGCAGCGTAAAGCTTGAAACTCATCGTGCACCTCACATAGACAGCGCCAATCACAATAAATCGATTTGGCTGCGAGCGCAAAGTAAAGCGCACTCGAAGTTTCCACGGCAATCGCCGCCGCGGCATCCTACAATGCGCACATGCGTCCTTTCCAGCTTTCCGTTGCCGCCGCTGCCGCCCTTTGTCTTGGAGCCGTCTCCTTGGCCGCCCAGTCGCTGCCCACTGCCTCGCCCGCCGAGCGCGCCGAAGCCCGCGCCATTTTCAAGCAGCTCATCGAAATCAATACCACAGACACGCCGCAAGGGCAACGTGACCACGGCGACCGCCGCGATGCAGAAGCTCTTCCTCGACGCGGGCTTTGCCCCCGAGGATGTTCATCTGCTCGGCCCCGACCCGCGCAAGCAGAACCTCGTCGTCCGCATGCGCGCCGCGGGCACGCCGACCGAGAAGCCCGTGCTCTTCCTCTGCCACATGGATGTGGTGCAGGCGCTGCGCTCTGACTGGACCACCGATCCCTTTGAGTTCGTGGAGAAGGACGGCTACTACTACGGCCGCGGCACGCAGGACATGAAGTACGGCGACGCCGCGATGGTCGCGAACTTCCTGCGCCTCCACCGCGACGGCTACAAGCCCAGGCGCGATCTGATCCTCGCGCTCACCGCCGACGAGGAAGGCGGCAAGTTCAACGGCGCGGAGTGGCTGGTGCGCAACCATCGCGATCTGGTCGACGCGGCCTTCGTCATCAACCTCGACGCGGGCGGCGTCGATCTCGACCACGGCAAGCCGCTCGTCGCCGATGTGGAAGCCACGGAGAAGGTCTACTCCGACTTTCAGCTCATCGCTACCAATCGCGGCGGCCACAGCTCGCTGCCCGCGCCCGGACAACGCCATCTACGAGCTCATGGCCGCGCTCAACAAGCTCTCCACCTACTCGTTCCCCTTCGAGCTGAATGAGGTCACGCGCACCTACTTTGAAAATCTCTCCAAGCGCGAAACCGGCCAGACCGCCGACGACATGCGCGCCATTCTCGCCTCGCCGCCGGACATGGCCGCCGCCGCACGCCTCAGCGAAGAGCCCAGCTTCAACTCCAACTTCCGCACCACCTGCGTGGCCACGCTGCTCTCCGGCCGGCCACGCCAACAACGCGCTGCCGCAAACCGCCGCAGGCCAACGTCAACTGCCGCATCTTCCCCGGCCACTCGCCGGAAGAGATTCGCCAGCAGCTCATCGCGCTCTTCGCCGATCCCAAGCTCACCGTGAATTACGTCTCCGATGCGGGCGTGGTCTCGCCACACCGCGCCCGCGCGCAAGGCCATCGTGCCGCCGCCGCCCATCAAGCAAGTCTTCGACCCGCTCACCCGCATCACCCAGCAGATCTGGCCCGGCACGCCCGTCACGCCGGTCATGGAAAACGGCGCCAGCGACTCCATTTATTTCGCCTGGGCCGGCATCCCCTGCTATGGCTACTCGGCCATAGCCCTTGAGCAGGACGACGACCGCGCCCACGGCAAGGACGAGCGCCTGCCCGTCGACTCCTACTTCAAATCCCTTGACTTTTTCTTCGCATTCACAAAGGCCGTTGGAGACGAGTAAGGCCTGTTTGCAGCGCGCGGCGCGCCATCGCCGCCGCTGCTAAACTTGAAGAAGCATGATCCTCCCGTTTGTCCGCGAAATTTTCGCGGAGCTGGAGCACTCCTCCGCATTTGATCGCGTACAAAGGCATCTCAGCCTTGGTGCGGGGCGTCGGCGTGTCTCCGGACTCACCTGCGACCGCTCGCTCCCTCTATCTCCCGCTCTTTGCGCGCGCCGCGCGCCAGCCCGTCATCGTCATCGTCGCCGACAACAAGGCCGCCGAGGCTCTTGAGCCCATGCTGCGCGCCGGCTGCGAGCTCACCGGCGCCATCGATCCCGCATCGCGTCGTCCGCATGCCCGCGCACGACGTGCTTCCCTTTGAAAATCTCTCGCCGCATCCCGACGTGCAGGAGCAGCGCGCCTCCGCGCTTGTGGAAGCTCGCCACCGGCGCAGTCTCCATCCTCATCGCGCCCGCTGAAGCCGCCGCGCTCAGCCTCTTCGATCGCGACTACTACGCCAGCCTTGCCGTCACCCTGCGCCGCGGCGAAGAGGTCGACGTCGAAGTGCTCACCGCGCACCTCGCCAGCGTGGGCTACACGCAGATGGACCTCGTCGAAATGCCCGGCCAGTTCACGCGCCGCGGCGGCATCCTCGACGTCTACTCGCCCGAGGCCGACCGCCCCGTGCGCATCGAGTTCTTCGGCGACGAGATCGAGACCATCCGCAAGTTCGATCCCGAGACGCAGCGCTCGCAGTCGGGCCTCGATGAAGCGCAGCTCTCGCCGCTCACCGAAACGCCCGTCACTGAGCGCCTGCTCGCCGCCGTCAACGCGCGCCTCAGCCGCCAGCGCGTCGAGACCGACGACGCTGCGGACCAGGAGTTGGCCGCCGAAGCTATCGCCTGCCGGCGGCGTCAGCGTCTTTCCCGGCTGGGAATTTTTCTCCTCGCGTCGCCGGCGCGGACAGCCACCTGCTCAAGCTGCTGCCCAAATGCGCGCTCTTTGTCGAAGAGCCCGCCATGGTGCGCAACCAGATCGACCGCTGGTGGAACAAGGTCGAGCAGCGCCACGAGCGCAGCGGCATCGGCTCGCTCATCCGGCCCGAAGACATCTACCTGCGCCCTGAAATCCTGCAGGCCACGCTCGACTCGCACCCCGGCCTCGATCTCGATCAGCTCGGCGCCGTCGACGTGCTCGACGAAGACAACACGCTCGGCGAGATCGCCTTCAACTCGCGGCCCACGCTGCGCTTCCACGGCTCCATCCCCGCGCTCACCGACCAGTTGCGCAACCTCATCGCATCCGAGCAGCGCATCGTTCTCGCCGTGCCCACGCAGGGCGACGTGGAGCGCATGGCCACCGTGCATGCGCGAGTATCAGATTCCCTATCGCCTCGGCAGCCGCTCCTCGCATCCCGGCGGCGAAACCATGCTTCGACGAGGCCAGCTATCTCGCCGGCGACCTGCGCGTGCCCGTCATCGTGCGCACGCAGATCGCCAGCCGGCGTCAGCTTTCCCGATGCCAATCTCATCGTCTTCGGCGCCAACGATCTCTCCGACGAAGCCGACATCGCCGCGCGCCCCGAGCCCAAGCGCTCCAAGACCGCGGCCTTTGTCTCCGACTTCCGCGACCTCACCATCGGCGATTACGTCGTCCACGTCGAGCACGGCATCGCGCAGTATCAGGGCCTGAAAGAGATCGTGCAGGACGGCCTCTCCGTCGAGTTCATGATTCTCGAATTCGCCGAGCAGGCCAAGCTCTATGTGCCGCTCACGCGCCTCGACCTGATCCAGAAATATCGCTCCACCGACACCGGCCCCGCGCCCGTGCTCAACAAGCTCGGCTCGCAGCAGTGGACCAAGACCAAGGCCCGCGTGCGCAAGGCCATGCAGGACATGGCCGGCGAGCTGCTCAAGCTCTACGCCGAGCGCCACACCGCGCAGGGCACCGCCTTCTCGCCGGACAACGAATTCCAGCGCGAGTTCGAAGACTCCTTCGACTACAACGAAACCGACGACCAGCTCACCGCCATCGCGCGCCATCAAGCACGACATGGAAGTCACCACGCCCATGGATCGCCTGCTCTGCGGCGACGTGGGCTACGGCAAAACCGAAGTCGCCATGCGCGCCGCCTTCAAAGCCGTGCAGGATGGCAAGCAGGTCGCCGTGCTCACGCCCACCACGGTTCTCAGCTTCCAGCACTTCGAAACCTTCAAGCGCCGCTTCGCGCAGTTCCCCATCCACATCGAAATGATCTCGCGCTTCCGCACCGCGAAAGAGCAGAAGGAGATCGTCGAGCGCGTCGAAGCACGGCAAGGTCGACATCCTCATCGGCACCCATCGCGCTGCTTTCGAAAGACATCAAGTTCCAGGACCTCGGCCTGCTCGTCGTCGATGAGGAACAGCGCTTCGGCGTGCGCCACAAGGAGCGCCTCAAGCAGATGCGCAAAGAGATCGACGTGCTCGCCATGTCTGCCACGCCCATTCCGCGCACGCTGCACATGTCGCTCGTGGGCCTGCGCGACATGAGCGTCATCGAGACGCCGCCCAAAGACCGCATGGCGATTCAGACCGTCGTCGCCAAGTTCGACGAGAAGATCGTGCGCTCCGCCGTCGAGGTCGAGCTCGAGCGCGGCGGCCAGGTCTACTTCGTCCACAATCGCGTCGAATCCATCTACGAAATCGCCGCGCGCATTCAGGAGCTGGTGCCCGCCGCGCGCGTCGCCGTGGGCCACGGCCAGATGAGCGAAGGCGAGCTCGAGCGAGTCATGCTCGCCTTCATGCACCATGAGTACGATGTGCTCGTCGCCACCACCATCATCGAAAACGGCCTCGACATTCCGCTCGCCAACACCATCCTCATCAACCGCGCCGATCGCCACGGCCTGAGCGAGCTCTACCAGTTCCGCGGCCGCGTCGGCCGCTCCAATCGCCGCGCCTATGCCTATCTGCTCATCCCGCCCGAGCAGGAGCTGAGCGAGATCGCGCGCCGCCGCCTTGCCGCGCTCAAGGAGTTCAGCGACCTCGGCGCGGGCTTCAAGATCGCCGCGCTCGATCTCGAACTGCGCGGCGCCGGCAACATGCTCGGCGGCGAGCAGAGCGGCCACATTGAAGCCGTCGGCTTCGAGCTCTACACCTCGATGCTCGAGGCCGCGGTCAAGGAGATGAAGGGCGAAGGCGGCGAAGAGCGGCCCGCCGCGCAGCTCAACCTCGGCATCGCGCTGCGCATCGACGAGAGCTACGTGCCGGAAGAAAATCAGCGCCTGCGCCTCTACAAGAAGATCGCCGGCGCCGCCAGCGAAGCAGCCATCGCCGACCTGCGCGCCGAGATGGAAGACCGCTATGGCCCGCTGCCCGACGCTACCGTCTACCTGCTTGAAGCGGCCGCGCTGCGCCTGGAGTGCGAGCGCATGGGCATTGCGCAGATCGATCGCAAGCGCGGCGAGCTGCAGATTCGCTTCACCGAGAACGCGGCAGTCGATCCGCAGCACCTGATGCGCCTGGTGGCGCGCAACGCCAAGCGCGGCGCGCAGTTCACGCCGCAGGGGGTGCTCAAGTATCCTTTGGCAGCCGCGCGGCCCGACGAAGTTCTGCTCGAAATCCGCGAACTGCTCGCCAAACTCGCGCCGGCGCCGGTCAACGCATAACAAAATCAATCTGCCGTATCAGAGAGGAACGTGAAACAAATTGCCGTCCTGCGTTGCGCTCGGAGCTTGTATGATCGCCTGTCCGCCGCACATGCCGAGAAGCAAAAGCTGACCGAGGTCTACTGGGACAAGGTCTTCGTGCATGTCTCCGACGAGTACTTCGATCAGGTCTACTTTCCCTATCGCGCCGACGCAGGGCACGCAAGTCGGCTATCACCAGTACGACGCGCAGCTCGAAGACTACTCGAGCCAGCAGCCATCAATGCCGAGATCGCCGCGCTGCAGAAGTTCGAGAAGCGCTTCGAGGAGATGCAGCGCGAAGGCCGCCTTCGACCTGACCACGCGCGGCGACCGCGAAATGGTGCTCGGCAACATCCGCTCGCAGCTGCTCACGCTGGAAACCATTCGTCCCTGGGAAAAGAATCCCGACATCTATTCGAGCACTGCGCGCCAACGGCGCATTCGCGCTGATGGAGCGCAAATTTGCTCTCGCCCGACGATCGGCTGCGCTCGCTGGTTGCGCGCGAAAAGCAGATGCCGGCGCCTGCTCGACGAGGCGCGCGCGAATCTCAAGAACCCGCCGCACATCTACACCGAGATCGCCATCGAGCAGTTGCCGGGCATCGTCAGTTTCTTTCGAGCACGATGTGCCCGCGGCCTTCGCCGACGCGCAAGGATCCCGCGCTCAAGGAAGAGTTCGCGCACACCAACGCCGCAGGTCATCGCAGCGCTCAAGAGCTATCTCGACTGGCTCAAGACCGATCTGCTCGCCGCGCTCCAACGGCGACTTCCGCATCGGCGCGGACACGTTCTCGAAGAAGCTCGAATACGACGAGATGGTCGATCTGCCGCTCGACAAGCTGCTCGAAATCGGCTGGGCCGATCTGCGCAAGAATCAGGCGCACTTCAACCAGGTCGCGAAGGAACTCGAGCCGGACAAGGACCCGCAGCGCCGTGCTCGAAGAGCTGGGCCAGAATGCATCCCGCGCCCGATCATCTTCTCGACACGTTTCGCGCCACCTTCGACAGCCTGATCGGCTTCATCCGCGCGCACCACATCGTCACCATTCCGTCCGATGTGCGGCCCATCGTCGAAGAGACGCCGCCCTTCATGCGCGCCACCACCTTCGCCTCGCATGGACACGCCGGGCCCCTACGAGAAGCACGCCACCGAGGCCTATTTCAACGTCACGCTGCCCGATCCCTCCATGACGCCGGCGGAGGTCGAGGGCTTCATGCACTCGTTCAACATCGGCACCGTCATCTCGACCGCGGTGCACGAGGCCTATCCCGGCCACTACGTGCAGTTCCTGTGGGTGCCGCAGGCGCCCAGCCGCGTGCGCAAGCTGCTGGGCGCCAACACCAACGTCGAAGGCTGGGCCCACTACTGCGAGCAGATGATGCTCGACGAAGGCTACGGCCAGCCCGGCGCAGGGCGCGAAAGACGAGCGCGAATCGAAATTCCTGCGCCTTGGCCAGCTGCAGGATGCGCTGCTGCGCAACGCGCGCTTCATCGTCGGCATCGAAATGCATACCGGCAAGATGAGCTTCGACCAGGCGGTCGAGTTCTTCCAGAAGGAAGGCTACCAATCGAAGGAGACGGCGCTGGTGGAAACCAAGCGCGGCACCGGCGACCCGACCTATCTCTACTACACGCTGGGCAAGCTCGAGATCATGAAGCTGCGCGAAGATCTGAAGAAGAAACAGGGCGCGGCGTTCTCGCTGGAAGAGTTTCACGACGATTTTCTGCGCCAGGGATTTCCGCCCATCAAGATTGTGCGCGAAGCCATGCTGGGCGATGATTCGCCGACGCTGTGAAGCCGGACTGCGCTTAGTGATCGAATTGCGAGTTAGCTCCGTCGCATGAATTGCATGCGTGATCGAGAACTGGCATGGACCATTCGAGAATGGAGATCAGATGAGCAGGCAAGTTCGAAAAGCAGTCTTTCCCGCCGGCGGCCTGGGCACGCGCTTTTTGCCGGCCACCAAAGTCATTCCCAAAGAGATGCTGGCGCTGGTCGACAAGCCCATCATTCAATACGGCGTGGAAGAAGCCATCGCCTCCGGCATCGAGCACATCATCATCGTCACCGGCCGCGGCAAGGGCGCGATGGAAGACCACTTCGACCATCAGCTTCGAGCTCGACGCCACGCTCGAGCGCACGGGCAAGAAGGAACTGCTCGACGTCTCGCGCAGTGTCGCCACCATGGCGCGCATCAGCTACGTTCGCCAGAAAGAGCCGCTCGGCCTGGGCCACGCCGTGCTCTGCGCCAAGGAACTGGTCGGCGACGAGCCGTTCGCCGTCATCCTGCCCGACGACGTGATCGATGCCGACCCGCCGTGCCTCAAGCAGATGATCGATGTCTTCGACGAGAAGCGGCGGCTCGGTGCTGGCCACGCATGACCATCGAGGGGCCGGGCATCAGCGCCTACGGCGTGCTGGCCGGCTCGCCGGACACAGAGAATCCGCGCATCTACAACTGCACCGGCATGGTGGAGAAGCCGAAGCTCGAAGATGCGCCGTCGAAGCAGGCCATCATCGGCCGCTACGTGCTCACGCCGCGCGTCTTCGAACTGCTCGAAGAGACCACAGCCCGGCGCCGGCGGCGAGATTCAACTCACCGACGGCATCAAGGCGCTGCTCAAGGAAGAGAAAGTCTTCGGCTACACGTTCGAGGGCAAGCGCTTCGATGCGGGCGACAAGTTCGGCATGCTGCAGGCCACGGTCGAGTTCGCGCTCAAGCGCCCGGAGTTCGGCGCGAAATTCCGCGAGTATCTGAAGAGACTAGCTCTAGCAGAGTCAGCGGCTGGCGCGTAGCTGACTATCGCTCAGCCGTGCGACGCTGACTCCGCTTACGCCTTCCACTTGATATTGCAGCCGATCGAGGGCCGCTGGTCATTGCTCGGCCGGCTTGCCCGCCAGCACCGCATCGATCGCCGCGCGCAGATCCTCGCCCGTCACCGGCAACGCCGTTGCCCGGCCGGCTGCCGTCGAACTCGCCCGCGATACACCAGCTTCAATCGCGCATCGAAGAGAAAGAAGTCCGGCGTGCACGCAGCCTTGTAGGCGTGCGCCACGGCCTGCGTCTCGTCGTAGAGATAAGGGAAGCGAAAGCCCAGCGCCTCCGCCTGCCGCTTGAGCCCCGCGGGGTTGTCGTCGGGAAATTTCGCCGCGTCGTTGCTGCTGATGGCCACGATGCTCACCGGCTCGCCGTCGTAATCCATGCCCAGCGCCGCCAGTCCCTTCTCGATGTGCTTCACATAAGGGCAGTGCGTGCAGATGAACATCACCAGCAGCGCCTTCTGTCCGCGCAAATCGTCGCGCCGCACGGTCTTGCCGGTCACCACATCGGTCAGCGCAAAATCCGGCGCGGTCGTGCCCAGCTCCAGCATCGTCGATTCCGTCAGTGCCATGCAAAGTCTCCTCGATGAGTGTCGATGCGGCAGTCACAATCATCGGCGCGATCCTAAAACAGCCCGCTCTGCCGCCCCGGCATCGCGATCCCAAAATGCTCATACGCCAGCCGCGTCGCCACGCGCCCGCGCGGCGTGCGATCCAGAAATCCAATCTGAATCAGAAACGGCTCATACACTTCTTCGAGCGCGTCTTCTTCCTCGGCCAGCGTCGCGGCCAGCGTGCCCAGCCCCACCGGCCCGCCATCGTACTTCTGCATGATGGTCAGCAGCAGCCGCCGGTCGATCTCGTCAAATCCGTGCGCGTCCACTTCCAGCATGGTCAGCGCGGCGTTGGCCGTGGGCCGGTCGATGGAGCCCGTGCCGCGCACCTGCGCATAGTCGCGCACGCGCCGCAGCAGCCGGTTGGCGATGCGCGGCGTGCCGCGCGAGCGCAGCGCAATCTCCGCCGCGCCGTCGGCATCGATGGGCACGCCCATCACCTCGGCCGAGCGCTCCACAATCACCCGCAGCTCGTCCTCGGTATAAAACTCCAGCCGCAGCAGAATCCCGAACCGCGACCGCAGCGGCGAACTCAGCAGCCCCGGCCGCGTCGTGGCGCCGACAAACGTGAACGGCCGAATCTCCATCACATGCGTGCGCGCCGCCGGCCCCTGCCCGATGATGATGTCCAGCTTGTAGTCCTCGAGCGCCGTGTAGAGCTTTTCTTCCAGCACCGGCTGCATGCGATGAATCTCGTCGAGAAACAGCACCTGCCGCTCGCGCAGATTGGTCAGGATCGCCGTCAGGTCGCCCTGGATCTGCAGCGCCGGCCCCGAGGTCTGCTGAAAGCCCACGTCCAGCTCGTTGGCGATGATCGTCGCCAGCGTGGTCTTGCCCAGGCCGGGCGGCCCAAACAGCAGCACATGGTCCAGCGCCTCGCCGCGCGACTTGGCCGCCTCGAGCGCAATCGCCAGCTGTTCCTTGGCTTTCGACTGGCCGATGAACTCGCGCCAGCCAGCGCGGCCGCAGCTTCAGCTCAAAAGCCTGCTCCTCGTCGGCGCGCGCGGCGCTCACCAGCCGTTCCGGAGCATCATCCCGTGCAATCACCATGCTGAGCAGAAGTGTAGCCGCTGGTGGCGCGTGCGGCCAAACACCCTCCTCGGCCCTTCCCGCGGCCCCCGATTCCCACCCGCGCTCGGGCTTCTAAATGCTCTGCCTGCGGCACGCCTCACCGGCCCGAACTTATAGCCAATTGGCAGGTTACGCGCGTAACAAACCACCTCGGTGGACCCAAATTAGATATTGATTCGGCCAATTGAATTGCCGTATGATTGCGCCACCTCACAAGAGGCTTTAGTTGTGCCTGGCCGGGCCGGATTGGTGATAAAGACAATGCCTGGGTCAGGTATTTCAAGATTGCGCCGCGAGAGTTCTGCGGCTGGTTTGTGTGTGCGATACGGGTTTTTGAAGGACTTATAACCACTTGAGGCCGGCCCCCGAAAACAAACTCTGACGGCCGTGAAATTAAATCGAAGAATGCTGTGCCACAGAGAGCTGTGGGCAGCCGGGCGGAAACGCCGGGAGACTACTATGCGGGATCGTTCGTTGTTCGGTGCCTTGATTGCCCTCAGCCTTGTGGTGCCGCTGACCAGTTGCAGCAATCCCTCCGGGCTGGATTCCATCACGGTTTCACCGACGACCCAGTCTCTGACCACCGGGCAGACCGCGCAGCTCTCCGTCACCGGAACCTACGGAAACTCCAAGCACACCACCACCCAGGACATCACAAGCGGCGTGAACTGGGCTTCCAACAATACCGCGGTGGCATCGGTCAGCTCGAGCGGCCTGGTTACCGCGGTCGGCGCGGGCAGCGCCACCGTTACCGCCAGCGCCCAGGGCTTTAACGGCACGCTCACTGCTTCGTCCACCATCACCGTCGCAGCATCGGGTGGCGGCACCGGCGGCGGCGTCATTGCCGGAATCACCATCACTCCGGGCTCGCAGTCCATTGCCGGCTCAGGCCAGACGGTTCAGTTCATCGCCATCGGCACCACGACCTCCGGCGCAACGGTCAACCTGACCAACAGCGTCATCTGGACCTCGAGCGCCTCTTCCATCGCCACCATCGGCGCGAGCACTGGTTTGGCCACATCCGTAGGGGCCGGCACCACCACCATCACCGCTCTCTATTCCGATGTTTCCAGCGGCACCACCGAGACCGGCACGGCCAGCCTCACCGTCACCGGCGGCAGCAACACCGGCTTCACCGCGCTTGAGCTGATTCCCAGCTCGCAGGCCGTCTCTGCCTCGGGCCAGACCGGCCAGTTCATCGCTCTGGGCACAACCGGCGGCGGTGCTGTGCTGGATGTCACGGATTCGACCCAGGTCTCCTGGCAATCAAGCCAGATATCGGTGGCTACCGTCAGCGCCACCGGCCTTGCCACGGGCGTCAGCCAGGGTTCCGCCACCATCACGGCACTGCTCACAAACACAGACAACAGCGTCGTGTCTGCCCAGGCAACGGTGAGCGTCTCGCTCACCAGCCCGCCAGAGCCGATTCTTTCGCTCGAAATCATTCCCAGCTCGATCACGGTCAATGATTTCAATCTCTCCGGACAGTTCATCGCCATCGGCACATTCTCGACCGCTCCATATGTCAGGGATGTGACGAACTCCTCCTCGACAACCTGGCTCTCCTCTGAGCCGAACTTCTTCCCGGTGAGCAACAACACAGGCGGAGGGGCTGGCGCAAGCGCGGGCATCGTGACGGCGGAAGGCGCCGGCGGCGCCACCATCATCGCCGAGTCGGCAAGCACAACGGACGGTACGATTCAATCGGCTACTGCGTCATTCAGCTGCCCGCAGGTGCTTGCCAATCCGCCTACGCCGCCATCCTGCCCTGACACGAATGGAACCGGCTCACCGCTGCTTTCCACGCTCACGGTATACCAGCGCGGCCTGAACACAACCACTTGGCAGGTCACGGCGCCCTCGGCTACGGGCACGCCGGACGTGCTCCATTGCGGCCCCGGCTACGCGGGTGCTGGCGGCTCGGTCTGCACCGCCACATACCCGGCAGGAACTACCGTGGTTTTGACCTCTCCGGCGGGCGCTGGCGCCTTTGGTGGATGGTCCACCAACTGCACCCCGACCACTGCCGTCACCGCAGGTGGTCCAAACACTTGCTCGGTCACGCTAACGAACGACGACGTCGTCGGCGTCATCGTCAACTAAGTGGTTCGGCAATCTCGACACCAGCAAAGGCCGCTCCCCGGAGCGGCCTTTCTGCGTTCTGCACCCTCGCCGTATTCGCCATTTAGACTGGAACAGTCGGTTCTCCGCAAGCAATGACCCACCGGTTCGCCCGCCTTCGCCGTTTCCGCTTCAATCCGCCGCAGCGCATTGCCGCCGTGATGCTCGCGCTCTTTCTGGCGCAGGGCTTCTGGCTCACCAGCCGGCAAACCCTCAGTGACCGCGACTACCAGTACGCCCGCTGCGGCCGCGAGATGTGGGAGCGCCCGTCGCCCCTCGCCGGCTACTTCACCAGTTGCGGCAACATCCACGACGGCGTGCTCGCCTACCGCCTCGCCGGCCTGCCCCTCACGCTCAATCTCCTCGCCGAGCGCGGCCTCGATCACTTCCGCAAGCCGGAAGACCGCGTGGTGCAGGAGACAGGCCCCATCAGCACCTGGGAACTGCGCCACCAACTCACGCATATTCTCCTTCTGCTGCGCCTGCCGTTCCTTTTCGCAGGAGTCGTCCTCGGCGGCGGCCTGTGGTGGGTCACCCGCCGCCTCTACGGCAACCTCGGCGGCTACACCGCGCTCGCACTCTACTGTTTCTCCCCGCCCATCCTCCGCGCCTGCGTTTCGCCCTCGCCAGAGATCCTCGCGGCGCTCGGTGTCTACGGCGCGGTCTACACCGGCATCGGCGTGGCTCACGCCATGCAAGGGCCGCGGCGCAAATGGCGGCCCCGCATCGTGCTGCTCACCGCCGCGCTGGGCCTGGCCGCCTGCGCGCACATCGTCGCCCTGCCCACCGCCGCGCTGCTCGGCCTTGTCCTCATGCTCTGGGTCGCGGAAGGCCGCCGCAGCCAGGTGCTGCCCGTCATGCTCGCCGCTTCGGCCGGCGCGCTGGTGCTGCTCTTCGTCTGTTACGGCTTCTCGCCAGACGCGTTCAGCTACGTCTTCCGCTCCGCCGCCGGCTTCGTCTCCCTCTCGCTCGACCCCGCCCGCCGCTTCTTCTCCACGCTCTCCAACGCAGGCATCACCGTCGCCGCCGGCGCGGCCGTGCTGCTTTACCTCGGCGTGCGCCGCTCACGCTACTTCGGCAACACAGCTCCGCTGCTTTGCGTTTTGGTCTTACTCCTCATCGTGATGACCGGCGCTCCCGGCAGCCCTTGGCTGTGGGCGGTCCCGTTCCTGCTCACCTTCATCGGCGGCGTCTTCGCCGACGCCTACGAGAGCCCCCGCCCGCGCCTCGCCCTGGCCGCTGCCGGTGCCATCGTCGTCCTCCAGGTCGTCTTCTGCCTCCTCAGCCTGCCCGGGCTTCTCTGAGCGTCCACCTGCACCCCAATCCGGCACTGATTTCCAGCCCAAAATGGATCGAGTTTCTGCCCAAAACACCGCCTGCGGGAGCTGCATTTCGCCCTCCGCGCTGCCCTCGCTCCGATTTCCTATAAAATCAATAAAAACAAAGACTTATTCACACCGCCACGCCTTGTGCGCAGCCCCCCTCGCGCGGTAAAATAAAGCTTCAGCCCGCGGTGCCCGGCCTGCGCTTTCCCAGACCCACCTTTGCCGCTTTCCAGCGGGCTCAAAGACATCTATGGCAGACGATCAGAACCCCCAGCTCCCTCTCGACGGCGGTACGCCGCCCGGCAATCCCAGCCACGTTCCCATCAACATCGAAGAGGAGATGCGTCACTCCTATCTCGCTTATTCGATGAGCGTTATCGTCGGGCGCGCGCTGCCTGACGCCCGCGACGGCCTCAAGCCCGTCCATCGGCGCATTCTCACCGCCATGGACCGCGAAGGCCTGCAGCACAACAAGCGCTACTCCAAGTGCGCCGGCGTGGTGGGCGAGTGCCTCAAAAAGTACCATCCCCACGGCGACTCGTCTGTCTATGACGCCTTGGTGCGCATGGCCCAGCCGTGGTCGCTGCGTTATCCCCTCGTAGACGGCCAGGGCAACTTCGGCTCCGTCGATGGCGATCCGCCCGCCGCCTACCGGTACACCGAGTGCCGCATGGAGCGCATCGCCGAAGCCATGATGGCCGATATCGACATGGAAACCGTCGATATGATGGCCAACTTCGACGAGACCACCGACGAGCCCACCGTGCTGCCCACGCGCATTCCCACGCTCATCGTCAACGGGTCCAACGGCATCGCCGTCGGCATGGCCACCAACATTCCCCCGCACAACCTCACTGAGGTCATCAACGCCGCCATCGAGCTGGTCAACAATCCCCGCGCCGGCCTGGTGGAAGTGCTGAAGCACGTCAAGGGGCCGGATTTCCCCACCGGCGGCTTCCTCTACGGCAGGGAAGGACTGGTCAACGCCTATCGCACCGGCCGCGGCCGCTTCCTGATGCGCGCCAAGACCGGCCTGGAGAGCATCACCAAGGAAAAACAGGCGATCATCGTCACCGAGATCCCCTACCAGGTCAACAAGTCCAAGCTCATCGAGCGCATCGCCGAGCTGGTCACCGACAAAATCGTCGACGACATCAGCGACGTGCGCGACGAGAGCGATCGCGACGGCATGCGCATCGTCATCGAGCTCAAGCGCGGCGCGCAGCCTGAGATTGTGCTGAACCAGCTCTACAAGCACACCTCCGATGCAGGAGAGCTTCTCCATGATCTTCCTGGCCGTGCTCAACGGCCAGCCCAAGGAGCTCGCGCTCGACCAGGCCATTCACGCCTTCATCGACCACCGCGTCGACGTCGTCCAGCGCCGCACCGTCTTCCTGCTGCGCAAGGCCCGCGAGCGCGAACACATCCTCGAAGGCTACAAGATCGCGCTCGACAATCTCGACGCGGTCATCCGCATCATCCGCGCATCCAACTCCCGCGCCGAAGCTCGCGAGAACCTGTTCACGTGGGGCAAGGGAACCGACGTTATCGTCAACCTTGACCGCGAGCGCCTGCCCCGCGAAGAGCGCGGCCTTACGCTGCGCCAGGTCGACGCCATCCTCGAATTGCAGCTCTATCGCCTCACGCAGCTCTCGGTCGACGAGATCCTGAACGAGCTGAAGGAAATCCGCGCCAAGATTGCGGAGTACGAAGGGATTCTCGGCAGCGACAAAAAGCTGCGCGCCGTCATCATCAAGGAGCTGGAAGAAGTCCGCGACAAATATGGCGACGCCCGCCGCACCCAGATCGTCGATGAGTCCGCCGAACTGCAGTTGGAAGACCTCATCGCCGATGAGCAGGTGGCCGTCACCGTCAGCCATCAGGGCTATCTGAAGCGCACGCCCATCAGCATCTATCGCCAGCAGCGCCGCGGCGGCACTGGCCGCACCGGCATGAAGACCCGCGAAGAAGACTTTGTCTCGCAGCTCATCGTCAACTCCACGCACGCCTTCCTGCTCTGCTTCACCAACACCGGCCGCGTCTACTGGCTCAAGGTCTATGAGATTCCCGACGTCGGCGCAGCGGGCAAGGGCAAGTCCATGCAGAGCCTGCTCAACCTGCAGCCCGGCGAAAATGTCCGCGCCATCCTGCCCGTGCGCGATCTCGAAGAAGAAGGCAAATACATCTTCTTCGCCACGCGCAACGGCATTGTGAAGAAGACTCCGCTCAAGGACTTCTCCAATGTCATGGCCCGCGGCATCATCGCCATCGCCATCGACAAGGAAGACGACCTCGTCACTGCCGACCTCACCAACGGCAAGCAGACCATCTTCCTCGCCACGCGCGAGGGCATGGCCATCCGCTTCCAGGAGGAGTACGACCCCGAGCGCAGCGGCATCGGCCTGCGCCCCATGGGCCGCAACGCCGCCGGCAACAAGGGCATCTCGCTCAAGAAGGGCGACTACGTCATCGGCGCGGCCATCACCGACTCCGACGAGACCCGCGACAAGGAACGCGACGAGTGCGCCAAGACGCACGGCCTCGTCGACAAGCTCGCCGCGCTGCGCAAGGCCTACGACTCCGCGAAGGACGCGCTGCACAAGGCTCGCGAAGACCGCCGCAACGGCGCGCCCGACGACGAAAAGCTCAAGTCGAAGGAGAAGGCCGCGGAGAAAGCCCTCGAAGACGCCGACAAGGCGCTCAAGGAGCTCGACCACAAGCTCTGCGTTACCCAGTCGCTCATTCTCTCCATCACCGAGAACGGCTTTGGCAAGCGCACCGACGTGGACGAGTATCGCCTGACCGCGCGCGGCGCGCAGGGCGTCAACAACCTCAAGGCCACGCCCAAGGTCGGCAAGACCGCGTCGATCCTGCTCGTCAACGAGAACTCGCGAGCTGATGGTCATCAGCCAGTTCGGCAAGATCATCCGCATCGACACCAAGACAGGTGCGCGCCGCCGGCCGCGCCACGCAGGGCGTCCGCCTGCTCAATCTGGAAGACGACGACAAGGTGGCCGCTGCCGTCATCATTCCGCCGGAAGAGCTCAAGGACGACGAACCCACGCTGCTGCAGTAAGGTAGGGAACGATGGACAAGACGATCCGCCGCGTGACCGATCCCGAAGAGCAGCAGCGGGAGACTTATCGCTACTGGCAGAGCCGTTCCGTGGGAGAACGGCTCATCGCCGTCTGCGAACTCAGCGAGTCGGCCTATGCGTTCGCCGCCGCGTTCAAAGGAGTGCCGAGGCATGTTGGCAAAGGACCTGAAAGACCTGCTGCGGGCGTTCAACGCCCACGCGGTTAGGTATCTCGTCATCGGCGGCCATGCTTTCGGCGTCTATGCAGAGCCGCGTTCCACCAAGGACCTTGACCTGTTCGTGCAATCCAGCCCGGAGAACGCGGCTGCAGTCTTCAAAGCGTTAGCGGACTTCGGTGCTCCACTTGCCGATGTCAGTCCGGCAGACTTTGCGGACGGTTCCGCTTTCCAGATCGGCCAGCCGCCCGATCGGATAGATATTTTGCAGCAAATCGACGGCATCACCTTCGACGAAGCATGGGTCAATCGGCTCGATGGCGCAATCGACGGCGATACTCCCGTCCACATCATTGCGCGCGAAGATCTGATTCGCAATAAGCTTGCGAGCGGCCGACAGCAGGATCTTCTTGATGTCGAAGTGCTTCGTGCAGCCGGCTCCGCTTCGGATGAGAAGGAGAAATGATCTGGTGTTGATCGATAGTCACCTGCGTACCACTACTTATCAGACAAAACCGAACCACCCCAGGTACTCGAATTCCGCTCTCATGCGTCTTACACTTGTGATGCTCTCGATTCTCCGCGCGCTTCCCATGACAACGCGGCGCGTATCTATCGTTCTTTTATCGCTCCTCTTCCTCGCGGGTTCGGCCTCTGGCTTGGCTGCGACGCAGCATCGCGCCCATCGCAAGCCCGCTCACGCGCATCCCTCTTCCGCCAGGTCCCACGGAACCGCGCATGCAAGGGCCCATTCCACGCGCGCTTCTGCCCGCCGCCGCCGTGTCGTCCGCAGCCACACGCGACTCGTGCGCGGCCGCCGCATGCACCATCGCGCCCGCTATGTTGAGGCCGCGGAAATCCGCACCCGCGACATTCGCACCCCTGAGGTAGAGTCCGCGCAACCTCCCGTTGCCGCGCCGTCCCATCGCGTCGGCTCGCACGTCGAAGAGGCGGAAGTGAACCCAGCTGTGAGCAGCCAGTCGCCGGCCGAGCTCGCGGCCAATCGCATCGCGGCCAGCGAAGCTCCCGCGCCTTCCCAGGAGATCGCCACCTCTGCCGCGCCCATGAACGCCATTCCGCTGCACAGCGAGATCGTCGCCATGGCCCCGTTGCGCGGCTCGCTCGAATCGCTGATGCGCCAGAACGAGAAGACCGACGCCGACAACCTCGAGCGCATTGAGGACGACGCCGATCTGCGCGACCGCATCGCACGCCACCTGCTGGTGCCGGTCCCGGTTTCCGACGGCCTCACCGTCAACGCCAACTTGCCCGTCCGACCGCCGCTATTGCCGTCCCTGGACCGCAAGCTTTCTCGCCGACCTCGCCCACGCCCACGAGGCCGCAGTTCCATCATCCGCTTTGAAGTCAGCTCCGCGGTGCGCACCGTGGTACCAGAAGCACCTGATGCGCATCAACGGCAACGCCGCCGCCGCCGAGGGCGACGTCGCCAGCCCGCACCTCACCGGCGCCACCATCGACATCGCCAAGTCCGGCCTCACGCGCAGCGAAATCTACTGGATGCGCAACCGCCTCAGCGTTCTGCAGAACGAAGGCAAGATCGATGTCGAAGAAGAGTTCCGCCAGGCCTGCTTCCACATCACCGTCTACAAGAGCTACACCGGCACAGGCCCGCGCGCACAAGCCGCATCGTCCGCCTGCGGAAGACCCCGACGCTCCCTCCATCCCCGCCGGAACGATCCCGCGCAGGGTCGAGTAGCCTCCATCCATCTGCACTGAAAATCCTTGCGCCACCCGGCGCATTCAACGATACAATCGCGGGCGAAAGCATCTTTTTCTTTTTTGACGGCCGTCAGAGAACCCGCGCCTTCGCCGGAAGGCGATCCCTGCACGCGACGGCATCTCTGAGGGGAACGGCAGAGCGCCCCGCGCGCCCAACAGCTTTCTCGAGAGGCGGAATCATGACCGAACCTGAGGTGCAACCGGCGGCCGAACCGGCCCCCAGCCTATCCCAGTTGCAGCGCGTCACCAGCATCTTCACCGCGCCGTCCAAAACCTTCGAAGACATCAAGCGCGGCAACAAGAGCTGGTGGCTGCCGTTCATCATGCTTGTCATTGTCGGCTACATCTTCTTCTTTGCGCCGTCTCCACCAAAATCGGCATGCAGCAGGTCGTCGACAACCAGATCCACCTGAACCCCTCGCAGGAAGAGAAGCTGGCGCAGGCCCCGCCCGAGCAGCGGGCAATGTCGGCGAAGATCTCCCTCTACATCACCGAGGGCGTCTTCATCGGCGAGCCCGGTCCTGCTGCTGCTCATCGTCACCGCCTCGGTTCGCTCGGCCTCTGGGGCACCATCAACTTCGTCTTCGGCGGCAAGGCCAAATACGGAAGCATCTTCGCCGTGTGGATGTACGCCAGCTCTGCCCGGCGATCGATCAAAGTGCTGCTGGGCACCATCGTCATCTTTGCCGGCACCGCGCCCGAATCGTTCAACATCAAAAACTTTGCCCCCACCAACCTCGGCGCCTTTCTCAACCCGATTGACACCAACAAGGCGCTCTACTCCTTGGCCACGATCGCTTGACGTGGTCACCATCTGGACCATGGTGGTGCTCGCGGCATCGGCATCGCCATGGTCGCCGGCGTCAAGCGCACCTCCGGCTACATCGCGGTCTTCGGATGGTGGGCTGATCTTCGTGCTCATCGGCGTAGGCTGGGCCGCCATCATGGGCTAAGCACGCACGCAATCTCGCACCGGCAAAACAAAAACGGCGCGCATCGCACAGGATGTGCGCCTCTTTAGCTGATGTCTGAAGCTAGCTGCTAGTCCCTGCCTTTACTCCGTCCACCGCCGCATGATCAGCGTGGCGTTGATGCCGCCGAATCCGAACGAGTTCGACAGCGCCACATCGAAGTCTGTGCGCCACCGGCGTCGTTCGGCACGTAGTCCAGCCGGCACTCCGGGATCGGCATTGTCGAGGTTGATGGTCGGCGGCAGCATCTGGTTTTGCAGCGCCAGCACCGTGATGCCCGCTTCCAGCCCGCCCGCGCCGCCCAGCAGGTGCCCGGTCATCGACTTGGTGCCGCTCACCTTCAGCTGCGCGCTCAGCGCATGCTCGCCAAACACCAGCTCAATCGCGCGCGACTCATTGCCATCGCCCGCCGGCGTCGAGGTCGCATGCGCATTCACATAGCCCACTTCTTCCGGCTGCAATGCCCGCGTCTTTCAGCGCCGCCCGCATGCTGCGCTGTGCGCCCGCGCCCTCGGGAGCGATGCCCGTCATGTGATACGCATCGGCGCTCATGCCGTAGCCAATCACCTCGGCCAGAATCTTCGCGCCGCGCTCCTTCGCAAACTCCAGCTCTTCCAGAATCAGAATGCCCGCGCCTTCGCCGATCACAAATCCGTCGCGATCCTTGTCGAAGGGCCGGCTGGCCCGCGTCGGCTCGTCGTTGCGCGTCGAGAGCGCGCGCATCGCAGCGAATCCGCCCACCGACAGCGGCGTGACCGAAGCCTCCGACGCCGCCGGCAATCATCACGTCCGCATCGCCGTGCATAATCATGCGCACCGAGTCGCCAATGGAGTTGGCGCTGGTGGCGCATGCCGTGGCCGTGGCCGAAATCGGCCCCTGCGCGCCGTAGCGAATGCTGATCTGCCCCGCCGCCATGTTCACAATGACCGCGGGAATAAAGAAGGGCGAGATCTTGCGCGGGCCGCCCGCCAGCAGGTTGGAGTGCTCGCGCTCGATGATCTCGAATCCGCCGATGCCCGAGCCGATGAACACGCCCACGCGGTCGGCAATCTCCGGCGTGATCTTGAGACCCGACTGCGCCATCGCCTCCTGCGTCGCCGCAAAGGCAAAGTGGATGAAGCGCCCCATCTTGCGCGATTCTTTCTTGTCCACGAAGTTCAGCGGGTCGAAGTTCTTGACTTCGGCGGCGAAGGTGACGGGGAAGCCGGTGGTGTCGAAGCCCTGAATCGGGGCCATGCCGCTGGCCCCGGCCAGCAGTTGCCGCCACACCTCCGGAGCGGTATTGCCGACCCCGCACACCAGCCCGAGGCCGGTGATGACTACTCGACGATTCACCAGTTACTTGCCTTTCGCACTTTTCGTTCTTCTCGATGTAATCGATGGCATCCTTGACGGTCTTGATCTTCTCGGCATCCTCGTCGGGAATCTCGAGGTCGAACGCCTCTTCGAATTGCATCACCAGCTCGACCACGTCGAGCGAGTCGGCGCCCAGGTCTTCCTGGAAGCTGGCGCCCGGGGTCACTTCGGCCTCGTCCACCTGCAGCTGCTCGACGATGATCTGCTTCACTTTCTCTTCAACAGCCATGCCTGATTCTCCTCATCCATTCAGAACTTAACAAACTCGTGCTCAGGGCACACTGCCCCGAACTTGGGTGCTCCGCCAGCCTACAATACCGGCTTTCGGCTCCGGAGCACAACCGCTGCGCCCATAAAGATGCGCATGGCCCCGAAACTTCAAGTCTACCGGCCTGCTCAACCCCTGTAAAGGCCGCGCTCAGCAGGGAATTCAGCCGGTTCTCCACAGCCCCGCCAGCAGCACCCGCAGAAACGTCCCCGAATTTCACAGCAAAAAGGCGTACATTAGGCGAAGAGGTTACCGGGACAAATGATGCAGGCCGTCGTCGCCGTCGTCGCGCTCGTCGTGGGCATTCTGCTGGGCTTCTGGTTTCGCGGCCACGCGGCCAAATCCGAGAAGACACTGGCCAAAGCGGAAAAGGACATGCTGGAGCAGCGCAACCGCGAGGCCGCCGAGACCCTCGCAGCCGCGCAAGCCGCGCTCGCCCGCACACGGCCGAATCCGCCGCCCGCGCCGGCTTTGAATCCGTCGCCCAGGAGCGCGAAAAAACAATCGGCGCACTCACGATCGAGAAGGATCGCCTCGCGCAGGAGCTGCGCGCCAAAAGCGATGAGCTCGGCAAAGCCGCTGGCACCATCTCCGAGCTGAAGCGCGAAGCTCGAAAACGAGCGGAAAAACATCGCCGAAAAAATCGCGCTTCTCGAAACAGCGAAGACAGCGCTCGCCCATCAATTCCAGACTCTCGCCACCGAAATCCTCGAGCAAAAATCGAAGACCTTTGCCGAAGGCAGCCAGAAAGAGATCGGCACGCTGCTCAATCCGCTGCGCGAACAGATCAAAGAGTTCCGCGAGAAGGTGGAGCAGGCGCAGACCGACTCGAAGACCGGCGTCACCAAGCTCGAAACCCTCGTCAACGCGCTCAACAGCATGAACCAGCAGATCAGCGAAGACGCGCGCAACCTCACCACCGCGCTGCGCGGCTCCGCCAAAACGCAAGGCGACTGGGGCGAGTTCATCCTCCGCGACCTGCTCGAAAAAGCCGGCCTCCACGAGGGCGAGCAGTACAGCTTCCAGCAGAGCTTCACCGGCGTCGAGGGCGAGAACGGCGACCGCGCGCGCACCGTGCGCACCGACGTCATCGTTTCTCTGCCCGGCGGCCGCAACCTCGTCATCGACTCCAAGGTCTCGCTCACGGCCTATACCGATTGCGTCAGCGCCACCGACGATGACCTGCGCAAAGTCAGCGCTCAAGCTGCATCTCGCCAGCGTGCGCGGCCACATCGCCAACCTCGCCAAGGCCGGCTATCATCGCCTGCCCGGCATTGAGGCGCCGGACTTCGTCGTCCTCTTTGTGCCCATCGAGCCGGCGTTTCTCATGGCCCTGCAGAACGACACCGATCTCTGGGCCGACGCCTACAAGCAGGGCATCCTGCTCGTCGGCCCCACCACGCTGCTCTACGTCATTCGCATCGTCAACGTGCTCTGGCAGCAGGAGCGCCAGGCGCGCAATGTGAAAGAAGTGATGGACCGCGGCTCCGAGCTCTACGACAAGTTCGTCAACTTCGTCGCCGACATGGAAGCCATCGGCGACAGCCTGCGCCGTACCGACGCCAGCTATACGAACGCCATGAAGAAGCTCGGCGAAGGCCGCGGCAACCTCATCCGCCAGGTCGAAATGCTCAAGCAGCTCGGCATCCGCACCAGCAAGTCGATCCCGCGCAATCTCCTCGACCGCGCCGATGCAGAAGAGCCGACGCTTTCGCTCGCTGCTGAAGCTGACGGAGATATGATTTCATCGGCCACGAGGCCGGAGGAGTAGAGTCCAGAGATGGAAGAAGTTGATGTGTCATGGAGGATTAAGAACAGCCGCAGAATCACCGACATTTTCGGATACTGGCCTGCGTTTCACGATGCCGAGGTTCGCAGCGTATCACTTGTCAGTGCTTCCGGCGTGCCTTCAGAGAAAGAGAAAGATTTTCCGTCGCTTGAGTTGAAGGTCCATCTTTGGGAAATGACCGATGAGGTTGATGCTAGCGGCTATTTCGTGACGACGAAGCACACCTTGGCGACACTGCGCTTTTTAGAAATAGACGAACTTCATCTGGTAGGCTTCAATTTCCAGAATGCAATCTTTGCTCTGTCAATCGAGCCAATAATGAACGAAGGACACGGGCCTTCTGCTATTCAACAATCATCACTCATGAGAGTCGAGATTGAGCCGGCGCACGGCCTTTCTGCTTCCTTTATCTGTCAGTCCATGGAAGTTGTATCAACAGAGCCTTATTTGCCTCCAGGCCGCTGAGTAGCGCAAGCTAACTCCGCTGCTCCCCCATCACCCCCCGCAGCCGCCGCCACGTAGCCTCCAGCTCCTCCGGCAGCACCCGCGTCTCGCCCACCGTCGTCATAAAATTCGTATCGCCCACCCAGCGCGGCATCGCATGCAGATGCAGATGCCCCACCACGCCCGCGCCCGCGGCCTTGCCCAGATTCATCCCGAAGTTGAACCCATGCGGCCGATACAGCTCCTGCAGCGCGCGCTCCGTCCGCTGCGCCAGGTCCATCATCTCGTGCGCCGCGTCGGTGGGCATCTTGCTCAGCCGGTCCAGGTGCGCATAGGGCACCACCATCACATGCCCCGAGGTATACGGATACGCATTCAGGCAGATGTAGCAATGCTCGCCGCGCAGCACCAGCCCCGCCGCAGCCTCGGCCTCGTCCGCCGGCATGCCCTGCGCAATTGCGTAGTCGGTCGAGGCAATCAGGTTGCAAAAAACGCAATCGCCCTTGCCCGGCCACGCCGCCAGCTTGCCCGGCACGCCGGGGCGCGGCTCTCCATCCGCCTTGGTCACATACGCATACCGCCATGGGGTCCAAAGAATGTCCATATTTCCTATGCCGTTGGCAATCAGTATAGTGGCCCGGGCGCAGCGCGCCGTTCGCCCGCGCGACTGCACCAATTCTGCACCCTTTATTGTGAATTTTCGGTGTCAGCGGCCGTCCCGGCCTGCTTCCGCCAAGCTGTTGGATTGACGCGGGAAACCGCACGTTGCTACACTTGGAAGCGTAGCTCTCTGCGCGGATTTCAGCAGCGAGCTGCGGCCGCACTCCAGCCAAGCCGTCGCGCGCCTGGTGGTTCCCAAGGAGACGAGTCGCTTCCGGGCCGATCATCACGGCACGGAAGTCCGTCCCTGCAAGAACCTTCCCGACCTCCGCCGGCATCTTTGGGAGAGTGGCCTATGGCGTCCGCCAGACTGTAAGCAAGGCATGGCGCCATCCCAGCGGCATTCGACCGTCGCGGGAGGAATGAATCCCGGAGCTGCAGTGATGGCAAACGTCCTCAATCCAGAACCCGAGAGCATAACCCTGAACACCGAATTGGAAACCCCAACCCTTGAGCCTGCGACGGAGCTTGAGCAGCCGTCGCACGAATCCACGTCCAACCCCGAGACCGCCGAAGCACTCGTTCCCGCGCTGGACGCCGATGCCACACCAAGCCTGTAGCTGAACGCCGATGAAGCCACGCCGAAGCCACGCCGCTGCCGACCGCTCACGAGGCAGCCCGAGTCGATGGAAGATTTTTCCGCCGCGCTTGAGGCCTTTGAGCGCGAGCAGGCCGCTGAAGCCGCCGCCGTCGAAGCCTACGGCGACAAGGTCGTCACCGGCACGGTCATCAAGCAGACTGACAAGCACCTGGTCGTCGATGTGGGCCTGAAGTCCGAGGGGCTGGTGCCCCTGGAGCAGGTGGTCGATCACACCGGCGCGGTCAAGTTCCAGCCCGGCGACGTGATCGACGTGGTCATCGAGCGCGAGGAGCCCGAGGGCGGCTACCTGGTCAGCTACGAGAAGGCGCAGCGCCTGCGCGTGTGGGACACCATCGAGAAGGCCGCCAACGACAAGACGCCGGTCATGGGCACCGTTGTCAGCCGCGTCAAGGGCGGCCTCACTGTCGACATCGGCATGAAGGCTTTTCTGCCCGGCTCGCAGCTTGAGATTCGCCCCGTGCGCAACCTCGACGGCTATCTCGGCCAGCAGATTGAAGTCCGCGTCATCAAGCTCAACAAGAAGCGCGGCAACGTCGTGGTCAGCCGCAAAGAGATCCTCGAGGAAGAGCAGAACGCCAAGCGCTCCACCACCCTGGAGCACCTCGGCGAAGGCGCCGTCCTCACCGGCACGGTCAAGAACCTCACCGACTACGGCGCGTTCGTCGACCTCGGCGGCATCGACGGCCTGCTGCACATCACCGACATGAGCTGGGGCCGCCTCACCCATCCCCGCGATCTGGTCAACGTCGGCGACGAGATCCAGGTCAAGGTGCTCAAGTTCGACAAGGACAAGCAGCGCGTCTCGCTCGGCTTCAAGCAGCTCACGCCCGATCCGTGGCTCGACGCCACCGAGCGTTACCCGGTCGGCGCGCACGTTCACGGCCGCGTTCTCTCGGTCACCGACTACGGCGCGTTCGTCGAGCTCGAGCAGGGCATCGAAGGCCTGGTTCACCTCTCCGAGATGACCTGGTCCAAGCGCCTCAAGCACCCCTCCAAGCTGGTCAAGCCGGGCGACGAGGTCGACACCGTCGTCCTCAGCGTGAACCCCGCCGACCGCCGCATTTCGCTGGGCATGAAGCAGCTCCTCGAGAACCCGTGGGAGAACCTCACCGAGCGTTATCCCGCCGGCACCGTCGTTGAGGGCCGCGTGCGCAACCTCACCGACTTCGGCGCCTTCATCGAGATCGAGGACGGCATCGACGGCCTGGTGCACGTCTCCAACCTGAGCTGGACCAAGCGCGTCAAGCATCCTTCTGAAGTCGTGAAGAAGGGCGAAAAGGTCAAGGCAGTCGTTCTCGGCGTCGAGCCGCAGAACCGCCGCCTCTCGCTGGGCATCAAGCAGCTCCAGCCCGATGTGTGGGAGAGCTTCTTCGCCACGCATCGCGTGGGCGACGTGGTGCACGGCAAGGTTCTGCGCACCGCGCAGTTCGGCGCCTTCGTTGAAATCGCCGAGGGCGTCGAGGGCCTCTGCCACGTCTCCGAGGCGGTCGGCGACGACGGCGCGCCCGTCCAAGCTCGAGCAGGGCCAGGAGCACGACTTCAAGATCATCAAGATCAACGTGGAAGAGAAGAAGGTGGGTCTCAGCCTGCGCGCGATCCGGCCACGAAGCCAGCCGCGCGAGTGTCGAGCACTACAAGGCGGATAGCGCACAAGCTCCCGTCTCCAGCTCCACCACCACCCTTGGCGATCTCATCAACTGGCGCAAGAACGAGCGCTAACCCCGCATCAAGCAAACCAAGCGGCCGCCCTTCGGGGTGGCCGTTCTGCTTGATCCCAGCGCCGCTGCGTCCTTCGCATGCTCAGCGGACTCATCGTCGAAGCAATCCTGTTATTTGAGCGGCAGATTCCACGGAATTCGTTGCCACGGGCTTGCCGAAGCGCTAATGAGCCAGTTGTAGGCTTGCTGCACACTCATAATGGGAACTCCCACGCCGTTGGGAGGCACGAATTTCCGGCCCGCCAGGTAGTTCGCCCCAAGCTCCTGCCACGACCCGAACGTCATTTGCAGAGTGCGTGCCGCATTCATCACCATGGGCCAGGCCTCTTCCGGTGTGATGTATCCAGCGGCCACGGCCCACCGGCATACGTTGATGTAGCGCGCGTAATCCCAGCCAATCAAGCTCTGGAACTGGTATGTCGGGTAATACTCCCGTGCCACGCGCAGGGCATTGGCTTGAAACGGAGTCACGCGGCCCACCCATTTCTCAAAGTCCGCATCGCTCATGGTCGAAGTGCGCCGTCCCAGCTTGTTGAACATCTCCCGCTCCTGCCCCTCGTCAAGCTCGTCGAGGGCGCGGTAGAGGTCGTCCCGGCTGCGCACGTTCCATCCCAACGCAAGGATCTCCCTCGCGCGCGCAGGGCTGTTCTCTGCAAGCGTGCTCGTCCCTTCCTGGTTAGCGGTCGCGGCAATCGCTGAGGCCGCCAGTGCCCATGCCTCTTGTTCGCGGGTCGGAGGCGCTCCAGGCGCAGCCATGCCCGCCCCCGAAGCTATCGACGCCCCGCCGGGGGCAGCTTCAATGGTGAGGCCGCTGCACTCCACGTAACCTAATCGCGTCGCGCTGTTCGCGCCGGCCACGCTGCACCAGTTTCCATCGCCGGTCGCAACAGACAACAGAATCTGTACCGCGGCCCCGTGCTGGAGCGTCGCTACCTGATCGCTGTCCGCCGACATCTCCGCATAGACGGCCAGCGACTGCGCGGCAACCGTGCCCTTTCGCACCTGCGCGCGCGCCGCAGGAGAGTCAATCGCCAACACGACGCCCGCAAGCGCAAAGACCATCGTCACCCACACGCGCATTGAATCTCTCATAGAAGCCCCACGCAAAAGGTAGCAGCAATATACCACTACGCAGGAAAAGTCCGGCCCACGCTAATCGCGCGCCATCGACATGCGGGCCGCTAACTCGCTAACTCGCCATTCCGCCGCCCCACCCCAGCCAGCACCGCCACCAGCCCCAGCGCCGCCAGCACGCACATCAGCGCAAACAGAAACACATTCGCATAGCCGAACGCGCCAATCACCCATCCCGCAATCGGCCCCACCAGAAAGAACGACACGTCCGCGAACACCGTGTAGACGCCGAGCGCCGTGCCGCGGCTGCGCTCCGGCACGCGCTGCACCGCCTCCACGCCCAGCGCCGGAAACACCAGCGAAAATCCAAACCCCGTCAGCGCCGCGCCCGCCATCGCCATACCACGGCGACCCCGCCCGCCACAGCAGCAGCACGCCGAGCGGACTCGACGACAGGCACATGATGCCCACCGGAAACCCGCCAAACCGCGCAATGGTGCGAATGAACGAAAGCCGCGCCACAATAAACGCCACGCCAAATCGCCGTCAGGCACAGCGCCGCGCCATTTCCGTTCCAGTGGCGGCTCGCATAAAACAGCGTCACAAACGTCGCCAGCACGCTGTAGCCCACGCCGCCCAGCGCCAGCCCCATGCCGTGCGGCGTCACGCGCCCCAGCACCTCGCGAAACGGCAGATGCTCGCCATGCACCACCGGCACCGGGCCGCTTGCCGCTCGCAATCATCAGGCTCGCCGCGCTCACCACCACCGTCAGCACGCCAATCGAGCCCAGCCCCCAGTGCTGCTCCATCACCACGCCCAGCGGCGCGCCCAGCGCCAGCGCGCCATAGGTGGCCATGCCGTTGAAGGCGATCACGCGCGCCGTGTGCTCCTGCCCACTGCTGGTGATGCCCCACAGCATCGCGCCCGTCGAGCCCAGGCTCTCGCCCACGCCCAGCACCAGCCGGCTCGCAATCAGGAACTCGCAATGCTCAGCCACGCCGCGGATTGCGATGCAGCACCGGCGCCACGACAGCAGCACGCCGCTCAGCGTGCACGCCGCCATGCCCCACTGCGTGCTCACCTTCGCGCCCGCCGTGTCGCTGATGCGCCCCGCCCACGGCCTGCTTAGAAACGTGGCAATGTATTGAATGCTGATGACCAGCCCCGCCAGCGCCGCGCTGAAGCCCATGCGCAGATGCACATACGCCGGCAGAATCGCCAGCGGCAGCCCGATGCACAGGTAGCACACAAAAGTGAAGTACACGTAGCCGATAATGTTCCGCGCGCTCGCACGCGCCTCATGCGAGGCGTGCATCGCAGCAGCGTCAGTTGAGGAAGTATCCATGCAGGGGAGCGAGCGAACAAGCGCGAGAAGAACTCCCCTCAAGTATAACGAAGTAGAATCATCGCCACGCTGTGCGCGCCGCATAATGCCGCGTGCGTCTCGCTTCTGAGACCTGGAATGCACGACCTGATCCGATCGAGTGCCGCGTCTCGCGCGGTGCCAACTTCCCATCTGCGCGTCGCGCTTCCGCGCCAGAACTGCTCTTGATCTTATCGAAACTCAATCACCCGCTGCCGCGCGTCATATCCATGCCACGGCTCCGGCGAAGGCCGCCCATACATCCCGATCGCCAGCGGTCCATGATTCTCCGCGCGGATACGTCACCAGCTCCACCGGCACGCCCTCCTGCCGCAGCGCGCGATACATCTCCTCGCGCTGACCCAGCGGATCGGTCGTGTCCGCTCTGCCCCTGCAGCAGCAGAAACGGCGTCTTGGCCTTGGCCGCGCCCGCCAGCGGGCTCTGCTTCCATGCGTCCTCCATGATGCTCCCACGGCTTGCCGAAATACCAGCGGTCGTACCACGAGCCGCCCTCCGTGCCGTACTCGCTGAACTGGTCAATCACCGGCGCGCCGCTGATGATGGCCTTGAAGCGATCCGTCTTGCCTTCCACAAACGCCGCCATCTCGCCGCCATAGCTGTAGCCCATCAGCGCCATCTTGTTCGCGTCCAGCGGATACTTCGCCAGCACCGCATCCACGCCCGCCATCACGTCCTCGATAGTCGCCGCCGCCCAGGTCGTTCTTGTTCGCCGCGGCAAACTTCACGCCATAGTTCGACGAGCCGCGCGGATTCGGCCGCAGCACCGCCCATCCATGCCCCAGCATGAAGTTCACAAACGGATCGTTGCGATCCTCGAACGCGCCAAACGGCCCGCCATGCACATCCACAATCAGCGGAACTTTTGTCGCGCCCGCATCCGGCGGCAGGTAGAGCAGGCCTTCAATCGTGAATCCGCCGCTCTTCCACGTCACCAGTTGCGGCGCCACCGAGCGCAATCCCGCCGGCGCAAGCTCCGGAGTCTGCAACGCCGTGCACGCATCGCCCAGCTTCTGCCGCATAGCAAAGCTTCTCCGGCTGCGCGCCGCTCTCCGCCAGCCACAGCCAGCCCGTCTGCTTGCGATTGGTAGTTGAGGTCACTCACAACCGGCGAGCCCAGCTCCACCGGCTTCGGCCCGCTCTTGCCATCCAGTGCCACGCGCACAATCCGCCGCATGCGTGCCAATGCCCGCCGCCGCAATCAGCCGCGCCATCCGGCAGAGAAGTACAGCGTCCCCGCATTGATCTGCCCCACAAATCCGCTCGACAAGCTCACCGGCTTCGCCGCCGCATCGTCGGCCGCCAGCGCAAACAGCTCGTCGTATCCCGGCGGCGCATCCTCCGGCGTCTGCGCGCGCTAAACACGATCCTGCTTGCCATCCGTGCTGAAGGCCCCACCCCGCGCCGTCGCCGGAATCGCGTCGACCTTCGTCGCCTTCTCCGGCGTCAGCCGCATCCACAATCCACGCCGCGCCCGCCGGACCCAGATCCGATCCAGATCGTTCGGCGCTTCCGTAAACACCAGCAGCCGGTCCGCCGCCGGCGACCACACCGCTCCGCGCACATCCGGGCGCAATCGCCACCGCTTTCAATCGCGCCATCCATCGCGCCGTCCGCCTTCAGCGCCGCCAGATACAGCCGCGAGCCGTGCTTCTCGTGGTTCACCCAGTCCGCATCGGCCTTCGCGTCCTTCTGCTTCTTCTCGCCCGGCGTCTCCGGATCGCGCGCCCACACCGCCAGCCACTTGCCGTCGGCCGAGAGCGCATAGCCCGAGCTCACATCAATGCTCCAGCGTGTCGTCCTTTTTCGCATCTTTGTCATCCGGCTTCTTCTCGTCGGCCTTCTTGTCGTCGGCTTTCTTCTCCGCGCCCGGCGGCGGAATCGCATCCTTCTCCTTCGACTCGTCCACCGGCGGCACAATCTTCATCTCGTACGGCGCAGCCTCGCCTCCGCGCAGATCCAGCCGAAAAAGCTGTGTGTGCTCGCCGCGATGCGCCAGGAAAAAGATCGCGCTGACCATCCGCAGCCCACTGCGCCACTGCGCTCGCCGCGCTTGTCGCTCGGCGGCGAAAACGTCAGCTGCCGCGCCTTTTCCGCTCCGCTCGCCGCGAGCCACCCACAGGTGCGTCTTCGCGCCATCCGCCGTCGCATCCGTCACCGCAAACAGCGCCTGCGTGCCATCCGGCGAAAGCTGCGGCGCGCTCAGCGCTTTCAGGTGCCGCAAATCGTCTGTCGTAGGAAAATGCGAACGCCGCAGCCTGCTGGCCGCGCGCGGAAAGCGCAACGGGAAACAAGCAACGCACACGAAGACAACCGAAGGCCAGAGCGGAGCAGGGAAGAATGCATGGCGCACAGCATACACAAGTGCGGCTGCAAAACACAAAAGCCGCCCGAATTTCGAGCGGCTTCAACGTGCCATCGTGCTCCTACTGCGCCGGTGTCGTCGTCGGCTCGGGCGCAGCTGCAGCCGGTTGCGGCTGCTGCGGCTTGGGCTTGGGGCGGCAGCCTGCTGCTGCCGGCTTCGGCTTGGGCGCGTTCCTTCTTGCTCGGCGCCAGAATCGCGTGCAGAATCGTGCCTTCCATGCGCGGCATAAACTCCACCGTGCCTGCCTCGCCAATGTCCTGGATCAGGCGGTTGATGATCTTGTAGCCCAGCTCGCGGTGCGCCATCTGCCGGCCGCGGAAGCGCAGGCTCGCCTTCACCTTGTCGCCGTCATGTCAGAAAGCGCACAGCCTGGTTCTTCTTGGTCTGGTAGTCATGCTCATCCACCGTCACGGAGAACTTGACTTCCTTGATGGTGATGACCTTCTGCTTCTTGCGCGCGGCCCGCTCGCTCTTTTCCTTCTCGTAGAGAAAGCGGCCGTAATCCTGAATGCGGCACACCGGCGGAACGGCGGTCGGCGACACTTCCACCAGATCAAGCCCGCGCTCGCGGGCGATCTTCAGTGCTTCAAAGGGCGGCAGGATGCCCAGCTGTTCGCCGTTTTCGTCGATCACGCGAATTTCGCGTGCGCGGATGCGGTCGTTGATGCGGATAAAAGACTTGGCCGAACGTTTATCGAGTGCGATGGTGCTCCTCCGGGTATCTGTCGCGGCCCGTCAACAGGCTCGCGAGCGCACCCTGAGTATAGCACTGGTTCGGTTCGCCCGGCTGTGCGCGGAGGGCTCGGTATTGCAGCTTTCCAGGCAGTTCCGGGGCCGCAATGCGCCTCATTCCGGCCCTGGGAAAAGCCCCTACTTCCCGCCCAGCACGTCCGCAATCGGCGCAGCCGTCGCCGGCACCGCGCCGTGGTAGTCCTCGCCCAGCAGCGCCGCAATCGTCGCCGCAATCTGGCTTTCCGTCACCGGCGTCGAGTTCTTCCGCTCGCCCAGCGCCGCCGTGTCTGGCCCGAGAAATGCCATCCACGTCTGCGCCGAGTCCGGCAGGTCCTCGCCGTGGTCAGTCCACCGCGCGCCCACGCCGCGCCCATGATCCGGCAGCACAATCAGCGTCGTCTTGCCCGCATACTCCGGCATCGACTGCACCATCGTCCACAGTGCCTGCAGGTAGCTGTCGCCGAGGTGCGCCGCATTCAGATACTCGGCATATGTTCCCGCGTGTGCCCAGTCGTCTGTCTCGCCCAGCCCCAGGAAAATCACCCGCGGCTTCTTCACCTTGATGTACTCAACCGCCGTGTGAAACGGCATCGGATCGAAAGCCTCATCCGGCCAGACGCGCACTGTCTCCGCCTTCAGCGCGTTGATCAGCTTCAGCTCCGGCGTCTCCGGAATGTCGGTCAGCGGCGTGTAGCTCGAGTTCACCTCGAACCCGCTCGTTCCCTTGCTGAAGATGCGGTCGAACCGCTCCCACGCGCCAAACGCCGCCACCTTGCCCGCAAACTCCGGCTTCTTGTTCAGCCACTCAAACACCGTCGCATTCGGGTTCGGCACGTCGTCATTCGAGTTCACGCGCGGGTCCACCAGCCCCGTCAGCGTCTCCGAGTAGCCGGGATACGAAAAGTGCAGCGGGTTCGCCACATGCGAGTCCGATCCCAGATCGCGATTGCCGAACAGCTCGCCCTGCGTAGCCACCGTCGACCACAAAAACGGCATCAGCGCCGCGCGCCGTTCTTCGGTCGTGTCGCGCCAATAGCGCTTCTGCGCCAGCGCCGCGCGCTCTTTCGGATCGCCCAGCGCCTCCGGCCCCAGCGTCTTGATCAGCTCCGGGTCCGCGCCGCGAAACACTTCCTGCCAGCGCAGCCCGTCCATCATCACCACGATCACATTTTCAGTTTTGTGCGCCACAGGAGCCTGCGCCCCGGCCTGCGCAACAAGAGCACTGCACGCCAATGCGGCGCTAAACCACTTGCTGATTTTCATTTCCCTAGACTGCCACAGCCGCGCAACAATCCGATGAATCGCGCGCCATCGCGTCGCAATTCTCAGTCGCCGTTGCAGTCAGCGCTGTCTCAGCCGTGAGACCTGTCACGCGCACCCGGACAAGCCGATTGAACGCGAATCGTCCCTCCAGCTCCACCGGCAGAAAATTCTCCGTCAGCGCCGCCGTGCAACCGCGCGCAGCCAGCGCCTCCGGCGTGTGCAGCGTAATCGCACCGAGCTCATGCCCAATCATCCGCTCGCGATGCGCCCGCGTCTTCTCCGCCGCCAGCGCCCGCAGCGCCGCCATGCGTTCTTTCACGGCACCCGCGGCAACCGGAGCTGCCGCATGCAATGCCCACGCCCGCGTTCCGGGCCGCGGGGAAAACGGAAACAGATGCAGATACCCAAACGGCAGCGCCCGCACCAGCGCCAGCGTCTCCTCAAACTCCGCGTCCGTCTCGCCCGGAAACCCTACCATCACATCCGCGCCCAGTGTCAGCTCCGGCCCTGCTGCCGCCCGCAGCGCATCCGCCTTCTCCGCGTAGTGCCACGGCCGGTATCGCCGATGCATCCGCCGCAGCACCGCATCCGACCCCGACTGCAGCGGCAGATGCGCATGACGCGCCAACCGCGCACCGCCAAACTCCGCCATCAGCCCAATCAGCTCCGCATCCCAGTCCATCGGCTCAATCGAGCTCAACCGCAGACGCGCCAGCTCCGTCTCCGCAAAAATCCGCCGCACCAGCACAGCCAGAGTCGCGGGCACTAAAGTCCTGGGTGCCCCATCCTTTCGGCGCACTTCAGCCGAATGGGTGGGAGACCACGATCCGTTCTCCAGATCCCGTCCCCACCGCCCCAGGTTGATTCCCGAGAACACCAACTCCTGCCCGCCCGCATCCACAAATCCGCGCACCTGCCGCAAAACAGACGCAGCCGCCAAACTCCGCGATCCACCCCGCGTCTGCGGAATCACGCAGAACGAGCATCGATTCCCGCACCCTTCCTGAATCTTCAGATTCGGCCGCGTCTGCGCACCGGGCACCACCTGCGCCTCTTCCAGAAACGAATGCGCAAAGCCGTCATCGGCCAACACCATCGGCCCGGCATTGGACCCCAGCAGCGAAGCCACGCCCACCATGCCCGCCGGCAGCGCCGCATCGCGCCCCCGCATCAGCCCCAGCGCAATCTCCGGCGCCAGGGCCTTGTGGCTGTTGCCCACCACCGCGCTCACGCCATCCAGCGCCGCCAGCTCCGCTGGAGCGCGCTGCGCATAGCAGCCCGTCGCCACAATCCGCGCCTCAGGGTTCGCCCGCCGCACCCGCCGGATAAACGCCCGCGCCTCGCGATCCGCCTCCGCCGTCACCGAGCAGGTATTCACCACCACCACATCGGCATCGGCCAGCGTCCGCGCCTCGCAACCATGCGCCACTCAACCGCGCAGCAATGGCCTCGCCATCCGCCCGCGCCGCCCGGCACCCAAAGTTTTCGATATGGAATCCAGCACCCACACCGTCAGTGTAGGGTTTTTCTCGACCCGCACCAAGCGTTCGCCATGCTATCTGCGCGCAGTGCAGGCCAACTCGCTAAATCGCGCGCAGCGCGTGCTAACCCGGCTATCTGCGCGCAGTGCAGGCCAACTCGCCTCAGTGCAGCCACTTCACCCCGCCCGTGCCCGCCCGCGGCCGTTCCGGAACCACAATGAATCCCTCGCGCCACTGCCCATCCTCGCGCCGCGGCGGCTTGCCCAGAATGCGCGCCCCATGCGCCTCCCGCGCCTCCAGCGCCAGCCCCGGCAGCCCGCCCACAATCGCCTGCAGTTGGTCATGGTTCGGCGGCCGGCTCACGGAGATCGGCACCACCGCCTTCAGCGCCGCAAATGCCTCCGCCAGGTCGCTCACCAGCGCCTTGCGCTTGCTCGGCAGCGGCTTGATGCCCAGCGCCTTCCACGCCGCATGCGGATAGCTCTCCACCAGCACCCGCTCCGCCGCCTGCCCCGGCTGCTCCTGCGTCTCCAGCCGCCGCCACCGCCGCCGGCACAGCGCGTCATACACGTCCACGCAGAACTCCGCAAACCGCCGGCTCGTCACCGGCTTCACCACCCCCGGCGTGCCCGTCTTCGCGGCCGTGTTCAGTTGCTTCTCGCTCACCCGCGCATGCTGCAGGCCGTTCTCGCGCGACTTCCACGCCTGCGGCCCATCCAGCAGCAGCACGCGAATATCCCGCACCGCGCACAGGTGATTCAGCCGCCCCGCCAGCACCTCGGCCTCCACCACGCCCGGCTCGTTCCACATCAAAATCTCGCAGGAAATCGGCGCTTCCGCCCCCGCTCCCCGCTCCAGAATCACGACGCCCAGGTCCGTCCAGCGGCCATAGGCCAGGTTCACGCTCAAGACAGCCATGCGGCTATCCTGGTCCCTGCCCCTGAGCAGGGCAACGCCCAACCACTCCTTGGCGGCAAAATCCCGCCCGGCCGATTCAGTTTTGGTCCGCCGTCCGGAGCGGGAAATCCCCTCGTCCCTGCGCCGCCACGCTTCTCCGTGGTGCCAAAACCCGCTTTGCGGTATACTGTCTGAAGCCCAGAAGGGCAGGGGAAGTCCCTGTCTTCAGGCATTTTGGAGTGAGCAACGGACCCCCTCCAAAACCAGAAGAAAAACGAGAAAAACAATGCCTAAGTTGAAGACCCATAAGGGCGCGGCCAAGCGCTTCAAGAAGACTGGTACGGGCAAGATCGTCCGCCACCAGACCAAGACGCGGCACATCCTTTCGTCCAAGTCCCCCAAGCAGAAGCGCAAGCTCGGCAAGAGCGTGATCGTTTCCGATGGGGACCACGCGAAGGTCGCGCGCATGATTCCCTACGCCTGAAGCACTGCGTGCGGCAGCCCTGGGGCAGCCGCATGAAAAGTGAACTGGGCCAAACCGCCGGCCCCCGCTGCTAACGAAATGCGTTCTACGGCAGCGCGATTCAGGCTCGAACTGAGCGAGTGAAGAGGCCCAAAGCGATTCCCACCCGGGCTCGCCTCCTGCCTTCAGCCGCGTAACTAGCGCAACACAAACGGAGAAAGCACCATGCCTCGTGTAAAACGCAGTACCAAACGCAACGACCGCCGCAAGAAAATCCTCGACAGGGCAAGCGGCTACTTCCTCACAAAATCCAAGCTCTACCAGGCAGCGCAGGAAGCCGTCGAGCGCGGACTCAAGTTCGCCTACACCGGCCGCCGCCAGAAGAAGCGCCAGTTCCGCTCTCTCTGGATCGTCCGCATCTCGGCCGCCGCCAAGCTCAACGGCACCAGCTACTCGCAGCTCATCAATGGATTGAAGAAGGCCGGCGTCGAGCTCGACCGCAAGATCCTCTCCGACATCGCCATCCACGACGCCACGGGCTTCACCAAGCTGGCCGACCAGGCCAAAGCCGCCCTCGCCGCCGAAAAGAAGGCCGCCGCCTAATCGGCACACCCAATCGACGTATCCGGACTGGTGCGTCACACGAGAAAGGCCCGGAGCGCAAGCTCTGGGCCTTTTCGCGTTTCACCATCGCATGCCACCAGCGGTCAAGCAATCCATCGGCTTCAAGTCGTCAATCGCCGCCGAGATAACCCCGATGCTCGTCAACCACAGCGTGTTCCACCGTCACGCAACCACTGGATCGGGGCGTGACAGGACGGCATTTCCCGCGGAGTCGATTCGTCCTCGCTCTGCGCCCCCCGCGACAAACACGGCGAATATCCAGCATGCTCCTATCGCCGACAGATTGTAGGCGGCGGCGCCCCATGTTGCCTCATTGTGCAGGCGGACAAATATAGGGGGCACTTCTACGAAGCCCTCAAACAGCAACAGCATCAGCGCAAGCAGCTTGGCCGCCATCACATCTTTGATTCCCGCGCAAATGGCCACCCCTGCCAGAATGAAGGCGATCCCGGTAATCCCCGCCCAGAAATATCCAAACCCCATCCAGTGCGGGACGATGGTCGCGAAGACGCGAAGGCCGATGAGGTGAAATAAGCCGAAGAGGACAGGAGGCAATCCCAGCATCCAGCGTGCGGCGGTCGCGGCTCTCGCTTGCAACAGGGAATCCGGTGAGGCGGTGGTCGCGTAAACGATCGCTGCCGGAGCCACCAGCATCAATTGCTCAGCGAGCCCGAAAGAGACGCCAAGTATGACGTCGATGCGCCAGCCAAGCGCATGAACTCCGGTATAGTACCGGGCTAGCCAAAGTGCCGCAAAAATCAAGTAGGCGATGCCCGATGCCGCCGCGCCAATCTTTGCGCCGCGTCGCCACAGCATGGCAAGACCGGCTGCCACCAGCCACACGCCCGCAACGTAAGCCAGCATGTGTTGCCCGGGAACGTTCTTGCCCAGAGCCTGGATGGGCTGATGAGAGGCATCGAAGTCTCCCCAGGCGATATCCAGGATGCCCGTGAGAGCGGTGCCCAGGCCGTAGAACCAAACCCCAACGTTCATTTGTCGATTTCCCATGCGCCGCTCCGCCAGAAGCCAGATCGTCCATGACGATCCATGCACTTCTCCGTTTCAAAACGGATATTATGGCAGCAGTGGTCCATCGAACAGAGCCATTTTCGCGAATCCTGTTGGACCAATCGAGATGCCCAAAGCCATCAGCACGTTCGAGCTCACGCTCAAAAGCCGGTCGCGACACCAGACCCTGACATATTGGCTGTACGGCGAACTGCGCTCCGCGATTCTTGACGGGCGGCTCGCACCGGGCTCCAGGCTGCCTGCGTCCAGAGATTTCGCCATCCAGTATGAAATCTCCCGGGGCACAGTCGTCAGCGTTCTGGAGCGATTACAAGCCGAGGGATATGTCAGCTCCCGTGTCGGATTCGGCACGTGGGTCAATCGTGTGGAGCCGCCCCGGCCGGTCCGCCCAGCGGCCGCGATGCCGGCATACATTCGCCGCGTCAGTGCGACCTATAAACGGCCGCAACCCTGGATTGACCATGCTTTCGTTGAGGGCATCCGCCCCTTTCGGATCGGCGTTCCGGCCATCAACGAATTCCCATCGCAAGTCTGGGGGCGCATTGCCGCAAGCCGGGCGCGCAATTTCAGGTCATGGTTGAAGAAAGAGTCGGATCGCCGTGGATATCGGCCCTTGCGCGATGCCATCGCCGAGTATCTGCGCACATCGCGCGGGGTGCGATGCACCGCGGAACAAGTCGTCATCGTCTCCGGAATCCAGCAGGCGCTCGACCTGTTGGCAAGGCTGCTCTTGAAAAAGGGCGATCCGATCTGGATGGAGGATCCCGGATATTTCGGCGCTCGGATCGCGTTTGACAATGTCGGAGCCAGGCTTGTTCCTGTGCCCGTGAATGAGGAAGGGCTGTCCGTCTCCGCCGGAATCAAGATCTGTCCGGATGCGAAGGGAGCCTACGTCACGCCGGCTCACCAATTCCCACTGGGGGTGACCATGGCGCTGGAGCGGCGGATGGCACTTCTAAGCTGGGCCTCACGCACCGGCGCTTTTGTCATCGAAGATGACTATGACAGCGAATACAGGTTTGAGGGACCGCCTGTGCCTTCCCTGCAAAGCCTCGATCATCACTCCAGCGTGATCTTCATCGGGTCGTTCAGCAAGACGCTCTTCCCAGCCTTGCGCGTGGGCTACGTCGTGCTGCCCGCGCCGCTGATCGATTTCTTCCTGGGATTTCGCTACCGAACCGATTTCCGCAACTCCTCCTTCGATCAGGCCGTGCTCTGCGACTTCATCGTCGATGGGCATTTGGCGCGTCATCTGCGTAGGATGCGCAGTCTCTATGCGGAACGCCTTGCAACACTGAAGGAAGGAACCCTGCAACATCTCGGTGGGCTGCTTGAGATCTCGAACGTCAGGGCAGGCCTCTACACCATCGGGTACCTCAAGAATGGAATGAGTTCGCAACGGGCGGAAGAGCTGGCGGAGGCCCAGGGTATTGAGGTTCTCGCCGTCGATCGATGCACGCTGAAACGTCCTGATCCGAAAGCATTGCTCCTCGGCTTTGGCGGATTCGACGAGCTTGCCATACGCCAAGGCCTCATTCGGCTCGCAAAGGCATTGACCTAACCAGTCCTCGGGACATGAGACCTGTTCTCTCAACGAACGCCTGATGGCTCACGCGCTCGTCGAAGCGGGAGCCGCGCCCTACTTCTTCCGCTCCACCACCCACTCGCAATGCGAATCCCCACGCACCATATTCTTGGTCAGCTTGAAGGTGAAGTCCGGGCTCATGCTCTCCACGGCGCCATCGCCCCAGCTCTGGTGCCCCGCGCCGCAGGTATCGAAATCAAGGCCCTGCTCCTTCCAGCGCTTGTGCCACGGGCACTCGGTGGTCTTGCCCACGCAGCGGTCCTTCGTCGACTCCACAATCGAAAACACAAACTCCGGCCCCATCGACGCCTGCGCCAGCACGTGGGTTACGTTCTCAATCTGCTCGGGCGTATCCGTCGGCACTCCCAGCGCATCGGCAAACTCCTTCGCGCCCTTGCCCGCCTCATACCAGAGCGCCCCGTTGAACTCGTCAAACCCCTCCTGGCCTGCAGTCTCCTTCAGGGTTCTGGAGATCGCGATATACGCGGCCGTCAAACCGTGTGTCGCAATCTCCCAGCGCATCGTGTCGGAAATCTTGTCGAGTATGTCCGCCATCGAAACAACCTCCTGGGGTAGTCAGTCTGTTGCATTGGGCTGCCCGTTGCGGGCAAAGGTGGAGCAGGGGAACGGGGACCGCATCCACAACCAGCGGTACGCGCAATCCTATCGTTGAAATTTCCTCATGTCACGGCCAATCATTCATTTTCACCGGCGCGATCAATCGCTGCACCCGCGCGCTGCCTGTCAACCCGTCGCGGCGCATCTTCCCGCCAACCTCTTCATTCCTCACGGAATTCTCTTCCCGCGCATTTGCGTACTATTTCCCGCAAAAGCGCACACTAGAGAAAGCAAGGGAGCCAAGAACGACTGACAGGCCCAGCCTCACAGTTTCCAGAAACCGGCGGACCTTTTCCAGAAACAGCCCAGTCTTCACCTTCTCCAAATCTTCGCCAAAACTCACCATCAGCCAACTCCGGCGAAGCAAACAAACGAGATAGCAGTCAGAAAATACACCCTCCCCCCTGGGTGCGTCCACCGTTTCTTCGCCCCGCAAGGTGCGAGGCCGCGCACGAACAGCTCCATGCAAGGGTGGTTTATCCTGTTGCTTACGCAATGACGAACGACACAATTCCTACTCTGTCCTCCTTTGACGACGACTCGCTCGACCAGGCCTTCGCCGCCCTCGAGCAGCAGGCCGCCGCCGGAGCCTCCACGCTCGGCAGCCCCGATGCCGTTGAAGCCTTCCGCCTCGAGTGGCTGGGCCGCAAGCAGGGCCGCCTCAACGAAGTCTCCGCGCGCTACCTCAAGGCCGCGCCCCGCCGAAGCCAAAAAGTCCCTCGGCCAGCGCTTCAACGCCCTCAAGCAGCACGTCGAGAGCCTGCTTGAAGCCGCCGCGGGCGCGGGCAAAACGCGAGTTGGGGCGACGCCGCCCTCGCCGCCGAAGCCATCGACATCACCCTGCCCGGCACCCGCCGCCTCACCGGCGCCGAGCACCCGATCACGAAAACGCTGAACGAAATCGTCTCCGTCTTCGCGGCCCTCGGCTACTCCGTCGGCGTCGGCCCCGAGGTCGAAACCGACTTCTACAACTTCGAGTCCATGAACTTCCCGCCCGGCCACCCCGCGCGCGACACGCAAGATACGCTGGTCATCGCCAATCAGGACCGCCGCCCCCAGCGCGATCGCCTGCTCATGCGCACCCACACCTCGCCCGTGCAGATGCGGACGATGGAAACGCAGCCGCCCCCGGTTCGCATCGTCATTCCCGGGCAAAGTTCACCGCAACGACGCGCAGGACGCCACGCATTCGCCGATCTTCCATCAAGTCGAAGGCCTCTGCGTCGACACCAACATCACCTTCAGCGATCTCAAGGGCACGCTCGACCACGCCATGAAAGCGCTCTTCGGCTCAAGCGTCAAGACGCGCTTCTTCCCTCGCTTCTTCCCGTTCACCGAGCCATCTGCCGACGTGCAGATCAGTTGCATCTTCTGCGGCGGCAAAGGCTGCCGCAAGTGCAAGCACTCCGGCTGGATCGAACTGCTCGGCTGCGGCATGGTCGACCCCGCGGTCTTCGCCTTCGCCGCAGAAAAGCAGCCCGCCTACGACCCGAAAAAGATCTCCGGCTTCGCCTTCGGCATGGGCGTCGAGCGCATCGCCATGATGAAGTACGGCATCAGCGAAATCGGCCAGTTCTACGCCGGAGATATGCGGTTCCTGGGGCAGTTCGTTTAGCGCTCTTCGCGCGTTAGCGAGTTAGCAGGTTAGCTTGAGAATTGGCAGTTTGAAACAGCTTTGGCACGCACGCGGCATCTATCGTGACTTGATCGTTTGGCAGAAAGCTATGGCAGCTTGGCGCGAGATGTCTACGCAGAGACTGAGAAATTCCCAAAGTCAGAAGTATTCGGTCTGCGCATGCAATTGAGACGCGCCGCGGTCTCCGTAGCCAGCAATATTGCGGAAGGGCACGGACAGCCTGACCGATCCACAGCTTCGAAATTCTCTCGGAATGGCGAGAGGATCTCTTTATGAAGTGCAGACTCAACTTGAGCTGGCCGGCGATCTCGGATTTATCGAAGCAGCAAGTCCGCAAAGGAATTGCATGGCGCTGGCGATTGATAGGTGCGAGGCTCATCAACGGGTTGCTCGGCGTATTGGATAGGTAGATGGATAGCCGCGGATTGCTAACTTGCTAACTCGCAACCGTCGCGCGCAGCGCGACAGCTCGCTAACCGGTGAATCGCATGAAGATTCTCACCAAATGGCTTCGCAGTTATCTGCCCGATCTCCCCGTCGTCGACGCCCAGCTCGCCGAAGACCTGACCCTGCGCGGCATCGCCGTCGAAGGCATCTACGATCTCGGCCCCGGCAACGGCTCGCTCTTCGAGATGGACATCACCACCAACCGCGTCGACGCCATGAACCACTACGGCGTCGCGCGCGAAGCCGCGGCCATCTACGGCCTCGCACTTAAGCCGCTCGACTTCCCGCTCCCCGCAGCCGCAGCCCGCAGCGACGCCCTTCTCGGTCAAGATCGAAGCCGAAGACGCCTGCGGCCGCTTCACCGCGCGCGTTCTGCGCGGCATCACCATCGGCGACTCGCGCGACTGGTTCCCCGGCGCGGAAGTCGCCACCTACTTCAAGCCTGCTCGAGCAGAAGAAAATCTCCAACGCCGTCGACGCCACCAACTTCGCGTGGCTCGCCATGGGCCAGCCCACCCACGCCTTCGACCTCGACAAGATCGAAGGCGGCATCGTCGTGCGCCGCGCCCGCAAAGGCGAAAAGCTCAAGACCCTCGACGGCGTCGAACGCACTCTCGACCCCGAAGACCTCGTCGTCGCCGATCACGCCAAGCCTCTCGGCCTCGCCGGCGTCATGGGCGGCTGGGACACGATGATCACGCCCGCGACCAAGAACGTGCTCGTCGAAGCCGCATGGTTCGACCCGATGGCCGTGCGCCGCACCGCGCGCCGCCACGGCCTGCACACCGACGCCAGCCACCGCTTCGAGCGCGGCGCGGACTTCAACGCCGCCCCGCTCGCCTCCGCCATCGTCTCGCAGCATTCTGCTCGCCAACGGCGGACACATCGAAGGCGATCTCGTCGACGTCCGCGTTCCCGCCATCGAGGCCCGCACCGCGCAGCCGCAAGCCCGTCGCGCTCGCGCTCAGTGAAGTCCATCGCCATCCTCGGCACGACCGTCGACAAGGAAGGCATCACCGCCGCCGCCGTCGAAGACGTCCTCACCGCGCTCGGCTGCGCGCTCAGCGACCGCCGCAGGTCAACGCCGCATGGCAAGTCACGCTGCCCAGCTGGCGTCTCGATCTCGAGCGCGAGATCGACCTCATCGAAGAAGTCGCGCGCGTCTACGGTTACAACCGCTTCGCCAACACGCTGCCCGCCTTCGGCGAAGGCGTCCGCGCGCTGCCCTGGGCCGAAGCCGAATCCGCCGTGCGCCGCACCCTGCTCGCCGCCGGCTTCCACGAAGCCATCGCCAGCACCTTCTGCTCCGCGGCCGAAGCCGCGCTCACCGCGCCGCAGCCGGGCCTGGTCGTCCCGCTCGGCAACCCGCTCAGCGAAGAAGCCGGCGTTCTGCGCCCCTCGCTCGTCCCCGGCATGCTTGCCGCTGATTGCCGGCAATCTCCACCGCGACGTCAGCGACGTGCGCCTCTTCGAGCTCGGCACCGTCTTCAGCGGCACAACTGAAAAAGTCGAAGAGCGCCCCGCGCTCGCCTTCGGCGCCGCCGGCAGCTCTGCCCGAGCAAGTCCGCGCTCCATCGCCGCGCGCGCCATCGACTTCCACGACGTCAAGGGCGCAGTCGAACAGATCCTCGCGCGCTTCCAGATCGCGCACCGTCTACTTCGACCGCTTCCCGCCTGAGGCCGGCCTCACGCCCGCGTGGCTCCATCCCTATCGCGCCGCGCGCATCGTCGCCGATGGCATCACGGTCGGCTGGTTCGGCCAGCTGCACCCGCGCGAAGCCGCCGCGCGCAAGCTCAAGGAGCCGGTCCTGCTCGGCGAAATCTATCTCGACCGCCTCTACAAGCTGCCGCTGCGCAAGCCCGCCGCGCGCGAGATCTCGCGCTTCCAGCCCGTCCGCCGCGACTTTTCCCTCGTTCTCAACGAGAGCATCGCGTGGGAGAAGATCGACCAGGCGCTCGCCGCGCTGCAGATTCCCGAGCTCGTCGACTGGCGCGCCCGCGAAGTCTTCCGCGATCGCCAAGCTGGGCGCGCAGGAGTATTCGCTGCTGCTCGGCGTCACCTTCCAGGCGCCGACCGCACCCTGCGCGAAGAAGAGCTGCAGAGCTTCCAGGCGCAGGTCGTCGAGGCAGTGGGCAAAGCCGGCGCGCGTCTCCGGGCGTAACCAATCGAGAATCCGCCCGTCTTTTCAACATGAGCCGGCCTTAACCGGAATCTCGCGCGGCGCTATACTCAAGCGAAGCGTGCAAGGCGCGGAGGTCACATCTCATGTCGCAGACATTCTGGGAATCCGAAGTTGCCGAGGAGCAAGTCTCCACCGGAGCCTGCGCCATTGGCCCTCAGCGCCGACGATTTTGCCGCGCTCGAAGAGCGCATCGTGCGCGCCGTCGAGCTGGTCAAGCGCGAGCGCCAGCTGCGCACCGCTGCCGAAGAACGCGCCATCCAAGGCTGAAGCGCTGCTCGACGAGCAGTCACCCGCCGTCGACCAGCTCAAGCAGGAGATTCGCGCCCTGCGCACCGAGCGCGATCAGGTGCGGCAGCGCGTGGAGCGCCTGCTCGCGCAGCTCGACGCGCTGGAAATCTGACGCGCTCGAAATCGAAGGAGTCCGATGGCACAGCAGTCCACCCCGCCGCCCGGCTACACCACCGTCCGCATCTACGATCAGGCCTATCACCTCACTGGCCAGGACACCGATCACATCCATCGCCTCGCAGAGCTTGTCGATGCCAAAATGCGCGCCGTCTCCGCACAGGGCCGCACCGTGGACTCGCTGCGCGTAGCTGTGCTGGCCGCGCTCAACCTCGCCGATGAACTGCTGCAGGCCGGCGGCGTCACCGAGGTGCGCGATGGCCACGCCAAGGCGCTCTCGCTCAAAGGCCTGCTCGACGAAGTGCTCGAAGAGGATCGCCGCACCGGATCATAGGCGCGCGCTCCGTGCAAATGCGCATAATCTTTGGGTTTGCTTCGTGCCCAATGCCCATCGAATCAGCGCTGCGCCCGCGTATCACACCTTCGTCACCCCGCACAAGACTTGCAATTCCTCGCGCGTGTCCCTACTATCCGCAATAGAAACCGGCCTGCAAAGCAGGTGGGTGGTTAACGCTGGTTGAACCAACATTCATTGAACAGGGGCTCGACTCGACATAACGGTTCTGTGTGCCGTGTCCGCCAGTCCGGAATGCCTAATGAACCGCGGGGAGCTCCACCGTCTTAGGACGGGTTCACCAGCGCATTACTCACGGCCCCGTGGGCCGGATTCTACCTCTTCACGCCGCGCTGAGCAGATTATCCTTAGCTCAGTGCATCCCGTCCTCTTCCACATCGGCCCTCTCGTCATTCCCGCTTACGGCGCGCTCGCGGCGCTTGGCGTGCTGCTCGGTCTTGCGCTCGCGCAGCGCACCGCGCGCATCGCGGGCATCGATCCCATCTGCTTTGGAATCTCTGCATCGTCGCGCTCTTCGCCGCGCTGGCCGGCTCGCGCTTCGTTCTGGTCGCGCTCAACTGGACCGTCGTGCGCAGTCATCCCGCGTGGCTGCTCGGCCTCGCCATGATTCATCATCCGCTGGTCGCAGCCATCGGAGCCGTGTTTGCGGGCGCAGTCGCCGCTTATCTACGCGCGCGGCCAGCGCATGCCGCTGGCGCGCACCGCGGACGCCCTCGCCGCGCCGCTCGCGCTGGGCCTCGCCTTCGAGCAAATCGGCGCGCTGCTCGCCGGCTCCGGCTACGGGACCGAAACCGACAGTCCGCTGGGCCGTCACCTACACCAGCCTGCTCGCCGCGCGCTGGAGCGGCACGCCGCTCTGCGTCCCGCTGCATCCCGTGCAGGCCTATGCCGCGCTCGCATTCTTCGTCATCGCGATCGCACTGTTGCTGCTGCATGCCGCGCGCCCGCCAGGCCGGGCGATGTTGCCGGCTTCGGCCTGATGGCCATCGGCGCAGCCGTCTACTTCACCGAGTTTTGGCGCGATCCCGAAGGCCGCGGCGCAATTCTCCACGGCGCGCTCGACGGCCCGCAGATCGCCGCGATCGTCCTCGTGCTCGCCGGCGCGTTCATTCTGCGCGAGCGCAGCGCAACACGTGCGGACGCGGTCCGACCGCGCATCGACCGTCCGAGGTCGCGCATGACTGAGTCACGCACGTTCGCAGTCCCGCCCGAGGCCGCCGGCCAGCGCCTCGATCACTTCCTCGCCACGGCAACTCGAGGGCGTCAGCCGCTCGCGCGTGCAGTTGCTCCTCGAGCAGGGCGATGTCCTCGTCAACGGCGCGCAGGTCAAAGCCTCGCTCAAGCTGCGCGGCGGCGAGCAGCATCGCCATCACCGGCGAGCCGCATCCCGCGCCGCTCAAGGCCATCGCCGAAGACATTCCCCTCGACGTGGTCTACGAAGACGCGACCTCGCCGTCGTCAACAAGCCCGCCGGCATGATGGTCCACGCGGGCTCCGGCCAGAACGACGATGCGCGCAGCCGCGGCACGCTGGTCAACGCGCTGCTCCACCGCTTTCACGCGCTCTCCTCCACCGGCGGCGATCTGCGCCCCGGCATCGTGCATCGGCTCGACAAGGACACCAGCGGCCTCATCGTCGTCGCCAAGAACGATCGCGCCCACGCCGCGCTGGCCGAATTGTTCTCCGCGCCGCCAGATCCAGCAAAACCTACATCGCGCTGGTGCACGGCAATCGTCGAGCGCGACAAGGGCACCATCAACGCCGCCGTCGGCCGCGACCCGCTGCGCCGCACCCGCATGACCACGCGACCTACCGAAAATGCCCGCTCCGCCGTCTCTCACTATGAAGTGGTGCGCCGCCTCTCAACCCGCTTCGGCAAATTCACGCTGGTCCGCGTGCGCATCGAGACCGGCCGCACGCACCAGATTCGCGTGCACATGGCCTCCATCGGCCATCCGGTCGTGGGCGACACGCTCTACGGCGCCGCCGGCCAGCTTACCGATCAGGTCGTCGCGCAGAGCCGCGGCGCAAGGCAAGCCCGGAGCATCTCCGCCTCGGCCGCAATTTCCTTCACGCCGCAGAGCTTGAATTCACGCACCCGCTTACCGGTAAGCCGTTGCACCTGGAAGCGCCGCTGCCCGCCGACCTCGAAGCCTTTCTGGCGCGCATCGAAGCAGTACCGCGCGAACCTCAATCGAGCAACGCGGCAGTAAGCTTGCACTCGAAATGAGATGCGGCATTGGTAAAATGAGGAGATATGAATCACAAGTTATTCGGTATGGTACTTGCGGCGTCTTCTGTCGCCGCCGCTTTGCAGCGCACAGCAACCGCGCGCCCTGCACCCGCGCCAGCGCAGGCTCCGGCTCAGCATCCGCCGCCCGCCGCAGCGCCCCGGCGGCCGCCGCGCGCAGCAGCCCGGCCAGGCCGTCGCCGGACGACGACACGCCCGTGATCATGCGCTCGGCGTCAACGAAGTCAACCTCATCTTCACCGTCACTGACAAGCACGGCCACTACATCCCCAATCTCAAGCTCAGCGACTTCGCCCTGCTCGACGACCAGAAGGCGCCCGAGCGCGTGACCTCGTTCCGCCAGCAGATCAATCTGCCCCTGCGCGTCGGCATCGTGATCGACGCCAGCACCTCCATCCGCACCCGCTTCCAGTTCGAGCAGCAGTCGGCCACCGAGTTCCTCTCTCCAGATCCTCAAGGCCACGCAGCGATCGCGCCTTCGTCGATGGGCTTCGATGTGACGCCCACCATCGAGCAGGACTGGACCAACAACCTCGACGGGCTCGAGACCGGCATCAACCGCCTGCGCCCCGGCGGCGGCACGGCGCTGTTCGACGCCGTCTACACCGCCTGCCGCGACAAGCTTCTCGACGTCTCGCGCGGCCAGGAGCCGGTGCGCAAGGCCATGATCCTCATCTCCGACGGCGACGACAACCAGAGCCGCGTGCATCCCGACGAAGCCATCAAGATGTGCCAGCGCGCCGAGACCATCATCTACGCCATCAGCACCAACTGGACCCCCAGCCGCGGCAAGGGCGACCAGGTGCTCACCGACATGGCTGAAGCAACCGGCGGCGAAGTCTTTTTCCCGCCCTCGGTCGAAGAAATGTCCAACAGCTTCAAGAGCATCGAGGAGGAGCTGCGCAGCCAGTACGCGCTCACCTACACGCCGGCCGACTTCAAATCCGACGGCGCCTTCCGCACCATCTATCTCTATTGCAACGACCGGCGCTACACGTACGCGCCCGTAAAGGCTACTTCGCCCCGCGCGAATGATGCCTGCGGATCTTCCGAAGTGCATGAGGAGTCGGCCTTTGCGCCGGCTCTTCGCATTTGTGCGGAAAATCTTGCATCGATCCCATTTCAGAACGCGTCCCGCGTCCCTCGTCCATTTTTGCGACAGTGTGCGATTCACAACCCATCTGTCTCGTCGCAATTCGCTCATGCCGCGATGAAATAGGGAGAACGCAATCCGGCTGATGGGCCAGCTCAAGGGGAGAGACGCGGTGATCCGGCAGGCAATTTCGTGCGACATCTGCGGCACCGACAAACAACAGACCAATCACTGGTTCGTGGCCTACGACCAGAGCGGCGAGCTGCGCATCAGCGGCTGGAACTCGCAGAGCCGTCTGCGCGCCGGCGCCAAGCACCTGTGCGGGCAAACCTGCCTGCACAAGCTCGTGGATGACTTCATGGCCAAGACCATCGCCGTGCGTGCGCCCGCTGCCGCAGAAGACTGAGCCCGAGGCCAAGCCGGCCGCACGCCCGCTGCACGTCCAGCCTTCCCCATCGACGCCAGTCTGACCGCCGTCGCCGCCCATCCGCTGCCGCCGCGGCCCGTGGCTGTGCCGGATCGATGCCGGTCTCGACGAGCTCGAGTCTTCTGCGCGGCTCGTCAAGCCGCGATCTCGTGGATGCCGCGCCGGCGTCGCCGGCCTTCAACAGCCGCACCTGGCGCGCCGAAGCTGGAAGCGCGAACGCGAGCGGGAGCAGCGCATCGCCGCGCCGCCGCTCTATCGCGTAAGAGGCGGCGTATATCTCCTGGGATCGTCATCCTGAACGAAGTCCGCCGCGCGGACGTAGTCGAAGGACCTGCATTTACGCGCCTTCCAGCATCTTCAGCAGCCCTGCCTCATCCAGCACCGGCACCTTCAGCTCCTGCGCCTTGTCGAGCTTCGAGCCGGCCTCTTCGCCGGCGACCACATAGCTCGTCTTCTTGCTCACCGAACCGGAGACCTTGCCGCCCGCGGCTTCAATCCGCGCCTTCGCCTCGTCGCGCGTGAGCGTGGGCAGCGTGCCGGTGAGCACAAAGTCAGCCCGGCCAGCTGCGTCGAGCGCTGCTTCTTCTCCGCCGTCATCTCCACGCCCGCCTCCTCAGTGCTCCACGAGTTCGCGATTCGCTCGGCCGCGCGAAAAACTCGAGGATCGCCTCCGAGATGCGCGGCCCCACTTCTTCCACGCGCTCCAGCTCTTCTGCGCTCGCGGCCATCAGCGCATCGATCGAGCCGAACTCCTGCGCCAGCAACTCCGCCGTGCGCTCGCCCACAAAGCGAATGCCCAGCCCCATCAGCACGCGCGCAAGGCCCGCTTTCTTCGAGCGTTCGATCTCGTCTTTCAGCGCGGTCGCCGACTTCTCCGCGAAGCGATCCAGGCTCGGTGAGCTGCTCTTCGGTCAGCTTGTAGAGATCGGCCACGCTGCGCACCAGCCCGCGATCGAGCAGTTGCTGCACCACCGCTTCGCCCAGCCCTTCGATGTTCATCACGCCGCGCGCGCCAAAGTGCAGCAGGCTCTCGCGCAGCTTGGCCGGGCAGTCCGCATTCACGCAGCGATAGTCCGCCTCGCCCTCCGCGCGCACCACTTCGCTCCCGCATTCCGGGCACTGCGTCGGGAATTCGAAGATCTTCGTCCCGCGCGGATGCTCGGCGTCCTCCACAATCTCCGCCACCTTGGGAATCACGTCGCCGCCGCGCTCCACCTTCACCCAGTCGCCAATCTGCAGGCCCATGCGCTCGATGAAGTCCGCGTTGTGCAGCGTGGCGCGGCTCACCGTCGTGCCGCCGATGAAGACCGGCGTCAGCATCGCCGTCGGCGTCAGCTTGCCCGTGCGCCCCACCGTGATCAGGATGTCCTGCATCTGCGTGATCGCCTGCCTTCGCCGTGAACTTGTAGGCAATCGCCCAGCGCGGCGCGCGGCCCGTGTAGCCGAGCCGTTGCTGCGTCGCGTGCGCATCCACCTTCAGCACCACGCCGTCAATCTCGTAGCCCAGCGTGGCGCGCTGTTCCTCGGCCTTCTCGATGAACTTCATCATCGCGTCCACCGAATGCACCCGCCCGCGATGCGGATTCACGCGGAACCCCAGCGCCGTCAGCGCATCGAGCGTCGCGCTCTGTCCCGCTGCCAGATACTCGCCATCGACCAGCAGAAAATACGCAAAGAAAACCAGGCCGCGATTGGCCACGATGCTCGGATCAAGCGTGCGCACCGTACCCGCCGCCGAGTTGCGCGGATTGACAAACGGCGGCAATCCCTCGCGCTCGCGCTCCTCATTCGTTCGCAGAAACGCCTTCTCCGGCATCACCACTTCGCCGCGCACTTCAAATGCCTGCGGCAGGCCTGCCTTCTTCAACCGCTGCGGCAGAAATGGAGATGGGCACGCTGCGAATGGTGCGGATGTTCGATGTCACATCCTCGCCGATCTGCCCATCGCCGCGCGTCACAGCCGAACACGAGGCGCGCGCCGCCATTCCGCGGCCTCATAGCGCAGCGCCACGCTCAGCCCATCCAGCTTCAGCTCCGCCGTGTACTCCACCGGGAGCGGCCCGGCCAGCTCATGCACGCGCCGGTCCCAGTCCGCCAGCTCTTCGGCGCTAGTACGCGTTGTCCAGACTCAGCATGGGCCGCGAGTGCGCGCACCTTCTTGAAGCCCTCGGCCGGCTTGCCGCCCACGCGCTGAGTCGGGCGAGTCCGGCGTGAAGCAGCTCGGGGTGCTCGGCCTCCATGCGCTTCAGCTCGTTCATCAGCGCGTCGTACTCGGCGTCAGAGATCTCCGGCGCGTCCATCACGTAGTACAGGTGCTCGTGCCGCCGCAGCTCGGCGCGCAACTCCTCGGTGCGCCGCGATGCCTTATCCGGATTTTGTCTTCTCGTCCATGGGCAGGATTATAGGAGGCGCCCCACGCCTGCCGGGCAGGCCCGTTAGTATGGGGTGCAGGTAGCAGCTATGGAACCCGTCACGCACTTTCTTACCGGCGCCTGCATCGGCCGCGCCGGCCTGAACCGCAAAACCGCCTACGCCACGCTGGCCGCCGTGCTGGCCGCCGAGGCCGCCGACATGGACGTCCTCTGGGGCTTCGCCGGGCCGGTCGAGGAGCTGAAGCATCATCGCGGCATCACGCACACCTTCATCGCCGTGCCCGTCGTCGCCGCCGTCGTCGTCGGCGCTGTCTGGCTCTGCCATCGCTGGCGCGAGCGCGCGAAGCGCCGCGCAGAATCATGCACTCGAACCAGACGCGCCCATCCCGCGCTCAGCCGCAGGTGCGCTGGGGCTGGCTTTATCTCACGGCGCTCATCGCCGCGCTCAGCCATCTGCTGCTCGACTGGACCAACAACTACGGCCTGCGCCCGTTCTTTCCCTTCAATCCGCGCTGGTATGCGGGCAGCTTCGTCTTCATCGCCGAGCCGGTGCTGTGGGCGCTGCTGCTGGCGCGCTGCATCATGCCCTGGCCTGCTGGGTCTCACCGACCGCGAGATCGGCGCGCGCCGCGTGCAGTTTCGCGGCCAGGGCTGGGCCATCTTCGCGCTCTGTCGGGCATGGTGGTGTTGTGGTGCTGGCGCTGGACCGAACACGCGCAGGCCCTGGCGATGCTCGAGAACACGCAGATCACGTCCGCTGCCGGTCCACGCGCATGGCCGCCGAGCCCTATCCGGTCAATCCATTCCGCTGGCACGCCATTCTTGAAACGCCGCACTACTACCAGACCGCCGAAGTCAACACACGCACCGGCGAAATCGACAGCGACCCGCAGCAGCGACATCGCTCTACAAGCCGCTAGATACGCCCGCCGTCGAAGCCGCCAAGCGCACCCTGCTCGGCCAGGTCTATCTCGACTGGGGCAGCTGGGCCGTCGTCCGCGATCTCGGCCAGGACCCGATGCCGGGCCTCGACCCGCCGCAGCTTCCGCCGGGCCGCACCTGGACCACGGTGGAGTTCACCGACCTGCGCTTTGACTATCCCTTCCTCGGTCGTGATCGCTCGTCAGGCCCGCCGCCGCTCTCTGGCTGGGTCTACATCGTCGACAGCCATGAAGACGCGGGCGAAGGCATGGACGGCCGCGTGCAGAAGTAGCCGCGCTCCGGGCTACTTCCCTCCGTTCGCCTCGAACTCCTTAAGCAGCTCGACCGACCGCTTGGGATCGAGATTGTGCCTGCGGCCGTCCTCGCTTGCGGTGGCGCCGGCAACCATCAGGTGAATGATCTGCTCCGGCGTCAGCTTCGGGTCAAGCGCGATCAGCTTCGCGGCAAGGTTGGTCGCGTTCGGCGTAGCCATCGAAGTTCCAGACATGCGCAGCTTGGCACCCCCCGGCACCACGGACTCTACCTGGTAGCCATTGGCATCGACCAGCACGGTAGGACCATAGCTGGTAAAGCTGGCCTCGTCGCCGGCCTGGTCTACCGCGCCCACGGTCAGCAGATTGGGCAGCTTGAACGATGACGGGATCATCTCGTTGAAACTGCTGTTGCTGTCCGCATTGCCCGCCGCGCAGATGAACAGGATGTCGGGTGCGCTCTTCATCGCGTTGTAAAGGCCGTCGCGCTCAATGGCAAACAGCTTCGCCGCAATCGCCTTGCGATCCGCCGCATCCTTGCCTATGCCGTTTTTTTCGAGCGCCACTTCATCATCCTGCGGACCCCCGCCCCAGCTCATATTCACCGCGCGGATATGGTTCTTGCGAAACCAATCGACGTAAGCCATGTCGTCTTCGGCGGAGCGCTTTGAGAGCTCCTCGGTCGGCGCTAGCGGCACGTTGTGCCAGTCGAAGGTAATGCGCCCCACCGCGAGCCGGATGGCTGGATTGCCGCGAGCTGCGATGCCTGCTACGTGGGTGCCGTGGGAGTAGATGGCGAAGAACTCAAGCTGCTCGAGGAATCCGGGAATCTCCGAGGCCGACATGCTGCCCAGCTTCTGCTTGAGCGCCGCGGCTTCCGGGCTGTCGATTGAGAGCTGCAGATCAGAGAAACCCTTCAACTCGTCGTGCATCGCCGGATATTCCTTCTGCTGCTCGGCGTCGAGCGGAAACAGATAGCCGTGCGTGGGAAATCCCTTGAGGTCGAAGGCAATATCGTGCGGATCGGCGCCCGGCGCGGGGTCCTTCACCGTGAATTCGCGGTCGGGGAAGAGCGACAGGTCGGAGCCGGAATCCCAGATGGCGATTCGCACCGGCGTCAGCTTGTCCTCTGGCGTCAGCGTTACGTCGCGCGCAGCCCAGATGTCCGGCTTGAGCACGTTGTTGGCGGCAACCTTGGCCGTGAGCACTTCAATCGTCTGCGCCTTCAGCGGCAAAATGCGCTTGAGATACAGGCGATCGGTAATCAGGCCCCAGGCCAGGTCATTGCTCAACTCGTGCGCTTTGGCCACAGCAGGGTCAAGGTCCGCCTGCACACTGCCCACCACCAGCGCCGGCGAAACGATCTCCGCGCTGCTCTTCATCTCCTTGATGCGGTTGCCCACGACCGGCCACGGGAGATCCTTCACTTCTGCCGCATAGGCATCCCGGTAGGCCGCTTCGTACTCCGCGCCGGAAGTCTTGCCCGCGGATTTCTCCGCCGCAATCATCGCGCGAGTCTGGAGTCCGCTCATGAGCTTCGCATCCGGCTTGTCCTGCACGTCGCGGAGCTTGGTGAGCCACTCCTGCGCGGCGTCATCCTTGCCGGCAAGAAGAGCGAGGTTCAGCTCGACGCCGAACAAACTGCGCAGCACCGCGTGGTCCTGCACATCGTAGTCGTGCAAAACCGAGTCCACATCCGCCCACACCTTGGCCGCGAACACGTCAAATGTCGCATCGTCGGACTGCAGCAGCTCCGTAGCCGTGCCCGCCACCGCGTAGTTGAAACGCGGGAGGTCCGCTTCCGTCTTCACCACTTTCCGGGTGTCGCTTTGGGCAAAGCAGGGCGCGGCCAACAGGGCCGCCAGCGCCGCGAGAGACAGCATCTTCAAGGCAGCGGCAAGGTTTTGATGCGGGGAAGTCCGCAGAGTGTGCATGTTTCCTCCAGAATTCGGTTGCAGGCATGATAGAACACCCGATGCACAGCGTCTGCGAATTTCGCCGCGCGCACGGAAATTGCTCTTACACGCGAATTCCGGCCATTCTCAATGGTTGACCCGCGAAGGCGCACGCCTCAGAATGAAGAGAGCGCAGTTTCTGTCCCCGGTGAGCCGCCGGGAGTTCGTATTCGAGGTCGTCCATGCCCGCCTATATCCTGCTGGTTGTCGCCATTCTGAGCCGCTTGTTGCTCGCTGCGTTCCCGCACCCGGAGTGGTTCAACTTCACGGCGATGGGCGGTGCGCTGCTCTTCTTCGGCGCGCGGCGCTCCTGGCGCGAGATGCTGGCGCCGCTTGCGGTGCTCATGGCCACCGACTACTTTCTCACCACTTCGGTCTACGGGTATGCCTTCCGCTGGCAGGACTACGTCATCACCTGGGGCTGGTATCTCATGGCGATGGCGCTCGGCCAGATCCTGCTGCATGCGCGCACCAGCTTCGTCCGCGTAGCCGCGGGCGTGGTTCTTGGGCCGACTTCATTCTTCGTCGCGTCAAACTATGCGGTCTGGGCCTCCGGCACCATGTATCCGCACACCGGCGCGGGTCTCGCGGCGTGCTTCGCGGCGGGCCTGCCCTTCTATCGCAATGACGCGATCTCGACGGCCATCGTTGCCGGCCTCGTCTTTGGCGTCCCTGCGCTGGTTCGCCAATTGAAGGGCGCAGAGCCCGTTCCCGTACTCATCCGCAAATAAGAAAGCCCCGCGCATCCCGCACGGGGCTCAGTAACCGACGGGCGTGCTTTATTTGCTCAGCGAGTAGATGATGTGGATTTTCGTGTTCACCTCAACCGGCTCGCCGTTCAAGAGATATGGTTTGTAGGTCCATTGGCGCACCGCGTCGAGCGCGGACTGCCGCAGCATCTTCGGGCCTGACAGCACCTTCAAATCCTCCACACTTCCATCCTTGCCAATCACGGCGCTCAGCTCCACCGCGCCTTGTACCCGTGCCTTCTTCGCATCCGGCGGATACACCGGCGGCACTTTCTTCAGGACCAGCGTGACCATCTCCTTCGCCGGAACAGTGATGGGTGTGGACGCTTCACCGTTTCCTGCGCCCACGCCAACAGCGGCCGCATCCACATGCATGCGCAGCGCCAGTGCGGACGCGCAGGTTCCCACCGCAAGCGCGGCGCAGACTGCCGCTATGGCCAGCCGCCGCGCGCCTTTGACTTCCCGTTGTGTCTCTGTGAGTCTCATAACTCTCCTCTCAAACGTTGTGGTGTCGAAGATTCCGATGGCCTGCGGTGTGCGGACTGAGCTGCCTGCCACCAATCCTGCTGCCAGCCGCAGCAGGGAGCGCGCATAGTACGTACGCCCGCCGATCGCTGCCGCCATCGCGTCGCACACCAGTTCGCGCGTCTCCGTTATGCGCCTGCGCACCAGCCAGCAGGCCGGATGAAAGCGCATGGGGATGCTGAGCAGTTCGTACGCAATGTTCTTGGCAAAATCGTTGCGTCGCATGTGCGCGAATTCATGCGCCAGCACCGTCTGCATCTCCGCATCGCTGAGTGTGGTTGCCATCGTTGCGGGTAGCAGCAGCAGCTTGTTGCGAAGGCCGATAGTCAACGGCCCGGCGACGTGCGACGAACGAGCCACGGTGGCGCACTCTACGCCAAACCGGTCCGCGCAGCGCAGCCAGCTCAGCGCAGCCTCGCCGGTGAGCGTCATCGGCGTCGCATCGTTGCGCAGCACCCGCAGAGCATTCCATTGCCACGCCAGCCGCGCCGCAAAGTAGACCAGCGTCGCGCAATAGAAGAGCGCTACAGCAGTGAGGATCGCGCCCGGCAGCGGCACCGCACCCACGGCCGTGCCCTCGCTTAAGATCACTGTCACGTGCGATTCACCACCCGCGCGGCCCGGAGCCAGCAACGCCAGCAGCCAGTCCCACGAAGCCGCAGAGAGCGCAGGCAAAATACTCTCGAGCGCAAGCACGCCGACCCACAGGCGATGCTCGGCCGCTGCGCCCAGCCTGCGCAGCGCGCGTGCCGCCAGCCAACCAGTCGCAAAGACCAGCGGTGCCTGCCACAGGGCATTCAGCAGATACGAGAGCAGCCACGACTCGATGCGCATCATGATTCGCCTGCTTCCCGGTTGAACCGCTCCGTCAGCTCGGCCAGCTTCTTCGCGTCAATCTGACGGCTCTTGAGCAGGCTCATTACCAGCTCTTCACTTGAGCCGCCGAACATGCGATCCACCAGATCGCGCACGCCCTGGCGCAGAGCGCGGGCCTCGCTCACGCGCGGCGAATAGATGAAGGCGCGTCCGTCGCGCGCGCGGCTCAGCTTGCCCTTGCGCTCCAGAATGTTGAGCATGGTCTGCACCGTGGTGTAGGCAAGAGGCGTGTCCAGCTCCTCCTGCACCGTACTCACCGAGCCCGAGCCCAGCTTCCAGACGGCCTGCATAATGCGCAGTTCAAGTTTGGTCAGGCCTGCTTCGGCTGTCTTTTTCACCAGCGACCTCCTAATGAGTTAGGAGATTAGCGCCGGGTGGATTCCGTGTCAACTAAAAACTTAGGAGTTTATCGGGTATTTTTGCTCAGCGGAGACGTGCCGGTTTCGGTCTATGCCTCGGCCAACGGTTCGCTGCGCCGCTTCCTCAGCCACCACACCGCGAATCCCACAACCGCCAGGCCGATCACGGCAAGCACAACGGGAATTGCGTGATGCGCGACCACGTCGACCGCGCTCGGTCCCAGCTTGAGCACCAGCACCGCCAGCACCATCCAGCGCACAAACCGTCCGCAGGCGACGGCCGCGAAATACGGCACAACCTTCATCTCAAACACGCCTGCGGCAAAGACGAAGAGCTTCCACGGCGTGGGTGGCGGCAGCATGGAGGGAATCATGACGGCCAGAAACTCCTGGCGCTCAAAGCGGTCGCGGAGCTGGTCAAAGCGCGCGCGGTTCACACGCTTGAGCAGGAAGAGCTCGCCGCCCGCGCGGCCAATGCCGTAGGGCACCAGCCCGCCGATGGCCGAGCCCACAGACGCCAGCAGGCAATAGAGCCAGAAATGCGGCTTGTCGTTCCACACATAGACGGCCAGAATCGCGTCCATGGGGACGGGAATGGACGACGAATCGAGCAGCGCCACGGCCGCTACGCCCCAAAAGCCCATCTTGATGAGCGCAGGCAGGATCACCAGCTTCCACTTGGCCGCAAGTTTAAGAAAAAACTGCTTCAAACCGGTCCCTTTCGCGCCTCTAATCCGTCCATTCCAAAAGACTCATTGTACGGTTTTGCCCCCGCGCCGCGCCCGAGTTGCGCGATTTGGCAGGGATGAGAGAATAGACAGGAAGGACCTGAGACAGAGCTGGTGGGCGCATCCCTCCGGTTTCCGTCGTGCGCATGCACCCCACAGAAACCCCAACCCAGGTGAACGAGCCTAACGATCCCGCCGGCTCCACGCCGGAGACTCCTGAAACGGGCGCTCCGCAGCCGGATAGCGACGGTGCGCGCCGGGGCTACTCCACCTCGCGCTGGGTCGATTACGACACCCACGAGCTGCTCCAGGTCATTACCGAGCTTGAAGACGAGCGCCGCTGGGCCCGCCTGCGCGAAGGTATCTGGCTCGCGATCCTACTGCATGTCATTCTGCTGTCGGCCTTTACCTGGATTCCGAAGTACGTGCTGAAGGTGCCGCCGGTCATCGATCCTTTCGATGCCATCAAGCAACGCAAAGATCTCAGTTATCTTGATTTGCCACCCGACGCGCTGCGGAAGCTGCAGCCCAAGGTCGTGATCAAGCCCGTGCCGGAGAAGCAGTCGCACGTCGACAGCAAGACCCTGGAAGACCTGCAGAAGCAGGCGCCGCCTCCGCCGCCCGAGCCGGTCAAGCAGCCGGAAACGCAGGAGACGCCGGCTCCGGTGACCCCGCCGCCGGCCCAGACCGCCGCGAAATCCCCGTCGCCCGTGGAGGCGCCGCGGCCTGAGGCAGTGCCCGCGCGGCCCAACTTCGCCATGGGGTCGCAGAATCCTGAAGACCAGCTTCGCCAGGCGATGCGTGGCGCAGCCAGCAACCCTGAGAGCGGCACGCAGCAGCTTTCTGGCGGCTCGGGCCTCGCGCGCCATCCCGGCGCAGGCGCGGGTGGCGTGCAAATTCTCTCCGACACCCAGGGCGTCGATTTCAACTCCTGGCTGCACCGCTGGTATGTGGAGACCGAGCACACCTGGGACCCGCTGATTCCCGACGAGGTCAACCCGCCAATTCTCAAGCAGGGCGCCGTGCAGATTCGCTTCAAGGTGCTGCCCAACGGCCGCATCATGGAAGGCAGCATGGTGCTCGAGGGCCGCTCCGGTGACACGGGCCTGGACCGGGCCGCGTGGGGCGCGCTCACCGGCTCGAACTACCCGCCGCTGCCGCACGAGTTCCACGGCCCGTATCTCGAGCTCCGGGCACTCTTCCTCTACAACGAGAAGCCGCCGCAGTAGCGGCCGTCAGGCGGTGGCGTCTTCGGTCATTTGCGGGTGTGCGGCTTCGCCCGCAAGCGGCGGATCGATAGGTCGCTCCGGCAGGAAGATGCCGTCCTGCTCCAGCAGCGCCTCATACACCGGGGTATGCCGCCAGTGGCGCGCCAACGCAAAGGCGCTCATGTTGGCAATCATCAGCGGCAGCACCAGCCCATAGCCGCCCGTCATCTCAAAGATGATCAGGATCGACGTCATGGGTGCGCGTACCACGCCGGCGAATACCGCGCCCATGCCCACCACGGCAAAGGCTCCAATCGAATCCGTCGAGTGATGAAAGACCATCACATCCAGATAGCCAACCGCCCCGCCCAGCATGCCGCCCATAAACAGCGCCGGAGCGAAGATGCCGCCCGCGCCGCCGCTTGAGTAGGACGTAACCGTAGCGGCCAGCTTGAGTATGCACAGAGTCGCCATGGCAGCCACGGGCAGCGTGCCGGTAAAGGCCATGGTCAGGGTTTTGTAGGGGTCGCCGGCGATGCCGCCCAGGTGAAACAGCAGCAGGCCCACCACCGCAATGCTGCCAGTGGCTGCGCCGCCAATGGCGGGATGCACCCAGCGCGGAACCACCGTGAGTTGCTTGAACCAGCCGCGCAGACCCAGCAGCCCGTCGGTAAATCCAATCGACACGAATGATGCCAGCAACCCCAGCAGCGCATACCACAGCAGCGACGAAGGATGGTCAAAGGTGAAGTTCTGGGGCACATGGAAGATGGGCTTGGAGCCGAGGACTTTGTTCTCGACGACCGCAGCCAGCGCCGCCGCGACAATCACGCCGGAGAGCATGGTCTGATCGAGCGTGCCAATCAGCTCTTCCAGCGTGAAGGTAACCGCCGCAATGGGTGCGTTAAAGGCCGCTGCAATGCCTGCCGACATGCCCACCGAGGTCAGCCGCCGCGCGTTCGCGGGGCTCAGCCGCGTGATGCGTGCAATCGCATTGCTGACGCCGGAGCAGATATGCACCGTAGGGCCCTCGACACCGAGCGAAGCGCCTACTCCGAGCTGAATGACGCACAACACAAACTTGCCGACGGTCTCTTTGATCGAGACGTAGCCGGTGCGCGTCATGTACGCAACTTTGACCTGGGGAATGCCGCTGCCCGCCGCCGCGGGAACGAAATAATAGAGACCGATGCCGGCCACCAGGCCGCCAATCGCGGGCGTCAGAATCGTGCCCCAGATCCACAGGTTGCCGGGCAGCGCCCCCGCGCGATCGATGAACAGCGCCTCTGCGTGGCTGACGCTGATGTGAAATGCCACCGCAGCTACGCCGCAGAGACCTCCGGCAAGAATGGTGATGACCGGTAGCCGTTGGCGTTCACTGGGCATGCGATGCATCACCCAGGCAACCGCGCGCGCGTAAAGACCCTTAAGTCCGACCCAATATTCCAATGTGTGTGCTGACCTCGCGAAAATGGAACCGTACTCTACCAGTATAGGAGCGCGAGTTCGAGCGCTGGACCGCGCATTATGGTTTCGGCTCTGTCTCCTTCATGAACTCGGCGAGATAGTCCTTCCACACCGCGGCCATCGTATGCGTGCCGTGGCCCCGCGTCTGGTCCGTAATGGGAAGCAGAATGAACCGCGCGTGCGGCATGCGCTTCACCATCTCCTGCGCAATGCCCAGCTCCGGGGGATTGATAAAGTCGTCGGCGGAGTTGATCCACAGCACCGGCATAGTGATGCGATCCAAATGACGACTCGGGTCGTAGTTGCGGCTCGCATTCACGTAGAAGATCATGTCGTTCGCGTCGGTCGAGGCCGTCATGCGTGTTAGCGCGCGGTCCACATACTGCTCGGCCAGCTCGCGTGTGGGAGCCTGCTTCTGCATCTGCAGCGGGCTCGAGCCCATGATGAAGATCATCTCGTTGGCGTTGCGCAGCCCCTGCTCAGGCTCGGTCTTGTACTCGCCGCCCATCCATGCCGGGTCCTGCTTGATGGCCTCGATCGTCATGTAGCGCATCATGCGGTTGCGCCCGGCAAGCGGCACAGGCAGGCAGGCGAAAGGCGCGAGCGCATCGGCAAAGTCGGGATACGTCTCGCCCCACACAAAGCTCTGCATGCAGCCCATCGACGTACCCAGAATCAGCCGCAGGTGATCGACCTTCATCGCGTCGAGCATCATGTGCTGGCTGCGCACCATGTCGTCGTAGTCGTAGGCAGGGAAGTGCGCATGCAGCCCGTCGGAGGGCTTCGAGCTTTGCCCGTGTCCAATGTCGTCCGGCAGGATGATGAAGTATTTCTGAATGTCCAGCACGCCGCCCGCCACAAACAGAACGTCGCTGAACACCGGATTCAGCAGCGAATGCGCGCTGCCGCCGGTGCCGTGCAGCAACAGAACGGCATTGTCCACGCGCCCAGCCGCGTTGCGATGCGGCGTGCCCAGCGTGAGGTAGTGCAGCTTTAACTCGGGCAGCATCTCACCCGTGCCAAAGCGGAAGTTCGGCAACACCACGGTCCCGTCTACGGGATGCCACCGTGAAGCCGGCGCAGCGGAAGCGGAGCTCGACTGGCCGCATGCCAGCGTGGAAAAGACAATCAGAGCAGCGGCTGCAACGTGACATGAGCGCAAGAGCACAATCGACCTCCGGAGGACAGCGGAACTTATGTGCAGCCTATCCACAGCTGCCTAGCGGCGCAAGCCGAAAGCGGCTGCCCATTCCCCAGACCACGGCCGCCGCGATAAAATTACTGCGATCCTTATGCGCTGGCCTTCAGCCCATTCCGGAGAGCCGTTCCTCAAGCGCTTTCGCCGCGGCCGCCCCGACCGTGGACGCCGCAGCGCCCGCTGAGTAGTCTTATTCCCATCGATATTTCCCGGATTGTGCCGCGCGCGCCGCAGCAGCAAAGCGGCCGCGGCAACCGGGTTGTGCAATCCTCCTGATCAGCTCATCCGCATCGCTGCGGATAGAAAGGTCTCCCGATGAACAGCTTTTCGAGCCGCGCCCAGCTTGCCTCCGGCGGCCGCACTTACACCATCTATCGCCTGCCTGCGCTCACCGCGCGCGGCTTTGACCTTAGCCGCCTGCCCTTCAGCCTCAAGATCCTGCTGGAAAACCTGCTGCGCCGCGAAGACGGCGTCAACGTCACCGCCGCGGATATCGAGTTCCTGGCCAAGTGGGACGCCAAGGCCGAGCCCAGCCGCGAGATCGCCTACATGCCCGCGCGCGTCCTCATGCAGGACTTCACTGGCGTGCCCGCCATCGTCGATCTCGGCGCCATGCGTGACGCCATCAAGACCCTCGGCGGCGACCCCGAGCGCGTGAATCCGCTCGTGCCCGCGGAGCTCGTCATCGATCACTCCGTGCAGGTGGACGAGTTCGGCACGCCCGCCGCGTACGAAGCCAACTCGCTGCTCGAATTCCAGCGCAACCGCGAGCGCTACGCCTTCTTGAAGTGGGGCCAGACGGCCTTCCGCAACTTCAGCGCCGTGCCGCCCGGCATGGGCATCTGCCACCAGGTCAACCTCGAGTACCTCGCCCGCGTCGTCTTCACCACCGAAACGAATGGCGAGCTTGTTGCCTACCCCGATACGCTGGTCGGCACTGACTCGCACACCACCATGATCAATGGCCTCGGCGTGCTCGGCTGGGGGGTAGGCGGTATCGAGGCTGAGGCCGCCATGCTCGGCCAGGCTGTGTCCATGCTCGTGCCGCAGGTCGTGGGCTACAAGCTCACCGGCAAGCTGCGCGAAGGCGCAACCGCCACCGATCTCGTGCTGACCGTGACGCAGGCCCTGCGCAAGCTCGGCGTCGTCGGCAAATTCGTCGAGTTCTACGGCCCCGGAATAGCTGAGCTGCCTCTCGCCGATCGCGCCACCATCAGCAACATGGCGCCCGAGTACGGCGCAACCTGCGGCATCTTCCCGGTCGATGCCGAGACGCTGCGCTACCTGCGCCTCACTGGCCGCAGCGAAGAGCAGATCGCGTTGGTCGAGGCGTATTACAAGGAGCAGGGTCTCTTCCACACCGCAAGCTCACCCGAGGCTGAGTACTCGCAGACCCTCGAGCTCGACCTCGGCGCCGTTGAGCCCAGCGTGGCCGGCCCCAAGCGCCCGCAGGATCGCGTGTTGCTGAAGGACGCCGCCGCAAGCTTCGCGCAACAGCTTCCATCGCTGCTCGCGCCAACCGCGAAGCCTATCGGCTCACGCACCGCAGCCGCGTGGGAACGCACCACTGCTGTTGCCGATTCCGGCCTGGCGGAGAAGATGCCGCTCCATGTCACCACCACGGTGAAGGAGCGCTTCAACGTCGATCCCGACAAGTATCTCGACCACGGCTCAGTCGTGATTGCCGCGATCACAAGCTGCACCAACACGTCGAACCCTTCGGTGATGATTGCCGCCGGCCTGCTCGCGAAGAAGGCAGTCGAAAAAGGCCTCACCGTTCCGCCGTGGGTCAAGACATCGCTCGCGCCCGGCTCGCGTGTGGTCACCGACTACTACCAGAAGTCCGGCCTGCTGCCGTACCTCGAAAAGCTGCGCTTCAACGTCGTTGGCTACGGCTGCACCACCTGCATCGGCAACTCCGGCCCGCTGCCGTCCGACGTTTCAAAATCCATCGACGAGCACGGCCTCGTCGCCGTCAGCGTGCTCAGCGGCAATCGCAACTTCGAGGGGCGCGTCAACGTCGATGTGCGCGCGAACTACCTCATGTCGCCGCCGCTCGTCGTTGCCTACGCGCTCGCCGGAAAGATCGGTCACAACTTCGATGCCGATCCGCTTGGCAAAGATCAAAGCGGCCAGCTCGTCTATCTCAAGGACATCTGGCCCACGCAACAGGAAGTGGCCAGCGCCATCGAGAAAGGCCTGAGCAGCGAAAGTTTCCGCAAGGAATATGCGACGGTCAGCGATGGCGACGCGAGCTGGCAGGGCCTTCGCTTTCCCACAGGCGACGTCTACAAGTGGGAGCCGGATTCAACCTACATTCGCCAGGCGCCGTATTTCGACGGCATGCAGAAGACGCCCGCGCCCATCAGCGATATTCACGGCGCGCGCGTGCTGGCGGTGCTGGGTGACTCTGTGACCACCGATCACATATCGCCCGCCGGCTCGATCAAGGCCAATGGCCCGGCGGGCAAGTATCTCGCTGAGCACGGCGTCAAGCCCGCGGACTTCAACTCCTACGGTTCGCGCCGCGGCAATCACGAAGTCATGGTGCGCGGCACCTTCGCCAACGTGCGCCTGCGAAACAAGCTTGCGCCGGGCACCGAGGGCGGCGTTACGCGCCTTCTGCCCGAGGGCGAGGTTATGAGCATCTTTGATGCTTCCCAAAGGTACGCCGACCGCAAGGTCCCGCTCGTCATTCTCGCCGGCAAGGAGTACGGCTCAGGCTCGTCGCGCGACTGGGCAGCCAAAGGGCCGAATCTTCTTGGCGTGCGCGCGGTCATCGCGGAAAGCTTCGAGCGCATTCACCGCTCGAACCTGGTGGGCATGGGCATTCTGCCACTTCAGTTTGAAGACGGCCAGAATGTCGAGTCGCTCGGACTCACCGGCGAAGAGGTCTACGACTTTCCCGGCCTCACCGCGATGCTCAAGTCGAAATTCGCCTCGGGCAAGACGCTCGACGTAACCGCGACTGCGGCCGGCGGGACGAAGAAAGTCTTCAAGGCCAAAGTACGCATCGATACGCCCCAGGAGATCGAGTACTACGAGCACGGCGGCATCCTGCTCTACGTGCTTCGTCAGCTCGCCGCGAAGTAGACGGCGCACGCCACAAATGCGAAGGCCGCTCCCAGGGGAGCGGCCTTCGCATTTTCTCTCGCCGGGGATTTACTTGCGCTTCGTCGCCTTCGCGCGCTTGCCCGGACCCGCTTCCGCGGACGGCTCCGCGAGCCCGGAGCTCGGTGTTGCCTCGTCGTGCGTTTCCAGAAAGCGGACGCCATCCTGCTGGTGCTCGCCGAGTACGTGCAGCCGCAGAAAGTTCGTCGAGCCAGACTTGGTCCGCGTGCCAGCCACAATCGCGATGACCTCGCGGTTGCGCACGTGGCCATATTGCTCCAGCATACTTTCGGCCACATCTACAAGTGCCTCCGTCGACCCCACCTTCGGGCAGCGGATGGGCGTGGTGCCCCACAGTAGATTGAGCCGATTGATAGTGATTTCGATGGAGCTGAATGCGAAAATCGGCGCGCTGGGGTGATACTTCGAGAGCTGACGGGCCGTTGCGCCGGACTCGGTGAACAGCGCGATGCCCCGCAGGTCCAGATCGTCAGCTGCGTGCGCGGTGGCTTCGCAGATCGTCTCCGCAATGGACAGGTGGCTCTTGCGAACGTGCGCGCCAGAGTATGTATCCTTATCCGCTTTGATGTGACGCTCTGCCTCGCTCACGATGCGCGCCATCATAGCGACAGCTTCCACCGGATACTTGCCCACGGCCGACTCGCCGGAAAGCATCACTGCGTCGGTGCCGTCGTACACGGCGTTGGCCACGTCAGAGACCTCGGCGCGCGTGGGCCGCGGGTTCTCGATCATCGACTCGAGCATCTGCGTGGCGGTGATCACCGGCTTCGAGTATTCAGCGGCGCGGCGGATGATGTGCTTCTGAATCGCGGGCACCTTCTCCGGCGGCACTTCAACGCCCAGGTCGCCGCGCGCCACCATGATGCCGTCCGCGGCCTCGAGAATGCTGTCGAGATGCTCGATGGCCTGCGGTTTTTCGAGCTTGGCAATGATCCACGTCTCGCTGCCGTATGCCGACACGCGATTGCGCACAAGGCGCACATCCTCGGCAGTGCGGACGAAAGAAACTGCAATGGCGTCCACATTGCTCTTCAACGCGAACTCAAGATCCTGCGAATCCTTCTCGGTGAGCGAGGGAACACGCACAGGAATACCGGGCAGGTTGATGCCTTTGTTCTCGCCCAGCATGCCGCCGTTCACAATCTCGCACACCACGTCTGCGCCGTTCACTTCGTGCACGCGCAGCTCGATCAATCCGTCAGAAAGCAGAATGCGCGAACCCTGTTCCACATTTTCTGCAAGCGTTTTGAAGGTCGTGCCCACGAGCGAAGCGGTGCCGGGTACATCGCGCGGCGTAATGGTCAGGCGTCCGCCGGCTTTCAGCAGCACCGGCTGATGATCCTTCAGCTTCGAGGTGCGGATCTTCGGTCCCTGCAGGTCGGCAAGAATGCACAGCGGCTTGCGTTCCTCCCTCGCCACCTTGCGAATCATCTGAATCAGGGCTGCTTTTTCTTCGTGCGTTCCATGAGAAAAATTCAAGCGAATCACATCCGCTCCCGCACGCACCAACTCGCGGAAAGCAGGCTCAGTGTTCGAAGCGGGCCCGAGTGTGGCAACGATTTTTGCGCGGCGTTGGATGGGGGACTCGGTCAGGCTCTGATCGGCAAACGGCATGGACATAACTCCAATGAATGTTGTGTTGGGGGTCGATTTTCTATCGAAGGTAGACCGATTTATTGTACACGGATGGCGAAGGCTGAAGCGTTGCAACGGCATGAGCGCAGTGTGAACAATGCGCGGCAGCTGAGCCTATCGGATGGGCGAGGCCGATTCGGGAATCTCAGCCTCGATCTGCTCTTCGGCGTTGCGCTCCATGCGCGCCCGGAAGAAGACACCGTTGAGCTCTGCACCCAGCAGCGCACTGAACGATGTGAGATAGAGCCACACCAGTGTCGCAATGCCTGCGCCAAACGAGCCGTAGAAGCGCGAATAATTTGCGATGCGCGTCACATACCAGCCAAAGACCAGCGTGGCGGGGAACCAGAGCGCGGTGGCGGCCACTGCGCCCCGCATCACGTTGAGCCAGTGCTCAGTGCGTTTGGTGCCGAAATGATAAAGCGCTCCCAGCACGGCGATGCAGGCGGCGCCGGCGATGGTCCAGCGCACCAGCCGCCAGGAGAAAATGACGGCAAAGCGCAGTTCGTGCGCGGCGTTGTCGATCATCCATCGCTCGATTTGGTGGCCGAAGACGAGCACCAGCGTGGCCAGCGCCAGCGGCACGCAGACAATCGGCACCAGCAGCAGCGCGCGCGCCCTGCGCTGCCAAAATCCCCAGTCTCCGCGCGGCAGCCGGTAGGCGCGGCGAAAACCCTCCATCAGCGAGAGCATCAAGCCAAGACCGGCAAAGACGCTGAGAGAAAATGCGGAGAAGACCAGCTGCACCGATTGCAGAGGCCGCGTCTGCATGGAGGACGCCAGCAGCGTGAACGTATCGGCGGGCAGAAAGTGAAAGAACGTGCCGCGAATCTCGCCCATCAGCGTGGTGCCTTCCGGCACCAGCGCGAGCAGCGTGGTCACCGCCACCATGCTGGGAAACAGCATCAGCATCCCTGAGTAAGCAGCAGCCTTGGCCGTGTTCAACACGTCGTGCTCGAGTGCCAGCCAGACGGCCTTGCGAAATCTTGCGGCAAATTGGACCATGCGCGTCACCTGCAAGAGTAGAGCATCCGGCGATGGGGGCCAAGCCTTCTTCCCATGCTGTTATGAAAGGTTAGATGCAGCGGCATCATCCTCGTTCACAGCCAGATGAACGCGCCATGATCGGCCCGCGCGTCCAGCCGCCTCGCTTGCGCTCAAGACCCTCCCGCGCACCGCGATTTATCATGGCCGGGACATGAAAACGCTCCGCGCGCTCAGCTGTACGCTCACTTTGACTCTTGCCTCGGCGGCCATCGCTTCGCTCACCGCGCAGGCGCCGCCTTCCAATCCCCAGCTCGCTTCAAAGGAGTTGAACGCGCGCGTCGACGCGCTGCTGAAGCAGATGACGCTCGAGGAAAAGATCGGGCAGCTCGTGCAGTATTCGGCTGGCTTTGCTACCGGGCCAGCGGCCTCGAATCTCACTTACGACGAGTTGGTGGCCAAAGGCGAAGTCGGCTCCATGCTCAACGTGGTGGGTGCGGAACAGACCAATCACTATCAGCACATCGCCATGCAGAAATCGCGCCTGCACATCCCGTTGCTCTTCGGTCTCGATGTCATTCATGGCGATCACACGGTCTTTCCCATCCCCCTGGCGGTGGCCGCAAGCTGGGATGTAAACGCGGCAGAGACCGTCGCCCGCACTGGCGCGACCGAGGCGCGCGCCGACGGCATCGCATGGGCCTTCTCGCCCATGGTCGATATCGCGCGCGATGCGCGCTGGGGCCGCATCATCGAGTCCAATGGTGAAGATCCCTATCTCGGCTCTGCGTTGGCGCGTGCCTGGGTCAAGGGCTACCAGCAGGACGATCTCGCCCGGCCCGACTCTGTTGCCGCCTGCGTCAAGCACTTCGCAGCCTATGGCGCAGCCATCGCGGGCCGAGACTACAACGCCGCCGATATGAGCGACATCACGCTGCGCCAGGTTTATCTGGAGCCGTACCATGCAGCGGTTGAAGCCGGGGCGGCCACCATCATGACCTCCTTCAACTCCATCAACGGTGTGCCCGCCACAGCCAACCCCCTCACGCTCACACAGATTCTCCGCAAGGAGTGGGGATTCGACGGCATGGTGGTTTCGGATTGGGGCGCGGTGGCAGAGCTCCAGAATCACTCCATTGGCGATGGGCCGACAGTGGCGCGCAAGGCCATCGAGGCCGGCACCGACATGGATATGGAGGGCAACCTCTACGGCACCACGCTGGCCGCGCAGGTGCGCTCCGGCAAAATTCCGGAGAGCGTCATCGACGAGGCAGCGCGCCGCGTGCTGCGCGTCAAGTTCGCGCTCGGCCTCTTCGACCGCCCGTATACGGAGCCGAGCCCGGCTTATGAAGCGACGCCGGAACGCCGCGCCGTGGCCCGCAAAGTGGCGGACGAGACCATCGTGCTGCTGAAGAACGATCCGGTCGAAGGCATCGGCGCGCTGCTGCCCCTCACCGCCAAGGCGAAAAAAGTGGCGCTCATCGGTCCGCTCGCCGACGACCAGCGCGATCTGCTCGGTGCCTGGTCGGCGGGCAATCCCAAGGATGTGATCACGCTGCGCCAGGAGCTGAGCCAACGTCTTGGCGACCGGCTCATCTACGCCGAGGGTTGCGGCGTGCTGGCAGGCGAAGACGCCGAGGTGCTCAAGCACGTCTCTTTCGGAGGCTCTGCGGCCGTCGAGGACAGCGGTCCGCCCCCCGATGACGATAAATTGATTGCCGCAGCAGTCGATGCCGCAAAGCAATCCGACGTAGCTATCCTCGCCCTGGGCGAGCCCACCAACTGGATGGAGGGCGAAGCCTCCAGCCGTGCGCATCTCGGCTTCACCGGCAATCAGGGGAAGCTTTTGGAGGCCGTCGCTGCCACGGGCAAGCCGCTGATTCTGGTGGTGTTGGCTGGCCGCCCGCTGCAATTGACCTGGGCCGCCGGCCATGTTCCTGCCATTCTTGAAGCATGGAGCCCGGGCATCGAAGCTGGGCCCGCCGTGGCCGACGTGCTCTTCGGCGATGTGAACCCCTCCGCCAAGCTGCCCGCCAGTCTTCCCCGTGCCGTTGGCCAGGAACCCCTGTATTATGCGCAGCTTCCCACCGGCCGGCCGGCCCACGGAGACCTCAGCCGCATGCCCGCGAATGCGGCAGAAAAGTTCGTGTCCCGCTACATGGACGTAGACAATTCAGCCCTGTTCCCCTTCGGCTGGGGGCTGAGTTACACCCGCTTCCGCTATAGCCGACCCACGCTCAACCGCGCGGAAGTCCCTCTGCAGGAAGCGTTGAGCAGCCGCGCTCCGCTCGTGACCGTGGGCGTGGATGTGACCAACACCGGTAGCGTCGCTGGCACCGAGGTGGTTCAGCTTTACATCCGCAACACCGACGCCAGCGTGGAGCAGCCGGTACGCGAGCTCAAGGGTTTCGCGCGCATTCAGCTCGCCCCGGGCGAGACCAAGCATGTGGAGTTGCCGCTGGGCTTCAACGAACTCAGCTTCGTCGGCGTGGATCTCCACCGCATCATGGAGCCGACCACCTACCGAATCTGGGTGGGCGGCAGCTCGCTGGCCACAGAGGAGACCAGCCTGAAAATTGTCGAGTGAATTGCTGGAAGCAGGGCATGGAAAAGCCGGCGTCGCAGCGCCGGCTTTTTCCATTGAAGAATTTCTTAGTATTCGCTGATCAGCGTCTGGCTGGAGTCAGCATTGGCAAAGCGGGCCACCGGCGTGCTGTACGAGCCCTGCGTGGCGCTCGCGGTCGTCGTGGTCGAGCAGGACGTGGTTATCACCAGCGTGCGCGGCACGGTATCGCCCTGCACGCGCGTGCCCACCAGCACATAGCCGCTGGCATCGTTGCCGCCAAAGGCGCTGATGGAGTAGCCGGCCTGCGCCAGCGCTTTGGCCTGCGTGACCACGTCGGCGGAGTCGGCAAGGACCGTGCGCGTTTCGTAAACCGTGTGCTCGTCGCCAGCCCAGCCATAGGAGATCAGATTTGCCTGTCCGTTGGCGTCAAACGCAACCGCGGTAGTGATGCGGCTGGCGGCAGCGTTCGCCGCCACCGTCGAGTCAATGTCAGCCGGAGCCACAATGTCGCGGTGCATATCAAAGCCGCCGGGCTGCATCGTCGACACCCAGGCCATCGCGTAAGCATTGTTGGCCGGCTCAAAGTCGAGCGAAGTGATGACTACGTTCGGTGCCGCAATCGCTGAAAGGTCAAAGTCGAAATCGCTGTAAGCCTGGCCCTGGTACAGCATGGTCAGACCGTTCTCCTGCGTGGGCAGGTACTCGACGAAGAAATCCCATCCACAGCCGTACTCCACGCCCTGGTGGCAGACCGACGAGCCGCCAACCTCAAGCGGCGAGCCCACTGCGCCGGGAAACAGCTGCGCGGCATTGGTGGGCAGGCTGCTGGCCTGCGCGCTCGCGCCCAGTCCCGGCATGGTGGCCTGCTGGAAGAGCAGCAGCCGCAGATCGCCCGCCTCCGGGGACCGCGGACCGGCCGTCAACGTGGCGGCGGTGCTGGTAGCAGGGCCGTTGGTGTCGCGCACCGAGACTGTAAAGCTGGCCGCGTTGTCGTTTTCGGTGATCGGCGCCGTGGTGTAGGTGTTGCTGGTCGCGCCATCGATGGCTACGCCGTTGCGGCTCCACTGATAGCTCAAAATCCCATCGCCCCGCGCCTGCACCTTGAAGGTTGCGGTCGCGCCCAGGGGCACGGTCTGGCTGGCGGGCTGAGTGGTGATGATGACGGTCGAGCCGGAGGGCGTGTTGCTCGTGGTGAGATATGGATTGCCCGACGTCGAGCAGCCCGCGCACAGCAGGCTGAGACCGGCGATGACACTAAGATAGACAGCTTGAGAACGCATGCGCTGAATCACCTCGGGGGGCGTGACTCTTGCATTGTCCCGGTTTTGCGGAGGCAAAACGATAGCTCTTCGGTTCGATGGCCGTGTCGTCGGTGTAAACGAGGTGGTTACTAACCGGGGATAGGGTACTGAGCCATACGAGTCATAAGAGTCGCAAAGCAGCCGGGAAGTTGCTCGTTCCACTGTGCCTGGTCGTGGCGCACAAGAGGCTGTGGAATTCGTGGCCTGCTCGCTTCAGCCAATCTCCAGCATCCGGTCCAGCGCCACGCGCGCCCACTGCTTCACGCTGGCGCGCACCTGGATGCGATTGACCACGCGGCCTTCTACCAGGCTCTCAAGCGCCCAGGCCAGATGCTGCGGGCTGATGCGGTACATCGTGGTGCACAGGCAGCCCGTGTCGTCGAGCGTGATAATGCGCTTGCCCTCGGCATCAAACCGCTTTGCCAGCCGATTGACGAGATGAATCTCGGTCCCGATCGCGAACATGGTCCCCGCCGGAGCCGCCTCCACCAGCGCGATCAGCCGTTCTGTCGAGCCCAGCGCGTCGGCCTTCTGGCAGACCTCCCAGCGGCATTCGGGATGCACGATCACCTGGATGCCGGGATACTTCGCCCGCACCTGATCCACATGGCTGGGCAGAAACCGCTGATGCACCGAGCAGTGGCCCTTCCACAGCAGAATGCGGCTGGCAGCGAGCTTGTCCTTGGTCTGCCCGCCCTGCAGCGCCCACGGGTCCCACACCGTCATCTCTTCGAGAGGAATCTCCATCGCGAAGCCCGTGTTCCGCCCCAGGTGCTGATCTGGCAGAAACAAAACCCGCTTGCCCCGCGCAAACGCCCACTGAAACGCCGCGCCCGCATTCGACGAGGTGCATACCAGCCCGCCGTGCTCGCCGCAGAAGGCCTTGATGGCCGCAGTCGAGTTCATGTACGTGATGGGAATGGTCTCGTCCGCCAGGTAAAGCCGCTCGAGCGTCTCCCAGCAGTCTTCCACTTGCGAAATCTCTGCCATGTCGGCCATCGAGCAGCCCGCGTTCAGGTCCGGCAGAATCACCTGCTGATCGTCGCGGCCCAGCACGTCGGCGCTCTCCGCCATAAAGTGCACGCCGCAGAAGATGAGATAGCGCGCATCCGTCTCCACCGCAATCTTCGCGAGCTTGTAGCTGTCGCCCGTGTAGTCGGCGAAGCGAATCACCTCGTCGCGCTGATAGTGGTGCCCCAGCAGAATCGTGGACGCGCCCAGCTTCGCGCGCGCCGCTGCAATCCGTTCATCCATGCTGTGGTCGGGCAGCGCGAGATAATTCTCCAGGCTGCAGGTCGCATCAACGGCCTGCGAGGCCGCGGCTTGCTCGTCGAGAACAGGAGTCACCGTATTCCGCCTTCAGTTTGCCCGGCTGTGCACCGGCAAACGGGGATGTTGAAAGCCTGAGCCAGCGTGCGGCTCGTGGACTGCAGTGGATGCTTGCCACCCACGGGGTTGTTGCAGTCCCGTTACACCAAGAGATGCTCAATCGGCTCCGGAGATTCACCTCAGGCAGCGCGGAAGCATCCGCGGTGCTTCGATTTTAACAAATACCGAACCATGTACGACTATGCGAAGCTGGCGGAGAAGGGTAGGCAATCCCGATTTGGGGGCAAGAATCATGAACGAACTCCAGCGCGTGCTGGTGGGCGATGCGGCGGCCGCCGCACCAGCCGACATTACAGCCGGCCTCACCGAGGAGCTTGCGCATCGCAAGCCGGCCGGCTCGCCGCGCTCCATCTATGAGGAGCTCTGGCACATCGCCTTCTGGCTGCAGATTTCTCTCGACTGGATCGCTGGAGAGCCCACGCCCTATCCCGAAAGCGCAGCCGATGGTTTCCCGACCGTCCTCGACATGGAGCGTGAAAGCTGGGCCGCGCTGCGCGAGCGATTTCTGCAGGGCATCGACAAAGCCGCGCGCGCCGCCGGAGAAGCATCCCGGCTCGAACAGACGGTGCACTGCCCATCCATCCCCGGCCAGCCCGAGCGCCTGATGACCATCCGCGAGCAGTTGGAAAACCTTGGCGGCCACAACGCCTATCACCTTGGCCGCATCGTTCTGTTGCGCCAGTTGCTGGGCTCGTGGCCTCCGGCCTCCGGCAGTTTTACCTGGTAGCCGACGCGGATTGTGACCCCGCTGCGCGGGCGGGTATCATGAACCTTCATGATGATCGCCCCGCAAATTGAGCTCGACAGCCTGGGAATGGCGGATTCGTTGATTCTGATGGTGCTGGCGCTGGTGGTCTTCGGACCGCGCCGCCTGCCCCAGATCGGCCGCCAGATCGGCAAGCTCATGTACGAGTTCCGCAAGGCCTCCAACGACTTCAAGTTCCAGATGGAGGAAGAGCTGCGGCTGAGCGAAGAGGCCGACCGGCGCAAGAAGGAAGAGGCGCAGCCGAAGCTTACCACTCCGGAGACGCCCGCTCCCGCGCCGGAGAACGCCATCGGTTCCGTGAGCGCAGCTGTCGAGACGCCTGCTGATACCACAATCCCTGTCGAAAGCACCATTCAGGTCCAGCCGCCCTCCACCGGCGAGACCGTTGCCGCCGCGCGTCGCGTGCCGCCACCACCGCCGGAGCCGGCCGAGGCACCGGTGCTCGACCCAATCGGCCAGCTTGAGCAGCCCGCGGACGAGACTAACGGCGACAGCAACTCCGCGACCGAGGCGGTAGCCAAGAATGGTTGACCCCGAGGACGCAATCGGTAAGGCGCGGCAGGCAGTGTCAGAGCGGGTCGAGCTCCCTGGCATGAGTCTGATGGAGCACCTCGAAGAGCTGCGCAAGCGCATTGTGCACTCGGCCATTTATCTCGGCCTCGGCTTTCTCGTCGCGTATATCTTTCACGAGCGCCTCTACGGCTTCATCCAGGCGCCGCTCACCCGGCTGCACATCAAGCTCAACTACACCCACCCCATGGACCCGCTGAACCTGTATCTGCAGGTCTCGCTCATCGGCGGAGCCATTCTCGCTTCGCCCTTCATCCTCTATCAGGTTTGGCTCTTCATCGCGCCCGGCCTCTATCAAAAAGAGCGCCGCTTCGTTATTCCATTCATGGCGGCGACAGTCGGCCTGTTCCTCACAGGCGCGGGCTTCGGCTACTTTTATGTGCTACCCGGCGCGCTCAAAATCCTCATCGTAGACTTCGGCAAGAACTTCAACCCCGTAGTCACAATCGAGGAGTACACCGGCTTCTTTCTCTCCATCATCCTCGGCCTCGGCATCAGCTTTGAGATGCCGATTCTCATCTTCTTCCTCTCGCTCTTCGGCATCGTGAGCCCCAGCTTCCTGTGGAAGAACATCCGCTACGCCGTGCTCGCCGTGTTTCTCGTCGCGGCCATCATCACGCCCAGCCCCGACCCGTGGACCATGTGCATCTACGCTATCCCCATGCTCTGCCTCTATCTCATCGGCATAGGCGTTTCGTGGTACTTCCATCCCTCGCGCCGCAAGGCCAAGGCAGTCACTCCGTGAAGTTTTCGTGTTGGAGCCGGGTCGCGGCCGGACTAGCATTTTTTGCCGCGCTCGCCGCGCAGGCACAGCACTTCAACGGCGGCCGCGCCTACCAGTATGCCCGCGACTTCGTCGCCATCGGCCCGCGCTGGCCCACCAGCCCCGGCCATGCCAAGGCTGAGGCCTTTCTCCGCGCGCATTTCGCTCCCGACAGCCTCGAAGAAGACGCCTTCATCGCGGACACGCCCATCGGCCCCGTCGCCATGCGCAACTTCATCGTGCGTTTCCCCGGCAAAAAGGACGGCGCGATCGTTCTCGCCACCCACTACGAAACCAACTACTGGCTGCGCAACATCAACTTCGTGGGCGCCAACGACGGCGGCGCAACCACGGGCCTGCTGATGGCCATCGCCGATCAATTGCGCGAGGCGACCGCGGGAGGCCGCAAGCTCGACGGCTATTCCGTGTGGCTCGTCTTCTTTGATGGCGAGGAAGCCATCGAGCACTGGTCCGATTCGGACTCAACCTACGGCAGCCGTCATCTCGCTGCAAGGTGGGGCCGCGACGGCACTCTCGGCAAGATCAAAGCCTTCATACTTGCCGACATGATTGGCGACCGCGACCTCGACATCCAGCGCGAGTCGCGCTCGACGGACTGGCTCGTCGAACTGATGCGCCAGGCCGCGCGTAAATTCGGCGACGAGCAATATTTCTTTCAGGAGGAGGAAGCGGTCGACGACGATCACATCGCCTTCCTCAAGCGCGGCGTGCCGTCCATCGACGTCATCGATCTCGACTACGGCCCCAACAACAGCTACCACCACACCGCGCAGGACACCATGGACAAAGTCAGCGCCCACAGCCTGCAGATCGACGGCGACGTCTTTCTCGAAACCATCCGCCTGATCGACCAGCGATGAGCGGTCGTCGCTATCCATGCGCTAGCATGCACATATGATCGCTGGCGCGTCGTGGGTCTGGTGGCTCGGGTTTCATGCGGCGGTGGTCGCGTTGCTCGTCATCGACGCCCTGCTGCCGTCGCATCGCAGCGATGCGAAGCAGACCAATGCCACAGCCTGGGTATGGACCGCCGTTTTGGTGCTTGCAGCCGCGGCCTTTGCCGTGTGGATCGGCTGGTTCCAGGGCCGCCAGACGGCGCTCGAATTCGTCGCCGGCTACACCATCGAGACCTCGCTCAGCATCGACAATCTCTTCGTCTTCCTCGTCCTGTTTCAGGGCTTCCGCATCTCGGAGCGCCGCCAGCATACGGCACTTCTGTGGGGCGTTGGCGGCGCCATCATTCTGCGCGGCCTGTTTATTGCGCTCGGCGTCACGCTCATTCATCGCTTCGCGTGGATCACCTGGGTCTTCGGCCTCTTTTTGCTCTACGCCGCGTTCCGTCTGGTGCGCGGCGGCTCGACCCACGCCGCCATTCCCGAGTGGATTCGCAAGCTTCAGCCGGCAAAGGGCTCGCTGTTGCCGGTGATCCTCGCCGTCGAAATCACCGATCTGCTCTTCGCCGTCGACTCGATCCCTGCCGTGCTCGGGGTCAGCCGCAATCCCTTCGTCGTCTACACGTCGAACATTGCCGCCATCCTGGGTCTGCGCTCGCTCTACTTTGCGCTGGCCTCGCTGCTCGATCGCCTCCGTTACCTGCACTACGGCCTCGGCGCGCTGCTCGCTTTCATCGCGCTCAAAATGCTTGCCGCGCCCTGGCTCGATCTGCCCGTGACCGCTTCGCTCATCGTGATCGGGATCATCCTGGCGGTATGCGCGGTCGTCTCGCTGCTGGCGGGGCAAGCGAAAGAGACTCCGCGAAAGAGCAGTTTGGAATAGCGCGGATGGGCTGCCGCAGCGGGTATGCTTCGTTCTCTTCGCCTCGTGCATCAAAGAAAAGAGAGCTTTCGCCCCGAGATCAATGCTCGTCTGAGGTTGATTCGGGTCTGGTCGGCGCGGAAAATTCGTCGTATGCTGAAAGGAAGGCACCCGATGAGAACCTTCACTTTCGATGAGGCGCAGTCCCTGCTCCCGGTGATGGAGTCGCTGCTGAAGCGCGCGCGCGAGAGCAAGCAGGCTGCAGAGAACGTTGAGGCTGAGCTTGCTGCGATTGCACAGCGCATCTACGTCAATGGCGGCATGAATGTGGACATCGGCAAAGTAGCCAAGCTGCGTGCCGACGTTGAGACGCACATGCAGCGCGCGCGAGAGAGCGTGGCGGAGATGGACTCGATCGGTGTACAGGTGAAAGATCTTGACACCGGTCTGCTCGATTTTCCCTGCCGGCTCGACGACGAAGTGGTGCTGCTGTGCTGGCGGATGGGCGAGAGCGCCATCGAACACTGGCACACCATGGAAGCCGGTTTCAAAGGCCGCCAGCCTGTGGACGAGCGCTTCAGGCGCCGCTCCAGCTCCACCGACCGCCCGAACTGAAGCAGGCAAGAGGCGCGAGGACGAAGCCTTGTACATCGCCGAGTCCGAAGTCCGCGCCGTACTTACCTACGAAAAACTCATCCCCGCCATCCGCCAGGCGCTCATCGACTACTCCGCCGGCCGCGCAGAGCAGCCTCCGCGCATGATTCTGCGCGCCGGCAACGCCGAGGGTGCGAACAACGGATGGTTTGCGGTGATGCCCGCCATCGCCGGCGATGTAATGGGCGTGAAGACCGTCACCTTCTATCCCGGCAACGCCGAGCTCGGCCTGCCCACGCACATGGCCATCATCGAACTGCTGCGCCGCTCCACCGGCGAGCCGCTTGCTGTCATGGACGGCCGCCTCATCACCGAAATGCGTACCGCTGCCGTCTCCGCGAATGCCTTTGCCGCACTCGCACCGCTGCATTTCGTCGAGCCTCCGCGGAGTCTCGGCATTCTCGGCTCTGGGGTGCAGGCTCACGCGCACATCAAGGCTCTGCGTCACGTCTGGCCGGAGATTGAGGAGATTCGCATTTGGAGCCGCACGCGTGCGAACGCTGAAAGGCTCTCCGCCGACACGGGCGCGCATGCAGCATCCATCGAAGAAGCCTCGTCCGCTGACGCCGTGCTCACCGTCACCTCGTCGCCCGCGCCGGTGCTGGCGGGGAGGCATCTGCAGGCCACCGCGCTCGTACTCGCCGTCGGCGCAACGGGCGCAAGCCTGCGCGAACTTGACGATGAAACCATGCAGTCGAGCTTCATCGTGGCCGAGTGCCGCGCCTGCGCGGAGCGCGAGTCTGGCGATGTTCGCCTCTCCGGTGCAAGCGTCGGTGCGGAGATCGGCGCGGTTCTCGCCAACACTGCGACTGTTCCCCGAGGCGGCCGGATCGTCTTCAAATCTGTCGGTATGGCCATCGAGGACCTGACCGCCGCACGCCTGGTGTGGGAAGGTTTGCGCGGTGCCTGATTCCTGCTCGTTGTGTCCGTAAACGGAACCCGCATCCCCTGCGTCAGTAGCAGCAGAGGATAGAGGGCAGGTGTGTTCGCGCAGGCCGGGGCGTGCAAGCGCCGGTTCAGGTACCCTTGGGAAGGGACGACGGGCGCACCGCAAGGGGATGCACATGAAACTCGCAAAATGGGCAACGCCGGCGCTGGCTGCGGCGCTGATGATGACCGGCTGCAAAGGCTTTTGGGATGAGCCGGCGTCGAGCACCACCTCCACCACGACGGATACCAGCGGCGACATCTACATCCTGAATGCGGCCACCAATCAGATCGCTGGCTATTATGTGAACGCGGGCAAACTGACAGCGCTAGGTGGCAGCCCCTATGCCGTTCCAGAAGCTCCCATCGCCATTGCCATTGCACCCAACAACAAATTTCTCTACGTCAGCACGCTGAGCGGCGTGTATCTCTACACCATCGCCTCCAACGGCGCGCTTACCTTGAGTAATTCATCCAGTCCCGTCACGACTGATGCGGCTGCCAGCATGCAGGTGAGTGCGAACAATAGCTGGCTCGTCGAGGTTGCCTCCGGCCTGGGCTACGTCTACGCCGTGCCCATCAACTCCTCCACCGGCGTCGCCACGTCGCTCACTGAGCAGTACACCGCATTGCCTGCGACCACGGTGCAGCAAGTAGCCATCGCGCCCGACGACAGCTACGTTTTCGTCGCCATGGGCTCGGGCGGCACCGCTACCATTCCCCTCAACGTTGGCAATGTCAATCCCTTTGGGTCAGTGAGCACCATTGCGGTCAAAAATTCCGGCGGCGGTGCGCTCTCGGTTGCCATTGATCCCGATGAGCGGCTCTTCTACGTGGGCGAAACAGCGGCCATCTCCGGCTCGAACACCGGCGGCGTGCGCGTCTTCGACTTCAGCACGCGCACTGAGATATCCGGCTCGCCCTACGCGAGCGGCGGACTCGCACCCTATTCGATTCTGCCCAAGTCAAGCGGCGATTACGTCTATGTGGTCAATCGCCAAACCAGCAGCGGCTCGACCGGCATCCTCACGGCCTACTCGATCGTGACCAGTAGCAGTTCCTACTCGCTCTCAGCGCTCAGCAGCAACTACTCCACCGGCACCAACCCAGTGGCGCTGGCCGAGGACAGCAGTGGGCAGTTTCTCTTCGCGGTGAACTACGGCGGCAGCCCCGACCTCAAGGGCTACACCTTTGACACCACCACAGCTGGCGCCCTCGACGCGGTCATCTCTTCCTCCACTGGAAGCGATCCGGTTAAGGCTACGGCGATCGCTGCCGCACACTGAGAACGGCGCTTGCGCGTCGCACTGCGTACTCTGCGGGTTGAACGAGAAAAAGATGGGAGCGAACAAAATCGCATTGCGCTTTTTGCGATACCCCATGAGGGGAGCTATATCTCAGGAGGACCACGATGAGCATTGCCACCAAACACGGGGACGGCGGGCAGACCGGCCTGGCCGGCGGCATCCGCGTTTCAAAAGCCGATCTTCGCGTCGAGTCCTATGGCTCCGTCGATGAATTGAACGCGCACCTGGGGTTCGCGCGCAGCATTTGCCAGAACAAGGAAATCGCCGCGTGGACTGAGGAGATTCAACGCACACTGTTTCGCGTTGGCGCGGCGCTGGCCACCCCGCCCGAGAGCAGGAAGTCACCGCCTTTCGTCACCGTCGCGGACGTGGACAAGCTGACCGATCTCGTCCATCAGATCGAAGCGACCGAAGGCATACTCGCCGACTGGTCTCTACCCGGCGGCCATCCCGAGTCATCTGCGTATGAAATCGCGCGCACTGTCTGCCGCCGTGCAGAACGCAGTGCTGTTCGATTCATTGAAAACGGCGGCGCTGTTGAGCCGGAGGTGCTCGCCTATCTCAATCGCCTCTCCGACCTGATCTGGCTCTTCGGTCGGCTCATCGAACACAACGCGGGCATCAACAGTCGGCTGCGAGACGACGCGCATGTCGGCCCTAAATTCTCGAGAGCCTGGTGACGCCATTATGAGCCAGGCGCAATCGCCGTACTGTCGCGCCACCGGCAGGCGCCGTGCCCACGTTGCGGGCTGGACAAAACGCTAGATAGCTAAACCGTCAGCAACTCCTCGTAGAAGCCGCCGATCTCATGCGCCCTGTCCACAAAGTGGATCTCGAGAATCCAGTGGCGCTGCTGGCCCTTTTCATCCAGCGCGCGCATGGGCAGATGACTCTGCGGATGAACGTACAGCGTCACTTTGTCCTCGTCGATCTTTTCATGCGGGAACTGGCCGATGAGATGCCCCGCGATTCCCCCGCCAAACTCCCAGCCCATCTTCTCCGCGAGGGAAACGATATGCGCGAAGAATTCGCTGCCCGTCAACTCGGGTGACTCGTGAAAGAAACGCTTGCCATCGGCAAAAGCCTGGCCCACATCCTGCTGCAGTTTGCGCTTCAGCGGATCGGAGCCAAGAACAAAGGTGCGTCCAAAGTCCGCTTCCCACTCCTCGAAGACGGGACCCAGATCGAGAAACAGAATGTCGTCCTCGCCGATCGTCAGGTCAGGCGGATTCTCGGCGTAGGGCAGCAGTGTGTTCTTGCCCGCGCGCACAATGCGCTTGTGCCAGTAGGTGGTGATCCCGTACATCTCTTTCGCCAGAGCATAGATATCCGCGTTCAGAACCTTTTCGGTGATGCCGGGCCGAATCAAGCCTCGCGCTTCAATCTCGTGAAACAGCGCCACGGCCTTCTTCTGCGCTTCCAGCAGTTCATTCGCGCGCGCCTCTTCCAACTCTGTCATCCTCTGCTCCAGAAACGAAAATTCCGCGGCAACCGATGCGGCAGGTCGCCATCTTTTACCATAAATCCATGGCCGACTCGCGTCCCCGCGTCCTTGGCATCGATCTCGATCCGCAGACGCGCTGCGCCCACTACAACAGTGCGCTCGACATCGTCGCAATCAAAATGATGTGTTGCGGCTCCTACTACGCCTGCAAGGACTGCCACGATGCATTAGCCGGTCACGCGATTCAGGTGTGGCCGCGCGCCCAGTGGGACGAGCCTGCGATTCTCTGCGGCGCCTGCGGAACCGAACTGACCATCCAGCAATATTTCGAATGTGCCAATCAATGCCCGCACTGCGCTGCGCCTTTCAATCCCGGCTGCCGCAATCACTATCACTTCTACTTCGAAGTCTAAGCGGCATCGCGCACACTACACTCTGGAGTGCTGCGTGGAAGAGCCAGCCGAATGCCCCTCGATATACCGGCCGACTATCTGAGCCACTTCCTCCAGAAAAGCGCGGTCGTCTTCCTTGAAGGCCGCCGCAGCGTGGCTGTCGATATCGATCTCGCCCACAACGTTGCCGCCTGCATAGATCGGCACCACAATCTCGGACTTGGTTTCAATGGAGCAGGAGAGATAGCGCGGATCGGACCCGACATCGTCCACGATGACCGTCTCACCTGTCTCCACCGCCGCGCCGCAGATGCCCTGCGACACCGGAATGCGCACATGCGGCGTGGGCGCGCCCACAAACGGCCCCAGCGCCAGCATCGTTGGGTCGTGCGGGTCCAGCATGTAAAAGCCCGTCCAGTTGAAGTGCGGCAGATGCTTCGCCATCGCCTCAACCATGTCCGTCTGGAGCAACTCAAGCGATGCCGCGCGAGCAGCCAATGAACGAAACTGCTCGAGCAGTTCCGCTCGCGCCCCGGCAAGTTGCAGGTCAGACATATAATTTCCTCTTCATCGGCGTAGAAGCAAGACGTCCATCCAGCCAATCCCTTCTCGTTTCCTCCATGAAACGATCTGCCGGCACGAGCCTGCACAGACCGAAAGCCTCGCCAGATTGTCGCATTTGATTGGCGTCCCCGACGGGATTTGAACCCGTGTTATCGCCGTGAAAGTGGTCGCCTGTCTGGTAACTTATTGAAACTAGACGGCACGGATGGCACAGTAAGGCACTTTCAGGCACTGTTGGAGCGGGTAATCGGACCATTATCGGACCATGATCGAAAGTGCTCTGGAGCCACTGAACATGGAACCAGTGCTTCAATCCATCCTCGAATCGCTTCCACCAAAATCCCCACGCTCGAAACTCGAACCTCACCGCGAACTGATCCGCGAGCTGCGTCGGAAGGGGCGGACATACCGCGAGGTCGCACAGCTCTTTCACGAGCGGCTGGGGCTGTACGTCGCGCCCAGTACGCTCCATTCATTCGTAAAGGTCCGCGCCAAACATCGCAAGCGCGCGCAATTCGAGCTGCCCCCGCTCGAATTGGCGGACACGCAATCGGCAGGCTTCGCCTCCATCGCCGCTCTCAAGACAAAGCCGATTCTCAGAAGCCGAAATCGGCGCGCTTCGTCTTCCGTGAAAACGAGCCACTCACCTTGACCGCCACTGGGGGTGAGCAATGACGGAGTTTTCAAAGCGCGTCGTCTTTACCATGGGCGGCAAAGGTGGCGTCGGCAAAACCGGCGTCGTGGTCGCCCTGGCCGAATGGTTTCGAAGCCAATGAGATTCCTGTCACTCTTCTCGATCTCGATACCGAGAACAAGGCTCGTGGATCTCTGAAGCACTTTTTCAACGGAACCGTGACCAAAGTTGATGTTCATACCCCGGCGGGTCTGGATGCTTTCGTCGATCATCTCGACGGCGGTACTCCGATCATCCTTGCCGACATGGGAGCTGGTGCCGGCCAGGTTGCCGCGGGCTGGTTCGATTCGATGTATGAAGACGTCGCGGCGACCGGCGTCCGATTCACGGCGGTTGGAATCGTAACGCCGGACCCGGCCAGCGTCGAGAGTGTTCTGGCCTGGGCAAATCGGCTACAGGATCGGGTGGAGTACGTCATCGTCGAGAACGCTACGAGTGCGCTGGCGGACTTCACCTACTGGCATTCGACGAGCAGGCAAACCAGTTTCCGTGCAAGTCTTCACTCCAGCTATTCTGCAGATGGAATTTCGACTGGCCGAACTCGAAAATCCTATTCGCCAGCATGGGATTCAGCTCGGTCAGGTCGCAGATCGCAAAGCCACAGTCGATGAATTGAAGCGAGCGTCTCTGGTCATGCGCGCGCAGAGCTATCGACGGCGGCTCTTCTCGGAATTCGACCGGGCGCGGGAGGTGTTCCTGCCATGAGTACCACTCCAGCTCCGTCAAACCTCGCAGTCGATGCTGGCGGGAGAGCCGACGATGTTCGACTCTCTCGCTCGCCTTGTACCGGACGAATTGCAGGCCGCTTATTATCGAGTCCTCGCTCATACACGAGCCTTAGCCCCGACGATGAAATGCTGCGCATTCTCGAAGCGATGGGTGTCCTAGCCTTGCTCACACGTCATACTCCGAAGGATATTGCTGATGAGCGCGAGCATTTTCAGAAGTTGCTTTCGCTTCATCGGCAATCTTCAGACGATGCCCAGCGGAAGATGCTCGGTTATGTTCGCGAACTGGAGGCGCGGATCGCCGATCTGCCCAGTGAGGTCGAAGCTGGGCTTGCCCCGAAGGAAATTGCAAAGGTGCTGGGTGAAAGCCTGCGCCAGCATTTTCTCCAATGCGGTGTGCAGGACACAGTGAAGGCACTGCAAACCATCGAGCGCAACCATGACGAGCGCGCAGGATGACCTTTTGCAAGCGCATTACACAAACTGACGGACTCGCATAGAGGCGTTGTCGGCCCAGGTGGAACGCGCCAATAACCGGATCGAATATACGCTGGAAAGCCGGGCAAAAACGATGGATGCGCTTCTCCACGAGTGGAAGAGCGATCTGCTGCGGATCTGGATTCCCATGATCGCCGGGGCTTCGCTGCTCGTGGGCATGTTTGGCGGCATGGAAATTCAGGGGTGTCGAGATTCGGCTTCGTCAGCTGAGACAATGCCGACGCAATCAGTTACGCCGACAATTTCAACTCCTCCTCCAAAGCCAGAAAGCTCAGGGACGGAGAACCCAAGTCAGCAAACCCGTCACCACCCGAAGGAGAGTCGTTGAACCCCTGACCGCGGGTGATAAGGGTGCTCTTCCATTGTCTCGATAAAATGATTTATACATCAAGTTTTCTTGTATTCTTTATGTTATTGATGTATATATCAATTATGAGGACGCTCCAAGAACTCGGAGAAGCGGTGGCATCCATGAGGCGGGAACTCCGGCTGAAACAGAAGGTCGTGGCCGAGCAGGCCGGAATCACGCCCGAATCACTTCTGCGTTTTGAGCGCGGGCAAGTTTCAGAATTCGGCTCTCGGAAGCTCCTTGCTGTGCTCGCCGTGCTCGGCATGGAAGTCACATTTGTGAAGACCGGCATGTCTGGCTCGCTTGATGAACTCCGGCGGGAGCGCGGTGGCTCATGAAACTCTCTGTCTACGTGCTCGGTCGTGAAGTTGCCGTTCTGGAATCGGCCGGCGACTTCAAAAGCGTTCTCACATATTTGCCGAACACTGCCGTCGAAGACTTCGTCTCACTTACGATGCCAGTCCGCACGGAGTCCTGGGTCTGGGACGACCAACTTCCTCCCATATTTCAGATGAACCTGCCGGAGGGCTACCTGTTGCAGGTGCTGCAGGAGCAGTTCGGCCCTCACGTCGGGGCCAGTCCACTGGCGCTCTTATCGGTCGTGGGCAGAAACATGGTGGGGCGCATACAGGTGGCCGCAACCGGTGCGCAGCTGAACGAACCTGCCAAGCCAGTTGAAGTTGCCGACCTGCTGCAGGGCGACAACTCGGAAGAGGCATTTGCGGAATTGGTCAGACAGCACGCGACCAGCGGTGTTTCGGGCGTACTGCCGAAGTTTCTCGATGCCCAGGAAGAAACGAAGCAAGAACCAACTGCCACCGGCCGGCGACTCGGCCAGCATCAGAAAGCCACCCTGCTGACGCGCCGGCACATCATCAAAGGCTCTTCCGGCAGGCTGCCGTTCGCCGCATTGAATGAGTATCTGTGTATGCAGGTATTGGCCAAGATGCTTCCCAGCGCAAAAACAGAAGTGTCGCGTGACGGCAATGCTCTCGTCGTCCACCGCTTTGATGTGAACGACGAAGGGCAGCCGCTGTGGGGGATGGAAGATTTCTGCGCGCTCCTGGGCCTGCGTCCTGCACAGAAGTATGAGACCACCTGGGAACGAATCGCGCGCGCCGTTCGTGACCATGTTCCCGGCAATCGCCAATACGAAACCTTCCAGCACCTGGCGGCAATCCTGCTGCTAACGTATGCGCTGCGCAATGCCGACTGTCACGCGAAAAATATCGCTCTCCTGTATACATCACGAGCGGATGTGCATCTCTCGCCTGCCTACGACTTTCTCACCACAAGCGTGTACGCGGGCTACCAAAACAACTCTCCCGGAATTTCCTTCGGCGGCAAAAAGACGTGGACACCGGGCAAGAACCTGTCGAAATTCATCGCAGCAGCCTTCGGCATACCCCTGCGAGAGCAATCCGAAATGGTCGAGCGTATCAGCGATTCAGTCGCGGCTATTGTTCCCTTGGTTCGAAACAAAATGTCAGATCTCCCCGAGTTCAACGACATAGGCAAAAGGATGCTGCTGGCATGGCAGGAGGGCGTAAACAGCCTGCGTGATCCCCGCGTGTATTCCATCGGGGACTGGCCTGCGGGCAAAGTCTTCGAGGGAATCTCCGATGTGCCGCGGCTTGAATCACCACGATCTGTAGTCGGTCGTTCGCCCCTGCTTGGTGGGCGATCAAGAGGGTTACGGGAAGAAGCCCTGATCAGTTCTAGCGGTCGTAACGGAGATTCACCAGTCGCCGGCGGCTATCATCGCTTTAGGGGGCATCCATGCTTGACGAGTATTCTCCCGCCCAGAAATGGCTATCGCAATTTCCTTTGGTAGACCAGCAGATTGGTCGTGGCTTACTTCGCTCTCTTTCGCTTGATCTCTAATTCTGACTTCGAACGGCACCTCGACGAAACTCTCGACAGGTTGCTTGCGGATCTGGGAGACAAGGTCGTCTCTCTTTTCAGCGTACCCGAAATGATCTCCGAAGAGCGGCAGAAGCGGAGCCGCGAAAAGACACTCCGACAGGCAGGAAGCAGTTCTGATCGAATTCGTCATTACCTCGAAAACTTCGCGAGAGTCCGAGAGCAGCGTGTTCGGACACATCAGACCATCGAAAGCATGCGCGCTGAGCGTATAAAACACATGGTCCTCGTTGAAGATTTCATCGGTTCGGGTACCAGGATATCTTCATTTCTCCAGAAGAGAATGCACCCATCGATCAAGAGTTGGATATCATACGGTTGGATAAAACTATGGATCGTCGCATACAGCGGTCTCACGGACGGCGTCTGGGCGATCAGGCGGTGCGGTTATAAGCTTTCCGAGGATAGCTTCCGCTTCGTCATACCGCCAAGCTACACCAGGGCACATTTCAACGAGGCAATGCTGGAATTCTGTGTTCGCAATTCTTGGCGGACGAATCGGTCGAAAATTCCCTTGGGTTTTAGTAATGGAGCCACTAACCTTATCTTCGAGCACGGCTGTCCCAACAATGCTCCCGTCGTTCTATGGTCGCCAGGTAAAAGGTTCCCGCCTCGGGGCGAGAAGTTTCAGCCCTTATTTCCAAACCGGGGTATCCCAACGGAACTGCGACAGGCGTTTGGTGCGCCTACCCCGGAAGTTGCGCCTGAGATTCTCTGGAACGCGCGCCAGTATCGCCTTGCCCTGTCGCTTTTGCAGGAAAAGCGACAGGGGCGTCAGAGCGGACTTTGGCCCCTCCCAGTCGCGCTTGGTCTAGCATCTCGAAGTAATTGGGATGACGAGCGCATTGCGGATGCGATCGGTAAACCTCTTCTCAAAGTCGAGCGTTTGCGGGAGATCGCCGTTGCTATTGGGACCCTTCAAGCCCAAACCAGAGAAGTCACGCCTTTTGGTAGGGCGCTGTTGGAACTAATTCGAGCCGGGGCCGCGGAACCAGCGAACCAAACACCGAGAAGACAAGTGGCGCTGGAGGTTTTATATTATCCTCATTCCTGTGAGGGGCGGGCACAGCATTAGCAATGCACGATGGTGCACTCTCCTGGTTGTTAAAGAGGAGCAGTGGCGAGGGCAGTGCTCTCTCCGAGAAAATGGTAGCTGTTCATCGCAGTTTGTCTTCCATCCAGAGCTTCCGAAGAAGCGCCTTAAACCTCTGGACGGAACACAGACCGCGCTCCGCGCGGCGAAATCAAAGTAATGCTAGGCCCAGCCCCTCACGTTTTTCGCTCAGAACTCGTACGCCGAGGCTTCGCACCAGACTATACATCGAAGCTTGAGGGTCAGTACCGCACTCTTAGCGCACAATCCGTACCGGTCATTTTCACATTGATGCACCTTTGCGTGCTTTCCGGTGTGGAGTGGGATGTGCTACGGTCCGCTCGTGCTAAGCGGCTCCATCCTGGAGCCGACTACAAGGTATATCCAAAGAGAAAAAGGTCGGGATAGCACGCGCTGGATTACCGTTCCTTCTCCGCAATTGCACGCCGTTCAAAACTGGATTGCCCACACTATCCTCGGTTCGGCCGGAGCCATAGCCAAAGTACATCCGGCCGCAACAGCGTATTCGAAGGGTTCTACAATCCTCAAGAATGCACAGCCACACGCTGGTGCTCCTTGGATCTTGAGAATAGATATCCAGAGCTTCTTCGAATCTGTTTCCGAAAGACAGGTGTATCACGCTTTTCGGACACTCGGTTACAACGCACTTCTAAGCTTCGAAATGGCTCGTATCTGCACAAGAGTCATACCGTCGAATCCTAACAAAATGCACAAACGCGAAGGTCAGGCCAGATGGCAAGAGAAACGAACTGTGCGAGATGTCGGGCCGTATCCAAATGCCCAAATTGGCCACCTTCCGCAAGGTGCTCCGACAAGCCCGATGCTCTCTAATCTTATCGCCGCGCCGATTGACGAACAGATACAGTCGATCGCAAATGCACATGGGGCTGTATACACACGTTACGCAGATGACATCGTCTTATCATTTTCGAGTGGCCCGAAAGAACGAATCGAAGGTGTACTGACCACCCTACGTAGGATTCTCGGAGAGCACGGATTCGTGCTCAATCGCAAGAAAACACGTATATCGGTCCGGGCACACGAAAGATTGTGACAGGCTTACTCGTGAATTCAACGGCTCCACGCCTGACTCGCGGTTTTAAGGCTCATCTCTCAGCAGCACTCTATCACCTTGAAAACCGGGGAATCGCGAATTGTGCGAGTTGGATGCGGTCGAAGCATCCGCTGTCTTATTTAGATCATTTAGGCGGTCTGATTCAGTTTGCCTATTCAATAGAGCCTGAGTTCGCGAAAGAGATGTTCGCAAGAGTGGAGGCCGTAATGGAGAAGGAACGCGATCTAGTCGCTTTGCTTGAAGCCTTTGCCCCTGCTGGACGCACCAATTTGACCCGGAGAGACCGGAATTGAATGCCGCATGTGAGTACGGTGCACCTTCTCCCGCCAGGCTGGCAAAGCGGTTCGAACAATATTCGAACAATGTCGAATCATGTACTGGGTTGTTCGAGCTCTGTTCGCAGCTAGGTTCTTTCAGGTCCCGACCCTAAGCCATCAGGCTTAGGGATGGTGTCTATCTCTTGCTCCACAGAGCGCAGCGAACCGGAACTCGGCATGCTACCATTGCGATTTGGCGCAAGTACGGCATCGCCCGACGCAGGCAGGCATTCAGCACGACACCTGGCGTCAAGCGCTCGCAGCATTCGTTTTGCGTGGGCTATTGCATTCGGATTTCGAACAGCGTTACGTCGGGCTGTGCTGACGATACGGGCCATGACCGGCGGCGCTGGCTATGCACAGCGGCATCTGGAACACAGCGACTACTACGATGAACACCGCCGCGTACAGGGCGAGTGGCAGGGGCGCGGCGCGGAACTGCTCGGGCTGCGCGGCGACGTCGCCTCTGAACAGTTTGAAGCCGTCCGGGAAGGGCTGCACCCGGAGACCGGCGAATTCCTGCGCCCACGCCACGGCGCAGACCGGGTGAACGAGGACGGAAGCGAGCAGAGCAAAGCTCGCTCCCTCTACGATCTGACGTTCTCTGCGCCAAAGTCGGTTTCAATTCAGGCTATGGTCGGCGGCGACGAGCGTCTGATCGCCGCCCATGACAAAGCTGTCCGAGAAGCCCTGGCGGAAGCCGAAAGCCATGCGGCTACTCGTGTCCGCTTGAACGGCGCAAATGAGAATCGGACGACGGCAAACTGGATTGTTGCCACGTACCGGCACGACACGAGCCGCGAACTCGATCCGCAACTGCACACCCACGCCGTCGCCGCCAATCTCACCTACGACGGCGCGGAAGGCCGCTGGAAGGCATTGCAGGCCTCGGGCCTGTACGAGCGGCGGGCGTACCTCACAGAGGTCTATCGCAATGCCCTGGCCCATGAGGTACGCGGCCTCGGCTATGAGATTGAGCCGCGCCGCGATTCCCGCGGTCGGGATCTCGGATTTGAAATTCGCGGCGTCTCGGATGAACTGCTGGAAAGATACAGTCAGCGGAGCGCGCAGCGGGACGCGGCGATTGAGGAATTCAAAGGAACATGGCCGCAAGCCAACCGACAATGAAGTGGCCGTGCTGGTTCGGGATTCGCGCGCGGACAAGCTCACCGAGATCGCCACAGAAAATGTCCGCCAGCAGCAGCAAGCGCGACTTTCCCCAGAGGAATTACACAGCCTGGAACGTCTGCGGACGCAGTCTCTCGGGCACGGTCGGGAACATGTCGCATGAGCTCTCCCCGGCGCGAATCACTTGCAACACGCGAAGGAACATCTTTTCGAGCGCCGCTCTGTCGTCCACGATCACGAACTGCTGACCGAAGCTCTGCGACATGGTCGCGGTCAGGTCGATCTCGGCCAGCTACGTGGCGCGCTGGAAGTTGAACAAATCCCAGGGAACAGTCATTCATGCGGGCAATCGGCTGGCCACACACGAGAGTCTGGATCGCGAACAGCGAATGGTTGCACTGGTGAACCATGGCATCGACCGATACGGGCGGCTCGGCGGCACACATGACTTTCATCCCGCTGAACATCTGCGCGATGAACAAAAGCGGGCCGTCCAGCAGATTCTCGACTCTCGTGATTTCGCCATCAATCTGCGCGGCGCCGCCGGAACGGGTAAAACGGCTACGCTCCAGGAGATTGATCGCGGCCTTCGCGAGGCTGGCGCGAAGTCACGGCGGTTGCGCCGACGCGCAGCGCGGTGGAGGAGCTGCACAAAGTGGGTTTCCGCGATGCCATGACCGTTTCCCGGCTGCTCGAAGACGAGACGGCGCAAGCAGCGCTGCGTGGCCGAGTCCTGATCGTCGATGAAGCCGGCATGATCTCCGGGCGGCAGATGGAGGGAATTCTTCGACTCGCCGAGCAGCAACAGGCGCGCGTTCTCTTCTCGGGCGACACACGGCAGATTCAGAGTGTCGAGGCCTCCGATGCGCTGCGGATTCTGGAGCGGGAATCGCAGATGAAAAGCATCTCTCTCACCGGCGTACAGCGCCAGACGCACGCGCAGTACAGAGACGCCATTCAAACGCTGCGCCAGTCTCCCGAACAGGGATTTGAAAAGCTGGAACGGCTTGGCGCTGTGCATGAAGTTCCGTTTGTCGATCGCGCCCGTGCCGTCGCCGATCTCTACCGCGAAATGACCGCCGATCCATCACGGCGGGTTCTGGTTGTCGCGCCCACGCATGAGGAAATTGGCCGTGTGACTCGTGCGATTCGCAATGATCTTTCGGAGCGCGGTCATCTCGGCCAAAGCGTCACGATGGATCGATACGTCCCGCTGCAATGGACAGAAGCGCAGAAACGCGACCTGTCGAACTATCGCGAGGGGCAGGTTCTCCTGGTTCATCGGGCGGCAAGGGGAATGGACAAGCATGAGGCGCTGACGGTCAGCCGGGTCGATCCAGATGCAGTCGTCGCTCGCAATGCGCGCGGCGAGGAGAGGACCTTCACTCCGTCGCAGACGCGCTCCTTTTCTGTCCATGAGCAGCGGTCCATCGAAGTGGCTCCTGGCGACCGGCTTCTACTCACAGGCAATCGCCGAGATGCGGACTTTCGTGCCACGAATGGCGAGCTGGTGAAGGTGCGTAGTGTGGAGAGCGGACGCATTCAACTTGAGGATGGCCGCACACTGCCGGCGAACTTATCGCCAATTCGATCACGGCTACGCGATCACCGCCCATCGCAGCCAGGGCAAGACGGTTGACGGCGTGATTCTGTCTGCCGATGCGATGAAGCAGGAGTTGTTCTATGTGGGCGCTTCGCGCGGTCGCAGTGAAATCGCAATCGTGACGAGCGACCGTGAGCAATTACGCGAATCGCTCGGCATCTCCTCTGCGCGCCCGTCGGCCACCGAGTTGGCACGAGAGCAGGCTCATCTACCCCAGCCCGAACACAAGATTCGGCAAGCTCCCGCCCAACAAACCGAACTACCAATTCCTCGCCAGGAAATCAGCATCGGCCTCGGTCTCTAACTTCCGACGGCCTCGTCTGGCAACCCGAGCATTTAACTTGCTGATTCCTCATCACATTCGGCAATATTCGGATACAAAAACCGGAAATCTCGATCCCGTCTCAAATCCTCAGATAAATTGAACGCATTCAAGAAACTCATTGACGTCTTCATAAAAACGATGCAAGATTTGACCATGGTCAAATCGGAAACTTCTACCGACAAAGGCGAACAAACACGACGTCACATTTTTGAATGTGCACTTGCCCTCTTTCGAGAAAACGGATTTGACGCAACGACGATGCAGCAAGTTGCGAATAGAGCGAACGTGGCGAAGAGTGCTGCCTACTACTATTTTCCGAGCAAGGAAGCCATTGTCCAGGCCTACTACGAAGCAGTCCAGGCTGAACAGGAGCGGCTCTGCGCCGATGTGTTCACCCGCCGGAAGGATGTCAAGGCGCGCTTATCGATCGCTATGCATAGCAAGTTTGACCTCGCTAGGGAGGATCGCAGGCTGCTAGGAGTCGTCTTTCGGTATACGGGCGAGCCGAGAGCACCCACTCTCGTGCCTAGGCCAAGGAACTGCCCCAATCAGACGGAGGGCAATGGAGGTCTTTCATCGGGCAATCGCGACAGAGCATCTGCCGAATGACCTCGAACAACTCTGCCTCTCGCTCTCTGGGCACTGCAGATGGGCCTACTGGTTATGTTTCTTTACGACGATTCCTCGGATCAACAAAGAACGCGGAAGACAGCCGATGGAGCCTTAGACCTGACGCTGAAACTGTTGGCGGTTGCCAAGCTGCCAGTGTTGAAACCGATCCGCGCAAAAATTCTCGCACTCTTGAGGAATTCCGAGCTTTTGCCAGCGGGTCTTGTTGCCTGAGTCAAAGGGGATGCTGAATGCCTGATACCAATGAAGGATTCAAAAGGATATCTTCCGCGCAGTGGGGCGTAATCGCATTGGTTATCGCCCTCACATCTGGGGCTCTTTTATACCGATACCTGCGACACGAACAACTCGGTCACAGTGCAGCCATGTTCCTCGGCATACCAGCGATCTTGGCTATGTCCTCTGCCTTGACCCCCAAGGCGAAGAGTGTAACGGGGGGCATTTTGAAAGGCATAACACTCGGGTTGCTCATCGTGGCGCCACTGCTTGGAGAAGGTTATCTCTGTATCCTGATTGCCTCCCCGCTGTTCTATGTCGTCGGAATCGTAATTGGGCTGATCGTGGATTGTGATTCGGAAGAAAAGAGCGGCCACGGTTAGCTGTGTGGTGCTCGTGTTGGTTCCCATGTGTCTTGAAGGCGTGATCCCACAATTAACTTGGAACCGCGAAGAAGTAGTTGAGGTCGTGCGAGTAGTGGATTCGCCAGCATCTGCGGTGGAGGCTGCGCTCTCCCAGAGTCCGAATTTGAAAACCACCCTTCCACCTTACTTGCGCATCGGTTTTCCTCGACCTCTCGAAGCCTACGGAACGGGACTGACATTGGGTTCCACACGAACGATTCACTTTGCCGGTGCAGAAGGTGACCCTCCGGGCGATCTTGTAATGCGGGTTTGTGAGCGAGGACGGGCTTCGTTCGTTTCGAGACTGTGAGTGACAAGAGCAAGTTGACCCAGTGGATACGGTGGGAGCAGCTCCGAGGTCAGGTGGTTTTCTGTGGATGCTACGCATGCGCAGGTTGTTTGGCGCATTCGCTTCGAACGTCAGCTCGATCCCGTATGGTACTTCACTCCATGGGAACGGGCTGCAGTTCGTGATGCAGCCTCTTATTTGATTGCCGCAAACGCGACACCGGAGAGCGTGAAACAGCAATGAACCGGGGAGATTGGATCAGAGTTGGAGCCCTTTATTTTCCCCTCGTGCTGGCGTTGCTCACGGGTCTAACGCGCCAGCGGCAACCGAGGCAGTTCGCAGCATGCTTGCTCAGCTTTCTATGGGTGACACCGACTCTGCTGGTTGTCCAACAACTGAATCTCCTTGCCGGCTGGTGGCATTTTTCAGGCGGTAGCATTTCGATTCGCGGAATGCCTCTCGAGCTGTATTTGGGATGGATTGTCCTCTGGGGAATCATTCCTCAACTTGTATTTCGGCGATTACATCTCATTGCCTGCCTCGTGGTCTTCGTTGTCGCCGATCTCGTACTCATGCCATCTTGTCAACCGGTGATTCAACCCGGACGGCAGTGGCTTACCGGCGAATTAGTCGCAGTTCTCATGGCCCTGATTCCTGCGCTTTGCATTGGAAGATGGACTTTCGATGATTCGCATTTGCGGATGCGAACAACATTGCAGGTCGTCATTGCGGGCCTGCTCTTTTTGTACTTTATTCCAGAGATCGCGTTTGCGCTTCGCTCCGGCCGGGGATGGACGCCCCTACTCGCACTTTCGAATTGGCAAAGACAACTTGCATTGCAGGGGCTCGCTTTGCTCGCGATTCCGGCAATTAGCGCGGTCACAGAGTTCGTTGAGCGAGGGATGGGAACACCTATTCCGTATGATCCACCGAAACGCTTGGTCACGAGTGGGATTTACCGATACTGCTCCAATCCGATGCAAATGTCGTGCGCCCTAGTCATGTGTGGCTGGGCGATCCTCTTAGGTAATGGCTGGATTTTCTCGGCTGCTGCAGTCTCCGGAATCTATAGCGCGGGCATTGCGGAATGGGATGAAAGACAAGACCTCTTCCTGCGATTTGGCTCTCCATGGAAGACATACCGGATGAACGTGAAGAATTGGCGTGTTCGCTGGAGGCCCTACTCTTCTGGGGATCAAGCGTGTCTTTACATTGCTGCGAGTTGCGGTCCGTGCAGTGAACTCCGAACATGGATCGAGCTAAGACGGCCATCGGGCCTCCAAATCATCTCCGCGGAAACTCTACCAGCCGGTTCGATTCGCCGGCTGCGATATGACCCTGCAGATGGGACTCCTGCCGTAGAAGGCACAAAAGCGCTTGCGCGAGCCCTCGAACACCTTCACTTGGGCTGGGCTCTCGCGGGCATGACCGTGCGACTGCCCATAGTTTGGCAGTGCATTCAACTCGTGATGGACGCAAGTGGATTTGGGCCGCGGACCCTGCCGAACGGCTCTTGTGCTTCAAGCGTCGCTCTCAGAAATGACCATCGAGATGTGACGCTCGAACGCTCCTCGAAGGCTTAAAGCTTGGCGAATCGGGTGAGTTTCGAAGCTAACAGCGTAGTCAATGACATTCCCCGGATATTTGGAATTGTGTGCCGAGGCGAAGAGGGCGGTGTCAAGGGTCATGACCGCTTCGCGGCGGCGCAGCCGCCCTTGACTCCGCCCGCGCCTCGGCTATGTTGCTGCTATCCGGGGAATGTCAGTTGGATTTGTCCAGTGGAATAGAGGTCCGAAACTAATTTCGTTTTTGTGAGATCGAAAACCCACGAAGACAATGAATGCCAAAGAAGGACAATGGTGCACTTCTATGCACTTCCTGTACCCAACCGTTCGCTTTTGCTTCGTTCGCCGCATCCATGAGAGTGAAAACGTGCCCCAATCCGTGGGTTGACAGCGCTCCTTGGCCCCACACATTGTGGTGCTAAGGAGCGTGCGAACCATGTTCGATTTCCCTCATTCTCCCGCCTCATTCGAACCGCTGCTGGATAGTGATCGGGCAGCAGCTATCATTCGAGTTCACCCCAAAACTCTTCAACGTTACGCACGAAATGGGATCGTTCACGGCGTCCGTGTCGGCAAGTTGTGGCGCTTCCGCGCCTCCGACCTGTTTCAATCCGGTGAAAGAATCAATCCACTCGACGACGACGACAAGGCACAGTAGGCTGAAAGTAGCTATCCGTGCCGTCTCACCACCCTTGGATTTGGAGAGGAAATGAGACGTTCACGATTTCAACAAGGCAGCCTCCGACTTGTGGAGCGCGCCGGAGGCCGGAAGGCATGGGAGTACCGATGGTACGAAGCCCAGCCGGACGGCACACGTCGCCGCCGCAACCTGGTGCTGGGAACACCTGAACAGTATCCGAACGAAACCGCCGCACAAAAAGCTGTGGTCGCGCTTCGGGTTGACATTAACGTTGAGAGCCCGCGCACGAGCCTGGCACCGATCAGTGTTCAGATACTTATCGATCACTACCGGCAAAAGGAACTCGGTGAGGACTCGAACAAAACCTATGCGACCTGCAGAACGTATGAAGGCTACTTTCGCAAATGGATCTTGCCCCGTTGGGGCGAATATCGTGTGAAGGACGTTCGGGCGGTTGTTGTTGAAGAGTGGTTGCGTTCGCTCAAGCTGTCGAATGGCAGCAAGGCGAAAATGCGGAACATTATGCACGCTGTCTTCAATCACGCGATCCGATGGGAATGGCACGACAAGAATCCCATTACGCACGTGCGCCAAAGTGCGAAGCGGGCCAGGATTCCTTTGGTCCTGAGCATTGAGGAAACCGCAGCTCTGCTCGGCTTGTTGCGCGAGCCGGCGCGGACCGCTGTTTTCCTCGACGTGCTCACTGGCCTGCGTGTGGGAGAACTGCTGGCCTTGAAGTGGAGCGACATTGATTTTGAAAAACTGCAAATCTCTGTCACTCGCTCCATCGTCATGCAGCATCTTGGCGAATGCAAGACAGAGGCCAGCCGCAAACCCGTGCCGCTCGATCCCCGGCTCGCGGAATCACTCTACAACTGGCGGCTGGCAAGCCCCTATCCGATGTCCGAGGATTGGGTCTTTGCGAGTCCGCATTCGAACGGAAAATTGCCGTACTGGCCCGGCGCATTTTATCGGGCGCACATCCTGCCAGCAGCCAAGAAACTGGGAATCGAGGGAATCGGCTGGCATACCTTCCGCCGCACCTATGCGACATGCCTCAAGGCCAACGGTGAGGATGTCAAGACGGTGCAAGAACTGCTGCGCCATGCAAACAGTCTGGTGACGATGAACCTGTACGCACAGGCCATCACCCAGAACAAACGCGATGCTCAAAGTCGCATTGTGACCATGGTGCTCGACGACAACCGTCTGCGCAAAGCGCAGCCCAGCGAGGGCACTTTCCCTTATCGGACCATAACGGACCTACAAATTTCTGGACGGGATTTGCAAGTAGCTCAATCTATTGGCGTCCCCGACGGGATTTGAACCCGTGTTATCGCCGTGAAAGGGCGGTGTCCTAGGCCGGGCTAGACGACGGGGACGCGTTGAGAGAGCAGGAACGGCCGGGGATGGCCGTATGCGCCCTTTTTGAAGGCTATCAACTCGCTTCCTGCCTGTCAAAATCTGCCGCATTTTGCAGGAGATAGCACTCGCGATGAGCGGCCTGGCCCGCGCGCAGCCTCACCCGCCGCCGGGGAGCACCCCGCATCTTGGTATCCTCAGGGCATGGCGCGGCGCTTTCGCTATCTTGATCTGCTCACCATCGGCTTCGTGGTGGTGCTGCTGATCTCCAATCTCATCGGCCCCAAAATCTGCCAGCTTGGGCCGCTGCGTCCCAGCGCCGCGGAGTTCCTCTTTCCGCTCACCTATATCTGTGGCGACGTCTTCACTGAGGTCTACGGCTACGGTTCATCCCGCCGCGCTATCTGGCTCGGGTTCTTCGCCATGGCTCTGCTGGCCGCGATGGGCCAGCTCGCTGTCGCCTTGCCGCCCGCCCCGGAGTGGAAGGGCCAGGAGGCCTTCGCCACCGTCTTCGGCCTGGTGCCGCGCTTTGCCGCCGCCAGCCTCGTGGCCTACTGGGCGGGCGAATTCACCAACAGCTACACCCTCGCCAAACTCAAGCTCATCACCAGCGGCCGCTGGCTCTGGACCCGCACCGTCGGCTCAACGATCACCGGCCAGGCCGTGGATACAGCCGTAATCGTCGTCGTGGCCTTTGCCGGCGCCCAGCCGCCCGCCATGCTGCTGCGCATGATGCTGTCGTCCTATCTGATTAAGGTCGCGGTCGAGGTGGTCGCCACTCCGGTGACCTACCTGGTTGTGGGCTGGCTCAAGCGGGCTGAATCCGTGGACGCCTACGACCGGCGCACCAACTTCAATCCCTTCGCCTGGCAGAGCGAGCGCGCCTGATTCGCCCGTCAGTCCGGCTCAGCTGCGTCTCAATCCGCCCAGACAAATAATTTGCGTCATTCGTCGCGTCTGGTGCGTCACCTTAGAGCGACTTAAGCTTTTTTTCTCAAGGGACTTCCAGCATTCTCAGCCTGCCAGAAAGCGGCGCGGCGATGTAGGATGGGTTCTGCATTCCATCATGATTCCGGTGCCGTGCGTCTGTTCCGGCACGTAAGCAACAAGCGAGGTTTACGCAGTTGAAACGCATTCTTGGATTAAGCTGTGCAATCGGACTGTCGCTCGCCGTGGCGGGTTGTCATCAGTCAGCTCCGGCCGCTCAAGGGCCAGCCATGCAGGCCATGCCGGTCAAGACCGTCGATGTCGCCTTTACGCCTGTGGCGCAAAGCAGCGAGTACGTGGCCACCATCATGTCGCGCCGCTCGGCTACTATCCAGCCGCAGGTCAGCGGCCGCATCACGCAGATCACGGCGCGCTCCGGCGACCACGTCACAGCCGGCCAGGTGTTGATGCACATCGATGCCCAGCCGCAGATGGCCACCGTGGAGGCGCAGTTGCGCCACCGAGCGGCAGAAGAAGGCCCTTTTCGACTACAACACCATCGAGCTCGAGCGCGCAGCACAAGCTTTTCGACGCCGGCGTCGTCAGCCGCGATGTGCTGCGATCAGGCGCAGCAGTCCTACGACAACTCCAAGGCCGACTACGAATCCGTCGGTCTCCCTGCGCAAGACCCAGCAGGAGCAGCTCTCCTACTACACCGTGCGCGCGCCGTTCGACGGCGTAGTCGGCGACGTGCCGGTGCACGTGGGCGACTATGTTTCCACCTCCACCGTGCTCACCACCGTCGATCAAAACAAGGATCTCGAAGCCTACATCTACATTCCCACCGAGCGCGCCAGCGAAGTGCGCATGGGCCTGGCCGTGGAGCTCTACGACACCGGCGGCAAGCTGCTGGAGAAGACCGCGGTCGACTTTGTCTCGCCGCAAGTGGACAGCACCACTGCAGGGCATCCTGGTCAAAGCGCCGGTGCACAGCGTTACCGAGATGATGCGCAACGCAGCAGATCATCAAGGCGCGTGTCATCTGGAGCACCAAGCCGATGGCCGTCGTTCCGGTGCTGGCCGTCACCCGCCAGGCCGGCCAGACCTTCGTCTTCGTTGCGCGGCAGCAGGGCGGCAAGTTCATGGCCAGCCAGATGCCTGTCGTGCTCGGAGATACGGTGGGCAACCAGCTACTCCATCTCCTCCGGGCTCAACGCCGGAGACAAGGTCATCGTGTCCAGCACCCAGTTCCTGGTCAACGGCATGCCAGTCATGCCGCTGGGAGCCTGAGAGCGCATCCTGCGGAGCCGGCCGCCGCAAGCCCGCGCGGTTGCGCTCCGTCTGCTTTGTGAAGAGAAAAGGAAAGAGGCGCACTTTGTTTGTCGACTTCTTCATTCGCCGGCCCGTGTTCGCGACCGTGTGCGCGCTCCTGATCATTCTTGCGGGCGCCATCTGCATTCCGAATCTTCCCATCTCCATGTACCCGAACGCTGGCCCCGCCGCAGGTGGGCGTCACCTGCAACTATGTGGGCGCCAACGCCGACACCGTCGAGAAGGCCGTCACCATCCCGCTCGAAGAAGCCATCAACGGCGTCGAGGGCATGCGCTACATCAGCTCCTCCAGCACCAACAACGGCACCAGCTCTATCACCACGACCTTCCAAACCGGCTACAGCCTCGACATCGCCGCCGTCGACGTGCAGAACCGCGTAGCCAGCGTGCACCGGCCGCCTGCCCGCCGCGGTCAACGCCACCGGCATCACGCATCACCAAGGCAAACAGCAACTTCGTCTTCGGCGCCGGCTTCTTTACCCGCGACGGACGCTACTCGCACGAGTTCATCTCCAACTACCTCGACGTCTACGTGAAGGACGCGCTCAAGCGCGTGCCCGGCGTGGGCGATGTGCAGATCTTCGGCGAGCGCAAGTACGCCATGCGCATCTGGCTCGACCCCGCGAAGCTGGCCGCGCGCGGCCTCACCGCCACCGATGTCGTCAACGCCCTCACCGAACAGAACGTCGAGATTCCCGCCGGCCAGCTTGGCCAGCCTCCCTCCGATTCAACGCAGGCCTTCCAGATTCCCGTGCGCGTCGTCGGCCGCCTCAGCAGTCCCGAGGAGTTCGACAACATCATCGTCAAGAACAATCGCCAACGGCCTCGTGCTGCTGCAGAGATGTGGGCCACTGCCGAAGTGGGCGCCGAAGACTACAGCTCCTCGCTCGAGTACAACGGACTCGCCGCGCAGGGCATCGGCGTGCTGCAGCTCGCCAATGCCAACGCGCTCGATGTCGATGCGCAAGGCCAAGGCCGCGCTCAAAGAACTCTCCAAGAGCTTTCCGCCAGGACTCGAATACGCAGTCGCGTTCGACTCGACCACCGTCGTCGGCGACTCCATTCGCGAAGTCCTGACCACGCTCGGCTGAGGCCATCGCATCGTCATCATCGTCATCTTCCTCTTCCTGCTCGACTGGCGCGCCACCATCATCCCCGCCGTCACCATTCCGGTCTCGCTCATCGGCACCTTCGCCTTCATCAAGCTCTTCGGCTTCTCCATCAACTCGCTCACCCTCTTCGGCATCACCCTGGCCACGGGCCTCGTCGTCGACGACGCCATCGTCGTCATCGAAAACGTGCAGCGCCATATCGCCATGGAGCACTCCGACCCGCACGAGGCCACGTCGAACGCCATGGGTGAAGTCACCAGCGCCGTCATCGCCACGTCGCTCGTGCTCATCGCCGTCTTCGTGCCGGTGTCGTTCTTCCCCGGCACCACCGGCATTCTTTACCGGCAGTTCTCGCTCACCATCGCGTTCTCCATCGCCATCTCGGCCTTCAACGCGCTCACGCTTTCGCCGGCGCTCTCCGCCATGCTTCCTGCGCGGAGAAGAAGCGCGCCCACATCAGCTTGACTTCCTCCACATCCGACCCGTGTCGCGCGCCTTCGCCGCCTTCATTCATGGCGCAGATGCGCTCATCACCTGGCTGGCGAGGACCTACGCCCGCGTCATTCACGTCGCGCTCAAGCTGCGCTATGTGCTGCTGCTTGTGTTCTTCGTCGGCCTCGGCGCAACCGTCTGGGTCTATCAGCAGCGTGCCCACCGGATTCATCCCGCAGGAAGACCAGGGCTTTCTGATCGGCATCGTGCAGGCGCCTCCGGGCTCGTCGCTGGCCTATACCTCGGCGCTGGCGCAGACGCGCGCAGGCCATCATCTCTTCCAATAAAGACATCCAGGGCGCGTTCTCCATCATGGGCTTCAGCTTCTCCGGCGGCGCATCCAACCCGGGCCTGATGTTCATCAGCACCAAGCCTGCCGATCAGCGCCGCGGCAAAGGGCACACCGCCGCCGACATCGTTGCCGATCTTTCGCCCAAGCTCTATTCGCTGATGTTCGCGCCCAACGGCGGCCTCGTAGCCGTCATCCAGCCGCCGGCCGTGCAGGGCGTCGGCAGCTATGGCGGTTTCCAGTTCATGCTGCAGGATACCGGCGGCAACACGCTCACCGACCTCGATCGCGTCGCTCACCAGATCGTCGGCGCCGGCCGCGCGCGCAAGGATCTGACCGGCCTCATTACCACCTTCTCCGCCAACGATCCGCAGATGCTGGTCACCATCGATCGCGAGAAGGCCAAGGCGCATGAACATTCCGCTTTCGCAGATCACCACCGCGCTCGGCGTGTTCATGGGCTCGCAATACGTCAACGACTTCGACTTCAACAACCGCACCTATCGCGTCTACGTGCAGGCCGACCAGCATTTCCGCATGAATGCCAGGCGATCTGCACAGCTACTATGTGCGCTCCGATACCGGCCAGATGGTTCCGCTCGATAATCTCGTCACCGTCGACTGAGAGCTCCGGTCCGCCGGTCATCTCGCACTACGATCTCTTCCGCGCGGTCGAGATCGATGGTTCGCCCGCGCCGGGCTACAGCTCCGGCCAGGGCATCGCCGGCATGGAGAACCTCGCCAAGCAGATGATGCTGCCGGGCATGCGCTATGAGTGGACCGGCCTCACGCTCGATGAAATCGAGTCTGGCGGCAAGGCGCTCATCATCTTTGGCCTCGGCCTGCTCGTCGTCTATCTCACGCTCTCGGCGCAGTACGAGAGCTTTGCGCTGCCGTTCATCATCCTGCTCGCCGTGCCCATGGCTGTGCTCGGCGCGCTCGGCCTGGTGTCGCTGCGCGGCCTCTCCAACGACGTCTATTGCCAGATCGGCCTAGTGATGCTCATCGGTCTCTCGGCAAAGAACTCGATTCTCATCGTCGAGTTCGCCGAGCAGTTGCGCCGCAAGGGCCGCTCCATTGCCGAAGCCGCTATCGAAGCCGCTGAGCTGCGCCTGCGGCCCATTCTCATGACATCGTTCGCCTTCATCCTTGGCGTCATGCCTCTGGTCTTCGCCACCGGCGCGGGCGCGCTGGGCCGCCGCTCGGTGGGAACCACCATCGTCGGCGGCATGCTGCTCTCCACCGTGCTCAACCTCATCTTCATTCCCGTGCTCTATGTATCTGCTCAGCCGCATCCTCGGGCGCAGCGCACCGCCGGCCGAGGCCGCGGAGACTGCGCCACGCCTGATCCCAATATCTGATTGTGGTCGCTCACGGCTTCTCGCGGTGGGCGACCACGAAGTCCTTGATGCGCGCATACACCGCGGCCGTCACCACGCCGCGATCCAGCAGCTCGTTCTTCGCGCGATAGGGTCTGAACCGCACAATGCGCGCGGCCCACGTGCGCGTCATCCCCGGCAGCGTCATCAAGTCGTCCACGCTCGCGCGGTTGAGGTCGACAAGGGATCTTCGGCAGGCGGCGGCTAGATACTGAGCGCTGCGCGATCGCAGCCGCGCACGCTAAACGCAGCCACGCATGCCAGAAATTGCCGCCTGCCGGTCACGGCATCATTCTGCGCTCCACTGCCGCGCACCGCAAGAGTACGCGGGAGCGAAATCCGCGGTTCTGCATAGCGTGCGGTGCACCTGTAAAAATGAGGTCATGGCTATCCTCCCCGTTGCCCCGCGCGACACCGGCCACCCCGCTCGCGTACCAATCTTCGGCAAGCCCCGCACCACGCTGCTGCTCGTCCTCGCGGCGCTGTTTGTGGTGTGCATCGTCTTCTCGTGGACATCGCAATCCGTGCTGCCCGGCGCAGGCGGCCGCAGCTTCACGCTGGGCAAGCGCACCCTCGTCGATCTCACGCCCTGGCAAACCGCGCAGACCCTCAATGCGCTTGCGGTCACGGCGGAAGAAGCCGAGTATGGCCGCGATGCGCTGCGCCTCGCCGATCACGAAGTCGATCAGGCCTTTGCCGCGGCACTGCGCCAGGCACACCTTCAATCTGAGCATCGCATCCTCACCGGCGAGGCGCAGACTCTCGCGCAGAAGGTCGCGCAGTTCCAGCAGATCGTCGCGCAGGATCAGGCTCAGATACAGACCCTCTCCGCGCCTGCGCCTCAACCGCGCGGCGCGAAGAGCACACCGCCCGACGATGATACCGGTGACGATCTAGAAGTCGCCAAGGCCCAGCTCGGCACTCGATTCCAACGAGCTCGCCGATGCGCAGCGCGATCTGGACCGCGCCTCCGGCGATAACAGCGCGCAGATTCAGGAAGAGCTCACTGCGCATCAAGCCGCGCATAAGGAATATGAGAGCGCCTCGCAGCGGCAGCACAGAAGTCGCCGCCATCTCCGCACATGCGCCACGGCACGCTGGCCGGGCGCGTATCCGGCATGGTTCAGCCAGATCGATCGCACCGTTCGCTTCAGCAGGCACAGCAGCGCGCATTGCAGGATGTCGCAGCGCTCACCGCCGAGCACAACACGCTCGAAGCCCAGGCCGACGCCGCGCAGAAATCCGCCAGCTCCAGCGATCGCGCCGCGCATCTCGCGGCCCTTCGACGACCGCAACGCCGAGCGCCAGATCCTCTCCATCTACGACGACCGCATTCAAACCGAGCAGCAGCTCGCAGCCGTCTACGCCAAGTGGACCGCCAGGTGCTGCGCAGCACGCCATCGTCGTGCACCTGATTCTGCAATCCTGCTCGCGCTCATTCTTCTTCATCCTTATCTGCATGCTGCTCGCCGATGCTCTCGTCCGCCAGCTTGATGGAGCATCGCCGCGCTCGATCGCCGCCAGTCGCAGACCCTGCGCAGCATTCTGCAGCTCGGTGTGCAGGTAGCGGGCGTGCGTTCTCATCCTGCTTGTCGTCTTCGGCACGCCGCAGGAGACGCCCACTATCCTTGGCCTCGCTACCGCTGCGCTCACCATCGCCTTGCAGGATTTCATCCTCGCCTTTCTCGGCTGGTTCGTGCTCGTCGGCAAGAATGGCATCCACGTGGGCGACTGGGTCGAGATCAACGGCGTCGGCGGCGAAGTCACCGAAGTCGGCCTGTTCTGCACCACGCTGCTTGAAACCGGCACGCTCGAAGACAAGGGCCATCCCACCGGCCGCCGCATCACCTTCATGAACGGCTTCGCCATCCGCGGCACAGTACTTCAATTTCTCCACCACCGGCCAGTGGATGTGGGACGAAATCTCCGTCACCATTCCCGCATCGGCCGATTCATCAGCGCATCGTCGAGCGCATCCATGAGCTCGTCACGCAGGAGACCGAAGAGAATGCGCGCCTTGCCGACCAGGAGTGGCAGCGCGGCGCGCACGGCGTGGGCCTCGACCGCTTCAGCGCCGCGCCCGTCGTCAATCTGCGGCCATCGTCCTCCGGCATCGACGCGCAGGTTCGCTATGTCACCCGCGCCTCGGAGCGCTTCGAGCTGCGCAATCGCCTTTACCAGCGCATCATCGAGCTGCTGCAAGCCGGAGCCCGCGGACGACTCAGACGCACGCGTCCCGAGGCAACGCGCCTGCAAACGTTCGCGGTTGACACGCCTCCGGGGTTTGCCCGTAACTTTGAGCTCAGATGCAGAGCCACCGCCATCACGGTCATCACCATCATCATGGAACCTCCATGCCGGCGGACTGCCATGGCCTGAACTAGAACGGCCAGAGAGATCAGAATCACCCAAGGCCCGCCGGCGACTCACGCCGGCGGGCTTTTTCGTTGCATCCACAAATCAACCAAGGAAGGAATACCACGTGACCGCAACAATCGATTTCGACAAGATGGATGGCCTCGTCCCAGGCATCGTGCAGGATGCGCGCACCGGCGAAGTGCTGATGCTGGGCTTTCTCAACTCCGTCGAGCTACGCCAAAACCCTTGAGACCGGCTTCGTCACTTTCTGGAGCCGCACCCGCCAGAAGCTCTGGATGAAGGGCGAAACCAGCGGCAATCGCCTGCGCATCGTCTCCGCTTCCACCGATTGCGACAACGACACGCTGCTGTTCCGCGTCGAGGTCGAAGGCGACGGCCTGGTCTGCCACGAAGGCACCGTGAGTTGCTTCACGCGGCCCATCGCGCTCAACGCAGACGACGGAGGCCGCCAGTGGCTAACAAACTTCGCCTCGGCCTTCCCAAAGGCAGCCTGCAGGACGCGACCATCGCCCTCTTCAAACGCGCCGGCTGGAACATCTACGCCGACGGCCGCTCCTACTTTCCCTCCATCGACGACAGCGAGATCGAGTGCATGCTGATTCGCGCGCAGGAGATGGCGCGCTATGTCGATCACGGCGTGCTCGACGCCGGCCTCACCGGCATCGACTGGGTCGTCGAAAGCGGCCTCGACGTCACCAGCGTCACCACGCTCACCTATGCCAAGCAGAGCCGCCGCAAAGTGCGCTGGGTGCTCGCCGTGCCCGAGGCGCAGCGGCTTTGAGAAGGCCGAAGACCTCGAAGGCAAAATCATCGCCACCGAGCTCGTCGAAGTCACCAAGCGCTACTTCGCCGGCGAAGGCGTCAACGTCAAAGTCGAGTTCAGTTGGGGCGCAACCGAAGTCAAGCCGCCCATGCTCGCCGACGCCATCGTCGAAGTCACCGAGACCGGCAGCTTCGCTGCAAGGCCAACCACCTCAAGATCATCGACACGGTGATGGAGAGCGAGACGCATCTCATCGCCGGCAAGCCCGCGCTCGCCGACCCGTGGAAGCGCGAGAAGATCGATCAGATCGCGCTCATGCTGCGCGGCGCCATCGACGCGCAATCGCAGGTGGGCCTGATGCTCAACGTCAAGCGCGCCGATCTTGAAGCCGTGCTCGCGGTGCTTCCCGCGCTCAACTCGCCGACCGTTTCGCAGCTCAGCGATTCGGAGTGGGTCGCGGTCAACACCATCGTCGAAGAGGGCGTGGCGCGCGACGTGATTCCGCGGCTCAAGGCTGCGCGGGCTACCGGGCATCGTCGAGTACCCGCTGAACAAAGTTGTGCTGTAGGCAACAGAAGACAGCGAAGCGCGATGAAACTCACTTCGAACCAAAGGCCGAGGCGCAGCGCAAAGCTGCAGCGCAATCGCTGGCCGCGTCTCGAAGCCGCGCGGCGGCGCGGCTCTCGATACGGTCCTGCCCGCCGTGAAGCGCATCGTCGCCGACGTGCGCAAGCGCGGCGATCGCGCACTGCTTGCGCTACGCGGCGAAGTTCGACGGCCTCGCCGGCCGCGCATGCGCTGCGCGTCCACGCCGAAGAGATGGCCGCCGCGTGGGATGCGATTGACCCAGCTCTGCGCGATGCGCTCTCGACCGCCGCCGCGCAGATTCGCGATTTCGCTCGTGCGCCAGCTTGCCCGCATCCTGGAGCAGCTCGCCCATCGACGGCCTCACCACCGGCCAGCTTGTGCGCCCGCTCGACGCCGTCGGCTGCTATGTCCCCAGCGGCCGTCATCCGCTCCCGTCCACGCTGCTGATGACGGCCATTCCCGCGCAGGTTGCGGGCGTCGAGCGCATCGTCGTCGTTTCGCCCAAGCCCGCGCCGCGAAACCCTTGCCGCCGCGCATCTGCTCGGCATCACCGAGTTCTATCGCCTCGGCGGCGCGCACGCCATCGCCGCGCTCGCCTACGGAACCGCAAGCATTCGCGCGCGTCGACAAAATCGTCGGCCCCGGCAATCTCTACGTCACCGCGGCCAAGCGCCTCGTCGCCTTCGACTGCGCCATCGACATGCTCGCCGGCCCCACCGAGATCGTCGTCACCAGCGAACGCGGCAGCGCCGCCGACATCGCCTCCGATCTCGTCGCGCAGGCCGAGCACGATCCTGAAGCCCTCGCCATCTTCATCACCACGCGCGCCGATCTTGCCAAGGCAGTCATCGCCGAAGCCAAGCGCGCAGCCGCGACAATCCCGTCGCGCGCGAAGCCCTCAATCGCAACGGCCTCGTCATCGTCGCGTCCAGCGCTAGACGAAGCGCACGCCATCACCAATCGCATCGCGCCCGAACACCTCACCGTCGACGCCGCCAGCGATCTCGATTGGGTCCAGAACGCAGGCTCGGTCTTCATCGGCCGCTGGTCCGCGCAGCCCATGGGCGACTACATCTCCGGCCCCAACCACACGCTGCCCACGGGCGGCATGGCGCGTGTCCGCGGCGGCCTCAGCGTCAACGACTTCGTCAAGCTCATCACCGTGCAGGAGTACACCGCGCAGAGCACTGCGCACCCTCGGCCCCACAGCCGCATTGCTCGCCGAAGCCGAAGGCCTCATCGGCCATGCCGAAGCCATTCGCACCCGCCTCAGCGCAAGGAGGAGGCCCCGTGGCTGAAACCGCAACGTCGCACTGCAGCCCGCGCCGCGCGCTCGCGTGCAGGCGATGAAGGAGTATCACCCGCCTCTCGGCAATCGCGACGCGCTGCGTCTCGACTTCAACGAGAACACGCTCGCCTGCTCGCCCAAAGTGCGCGAAGTGCTTGGCCGATCTCCGCACGGCGTCGCTCACGCGCTATCCCGAGCGCGAGCCCGTCGAAGCCATCGTTGCCGCGCATCTCGGCCTCGCGCCCGCGCAGGTTGCGCTCACCAACGGCGTCGATGAAGCCATTCACGTGCTCTTCGAAACCTTCCTCGACGCAGGCGACGAACTGCTGCTGCCGGTGCCCACCTACACCATGTACGAGGTCTACGCCATCGGCCACCGACGCACGCATCGTCACCGTGCAGGCCGCCGCCGATCTGCAGTTTCCCTTCGAGCGCCTCCTCGCCGCCATCACGCCGCGCACCAAGATCATCGCCATCGCCAATCCCAACAGCCCTCCGGGCACCGTCGCCACGCGCGCACAGCTCATCGAGCTCGCGCAGTCGCGCGCCGCAAGCCGTCGTCCTCGTCGACGAAGCCTACTTCCATTTTCACGGCGAAACCGTCATCGATCTCGTCGGCACACTTCCGAATCTCATTGTCGCGCGCACCTTCTCAAAGGCCTACGGTCTTGCCGGCCTGCGCCTTGGCCTGCTCGCGGGCCCGGTCGAACTGATGCGCTGGGTTCGCCGCGTGCTCTCGCCCTACAGCGTCAACTCGCTCTCGCGCTCGCCTGCCTGCCGCCCGCGCTCGAAGACACAGCCTATCTCGACTGGTACGTGGCTGAAGTCCTCGCCGCGCGCGCGGAGTTCGAAACCGCGCTCGATCGCAGCAGGACTTCGCCGCTGGCCCAGCCGCGCCAACTTCGTTCTCGTCGACATCGGCCCGCGGCACGCGGAGTTCGTTCGCCACATGCGCGCCGCAGGCGTGCTCGTGCGCGACCGCTCCAGCGATCCCGGCTGCGATGGCTGCGTGCGCATCACCATCGGCACGCGCGAGCAAATGCAGCACGCCGCAGTCGCTCTTCATGAAGACGCTCGCCGCCATGCGAGCCGGGAGAGAAGGCCAATGACACCGAAACACAAAGCGACCACAAACCAGCAACCAGCAAGAGCCGCGCAGCGCCACTTCGAGCGCAACACCACGGAGACGCGCATCGCCATCAACCTCACGATCGAAGGCCAGGGCCGCTACAAAGTCTCCACCGGCATCCGCTTCTTCGATCACATGCTGGAGCTCTTCACGCGCCACGGCGCATTCGATCTCGACCTCAAGTGCGACGGCGATCTCGATGTCGATCAGCATCACACCGTCGAAGACGTCGGCATCGCGCTCGGCGAAGCCTTCGACCGCGCGCTCGGCGACAAGCGCGGCATTCTCCGCGCCGGCTATTTCCTCATGCCCATGGACGAAACCCTCGCCATCGCCGCCGTCGACCTGAGCGGCCGCGCCGCCTTCGCCGTCGATACAAAAGTCCGCACGCGCCTGGTCGGCGATCTGCAAACCGAGCTCGTGACCGACTTCTTCGAGGGCTTCGCCCGCGGCGCCCGCGCCAACGTCCACGTCAAGACCATGTACGGCCGCTCCAATCACCACAAGATCGAAGCCATCTTCAAGGCCTTTGCGCGCGCCCTGCGCGTAGCCTGCTCGCGCGACAAGCAACTCGGCGAAATGCTGCCCTCCACCAAGGGACTGCTCTGATGCGCGTCACAGTCATCGACTACAAAGCGGGCAATCTGACCTCGGTGCTCAAGGCGCTGCGCCATCTCGGCGCGGAGACCGAGGTCACCGATGGCGATCCTGCGCTCGTCGAGATCCGCGGAGCGCATCGTGCTGCCCGGCGTCGGCCACTTCGCGGCCACAGCAGCGCCTCGATGACGACCGGCCTCACGCCCGCATCCGCGCCGCGATTGCGCGCGGCGTTCCCTTCCTCGGCATCTGCGTCGGCATGCAGTGGCTCTACGCCGGCTCGACCGAAGCTCCGGATCAGCCTGGCCTTGGCTACTTTTCCGAGACAGTGCACGCGCTTCCCCGAAGGCACGGAAAAGTTCCGCATGTTGGCTGGAATTCGCTCGATGCCACGCACCGGCTCGCGTCTTCTCGCAGGCGTCGAGCCGACGGCGAGTTCGTCTACTTCACGCACTCCTACAAAGCCCCGGTCACCGCGCGCCACGGCGGCCATCAACGCACTACATCGAGCCCTTCGCCGCTGCCGTCGAGCGCGACAAGTCTTCGGCGTTCAGTTTCATCCCGAAAAATCCGGCGACACCGGCCTGAAGATTCTTCGCAACTTTCTCGCGATCGAACAGCGGAAGCCATGCTGACCAAGCGCATCATCGCCTGCCTCGATGTGCACGCCGGCCGCGTCGTCAAGGGCGTGCAGTTCGTCGACATCGTCGACGCCGGCGATCCCGCCGAGCTCGCCGCGCGCCACGCCCGCGAAGGCGCGGACGAAATCGTGCTGCTCGACATCACCGCCACGCACGAAGGCCGCGCAGACGCTGCTCGATACGGTGCGCCGCACCGCGCGCGAGCTCTTCGTCCCGTTTTGCGTCGGCGGCGGCATTCGCAGCGCTGCGCGATGCCGAGCAGGTCTTCGACGCCGGCGCGGACAAGGTCAGCATCAACTCCGCCGCGCTCGCCGATCCCGCGCTCATCGACGCCATCGGCCGCAGCTTCGGCGCGCAGGCCGTCGTCGTCGCCATCGATGCGCGCCGCGATCCCGACGCTGCCGATCCCGTGCGCGACGCGCAGGTCTTCGTGCAAGGCGGGCGCAAGCCGACAGGCCGCCGCGTCGTCGAGTGGGCGCGCGAAGCCGAAGCCCGCGGCGCCGGCGAAATCCTGCTCACCTCGATGGACGCCGACGGCACGCGCGCGGGATTCGATTGCGAACTCACCGCTGCCGTCAGCGAGGCGGTCAGCATTCCCGTCATCGCGTCGGGAGGCGCAGGAACGGTGGCCCACTTCGCCGATGTCTTCGCGCGCGGCAAAGCCGATGCCGCGCTCGCCGCAAGCATCTTTCACTTCGGCGTATCGAGCGCGCGCTCGCTCAAGCAGGAGCTTGCGCACTGCCGGCGTTCCCGTGAGGCTGCCATGCTGATTCCTTCCATCGATCTGCTGGGCGGCCGCATCGTTCAGCTTGTGCAAGGCGAAAAGCTGCGCCTCGCGTTCGACGACTTCGAGTACTGGATCGAGAAATTCTCGCGCTTCCCGCTCGTCCAGCTCATCGATCTCGATGCCGCCATGCGCCAGGGCGATAACTCCGCGCTCGTGGCGCAAATCGCGAAGCGCCTGCCGTGCCAGGTCGGCGGCGGCATCCACTCCATCGAGCGCGCCCAGCAAGTGCTCGATGCGGGCGCAAAGCGCGTCATCATTGGCTCCGCGCTCTTTTCGGACGAAGGCGGCACGGTGAATACAGAATTCGCAGCGTGCTCTGCGCCGACGCGATCGGTCGCAGATCGCATCGTTGCCGGCATCGATACCAAGAACGGCCGCATCGCCGTCAAGGGCTGGAAGGCCGAAGTCGACGCTCACGCCCGATGATGCGATTCCGCAACTCGAGCCCTACGTTGCCGCATTTCTCTATACGCATGTCGACGGCGAAGGCATGATGCAGGGCTTCCCCATCGAGACTGCCGCGCGCCTGCGCAAGCTCACGCAGCGGCAGCTCATCGTCGCCGGCGGCATCCGCAGCCAGCAGGAAGTCGATGCGCTCGACGCGCATCGGCGCGGACGCGGTCGTCGGCATGGCGGTCTACACAGATCTTCTCGCTGTCTGATGCATGCGCGTTTGATCTGGCCGCTCGCAGGCTTCGACCTGCATCGGGTATCCTGAGAACAAAGACCCTCTCCAATCTGTGCGAAAGGAAGAGCAAGCATGGCGATCAAGAAAGCGGAATCCGGCTGGCGAAGCGGCTGGATGAAGTGGGCTTTTCTGACATTGTTCAGATTCGCAACAAGGTGATGGGCATGCGCGCCGAAGGCCTGCAGGTGCACGCGCTGCACGGCGGCGAGCCGTACTTTGAAACGCCGGAAGACATCAAGTACGCGGCCATCCAGGCGCTGGTCGACAACCAGACGCACTATGCGCCGTCCTCCGGCGTGTTGCCGCTGCGCAAGGCGCTGGTTGAAAAGCTCGCGCGCGAAGAATCACATCCATGCCACGACCGATGAAGTGATCGCCACGGTCGGCGGCTCGCAAGGCTTCTATGCGGCCTTCCAAAGCGTGCTCGATCCCGGCGACGATGCGCTCGTCTTCTCGCCGTATTGGACGCCGATCGGCGACCTGGTTACGGGTGCGCAGGCGCGGCCCTTGCTGGTGCCCACGATCACCGCGCGCCGCAACGGAATCCGCAAGACGCTGCAGCAGTTCTCAACGCCGAAGACACGCGCCATCTACTACAACACGCCGCAGAATCCAAGCGGCCTGGTGTTCACGCGCGCCGAGGCCGAAGAAGTCGCAGCCTTCGCCATCGAGCGCGACCTGATCGTCATTGCCGACGAAGCCTATGAAGACCTGGTCTATGACGGCGAGCATGTTTCCATCGCGTCATCTGCCCGGCATGGCCGAGCGCACCATCACCTGCTTCACTTTTTCGAAGACCTACGCAATGACCGGCTGGCGCGCCGGATATGCGGTTGCCAAAGAGCCATTCATGACTGCGCTGCGCAAGATCGTTCTCTACTCCACCAACGGCGTGACCACGCCCGTGCAGTACGCGATGATCCAGGCGCTCAAAACGCCGGAATCGCGAGATTGCCGCCTATCGCGAAGAGTATCGCAAGCGCCGCGACCTGCTGGTCGCGGCGCTTGAATGAAGTCGGCCTCGAATGTGCGTCCGCCGGCGGGCGCGTTCTACGCTTTTCCCAACGTGGAGAAGATCAACAAGAACAGCCGCACCGCTGCGCAGATCCTGCTCGAGAAGGCGCACATCGCCACCATTCCGGGCTCGGTCTTCGGCGCGCAGGGCGAAGGCCATCTGCGCTTCGGCTACGCCATCACCATTCCGGAGATCGAAGACTGCGTCGAAGCTTTGCGCAAGTTTCTTCGGCTGAAGTTGCCGAGCGCTCATTTCTGCGCTTCGCCGACGGCGCGGCTGGTTTCCACGCGCGACGCGCGCAGCAGCCGGGCAATCTGCTTCAGGTGCAGCTGCACGGCATAGGCGCGCAGAATCTCGGCCTGCGAGAATTGCGATGCCGGTGTGGCGCACTTCATCCATGCGCGCTTCAAGCTGCGCGATGTCTTCTTCCAGGTCGATATTCCGTCGGCGGAATCTGAAACCGCCATGCGTGAATGCAGCCGGCCATATAGTTGAAAGCCGCTGCGAATGTCCGCGGCCAGCTAGCCCGAGCGCCGGCTCAAGCTGCTGCGCATAGACATCCTCGTGGCTGTCCTTCACCGCAAACTCGAGCGCCACCAGTGCGTCGAAAAGTGAGCGACCGAACTGCGCCAGCATACTCAGTCCCTCGCGCCATCCGGGTCCGCCAGAAGGCTCATTGCGCGCCGCCTCAAGCAGTTCATTGTTGCTGCGCAGCAGGGCCAGTGCATATCTTCGCGTGCCGCAGCCAGGATGTCTGCGGGCGCGCCGCGAAACCCTCGCAGAATCGCCTCAAACAAGGCGCCAAGCATCAGGAATTCCTGCGCCAATCCGTCGCGCAATCGCAGCCGCGCGCGATCCGGAAAAACCAGCGTTGAGACCGCCAGTGCAACCAGATGCCCAGCAGAACCTGCCCCACGCGGTCGAGCGCGATCACCCAATGAGATCCGCTTTGTGATACCAACATTACGATCGTGATGGTGACGCCTGCGAGGCGTGAGCTGCTGCGAAAGCCAAGCAGTCCGCACAGACGTTACGGCTGCAAGCACTGCAAGAAGGTAGTTCCAAGGCAGCGTGCCGAACAGGGAGAATGAAAACCCAAACGCCGCGCCAATCAGTGTGCCCAGCAGCCGGTCGCGCGACGCCGTGATCGTCGAACCAAAGTTCGATTGCAGCACAATAATCGCGCTGATGGCTCCCCAGTAGGCATCGTGCAGTGCCAAGCGCACTGCAAGCCACCAGCACAGGCCTGCAGCCAAGGCGGTCTTAGCTGCGTGGATCACGAGGTGCCGTCGCTCCCACGTCAGCAGCCCGCTGTTCGCGCGTGCATCCAGATGCAGGCGCTTTGCAAGCTGCTGCTGCGACCACGTTCTCTTCCTGCCTAGCCGCATACGCTCACTCTCGCGCTGTTCATCCTTCCCTCAATCGTGCCTCGCCGTGGCGCTCGGCCCAAACGTGTGGCGCATTGGCAAGCCACGCCTCGAGGGAATCGATCTCTCCCGCACCCGCGTATAGCATAGTAGAGAGCTGCCATCGAGGTCTTCGCTAGGATGCTACGCGTCGGATACCCCGCCACCATCGCCGCTGAACTCTTCGCCGTGCTTCCACGCGCAGCCGAACTCGTGCCGCTTTCGCCGGAACTCAATCACGATATCGAAATCGACGTATGGATCCCCGACCCATACCCAACCCGCTCGCTGCGCATCGCACCGCACCTGCGCGGGGTCAAGCTTGTCCTGTCGCTCATGGCAGGCACTGAATGGATTCCCGCAGCAATGGGGCCGCACGTCACCATCTGCAATGCCCGAGGCGCACACAACATCTCGACTGCTGAGTGGACCGTTTCTGCGATCCTCGCCATGCTCAAACATTTCCCGCTCTTCCTCGACGTGCAGCGCGCCGGCGAATGGAAGCGCCGCTTCGAGGCGGTAGAAGAGTACACCCGCGTCACTGGCGACACGCGCGCGTTGTATCCGCCAGTAATGCTTGAGGAACTGACCGGAAAGAAGCTCCTTCTCGTGGGATACGGTTCCATCGGCCAGGAAATTGAACGCATGCTCGAGCCATTTCACCTCGAGATCATGCGCGTAGCACGCAGCGCACGTACCGACCCCCTCGTTCATCCCGTTGACAGGCTCGACGCGCTGATCCCCACCGCTGAGATCATCGTACTCATCCTCCCGCTCACCGCGGAGTCGCGTCACCTCATGAACGCGAATCGGATCGCGCTCATGCGCCAGGGCACGCTGCTGGTCAATGCCGCGCGCGGAGCCGTCGTTGATACGGACGCGCTTGTCGCCGCATTAAATCAGGGACGGATTCGCGCTGCGATCGACGTCACCGATCCCGAGCCGCTGCCAGCAGGCCACCCGCTCTGGAAGTGCCCGAATCTGCTCCTCACGCCCCATCTGGCTGCTTCCAGTCCGCAGTTTGCAGTGCGCGCCATTCAAACGGCTGCCGACGAGCTGCGCCGCTACATCGCAGGCGAATCGCTGCGCAACGTGGTGCAGGCCGCAGTCTGATTGGCCGCGGCGCGCTGCCAATCGCGCAGGCCAAGCACGGCGAGCCCCACGAGAATTGCGTAGAGCACCGCCGTGGCCCACAGGTCCTTGTAGATGTATTCGCCGATGTAAATCAGATCGACAACGATCCACAACCGCCAGTTCGCCGTGTGCTTGCGCGCCTGCCACCAGCTCGCCACAAGACTGAAGCTGGTGAGCGCCGCGTCTAGAAAGGGAAGCGTCGCGTGCAACCGCGTGGCGATAAGCCCGAGAATAAAGCTTCCCGCCACTCCTGCAACGATCGCGATCAGCAGATCACGAAGCGCAAGCGGCGCAATGCGCACCTCACCTTCCTCGCGCACGCCCCTCCACCAGTGCCACCACCCATACAGCGTGAAGGCGAGAAAGAATATCTGCAGCAGAGAGTCGGACAGCAGCCGCGCGCGATAGAAGACGACCAGGTAGATCACATCCGCGGCCAGCACGATCGGCCAGCACAGCAGCGTCCGTCGCGTAGTCAGCCAGATACCCACAATCGTTGTGATGAGGCCGGCAACCTCCAACCAGTTTGTCGCGAGATAGTTCACGATCGTCGTCAAAGTCATCGGGCAACAGCTCCGGGCTTGTGCGCCGTAGCCCACCCGCGAATCGAATCGAGCAGTCTCTCTCCCGCCTCGCTGCGAAACCAGCGTGCATGGCCGGCAAGGTAATCATGGGTCGCCACACGCGCCTTTTCCGGAGAATGCAGCACGCCAAGAAAATAATCCGCTTCTGTCAGCGCAAACTCCGCGTGGCACAGCGCGAGCATCGGCGCAAGCGCCGCCAATTCATGCTGCGACAGTAGCCGCGCGCTCTCATACCCATCCAGCATCGCAAACAGATGATCGAGGTGCACGGGCATGTCGGGGTCTCCGAGCCGCAACCACTCCACTACATTGCGCTCGATCGCGACAGCAAGATCGTGCATCGCACATGTCCGATCAGCAAGCCCGAAGTCAATCACAGCCGTCGGCCGCGAGTCTTCCCGCGCATCCGTCCAAAACAGATTCGACGCATGCAGATCGTTGTGTGTCCACAGCGCATCGATGCGCGGCAACAAGGGCTTCAGCTCCGCATGAAACGGCGCCAGCAGATGCAATGCCTCGGCAGTGTCCCGTTGTGTCTGCACATCGGCGCCGAGCGCGCGCCGCGCTGCAAGATAGCGCTTCGCGGAATCTGATGCGTCCATCTCCGCAAAGATCGAGAAGCTTCCCACCAGCGGTCGCATATCACGCGCAGCCGCATCGAATCCCGTCGCAGCCTCATGCAGCCGCGCCAGCGCCGCGCCTGCACCACGCGCATGCTCCGCCGTGCGAAACGGCGTCCACGAGATCGCATCCCCGTACACATCGATGCCCGGTGGAATGGAATGCACTTCGTAGGTCCACTCGTTGCGTTCAAGTGCAGTCTCGCCGGCTGTAGTGTGCATCACCTGCGGAACCGCCACGCCATGCGCGCGCAAATGCTCCATGAATCGATGCTCTTCGTTGAGTGCAGCCCCATCGCGCACGCTGCGCGAGTGGCGCTTCACAAACACCCGCCTGCCGCCCGCCTGCACCACGCTAGCCGCAGAAAAGGGTCGAGGACTCACCGAGAGAATCTCCACCGGCCCATCAAGGCCCGCAAAAACTCGCAACACGGCGCGTACTTCGCCCGGGGTAAGCGGCGGCCAGTCCGGTTCCACCAGCGAGCCATCCAGTCCGTGCGCCTTTGTGCTCGTGCTCATCGCGTAGTCAGCGTCCCTGCTCAAAATGCGTAGTGCGCGGAGAGCCGCACCGTCGTCGGCGCTCCCTGGTGAATAAACGTGTCGCCGTAGTTGGCGCCCGTGTCCTTCCAGTAGCGCTTGTCCAGAATATTGTCCGCATACAAACGCAGCGTTAGATGCCCCTGCTCTCCGCCCGGCGCGTAGCGCGCCCCCACGTTGAAAAGGTTGTATCCGCCCACACGCACCGCATCGTCGCGCGTCGCCTCTTTGCTGCTCGTGTAATTCCATCCCGGCATCAGGTGCAGTCCACTCACATGCGGCACCGCGACGTCGGCAAATGCTGTCGCGTGCACGCGCGGCACGTTGATCACCTGTTTGCCGTTGTAGCCCGCTGTCTGCGAGTCGTCCGACTCCGCACTCAGCGCCGCGCCCGACGCCGTCAGCTGCAGCCAGCTCGCAGCCTTGCCTTGCGCATTCAGTTCAATGCCGTCATGCGTCTCGCGCCCGTCGCCCTCAAAGCAAAGATCGCCCGCCTCCACATTGTCGCCTGTGAGGAGATTCGAAGGGCAAAAACTATCCGCCTCCGCAATCGCGCGTGGATAAAAGAACGGCTGCCGCATGCGAAACAGCGCTGCCGTCAGCAGGATCTGTTTCTCATACTTCACGCCAACCTCCGATTGCCGCGTGTAAAACGGATCGAGAAACAAGCTCGAGTTATCCGTCCACCATGGCGCCTGCGGACCCAGCGACAGCAGCACGCCGTAATTGCCATAGAAAGTGAGCTCCCTCGTCGGCGCATACATCGCCGCATACTGCGGCAGCCACGTCGTGCGAGATGCGCCCACATAATTAAAGTCGCTCACCCGCGCATAGCGCCCGCCCGCCTGCAACGTGAATCCGTACGGCATGTGCACACGATCCTGCACAATCGCGGACGCCTGATGATTGAAATCCGCCAGCACCGCCGGCCCTGCGGTCTGATATGGGATCTCCTGCGCATAGGCAATGTCCGGCCCGTACACATTCTCCACACCAATCGGCGTGTACACCACTGTCGGGGAAAGGTCCACACTGCGATGAAACAGTTCGCCCCCGCCCACAACATCGTGCGTCACCGCGCCAGTCCTGAAGTGCCCCTGCACCAGCGCCTCACCCACAGCATCGGTGCGCAGCTCACCGGGGCTGCGATAGTCGTAAATCTCGTAGCTGCCATCCGGGCAAAAAAAGTACGCAGGCGCATTCGGGCAGAGCGAATTTCCATCCGCATCCAGCGCCGCGCCATACGGCCAGATCACGTTGTCGTCAATCAGGGAGTGACTGTATGAGCCATTCAGATGCGCGCTCCATTTCGCATTGAAGGTATGCGTCAGGCGCGCAGCTGCATTGAATGTGTCAAACGTGTTTGGCTTGCCCCACGGCTGATAACCCAGCATCGTCGAGGGGTAAGCAGGCGAGGGAATCGTCGTCCCGCCCAGCAGTTGAAAGCCCGCCTCCGAGCGCTGCACCTTGTGCTGATAGTCGAAATCGAGATAGAGATTTGTATTCGCATCGAACCGCATTTCGCCATCGGCCGCGCCAACGCCGCGCCATCCATCCGCATGCTGTACATAGGTGTGCATATCTTCGGCCGCAAGGTTCAAGCGAATCGCCGGCGCAAACCGCACCCCAAACGTCCGCCCGAAATCAACCGCGCCATACGAACTGCCGCGATGGTCCGTGGCCATGTCCACCGCGGGCCGCATCCCCGCGCGCGGCTCTTTCGTCACATAGTTGATCAGCCCGCCGGAAGCGGCAATCCCGCTCTCCACGCCGGCAATGCCTTTCACAATCTCCACACCTTCTTTGTTTTCGAGCGGCACATCCTGCTCGCCCGCAATCGTCATCCCGTTGATCTCGAGCCCCGTCGCCAGATCGATGGGAAATCCGCGGATCTCAAAGTCGCCATAGTAGCCTACCGGCGCGTAGTCCTCGGCCACCGAGGCATCGTTCTTCACCACGTCGCTCAACACACGCGCAATCTGATCGCTCAGCACGGCGCGCGAAATCGCCGTGACCGACAGTGGCGTTTCAATCAGCGGCAGATTTTCAAGGCTGCCCGCATCGGCCGTTCCGGCAAGGTAATCGTCCTTCACTTCGCCATGCACTTCCACCGTGGTGGTGGGATGCGGCAGCGCCGGAGTTGATTGCTTCTGATCCTGATTGGAAGCCGCAGGCGGCGTCTGTGTCTGTGCGGCAGCGCCTGCTGCAAACAGCAGCACACTCGTCGCGAACAGCCACGATGCAAATCTGGCAATGTTGAAGAGATGTCGCGATGGATATGTGGCAGCCTGCATGCGGTTCCCCTTGCGTCAAAAATCGGGAAACAGGAGAACTCGCACTTGCGATTGGAGAAGGCCGCTTAACTTCGGAAACTTCCCACGCCGGTATGATCCGGATCGGGTTCGAGGGTATCTTCTCAGCCCCGCTGCTCCGGGGCACCCCTGTTTCAATAACGCAATTGAAACACTAAGTGGCAGGTCTTGTAAAACAGGCTCTGCAAAGTACCCCAGGCGACCTCACCTGAATCTAGAGCCCGGGAGTCTCTTCGTAGTGCTCAACCGTCGGAAACGGATCGTAGAAGTGATGGAGCAGCGCCCGCCATTCTTCATGCCGCTTCGACAGTCGAAATCCAATCGTATGATCCTCGATCGTCTGCCACGAAACCATCAGCAGATAGCGATTTGTCGTCTCCATGCATCGGCGCACATTCATTTCAACAAAGCCGGGTGTCTCTTCAATCAGGGGACGCGCTTGACGCATCGCCGCTTCAAATGCGGCTTCCTGCCCCGGCCGCACGTCGAGCACTGCGACTTCCAGAATCATCGATCCACTTTCTTCGCTCATCGCCAGAGCGACTCTACAATCACCCGATAGGCCGCCAGTTCCGGTACCTTCAGCGCAGGCACCTTCGCCGCATCGTCGGCATGCCGCAGCGTCACCGCCGCCTGCGCATGAGGCAGCGCCAGAAACGCCTCTGCCTCCGCCGCGCTCATCGGTCCGCCCTGTAGTATCAGGCTTTCGCGAGACGCCGCCGACAGCGCCGCAAGATACCGCGGATTTGCAAAACACAAATAGCGCTTCGCCGCCACGTGCAGCCGGATCGGATCGAGCACCGCATCCGGCAGGTGCTGCGCCAGCGCCACTGCGCCCAACTCCTCGTGCTGGGTATCCACGCCGCGCTGCGCCGCGTCTTCGCCCTCGCTGTGCAACAAGTGCCCCACATCGTGCAGCAGCGCCGCGGCGGTCAGCGCATCGTCCGCACCCTTGCTGCCGCACAAACCACGCCGCCTGCAGACTGTGTTCCAGCACCGTCACGGGCTCGCCAAAGTAAGCTTCGCCTCCGCCGGCTGCCAGCAGATCCATCACGGCATCGGCCGACTCGATCGTCCGCATCTCACGCCTCCGCTATCTTTGGCTTCTGCATTTGCTGGTGGACCAGCAGCACTACCGCAACCAGCGCAGTCAAGAATGCCGCGCCCGCCAGCGCCAGAAACGCATTCTTCCAGCCGAATGCCACCGTCATGCGCGCCACCGTGTCGCCGGAGAGCCACCCCGCCAGATACCCAACGCCATCGATAATCCCCGCCGCCGTCGCACTGCCGCGCTTGCCGCCGAAGTCCAGACTCATCGCGCCGGCCAGATACGAGTAGGGCCCCAGCAGCAGAAACCCAACCAGCGTCACCAGAACCACCGGTGTCCATGGATTCGCATGCCCCGGCGTGTGCGCCAGCAGCAGCAGGCATACGGTGCTCAGCGCCATACCGCCCACCAGCACAATGTTGCGCCCGTTCAGCCCAAGCTTGTCGCTCAGCACGCCAGCCGCCAGCACGCTCAACGCCGCCAAACAGCGGAAACAGCGCGCTCCGCTCCGCCGCCAGGCTGCTGGCTCATTCCCACATACTGCACAAAGTACGTCGGCGTCCAGAAGTTGAAGGTCTCGCGCAGCAGCGTCGTCCCCAGCGAAAGCAGGCACACCAGCCAGAAAGGAAAGCTCGTCGAGCAGCGGCCGCAAAATCGCCGACAAGCCGGCATACTTCTCTTCATGGTTCTCGCCCTCCGCCGCATACACGTTCAGCGGATTCGCTTCCGGCGCGGGCAGTCCGCGTTCCTCCGGCGACTCGCGCAGAAGCATCATATTCGCCAGCAACAACGCCGCCAGCGATCCCGCGCCAGCCAGAAACACGCCGCGCCAACCCACGCCCATCGCCAGCAGCTCGTCCCATCACCCAGCGGCAGGCCGCGTCGCCAAACAGGTAGCTCAGGCTCAGCACCGCCATCACCGTGCCGTAGGTCGAATAGGAAAACCACCGCGACGCCACCTTCACCAGCCCCACCCAGCCGGTCGACTGGAAAAGCCGATTGCCGATCCACGCCAGCGTGAAAAGCGGAAATCCGCCGCCCAGCACAAACAACACCGTGAACAGAATCGATCCCGCCATGCCGCCCAGAAATGCTGCGCCGCCCGCCAAACAGGTCGGCCAGCGAGCCGGAAACGAACTTGCCCAGCGCATACGCCATGGTGCCCGCGATGCAATAAAGCCCAGCCGCACCTGTGCCTCGTTCGCGGGTACGCCGTGCCGCACCAGGTATTGGATCAGATCTGGCAGCACCACCGAGAGATTCGAGCGGCAAAAATAATAGCCCGAGTAGCCCAGCGCCAGCAGCGCGATGGTCGTCGCATGCCAGGCCGTAAATCGCGCAGGCCTGCGCGTGTCAGCAGCCGCGCTGCCGGTAGAAGAGGCGTTCATTTCCGTAGACACACCGGCAGACTACCACGCGGCTGGCGCACGGTCTGTCAAACCGCGTCGTTGCCTTTGCCCATGCGGCGATTCTCCGCTTCGAGGTCTGCAACATTTTGTCAAAATGTGGGCCGCGCCACGCTCCGCAGGCGCTACATTTGTAGAGATACCCGCGTTCAGGCGAAGAAACGTCGGCCCCTCTGTCAATTTCTGTTGAAAGGTACACGGATGACCTGGTTCTGCTTCCCAAGCCGTCAATGTCCGCGCATGTGCGCTGCGTTTCCTCCTGCTCGCGTGTCTCGTAGCGTGCGGCGCACAAGCTCTGCGCGCGCAGTCCACCTTCGGAGCCGTCCTCGGCACGGTGCACGATCCCAGCGGCGCCATCGTTACAGGCGCGCAAGGTCACGCTTGCCAACACCGGCACCGGCGTCGCCACGCGTGCACCGTCACCGATGGCAACGGCAACTACGCCTTCCGCAACATCGACGTGGGCACCTACCAGCTCGCCATCGCGGCGCAGGGTTTCCAGAGCGACGACTCTGCCTGCCATCGAGCTCACCGCGCGTGAAACCCGCCGTCTGGACGCTGAGCTCAAGCCCGTCGGCGATACGCAGACCGTCGTCGTTCTGGACGATTCCGCCGCGCCCGTGATCACCACCGACGTTTCCAATCTGGCCGAGACCAAAGGTCGGCGACGAGCTCGTAGAGCCTGCCCGTCGCCATCTACTCGCGCTCCACCGGATCCACGAGCCCCATCTCCACGCTCACCACCGAAGCTGGCGTGCAGACCGACGACACCGGCAACCTCGCCGTGATGGGCACCACCGCCGCGCTGCTCAGCGTCACCGTCGACGGCATCTCCTCGTCGGCGTCGAATACTCCGGCCCCGTCAACGAGATGTTTCCGTCCTTCAACTCCATCGAAGAGATCCGCGTCAGCGAGTCGAACAACAACGCCGAATTCTCCGGCGTCGCCGACATCACCACCGTCTCCAAGGCCGGCACCAACACTTTCACGGCGGCCTCTTCGAGAATCACGAGAACACCGTCTTCAACTCCAACGACACCTTCGCGCTCTCCAAGCCCAAGATCATCATGAACGACTTCGGCGGCACGCTCGGCGGCCCGCTGCGCTTCGGGCACCTGCTCTCAGCCGCCAATCCCGCGTTCTTCTTCATCAGCTACGAAGGCCTGCGCCTGCCGCGCGAAACGCCGATTCTGCTCAGCGTTCCGTCCATGGACATGCGCAACGGCAACTCACCGACTATCTCGCGCGGCCAGGGTGTTGCCGCCATCTACGCAGCCGGACGGCGTACACCTCTCGATCCCACCGCTGTGCCCGTCAGCCCGATCTCCGCCAACCTGCTCACGTATCTGATGCCCGTGCCCAACTACGGCCCGTCCGGACTCCTTCGCCAACAACTACCAGATCAACTTCCCCTCGCCCATCTCCTCCAATCAGGGTGACGTGCGCGTCGACAAGGTCATCTCCGACAAGCAGAATCGTCTTCGCGCGCTTCTCCTACAAGAACCGCCAGGTCGTCACCGCGCCCTCGGCCACCTGCACCTTCACCTACTGCGCCGAGGCGGGCAGCCCGCTGCAGGGCGCCTACAACACGCCGGAGATCGACGAAGGCCTTACCTTCGCGCACAACTACATCTTCACGCCGCATCTGCTCAACGAATTCCGCGCCGGCTTCAACGCGCAGCACACGTCCGAGACGCAGAGCTACTCCACCAACGCGCATCCTCGCGCAAACCGGCCTGACGCGTTCCGCAGCCCGACACGGACTAGTCTGAAGCCCCGCAGGTGCTGATCAACGGCTTCATGTCCACCGGCGCAGGCAACCCCGGCGTGCAGCGCGGCCAGATCATCCAGGCCCTCGACAACGTGACCTGGACCGCGCGGCAAGCACTCCTTCAAGTTCGGCGCCGACTTCAAGCGCCTCACCGACCACGACGACAATGTCTTCGGCAACTACCGCTCCGGCTGGTATGTCTTCGACGGCTCCTCCGACGTGGGCGCCACCATCGGCGATCCCTACACCGCCTTTCTGCTCGGCTATCCCGATTACACCGAGGTCAGCACCGACCAACGACCCCACCATGGATGGCCGCGGCTACTCCTACGCCTTCTTCGGGCAGGACGACTGGAAGATCACGCCCAACCTCACCCTGAACCTCGGCCTGCGCTACGAACTGCATCCGCCCATGCGCGAAATTAACTCCAACACCGCGGCCTTCCTGCCCAACTGGACCGGCACCGGCACCGACGGCTCAACCGCCGTCAACGGCGCGGTTGTCGTCTCCAATGCCAAGGCTCTCGCCAACTCCGTCTGCTGATTTCATCAACGCCATCGCGCCCACGCCCATCCTCACCGCGTCGCAGGCCGGCATTCCCTCCGCGCTCCGCTACACAGACCACACCGACATTGGCCCGCGCATCGGCTTCGCCTGGCGTCCTTTCGGCAACGACCGCACCGTGCTGCGCGGCGGCTGGGGCCGCTTCATCGAGTCGCCGCTCGGCTTCTCGCTTGTCTCCGGCTGGGCGGTCAACTCCAGCTTACGTAGGCACCTACAACCAGGATTATCAGCAAGACGGCGTCACGCCGCTGCTCTCCTTCAGCAATCCCTTCAACACCGCCGCTGGCGACAACGTGGGCACCGCCGGCTTCTACTACGCCTTCCCCATCCACTACAGCGATCCCAGCGTGCAGCAGTGGAACCTCACCGTCGAGCAGGATCTCGGCCACAGCATCGGCATGCGCCTCTCCTACAGCGGCAGCCACGGCAGAACCTTGAAGCCATGGTCGACCTCAACCAGGTCCGGCCCAATACCGTCGGCTACGACTGTCGCGCAGAACAGTCGCCCCTATCCCGACTGGAGCATCATTCAGAGCGTGCAAAATCCAGCCGAGAGCAACTACAACAGCGGCACCGTTGAAGTCTCGCGCCACAGCGGCAAGGGCCTCACCTTCGACTCCAGCTACACCTGGACCCGCGACCTCTCCAACGCCGGCGGCCTCGCACCCAACGCCTTCGCCGTCGCCGGCGGCAGCTACGTCACCGATCGCTTTCATCCCGGCCTCGACTATGGCAACGTGATGTACGATCGCCGCCATCGCTTCCTCACCACCTGGCTCTACGATCTGCCCTTCGGCCGAACCAGCGCTGGCTCTCCTCAGGAGGCGCGCTCAACGCCATCGTTGGCAACTGGCAGCTCGCTGGCGTCGCCATCCTGCAGTCAGGCCCGTTCCTCACGCCCTATCAGCAGTCCGTCGATCCCGCCAACACCAACATCCTCACCACCGTCGGCCAGGCCCGTCCCGATCAGCTCACCGGCGCTTCGCTCTACGCGCCGCAGCGCACCACCACGCAATGGCTCAACCCCGCGGCCTTCCCTTATCTGAATCTGCAGAACGCGGATGGCAACGGCATCGGCCGCTTCGGCAACGCGCCCGTCGGCGGAGTCGTCGGCCCCGGCACCGCCAACTTCTCGCTCTCGCTGATGAAGAGCCGTCGCCCTCCACGAGAAGACCCGCCTCGAGCTCAGCATGGAAGCAGCAAACGTCTTCAACCACCGCAACTACGAACCGCCCAATATGCAGGTCGACTCCGGCGGCTTCGGCGCCATCACCGCCCTTCAGACCGCAGAAGGCGCAGGCCCCCGCAGCCTGGAAATCGCCGGCCGCATCGTCTTCTAGCCAGCAATCATCAGCACAAAACAAAACGGCCGCCGGAGCAATCCAGCGGCCGCCGCATGTTTTATTCCCTATTTGCTAGTCCCTTGTCCTTCCGTGATCGTCACAATCCGATCCACACCCGGCATGCCGAAATGCTCCACCCTCCCGCTCGGCCAGTGCACTTCAATATCATCCACCTTCGTCGCCTGGCCCAATCCGAAATGCGGCCGCGGATCGTTGTTCGACGCATAGCTACCGCCGCTCAGCACATCCTCGCGCTGCCTCATCCCATTCGCCGTCACATACACCGTCGCGCCCACGGCATCGCGCGGGCTCTTCGGCCCGCCAATCAACTTCAGCTCCAGCCAGTGATTGTGATCGTCATCCACATTGCGCAGCAAAACCGGATGCCCATCCATCACGTTGATCACCACATCGATCTTGCCGTCGTTGAACAGGTCGCCGACCGCCATGCCCGCGTCCCGGCAATCACATCGGCCAGCCCCGTACCTTCCACCGCGGGCACCGTTTCAAACTTCTTGCCGCCGATGTTGTGAAACAGCATCGGCCGCTCCTTCCAGCTCGTGCCCCACGGATACTTGTCGGCCTGCGGATACACATGCCCGTCGGCCATGATCAGGTCTTTCCACCCATCGTTGTCATAGTCGAAGAACGCATCGCCCCAGCTCAGGAAGGGCACCGTCACCTCGCCCAGCCCCATCTCATAGCTCACGTCGGTCATGTTGGCGTCGCCGTCGTTGCGGTAGAGCGGCTTGTAGTTGTCGGAGAACGTCGTGTCGAAACACGTCCAGCATGCCGTTGTTCAGCGTAGTCGCCCACGGCAATGCCCATCGACGCGGTCTCCTGCCCCGCGCCATTCACCGCGAATCCGGATGCGTAGCTCACATCCTCAAATGTCCCGTCGCCCTTGTTCATGTAGAGATAATTCGGCGTCGAGTCGTCGCCCACCAGCAGATCGGGCTTGCCGTCGTTGTTGATGTCCGCAAACACCGTGCCCAGCCCGTAGTAGCCGGGCTTGTCGGCCACGCCGGCCTTTTCGCTCACATCGGTAAACGTGCCGTCGCCGTTGTTATGGAACAGATGATCCGGCTCGCCCTTTAGTCCCGCGCGGCCCGCAGCTCACCGGCTCGCCGCGAAACGTGCAGTACATGTTCGGCACGCCGTTCTCGGTTCGCCTGCGGAAGATTGTTGCGATCGAAGTGCACATAGCCGGCAACAAACAAATCGAGCCTGCCATCGCCGTCGTAGTCGCCCCACGTCGCTCCCGTCGACCAGTTGCCCAGCGTCACGCCGGCCTTCTCGGCCACATCGGTAAACGTCCCGTCGTGATTGTTGTGGTAGAGCCGGTTCTTGCCCCAGTTCGTCACGTAGATGTCGGGCCAGCCATCGTTGTCGTAGTCGGCAATGGCCACGCCAATGCCCCAGCGGTCGTTCGTCACGCCGGCCTTCGCCGCCACATCGGTAAACGTTCCGTCGTGGTTGTTGTGGAACAGCGCGGCATGCGGCGGCGTCTCCTTGCCGTCGAGCGCGTCGAAGGTCGAGCCGTTCACCACATAAATATCGAGCCAGCCATCGTTGTCGTAATCGATCAGGCCCACGCCGAGCCCTTGGTCTCGATGATGTATTTCTTCTCCGGCGTTCCCATCTTGTGCGTCCACTTGGTCAGCCCGGCCTTCTCCTGAATGTCCTCAAAGACAATCGGCCCGCTCTTCACAAAGCCGCCCGCGGTGATCGGCCGCTGCTGCGCGTCAAGCTGCACCGCATGCGGAGACACCCCCGTCATGCTCGAAGCTGGGGTAGGGGACTGCGCGAAAACCGCACCCGGCAGAACCGCCGCCAGAGCGCACATCGTCATGATTTTGAATGCCGGAAACATGGCAGCCAGTATACGAGGCTGCCATATGCACAGTCTCGACCGAAAGTTGGAGCCGCAGCACGATTCCGCTCAGTCATCGGCTGCGATCGGCTTTACTCCTCGCCCAGCTCGTAGGGAATTCCGAACCGCCCGATCTGGATCATCGCCTGCGGACCCGGCGGCCAGATGCGCAGGCTCGTAATGCGCTTCATGCCCGCCAGCAGATGCGCATCGGTCGTGCCCACCAGCGCGCCCGTCGCCGCATCATTGAAGTGCACGCTCAGCCCCTCGCCCGCGTGCGCGTAGCCAAACACATATTCGCCCGGCTTCAGCGCAACCCCGCCGATCCGCACCGGCGCCTGCACCATCAGGTAGTGCGAATACTTGCCATCCGCCGAGTAGCCCGCCGTGATCAGCACCACGCCGGCAATGTAGCGCCCCTGGCCGTCCACAATGCCGCACGCCGTACGCATCTCGGTCTCGATATGCTCGCTCACCACCGGCGCGCGCGCCGGCAGCAGCGATGCCAGCTCCGCATCCGTCGCCTGCGCGCCACGTGCCTCTCTGCGCCATCGCCGAGGGATAACGCGCAAATCAGCACCAAAACGAGAAAGAGATTCTTTCATGGCTTCGGTTTCCTCAGGGACTCGAGCGGAACAATGCCGCGCTGAATCGCCGCCGTGGCCGCCTGCGTGCGATCCGTCACGCCCAGCTTGCCCAGCAGGCTGTTGATGTGGGTCTTCACCGTGGCTTCGGAGATCTCGAGCTCGGTCGCAATCTCCTTGTTGCTCTTGCCGTACACAATCTGCTCCAGCACGTCGAACTCGCGCGGCGTCAGCTCCTCGGTGCCCATGCGCTCGGCCAGCTTCTGCGCAATGGCCGGCGGAATATGCGACTTGCCCGCATGCACCGCGCGGATGGTCGCAATCAGCTCGTCGGTGGTCATGCCCTTCAGCAGGTAGGCGCGCGCGCCGGCCTGCAGCGCGCGATAGATATCCTCGTCGCCGTCGTAGGTGGTCAGCACGATGAAGCGCGCCTGCGGCGTCTCCATGCGCACGCGCTGGATCACGTCCACGCCGCTCATCCGCGGCAGCCGCAGATCGATCAGCGTGATATCCGGCTGGTGCTTGCGGAACTGCGCGATCGCTTCCACGCCGTCCGCGGCCTCGCCCACCACCTCGATGCCGTCCACCACATTCAGCAGCGCCACCAGTCCCTGCCGCACCACGTGGTGGTCTTCAACCACCAGCACGCGAATCGGTTCCTGTTCCACGCCTACTCTCGCTCTCTCCTTCGCGTCGTCGCGCAGCATGCAGCCGCACCGTCGTTCCCGCGCCCGGCTCGCTCGTCACTTCCAGCGTTCCGCCAATCGCGCCGCGCGCTCGCGCATTCCCGTCAACCCAAAATGTCCCGGCGGCGCGCTCCGCCTCGTCGCCCGCCGCAAAGCCGCGCCCGTCGTCGCGCACTTCCAGCGCAGATCTCGGCCGGTCCATACTCCAGCCGCACCGTTACGTGCTGCGCGGCCGGCATGCTTCTTCACATTATGGATGGCCTCCTGGGCCACGCGCAGAATTTCGCGCTCCGTCTCAGGCGGCAGCGGCCGATATGCGCCGTGAATCGCTGAAACTCGCTCTCAAGCCCGTGCCCGCCTGCCGTTCTCGTCACCCGGCGCAGTGTCACCGGCAGCGTCTTCTCGCCCGAGTCCTGCGAGCGCAGCGCCCAGATCGACTGCCGCGCCTCGGCCAGCCCCTCGCGCACATGCCCGCGTGTTGTGTCCAGCTGCTTCGCTGCCGCCTCCACCTTGTCGTGGCGCAGCAGCTCCGCCAGCACTTCCAGCTGCACCGAAATGCCCACATACCCCTGCGCCAGCGTGTCGTGAATCTCGCGCGCGATGCGGTTGCGCTCGCCCAGCACGGCGTTGAACTCGCGCTCCGCCAGCAGCAGCCGCCGCCTCAGCACCAACACCACCAGCCCCGCCATCGCACACAGCAGCAGCGCATAAAACCAGATCGTCTGGTAGAAATGCGGCTCGCAGCTCGAACTGCGAGCGACGCGCCCTGCATGTTCCACACGCCGTCGTTGTTCGCCGCCTGCACGCGAAACGTGTAGTGTCCCGGCGGAATGTTGGTGTAGTAAGCCGTCCGCCGCGCGCCCGCATCCGTCCAGTCGTGGTCGAAGCCCTCCAGCATGTAGCGGTAGCGCACCTTCTGCGGCGCCACAAAGCTCAAGCCCGCGTAGTCGAACTGGAAATGATCGTGTCCCGCCGCAATGCGCATTGAAGAATCCGCCGCACGCCAGCCAGCTGTCGACTGTCGTCTACCGCAAAGCGCTCGACGGCCACCGGCGGCGGAGTCGGTGTTGACCGGGAAATGCGCCGGATCCACCTCCACCAGCCCTCGCGGCGTCGCGAACCACAGACGTCCATCACGCGAGCGCCATGCGGAAGGATGGCTGTTGGTTGCCGTCTCGCGGCTGCGCAGTCCGTCCGCGGGGCCAAACTCCATCCAGTGCGAGCAGTCGGCACTTCCGGTCCAGTCGCAGCGCGCGATGCCGTTCGCCGTTGCAAACCACAGATGATGCGCTGCTGTCCTCCAGAATCGCGTGTCACCGCTAGTCGTGCGCAGCGCCGTGTCTTTCACGCCGGAAAACTTCGCCCCATCCCACAGGTCCCATCCATGGTCCTGCGTCCCCACCAGCAGCGTTCCATCCGCGCGCGGCAGCAGCGCCGTCACCACGTTGCTGGAGAGCCCATTGCGCCGTCGTGTAATTCGCAATCCGATTCGCCCGTCGATGCGCGACAATCCGGCCAGCGTTGCCGACCCACAGATCTCCGCTGCGCATCGCGCGCCATCGCGCCCACCAGGTCGCTGCCCAGCCCATTCGCCTGCGTATAGATGTCGTCATCCGTCCACGTCGCCGGCGCATCCATCCAATGCGTCAGCCCGCGCCGCGTGCCAATCCAGAGCGAGCCATCCGCATCCACCAGCAGCGAGCGGATAAAGTCGTCCGGCAATCCGTCGCCCGATGTAAACGACTCGACGCGCCCGCCGCGAATCCGGCTCAACCCATCGGGCGTGCCCACCCACAGGTCGCCATTCGGGCCCGCCGCAAGAGCCAGCACCACATCGCTCAGCAGCCCGTCCTGCACCGTGAAGTTCTTCCCGCTGAATTCGCCGCTCGCGTTGCGCCGCAGCGCGTTCAATCCGTCGTTGCCAGTGCCCACCCACAGCGTCCCTGCGCTGTCCTCCACCACAGTCGTCGTTGCGTCAGAGCACAGCCCATCGCGCATCCCGATCGTGCGAAAGCGCGAGTCGCGCAAAATGTGCAGTCCGTCGGTCTCCGTGCCCACCCACAGGTTTCCTTCGCGATCTTCCAGCAGCGACAGAATGGACGCAGTCGCAAGCGCATCCGTCACCGGCAGCCGCTGCACCTTGCCCGCTGCCCAGCGTGCCAGTCCATTGTTCGTGCCAATCCATAAGCATCCTTCGCGGTCGGCCAGGATCGTCTGCACTCGCGTCCCCGGCAGTTCCTTGCCCGTTGTCAGCGCCAGCGGCTTCACTTCATGTAACACCACATCAGTGCGTGTCCCCGTCGCCGCCACTCCGCTTGTCAGCACCGCACGAAATCCCTCAACTCCTTCCTCGGGGGTGTGGCATCCCCGTTTGTCATCTGCACTTTCGACCGTCACAGCCCCATCCTTCACCCCGGCCAGCCCGTCACCCGTGCCCACCCACAGCGCGCCATCGCTCGCCGCCAGCAGGCAGCGAATATCCCCGCTGGGCAGCTTCGGCTGTGAATGCTCATCCAGAACCAGAAAAGAAACGCCGTCAAACCGCACCAGGCCCGCTTCGGTCCCGATCCACAGGAATCCATCCCGCGTCTGCGCCAGCGCGTGCACGCTGTTCTGCGGCAGCCCGTTCTCCATCACCCACGTCTGCCGCGCGTAGTCGGCCAGCGCCGTCGCGGGCTCCAGCGCATATGCCGCGTGACCCGCAGCGATCAGGAGAGCTGCCGCCAGCCCGCAGGCGACCCGCCATTGCCCGCGTCTCCTCGAATTGGTGTCTGTCTCAAGCAAGCAGGTGTACGCAACTCCACACTAATTCCCGCAGCCCGCCGCTGCCCACAACTCCCTGCGCTCACGCGGCCTGGGCGCCCTTTTCTCCACCTTTTGGTGGAGGTGCACATCACTCCATCGGCTCAAGACACCGCTCCTGCCCCCATCTACTCTGTTCTTGTCTCCTGAATGACCTGCACATCACTGGCATGTGATCTTCGGGCGGCGCCTCTCGCATCGGCGCTGCCCGATTCCTTTTTGGGCCATCTCTGCTACGCTTCCTCGCATGGAATCGATCCGTGTCGAACTCCGCCCGCCTCTGGCTATCGTCACCCTCGACCGCCCCAAAGTTCTCAATGCGCTAAGCGCCGCGGTCCTCGCCGAGCTCGAATCCGCCTTCACCGCGCTCGCTGCTGATGCGTCCATCCGCGCCATCCTCCTCACCGGCGCGGGCGATCGCGCCTTCGCCGCCGGAGCCGACATCCGCGAACTCGCCACCCTCGCCGCTGCCGACGCTGAAACCTTCTCCGCGCATGGCCAGCGCATCTCCCGCCTCATTGAAACCTGCGGCAAGCCCGTCCTCGCCTGCGTCCGCGGCTTCGCCCTCGGCGGCGGCTGCGAACTGGCCATGGCCTGCACCCTCCGCATCGCCGCGGAGGACGCCCGCTTCGGCCAGCCGGAGGTCAAGCTTGGCGTCGTTGCCGGCTACGGTGGAACCCAGCGGCTTCCGCGACTCGTCGGCCGCGGCGCAGCCCTCAAGCTGCTCCTCACCGGAGCCATCATCGATGCGCACGAAGCTCTGCGCATAGGCCTCGTCGATGAAGTCGTCCCCGCCGCCGACCTGATGCAGCGCGCTGAAGCTCTCGCCCTCGAAATCGCCGCCAACGCCCCCCTCGCCATCGCTGAGACCCTGCGCACCGTCGACGAAGGCCTCGATCTGCCCCTCGACGCGGCCCTTGCTCGCGAAGCCGCCGCCTTCGCCCGCCTCTGCGCCTCCGCCGACAAAGCCGAGGGCGCAGCTGCCTTCCTCGCCAAGCGCCTGCCGGCCTGGCAAGGCAATTGACCGAACGCAACGCCCCGTCCCACCTACCCGCTGCGCTGACTGGTATTCTTGAAGTGTGATTTCCCCCGTTCCCAGCAAGCCCCGCCATCGGCGAATCATCAACGGATACGCAGCGATGGCCCTCCTCTTCGCCTTTGCCGTCACCGCCTGCCACAAGGAAGAGCAGGCCGTCGCAGGCGTCGCCCAGAAGGCCGCCAACGCCGAGCACAAGGCTCAGGCCGCCAACGTCGAGCGCGATCAGCAGCGCGCCGCCCTCGAGCACATCCCGCTGCCCACCAAGAGCCTCTACGTCGACATCCACGAGCCCTCGGCCTGGGCCAATCCATTCCTCTCCGTCGAGGCCACCACCTTCGACCTCCGCATCAATCTCGCCGACGCCAACCCCAGCGCCATGGGGCAGGGAACCATGCTTCGTCCCGCCGGCGCGCGCCGCCAGGAACTCCAGCTCCGCCCCGCCGACCTCGCTTCCGCTATCGTCGCCCTGCCCGACTCTGCGTGGCGCTACGGCCGCGTCATCGCCATCGCAGAGGCTCCCAACGCCCCCGCTAAAGACCGCCCCCAGATTCGCCGCAACGTCGAAGCCGCCATCCAGCAGCTCAACGACATGGGCGTAGTCGTAGAAGAGTGGCCTTCGCGCTGATCCGTCGAGGGAGCCATCCGCAGTCAACGGAGCCATCCGCATTTGACCAACGCCCTTGAGCGCCTCCTCACGCAACTCGAAATCGACACGGCGCTCGCTGCGCCTCATCAGTTTCGCCAGCGTCTCGACGCCCTCGACCAGCTCGACGCCTGCCTTCCCCACGCCTACCCGACCGATCCCAATCTCATCCACCGCGCGCAGGCACTCACCGCCCGCCTCGAAGCCGCAAACGACGCCCTCTACGCATCCGTGCGCGCCGAGATTCAGCGCGGTTCCCGGCCAGACATCCTGCTCCAGTGCATCCCGTCATCGCAGTCCGCTGCAGACCCCGTCACCGGCATGGCCTACGACCATCTCGACGAACTCATCGCGGGCGTCCTTCAATTCGAAGAGCCCGGCGACGAACTCATCCCCAGGCAAGCCGAGCAGGTCTTCTATCAGCCCACTCCCGCGCGCCACATCTTCAGCCTTATCGATCTCACCGCGCTCAGCGCCGCCGACGTCCTCGTCGATCTCGGTTCCGGCCTCGGCCACGTCCCTCTGCTCGTATCCATCTGCACCGCGGCGCGCAGCATCGGCATCGAGCTGGAGCCCGCTTACATAACCTGCGCCCGCCAGTGCGTGCACAGCCTCAATCTCAATCGCGTTGCATTCCTCCAGCAGGACGCGCGCGTGGCCGATCTCTCGACCGGCACCGTCTTCTATCTCTACACGCCCTTCACCGGCTCCATCCTGCGCACCGTGCTCAAGCGTCTGCAGTGCGAAGCCGAAGCGCGCCCCATCCGTGTCTACTCGTACGGCCCCTGCACCGCCGTCCTTGCCGCCGAGCCCTGGCTCACACACGCCGCGCCGCCAGACCCCAACCAGGTCACTGTCTTCACACCCCAAACATCAAGGCCTTCTAATCATCCAAATTCAAATCATTTCCGCGCTGGTCCGTAAGGTACACTTCGGCCCACGAGGAAAATATGGCTGAAAATAACCTTCAGTTGCTGACGGCAACGCTGAATCGCCAGGGCGTCTTCGACGGATACAACGTGAATGGCGTGCAATACGACACGGAAAGCCAGGCCCGCGGGTGGCACGTCACCGTTTTTCCCGGTAGCGGCGATCCCATCAACATCTACTGGGTCGCAGACAGCCGCTTCTATGCCGCGAAAGTCCATTTCAATACCGAGCAGGCCTGCGAAGTCCGGCTCGAAATCTTCGATGAAGTCTTCTATCTGCTCCCCGCAGAAAAACACGCCGTGCGCAAGGCCATCGCAGAGTGGGAGCAGGCCTAGTCGCGCCCCGTCGTCGTGCGTGCAGCTGCTCCGCGCGCTCTGCGCAGCCCCCATCAACTAACATTCGCTCGTGAGCACATTCTCCATCCTCGGCCAGTTCAAGCCCCTCGCCCACGAGCGCTTCTCCGCCCATCGTGAGCTCGAAGCCCTCCTTAAATCCAAACTCCGCGGCGATGTCCTCTTCGATCTCGGCTCCCGCGCGCTCTTCGCCGCCGACGCTTCCAGCTATCGCCAGCTCCCCATCGGCGTTGTTTATCCGGCCGATGAAGCAGACGTGGAAGCCGCCCTGGAAGCCTGCCGCACCACCGGCGCAGCCGTTCTCTCCCGAGGCGCAGGCACCTCGCTCGCCGGCCAAACCGCCAACGCCGCCCTCATCCTCGACTTCTCCCGATCGATGAACGCACTCGCATCCATCGACCCCGCTGCGCGCCTGGCCGTCGTCCAGCCCGGCATCGTCCTCGACCGCCTGCGCGACGCCGCCGAACTGCATCAACTCACCTACGCGCCCGACCCCGCCACCCACTCCCGCTGCACACTCGGGGGCATGATCGGCAACAACTCCTGCGGCACCCACGGGCTGCTCGGCGGCAAAGTCGTCGATAACGTCCACTCCCTCGATATCGTTCTCTATGACGGCACCCGCCTCACCGTCGGCCCCACGCCGCCCGCCGAGCTCGCCCGCCTCATCGCTCAGGGCGGCCGCATCGGCCACATCTACTCCGGCCTCGCCCGCATCCGCGATCAGCATGCCGCGCTGATCCGCCAAAAATTCCCGCGCATCCCCCGCCGCGTCTCCGGCTACAACCTCGACGAGCTCCTGCCCGAGACGGACTTCAACGTTGCCCGCGCCCTCGTCGGTACAGAGGGCACCTGCGCCACCATCCTCTCCGCCACGCTCAATCTCACCGCCAGCCCGCCCCATCGCATCCTCACCGTCCTCGGATTTGAAGACGGCTTTCTCGCTGCCGACGCCGTGCCCCGCGTCCTCGAGCACAAGCCCATCGGCCTCGAAGGCTTCGACGGCCTGCTCCTCGACTTCATGCGCCGCAAAGGCCTCGCCATCGCCGACCTCGCGCTCCTCCCATCCGGCCGCGGCTTCCTCCTCGTCGAAATCGGCGCATGGTCCGCGGAAGATTCACAGCAGAAAACCGAAGCCCTCGTCCGCGCCGCGCAATCCTGGTCGCCTGCGCCGACGATCCGCACCTACTCGTCAGCGGATGCGGCCCATGTCTGGCACGTCCGCGAGTCCGCCCTCGGCGCGACGGTCTTCGTCCCCGGCGAACCCGAGGGCTGGGAAGGCTGGGACGACTCCGCCGTTCCCCCCGAGCATCTCGGCGCGTATCTTCGCCAGCTCGCCGCGCTCATGGCCGAGTACGGCTACCGCAGCCCGCTTTACGGCCACTACGGTCAGGGCTGCGTCCATCTCCGCATCAACTTCGACTTCCGCTCCGAAGAAGGCCTGCGCAAATTCCGCGCCTTCCTCGACCGCGCCGCCGATCTCGTCCTCAGCTTCGGCGGCTCGCTCAGCGGCGAACACGGCGAAGGCCAGGCCCGCGCCGCTCTCCTGCCAAAAATGTTCGGCCCCGAGCTCATGCAGGCCTTCCGCGAGTTCAAAGCCCTCTGGGACCCCGACAACCGCATGAATCCCGGCAAGCTCGTCAGCCCCGAGCGCGTCTACGACCCCGTCGAAAACCTGCGCCACAGCCTCACGGGCCACGAGCACACGCACCTCGAAACCCACTTCGCCTTCACCCACGATCAGGGCTCGCTCGAGCGCGCCACTGAGCGCTGCGTCGGCGTCGGCGCATGCCGCAACACCACCGGCGGCGTCATGTGCCCCAGCTACCGCGCCACCGGCCAGGAGCAGCACTCCACCCGCGGCCGCGCCCGCCTGCTCTGGGAAATGCTCGCCGGCGCGCTCCGCGACGAAGGCTTCCAAAGCGAGTCTGTCCACGAGGCCCTCGACCTTTGCCTCAGCTGCAAAGCCTGCAAAACCGAGTGTCCAGTCCAGGTCGACATGGCCGCCTACAAATCCGAATACCTGGCCCAGCGCTACAAGGGCCGCCTGCACCCGCTCTACCACTATGTCTTCGGCTTCGCCGACAAGCTCGCGCGCCTCGGCTCCCTCACTCCCGCGCTCACCAACATGGTCCTCACCGGCCCCATCACCAGCCCGCTCCTCAAGCACATCATCCGCGTAGCCCAGCCCCGCCAACTCCCCGCGTTAGCGCCAAAGACCTACATCCAGAGCCGCAAGAGCAAAGCGTCGAAGCCAACGAACATGGGTGCCCCAGGTCTGGATTTTCAGACCTGGGAAAGCAAGAAGGCATCCGCGCGCAATGTCTCGATGAGCACAAACATGGGTGCCCCCGGTCTCGCTTCTGAGACCGGGGAAAGCAAAGAAGCCTCCACGCGCGAAGCGCAGGTGCCGCAGGTGGTTTTATGGCCCGACACGTGGAACAACTACTACCACCCGCAATCCCTCCACGCCGCGGAATCTCTTCTTGTCGAAGCAGGCTTCAGGGTTAAAAGCCCGGAGGGCCACATCTGCTGCGGCCGCGCCCTCTACGACTTCGGCCATCTCAACGCCGCGCGCCGCTACCTCGCCAACGTGCTCGAAACCCTATCCGCGGAAATCGACGCAGGCCTCCCGTTCATCTTTCTCGAACCAAGCTGCGCCAGCGTCTTCAAAGACGAACTCCCCGAGCTGTTCCCAAACGACGCACGCGCCCAGCGCCTCCGCGAACAGGTCTGGCTCCTCGCCGACTGGCTCGCCGCCAAAGCACCCCACATCGCCGCTGGCCGCCTCACGGGCAAGAACATCCTCGTCCACGGCCACTGCCATCACAAAGCCGTCTTCGGCGGCCCCACGAATGAAATCGCCTTGCTGCGCAACGCCGGAGCCACCGTCACGCCCATCGAATCCACCTGCTGCGGCATGGCCGGGCCATTCGGGTTTGAAGCCGACAAGTACGAAGTCTCCAAAGCCATCGCCAACCTTGACCTGCTCCCCGCCATCAACGCCGCCGCGCCCGGCGCCCTCATCGTCGCCGACGGCTTCAGTTGCCGCGAGCAGGTCCACCAGCTCAGCGACAAACACGCCATCCACTTCGCCGAAGCCCTCGCGCTCCGCAGGAAGTAGCCCTCACACCAGCCGCAGACACAAAGAAGCCGCACGGCAAACCGTGCGGCTTCTTTCCACTCGACACACCTATCCCTTTTTCAAATCCGGAAAAATCGTCACCCGCAAATGCGTAGCCCCATACGGCACCAGCTTCAGCTCTTCCTCCGCACCCAGCTTGTGGTCTTCCACCACCGGCAGCGGCGGCGTAAACAGTTGCTTCGCATCCGCCGGATTCGCCTGTAGCTCCCATCCCGCGATCGTCTTCGCGGGCACCGTCAGCGTTACCGGCGGGTCCACCCAAGGGTCCTCGGTCATCGCCTTGCGATGCACCTTCACCTGCTCGTCCAACCGCGCCTCATCCACTGCCAGCCCATAGTTCCACGCGGCCGCCGGCATCGCATTCCAGCTTGGAAACTCCGCTGTCGTAAACTTCTCCTCCACCACGGGCGTCCACTGCGCCTTGATGTCCAGCGCATACACCAGCGGCCCGCGCTCCACGCCAATGCCGTTCTGCGGCCACCGCGAAACCGCCGTTTTCATCGGCAGCGTCAGCGTCACCGTGTCGCCATCGCGGAACCGACGCGCCACCGTCGCAAAGCCATTCTGCACCGCAGGCATCGCCATCGCCTTGCCGTTCACTTCGAGCCGAGGCTCCGCGCACCACGCCGGAATCCGCAGCGACAGCGGAAACTCCACCGCCCGCTCCGTCTTCACCCGCAGCGTGATCCGCTCGTCAAACGGATAATCCGTCTCCTGCACAATCTCCACGTCCTGCGCCACCGCGCCCACCGTCGCCTTCACGCGCGACGGGCCATACTGTGCCGCCACCAGGCCGCCCTTCGTGTCTTTCATCCACATCGCCATCACAAAGTTCGGGTAGAGCCGATGCACATTCCCGCCGCAGCACGCCGTCTTCTGCCCCGGGTTCGGCTGGAAAGCCATCATCCGCCCGCCGTGCTCCATCACGTTATGGTCTGAGGTCAGCGTCGCCAGAAACTGATTCGGACATGAGAAATACTGCAGTGCCTTCCAGTCCTTCTTGATCGCGCCAAACCCCGCGTTCATGCACGCCCGCTCCACCGCGTCCGCCCAGCGTGCATCGCCCGTCGCCATCAGCATGTAACCCCACGACCACGCATGATCCGTGATGTCGCAGGTCTCATGCGAGTCGAGCGCCGTCCGCGTGCGATAAAACTCCGACGTCGACGGCACCCCGTCGATCAGCATGTGAAGGTCAAAGATTCTCCGCTGCGCCGCCAGCGCAAACCTGAGATACTCTTCCTTGCCCGTATAGAGATACAGAATCGCCGGCTGCTTCGCCGTCTCGATATACGTCACGCCATGCGCATCAATCGGCGTCGCCGCATACACACGCATCAGATCCAGATCGCCGCCGTCCGCGCCCGGCTTGGTCACCGTCATGTACTCGGCCCACGCCGTCTCTGCCTTCTCCAGCAACCGCTTGTCGCCCGTCCGCGCATACACCCACAGCATGTCTTCCACGTTCGTCACGTTACGCAGCGGCTTGCCATAGTCGATCTTGTCGTTCACATAGTGCTTGCGCAGCGCTTCCACAACGTCCGTATTCACACCGGCATCGCTCGTGGCCGCCAGTCCGCGAAAGAAAATGTTCTGCGGCCAGCGGTGAAAGTTCTCCGTCACTTCCGTCTCGCCAAACTCCGCGCGCGGCCCCTTGAAAAACTGCGGCCCTAGGTATCCATCCGCATCCGCGTGGTCCAGCGTGTAGCGCAGCGTTTTCTGCACATGAGCCAGCAGATCCGCATTCTCCGTCACCAGCGCCAGCCGCGTCGCGCCGTCCAGCCAATAGGCCTTCTGCTCCCACGGCCACCACGACTCGCCTTCCTCAAGCCCATCCCAGTACGCAGCCGAGAAAGGCCAAGAGATCGAATCCAGTTGCGATCCCAGCTCAGCCGCCTGCCTGTCGAGATAGAGCTTCAGCCAACCCTCCGGCCTCACCGCGCCCGGCTTCAGCGGCGTCAACACCGCAAACTGCGGCGGCGCGGCCAACTCGGCTGCCTCCGCTTCCACACCACTTCCCGCCGCTGCCAGTGCCGCCGAACTCATCAGCGCCAGCTTCATGAACTCCCTCCGGTCCATCCCGCACGCCAATTCCTGATCCCCCACCGCATCCCCCATGGTTGTGATTGCAGCTAACGCGCATCCCCGCGCAAACAGGGCGCAAGCGCTGCGCCCCAAAATCTGCACCCATCATAGTCCGTGCGCGCGCCAGGGACGGTAGCCGATCAGCTCTCTGTCTAGCGAAGAATCTTCAGAGAGCTCGACGCGTAACGCGCCATCTCCGCGTCCGTGCTCACCAGCGTGAACCCTTCCTGCGCCGCCTGTGCGATCAGCACGCGGTCAAATGGATCTTTGTGATGCGAGGGCAGCGTCTGCACAGCCGTAATGTGTTCCGCGCGCAACGTCAACGGAGTGGCGGCCAGTTGCTCCAGCGCCTCCTGCCACCACGCGCGCGGGTCGCCTACATCCAGTGTGCCCTTCATGCTCTTCAGCATCACTTCCCAGTAGGAAACCACGCTGAGCGTGTTCGGCCCTTTCACAATCGCCCGCCGCGCTGTTGCGGAAAGCTTCTCCGGAAGCGCCAATGCAAAGATCGCGGCATTGGTATCCAGCAGGAAACCGCTCACAGTTCTCCCTCAAGAAAGCGGTCCGGATCGATCGGCGCATCCCAGCCCGGAAGCAAACGGATGCGCTCTTTCATTCCCCCCAGCCGCGCTTTGCCCGGCGTCGGCGGAGGCGGGCCAATCTGCGCCACGGGCTTGCCGTGGCGCGTAATCACCACCCGCTCCCCGGCCTCCACCACGCGGATCAGTTCCGTCAATCGATTCTTGGCTGTTGCCGTGCTCACTTCCATGGTTTGATTATAGCCATAATTTATAGCCATAATCAAAATTGATCGGAAAGCCCTGCATCGCGCCCGAGCAGACCACCCTTGCGCTACCATGAAAGAAAAAGCGCCGAGGGCCCCACGCATGTTCGTCGTTGTCTGGCAGTTTGAGATTGCCGAAGAAAAGATCGTAGCCTTTGAAGCCGCCTACGGCCCCGAGGGCTCCTGGGCCCAGCTCTTCCGCACATCACCCGGCTATCAGGGTACTGAGCTACTTCGCGACGCCTACGTCTCCGGCCTTTACCTCACCATCGACCGCTGGACCGGCGAAGACGCCTTCCGCGCCTTCCGCAAAGACAACGACGCCGCCTACGAAGCCCTCGACCGCGCCTGCGACGCCCTCACCCAGCGCGAAACCCGCATCGGCGCATACACCGTCTAGTGCTTCACCGCAGTTACGGTGCAATCACCTGCGAGGGCTCCAGTTCATTCCCCTTCTGCGTCTGCGGACTCGCGTAGTACCCAGCCGCTGTGAGCGCAGTCGACTTGGGCCTTGCGACGTGTACCTCCAGGGCATGGTACTCATTCGGCTGTGCCGTTTCAGGCGCGCGAAATGTCAGCTCGTAATAGGGCCCCGCCTCGTTGACGGCGCTGTCCAGTTCTCCCAGAATGTCGTGGCCCGACGTCAGGGCGCGGCCGCCGGAGTGCTCGGCCAGCACCTGCAGCGCCAGGTCTCCATAACTGGCTTTGTCCATCCGGGTCACACCCTTCAAATAAATCTGGTAGTAGAAGGGATTGCCATAGCCAATCACATGCGGATCGAGACTGTAGAGCGCAATCTTGCTCTCGCGCAGCCCATTGGAGAGCTGCACAATCGAGTTGAAAGTCCACTTGCGCTCGCGCAGTGTTGCCAGGTCGCCGGCCACCGGAAGCATCGGCCAGCCGGGGCTGATCACCAGCAGCAGCTTCCTTCCCGGAGTGCGCGCACCCAGCGCCGCAATCTGGCTCAGTTGGCCCAGCGAACCTTCTAGGCGAAACGTCGCTGCGGAAAATCCCTCATGGTTGGCTGCGCGCAGCGTGGTGCTCAGCTTGTCGAAGTTCGCCGCCAGCGTCTTGCCATCCCGCGTCCACTGGTTCAGCGCGTGCACGCCTCCGGGAGTCATCGCCAGAATCACCGTCGGATAACTCAGTTGTCCGCCATTCTGCGCCAGGAACTCGTCAATCTGTTCCCGCGCCCGCGACGCAGTGTTGAAGTCAGCGTTGATCATGTCCAGCACAATCATCACGTGCACGGTCTCCGGTTGCGCTGCCGGGTTGATCGCGCGAAACTCCGTGATCGGCTGCGGCCTCCCGTTATCCAGCAGCGTAAAGTCGCTGGCCTGCAATCCCGCCAGCGGCTGTCCCTTGCCGTCGGTCGCCACCGCATTCACCGTAATGCTGTTCTCCGCCGTCGTATTGCCTTGCTGCATGGCCAGCAGGCTTTCGGCACGCATCTTCAGCGCCGGGTCTCCGTTTTCATGCGCCACGCGCTCCAGCAGATCGTGTGCCGCGGCAGAGCGGCTCAGCGCCGCCACAAACAGTGCTCGCTCCTTCACGCTGTTTGAGTCGTTTCCGGCCAGCATCTTCTCAATCTCAGCCAGCGCCGCGGGCTCATCCTTCCCCAGCTCGGCGCTCAGCGCCAGCAGCTTCATATCTGCGTCCGGCTCTCCAGCCGCGGAAACCGCCTGCCCATTGCCCCGGCTCAACTCGATCCGCAGCGCCTCGCACTCCCCCACCCAGTGGCTCGATTTGTAAGACTGCCGCAATTTCTTGCAGGTCGCCAGCGCCTGGTCCGTCTTGCCTAGCTTCGACTCCGCATACGCCTGCCAGTAATAGGCCGCGGCCGCATGGCTCAGGCCTCGCCCACCTAGGTCCTGGAAAATCGACTCCGCCTCCGCCCACTGATTCTCGTTGAGCGCCTTCATCCCCGCCGCATAGAGCGTGTCTTCCTGCGTTGCGGGGTCAGAAATCCCATCCTCAATTCCTGACAGCTCGTGTAGCGCGCTTGCCGCGCTCTGCGGCGCGCGCGCCAGCAGCAGAAATGCCGCTGCAATCCATGCCGTGTAACGGAGCGCCTTCATATCGTTCCTCCCTGTGTTGCGTGCGCAGAGTTCGTTCTCGGATTCGGAAGATGTTCGCGCAGTACGCGCGTCTCAAACAGCAGCTCGCCCGCGTTGCGGTGAAACTCCGGCTGCGCCAGCGGCGTTGCCGCGCTGTCCTGCATCGTCGCCACGCCGCGCAGCATCTCTCCCAGGTCCAGCAAAACCGCCTTCACTGCCGGATCGTGAGCCGGAACGCCATTGAGGCACGCCTGGTTCTCCTGCAGCAATGCCTGCGCCTCGGCACGCAGCTCCTCGATCTGTGCATCGGCATCCTCAGGATGATTCAGAGCCACCAGAAACTGCTCCGAGCGCTCCAGGTGATTACGCAGCAGCATCGGCGCCGCCGCATGCTCTTGCTGCGGCTGCGTCTGAAGCGCGAGCTCCTTCTGCCGCTTCTCCCACGCGCTTCCCGCGTAGAACGCAGCCCCTGCAATCAGCAGGCAGCAGGCCGCCGCCGCAGCCCTTTTTGCCAGCCCGCTGGCCACGGCAGAGAAGGGAATCGCCATGTCTGCCGCGCCTCCGGGCGCTCCGCTCTCACCGCCGGCTCAATCGCCGCCCAGATCCGTGTCCCGCAGTCCTCCGCCCTCCCGCTTGCCGCATCCATCTCCGTCGCAGCACCCAGTGCCGCGGCATCCTCGCGGAATGCCGCTATCGCCGTGGCGCAATCCTGGCAGCTGCGCAAATGCTCTTCTGCAGTGCGCATCCAGCGCGTCGATCCTTCTGTGTAGACATAGGTCACAATCTCTTCGGGTTTCAGGTGTCTCATAGGTTCCTTTTGAGAGGCGTCATTCTCTGCCTCAGCTTTTGCACCGCCCGGTACACCGCCTGTTTCGCGGCGTTCGGCTCCAGGTTCAGAATTTCCGCAATCTCTTTCGTCGTCCGCTCTTCAAGGTGCCGCAGCACAAACGCCGCGCGTTCCACCGGAGTGAGCGATCGCAGCGCCTGCTGCTGCCAACTCGTAACCTCCAGGCTCAGCAGCAGCCGCTCGGGCCCAGCCTGCGTATCTGCAATCTCTACCTCCCGCGCCTCGCCGTCTCTTGCCGTGCTGCTCGTCATGCTCTGCACCGGCCGCCGCTTCTCCAGCATCTCCACCGCGCACCGCACGGCAATGCGATAAAGCCACGTGCTGAAGCTCGCCCGGAACTCGAAACTGCCCAGCTTCCGGTAGGCTCTGAGAAACGCCTCCTGTGCAGCCTCTTCAGCATCCTGTTCATTGCGCGTAATCCGCGCCGCCACGCGCACAATCTGCGGGCTGTAGCGCCGCACAAGCTCGCCGAAAGCCTCCGGGTCACCTGCCTGCGCTGCCCGGATTGCCTTCAGGTCGGCGTCTTCCATGCTGTCCATTCGAGGGGGTCTGTCAGAATTGGTTATGTCTGAATTTCAAGCGATACGATTCGAAGGATTATGCGCGCTGGATCAGCGAAGACGCCTTCCGCAAGGACAATGAATCTGGCTTACGACGAAGCCCGCGACCGCGCGTGCGGCGCATCGGCCTCTGATTGCTCTGGTCTCCGAACCGGAGTATCATAAGAACAGTTGAGAGGTGTACCATGCGCATTAACACCAAGCCGATTCTCTAAAGCAACTTCCCGGTTAGGTCGCGGCTCCATGCCAGTGGAGTTCGCTCCTGGCCTAAGGTGTTTGCGCGTCCTTCAGAACTTCCCTTATCTGGTCGACATACCACTTGTCGAGTTTGGATAAGTCGCCGCCCGGCTTCAGCTCCTCTTCCAGCACCTTGATCAGCTTCGCCAGCCCTCGGTAGAGATCCGTCTTCGCCCTGAAGTCCTCCAGCGCTACCCTGATCGTGCCAACCGCTCTGTCACTTTGCTTCTGTGCCTCAGGCTTGTCCTGTTTGGCTTGGTCTGCGAGCATTGCGAATCCGCACGCCAGGTTTCGATAAACATCAGGCAAGTATTTGTCAGCGTCCGGGCCTGACACCTTGTCTCGTTGTTTGAGCAGTCTCTCCAAAACCGCAATCGCGTCGCGGACATTCTTCTGATTGAAGGCCAACAGCGCCCTGTCGTAATAGGCTGCGGCATCCACCGAGTCTGCGGTGCCTTCTTTCAGCGCCTGGTCCAGGGCTACCTGCGCTTTCTTCAGCAGGTCATCCTTTTCAGCGGTCTCCTTGGCGCTGGTTGGCGCGGGAAGCCCTCGATACCGTTCCAGGTACACAGCTCCCTGCAGCCGGTACCCCACGCTGTTGCTCGGACTCAAGTCAATCACCCGCTTCGCATACATCAAGGCCCGCGCAAAATCGCCTTTCTGCTGGTCCGAACTCAGGCTGCGGCCTGTGTAGTACAGCGCAAATTCGTAGTAGATCGACTCCAGGCTTGGTTTGATCCGTGGGGCGCGCTCGAGGGCAAAGATCGAAATCGCCGCTACAGTCAACTCGCTGGCCTGGATCTGTGCGTGGCTCTCTGATTCGAGATCTTCGAACCACCGGTCCTGAAACCAGTTTTCCCGCGGCGGCATCAGCAGTTCGATCTCGTGCAAAATCGAGCGCATGCGCTCGCCCATCTGTTTGAACTCCGGAAAGCTCAGTGTCAGTTCTTCTAATCCCTTCTGAAATCTCTCCAGATCCTTCGCCGTAGCGTCTCGCGCGAGCTGCATCTGCTTCTCAGCGTCATCGCGCGAAAACTTTACCGTCACAAGCGCGGTCAGGCCCAGCAGGGCCGTGTACACGCCCACCATGGCCACTAGCCCATCCAGCAGCATCTTCGAGTGTTCCAGCTCTTTGTCGATATGCTCCCTGGATTCCTTCTCCGCCGTGGCCACCTGGGCTGCCATCTCATCTTTGGCTGGCTGGAACCCTTGCCCCTGGTTCTTGCCCTCAGGCGATGTCTGTGCCTGACCTGCAGTGATCAGCTTCAGCTCGCCGATGCCCCACGTGAAGCCCTCGACTAGCGCCACCGTAGCAACGGCTCCCAGCAGAACACCGCACGCCAGGTACCCCAGTCGTTCCATGCGCGCGGGCTTCTTCCTCCGTCGCTCAACCTCGTCGGCCTGTTCAGTCATGTTTCCTCGCTGTGCGGCCAATTATGCCTCACGCCTGCCACCAATTTGTACGACTTTCCGGGCTGCTCTTCTCTTGGTGCCGACCGGCATCTCCCAGCCTTGTCGGCCGTCCATACGGCATCTCAGCCAAACTTCCCCTTTTCTTCGCTTTTTGCTATCTTCTAATGTGTGTCCCTGCTACAATCCCTTCGAATTCACCGCGAGCCTTCGCGTTTCACACATCGCGCCAGGCAAACACTTTTCCTCTCAGGAGCAATTCCCATGGCTGTCGTTGACGATCGCGCAAAAGCTGTAGAACTCGCCCTCTCCCAGATCGAAAAGCAATTCGGCAAGGGCTCCATCGTCCGCCTCGGCTCCAAAGAAGCCCTTGTTCCGATTGCAGTCATCTCCACAGGGTCTATCAGTTTCGACGCTGCCCTCGGCGTGGGAGGCTTCCCGCGCGGCCGCGTCATTGAGGTCTTCGGCCCTGAGTCCTCGGGCAAAACCACCATCACCCTCCAGGTCATTGCTGAGGCCCAGCGCGCCGGCGGTCTGGCCGCCTTCGTCGATGCCGAACACGCCCTCGATCCCGCCTACGCCCGCAAGCTCGGCGTGGACATCGATAACCTCCTCGTCTCGCAGCCCGATTCCGGCGAGCAGGCTCTCGAAATTACCGAGGCCCTGGTCCGCTCCGGCGCCATCGACGTCCTCGTCGTCGACTCCGTCGCCGCCCTCGTCCCCCGCGCCGAGCTCGACGGCGAAATGGGTGACTCCCACGTCGGCCTCCAGGCCCGCCTCATGTCGCAGGCCCTCCGCAAACTCACCGGCACGGTCTCCAAGTCGCGCACCTCGCTCGTCTTCATCAACCAGATCCGCGAGAAGATCGGCGTCATGTTCGGCAACCCGGAAACCACCACCGGCGGCCGCGCCCTCAAGTTCTACTCCTCGGTCCGCGTCGACATCCGCCGCATCGCCGCCGTCAAGGAAGGCGACGTCGTCGTCGGCAACCGCACCAAGGTCAAGATCGTCAAAAACAAGGTCGCCGCGCCCTTCCGCGAGGCCGAGTTCGACATCCTCTACGGCGAAGGCATCAGTCGCGAGGGCGACGTCCTCGATCTCGCCGTCACCCACAACATCGTCGAGAAATCTGGGGCGTGGTACTCCTACGCCGGTGAACGCATCGGCCAGGGCCGCGAAAACACCCGCAACTTCCTCAAGGAAAACAAGGAAATGTTCGCCCGCATGGATGCCGAAGTCCGCAAGAAGCTCAACATCGGCGCAGTCGCCAAGGCCGAAGTTCCCGAAGTCCCTGCCGCCGGCCCCGCCGAAGCCAAGGAAGCCGTTCGCCGCAAAGGTTAGGAACCAGCTTCCCGCCTCATGCGTAATTACTGCAGGGCGGCGAGGTACCCGTAACATCCAAGGCCCGGCCTTATCAGCCGGGCCTTGTTCTATTCCGCTCTCGCTCTACACTGGAAAGGCACATGAATCGGATCCGGCGCGCGGCAATCGAGCACTGCAAGAGAGGCATCTTCGGCCTCCTCGCCTGCGCCTGCGTTTTTCCGCTTACTGCCCAGCCCGCCGCCAACCCCGCGCCGGCCGGCGCGGCCCCGCTCACCGCCCCATTGCCCGCTATTCTCAGCATTGACGGCCCGTGGCGCTTCCAGATCGGCGACGATCCCCGCTGGGCCGATCCCGCCTTCGACGACTCCTCCTGGCGCACCATCAACCTCAGCCAGTCGCTCATTGACCAGGGCATCCCGCCCTACTCCGGCTACGCTTGGTATCGCATCCGCCTCACGCCACAGCAGCTCGGCGCGCTTTCCGGCTCGCCGTCCGCGTTGCTTCTCGCGCCATCCTCCCTCAGCCAGTTCGCCCTTTTCATCAACGGCGTTCAGGTTGCGCAAACCCGCGGCATGACCGATCCGCCCTCGATGTACGATTCGCCGCCCTTCACCGCAGGCCTGCCCACAACAGGCACAGTCGTCGCCGTCCGCGCCTGGGCCGGCCCGGACATCACCATCCGCCGCGGCCTCCTCACCCAGGTTGAGGCCGGTGCCAGCCCGCTCGTCGCTGATCATCTGGCCCTCGCCACCGACCGCCGCTGGGATCAGCAGATCGTCGCTCCCCTCGTCCTCACATTCCTGTTTCTCTGTGTCGCCGGCCTCGGCTTCGCTCTCTATCTCGCGCAGCGGCACCACTCGGAATACCTCTGGCTCGCGTTGCTCTGCCTCTCCGTCGCCGCCGCCGGCTCTGCTGAAACCGCCTGGGCGCTCTCCGCGCTGCCCCTCAACGTCTACCGCATCTGTGCCCAGTTCTTCAGCCATATCTTCATGGCCGTCACGCTCGAATTTGTTCTCCGCTTTACCGGCTCTACGTGGCGTCGCACGGTGCGGGGCGTGCAAATCTGCTGTGCTGCTCCTGCCCTTCATCGCTCTGCTTCACCTGCAGCTCATCACTGAGGTTCTCTCCGTCTCGGCGGAAGTCCTCTTCTGCGCTCTCGTCTGCACCCTGCTCTTCCGCGCATGGCGCGCCGGCCGCACCGACGCGGGCATCATGCTGCTGCCGTTTTTCCTTGCCTCCACGGCCGACTCTGCCGACAGCGTCCTTGATTTCTTCGCATCGCTTCACTGGCTTCCAGACAGCTTTGCCTCCCACCACTTCACCATCGGCCCCATCGTCTTCGGCCTCAGCGCCGTTGCCTATACCGTCTTCCTCGCCAGCCTCATCGCCGTCATCCTCTACCGCTTCATCCGCGTCTCCCAGGACGAGCAGCGCTCCAACGCCGAAATCGCCGCCGCCCGCAGCGTTCAGGCCCTCCTCATCCCCACCGAGCTGCCGTCCAACAAGAACTTCATGCTTGAGAGCGCCTACCTCCCCGTCAACGGCGTCGGCGGAGATTTCTTTCAGGTTCTGCCCCTGCAGGACGAGTCGCTTCTCCTTGTCGTCGGCGACGTCAGCGGCAAAGGCCTCCAGGCCGCCATGAACTCCAGCACTCTCGTCGGCGCGCTCCGCAACGAAACCTCCTACGACCCCGCCACCATCCTGCGCCACCTCAACCGCGTCCTCATCGGCGCCGTTGCCACCCCCGGCAAAGTCCCCGAGCTCGATGCCGCGCCCAGCTTCGCCACCTGCCTCTGCGCCCGCATCTACGCCGACGGCACCGTCACCATCGCCAACGCCGGCCACCTCAGTCCTTATCGCGATGGCCGCGAACTCGAGCTGCTTCCCGGTCTGCCTCTCGGCGTCATCCCCAACTCTGAGTACGAGCAGTCCACCTTCCAGCTCAACCGCGGCGACCGCCTCGTCTTCCTCTCCGACGGCGTCGTCGAAGCTGCCAACGCCGAGGGCGAGCTCTTCGGCTTCGACCGCACCCGCCAGGTCAGCCACGAGTCGGCCCGCTACATCGCCTCCACCGCCCAGCGCTTCGGCCAGACCGACGACATCACCGTCGTCTCCATCTACGTAGCCTCCCGCGCCGCCCAGCACGCCCCCGAACCCGCCGCCGTCAGCTAGTTGCCAATCAGTTTTTTTCAACCTGTCATCCTGAGCGAACGGGCCCCCGAGCGCATTTCAGCTCGGGGGTGGTGAGTCGAAGGACCTGCTTTTCACGCAGCCTCAATCTGCAAGAGAATGGGTGCCCCCGGTCCCAAGCCTCTGGGGACCGGGGAGGCAAGCCACACTCAATTCGTACCCTCATGGAATTCCGCAATCGTAGGGCGCGCAGCGCAGTTGGCCCCACCGCAGCTGGTGCCGTAGAATCCAACCAGAGCCCGCATGTCCGTCAAAGCCCTCTATCCCGGCACCTTCGATCCCCCCACCAACGGCCACGTGGACCTCATCCAGCGCGGGTCCAAGCTCTTTGAGCACCTCACCGTCGCCGTGCTCAACAACCCCGGCAAAAACCCCATCTTCACCGTCGCCGAGCGCGTCGAAATGCTCAGGGAATGCACCGCCTCTCTCAGCAATGTTTCCGTCGCCACCTTTGACGGCCTCATGGTCGAGTTCGCCCGCCAGCTCGGCGCCACCGCCGTCCTCCGCGGCATCCGCGCCATCTCCGACTACGAGCACGAGTTCCAGATGGCCCTCATGAACCGCCGTCTCGCCCCCGAAATCGAAACCGTCTTCCTCCAGCCCGCCGGCCGCTACTCCTTCGTCAGCTCCCGCATGCTCAAGGAAGTCGCCAAATTCGGCGGCGACGTTACCGGACTCATCCCCCCCAACGTCCTCAAACGCCTAAAAGGCCGCATCAACGGCGCCTAGTTTCTGCGAGGTGCCCGCGCCGACGTCCGCGTCTCACGCACTTTCTCATCGAACAGACAGGCGCGTAATGCAAATTCGCATTACAATCGTTCCAGGAGCTCCCCATGGCCCGTCTCACCGTCACCGCCCGCGGCCAGGTCACCTTCCGTCGCGAAGTCCTGCAGCATCTCGGCGTCAAGCCCGGCGAAAAAATCGAGCTGGAGCTTCTGCCTAACGGCCGCGGTGTCGTCCGCGCCGCCAAGCCCACCGGCACCATCGATAACTTCGTCGGCGTCCTCACCCAGCGGACTAAGAAGGTCGCCACCCTCGAAGAAATCCATGAGGCGGCAGCAAAAGGCTGGGCCGGGCAGAAGTGAAGATCACCGCCGACACGAATATTCTCATCCGCGCCGCCGTACGCGACGACCGCAAACAAGCCGATGCCGCAGCCAAGCTCCTCAAAAGCGCCGACCTCATCGCCGTCCCGCTCGTCAGTCTCTGCGAGTTCGCCTGGGTCCTTGACCGCGTCTACAGCTTCAACCCCACGGAGATCGCCTCTGCCATCGCCGCTCTCACGGACTCTGCCAACGTCGCCGTCAATCGTGCTGCTGTCGAAGCGGGCCTCGCCGTTCTCAACGCCGGCGGCGACTTCGCCGACGGCGTCATCGCCCACGACGGCCGCTGGCTCGGCGGTGAGGTCTTCGCCTCCTTCGACAAGCGCGCCGTCACCCGCCTCGCCCGCATCGGCCACCTGACCCGGCTGCTCGTCTGATCGACCGCTCCGGCCTACGCCCTGATTCACGCAAAGAGGAACCAGATGATCGACCACGTCTTCCTCACCGTCAGCGACATCAAACGCTCGACATCGTTTTACGAAGCAGCCCTCGCTCCCCTCGGCATCGATGAGCGTTTTGACTACGACGGTAAAAATGGACCGCCGGGCCATCCCGACCTCAAAGGATTCGGAGCCAACGGGCGCTTGTACCTCTGGCTGCGTGAGGGCGCGTCAGACAGCCGCGCCGCGCATCTCGGCTTCGTCGCTGGCAGCCGCAAACAGGTTGACGCAGCCTATGCTGCCGCCATCGCCGCCGGTGCCAAAGACAATGGAGCACCCGGCCCACGCCTGCACTATGATCCGCGTTACTACGCCGCCAACGTCCTTGACCCCGACGGCTACAGCATCGAGTTCGTCTATAAGAGCTGGCAGCATTCATAGGCGACATATGGCGCATCGCGCATTCTCCGCCGGCGTACCATAATCCCGTCAGCACGCCCCACCCCAGGAGGCCCCATGATCGTCCTCAGCGACGAGTTCGTCACCCTCGACACCCCCTTCGGCCCCATGCGCACCCACATCACGCGCCCCGCAGCCCCCGGCCGTTATCCCGGCATTGTTTTCTACTCGGAAATCTTCCAGATCACCGCGCCCATCCGCCGTATGGCCGCCTTCTTCGCCGGCCACGGTTATATCGTCGCCATGCCCGAGGTCTACCACGAGTTCGAGCCCGCCGGCACCGTTCTCGCCTACGATCAGGCCGGCTCCGATCGCGGCAATGCCCTCAAAACCACCAAAAAGCTTGCCAGCTACGACGCCGATGCCCGCGCCGTGCTCGATCATCTTGCCGCCCGCCCCGACTGCACCGGCAAACTCGGCGCGCTTGGCATCTGCCTCGGCGGCCATCTTGCCTTCCGTGCCGCCATGAACCCCGACGTCCTCGGAGCCGCCTGCTTCTACGCCACCGACATTCACAAAGGCAGCCTCGGCGAGGGCATGCACGACGATTCCCTCGAGCGCGCCAAAGACATTCACAGCGAGCTGCTCATGGTCTGGGGCCGCCAGGACCCGCACATCTCCCTCGAAGGCCGCATGAAGGTTCTCGCCCGCCTCAACGAAGTAGGCCTGCGCCTCAACTGGCACGAGGTCAACGGCGCCCACGCCTTCCTCCGCGACGAAGGCCCGCGCTACGATCCCGAGCTCGCCCACAGCCTCCTCGGCCTCGCGCTCACCTTCTTCCACCGCAAGCTCGGCCAGGGCGATCTGCTTGCGGCACCCGCCGGCGAAGCAGAAACCCGTCACTAGAGCCCGCGGATCATCCGCACGCCGTCGCAGCTCGCTCGCATCAACGCCCCGCTGCCGAAGCCACAATCTGCATGATGTTCGCCGGCGGCCGTCCCGCGCGCAGCTCCGCCGCCATGAACCTCATATATGGATCGATGTGATGGAAGAAGTGCTTGTATCCCGCGCAGAGATAATTCAACCCCGCCTCTCCGTCCGGCGTAGTCGCAAAGCGATGCTTGGGACACTCCCCGTTGCACGCGAATCGTACATCGCACTCGCGGCAAAAGCGTGGCAGGCTCTCGCGCTTGTCCAGGCCAAATTTCTTCTGCTGGTCTGAGTCCACCATCGCCGCCAAATCCATCTCCGCAACATTGCCCAGCTTATGCTCGGGATACACAAAGTGATCGCACGAGTACACGTCACCCGTGTGCTCCATCGCCAGCGCCGAGCCGCAGGTTTTCCTGAAAACGCACAGGCTCTGCTCCATGCCCATCCAGCTCTCCAGCGCCACATCGAACTGCTGCACATAGGTGCGGCCTACATCCTGCTTCACCCACTCGTCGAAAATCGCGGCCAGAAATTTTCCATACACCAACGGCTCAACAGACCACTCCGTCACCTCCGCCGCGTCGCATGCGCCCGGCTGAATCAGCACCAACCCATTCCCATCCGGCTCCAAGGCTCGCCGCTCCGCCACGGGAATGAACTGCAAAAATCCGCTCCCGATCTCTTTCAGAAACCGGTACACCTCCAGCGGCTGCTGCGAGTTTCTCCGGTTCACCACCGTCAGCGTGTTGAAGTCGACGTTGCGCTCCTTCAGCTTGCTCAGGCCCGTCATCACCCGGTCAAAACTCGGCGCGCCGCCTTTGTTTACGCGGTAGGCATCGTGCAGTTCCCGCGGCCCGTCAATCGAAATGCCCACCAGAAACCGGTGCTCGGCCAGGAATGCGCACCACGCGTCATCCAGCAATGTGCCGTTGGTCTGCAGCGCGTTGTGGATGGTCTTGCCGTTCGCGTACTTCTGCTCCAGCTCCACCACGCGACGGAAAAATTCCACGCCCAGCAAAGTCGGCTCGCCGCCCTGCCACGCAAAGTGAACCTCGTCCAGCGGCTGCGCCTCAATGTATTGCCGGATGTAGCCCTCGAGAATCTCATCGCGCATAGCCCAGCTTTTGGTTCTGGGATAGAGATTCTCTTTTTCCAGATAGAAGCAGTAGGTGCAATCGAGATTGCAGATCGGGCCGATCGGCTTGGTCATGATGTGAAAGCCTGTGTCCGGCATGCGCGCCCTCTGGTCAACGCCCATCATACGCGGCGTCCATCGCCGCGCCGTGCTTGACACTGCGTCGCGGCGAGCAGTATCAATGCGGGGGACACATATTCTCATTTTCGTCTGCACGCAAGCGCGTTTCTCTCCAGATCGGCAACTCCAGAAGGGCACAGCGGCATGGAAACGCGCAGAACCGTGTTGAAGTACATCTCCGGCGCAGTGGGCACATCGCTCTGCGGCTTCAGTGCACTTGAGGCCGCCGCCGAAGCCGGCGGCCCCAAGCCCAACATCGTCTGCTTCGTCGGCGAAGGCCTGCGCTGGGATGAGCTTTCCTCCACCGGCAACAAGCTGATTCAGACCCCCAACATGGATCGCATCGGCCGCGAAGGCTGCGTCTTCCACAATGGCTTTCGTGGTCAATGCACTCTGCCTGCCCTCGCGCGCCACCATGCTCACCGGCATGTATTCGCACACCACCGGCGCCGTTTCCAACGTGGAGGGCAAAATTCCGCCCCGCTTCCCGCTCGTCTCCGACCTGCTCCAGCAGGCAGGCTACGAAACCGCCTTCATCGGCAAGTCGCATATTGAAGGCGCGCTCATGGAGCACAACTGGGACTACTACTTCGGCTTCGTCGGTCAGGCCGACTACTACCGTCCCCGCATCACCGAAGGCGCGCACGGCAAATACGGCCCCGCCAAGCTCTACGTGGGTCAATACGTTGACACCCTGCTCACCCAGAAGGCGGTCGAATTTCTCAAGCAGGAACGGTCAAAACCCTTCTGTCTCTTTCTCTGGTTCTATTCGCCCCACGCGCCCTTCTACCGCCCCAAGGATCTCGTGAACGATCTCAACGGCGTGCCCATTCCCAAGCCGTCCACCTTCGACGAAGACCTGAAAGACTATCCCGGCAAGCCCCGCGCTGTGGCCGATGCGGACGACAAGATCGGCTCGTCCGAGGTCTTCAGCGACGATCCCCGCTCCCTCGAAGAACTCGTCAAAGACCACTACATCGGCGTCGAAGACAACGACCGCAATGTGGGCGCGGTCTGGCAGGAGCTGGAGCGCCAGAAGATCACCCATCAAACCGCCATGCTGCTCAGCTCCGACCACGGCTTCCTGCTTGGCGAGCATCACCTCTACGACAAGCGGCTCATGTACGAGCCCTCCATTCGCGTGCCCATGATGCTGCGCTATCCCCGCATCGTCAAGCCCGGCACAACCTCTGACGCCATGGTCCTCAACCTCGACATGGCTCCCACGCTCCTCGACATCGCCGGCCTGCCGGTGCCCGCCGACATGCAGGGAAAGAGCATGCTGCCCCTCGCTGAAGGCAAATCCAGCGCCGGCTGGCGCAAAGACTGGCTCTACGAGTATTACGAGTACCCCGGCTTCGAGAACGTGCGCCCCTGCCGCGGCATCCGCACCGAGCGCTACAAGCTCATTCACTTCTTCCTTGAGCCCCAGGAGTTCGAGCTCTACGACCTGCGCACCGATCCCGCCGAGGCCCACAACCTCTACGGCAAGCCCGGTTACGAAGAGCTCACCGCGCACCTCAAGGAGCGCCTCGCCGCCCTGCGCGCCGAGACCAACGACACCTTCGAGTACAAACCCACCGGCATCCCCGCCCACTTCGATCTGGGCGTCCTCACCGAGTCCGGACTGAAGTCCGCCAAGTAATCCAGGGCCGCGTTCCTCAGCACAGGTTGAGCCGTTTGGGGTCGCCACGCGATTAAACCCGCGCCGCGGTTCCCCCATCTCCCAAAATCTGCAAAAATAGAAGCATCATGACCGTAGCCGCCCCCGCCAAAGTCTTCGCCGACCGCATCGGCCGCATTGAAGTCTCCGCCACCATGGCCGTCGCCGCTGAGGCCGCCAAGCTGCGCGCCCAGGGCATCAACCTCGTCGACTTCGGCGCGGGCGAGCCGCATTTCCCCACGCCGCGCCACATCAAAGACGCCGCCATCGCCGCCATCGAAGCCAACTTCACCCGCTACACCGTCGTCCCCGGCATCCCCGACGTGCGCAAGGCCATCGTCGAGCGCCACGCCTGCGACTTCGGCTCCGACTACGACATCTACGAAGCCATCTTCACCACCGGCGAAAAGCACGCCCTCTTCAACGCCATTCAGATCCTCGTCGACCACGGCGACGAAGTCATTCTGCCCGTTCCCTACTGGGTCAGCTTCAAAGACATCGTCCAGTACGCGGGCGGCAAGGTCGTCTTCCTCGAGACGCAGGAGTCGGAGAACTTCCGCATCACGGCAGATGCGATCGAGAAGGCGATCACGCCGCGGACGAAGGCCATCATTCTCAACTCGCCGTCCAACCCCGCCGGCTCCATCGTCTCCGCGGAAGACCTCGAGCGGATCGTCCGCCTCGCCCACGAGCGCGGCATCTACCTGCTGCTGGATGAGTGCTACGTCTACCTCAACTACGAGGGCAAGCCCGTCTCCGCCGGCTCCTTCACCTGGGCCAAGGAGCACATGGTCGTCCTCGGCTCGCTCTCCAAGACCTATGCCATGACAGGCTGGCGCGCGGGCTACGCTCTCGCGCCCAAGGCCATCGTCGCCAACCTCAGCAAGCTCCAGTCCCAGCAAACCTCCAACGCCACCAGCTTCGTGCAAAAGGCCGCCATCGCCGCGCTCGCCGGTTCCCAGGACTGCGTCGCCCAGTTCCGCGCCGAGTTCATCGAGCTGCGCGACCACATGCTCGCCCGCCTTGCGGAAATCCCCGGCGTCACCTGCACCAAGCCCGAAGGCGCCTTCTATGTCTATCCCAACATCTCTGCCTATCTCAGCAAGTCGGGCATCAAGACCACCACGGAACTCGCCACGCGCCTGCTGCACGAGGGCCACGTCGTCGCCGTCCCCGGTGAAGCCTTTGGCACCCCTCACCACATCCGCCTCTCCTACCCCGTCACCAAAGAGAACATCGACGAAGGCGTCCGCCGCATGGGCCAGTTCCTCACCAGCCTCTAAGAAGCACAGCAACACAAAAATGCCCGGGAGCCAGCCTCCCGGGCATTTTTCTTATGATTACCTTATCCCTCGCTCAGCGCACAGGGATGCCTTCACTTGCGGGCTTACAACTTCCCCGCCTCCACCCCGCCCACCAGCCCCGTCGCGCTTGTCCATGGTGTAGCCGCTTTCCAGTCGGCAATCGCAGTCATTCGCCCGCAATCGGCACACATCGTAGTCGGGTGCAGGGCTCCGCAGTGCGGACATTGAGCGCCATGCTCAAACGTATCGAAACGTCCACCGCACTGGTCGCACTTCCATCGCTCACCCAGCGGCGGAGCCGCATGGCACACCGGGCAGGCAAATCCGCTGCGGCGAGGCAGCTTCTCCAGCACGTACAGGTTTCGCGCAGCCTTCCATCCCTGCCAGCAGCTCGTCAGCAGATACAGCGCCACCAGTCCCGTCCACACCGACCGGGTCACCACCGCCAGCACCGCCAGCCCGGCTACTCCCACAAAGCCCAGCGTCGTCGCCACCATCAGGCTGCGCGCCCTGCCCATCACAAACCACAGCAGCGACCGCAGAATCTGTCCGCCGTCCAGCGGATAGACCGGCAGCATGTTGAACACCAGCAGGCCCACGTCAATCTCCAGCACCGCCCGCACAAATGCATACTCGTCCGGCATGGTGCTGTGCCAACCCAGCGTTCGCGCCGCGATATACACCGCAATCAGCACCGGCAGCAGCGCCACATTCACCAGCGGCCCCGCGGCAAGACTCCACAGCGTCGCTCCGGGCCGCGGCGGGGGATCGACATACGCGACTCCGCCCAGCGGCCACAGCATGATCCTGTTCGCTGTCCCTCCCACCTGCCTGCAGGCCAGCGCATGCCCAAATTCGTGCAGCAGCACGATCAGGAACAGCGCCAGGTACTCCAGCACATTCCACGCCACAGAGCTGTATTGCGTGCCGCGGCTCTCGATCTCAATCACCGCGACGAAGAACCACGACCAGTGCAGGAAGAGATCGATCCCGGCCACGCGTGCCAGATGCAGGGAACCCTGTCGAATGCTGAACATTTCCGCCAGCTTACTGCATTCGCCGCGCAACAGCACATCTCTTCGTCCCGCCCCGCGCAACGAAATCGCCTCCGCCCCTGTGCAAAAACCGCATCGGTCGGGTACGATGGGTCTTCCATGCCGAGTTCGATCGATTTTCGTCCAGTCATTCTCGCCGGCGGCAGCGGCACCCGCTTCTGGCCCCGCTCCCGCCGCGCCCACGCCAAGCAGGTGCTTGCCCTTGACGGCGAGCGCTCCATGATCCAGCAGACCGTCGAGCGCCTCAAGCCCATCGCCGGCCAGAGAAGCACCTGGGTCATCACCAACGAGTATCTCGCCGAAGAAATCGCCGACCAGCTCTCCGGCATCCCCGCATCGCAAATCATTCAGGAGCCGGACGCCCGCAACACCGCGCCCGCCTGCGGACTCGCCGCCTTCCTCATCGAGCGTCAAAACCCCAACGCCGTCCTCGGCGTCTTCCCGTCCGACCACGTCATCGCCGACGAACCGCGCTTCCTCAAGGCCCTGCACAAAGGCATCGATCTTGCCGCCGCCGGCGACAACATCGTCGTCCTCGGCATCGAGCCCACTCGCGCTGAAACCGGCTATGGCTACATCGAAACCGGCGACTACACCGCCGACGGCGGCGCGCTCCACGTCCGCCGCTTTACCGAGAAGCCCAATCAGCATCGCGCCGAAGAGTTCGTCGCTGCCGGCAACTACTTCTGGAACTCCGGCATGTTCCTCTGGTCTGCCCGCACCCTCGCCAACGCCGTCCGCGAGCACCTGCCAGAGACCGCGCCGCTGCTCGAAGGCATTGCTGCCGCTTACGGAACCCCTCAGTTCAACGAGGTCTTTCACAAGCTCTACGCGAAGTGTGAAAACATTTCCGTCGACTACGCCGTCCTCGAGCCCCGCTCCGCCAAGGGCGAGCATCTCTCCCGCCTCTACTGCCTGCCTGCCGAATTCAGTTGGAACGATCTCGGCTCCTGGGCCTCGCTCTACGAGTACCAGCTCGAGTCCCGTCTGCGCGGCGACGGCGACGGCAACGTGGCTGACACCGAGGGCCATCTCGCCATCGAGGCCGGCAACAACTACATCTACAGCCCGCGCAAATTCGTCGCCCTCGTCGGTGTCGAGAACCTGGTCATCGTCGATACCGAAGACGCGCTGCTCATCGCCCACCGCGACCACTCGCAGGATGTCGGCAAGATCGTAAAGGAGCTTGGTCTTTCCGGCCGCAGCGATCTCATCTAACCAGGCGCTAAGCAAGCGCAGCGCGATCGGGGAAGGGAACTCATGCAGCTTGCCATTCAAATCAGGCCCGCCGCCACCGCAGCGGAGGTCAGCGAGGCCGTGGCACTTCTGCGCCCGCCCGATTTCTGGGTCCAATTCCTCACCGCCAACTGGTATGCCTGCGCCCTGGCCGCGCTCGTCATCGTCTACGATGTCGGCGCTCTCGCATTGGGCAGGCCCGCGTACATGGGCATCAGCCTCGCCGTGCTCGTATTAGTCGCCGCCGTTCTTCTCTATTCGTGGCTCCGCTGGTCCAGCAGCACCTCCAGCGCGCTGCGCGGCGCCACCGAGCGCATGCAGGACATCTCACTCGATCCCGACGGAATCCACATGGTCGCCACCACCGGCGCCGTCAATCAGATTCCCTGGTCCACCTACGACAGCTGGCTCGAAGGTCGATCGATCTTCATCCTCAAAGGCAAGGACGGCGCGGTCATCCTCCCCGTCGACGACTCCAACCGCGACATGCTCCGCGTCCTGCTTGAAACCCGCCTTCACTAGCTCCGCATGGCACGCAATATTGGATGATCTGTCATCCTGAGCGAACGGGGCCCCGAGCGCAGTTCAGCTCGGGGGTGGTGAGTCGAAGGACCTGCTATTGCTTTTCGCGCCGCCCCATTCGTTACACTTCTCTCCAAGGAGCAGGCCCCTCAAGATGCCTCACCCGCAAATCAAGTTCGGCACCGACGGCTGGCGCGGCGTCATCGCCGACGACTTCACCTTCGCCAACGTCCGCATCGCCGCCCAAGCCATCGCCGCCTACATCCACGCGCAGGAGGACCCGACGAAGGGCCTCTGCATCGGCTACGACACCCGCTTCGGCTCCCGCGCCTTTGCCCGCGCCTGCGCTGAAGTTGCCGCAGCCACCGGCATCCCCGTCTTCCTCGCCGACCGCATCACGCCCACGCCCGCTTTGTCTTACGGAGTAAGAGCAGCGCGGCGCTGCCGGCGGCATCATGATCACCTCCTCGCACAATCCCGCTGAGTGGAACGGCGTCAAATACAAGGCCTGGTACGGCGGCTCCGGCAAGCCCTCCATCATCGCGGCCATCGAGTCGTATCTCGGCACGCCCGCGCCCCGCGCCGCTTCACCCGCGCCCATCGAAGAAGTCGACTTCCTCCCCATCTACCTCAACGCCATCGAGAGCTTCGCCGACCTCGATCTCATCGCCCGCTCCGGCATGAAGTTCGCCATCGACTCCATGTACGGCGCAGGCGGCACCATCATCTCCGACATCTTCACCCGCATCGGCGTCGATCACGTCCAGATTCGCAGCGAAATCAATCCGCTCTTCCCCGGCATCAACCCCGAGCCCATCGAGCCCCACATCCGCGCCCTCGGCGAAGCCACCGTCGCCAACAAGTGCCAGGCCGGCCTCTGCACCGATGGCGATGCCGACCGCATCGGCGCAACCGACGAGCACGGCAACTTCGTCGATCCCCACAAAATCTTTTCCGTCCTTCTTAGCTGGGTTCTCCGCCGCAAAGGCTGGCCCGGCGCAGTTACTCGTGCCTTCAACACCACCAAAATGCTCGACCGCATCTGCGCCAAACACGGCCGCGAACTCATCGAGCACGGCATCGGCTTCAAATTCGTCTGCGACTACATGCTCGAGCGCGAAATCGTCATGGGCGGCGAAGAATCCGGCGGCATCGGCTTCCAGCGCCACCTCCCCGAGCGCGACGGCCTCCTCAACGCGCTCCTCCTCGCCAACGTCATGGCCGAAGAAGGCAAAACCCTGGGTCAACTCGTCGCCGACCTGCAGGCCGAGTACGGCGAGCACCACTACGGCCGCATCGACCTCCACATCCCCGACGACATCAAGACCGCCGCCATTGCCCGTGCCCACGCACTGCCCATCGGCGACGCATCCATCGCCGGCATGCCCATCCTCCGCCAGCAAACCCTCGACGGAGTGAAGTTTTACCTGGACAATCCGGAAGCAAAGCCAAAGAAAAACGCCGCCGAAACCTGGATTCTCTTCCGCGCCAGCGGCACCGAACCCCTCATGCGCATCTACACCGAGTCCACCTCACCCGAAAACGTGCAAAAGCTGCTAGCCTCCGCCCGCACCTTCGCCCTCGGCCAATAACGCAATACCCCGCCGGGTGCCCCCGGTCCCTCGCCTTTGGGGACCGGGGATGGAAGCACAGGAAAAGCACAGGCTCGCCAGAAAAGCACAAACCTACCTCCATTACGTTTTCTAACTTGACAGATTTGTTGTGTTAACGCAATATGTCGTCATGCAGGACAACGGCGAATCCGGCCTCTACAATCGCATCGCCGTCCTGCGCGCCGAGCGCGGCATCAGCCGCCAGGCCCTCGCAGATGCCGTCGGCGTCAACTACCAGACCATCGGCTTCCTCGAGCGCGGCAATTACGGCCCCAGCCTCAAGCTCGCCTTCCAGATCGCCCAGTTCTTCGCCCTGCCCATTGAGGCCATCTTCTCCACCGAGCCGCTCAGGCCGCTCAGCACCCAGGTCTACGGCTCTGCCCAAACCACGGCAAAGGAGAAACCATGAATACGGAATACGTCGTCGGAAACATGCACCTTCGGTTCGCTTCGCGCGCGCGCCGGCGCGGGTTCGTTGCGCTCTGCTATGCGGCGTTTGCCCTGACCGATCTGGCCCTGAATTTCCTCGGCCCGAAGCTGAACCAGGGCATCAACCTGAACTTGAGAGCGGTCACCGGCGCATGGATCCTCGTTGGCTGCGGAACCCTGTTTATCGCGCTCTTCATCGTGTTTACATGGATCGCCGGCGACATGCGCGCCCGCGGCGACGAACGCGAAGCGCATCGCCGCGACCACGCGCATTTTGTGGCGTATTACAGGCTTGGCTACGGTCTGATTGCCGCGCTCTTCGCCAGCTATTTCCGAGGCCCCAACCCGATCACACCCCTTCTGCCTCTGGCCGTGCAGCAATTCCTCCTGCAACTGCCGTACATCCTGCTCGTGGCAACGCTCATGCTCTACATGACCCTCCCCCAGGCCATCCTCCTCTGGACCGAGCCCGACATGTCCCAGCCCGAAATGGAGTCCAGGTGAAAGCCGAACTCGTCCTGATGGGTCGCCGCGTTGATATGGCCCCGCGCACCCGCCGCCGTGCCCTCGTTGTGGCCATCTACGCCGCGCTCGCCATCCTCATGGCCCTGCTCTGGCACTTCACCCAATGGCGCGGCACCGGCGCGTACATGATCTGGGCTGCGCTGCTCGTCTGCCGTCTCTTCCTCGGCGGCTACTACAGCGGCGGCCTGGTCAAGCCCTTCAACGGCAAAGTCCCCCGCCAATCCGCAATGCCGCCGCCGCTGCTGCTCCTCAAGCTGCGCCTCTACCGGCCCATCCTGCAGGACGATGCCCACGCCTTCCGCAACGACGAGCGCGAGCTGCACCAGCGCGACCGCGCCCACTACCAGGCCTATCAGGCCATCGGCATCGCTGTGCTTCTGCCCTGGTTCCTCGCGCAAATGCGCCTGCTCAGACCCGGCCTGCTCGCATGGCTTCCCATCCCCGCCGATCAGCTCTACTTCGGCCTCCTCACCATCGTCCTGCTCCTGTTCTTCACCCTCCCCCAGGCCATCCTTCTCTGGACCGAACCGGACATGGAGCCTCTCGATTTTTCTCCGGAGTAGCGACAACCGTCCCAAAATCGCGCTACACTGCATCACCATCGGGCCTGCGGGCTCGCGGTCAGGAGGGGTGTATGCGCATCGACGACACGATTGCCATGGTCCTGAAGGGCAAGAACCAGAACCGGATCCTGTCCATTGAACCCGACCACACCGTTTACGAGGCGCTTGAAATGATGGCCGAGTACGACATCGGCGCGCTTCTCGTCTGCTCCGGCGGCCAGCTCCTCGGCATCCTCTCCGAGCGCGACTACGCCCGCAAAACCGCCCTCGCCGGCTACACCTCGCGCGAAACCCGCGTCGACCAGATCATGACCACCCCCGTCCGCTCCATCACCCCGCAGCACACCGTCGACGAGTGCATGGCCCTCATGACCGACCACCGCTTCCGCCACCTGCCCGTCCTCGACCGCGACGACCGCGTCGTCGGCCTCATCTCCATCGGCGACCTCGTCAAGTGGGTCATCCGCTCCCAGCAGCAAGCCATCGGCGCATTAGAGGGCTACATCACCGGCGGCTACCCCTCCTAACCAACACAGGACAAACTAACGCGGAGAGAGCTAGGGGCCTTCAGGCCCCTGAGTCGCCGCGCAAATTAAATTTTTGATTTGTCATCCTGAGCGAACGGGGCCCCGAGCGCATTTCAGCTCGGGGGTGGTGAGTCGAAGGCACCTGCATTTGTCTCTCGCGCAGCCCCAATCCGCAAGAAAATGGGTGCCCCAGGTCCGGGGTCCCCAGCGACAGGTCTTCGTCGCTGGGGTGGAGGTCTGGATTCTCAGACCTGGGAAAGCACAACCCTTCCAGCGAATGTCCGCGAAAACAAAGAGGCCGCGCATCGCGCAGCCTCTCCGATCGAACAGCACAGCAGGCAACTACGAAATCACCGCCACCTTAGCCCGCTTTCCCAGCCGCACCACCACTCTCGCAGGCAGTTGATCCAGCGTCAGAACATTGCCCTGCGCAGCAGCGCCATCCAGCTTCACAGCCTTCTCCGCAATCTTCCGCGTAGCCTCAGCACCGCTCGCCGCCAGCCCCAGATGCACCAGCAGCTTCGGCAGCCGCACCGTGTTCGCTTCTGCCCCGGCCACATCGGCATAGGGGGTCAAAACCTCTTCAAGGTCCTCACTCACAGCCTTCTGCTGAAACATGAGCGCCCAATTTTCATCGGCACTGCGCGCCGCATCTGTCCCATGAAAATCCGCCACAATCGTCCGCGCCAGCCGCTTCTTCACATCCATCGGATGCACAGCGCCCGCCGCCACATCCGCCTTCAGAGCCTCAACCTCAGATCCGCGAAGGTCCGTCAAAAACACAAAATACTTCCACATCAGCTCGTCGTTGATCGACATGAGCTTCCCATACATCTCCGCCGGCGGCTCGTTGATGCCGATCGCATTCCCCAGCGACTTGCTCATCTTCTGCACGCCGTCCAGCCCTTCCAGAATCGGCGTCATCAGCACAATCTGCGGCTTCTGCCCATAGTGCCGCTGCAGCTCGCGCCCGCACAGCAAATTGAATTTCTGGTCGGTCCCGCCCAGCTCCACATCTGCTTCTAAACACACCGAGTCGTACCCCTGCATCACCGGATACAAAAACTCGTGCAGACTGATCGGCTGCTCCGCCGTGTACCGCTTGTGAAAGTCGTCCCGCTCCAGCATCTGGCTCACCGTAAAGTGCGCCGCCAGCCGAATCGTCTGCTCATACCCCAGCTTTCCCAGCCACTCCGAGTTGTACCGAACCTCAGTCGCCGTCGCGTCCAGAATCTTGAACACCTGTTCCTTATAGGTCTCGGCGTTCAAATCAATCTGCTCGCGCGTCAGCGGCTTCCGCGTCACGTTGCGCCCCGTCGGGTCGCCAATCAGCGAAGTGAAATCGCCGACGAGAAAAATCACCGTGTGCCCCAGTTGCTGAAAGTGCCTGAGCTTCCGCATCAGCACCGTGTGCCCCAGGTGCAGGTCCGGCGACGTCGGGTCAAACCCCGCCTTCACGCGCAGCGGCCGTCCCGTCTTGCGGCTCTCTTCCAACCGCTCGCGCAAGTCGGCCATGCGGATAATCTCCGCCGCGCCCTTCTCGAGCAGGTCCATCTGTTCGGTCACTGGTAGAAATTCAGACATGTCTCCCCAAGTATAGATTTCGCCGCCCGCCTTCAGCCCATCCCGCGCCTCATCAGGCACCCCAAAAGCCGAAAGCAATTTCCATCTGCTATGGTGACTGAGACCACCCCAACCCCATTGGGAGACTGCCTGCATTGATCGCCACAGACCTCATCGATCGCCTCGCGAACCACCGCACCCTCGGTGCCGCGCCGCGCGTCGAGCTTGAGTGGCTGGCCGCGCACGGCTCACTCCGCACCGTGGAAGCCGGAGAAATCGTCAGCGTCAAGGGCAGTCCCGTCAACGCCATGTACATCGTTCTCGCCGGCCGCATGGCGCTCTTCGTCGATCGCGGCGCTGGCCTCACCAAGGTCATCGAGTGGCTCGCGGGCGATGTCTCCGGCCTGCTGCCGTATTCGCGCCTCGTCGCGCCGCCCGGCAACTCCCAGGCACTGGAGCCCACGGAAATCCTCTCCATCCCCCGCGAGCATCTCCGCGAAATGACGCGCGACTGCTTCGAGGTCACATCCATCCTCGTGCACAGCATGATCGATCGCTCCCGCCTCTTCACCTCAAGCGATCTGCAGAACGAGAAGATGATCTCTCTCGGCAAACTCTCCGCCGGTCTCGCCCACGAGCTCAACAACCCCGCTTCCGCCATCCAGCGCTGCGCCGCCATGCTTGAGCAGCGCCTCGACGACTCCGAGTCCGCCGCCCGCGCTCTCGCCGCCGTCCCGCTCACCCAGGCTCAGGTCGAGGTCATCGACGCCGTGCGCGCCGCCTGCATGGCCGCCGGAAACTACCCCGCCAATCACCCCGCCCGCTCGCCGCTCGAGCAATCCGATCGCGAAGAAGCCATCGCCGACTGGCTCGCCGGCCGCCGTCTCGACACCGTCAACGCCGCCTTGCTCGCCGATACCGAGGTCTCCTTCGACTCGCTCAACGTCCTCGCTGCTTCCGTCGAACCACCCGCCCTCAACGCCGTGCTGCGCTGGTCCGCCGCCGGTTGCTCCATTCGCAGCCTGTCCTCCATGATCCAGGACTCCGCCACCCACATTTCAAATCTGCTTGCGGCGGTCAAAGGCTTCACCCATATGGATCAGGCCAACGTCGCCGACGCCGTCGATCTCCGCGCCGGCCTCAGCAACACCGTCGAAGTGCTGCGCGCCAAGGCCCACGAAAAATCCGCCAGCGTTACGCTCGACCTCGCGGCCGATCTGCCCAAAGTCCGCGGCTACGCCGCCGAGCTCAATCAGGTCTGGGGCAATCTCATTGACAACGCCCTCGATGCGGTCGCCGAAGCCGGCAAAGTCGAAGTCCTCGCCACCCGCGATCAGCAGAGCGTCATCGTGCGCATCATCGACAACGGCCCGGGCGTTCCCGCCAGCATCCGCGACCGCGTCTTCGATCCCTTCTTCACCACCAAGCCCCAAGGGCAGGCCATTGGTCTCGGCCTCGACATCGCCCGCCGTCTCGTCCGCCACAACGACGGCTCCATCGACGTCGATTCAGTCCCCGGCCGCACCGAGTTCACCGTCCGCCTTCCCATCGACAGCCGGTAGCGCTACTCCGCGCAAGCCCTCACACCGCTTCTGCCATCCTTCAGGCGATTGGTTTCAGCATGGCCCGTATTCACTCGGCGCGCAGCGCCGCAATCGGGTCCACCTGCGCGGCCTTCCATCCCGGCGCTCCCGCCGCGCAAAGAGCCGTAACCAGCAGCAGAAGCGCCGCTCCCGCTTGGCTGATCGGGTCTATCGGCTGGACGCCCACCAGCATGGACTGCATCAGGTGCGTCAGCATCAGGCTCGCTGCCACGCCCGCCGCAATGCCCCAGCAGGCCAGCAGCGCCGCCTGCCGCAGAATCGACCGCAGAATCACGCCCTTCTCCGCGCCGAACGCGATCCGGATGCCGATCTCGAATCTCCGTTGCGCCAGGGAATACTCAATGGTTCCATACATGCCCAGCATCGCCAGCAGCAGCCCCGCCCCAGCAAAGGTCGAGAGCAGCACCGCGCGGAATCGCTCCACCGTCATTGAGTCGTTCACCATCGCGTCCATGGTCGTAAAGCGCATGGCGACTAGCGGATTGGCCCGTATCACTACTTGTCGAACACCGCTCACCAGTGTCAGCGGCTTCACCTTTGTGCGCAGCACAATGTGAATCTGGTTGGCATAGGCCAGATGCTGGGTCATCGGCATGTAGAGCGTCGGCCCCGGCTTGTCGGCCGGCGAGTCCTGCCGCACATCGCCCACCACGCCCACCACGGTCATCCACTTGTCCGAGTCCAGCCCGCAGCGAATCTGCCTGCCCACCGCATCGCCGTCGCCAAAGCTCTGCCGCGCCAGCGATTCGCTCACGATTGCCACAAAGGGACTGTCGTTCGTATCGCTCGCCGTAAAGTCGCGGCCGCGCAGCAGGGGAATGCCCATTGTTGCAAAGTATCCGGGGCTCGCTACGGTGAAGTTCGCGTACGGCCTGTGCTGTTCGTCCACCGGCAGCCCGCCGCGTGTCTGGTAGTAGCCGTTGGAGCCATACGCGCCGGTTGGCAAGCCCATCACGCCCGCCGCGCGCTCCACGCCCGGCAGCCTGCCCAGCTCGTCGAACACTCCTGTGAACTGCTCCGAGACGCGCCGATAGTCGGCCTCCGTATGCGCCGGCGCGTCCGCATCCACCACCAGCAGTTGCCGGGTCTGGTAGCCCGGGTCGCGCTGCATCAGCGCGCTCATCGTCCGCAGCAGCATGGCCGCGCTCACCGCCAGCACAAAAGTTGCCGCCACCTCCGCAGCCACCAGCCCGTTCCGCAGCCGCCGCGAGCCCCTGCGTTCCATGCCGCGCGTCGCATCCTGCTTCATGGCGTCGGCCGCGTTGGCGTTCGCCGCGCGCAGCGCCGGCAGCAGGCTCGAAATCAGCGCCGCCGCCATCGCCACGCAAAGCGTAAACGCCAGCACCCATCCGTTCAGGTGAATCTCGCCCGCCCGCGGCAGCTCTTTCGGCGCCAGCGCCACCAGCACCCGCACCGTCGGAATCGCCAGCAGCACGCCGGCCGAGCCGCCCAGCAGCGCCACCAGCAGCCCCTCCAGCAGCACCGGCTGCATCACCTGCCATCCATTCGAGCCCAGCGCCTTGCGGATCGCAATCTCCCGCTGCCGCTCCATCGAGCGCACCAGCTGCAGATGCGTCACGTTCATGCAGGCAATGAGGAGAATGACGCCCACCGTCGCCCACAGCAGCAGCAGCGTCGGACGCGCGTTGCCCGTCACCGCCTCGCTCAGCGGAATCGCCTCGAGCACCTTGTTGCGGTTCTCCCCCGCGTACTGCTGCTGCAGCCGCAGTGACAGCGCGTTCAGTTCCGCTTGCGCGCTCGCAAACGTCGCGTCCGCCCGCAGCAGCGCCACCGCGTGGTAGTTGAACGCGGTGCGCGACATCGACTCCGGTTGCAGCGGAAACGCCACCCAGACCTGCGTCTTTTCCGGATAGTGGAAGCCGTCCGGCAGCACTCCCACAATCTCCACTGCCTCGCTCTCGATGTGGATCACCTGCCCCACCGCCGCCTGCGCGCCGCCAAAGTTGTCGCGCGCAAAGCTCTCGCTCACCAGCGCGGCGTGGTGCTGCTCCGCGTCGCGGAAAAGCCTTCCCGTCACCGGATGCAGATCGAACACGCGCGCAAAATTCTCATCCACCCACGTCACAATCGTGTAGGTCGCATGGTCGCGCAGTTGCACGCCCTCGTCGCCGCCTGTCAGCAGGCTCACAGCCTCAAGGCTCTTTGTCTGGGTCCGCACATCCACGCTGTCCGCGCCCGTCATGCGCTGGGTCGTGTGGCCGCTGTCGGTCCAGTGCGTCTCCAGAGCCGCCAGCCGGCCTGCGTGGGCGTAAGGCAGCGGCTGCAGCAGCACTCCCTCCACCACTGTGAAGATCGCCGCATTCGCGCCAATGCCCAGCGCCAGTGTCAGCGTCGCCGTCCACGTGAATCCCGGATGCTTGGCAAGCTGCCGCAGCGCGAAACGAAAGTCGCCGGCCAACGCGTGCGCCGTGTTCTCCCATCCATACGATCGCGCATGCTCCCGCGCCGCGCTGGGGGTTCCCGCCTCGCGCCGCACCGCCTGCCGCGCTTCTTCGGCGGAGAGGCCGCGCTCCATCCACGCCGCCGCTGCTTCCTCAAAGTACTGCTCCACCTCGTCGGCCACTTCCCTCGCGCGCTGCTCCCGCCGGAACAGATTGCGCAGGCCGATGCGGAACGTGCGCCACAGGCCCATCGCCTAAGCCTCCTCGCGCAGCAGCCGCGCCACGGCCCCCGCGCGCCGGCTCCAGTCGGCCGTCTCTTTTTCCAGTTGTTTTCTGCCGCTGCGCGTCAGCGCATAGAACTTCGCCTGCCGCGCATTCTCCGTCTGCCGCCATGCCGCATCCACCCATCCCGCCCGTTCCAGCCGCTGCAGTGCGGTCAGCAGCGATCCGGGATTTACCTTGAATACCCCGCGCGACACCTGCTCCACGCGACGCGCGATTCCGAATCCGTGCATGGGCTCCAGGCTCAGCGTCTTCAGGATCAGCATGTCCAGCGTGCCCTGGATCACTTCTGTGTTGGCTTCACTCATGCGCGTACCATACCGCGCTTTCCTCTTGACAGTCAAGATGTGATTGCCAAGGGAAGGGAAGCCGGGTCCTCGCTACGGCATCAGCAGCCGGTACACCACCGCGGCTTCGGCGAAATCCCGCGCCCCGCGCGCGGCCTGTTGCTCTACCTGCGCCAGCATGAAGCGCAGCTCCTGGTTCGTTGCAATCAACTCGCCCACCAGCTTCATCAGCCGGCCATGCTCATCGCCCGCATCCACGGCAGGCGCGCGGTCTGTCGTCTCCATCGCGTCTGCCATCGTCACACCTCGTCAATCGCCCGCGCCGCGCCGTCCACAATCTCGGCAATCTTGCCCAGTTGTTCGGCCGTCAGCTCGCCGCGGCGCATGCGCATCTTCAGCGCCATCTTCAGGTTCATCAGTGACCGCATGATCTGCGGCGACCGCCCGCGCCCGAACACGCGCTCCGCGTGTTCCATGCGCCCCAGAATCGCCTTCAGCGGAATCTTGTTCGCCTTCAGGTGCTCCTTGCCCTCGGCCGTCGCGGCATACAGCTTCTTCGTGCCGTCCATCCGCGATACCTCCGCCAGCCCTTCTTCCTCCAGCAGCGTCAGCGTGGGATAAACCACCCCAGGGCTCGGCGCATAGCCGCCGCCCATCCGCTCCTCAATCGCTTTGATCAGCTCGTACCCGTAGCTCGCCTTCTCCGCAATCAGTTGCAGAATCACAAGCTTCAGCTCGCCGTTGTCAAAGTGCCGTTCCCGGCCGCCGCCAAACCCGCGGCCAAACTCCTCCCACCCCCCGCCAAAGCCGCCTCTGCGGTGGCGATGATGAGGGTCCTCGTGCCCTTGGCCCCGATGCCCCTCGCGAAATTCTCGAAAATGTTCAAACATGTCTCAGATCCTCCGATCTATCAAGATATGTCTTACGATATATCGAAACTGCATCAAGAGTCAATCCCGTCGCGCGGCTTTTTTCACGCTACCCGTCTGCCGAGCGCGGAAATCATGCAACTCTTCGCGCGTATGCTTATCCAAGTCGCAGGAGAATCACGCGTATGCCCACCGTAAAAGGCCGTGCCGTCCAGGTCCCCGCCGCCGGCGGAGAGTTCCAGCTCGTCCAAAAAGAATTTCCCGAGCCCGCGTCCGGCCAGGTCCGCATCCGCGTGCAGGCCTGCGGCGTCTGCCACAGCGACGCGCTCACCAAATTGGGCCTTTTCCCCGGCATCGTCTATCCCCGCATCCCCGGCCATGAGGTCGCAGGCGTCGTCGACGCCGTAGGCCCTGACGTCCCGCTCTTCAAGCCCGGCCAGCGCGTCGGCCTCGGCTGGCACGGCGGCCACTGCAACTACTGCACGCCCTGCCGCCGCGGCGACTTCATCCTCTGTGAGAACCAGAAGATCTCCGGCATCAGCTTCGACGGCGGCTACGCCGACTACGTCCTCGCTCCCGCCAACGCCCTCGCCCTCATCCCCGACGATCTCAACGACGTTGAAGCGGGCCCGCTCCTCTGTGCCGGCGTCACCACCTTCAACGGCCTGCGCAACGCCGGCGCCCGCACCGGAGATACCGTCGCCGTCCTCGGCATCGGCGGCCTCGGCCACCTCGGCGTGCAATACGCCGCCAAAGGCGGCTATCCGTACCATCGCCATCGCCCGCGGACAGGACAAAGCTCCGCTCGCCAAGCAGCTCGGCGCGCACATCTACATCGACTCCACCACCCACGACTTCGCCGCCGAACTGCAAAAGCTGGGCGGAGCCAATGTCATCCTCTCCACCGTCACCGACTCGCCCACCCTCGCCGCCGCCGTCGGCGGCCTCGCCCCCAACGGCAAGCTCATCATGCTCGGCGTCCCCGAGCAGCCCCTCGACGTCAACACCCTCCCCATGATCCTCGGCCACCGCGCCATCATCGGCTGGCCCTCCGGCACCGGCATGGACTCCGAAGACACCCTCAACTTCAGCGCCCTCGCCGGCATCAGGCCCATCACCGAAACCTACCCCCTGGAAAAAGCCCCCGAAGCCTTCGACCGCATGATGAGCGGCAAAGCCCGCTTCCGCGTCGTCATCACCACCGGCAACTAGCTCTCGCCTTCCTGCTCCACGAACATGGTGCCCCATTCTTCGCGGCGTTCTATGCCGCGAAGGGTGGGAAACCGCGAACCCATCCCCGCCGAAGCCGCGTGCCCCCATCCCTAGCCTTTTGGGGACCGGGGATGGAGCACCGATATCATCCTGAGCGATAAGCGAACAGGGCCCGAGCGTATTTCAGCTCGGGGTGGTGAGTCGAAGGACCTGCTTTTCAGCGCATCATCCCGGCCACGAATATGGGTGCCCCAGGTCTGGATTTTCAGGCCTGGGAAAGCACGCCCCTCGTCCAGCCACCAACTGACCCCTGATCCCTGACAACTGACCCCTGCACACAGCCCAGCTCCGCGCTATAATCCAACCCATGTCCCGCCCCGCCAGCATCCGCCTCATCGCTAGCGCCCTCAGCGCAGCAGCCGCGCGTGCGGCGGCCCCGGCCGCCTAGACACCGCCCCACCTCATCCCAAAAATCTCAGCAGCGTTCCGAACCGAGCCAGCCCCGTGCGCCCGCAGGTTCCGAGCACTGATCCCTGACCCCTGATCCCTGTACCCTGCACTTACACTGGAGTCACCATGGAAGAGTTCAGCCGCATCCAGCGCCTGCCCGCCCTACGTCTTCAACATCACCGGCGAAATGAAGAGTCTCCGCCCGCCGCCGCGGAGAAGACATCATCGACTTCGGCATGGGCAACCCCGACGGCGCCACGCCCAAACACATCGTCGACAAGATGATCGAGGCCGCGCAGAAGCCCGTCACCCATCGCTACTCCGTCTCCCGCGGCCTCCCGCGCCTGCGCAAGGCCATCTGCAACTGGTACAAGTCCCGCTACGACGTCGATCTCGACCCCGACACCGAGGCCATCGTCACCATCGGCTCCAAGGAGGGCATCGCCCACCTCTGCCTCGCCATCCTCGACTCGCGCGACACCGTGCTCGTCCCCAACCCCAGCTACCCCATCCACATCTACGGCCCCGTCATCGCCGGCGCGCACGTCGTCAGCGTTCCCATCCACGACCAGCGAACAATTCCTCGCCCAGCTTGAAGACCTCATCCCGCGCATGGTCCCGCGCCCCAAGGCCCTCATCGTCAACTTCCCGTCCAACCCCACCACCCAGTGCGTCGAGCTGCCCTTCCTCGCGCGCCTCGTCGAGCTCGCCCACCAATACGGCTTCCACCTCATCCACGACCTCGCCTACGCCGACATCGCCTTCGACGGCTACCAGCCGCCCTGCGTCCTCGAAGTCCCCGGCGCAAAAGACGTAGCCGTCGAGTTCTTCACCCTCTCCAAGAGCTACAACATGCCCGGCTGGCGCGTCGGCTTCATGGTCGGCAATCCCGTCCTCGTCACCGCCCTCGCCCGCCTCAAAGTCTACTTCGACTACGGCACCTTCACGCCCATCCAGGTCGCCTCCATCGCTCGCCCTCGAAGGCCCCCAGGAATGCGTCGCCGAAATCTGCGACAACTACCGCAGCCGCCGCGACGTCCTCGTCGAGGGCCTCAACAAGCCGGCTGGCACGTCCCCTCGCCCAAGGCCACCATGTTCGTCTGGGCCCAGATCCCCGAGCCGTACCGCCACCTCGGCTCCCTCGAGTTCAGCAAGCTCTTACTGAACGAAGCCAAAGTAGCCGTAAGCCCCGGCATAGGCTTCGGCGACTACGGCGACAACCACGTCCGCTTCTCCCTCATCGAAAACGAAGAGCGCACCCGCCAAGCCCTAAGAGGCATCAAAGCCATGCTCAACAAACCCGCCCTCGTCGGCTAAGACCCCGATGGGTGCCCCCGGTCCCAAGCAGTCTGGGACCGGGGATGGAAGCCCGAAGTTCCACATGCCGGTGTCTCATAGATGGGTGCCCCCGGTCCCTAGCCTTTGGGGACCGGGGAGCGGACTACCCCAGCCCAATCTTTCAAGACACCAAGAGACCTGGGACCGGGGATGGAAGCATATAACTCCAGATGAGGATCGTGGACGGAAATCTCAACCACAACGAACCTCCCATCGGAGTATCCTCGGAGTGCATGAACGGCAAGCGCATCCGTCATCACCAAACGGGGGAGTTTCACTTCCTCACGTTCAGTTGTTATAGCCGTCGTCCTTACCTGTCCACGCCCACTGCCATCGAGTTATTGGAAGACGCTCTGGAGCGCATGCGCCTGCGTTATCTCTTCGTAGTCGCTGGCTATGTCGTCATGCCGGAGCACGTACATCTTCTGGTCAGCGAGCCCAGGCGCGCGCTTCTATCCAGAGCGATCCAGGCCGTCAAGCTATCGGTCTCCATGCGCAGCCGCCAAAGGCCCTTCTGGCAGGCCCACTATTACGACTTCAACGTCTCCTCCCACGAGAAGTTCGTGGAGAAGCTGCGCTACATCCATCGCAATCCTGTGGCGCGCGGTTTGGTAGCGAAACCCGAAGACTGGAAGGCGTCCAGTTATCGTCACTATCAGACCGGTGCCCGCGGAACCGTAGAGATCGAATCGGAATGGACAGCGCGTCAGAGAGGCGGTCAACTACCTGCGTGGATGCTCGATCACAGGCCAGACGCCTCAGGATCCCCGGTCCCCAAAAGCGAGGGACCGGGGGCACCCACAACGGAAGACAACCTCACATGAGATCGGGGCCACCCGCCACTTTTATATGCGGCAAATCAACTGTGCAGCGCTATAGGACAATAATCGATGCTCGCGTTCAAAGTTGTGTTGTACATCGTGACGATCGGAAGCGCATTCTTCTTCGCGTTCTGGGAGTGGAAACTAAGGCGCCGACTGACTGACGAAGCCTTGGCACAACAAAGCGAGAGCGTAAGCGACTATTCCGATCTCTCTTACGATATCCGAAGGGAAATGAGGCGCGGGCGCATTCTGAAGAGCCTTCCTCCTGAAGCGATGTTTAGGTTAAAAGTGATCGCTAGTTTCAAATTCCTGTTCGTGGCCGTTCTCATCGTTGAGGTGTTCTTCCTTCAGCGGTAGAAACGTTCCTTTACGCGGCGGGTGGCCCACCCTTCGTTTCCGCACGAACATGGGTGGCGGGTGGCCCTGATCTCGATGACCATTCCAAATCACGAAGCAGGGTGCCCCCGGTCCCTAGCCTTTGGGGACCGGGGATTGAAGCATCCCCGCACCCAAACCTGTGAGACCATGTCCCTTCACGAGGGAGAACCCCATGGCCAGAGACATCATCCGCACGCCCAACGCCCCGCCGTCCCCGCCCACCTATAGCCAGGCCGTCCGCGCCGCTGGCCTCGTCTTCGTCTCCGGCACCGGCCCCCACGATCCCGCCACCGGCAAGATCGTCGCCGACACCATCCAGGAGCAGACCCGCCAGTGCCTCCACAACATCTCCGCCATCCTCCAGGCCGCAGGCACCTCTCTGGACCGCGTAGTCAGCGCCACCGTCATCCTTCTCGAAGAGTCCGACTTCGCCGGAATGAACGAAGAGTGGATCAAGTGGTTCCCCGAGAACCCACCCGCCCGCCAGGGCGCAAAGCTCCCCGTGCGCGTTCCCGGCCTGAAAGTCTCCATCGCCGCCATCGCCGAAGCCTGAAGCCCGCCGCCTACCCACCGCCGTCAACAAAAACAAAAGTGTCGCTGCGGCGTCACCTCCAACTGTGCTCCACGCACAGAATCCAGCACAACATCCGCGCATCCGCACACGCAATCTGCCCCAAACTCCGTGCATTCGCGCGCACCCCCTCAAGCACCTTTTTGTGAATGCACTGTGAATGGTGATATCCACAGAAGTTTCTGAGATTTGCACTTGCTTCCACAGATCCAACAGGTTCAGTGTCTCTAATCAGTTGGTGACCCTGTAGGGAAACGGACGGCCACGGAAGCCGGGCCAACTCAGGCAGGATCGGGACTCAAGACAATGCAGTGGCGGGGCAACCCGCAGCGGCAGGGCCGGGAGAAACCAGAGAGAGCTTCGAGCGCCAGGCAGAAGGAACCGGACCGGTTGGACACGAAGATTCATCCACGGTGCAAGCCGCGGATGCAAAGTTCGAGTACAGACGGGATTCATCATCGACCCAACGGCGGTGCCCAAGCGGGGTAACTCGCAACGGCATCGACGAAGGCGGAAGGGCAGGCGCACCGGGGCAACCCGGAAACGTGGCTCAGAAGCCAGCGCCGCACACCCCAGCTTCAGGGCAACTTGGAAATGGGCGGTCGGCGCCGCCAGCGGAAGGGAAGAGACGGAGCAATCCGTAAGTTCCCCCCGAAGGCGAGACCAGCGGAGAGCGATCCGGGGCGACCCGGCGATCGGGCCACTGGCAAAACCGGAAGGTGCGCTTCGGGGAGACCCGAAGAGGAGCGACCAGCCGGAGCCGGAAGATTCGGACTGCGGGGCGACCCGGAGGAAGGATCATCGGCGATACCGAAGAGCCGTTCGCGGGGCAACCCGGGTCCGGTCAATCGGCACCGCCGAAAGGACAGGAGAACCGGGGCAACCCGGAACTCGGTCGCCGGCAAAGCCGGACCGAAGCAGCAACCGGGGCAACCCGCCAGCTGAGTCGGCTGCGAGGCAGGCAAAGCCGGACGCAAGTCAGGCTGAGCAGCAGCGCTGAGGGATGCGGGAATTCGGGGCGACTCGGAGGCCGATCCACCGGTACAGCCCATGGACTGACCCTGCGGGGCAACTCGCGGAGTCGTCGCCGGCGCGGCACAGGCGCACGCAGTACGGGGCAACCCAGAGACGTGGCGCGGGCCCAGACGGAAGATGCAGGAGCCGGGGCAACCCGGAGCCGATCACGAGGCTGAAGGGCGATGTGTGATTCGAGGAACTGCAAAAGGCACCCGGAGAGCGCCGAAGACCGCAAGGTTTTCGGCGCTTTCGTTTTCAGCGCACTTCCTCAGTGCATCGCCGCCGCCGCCCGCGCCCTGCCCCGGCCGGTTCTTGCTCAGCAGGAACGCCAGCACGATCAGGCCGCACGACATCCACGAAGCTCCATGTAGACATCCTGGTAGCCCTGCATCTGCGCCTGCTGGTTCAGTTGGTTGTAGATATTCGCCAGCGCCATGCCCGCGCCGTTCGGGCCGCCGAACTGGCCGCCGAAAAAGCCCGTCAGCGCCTGCTCAGATGCTGCTGGTAGAGATCGGCAGCCCGGCACCATGCCGCTCTGCAGGTGCTGCTGGTGCCACATGGCGCGGCTGGTCACCTGCGCGTTGGTGATCGCGATCAGAATGCTGCCGCCCAGGTTGCGCACAAAGTTGATCAGGCCCGCCACCTGGTTGCTTTCTTCCTTCGGCATGCCCACATACGCAGCATTGGTGATCGAGATGAAACAGAACGGCAGCGGCAGCATCTGCACCACGCGCAGCCACGAGCCTGCGCAAAGCTCATCTGCAGCGTGGTCACATTGGCCGCGTAGCGGAACGTGAGCACAAACAGCGTGAATCCGCATACCGCCAGCGTGCGCGCCGACACTTTGCCCGTGGCATATGCCCGCCAGCGGCATCATGATCACCAGCGCAATGCCGCCCGCGGTCAGCGCCAGCCCCGCCGTGGTCGCGTTGTATCCCAGCAGCTGCTGCATAAACTGCGGCTGCAGCACGGTGTTCGCATTCAGCACGCCGCCCACCAGCATCATCAGGAAACAACAGATCGCGAAATTCTTGAACCGGAATAATCGCAGATTGATCAGCGGATTCTTCTGCCGCCACTCCCACACAAACAGCGCGATCATCCCGCCCACAAACAGCAACGCGAAGAAGCGGATGAAGCTCGGACGCGAACCAGTCGTTCTCCTCGCCCTTGTCGAGCATGATCTGCATGCCGCCCATGGCGATGGTCAGGAACGCGAGGCCCATGTAATCCATGTTGCGCAGCTTGCGAGCGGTCGGCCTTGATCCACGGCGGATCTTCCACCAGCCGCGTCACCAAGAATGAACGCCAGAATGCCGACCGGAATGTTGATGAAGAAGATCCAGCGCCACGAGAAGTTGTCGGTAATCCAGCCGCCCAGCGTGGGCCCGATTGACGGCGCAAGCACCGCCACCAGGCCATAGAGCGCAAAGGCCTGCCCGCGCTTGTGCGGCTCAAAGCTAGTCCGCCATGATGGCCTGCGCCATGGGCTGCATGCCGCCGCCGCCCGCGCCCTGAATCACGCGGAACAGCAGCAGCAGCGGCAGCGAAGGCGCCGCGCCGCACAAAAAACTCGCGACCGTGAAAATCAGTGATGCAGAAGACGAAGAAGTTCCGCCGGCCCATCAGGCTCGAAGCCCATCCGCCCAGCGGCAGCACGATCGCGTTCGAGACCAGGTAGCTCGTCAGCACCCACGTTGCCTTGGTCCGGTGCTCGCGCCCAGGCGTGCCGGCGATGTGCGGCAGCGCCACGTTGGCAATCGAGGTGTCGAGCACCTCCATAAACGCCGCCAGCGCCACCGTCGCCGCAATCAGCCACGGGTTGACGCGCGGCTTCCAGTTGCGCGTGCAGGTCCGCCGGATCTGGATTCGACACCGTGTACGCCGCCTGCAGCCGCGGTCAGAGTGTTGCGTATCGGCCAAAAGCTGCTCCTGCGTGTTCGAGTGTCCAGCTTGGTTTCAGTCGCGCCGTTGACAGACGCCCCGTAGTGCGCCGCGAGGTATGCAGACCCGCCGGCGGCGCTTCAGGAAGATGCAGAATACGCGCCTACTAGCCTTAGATTCATCATTCTACCCCCGCGGTTCAGAGATTCTGCCCCACCGCGCAGGCCTCGTCGGTTGCAGCCGACACTCAGGCCGCTCGGTGACAGTCTCCGCCGTCCGCCAGCCCACCAGCGCCACAGCCCAGCGCGACAATCTGCATCGCAACGATAAAAGCCACGCACGCCGGCCACTTTCCCAGCGCCCAGAAAGCTCCCGGGACCACCCCCGCCGCCGTCCCGCCCAGGTAGTAGCAGGTCAGGTAGAGCCCCGCCGCTGTCACGCGCGCCCCCGGCGGCGCCGCCACGCGCAGATGGCTCTGTCGAGGCCGTCTGCGCCACAAACACGCCGCTTGAAACCATGGCCAGCCCGAGAATCACGATCGGAAGCGCCGGCGCGAGCGTCAGCAGGACGCCCGCAATCGAACAGGCAATCGCTCCCCCAATGCCAGCGCGCAATCCCACCCGCGTAATCAGGTAGCCCGCCGCCGGAGTGACCACCAGTCCTACCAGATACACAAAAAACAGCGAGCTGAGCGCCGTCGGTCGACAGATTGAACGGCGCAGCGCTCAGATGAAACGTGATCCACGTAAACACGCCCACCAGCGAGAACAGCACGTTGAAACCCACCGCAAACGTGGCAACCAGCCGCCGGCTGCGGAACAGTTCCTGCACCTGGTAGGGAAACGGCAGCCGTGCCTCCAGCGTGCGCCTGCGGAGTTGTCCTGCGCTGTCCTTGCGGCAGCCACGCGGCCAACCGCCCAGCGCCGGCCAGCGCCGCCGCGCCCAGCGCAACAAAACTCGACGCGCCAGTTGAACCACTCCGCCAGAACGCCCGCCGAGATGCGCCCGATAAACCCGCCCAGCGCCGTGCCGCTGACATAGAAACTCATGATCAGCGCCACTCGTTCCGGCGGCCACTCCTCGCCGATATAGGTCACGAGCACAGCAATCACGCCGGGAACCGTCACACCCTGCAGAAACCGCCAGAAGATCAGCTGGGCCAGCGAAGTGGAAGTAGCCGCCAGCAACGTGGGCACCGAGATACCCAGCAGCGACAGCCACAATCACCCGCTTGCGCGGCAGCCGCTCCGTCAGCGCGCCGAAGATCGGCGCGGAAATGGCGACGCCCAGCGTAGCCGCGGAAACCGTCATCCCCACGCCGGTCTTCGAAGCGTGAAACAGCCGTGCCAGCATCGGCAGCAGCGGCTGCGTGCAATAAAGCTCGAGGAAAGCGCACACGCCGCACAGAAACACCGCAGCGGCCGCGAGCCGGCTGGGGGTGGATCGTGTCTCAGATTCAATCGGCAAACTTCAGGATACCGGAATCCGGATCGGGCCAAGCCTTCCGACTCAACCCTCCAGGCCGTCGACACGATACCCTAAAGACGACTCCGATGGATTCCCCTCCCGATCAAAAACAGCGACGTGGCATGGAGGCCTTCGCTTCGCGCGACTTCCGCCTGTATCAAATGGCGCGCGCCGCGGTAATTCTGGGAGCCGAGGCCCAGTCGGTCGCGGTTGCGTGGCAGGTGTACTCCATCACCCATCGCGCGCTCGATCTCGGATTACACCGGCCTCGCGCTCTTTTTGCCGGGACTTCTATTTCTCTTGCCTGCCGGTCATGTGGCCGATCGCTTCGATCGCCGCCATGTGATTCTCGACCTGTTATTCCCTGCAGATTTTCTGCACCGCCACGCTGCTTTTCTTTGCGCGTGCCTCCGTACACAGCGTGTATCCCATCTATGCTGTCCTCCTTCTCATCGGAACTAGGCCGTGCATTCTCAGGACCGGCGAGTTCGGCGCTCGTCCCGCATCTCGTGCCCGAAAAGCACTTCGTCAACGCGGTCACCTGGGGCGGGGCGATCTTTCAATTCGCCAACATCACCGGCCCGGCGCTCGGAGGCCTTCTGTTTACACCTGCCGCTCGCGTGGATGATCCCCGGTACCAAGCTCTTGACGGCGCGGGCATCGTCTTTGCCTTCACGCTGCTGACGCTGTCCTGCTTCCTGGTATTGGTCGGCAGCCTCCACGTGCGCCCTGGACGCATGGAACATCGCGACCTTTCGCTGCAGGTTGTTCTGGCCGGTTTCAAATATGTCTGGAGTCTGCCCCTGCTTCTCGGTTCTTTCTCGCTCGACCTGTTCGTAGTCCTGCTCGGCGGGGCGGTCGCGCTGATGCCGATTTTCGCCAATGAGGTTCTGCATACCGGACCGCGCGGACTCGGCATGCTGCGCGCCGCTCCGGCCATGGGCGCGCTCACCATGTCGCTGGTGATGGCCCGTTTTCCCATCAGCCGGCACGCCGGCAGGCGGCTGTTTATTTGCGTTGCCATCTTCGGCGTCGCGACGGTGATCTTCGGGATGTCGCATAATCTCTGGCTTTCCCTGGCGGCGCTCGCCGTCGGCGGCGCGGCCGACACCATTAGCGTCATCATTCGCGGATCGCTGCTGCAACTCGCGACGCCTCCCGAGATGCGTGGGCGCGTCAGCGCCGTCAACTCGCTCTTCATCGGAGCGTCGAATGAGCTGGGTGAATTCGAGAGCGGCGCTCACCGCGCAATGGTGGGGTGCGGTCCGCGCCACGATCTTCGGCGGCGTGGGCTCGCTGGCTGTCGCCGGCCTGTGGGCGGTCCTGTTCCCGGATCTGCGCAATGCGAACGAGTTGACGGCCGAGGCGCTCCGACCGCGGGCTTCTGCTTTGAAAGCCCCAGGCTCATCGACCGCTGCCCGATGAATCCTGATCCATTCAAAACTCGTGCGCGCGGGTTAGAAACAGGCATCGGGCGTTCGACTGCCCTCTCAGCGCTGCAGCAGGTCGATCGGCTGCGTGAAATCCGTCACGCGAATGTGTTTCGCCAGCGCGGGATGCTGCCGCTCCAGTGCCAGGTACATCTCCCACGCCACGCGCCGATAGCTGAAGTGCCCTGCCGGGCGCCGAGCGCAGCTCGCTGATGTACTGCGCCTCGGCAAAGTCCATCTTGAACAGGCAGCGCACGCGCGTCGCCAGCGGCAGCAGGTAGAGCGCCGACTGCGCAGCTTCCGGCGCGGACCCTTCGCAATCCGCTCGCTGGCCGCGATGCGCCGCTTCGATCGCGGCCTGGTATTCGGTCCACATTCCCGCTTCGGCCAGCACCCGCCGCGTCGCCCGATCACGCGGCGTCTCGTACCCATGCAGCGCGGTGAATCCCTGCATGATCTGCACGCAGCGCCGATGCCGATGCATGTCGCGGAATCCGCCAATGTCCATCAGGATGTCGAACCGCAGCGCCGCTCCTGCATGAAATGCCCGCAGCGCCTCGTCGTGCCGCCCGCGATGACTCAAACCAATCTCGATGATCTCGTGCACCCGCGCCTCCGGAAGCGCCGCAACCAAGTCGCGAATCTGCCGGTAGGGATGATGGCTGGCCGAGTAAAGCAGCGTCGCCGCCAGCTCCACTTCGAGCGTCTCCGTCCGCTCCACCAGGTCCACCAGCGGCGCAGCCGCAATCGCAGCACCTGCCAGCAGCTCCGTCTGCGGCCTGCGCCAGTTCCGCGCTGCGTCTGCGATCAAGTACGCATTGGCTTCGGCATACTTCACCAGCGTCGGCGCGGTACGCACCTCGCGCGTCAGCAGATTCGCCGCTTCCGCAGCCAGAGCTCGGGTCGCCGCCAGCTTCTCGACAAATGCCGCGCCCGCCTGTCGCATTCACATTCCACGCCGGTCCCGTGGCCGCCTCGCGCAGTTTCTGTCCCAGCTCGCGCACCTCGGCCGATGGGATGCGACAAGCAGCCGCGACACCTGCGTCTCCAGCGTGCGCGCATTCACAATCTGCCCCAGCGAAGTGTTCGTCGCCAGCGGCAGCAGATACCGCGCCACGTCGAAGGCCCGCGCCTTCAGCGTCCGCTCATAGGCCTCCGGCTTCATCGTCTCCGGCCGCGCCACCCGCTGGCGCAACGCATCCTGCACCGCCGCAGTGGTCCGCTGATAGGTCGCGAACAGATTCTCGATCGTCTCGGCGTAGAGCCTGCCCGATGCCGCATCTGCTCCGAATTCCGGAAAAAACCAGCCCGACTTCAGGAAATTCTGGTAGCGCGTCGACCGCTCCTGCCCGTCCCAGCGCTGCTCGTCCACCAGCACAATCGCCGCCAGCAGGCTCAGCCGCTCCACCGCGAAGGCAATATGCGCCAGATCGGCAATCGACCGGTGCCCATACTGAAAATAAAATGTATTCAGGAACTGCTCGGCCCGCTGGGCGCTGATCTCGGTCAGCGATTCGCGCATCGAAAGGGCTGAGCGGGAATACTTGGCCATGGCATAGGCCAAGACTTCCGGGTCGGCGCCGTGGACGGCAAAACATCAGTCTGGTTGCGGGCATCGGCAGGGCAGAAAAGATTCACTGGACATTCGATTGGGCTCGCGACCAGAATACGGCATAGGCGGGCTGGCGACAGGTCTGTGCATGTCCGAGCCACCGGGTTTGAGCCGGATCGCGACGAGCAGGAGCGAAGGGGCGCATGCGGGAGATCAAGTTGCGCACGTCGCACCGGCCACGGCCCTTGCCCGCCGGCCGCTGGGCCATGACCCAGCGCTGGAACGACCTGCTCTTCGCCCATTGGCGCGCCCAGGCGTCCCAAGTGGCAGCCCTGCTGCCCGACGGCTTCATGGTCGACACATTTGACGGCTCGGCCTGGCTCGGCGTCGTGCCTTTCTGGATGGACCGCATCAAGGTCCGCGGCGTCCCCACCATTCCCGGCGCGCGCAGCTTCCCTGAACTGAACCTGCGCACCTATGTGCGCGACCATGCGCACCGGCACGCCCGGCGTTTACTTCTTCTCGCTCGACGGCGCCAACCTGCTGGCGGTCGCCGCGGCGCGCAGCTTCTATCACCTGCCCTACTACTGGGCAGAGATGCGCATCCAGGAGCGCATTCCGAGCGCGAATTCTCGTTTCTCAGCCGCGGCGTTTCGTCGGCCAAGCCGGTCATCTTCAAAGCGCGCTATCGCGGACTGGGTCCGACCACGCAAATCTCGCCGAAACCCGCAGCGGGCTCTCTCGAGTATTTCCTCACCGAGCGCTACTGCCTCTTCACCCACAACTCGGCTCGGCCAGCTTGTCCGCGCCAACGTGCACCATGTTCCCTGGCCGCTCGAAGAAGCCGGCCGCCGAGATCGAGCGCAACGATCTGCCCGGCGCCATCGGCATCGACATCCAGGCATCAGGACCCGGTGCTGCATTACTCGCGCCGCCTCGCCGTCTACATGTGGCCGCCTGAGCTGGCCGCGCCCGCTCGCGCGCCGCCAGCGCATTCCCGCCCAGGCCCTGCCCTCGGCCTAGGGGCCTTCTCAGGCTCCGTCGATCCGCTCCAATCCCTATAATGTCCTTCGGGCAGCGTGTGCCAGTGCGACGCATTCGCGCCGGAAGGATCAAGAGCACCATGAGTCGATCTGCAAGGAAGAATTGCGCTGGTCACCGGCGCGAGCCAGGGCATTGGACGCGCATGCGCGCTGGAGCTGGCCAAAGCCGGAGCAACCGTAGCGCTGGCCGCCCGCAACGAGGCCAAACTCGCCGAAGTCGCCGCCGAAATCGCCGCGGCCGGCGGTCAGGCCGCAGCCTTCGCCCTCGATGTAGCCAGTGCAGAGTCGATCGCCGCCGGCGCGAAGGCTATTCTCGAGCGCTTCGGCAAAGTCGAAATCCTCGTCAACAACGCCGGCATCACCCGCGACGACCTGATGATGCGCATGAAGCGCGCTGACTGGGACGATGTGCTCTCCACCAACCTCACCGGCGCGTTCCTGCTCACCCAGGCCCTGCTCCGCCCCATGCTGAAGAACCGCTGGGGCCGCATCGTCAACATCACCAGCGTCGTTGGCCGCACCGGCCAGGAGGGCCAGGTCAACTACGCCTCCTCCAAGGCCGGCCTCATCGGCTTCACCCGCGCCCTCGCTCGCGAAGTCGCCTCGCGCGGCATCACCGTCAACGCCGTCGCCCCCGGCTACATCGAGACGCCCATGACCGCCGTGCTCGACGAGAAGCAGCGCACCGCGATGATCGGACAAATTCCCCTCGGCCGCCCCGGCACCGACGCGGAAATCGCCCAGAGCGTCGCCTTTCTAGCCTCCGATGCCGCAGCCTACATCACCGGCCATGTGCTCGACGTGAACGGCGGCATGTTCATGGGCGGGTAAAGCAGCCTCGCCATCACTGAAGTTTTGCTCAGAACCTGCCGATAGAACGCTGGTGAAAGACCGTGCGCACGACTCGTCGGTAGCAACCATCGCGGCTGAAAATGCTCCGGATGCAGTGCAAAGCGGCCTTCGCTACTACGCCCGCCAGCCCATCCTCAACGCGCAAAGTGAAATGTATGCCTACGAGCTTCTCTTTCGCAGCGGGCCGGAGCAGGGCTTTCGCGGCGATGGCGAGCTCGCCACCCGGACCATGTTCGACAACACGGTCATGTTCGGACTGGAGAGGCTCACCGGCGGCCTGCCCGCCTTCGTCAACTGCACCCTTGAAGCGCTCACCGGCTCGCTCATTGAGGTGCTGCCGCCCAGCCTCGCCGTGCTCGAAATCCTCGAGACCGTCGAACCCACCCCAGAGCTTATCCATGCTTGCCGCCGCCTCCGCGCGCACGGCTTCCGCCTCGCTCTCGACGACTTCATCTGGAAGCCCGAGCTCGATCCGTTGATCGAAATCGCCGACTACATCAAGGTCGACTTCATCCAGTCTGCCCGCCCCGAGCGCCTCAAACTCATCGAGCGACTGCGCGGTCAGCGCATCATGCTGCTGGCTGAAAAAGTCGAATCCCTCGAGGAATTCAATCAGGCCCGCGAAGAAGGCTTCACTCTGTTTCAGGGCTACTACTTCTGTCGCCCCACCTTCATGGAGAAGCCGGAGATCCCCTCCAACAAACTGTCGCAGTTCGAGCTTCTGGCGAGCCTGCAGAAGACCAGCTTCGATCTCAAAAAGATCAGCAAGCTGGTGGAGCGCGATCCAGCCATCACCTACCGGCTGCTGCGCCTGGTCAACTCGCCGCTCTACATGTTCCGGCAGGAAGTGCATTCCGTCGAGCAGGCATTGATCGTGGTCGGGGAGAAGGCATTCCGTCGCATCGCCACGCTGGCAATTGCCACTGCGCTCAGCGCAGGTCAACCCGCGGAAGTGGTACGCATGGCGCTCACCCGCGCCCGGTTTTGTGAGCTTGCCGCGCCCCTCGCCAGGCTGGATCCAACCGAACAATATCTTGTGGGGATGTTGAGCCTGCTCCCCGCCATGCTCCGCATCCCCATGGAGTCGGCAATCTCCGCCCTCGCGCTGCGTAAGGAAATCCGCGCTGCGCTGCATGGGGAGCAAGTGCGCGAGCGCGGCCTGCTCTGCTGGATCGAGGCCAGCGAACAGGGCGACTGGTCGAAGTGTGACGAAGTGCGCGCCTTCTTTGCCGCGGATGGCATGCGTCTCGCCGCCTGCGCCCAGGAAGCCGTGCTCTGGGCTGAGGCAACTCTGGGATCGGCGCGCTGACCGGTACGCTGATCGGCGCGCTCTCCGCGCTTACTGCTGTGTCGTCGGTGCGGTCGCTCCCGCGGGGCGCTCGTGGGAACCGTCAGGCGGCGGCCCCATCACTCCAACCGTCGTCGCCACAAAGCTTCCGTCCTTCACCGCGCCTTCCACGCGCACCATGTCGCCAATCTTGATGTCGGCCAGCGTAATCGGGTCGCGGTGCTTGCGGAAGGTCGTGTTCTCGTCGGCCACAAAGTCGTGCGCAGCCTTGTCGGGGCCGCCTTCGAGCGTTACCTGCACTTCGTTGATCGCCGTCACCCGGCCCATCAGCCAGGTCTTGCCGTAGTTGGCCTCCATCGCGCGCATCTCTTTCGCGCGTTCCGGGTCAATCAGCAGTATGTACACCGCACCCACGGATTTGGCATCCGCGTCCACCTCACCCCCGGCGGCAATCGCGTCGCCCACTTTGATATCCGTGGCCTTGATCGCTTCCGGCGGAGTCCTCTCGCCGCCATCTCCGCCATTTTCGCCCCGCGGCCTGCGCGGCCCGGCCGGCTGCTTCATGATCCGCGTATTCACGCTGAAGTGAATGGTGTAGGTCTCGCCCATCTCCGTCTTGATCACAAAGTGATCGGCGGCAACGGCCGTCACCGTGCCCACCGTGCCGCGGCCCATGCCCATCAAGCCGCCGCCACGGCCGCTCCGCTGCCATCCGCCTGCTTGTCCCTGCGGCGCAGGAGCTTCCTGCGCGCAGGCCGCGCCAAGTGCCAGAACAAGCAGCACTACAGAAAAAATGCGGGGTTTCATAGTCAGGCTCCAGACGCGAACAGACACGCCGATTCTATCTCCATAGACGAAGCCGCCGTCTCAAGAGACTACGAGCCTGAGCAACGCGGAGCAGGACTACTGTTTTTCCTGCTCGGCAATGAGCCGTTGGAAGGCCGGCAATCCGTGCAGCCCGGCAAACTCCTGGTCGGCTGCGATCTTCTTGGGGTTGGTGTAGCCCTCGTCCAGCGCCGCCCTCAGGTATTCAATCGCCCGCTCGTTCTTGCCCGCGCGCATGCAGCCCTTGGCCATGTAGAAGTTCATCGCGCCGCGATCCTGCACCGACGCCGGATTCTCGACCCGCGGGCCGCTGCTGCTATCGAAGATCTGCGGGTCCACATCCAGCGCGGTCTTGTAGACCTCCCAGCCCTTTTTATATTTGTGCTGCGCCAGTAGGTCGGTGCCCATGTTCTTCAGCACCAGCGCCGACTGCGGCTCCAGCTTGAGTGCCTTGCGGTACATCCTCACTGCCTGCTTGTAATCCTTCTGCGAGTCGTACACGGTGCCCAGGTTGTTCAGCACGTTGGCATTCTTCGCGTCCAGCTTGAGCGAGGTCCGATAGCACCGCGTCGCATCCTCCAGGTTGAAAAGCATCTGGTAGGCGATGCCCATCTTGTTCCACTCCGCCGCCGAGGGCTTGGCATCTTTCTTATAGGCCTCAATCGCGGCCTGGTAGCGCCGGTGAGCCATCAGCGAGTCGCCCAGCTCTTCAGGCGTGGGCGCAGCCTGCGGCGCCGCCACAGCAGGCGCAGGCGGCTGATTCACTGCGGCTTCAACGGGGTTCTGCGCCCAGAGAGTAGCGGCGGCAAGGATGGCCGAGACAGCGGCGGATGGAACAATGAGATACCGATCGAGCTTACACATATCGCCTCCTTCGAGAAGCAGTGGGAGCGAGAAGGAATTGGGCGACAAATTCTGTACATCGTCCGTGGGGAATTAAACCACTTTTTCAGCGCCCTTGCTATGGAGACTGTGCAAGATTTGCGAGACGGTAACCAGACGGGTCAGGGCGGATCATCGGCGACCCATACGGACATCGCCTGCCCCATTCAGGTTGGGCCAGTCTGGTTGGATTGGATGCGCCACAGAAACCGCGCAATTCACCTCGGCAAAATTTCTTTGCACGGGTCGGGCAGGTGGTGCATCTGAAAAGCAGCATCCGCCGATGCTCTACACTCATCTCAGACGGGGAGACAAACCCAGTGAGCGCAATCACCTCAGCCCTTCCGGCCGTCGATCTCGCAGTTCGCTTCCGCACCGCCCGCCAACGCACGCTCCGCTCTGGTCGCGCCCCTCACCCCCGAAGACATGATGGTGCAGTCCTCGCCCGAAGCCTCGCCGGTCAAATGGCATCTGGCCCACACCGCCTGGTTCTTCGAGTCCTTCATTCTGCGCGAGTTCCTGCCCGGCTACCGGCCTTCAACCGCGACTTCGCCTGGCTCTTCAACAGCTATTACCAGACCTTCGCCGCCTTCCCCGAGAAGCGCCTGCGCTCCTCGTTCTCCCGCCCCGGCATCGACGAGATCCTGCGCTACCGCGACCACGTCGACGCAGCGCATCGAGCGTTTGCTCGAGACGCGACGCCGATCCCGAAGCCCTCAAGCGCATCGAGCTCGGCGTGAACCACGAGGAGCAGCACCAGGAACTGCTGCTCACCGACATCCTCCACGCCTTCTTCACCAACCCGCTGCGCCCCGCCTATCGAGCACGGACGATGCCGACAGCACCGTCAGTCCACCGGCCGAGCCGCCCCGCTCTGCGCTTCCATCTCGATTTCCGACGGCGGCCTGCGCGAAGTCGGCCACTCCGGCGCCGGCTTCAGCTTCGACAACGAGCTGCCCCGCCATCGCGTCTGGCTCGAGCCCTACGCGCTCGCCTCCGCCTCGTCACCTGCGGCGAATATGCCGCCTTCATCGCCGACGGCGGCTACAGGCGGCCCGAGCTCTGGCTCTCCGCCGGCTGGGACGCCGTGCAGCGCGAAGGCTGGCGCGCCCCGCTCTACTGGACCGGAGAATCCGACGGCAACTGGACCCTCTTCACCCTGCGCGGCGAGCGCTCCCTGCGCGCGCATGCAGGCCGCACCCGGTCAGCCATGTCAGCTACTTTGAGGCCGACGCCTACGCCCGCTGGGCCGGCCACCGCCTGGCCACCGAGTTCGAGTGGGAGGCCGCCGCCGAAGGCCAGCCCGTCGAGGGCAATCTCCTCGATTCCGAAGCTGCGCTGAATCCCGGCCTCCCCGCCACTGCCCTCCGTCCAAGACAGAGATCCGCACGAAGTGCTGGGGGGACTGTTGGGAGTGGACGGCCAGCGCCTATCTCGGCTATCCCGGCTTCAAGCCGCTGCCCGGCTCGCTCGGCGAGTACAACGGCAAATTCATGAGCGGCCAGATGGTCCTGCGCGGCGGCTCCTGCGTCACCCCCGCCGCCCACATCCGCTCCAGCTACCGCAACTTCTTCTCGCCGGAGACCCGCTGGCAGTTCTCCGGCATTCGTCTGGCGCATTGAATCGTAACCTGCACCGCTGCATTGCGGCATCCAACACGGCTACATGACGATCTACGGCTCTTCCCTTCTGCTGATGCAGTGCATCGCCGAACGGGTCGCCGACGGCGGTTCGGCGAGGCCTTGCGTCCGCGCCCCAAGCGTCTGCCTCCCTGGCTCTTTTACGACGAGGCCGGCTCCGCGCCTCTTCGACCAGATCACCGAACTTGCCCGAGTACTACCTCACCCGCACCGAGCGCGCCATCTTGCCGCCCACGCCGGCGCCATCGTCGCCCGCGCCGGCCGGCCGGGCGACCGCCTGCGCCTCGCCGAGCTCGGCGCCGGCTCGGCCGACAAGACCCGCCTGCTGCTCGCGGCCGCGTCGCGCCGTCAGGGCTCGGTCGTCTACGAGCCGCGTCGACGTCTCCGCCACCGCCCTGAAGCCGCCCGCGACCGCATCGAGCGCGAGATTCCCGCGTCGCGCGTCGCTCCCGCAGGTCGTCGACTACACCGAGGTCTCGACCTCGAGCCCGCGCCCGCCCGGCGAGCGCCGCCTGGTGCTCTACATCGGCTCCAGCATCGGCAACTTCGAGCCCGACGAAGCCGAGCCGTCTGCTGCGCCGACGTCCGCGCCGCCCTGCGCCCCGGCGACGCGTTCCTGCTCGGCGTCGATCTCGTGAAAGATGAGCCCGATACCTGCTCGCCGCCTACGACGATGCCGCCGGAGTCACCGCCGCCTTCAACCTCAACCTGCTCGTCCGCCTCAACCGCGACCTCGGCGCCGACTTCGATCCTCGAAGCCTTTCGCCCATCGCGCCGTCTGGAACCCCGCCCGCTTCGCGCATGGAGATGCACCTCGAGAGCCGCATCGCCCAGCGCGTCCAGCTGTCCATCGCTCGATCTCGACAATCGAGTTTCGCCAGGGCGAGAGCATCCACACCGAAAACAGCTACAAGTTCCACCCCGGGCCAGCCGAAGCCCTGCTCCAGTCCAGCCGGCTTCACGCCCAACGCCACCTGGACCGACCCGCGCGGCTGGTTCGCCGTCTGCCTCGGCCACGCCGAGTAGCCACGGCTGTCAACCCCTGCAGCCGCAGGATTTCCTGTATCTGCCTCATTCTTCAGCCCAAATAGAACGCCCGGGTTTGCGGAGAATTTCCGCACCCGGGCGCATACTAGGGTCAGCGTTTGAGAACCGCAGAAATTTTGGCGAGGAAGGAGGGTATACCCCCCTCCCCCCCTGCTTCGCCCCGTGTTCGCCTCAGCCAGAGAGATCGGAAGCGACTGACCCCTGACAACTGACCCCTACTTCGGCTCCGCCAACCCGCACCAGCAACACATCGTGGCTCGGCGATCTCAAGCGGCATTTTGTCCGTCAGCTCAACCTCCTTGCCCGTCCACAGATCCTTCCCCTGCTGCGCGCCATGCAGGCCCAGCTTGGCCAGGTCCAGGTGGAACGGATGCGTCGAGTACGCGATTGCTCGCCAGCATTCAGCACCGCAACCGCCAGCGCGCCGCCTGCAAGATGCCGCGTCCACACCTCCACTTCGCCATCGGAGTAGACGCGCGTACCCTGCTTGCCCAGCTTGTCCTGGTCGATCGCAATCACGTCGCGGTTGGTCAGAATCGCCTTGATCTCCGGCTTCATGTGGGGCAGGTCGTTGCCCGCCAGCAGCGGCGCAGCCAGCATCGCCCACATCGAAAAGTGCGCGCGGTTCTCGGCCAGCGTCAGCTTGCCGTTGCCCACTTCCAGCATGTCGGGATCGTTCCAGTGCCCCGGCCCGGCATACTCCGCTTCCAGCCTCGCTGCTCGTTCATCAGGTCGTAAACACTCTGTCCCAGTGCGGCTCGATATCGCCCGTCGTGCGCCACAGGTTGCCGCCCAGCGCCGGCGCCCACTCCCACGGCGCATCCCACCCGTACTGGCAGAGCGAATAACACGATCGGCCGCCCGGTCGCCTTCAGCGCCTTGCCCATCTTCTCGTAGGCCTCGTGCATCAGCCGCATCTGCGCCGCCTTGTCGTTGCGGCGCCTGCTTCTGCATCACCGTCGGGAATAAAGCTGCACAGGTCGTACTTCAGATAATCGATGCCCCACGAAGCATACATCTTCGCATCCTGCTCCTCGTGCCCCAGCGAGCCCGCATAGCCGGCGCAGGTCTTCGGCCCCGGCGACGAATAGATGCCGATCTTCAGCCCCTTCGAGTGCACATAGTCGGCCAGCGCCTTCATGTCCGGGAACTTGGAGTTGGTGTGCAGCACGCCGTTCGCGTCGCGCTCGCCCTCCCACGTGTCGTCGATGTTCACGTAGATGTAGCCGGCATCCTTCATGCCGCGTGGCCACAATCTGGTCCGCCGCAGCGCGCACGCCCTTGTCGTCCACCTTTCTCGGCAAAGTAGTTCCAGCTGTTCCACCCCATCGGCGGAGTTTGCGCCACCGCTTCCGGCGGGGCAGCCTGCGCCTGGGGCGCGGATGCAACGAACATGAGACGCAAGAGCGGCAAGGGGTAAGGCAAGGGAAAAACGCATGAGCAGAGTACCCTCCTGAAAACGATTTCAGACGCAGAGGAATACTAAGCCGAAAACGCAGCTTTGCGCAATCCAGAATTGCAATCTCGGTCTTCGCCGCTTCAATTGCGCAGGCCTAGAGTCGTCGCTTTTTGATAGGAGCGCGCACAAGCCTTGCGTCGAAAGCAGCCCTCCGCATGATCATTCACCAGGCCAATTGCCTGCATCCACGCATACACAATCGTCGGCCCCACAAACTTGAAACCGCGCCGCTTGAGCTCCTTCGAGATCGTCTCCGAGAGCGGCGTCACCGCCGGCACCGGTCCCGTGTTCTGGATCGGCTTGCCATCAACAAACTCCATGCAAAGTCGGAGAACGCGAGCCCGCTCTGCTTCATTTCGAGATAGGCTCGCGCGCCGCCGATCGTCGCCTCAATCTTGGCCCGCTAGCGAATGATGCCTGGATTCTCCAGCATCTTCACAATGTCCTTCTCGCCCAGCCGAGCCACTTCCTTCGGATCGAACTTGCGAAATGCCTTGCGAAACGTCTCGCGCTTGCGCAGCACCATGATCCACGCAAGCCCGGCCTGAAAGCCTTCCAGCATCAGCGCCTCCCAGAGCGAGCGGCTGTCGAAGTCCGGCACGCCCCACTCTTCATCGTGATACTGGCCGCATCAGCGCATCGTTCCCAGACCACGCGCAGCGCTGTTTTTCGATACTCATCGCGCAAGACTCCGATAAGAAAATGAAATTCAGTCGGCCGCGGGCACAGTCGCATACCGCGGCGTCGAGGCCATCAGCTCCTCCACGCCCTCCAACGGCCCAATGCCGCCGCGCGCGCCGCTTGCCGTGCAGTTCAGCGCGGCGGCCGCGCAGGCAAAATCCAGCTGCCGCTGCCAGCGGCCAGCCCTGCAGCAGCCCGTAGATGAATCCCGCGTGGAAGATATCGCCCGCGCCGGTCGTATCCGCCACAGCAACGCAGTACGCGGGGCGCAGATGGAAACGGCTGCCGTCCCACGCCAGCACGCCGTCCTGGCCAAGCGTCGCCGCCGTCACCGCGCAGCCGTAGCGGCTCTTCATCCGGCGCAGTGCCTGCTCCAGGCTGCGCTCGCCCGTCAGCGCGTCGGGAAAATCGCGGCTCACGATCAGGTAATCGACGTTCGCAATCAGGTCTTCAACGCCGGTATAGAGCTCGTCGAGATCGGCGATCACCGGAATGCCCGCGCGCGCGCGCCCAGCTCGCCGCCTGCGTAGCCGCCGCCGTTTCAAGCCCATCCACGTGCAGCGCGCGGGCGTTCACGATCCATTCGCGGTCGCAGATCTTCCGGCTGCAGCAGCAGCCGCTCATCGCGCCGGCACAGCACCGTGCGCTCGCCGCCGCCGTCCACCACAATGAGCGACTGCGGGCTCTGCGCATTCGGGCACCGTCACAATGCGCGCGTCCACGCCCGCCCGCGCAAACTCGCGGCGATGCAGCGCGCCGCATCGTCATCGCCCAGCTTGCCGACGTAGCGCGTGCGTCAGTCCCCAGGTCTGGCAGGCGATCACCGCCGAAGCCGTCTGTCCGCCGGGAAGAATTGAGGGCTGAGAGTACTCGACCTTGGAGCCGCGCTCGGGATAACGTCGGGAGAGAAATCAGGGTGTCTGTGGCGTTCAGCCCCACGCCCACGAGATCAACCAGCGACGGCTCGGACATGGACTCCATTGTAGCGGCCTTACAGGAGAACCGCGTCGCCTTCCACAGACCCCAGACGCAGATCGACCGCCGTCACCACCAGCGCCGCGGCGAGCACGCCTGTCCATGCCAGGTTCATGCCCAGCGCGGGCACGCGCGCCTGCACGCCCAGCCAGACAAACACACCGACAGCGCAGAGCAGAATCACGTAGTCCCACCAGGCCGCGGCGAGAGGAATTGCGGCCGCCGTGCGCCGCCGCTGTACGCACGCAGCACCTGCGGCGTAGTCCAGTTGGTAGCGGTCGCACTCGCGCAGCAGCGCATCGTGCGTCGAGGCATGCTCGCGCTCCGTAGCGACAGCCGTGCTCACGGCCAGCGCACCAAGAATCATCACCACCGAGCCGCTCACAACAAGCATTCGATGCGCCGCATCGGCATGTCGCCAGTTCGCCAAAGACCAGCGCGCCCCACGCAAGTCCCCAAAGCTGATTCGTATTCGACAGCGGAATCCCGCGCCCGATGCCAAGATACTTCGTCGCGTATTGCTGAAAGATGTCACCCACCACCCAGACAAAGCCGCCCAGAAAGAGCCAGAACAGCATGGGGCGCACCGCCGTTGAATGCATGAGCGCGAGCGTCGCGTTGCGGTCCAGCGCCAGCGCGAGCGTGAGCACCGCGCCGAGCTCGCCGATGGTGAACACTGTCACAAACGATAGCGGATTCATACCGCTGATGTAGGCCTTGCGGTAAGGGATGTACATCGTTCCCCACAACAGGCTCGCGCCCGCGGCCGCCAGCACGCCGCCTGCCGCGTGCCCCGCGTGCGGCCCGCCGCCATGAATGGTGCTGAAGCCCAGCATGCACTGCAGCCGCGACAATGGCGAGCGCGCCCAGCACAACCTTGGCAACATTCTTCCCGCTCGCGCCTTTCAACTCGCCAAACAGCACGCGGCCCCAGAAGATGCCGACCAGCGAATTCGTATTCCACAGTGGAAACGCAATGGCCAAGCCAACATCGCGAATCGCAAACACGGTGAGCGTATTGGCCACCGCCCACAACATGCCAGCGAGAATGGCAATGGGGATGAGATGACGATGCTCGCTCAAGTCGGCAAAGACCTGCCGCGTGCCCTTCAGAAGCGTGGGCACCGTCCAGCGTGCGGTAAAGACGCCGGCCACCATGCACAGGGAAATGGAATACGGCGAGAGCCCAGAGTTGACCAGCTTCGTCGGCGCCTCCGCCGCGCCCAGCCACGCGCCTGCGCCCAGCGCGCACAGCACGCCGATGCCGTGCGTCGAGCCAAACGCCGCGGCGGAGCTGGATTTCGGCACAATGCGAAGGTCTGCGATGCGGATCCTCTCAGGCACGAGCTAGCGCAGCGTGACCAGCAGCGCCAGCCCGACGCAGAACACGATGAGCGGAATGAGGAAATGGCTATCGGTGAGGACCGCCGCAGCCTGTTCGGTGAGTCGCATAACTGGCGCAACCATAATGATGCGGCGGGCGGCGTGTCAAGGCTTGCGCGCGCAGGCAACGCGCGGAATGCCCTGCAGATCGGGCGTGAACTCAATGTCCACAAATCCGGCCTCCGTCAATCAGCGCTCGTACTGCATCGGACTGGCCATAGCCGATTTCGAGCGCGACAAAACCGCCGGGTACAAGGGCGTCGAACGCAGCCGGGATGAGCCGTCGATAGATGTCGAGCCCGTCCTCACCGGCGAAGAGCGCCAGCGCGGGCTCGTAGTCACGAACTTCGACCGCGAGCGTGTCGCGATCGCGCAGCCGGCACATACGGCGGATTGGAGACGACGATGTCGAAGTGCTCGCCGGCAACAGGCGCGAGCAGATCGCCTTGCAGAAGGCGAATGCGTTCAGCGACTCCGTTGCGCCGCAGCGTTGTCGCGCGCGACCCCCAAAGCAGCATCGGAGAGATCGATGGTCGTCACTCTCGCACGGGCCAGCGCGTGCGCCAGCGCCACGGCAATTGCGCCCGACCCCGTGCCAGCGTCGACGATGCGCGGCGCGGGAAATTGTGCCGCAAGCTCGATGACTTTCTCGACAAGATGCTCCGTCTCGGGGCGGGGAATCAGCACATCGCGTGTAACGCGAAAGGGCAGGCCGTAGAACTCCGCTTCGCCGGTGATGTATTGGATCGGCTCGCCCGGAAAGCGGCGCTCGATGAACGCTGCGTACGCGTCAGCTTTCGCAACGTCCAGCGCTTCGTCTGCATGCGTCAGCAGCGCAGCGCGGCTCATGCCGGTTGCGAACAGCAGCAGCGTCTCTGCATCGCGCCGTGCGCGGTCCGGGTGCGGCCCGCCGCTCAAGCGCGCAGTTGCTGCGTCGAGTGCCGCGCGCAGTTCCATCACGCCGCCTGGGCGTCAGCCTTCAGTTGCTCGGCCTGGTAGTGCGCCACCAGCGCATCCACAATCGGCTGCAGCTTGCCTTCCATGATCAGGTCAAGTTGATGCAGCGTCAGGCCGATGCGATGGTCGGTGAGCCGGTTCTGCGGGAAGTTGTAGGTGCGGATCTTCTCGCTGCGGTCGCCGGAACCCACCTGCTGTTTGCGCTCCTTGGCCAGCTCCGCATTCTGCCGATCCATCTCCTGCTCGTAGAGCCGCGAACGCAGCACGCGCATGCCCTTCTCGCGATTCTTGATCTGCGACTTCTCATCCTGGCAGCTCACTACCGTGCCCGTTGGCAATGTGCGTGATGCGTACCGCCGAATAAGTCGTATTGACCGATTGCCCGCCCGGCCCCGACGAGCAGAACGTGTCGATGCGCAAGTCCTTGGCCTCGATCTTGATGTCCACATCTTCCGCCTCAGGCAGCACGGCAACGGTGATGGCCGAGGTATGCACGCGGCCCTGCGTCTCCGTTGCAGGCACGCGCTGCACACGGTGCACGCCGCTCTCCCACTTCAGCTGCGAGTAGACGCGGTCGCCTTCGATGATCGCGATCACTTCCTTGTAGCCGCCCACTCCGCTTTCGGAGAGTGACATCACTTCCACCTTCCAGCGGTGCTGCTCGGCAAAGCGCGTGTACATGCGAAAGACCTCGGCCGCAAACAGCGATGCTTCATCGCCGCCCGTACCCGCCCGGATTTCGAGAATCACGTTCTTCTCGTCGTTGGGGTCCTTGGGCAGCAGCAGCAGCCGCAACTCCTCTTCAATCGCTGCCTCGCGCGGCTCAAGCGATGCCACTTCCTCTTCGGCCATGGCGCGCATGTCCGCGTCGCTTTCGGCCAGCATGGCGCGCGCGTCGGCCAGTCCCTGGCGCACCTGCTTCAGCTCGCGATACTTCTCGACAGGCTCTTCAATCTCACGCAGAGACTTCGCGGTTTTCGTATAGCGCTCGTGGTCGTTGATGACCTCGGGCAGCGAGAACTGCGACTGCAGCTCTGCATAGCGCTGCTCCATTTGTTCCAGACGATCCAGCATGACATTCTCCCCACTGCGTGGCGCGGGCTTTTCGATGAATGATTTGATTGGGAAGGAAGGCGCAGAACAGGTATAGGCGGCGGGCGCCGCTAGAGGAGAGCCGGAATGGGCTGGTGCAGAGCCATGATCTTTAGATTCATTCTACCGCGAAAGCGATTCCGGCGGGAGAGCTGATCTTTCCCGCCGGAATCGAGTTAAAAACAGGCGATGTGGTCGCAGGCATTCATCAGCGGCATCTGCAGGTTCGACTGATGATCCGCGTCCGAGTAAATGGTGATCGTCGCCGGCTTGTAGTCCTCGGGTTTGGCCGTCATGATGTTGGGCACAAAGGTCTGCGGGTTGCGGTCGTACAGCGGGAACCACGTGCTCTGCACCTCCACCATCACCGTGTGCCCCGCCTTGAAGACGTGATCCACATCGTGCAGGCTGAACTTGTACTCGTGCACCGAATCCGGCGCGCAGCGGCTCCGGCTTCTCAAAGCTGCTCAGATAGCGCCCGCGAAAAATCTCCTCGTTCGTCATCAGCTGGTAGCCGCGCATCTTCGGGTCCGGGTCGTTGTCCGGATATTGGTCGATCAGCTTGACCACCATGTCGTTGTCCGTGCCCGTCGTCGACGCAAAAATGTCGGCGATCACTTCGCCGGTCACGATCAAATCCTTCTTCAGCACCGGCAGCTTCCACACCGCCACGTCCTTGCGGTCGGTCACAAAGCGCTGGTCTTCCGTGAGCCAGTTGAACCACTGCGAGCCGTCGCAGTAAGTCGGCTGAATCGGCCGATGACGGTAGGGAACCGGATTCGCCGGATCGCTCACGTAGCTCGTCTTCGCCTGCGCCGTCGAGTCAGCTCCATCTCAGCTTGCCCGCCGCCCTGCAGATAAAGGCTCGTCGGCTGCGACTTCACCGGCGGAAAATGCGCGTAACACTTCCACGGTGTTCGATCCAGTCTGGAAACTGGCCGTGTCCTGCAAGATCGAAATCCCGGCTCATCCTTCAAATAGTGGGCGAAAAACTTCGCTTCAATCTGCGTGCGAAACTCGTTGCCAATGGGCTCGCCGTATCCACATTGCCCAAGTGCTCGCGACGACGAGCTCCAGGAGCCATGCCGCCATGGCCCCAGCACCAGGAAGTTCTCGTGCTTCGTGTCAAGCGGCTCCAGCGTCGCGTACTCCTCCTGCGGGCCGTACATGTCTTCCTGGTCGTAGTAGCCGCCCACGCTGAGCGTCGGCACCGTCACCGCGTGCAGATCGTGCTCCACGCCGCGCGACGACCATGCCGAGTCATACGCCGGATGATCGAGAAACAGCTTCCACGTGGGCAGCATCTTCGACCCCGACTTCTTCACATCCTCCGCAAAGCTCCCCGCGCTCCAGAAAATAGTCGTAGCCATCCCGCGGCTTGCCGTCCTTGTCCTTGCCGTAATCCACTTCCGCTGCTTTCCTTGCTCGACTCCATGCCCATCACGTAGTCATATCCATAGCTCTGGCGAAACGCGCCATTGTGAAAAAAGTCGTCGCCCATCCACACATCGATCATCGGCGCCTGCGGCGAAATCGCCTTCGACCGCCGGATTCGGATCGATGCCGGCCATCATCGCCAGAAATCCCGGATAGCTTGTGCCCACCACGCCCACGCGGCCGTTGTTCCCCGGCACATTCTTGATCAGCCAGTCCACCGTATCGTACGTATCCGTGCTCTCGTCCACCGCCTTTGGGTCGCTGTGGTCCGCAAGCGGCCGGCTCATCACAAACTCGCCCTCGCTCTTGAAGCGGCCGCGAATGTCGCCGCACACATAGATGTAACCGTCGCGCGCCAGTTCGGGCCGCTGCCCGAAAAGGACGCCGCGCGTGGTTCCATCGCATCCGTACGGCGTCCGTTGCATCAGGAACGGCAGCGGCGTCGCTGATATCCGCCGGCTTCAGGATCACCACGTGCAGCTTGACGCCGTCGCGCATCGGAATCATCGCCTCGCGCGCGCTGATAGTCATGAAAGACGTGATGGACCGCCTCGCCGGTGCGCTCGATAGATCGCTTTCGGATCAGTTCGACGACGATACCGCGTCGCCCCGTTTGCCCGACGCCTCCAGCGTGAAGTGATCGTGTCCTTCGATCCGCGCATGCCAAACTCCGTCGGCGAAGTCGAGGCTTCAGCTCCGTCGGAACCAGCCGCTCCGACTCGATCACCAGTTTGCCGTCCTGCACATAAAAGCTCATCGGCGTAGATCGGGCTCGTCGGCGTTGGTGTATTCGCCCGAAAGAGCTTCGAGTTGAGCAGGTGTCGCACTCTGCGCAGCGGCAGGAACGGCTTGAACGACGAGAGGCAAAAGACCAAGGCAAAGCGAGGCGGACAGAAACTGGCGTCGAACAAGGGAAGAACCACAGACGACGACCATCCGAATACGTTTCCTCAGTGCGCGTGGCCGTGATGGCTGTGGACTCGCGCCGCCAGCCATCTCTTCCATCGGCACCACGCAGCCGGCCACCTCCGCCGCAGTCCTGATGCTCAAACTGCACGGTAGTGTGGCTGATGTGAAAGTGTTCGTGCAGCACGTGGTTGAGCTTTTCCAGAATGCACGCGCTCTCTGACGGCGGAATGTCGGCGATGGTCACATGGCAGGCCAGCGCACTCGACTGCGAGCCCAGCGCCCACACATGCAGATCGTGGACGTTGATCACGCCTTCGACTTCCTCCATCCCGGCACGAATCTCGGCCAGCGAAACACCGCGTGGCGTGCCTTCCAGCAGAATGTTCAGCGTCTCGCGCACGATGCCGACGCTGGACCACAGAATAAGCGCGGCGATAATGCAGCGAGAGCGCCGGGTCGATCCAGTTTTGCCCGGTGAGCAAAATGCCCGCGCCACCCGCGATCACGGCGGCTGTCGAGAGCGTGTCGCCCGCCATGTGGATAAACGCGCTGCGCATGTTCACATCGCGCGCCACACCCCACAGCAAAGCCGCAATTACGCCGTTCATCACCACCCCGGCCGCCGCCACAATCATCATCAGCCGAGGCTGCACGGCCACGGGCGCGCTGAGCCGGTGAATGGCTTCCACGCCAATCCACAGCGAAATCACGATCAGCGTGGCCGCATTCACGAAGGCAGCCAGCACGCCCGCCCGCTGGTAGCCGAAAGTGCGCGTGTCGTCTGCGGGCCGCGTTTGAAAGTAGACCGCCGCAAAGCTCAGCAAAAGCGCCAGAAAATCCGATGCATTGTGGCCCGCCTCAGAGAGCAGCGCCAGCGAATGGGCGCGCAGTCCCGCCACAAACGTGACCACCACATAGGCCAGCGTGGCCACCAGCGAGAAGCGCAGTACGGATTGTGTTCGAGCAGCACCCGGATCCCGCGGGCGCAGCGTGGACATGCATGAATCAAGTGTACGTGTGAGCGGGCAGAGCGCGCCAACCTGACCCGCACCGAACCGCTCATAAGGCGGCGCGGCTAGTGTGCCAGCCGTGCCGAACCCTGCCTCGGCAGCGTCGGCAAACGGTCGCGCAGTCCGGACCACTGCTCCGCAACCACGATGCTGTTCTGGGGGCTGTGCTGCAGGTAGCGTACCGAGCACGGAAATCCGGCGCGCACTTCTGCCGGATTCACCACTCCTCGCACAGGGTCGTAATGTCCTGGGAGCAGGCGTATTCGACCCCTGCGATGCGGTAGCTGTACTCAAGCAGGGTGAGCGTGCGGCCGTCGCTGGCCTGCATCTCGCACACATCCAGCAGCATGCCGTCCACAAGCCGTCCGGTTGCAGCAAGCGCCGCACGCCGCGCCTGCTCAATTTCCTCGGCCGTCGGCCGCCGCCGGCGAACCCACCATACCGCAAGCGCCGCCAGAAACACCGCCAGCGTCAGCCCGGCGGCAGCTTCCCATGATCTTGGCTCAACGAGAGTCATCGGGGGATGGAACCCGTGTGTTCCACCTCAAGAATACCGCAGATCGAACTGTGCAAGCCCGGCCGCACAGGACTGAAATGCGCAGAAGGAATCGAATCGGTTCACTTCCGGATCGGCGGCAAGAAGGTGCGCGATTTTGGGATGCGGTCACGCGGTATTCACGCTTTCTTGACCCGGTGAACGGCACACTCGTATGCTCGGGTCGAACGCGCGTGGTACGAATTATTTGCGCCGCATCCTGATGGGAGAGCTTAAGCGATGAGCACAACGACCCCTGACGCGACTGCGCCCACACGCACGGCTGCCCGGCCGCTGCTGGTGCGCCGCGCCGCGGTGCTGGGCGCCGGAACCATGGGCTCCCGCATCGCCGCCCATCTGGCCAATGCGGGCATTCCTGTCGTTCTTCTCGACATGGTGCCGCCGGGCGAGGGCGCACGCAGCCAGCTAGCACAATCTGCCCACGCCGCGCTCACCAGGTCGAAACCCGCCGCCCTCTACGAGCCCTCGGTGGCCGCGTTCATCACGCCCGGCAACTTTGACGACGACCTGACGAAGCTCGCGCAATGCGATTGGGTCATCGAGGCCGTCGCGGAAAATCTCGCCATCAAGCAGGCTCTTCTCGCGCGCGTTCTGCCGCATCTCGCGCCGCAGGCCATCCTTACCACCAACACTTCCGGCCTGCCTGTGCACACCATCGCCGCCGGACTTGGCGAGCGCCGTGCGCGCTTCTTCGGCACGCACTTCTTCAATCCGCCGCGTTACATGCGTCTGCTCGAAGTCATTCCCACAGCAGAGAGCAGTGCGGAGGTCGTCGCCGCCTTCGCCGCTTTTGCCGATCGCATCCTTGGCAAGCAGGTCGTCCTCGCGCATGACACGCCCAACTTCATCGCCAACCGCATTGGCGTCGCCGTCATGTTTACCGCGGCCACGCTCATGCTCGAACAGGGCTTGACCATCGAAGAAGTCGACGCCCTCACCGGCCCGGCCATCGGCTGGCCGCGCACCGGCACCTTCCGTCTCGCAGACATGGTGGGCATCGATGTCCTGGCGCACGTTGCCGCGAATTTTCCGCAGGGCGCAACACAGGGCCGCTTCACTGAAGTTCTCAATGAGATTGTGAAGCGCGGCTGGCTGGGCGACAAGGCCGGACAAGGCTTCTACAAAAAGACGCGCGGCGCGGACGGGAAAGAAGAACGCCTCACGCTCGATCTGAGCACTCTCGAGTATCGCCCGCTGGCCAAAGCCGCGCTGCCCGCGCTCGACATGGCGAAGAACGCGGCGACCGTCGGCGAGCGGCTGCGCCTGCTGCTTGCCAACGATCCGGCGAAGGACAAGGCCGCACGGTTTCTCTGGCCGTTTCTTGCCGCGCTGTGGAACTACGCCGCCGAGCGCATCGGCGAAGTGGCCAGCGATGCGCCTTCCATCGATGCCGCCATGCGCGCAGGCTTCAACTGGGAGCTTGGGCCGTTCCAGATGATCGATGCCGCAGGCCTGCGCGAAACGGTCGCACGCATGAGGACTCTGCAACTCCCCGTTACGCCGCGCTTGGACACTCTTCTCGAAGCCGAAGCCAATGCGCCAACGGCTTCCTGGTATTCGCCCGACGGCCCGCAGTGTTTCAATCCCATCGCCGGGGGATGGGAGACGATCCCGCAACACGAGGGCCATGCGCGGGTCGCGGATTTTCGTCGCACTCATGGAGTCGTCCGCAGCAATGCGGGTGCGTCTCTGGTCGACATCGGCGACGGCATCGCATGCATCGAGCTTCACGCCCTGAAAAACGCGCTCGGCAGCGATGTGGTCTTCTTCGTCTCCTCGGTGCTGAAGCCGGACTCGGACGCGGTGCGCGACTTCGCCGGCTTCGTCATCAGCGGCGACCGCGACAACTTCAGCGTCGGCGCCAATCTGCTGCAACTGTTATTGACCGCGCAGGAAGGTGAGTGGGAGGAAGTCGACGGGGCCATCCGCGGCTTCCAGCGGATGACCGCGGCCATCAAATTCTGCCCGAGACCGGTCGTCGTCGCGCCCTTCGGCCTCACGCTGGGCGGCGGAACCGAGATGTGTCTCCACGCCGCACGCCGCCAGCCCCACGCTGAAACCTACATCGGCCTCGTCGAGGCTGGCGTCGGCCTCATTCCCGGCGGCGGCGGCACCAAAGAAATGCTCCTGCGCGCTCTCGATGCCGCGGCCGCGCTCGCGCCGCCCGATCCAAAAGACCCACCCTCACGCTTTGCGCAGTCGGCTGAAGTGGCCGAGGCGCTCAAGCGCGCGCTCGAGACGATTGCAACGGCGAAGGTTTCCACCTCAGCGGCGGAGGCGCGAACGCTTGGCGTGCTCGCCGCGTCGGATCGCATCACCCTCAATCGCGAGCGCCTGCTGCTCGACGCCAGAGCGCAGGCAGCCGCGCTGGCCGAGGCGGGGTATGCTGCACCCACGCCACGCACCCAAATTCCCGCACCGGGACTGAGCGCATTGGCCACGCTCGAAACCGGCGTCTATCTCATGGGCGAAGCCGGCTATGCTTCCGAGCACGACCAGAAGGTTGCGCGCTGGGCTGCCTACATCCTCTGTGGCGGCCGCGTCACGGCAGGCGTTCCTCTGAGCGAGCAATACCTGCTCGATCTCGAGCGCGAGGCATTTCTGTCTCTCTGCGGCGAGCGCAAAACCCAGGAGCGGATCGCCTACACGCTCAAAACCGGCAAGCCGCTGAGAAACTAGGCGAGGCATGAGGCATTCGAGAGTGGCACTCGTGATCGCGGTACTTGTGCTGACCATGCCTGGCGCATGGCCGCAAAGCTCCTCGGATACGCTCGCTGAAACAGGCCACATCGAGTTCCACGGACGTAGCGCGGCCTACGTCATTCGCCACCTGCCGCCTGATTCCTTCCCTGATTTGCCCGCGCCAATCGTTTCGGAACTTCTCCGGCGGAGCTGCCTCATTCCGCAGACCTATCAAGCGCATGGGCCCGAAAACGTGGTCCATGCCAGCCTTGAGCGTGCCGGTTCGTCGGACTGGGCAGTGCTGTGCTCTGTGCGGGGCGCGGTGTCATTGCTGGTCTTTTTTGGAGATGCGCCACAACAACCCTCCGTGCTCGCGACATCTCAAGAGACACAGCACCTTCAGCCGCAGCAGGCCGTTGCCACACTCGGATTCAATTGGGGCCTCGACGCGGCATCACCGAACCGCGTGCACCAGGCACAAGCGGGACTCGACCATCGCCCGCCGCGCCCCGACCACGATGCTCTCGCCGACTCCGTCCTTAACGGAAGGACCACCTACCACTTCTTCACCCGGGGCCGCTGGACGATTCTGGACATGCCGCCGGATTAACCGGATGTTCGCCACGTTTCTGTGTTTGCATCAAGGAGAATTCCCCCATGCCGGAAGCCGTTCTCGTCAGTGCCGTGCGCACGCCTGTGGGCCGCGCTCCCAAAGGCATGCTCTCCACCACCCGCCCCGACGACCTCGCCGCAACCGCGTTGAGCGGCGCATTGGACCGGGTGCCACAGCTCGATAGGAATGAAATCGACGATGTGATTCTGGGTTGCGCGCAGCCCGAGGGCGAGCAGGGCTTCAACATCGCTCGCTTTGCCGCGCTGCGGGCGCAGCTCCCCGTCTCGGTGCCCGGCGTCACGGTGAATCGCCTCTGCGCTTCGGGCCTGGAAGCGATTGCCCAGGCCGATATGCGCATTCGAGCAGGCGGCGCGCGGGTGGTGATCGCGGGCGGCGCGGAGTCGATGAGCCTGATCCCGATGGGCGGCCTTAAGCCAAGCCCGAATCCCTGGCTGGCCGAGAACTATCCCGCATCGCTGCTGACGATGGGCCTCACCGCCGAGCGCGTCGCGCGGCACTACAGCATTGCCCGCGAAGAACAGGATGCGTTCGCGCTCGCCAGCCATCAAAAGGCTCTGGCCGCGCAGGCCGCGCACCGCTTTGACGAGGAGTTGATTCCGGTCACCGTGACGATGGCCGTCCCCAGCGCGAAAGCTGGCAAGCCGAACGTGACCGAGATCGTTTTTGCCGCCGACGAAGGCCCGCGCGCCGACACATCAGCCGCTGCGCTGGCCGCACTCAGGCCCGTCTTTCACGCGCAGGGATCGGTGACCGCGGGCAACGCCTCGCAAACCTCGGACGGAGCGGCGGCGGCGGTGTTGATGGATGCCGCTCGCGCTCGTGAGCTCGGCATTCCGCCGCTCGCGCGTCTCGTGGCCTATGCAGTCGCCGGCTGTCTGCCAGAGGAGATGGGCGTGGGTCCGATCTTCGCCGTGCCGAAAGTGCTGAAGCAGGCCGGCCTCACGCTCGACGACATTGGCCTCATCGAACTGAACGAAGCCTTTGCCGCGCAGGCGCTGGCGGTCATCCGCGAACTCGGCATCGACCCGGAGAAGGTCAATGTGAACGGAGGTGCCATCGCGCTGGGCCATCCGCTGGGCTGCACGGGAGCCAAGCTCGCCGCAACGCTCCTCGCGGAAATGAAGCGCCGGAACTTCCGCTACGGCATGGTCACCATGTGCGTGGGTGGGGGCATGGGAGCGGCTGGCATCTTTGAGAGGCTGACCTGAAGCAGGCTCGGTCTGGGTTTTCGCTTGCCACGCGAAAAGCCGCAACTCACTCCGAGATGCCGGTGAGCGTGCAATGCCACACCGCGCCATCCGGCAGCACGATGTCATATTCCTGATCAATCGCAGTACTGTCCGCGTTATGCGCATTCTTGGTGAGCTTGGCTTGATAGTCGCCGGGGATGAGAACCACAGACTTGATCTTTTCGATCTCCGACTCGCCGAAGAACTCGACCTTTTTCCCGTTCAGGATTGCCTCCACGTAGAGTCCGCTGGAGCACCAAATGTTGTTGTAGGCTCCTGAGCAGATTGACCCCAGATGTGATCCAGAGACATGCACCGGGACCGCAGAGGCGGCCTGCGGTTCGGCCTGACCGAGGCGCGTCTTCTGAGCATGAAGAGAGAGCGAAAAGAACACTACAAACAAAAGAGCTGAGAGAAGTTTTCTCATCGAAGGCCTCACCGGTTAGAACGATGAACCGAGTATAGAGCCGCGCCGCCGCCGCTTCTTGGGAGAAAACAGCAACGGCTGGGATCGCTCCCAGCCGTTCGTGTTGAACTCGATTGAGGCAGCCGAAGGCTGCAATTTCACTACGCCTTGGCGGTAGCCAGGGCCTTCAGCCGCGCGTTCAACCGGCTCTTGTAGCGGGAGGCGGTGTTGTCGTGCAGCACGCCCTTTTGCACGCTCTTGTCGAGCAGCGAAACGGTGGCGCGGTACTGGGTCTGGGCGGCCTTCGCATCGCCCTTTACAAGGGCCTCGCGCAGGGCGCGCAAGCTGCTGCGCACGCGGGTACGGTTGGCGCGATTTACCTCGGTGCGGGTTACGGTCTGGCGGGCGCGCTTGAGCGACGAAACATGATTAGCCATGGTTGTTCCTTAATCTTTTTGCCTCAAGGTTCAGGAACGGGCCTGACCGGGCGGGATTGATGCGGGTGAGAATGCAACTTGAGCCGCATCCCTCGCAATTTCTTAGTCTACGGGAAACCGGGCCGGGGGTCAATCGTGTGCTTTCGAGGCTTGCCGGCGTTCCGCACGTACCCGAAAAGTGAATACTTTACCCGATCTTTACTCTGGTGCCATTGACGCCTGACGCCACCAGCGCTACTCTCTCCCCAGATACCGCATTTGGGCACATTCGCCAATCCGTATCCGGTCCGGAGCCCCCAAAGTTCCGCGTGTGCTTGTCTGTGCCGTGCAAAAAATATTTGCGCCACCTCGTTCACAAACCCACCGTCAGAATCTAACCCACTGTTACTGTCCGCAAGGGCAGATCTGGAGGCCGTCTGAACGCTGATCTGGAGATCACCCCGAATCTTGAGCCCCTGTTTGGGACCCGCGATGAAAACCTCAGGCTGATGGAGGACGCACTCAGCGTCCGGATCGATCTCCGCTCCGATGCGGTGCACGTGGCAGGGCCGCCCGAAGCCGTAGCCCGCGTACAGCGTATCTTTCAGGACTTTGAAGCCCTGCGCCGACAAGGCATCAACCCTCACAATGGCGAACTGAACGGCATGTTGCGTCTGGTCGTGGCCGACCCGGCCGTCACGCTGCGCTCGCTGGCCGACTCCGGCAAGCAGCGCTCGGCCGGCGTCAAGCGCACCGTGCAGCCCCGCTCCATCAACCAGCGCAAGTACGTTGAGGCCATCGAGCAGAACGACATGGTTTTCGGCGTAGGTCCGGCAGGCACCGGCAAGACCTATCTCGCCGTGGCCATGGCCGTGGCTGCCATGAATGCCAAAAAAGTCACCCGCATCGTGCTGGTGCGTCCCGCGGTCGAGGCCGGCGAAAAGCTGGGGTTCCTGCCCGGTAGCCTGCAGGAAAAGGTCGACCCCTACCTGCGCCCGCTCTACGACGCGCTCTATGACCTGCTCGAGCCCGAGCGCGTGGACAAGATGCTCGAGAAGAATGTCATTGAAGTTGCGCCGCTGGCCTTCATGCGCGGCCGCACGCTCAATGACGCATTCATCATCATGGACGAGGCGCAGAACACTACCGTCGAGCAGATGAAGATGTTCCTCACCCGCATGGGCAACAGTTCCAAGGCGGTCATCACCGGCGACATCACGCAGATCGATCTGCCCAATCCGCGCAAGTCCGGCTTGGTAGACGCGATCAACGTGCTCGACGGCGTCGAGGGCATCCAGTTCTGCCACTTCGAAGATGGAGACGTAGTGCGCCACGCGCTGGTGCAGCGCATCGTGCGCGCCTACGACTCCGCCAAGCCACAACAGCAGGAGCTGCCGCTCTCGATGGATGATGCCATCAATGTGGATCAGCCTGCGCAAACCGCGCAGCCATCCAAGCCGCAATAGAACCAGTCATGGGAGCGGTGCGCAGCCAGCCGCCGGTGCGCGCCGCTCTACTTCCGGGTCTTCACCCGGTCTTTGTGCGAGGGCATGATCTCCCGGCCCCACTTGTTTACCAGCGTCTTGCACTCGGTGCATCGGCCACCGCCAAAGAGAGACTGCCACAGCCCCGCGATGCCGCCTGGCTTGTAGACGGAGCGCAGACATCGCGGGCAGTTCACCTTGCCGAGATTCAGCCCCCAGCGATTGCGCGCAATCGTTCCTCGAGCTACAAGTCCAATTGCACCCAGGCAAAAGAGGACCACTGCGGTTACACCCATCGTCATTCCGGCCCGATTCCTCCGCAGTCGATCTTACAATTTGGCGGCACCGTCTGCGGTGGCGGACGCCGGTCGCCCGTTTCGCTTCGCGTATCATCGTGCCAGACAGACTCCACACGTATTGCCGAGGAGTCCGCGTTCGATGATCTTCCTTGATCCAGAGCTCGAAGACATAACCGGGTCCACGGCCCCGAAACAAGCCCCGCGCGCAGGCACCGGGGCGACGCAGGAGCACGTGCCGAGCGTTCGAACTCTGGCGCGATTTCTTACTCAGGCCAGGGCCGCAGTACGGCTGCGCGGCGAAGTGAGCGTGCTCTTCACAACGGACGCCGCTATCCGCAAACTCAATCGCCAATTTCGCGGCAAGAATAAGGCAACCGACGTGCTCTCGTTCCCAGCCGATGGCCCAGCCGCGCAAGGCCTCGCCGGCGATCTTGCCATCAGCGTACCCACGGCGCGCTGTCAGGCTGCGGCCCAGGGCCACGCCCTCGGGGTCGAGTTGAAGGTTCTTGTCCTGCATGGCCTGCTGCACCTTGCCGGCTACGATCACGAGACTGACACCGGACAGATGGCGCGCCGCGAGCGTACGCTGCGCGCGAAGCTAGGCCTGCCGCTGGGGCTCATCGAGCGCGTTGAAGGCGCAACCGCTGCGAAGAGACCGCGCCGCGCCGCAGGTACACGGTCATGACCCTCGTCACCGCCGTCTACCTGTCCGTTGCTTCGGCCATCTTCACGCTGGCCTCCTACATGAGCCGCGTCTACTCCGAGTTCGGCAAGATTCTCTCGCGCGAGGTTCAAGACAATATCGACACGTGGGAGGAGCACGTCGAGCCGCAGCTTGGCCTGAGCCGCGAACACGCGGCCATGTCCGCCGCCGTCTTGCAGCAGCTCGCGCTCGGCTTCATCGCGCTTGTGTTCGGCGCAGTGCTCTTCGATCGCGCTCCCCACACCGGCCGTCCCTCGGCTCAAGAAATCGCGCAGGCAGTGCTCGGCGTGGTGATGGTGGTGGTCTTCTGCGGCCAAATCATTCCTTCGCTGCTTTTCAATCACACCCGTGGCAGGTGGGCTCGCCGTCTGGTGTGGCCCATCCGCCTGTTGCTCTGGGTCATCACGCCCATTACGGTCTTCGTGCGCTTCTTTCACTCCGTCGCTTCGCTTGCCGAGCCGCCCGCGGACGCACAGGAAGAAGCAGCGGGAGATGTGGAGGCACTGCTTGAGGCCGGCCAGGAAGAAGGCATTCTCGAAGAGACCGACCGCGACCTGGTCCGGTCGGCCGTTGAATTTGGTGACAAGCTGGTGCGCGAGGTAATGACACCGCGACCCCAGGTCTTTGCCGTGCCGGAGACGGCCACGCTGGAGGAATTTCTCGATCTGCTGCGCACGCACAACTTCTCTCGTGTGCCCTCGTACTCAGGTTCGCTCGATAACGTAACCGGCATCGCGTTTGTGCATGACTTATTGCAAATATCCGATGAAGAAGCACGCACGCAGACCGTGGCACAGATTCAGAAGCCTGCGGCCTTCGTCCCCGAGACCAAGCGCGGCTATGAACTGCTGCGCGAGATGCAGCGCGAGAAACAGCACATGCGCATCGTCATCGACGAGTACGGCGGTGTCGCGGGCCTCGTCACCATCGAAGATCTGCTCGAGCAGATTGTCGGTGACATCCGCGACGAGCACGAAGAAGACGCCCATGCCGAGCAGCCGCAGCGCGAGGCCGGCGGTGCCTGGCTTGTGCCCGGCAGCTTTCCTGTCGATCAGCTCGCGGATCTCTTCGGAGAGCCTGTCCAGCTTGCGGCGTCCTACGAGGCGACAACCCTTGGCGGCCTGGTGAGCGAGATCGAAGGCCGCATTCCGCTGCGCGGCGAGATCGTTACGCTCAATGACTCGGCCCTGCGAATCGAAGTGGTGGCCTCAACAGATCGCCGCGTTGACCGGCTTCGCGTTTTTCCGCCCAGACCGGAAACCTCCGCCGCGAGAGCGTCGTAAGCAAGCCACACCGCGAAATGCCGTACACTCATTCAGGAGTGAACGCACGTTGCGATCAGGATTTGTTGCCATTCTCGGCCGGCCGAACGCCGGCAAAAGCACGCTGCTGAACGCCCTTACCGGCGAAAAAGTGGCTATTGTCACGGCCAAGCCGCAGACCACCCGCAACCGCATTGCTGGGTGTGCTGGAAGTCCGCGCGCATAAAGCGCACAAACCCCGCAGCGCAGATTGTTTTCGTCGATACGCCGGGCGTGCACAAGCCCGCTTCGCAGCTCGACCGCCGCATGCTGCAGGAAGTGCACGAGGCTCTCGAAACACGTGATGTAGTTCTCGTGCTGGTGGATGCCAGCCGCCGGGTGCAGCTTGAGGCTGCCGGCGAACCGGGAGAAGCGCATCAGCACAAGCCAAGCTGGGCCAGCGAAGACGAATTTCTCTTCGGTCTGGTTCGCAATCTCGACTGCCCGGTCTTTCTCGTGCTCACCAAGATCGATCTTGTCGCGAAAGACCTGTTGCTCCCGCTCATCGAGACGCTGACGAAGCAGGCCAACTTCGCGCAGGTCATCCCCATCAGCTCGCGCAAGCGCGATGGTCTCGACGTGCTGGTGCGCAAGATCGTGGACGTGCTGCCGAATGGCGAACGCTACTACCCGAAAGACCAGTACACCGACCAGCCCATGCGCTTCATGGTGGCCGAGCTCATTCGCGAGCGCATCCTCGTCGACACCGGCGAAGAAGTGCCTTATGCCGCCGCCGTCGTCATCGAGCGGTTCGAAGAGCCGCCGCCGGAGCCAGAGCGTCCGCGCAAGAAAAGCGCTCCCGTCAAACTGCCGCTCACCCGCATCGCCGCGGCCATTTACTGCGAGCGCGAAGGGCAGAAAGCCATTCTGATCGGCAAAGGCGGAGCCAAGCTCAAGGAGATCGGCACCGGCGCTCGCAAGCAGATTGAGTCGCTGCTCGGCACGCGGGTCTATCTTGAGCTTCATGTGATCGTCGAGCCTGGTTGGCGCGAGTCGCGCCCCTTCATCGAGTCGCTCGACTGGCGCAATCAGTTGGAGAAACTTGCGGAGAAGCAGGGCAACGAACTACCCGGCGAAGAACAGTAGACGTCAGACGCCGTGTACGCGCCCGCGGCCGTCGCTCTTCACTTCGTACATGCGTGAGTCCGCAGCGCCAATCACCGCGTGGATCGAATCGCCATCGGCAGGCGCTGTAGCCACGCCCACGCTTGCGCTCACAGTCAGCTCAATGCCGCTCTTCATGCGAAAGCGTGAAGCCATCAACTCCCGATGCAGCATCGTGGCCTGCCGCTGCGCTTCGGCCGCGCCCGTGCTGGGCATCAGCACTACAAATTCATCGCCGCCGTAGCGGAAGCACAGGTCGCCTTCGCGGCTCAGCTCCTCCAGCCGCTTGCCCACATGCGCCAGCAGCTCGCTGCCCACCAGGTGTCCGTGCACGTCATTCACCTGTTTGAACCGGTCGAGATCGAGAAACGCCAGACTCACCGGCACGCGCTCCCGACCGCAGCGTTCCAGCTCGCGCGCCAGCGCATCGTAGAGATGCCGCACATTGAACAGGCCGGTCGTGTCGTCGGTAATGGTGAGCTGCTGGATGCGCGCCACATCGCGCACATTCTCAATCGCAATCGCCGCGTGGTCGGCGAGGATATGCAGGAATGCGATCGTGTAGTCGTTCAGCTGGTCGTTGTGCGGGTTGAAGATTTCAATGGCGCCCTGTGTGCCTTTGCGGCCGCGCAGCGGCAGCGCAATGATCGATTTCAGTTTGGGAGTCACCCTGTTGATTGACCGCTTCAGGCGCGGGTCATCCTCTGATTCGGGCACGATCAGCGTTTCGCCGTGCTCCACCACCCAGCCCGCCACGCCCTCGCCCACCTTCACGCGCAGGTCGCGCAGCGCCGCCTCTTCGCCGCCCGCGGCAATGGCGTAGTAGAGCTCCTGCCGCGACTCATCCAGCATCAGCAGCGTCCACAGATCCGCCTCGATCAGGCGCTCCATATGCTCAAGAATCGTGCGCAGGATCGTATCCAGGTCGAAACTGGAGGCAAGCGACCGCGCCAACTGGTGGAACACCAGCAGGTCGTCAAGCGGAATGCGCTTTTCGGGGGTCTTGAGCATGGGGTGGAATCAGGCTGCTTCCTGACTTGCATTGTGTCACATAGCGGACCTAAATCCAGCAGATTCACACACCGCGGGTAACCACAGTCAGCCGCGCAGCTAGCCGCCGATGTGCACCATGGAGCGCGATGGCTTGAGAAAGCCCGGCTCACCAATGTGATGGCGCGCCTCTTTTCCCTGCACGGTTTCGGCGATGTAGGCCCGCAGCTCCTCGTCGCCGGCGCCGGAGCGCATGCGGCCGTAGAGGTCGTGCTCCACCTGCGAGAAGAGGCAGGTGCGAATCTTGCCGTCCGAGGTGAGTCGGACGCGGCTGCACGCGCCGCAGAAGGCCTGTGTCACCGGCGCGATGATGCCGATCTCGCCGCGCCCATCGGCGAAGCCGTAGCGCCGCGCGGTCTCGCTGGGTTCGCGCGCCGGCAGTGGCACAATCGGCAGCACGCGACCAATGCGCTCGACAATCTCCGCCAGCGGCACCACGATCTCCGGCGACCACAGCCGGCCCTCTTCGAGTGGCATGAACTCGATAAACCGGACCGCTACATCTTCCTCGCGCGCAAAGTGAGCGAATCCTTCCACCTGCTCGTCGTTGAATCCGCGCAGCAAAACGCAGTTGATCTTGACTGGCGCCAGGCCGGCGTCGCGCGCGGCGCGCACCCCCGCCAGCACTTCAGCAAAGCTGCCGGGCACGCGCGTAATCCGCTCAAATGTAGCGGCATCGACGGCGTCCATGCTCACCGTGATGCGGTTCAACCCCGCTGCCTTCAGCGGCTTCGCCAAGCCGGCCAGCAGATGGCCGTTGGTCGTCAGAGCCAGATCGAGCGGCTGGCCCGCCAGCGTGCGCAGCTTTGCGAGTTCCTTGATCAGATCGAGCAGGCCGCGCCGCAGCAGAGGTTCGCCGCCCGTCAGGCGCACCTTTTCGATGCCCAGATCGACAAACAGCCGGATCAGGCGAAGGTACTCTTCAATGGCAAGCTCGGGATACTGCGCCCCAACCTCGCCCGTGCGGCAGTAGACGCACTTATAGTTGCAGCGATCCGTGATCGAGACGCGGAGGTCGTGAATGATGCGGCCGTGGCTGTCAGTCAGCCGGGTGGCCGGGGTCGTAACGGTCTCGGCAATGGAGGAAGCAACAGCCATCGGCACCTGTTACGCGCAACCGGCCTTGATAAACGAGCCTCAGTGGCTTAGTCGAGCCGCGGCGTGCCCCGGCGAAGAACGATGCCGGTGATCCCAAAGCCCGCAATCAGGCAAAGCGCGAGGAAGAAGTAATACGCCATGGGGTGCGCCCAGCCCGGCGAGTAGGTCAGGTCCTGGCCCACCCACAGCAGCAGAACGGTTGCGATCACCGCAAATTGGCCGGCCATCACCAGAAACGTGTGGCCCAGGTCGCGGCGTTTGTCCAGCGCCTCCACCTGGTCAGGGGTCAGATTGCGCTCTTCGGGGGGAAGAAGGGAATTCGCCATACATCTCTCCTCAGTCAGCCCCGTGGTCCGGCCTCCGGGGATTGCTGTCTACAGCTTCGATTCAATCACACGTTGCGGGCCAAGCGCCAGCCTCGGACCATCAGTCGGCTAAAAATGCCAGCGACTGCAGCGTGGTGATCTCAAACGGCTTGCGGCAGCGGACGTTGGTGCAGCCCAGTTTGTCGTCGCGGCGCACCATGTAGCTCTGCGCCTTCGCAAACCGCGCCCGGTCGCGCTCGTCTGCGTTGCGCGGCAACTGCGTCTTCTTGCGGCGCACAACCCAGGTCACTTTGTATTCGCCGGGCTGGCCGCACTTGGGGCAGCTCAGCGTGTGGGTGCGCTGCTCCGTGGTCTCGTTGAAAAACTCCCGCTCATCCATCTACGACGATGCTCCCAACCTGCAAAAATCGTGTGCCAGAGCGCTGACGGACTTTCGCTCCAGCGCGATCTACTCCATACTCGACCTTGCAATGCCGAAACGCAAGCCAACCCCATTCTCTGCCGCAAAGGCGGTCAAGGCCAACGCCCGCGAGCGCGTGGGCCAGCCCAAGCCTGCGCGCGTGGTGCAGGACGAGCCGCGCACCGGCCGCCAGGCCAAGCACAAACCCAAGCTCGAGGATCTGATCCGAAAGGAAGAGTAGCCCATGGCAAAGGCCGTTGGAGTCGGAGGAGTGTTTCTCAAGGCGCGCGATCCCAAGGCGCTAGCCGCCTGGTACGCGCAAAACCTCGGCATCGTGCAAGGGGAAGATGGTTCTCTAACCTTCGACGGCCCCGCATCGACCGGCATGACCGTCTTCGCGCACTTCCCGGCCGACACGAAGTACTTCGGCAGCGGCCCCCAGCAGGCCATGGTGAACTTCCGCGTCGACAACCTCGACGAGCTGTTGACCGCGCTCGCGGCGGCCGGCGCTGAAGTCGATCCCAAGCGCGAGGACTACGGATACGGCCGCTTCGCGTGGATCGTCGACCCCGAAGGCAATCGGGTCGAGCTCTGGGAGCCCGCGGCGGACTAGCTCCACAGCATCAGCAGGCTCGCCGCAAGCGCCAGCGGCATGGCATAGAGACCCAGCTTCAGAAACGTCCAGCCGCTCATCGCCACGCCCTCCCGGCGCAGCACAATCAGCCACAGAATCGTCGCCAGCGAGCCGGCTACCGAGAGATTCGGACCCAGATCGACGCCGATCAGTGCAGCGTGGGTCACGATCGCCACCGGATGGGCCGTGCGCAGAGCGGATCCTGCGATAAGTCCAACTGGTAAGTTGTTCATTAAATTTGATATGCATGCCAGCGTGAAGCCGATAGCCGCTTTCGCCAGTGCCGGTGGGAGCGCAGCCAAGGCCCGAATCCCTGCCTGTGTAACTGTCAGCAAACCAGCGCTCTGCATCGCCTCCACCAAGACGAAAAGCCCCGCCACCAGCGGCAGCACCGACCAGGAAACACCCTTGGCAACGCTCGCGACAATGCGGCGATTGCGCGAGGCAACCACCAGCAAAGCCAGCATCGCCGCACCACAGGTAGGTGCACCCAGCGCCAGCCCAAAGGCCGAGGAGCCGATCAGTGCCGTAGCGGCGAACAACAGACCGCCAAGCGCCAGTTTTCCCTCCGCCGTGAGCGGCGAAGCGCTGAATATCGCCGGAGATGGGATTCCTCAGGTTCACGGCGTGCATGCCAACGCAGGCAAAGATAGGTCACCAGCACCGCAGCCGCCGAAGGCAGCAGAAAGATGCGCAGCCAGGGCACAAGAGCAGGCATCTGCGCCCCGAAAACCACCAGATTGGCCGGATTCGAGATGGGAAACACGAAACTGGCTGCGTTCGCAACCAACGCGCAGGCAAGGAGATAGGGCTCCGGACGCACCCCAGCCCGCCTGGCGACCGCCAGCACGGCCGGGGTCAGCACCACCGCCGTCGCGTCGTTCGAGAGCAGGGCCGTAACCGCGACGCCGACCAGATAGACCAGCAGAAACAGCCGCCGTGCGGACCCGCGCGCATGAGCCGCCGCTACTCCCGCCGCCCAGTCGAAGACTCCCTCCTCACGGGCGATCTCCGCCAGCACCATCATTCCCGTCAGGAAGAGGTAAACGTCCGCGCCCTCGCTTACGGCATGCAGCGCGTGCCGCGCCGGAATCAGCCCCGTTGCCACCAGCAACAGCGCCCCACCGCAGGCCCAATACGCCTCGGCAATACCCCGCGGACGCAGGAGTATGCAGGCAATGGCAGCCAAGGAGATCGCCCAGAGAAGCATAGAAGCTAGGATGCACGCAAAAGGGGCGATCATGGAAGAGGCCAACGTATGATACGTCGCCCAGGAGCCCCTGAATTGGTCTTACAACAGCGGCGAATCTGTCTGACGCTCTCGCTCGTCGTCGGGTTCTCCGTAAGACAATCTGCGGTCTCAACAGCCTGTCTTACGCGCCGTCCTTCAGCGTCCCACGCCCGTAAGAGCGATGTCTTACGGGCGTGGGACAAATGTCTTACCAGTGGATTGCATTCGTCCTCCATTCATCGGGCGCCCAGAATGTAAGACTGACGTAAGGCCGTACGAGACGCAGACAATCCGCAATGTTTTTGGGCGGTTTCGGAGGCTTCTGGAGCCTTCCGCTCAGGCTGGCTGCGAGTCGAGCCAGTCGGCCAGCTCGTCATGGCCGCGCTCGCGGGCAAAGGCGGCCGCGGTCTTGCCTTGATCGGTCACATGGTGGGCTTTGGCGCCATGCTGCAACAGCAGCTCGGCCAGGTCGCGGCGGTTGGCCGCGGCTGCCGCGAAGATCGCCGTGAAATCGCCCGCCTGGCATGCGTTGGCGTCAGCTCCGTGCTCAAGCAGCAGGGTGATCGTCTCCGGATTACGGCCGACGGCAAGCACAGCGTGCAGCGGCTGGTTGCGCTGCGCGTTCAGTGATACCGCGCCAACTTGCGCCCCGCCAGCCAGCAGCACGGCAACGGCAGCCGGCGAGCCAAAGGCCGCGGCCAGGTGCAGCGGCGTCCAGCCGTCGCCGGAGACCAGGCTGACCGCATCGGTATCGCTCTCCAGAATCGCCGCAAGCCGCACCGCGTCGCCCAGAGCGGCGGCTTCAAACAGGTCCAGGGCCACGCCGTGCTCGACCATGCGCGCGGCCAGAAAGTCCCGCACCTGCGGCTGGCCTGCATAGATCGCCCACAGCAATGCCGAAACTCCCTGCGGGTCGCGATACTCGGCCAGCGCCGGGTCCAGCTCGATCGCTTCGGCCACATCGGCCATGGCGCCGGACCGGATCAGCTTGAGATACGAGCTCACGGCTGGTTCACGCTATAGGGGCCGGGCAGTTTGGGCGCTGTCGAGGCCTCGTCCGCGTCGGGCTTCGCGGTCTGGTTGGTGCGGTCGGAGTAGATGCGGAATTGCACCACCAGATCCACCATCACGGGGACGGGCTTGCCGTCCTTCATCGCCGGCTGAAAGCTCGCCTTGCGAATCGTATCCGCCGCGCTTTCGTCCAGTCCAAAGCCGATGGGCCGGCCAACGACAATTTCTTCGGGCTTGCCGTCCGCGCCGATCACCACGTGGTAGAGCGCCATGCCGGCCACCCCGCCCGACTGCGCATACTCATTCGAGGGCGGCTCGAGATGAGAGAGCAGCTTGGCCTTTGCGTCCACCTGATTCTCGCGCAAAACGCCAGCCTCGCTGGGCTGATAGTCGGTCTGTGCCGCCGCGGCCTGATAGTAGAGCTTCCAGAAGCTCGGCAGAGTGTCGATCATCCGCGCATCCAGCGTCGGCGCGAAGATCGAGTCGATCGCATCTTTCAGCAGTTTTGTCGCATGTGCCGGTGAAGTGGTCGTGGTCACGCTGCCGGAATCGGCGGGCCGCTCGGCTTCCGGCGCGGCGGCCATCTCAGCCTTCGCGGCATCGGCATCCGATTGCTCGTCCGCTTTTGCTACATCGGCAGCCGGTGCAGCCTTCTCGTTCTTCTTGCCCTTGTCTTTTTTCTTCTTGGGCGTTACCACCAGTTCGCGATCGATGGTGATGCGCACGCTCTTCTTCTTGGGTGTAATGCGCACGCGATCGGCAGCGTGCGTGGGGTCCTCGTTGGGCAGCGCGCCCAGAAAATGCAGCCCGTAGCGGACGCCGGTCAGCTCCACCTTGTGCTTGGAGAGGCCTATCCTGTCGATTTCGATCAGGCACAGCGTATAAGAGCCCAGCGGAGAGTGCCCGATCAGCTTGCCGTGCTCATCGAAGCTCAGGCTGTTCTCAAGATAGCCGCCGCGCAGGTAGAAGGTCTTGCCGGCCAGCATCTGTTTGAGTTCGTCTTCGGTAATGCCTCCCGCCTTGGGATCGGGAGCCGGTGCGGAGTCAGCTTTCGCGGTGGCTGGAGCCTGCTCGGGCGGTGCCAGAGCGGCCGCTGCTGGAGCGGGCTCTTGCGCGGCCAGAGCCGCAGACAACATGCAGGCGCACGCTGCCGCTGCAAGCGGCACACAGGCCACGGCGCGAGGAGAGCGCCAGGATTCGGCGGACAGAGAGTCTGCATAGGGGAGCCTTCGTCCGCCACTGTAGCAGGAAAGCCATGCTCCAACGCAGGAGATTCCGTTGATTTCGGGTTACTGAGGTTTGCGGCTATTTTTTCGGATGAGCAAGCCGCCACAGCACGCGCCGGAAGAGTCCGAGCGCCCGTCGCGTATCCTTCGCATTCCATTGCAGCCGCCGCAGCATCAGCCGCAGATCGTGCCGGTTGGCTGTCCTGCATCCCCTGCGGCGCATACCCGGCCGCGGTCATCGTCTCTTCAATCAGCGCCGCCAGCCGGTCAAGCTCCCCGGAAGCGACGGTCGTGCGGAAATTGGCGCGCAGCCGTTTCGATCCGGTCCGCGCCGCGCGGCGCAAGATCGTAGAGGCAAACCGCCACGGCCTGCCCGAGGTTCATCGATGGCTGGCGCGCGTCGGTCGGAATCTCGACCAGCAGGTGACAGTAGGAAAGGTCTTCGCGGGTGAGTCCATGCTTTTCCGGGCCGAAGACGAGCGCGATGCGCCCGCCCCGCGCAAGCTCATCGGCAACCAGTGGCGCGAGCTCCGGCAGCGGAACCACGCGCTGCTCGGCTTTGCGGTATGTGAGCGTGCCAGTGCCAACGACGAGCGTGCGGTCAGCAACGGCTTGAGCGAGAGTTTCGGTTTCGACCGCACGGGCTAGCAGATCCGGCGCTCCGACCGCGGAGCGCGCCTCGCGCCAGTGGGGGTTGAATGGCGCCACCACCGAGAGATGCTGGAATCCGAAGTTGGCCATCGCGCGCGCCGCCGCGCCAATGTTGAGCGGATTGCGTGGCGCGACCAGCACGATCCCGATACGGTCGCATTGGTCATGGGCAAGCAAGCCCCCATTGTAGAAGGAGCGCGGTCGAAACCGGCGATTGCTACACTGCATCTACGATGGCCGCGATCGGCAGGACGGACGAGATTGAAGCGCTGTGCGCGGCGGCGCACTGGTGCGCTGCGCGCGGCTGGGTTCCGGCAACCAGCGGCAACTTCAGCGTGCGCCTCGGCGACCGCATGCACATCACCGCAAGCGGCCTCGATAAAGGCACGCTGACGCCCGCGGATTTGCTTGAGTCTGACCTCGATGGCAACGTGCTCGCAGGCGGCGGCAAGCCCTCGGCCGAGACCGGCCTGCATGTCGTGCTCTACCGCGAGCGGCCCGCCGCACGCGCAATCCTGCATGTGCATACCATCTGGAACACGCTGCTCTCGGCGCGCTTCGCGCCCAGAGGCTATGTCCCGCTCGAAGGATACGAGTTGCTGAAGGGACTTTCGGGAGTCGCGACGCACATGCATCTCGAGCGCGTTCCTGTAATCGAAAACACGCAGGACTACGCCGCACTGGCAACAGAGCTTGAAGCGGCTCTGCGCAATCATCCCCAGGCGCATGGAGTGCTGCTGAACCGGCATGGGCTTTATACTTGGGGTCAATCGGTGGCGGAGGCGCGCCGCCATCTCGAGGCTATCGAGTTTCTCTTCGAGGTGGAAGAGCGGCGCCTGAGCGCAAGCGGTTCGGCGACGACGCCGGACATCTACGGATAGCGACGCACCGAATGTGAGGTCACAGATGGCTGTTCTTAGTTTTCCGGACGAGCAGCTCCGTATCGACGGCGAGGATGAGATTCGCGCAGCGCTGGCGCCGCTCGGCATTGACTACGAGCGCTGGAGCCTCGACCGTGTGCCCGCCGATGCCTCAGCCGAGCAAGTTCTCGCTGCATACGCTGATGAGATTGATGCGATGAAGCAGCGCGGCGGCTACGTGACCGCCGACGTGATCGACGTGAACGCGGCCACGCCCAACCTCGACGCGATGCTCGCGAAATTCGACAAGGAGCACACCCACTCTGAAGACGAGGTGCGCTTCATCCTCTCCGGCCGCGGCATCTTTTTCCTCGCTTTGGATGGGAGAATCGCCTCAGTTGAAGTGGGCCCCGGCGACATGCTGCGCGTGCCACAGGGAACGCATCACTGGTTTACGCTCTGCGAAGACCGCCGCATCCGCGCCATTCGCTGGTTTCAGGCAACCTCCGGCTGGACGCCGCACTACACAGACTCCGGCGTAGACCAGAACTACCAGCCGCTCTGCTTCGGTCCCGCCTATCTCGGTCCGCGCGTCGCGACCTCGATCTCCGCATGAGCGCAACCGACCCGCAGGTTTATCTGCTCGATGTGGAAGGCACGGTAGCGCCGCTCTCGCTGGTGACCGAGCAGCTCTTTCCCTACGCGCGCAAACACCTCGCCGACTTTCTCAAGCAAAGCCTGATGCAGCCCGATGTCCAAAGCGATCTCAAGCTTCTCGCGGAAGAGAATCGTGCCGAGCTCAGCGAAGACAGCCCCACCTTCGGCATCGAGATCCGAAACGAGCTGCATGCGCGCGCCTACCTCGCCTGGCTCATGGAGCATGACCGCAAATCGACAGCGCTCAAAAGCCTTCAGGGCAAAATTTGGAAAGCCGGCTTTGAAAGCGGTGAACTCCAGGGCACGCTCTTCCCGGATGTGCCCGAAGCGTTCAAACGCTGGGCCGCGACTGGAAAAGTAGCAATTTACTCGTCGGGATCCGTTGAAGCGCAACAGTTGCTCTTCCGCTATTCAAACCACGGCGACCTCACCCCGCTCCTCTCCGGCTACTTCGATACTCGCACCGGCGCCAAAGCCGAGAGCGCAAGTTATGAGTCGATTGCCGCCCAGCTCAAGGTGCAGCCGCACGCAATGCTGTTTTTCTCTGACGTGGTGCGCGAGCTGGATGCCGCCCGCTCCGCCGGATGCGGGACGCGGCTGGTGGTGCGTCCCGGAAACGCGCCGGTTGAAGACAATCACGGCCATCCCCGCGTTGAATCTTTCGCCTTGCTTTAAGCTCTAAGTAATTGTGCTTTGGACGAACCCAGCCGCAACCGCATTCAATGAGCTAAGCCGCGCGCCAATTGTGCGCTTCAGCCTCCTCGCGCTCAGCTCCATCTTTTTTCTCGTTGACCCGTTCGCGGCCATCCCCTCCTTTATCGCTATCACAGAGAACGTAGACGAAAAACGCCGCAGGCGCATGGCGCGCAAGGCCACGCTTACCTGCTTCATCGTGCTCACCAGTTTCGGTTTAGCCGGGCAGTTCATCTTCCGCATGTTCGGCATCACGCTGCCGGCATTTGAGATCGCCGGCGGCCTGATTCTGCTGCTGATCGGCCTGGACATGCTCGAGGCCCGCCGTTCCCCCACGCAGGAAGCGCAAGGCGACACCGAAGAAGGCGCAGCCAAGGAAGACGCTGGGATTGTGCCGCTGGGCATGCCCATGCTGGCCGGGCCGGGAGCAATTTCCTCGGTCATGGTGCTGGTGGGCACCGTGCCCGGCATCTGGCACTGGCAAATGGGCGCGATTCTGGGGTCCATCACCATCACCTGCCTAATAAGTTACTGGGTGCTGGCCGGGGCGGACCGGGTGCGCGCCGTGCTGGGCGAGACTGGCATCCGTATCCTGGTTCGAATCATGGGTTTGCTGCTTGTCGCGCTGGCCATGCAGTTCTTCGTCAATGGCCTCACCGACCTTGGCATCATCGCCCGCACCTGACCGAGGCCTGGCATCGCAACAGTGGGCGTCGGATTCCCACAGAAAACGCTGGTTTCCCACAGGCCTGCGGCCTTGCTATTGGGCATTGGTATTGCTATTCTCAGCAGGTTGCTTCCTGCGATTCCGGCGTGCCGGGCGCGAGTTGCAAACGAGGGTGGCCTGTGCTACTCTTGAAAAGTTGCAGATGAGCAGTGGAGCCTCCCGGTGGCCGTGTGGCCTGCCCGATGAGGGAAGTGGGAAGCTGGTTCGTTGGGTCAGGTGAGGCAAGTGCCCCTGAGCCCCTGTAGGGAATCCCGCAGAGAACAAGCCATTGCATGACCCGGAAGGACAATCCTTTCGCGCGCCCTAGTGGCACGAGCTTTTGTGCTGGTCGATCTTTGATATTTTTGCGCTGCGCGATGATGTCGAAGCGGTCTTTCCGCTGCCGGGGTTATCTGATCTGCAAGGCGAGGATGGATCCGTCCATAACATGTTGGAGCAGCCTCGGGCGAATCAAGATAGCAACTTGACAGCAAGGTTAAGTTTCGATAACTTTAAAAAGTTCGCGCAAAAATGCCGGAAGCTGCTGCGAGGCAGAGAAACTGGCGAAGCGCAACAAGTTCGAGGACACCTGAGCGTCACAGTTCAGGCCTCGATCCAAAGGCCCCGCTCAGGCGGTAAGCCTTAAGGATCTTTGACAATTAGGTTGAACGTGCCAGTCGTGAGAAACGATCAGGTTTGGCTTGATCATTCTCACAAGGTAAGGCATCCACGCTTTCGAGCGTGCGACGCGGTCTCACTCCTCTGACCTCCGTCAGAGAAAGTGGGACAACAGGTTTCAAACGAGAGTTTGATCCTGGCTCAGAATCAACGCTGGCGGCGTGCCTAACACATGCAAGTCGAACGAGAAAGGGGAGCAATCCCTGAGTAAAGTGGCGCACGGGTGAGTAACACGTGACTAACCTACCCTGGAGTGGGGGATAACTGAGGGAAACCTTAGCTAATACCGCATAATACCTACGGGTCAAAGGAGCAATTCGCTTCAGGAGGGGGTCGCGGCCGATTAGTTAGTTGGCGGGGTAATGGCCCACCAAGACGATGATCGGTATCCGGCCTGAGAGGGCGCACGGACACACTGGAACTGAAACACGGTCCAGACTCCTACGGGAGGCAGCAGTGGGGAATTTTGCGCAATGGGGGAAACCCTGACGCAGCAACGCCGCGTGGAGGATGAAGTCCTTCGGGACGTAAACTCCTTTCGATCGGGACGATAATGACGGTACCGGAAGAAGAAGCCCCGGCTAACTTCGTGCCAGCAGCCGCGGTAATACGAGGGGGGCAAGCGTTGTTCGGAATTATTGGGCGTAAAGGGTGCGTAGGCGGTTTGGTAAGTCTTATGTGAAATCTATGGGCTCAACTCATAGTCTGCATCGGAAACTGCCGGGCTTGAGTGTGGGAGAGGTGAGTGGAATTCCTGGTGTAGCGGTGAAATGCGTAGATATCAGGAGGAACACCTGTGGCGAAAGCGGCTCACTGGACCATAACTGACGCTGATGCACGAAAGCTAGGGGAGCAAACAGGATTAGATACCCTGGTAGTCCTAGCCCTAAACGATGACTGCTTGGTGTGACGGGTACCCAATCCCGCCGTGCCGTAGCTAACGCGTTAAGCAGTCCGCCTGGGGAGTACGGTCGCAAGGCTGAAACTCAAAGGAATTGACGGGGGCCCGCACAAGCGGTGGAGCATGTGGTTTAATTCGACGCAACGCGAAGAACCTTACCTGGGCTCGAAATGTAGTGGACCGGGGTAGAAATATCCCTTCCCCGCAAGGGGCCGCTATATAGGTGCTGCATGGCTGTCGTCAGCTCGTGTCGTGAGATGTTGGGTTAAGTCCCGCAACGAGCGCAACCCTTATCCCCAGTTGCCATCATTAAGTTGGGCACTCTGGTGAAACCGCCTCGGATAACGGGGAGGAAGGTGGGGATGACGTCAAGTCCTCATGGCCTTTATGTCCAGGGCTACACACGTGCTACAATGGCCGGTACAAACCGTCGCAAACCCGCGAGGGGGAGCTAATCGGAAAAAGCCGGCCTCAGTTCGGATCGCAGTCTGCAACTCGACTGCGTGAAGCTGGAATCGCTAGTAATCGCGGATCAGAATGCCGCGGTGAATACGTTCCCGGGCCTTGTACACACCGCCCGTCACATCACGAAAGTGGGTTGCACTAGAAGCCGGTGAGCCAACCGCAAGGAGGCAGCCGTCCAAGGTGTAATTCATGATTGGGGTGAAGTCGTAACAAGGTAGCCGTAGGAGAACCTGCGGCTGGATCACCTCCTTTCTAAAAGAGAACCGGATGAGCAGATCATTCCTTCCGCGATAGCGGACTGTCGAGAGGCAGCGAGTGGTTGTTCTCATCTACCCCGTCCGCCCCTACCTGAGGGTGTTCGGGAGTTCGATACAAGTCTTCTTTTTCTTGATTGACCTTCGCACGATGGTCATGAGCGGCGTAGCTGCTCAGCATGTTCAACCTTGTCCTCGAAACCTTTTCGCACTGAATGAGATTTGGGCGAGCCGCCGGACTCAAGATATCCGGCGGGGGAGCCGGCCAACGATGGGCCTGTAGCTCAGTTGGTTAGAGCGCACCCCTGATAAGGGTGAGGTCGGTAGTTCGAATCTACCCAGGCCCACCATCTTAGCCATTAGCGCCTACATGGGGCTGTAGCTCAGCTGGGAGAGCACCTGCTTTGCAAGCAGGGGGTCACCGGTTCGATCCCGGTCAGCTCCACCAAATCAAAATGCATGCTTCCAGATGGCCGTCTCCGATGGAGATGTCGATCTGGAAGCAGGCCGGCGCGCAGCCTGCAAGTTGACTGCGTTTGCCTGGTGGGTTTCAACCGCCTCAGGGCGGGCTTGCCTCGACACAGAGGTAAGTTTGGATGTTTGACAACGAAATTGATTGGGTAACGCATTTGGAATGCTGCCCAGCCGCCGTGAGGCGTCTGAATGCAGCGAACGATCCAAAGACGTTTACATACAAGGCCGAGCACAAGCAAGAATCGCAGCAAGATCGCGATCGCGGCGAAGTGTTCAAATTATGAAGAGTGTCTTTAGGAGTTGCAGCCGCAAGCGCGTGAGCGCCGCGTGTTGCAATCTCAAGGCGGATAACATGAGTTACCTGCACCAGGACCGAAGTGATTCGGCTCCCTGCGCTGGAGTTAATTCTATGGTCAAGCTACTAAGGGCGCACGGTGGATGCCTTGGCAGAGACAGGCGATGAAGGACGTGGCAAGCTGCGATAAGCTTCGGTAAGCCGCACACAGGCGTTATAACCGGAGATCTCCGAATGGGGAAACCCTCCCGAGCAAACCTCGGGAACTACCCGCTGAATTCATAGGCGGGTTAGAGCGAACTCAGGGAAGTGAACCATCTCAGTACCTGAAGGAAAAGAAAGAAACCTCGATTCCGATAGTAGTGGCGAGCGAACTCGGAATAGCCCAAACCCGTAGCATTTCGGTGCTTCGGGGGTTGTAGGGTCCGCAACAGTAGAGTTACCAATCTGGCTGCTAGCTGAATCCTCTGGAAAGTGGATCCATAGAGCGTGACAGGCGCGTAAGCGAAAGTAGTCCAGACTCGAAGCGGATACCTGAGTAAGGCGGGGCACGTGAAACCCTGCTTGAATCCACGGGGACCATCCCGTAAGGCTAAATACTCGTCTCTGACCGATAGTGAACCAGTACCGTGAGGGAAAGGCGAAAAGAACCCCGTCGAGGGGAGTGCAAAGTACCTGAAACCGTGTGCCTACAAGCAGTGGGAGGACTATGCCCGCAAGGGAATGTCTGACCGCGTGCCTATTGCATAATGAGCCGGCTAGTTATTCTTGTCAGCAAGGTTAAGCGTAAGCGAGCCGAAGCGAAAGCGAGTCTGAACAGGGCGTTCAGTTGGCAGGAATAGACGCGAAGCGGGATGATCTACCCATGGCCAGGTTGAAGGTGGGGTAACACCCACTGGAGGACCGAACCGGTGTTTGTTGAAAAAAGCTCGGATGAGCTGTGGGTAGGGGTGAAAGGCTAATCAAATTCCGTGATAGCTCGTTCTCTCCGAAATAGCTTTAGGGCTAGCCTCGGATGAATTGCGTTGGTGGTAGAGAGATGGATGGACTAGGGGGCTTTCCGGCTTACTGAATCCAACCAAACTGCGAATGCCAGCGACAACATATCCGGGAGTCAGACGGTGGGGGCTAAGCCTCATCGTCGAGAGGGAAACAGCCCAGACCGCCTGCTAAGGTCCCCAAGTTACAGTTAAGTGGGAAAGGAAGTCGGAACGCTCAGACAGCCAGGAGGTTGGCTTAGAAGCAGCCATCCTTTAAAGAAAGCGTAATAGCTCACTGGTCAAGCGGTCCGGTGCCGACAATACAACGGGGCTAAAACTGTACACCGAAGCAGCGGATGCACACACTAGGTGTGTGCGTGGTAGGAGAGCATTCTCAACAGCGGCGAAGCCAGACTGAGAAGACTGGTGGAGCGTTGCGAAGAGACCCTGCCGGCATAAGTAGCGATAACGGAGGTGAGAACCCTCCGCGCCGAAAGTCTAAGGTTTCCTGAGGAAGGTTAATCCGCTCAGGGTTAGGCGGTCCCTAAGGCGAGGCCGAAAGGCGTAGCCGATGGACAGACGGTTAATATTCCGTTCCTCCCAATGTTCGTTATCACGATGGGGTGACGCAGAAGGATAAGCATGCCGCACTATGGCTATTGCGGTTGCTGCACGTAAGCTGGATCCGATAGGCAAATCCGTTGGGTCTTAACAGTGAGGTGTAGCACAGTCCCGTATGGGGCTTACGATGCTGATTCCACGCTGCCGAGAAAAACCTCTAAGGAGAACAAAGGGAACCGTACCCCAAACCGACACAGGTAGACGAGGAGAATATCCAAAGGCGCTCGAGTGAAAGCTCGTTAAGGAACTCGGCAAATTGGCTCCGTAACTTCGGGAGAAGGAGCGCCCACGCAAGTGGGCCGCAGTGAAGCGCGTACGGCGACTGTTTAACAAAAACACAGGTCTCTGCTAAGTCGAAAACGACGTATAGGGGCTGACGCCTGCCCGGTGCCGGAAGGTTAAAAGGAGAGGTTAGCGCAAGCGAAGCTTTGAATTGAAGCCCCGGTGAACGGCGGCCGTAACTATAACGGTCCTAAGGTAGCGAAATTCCTTGTCGGGTAAGTTCCGACCTGCACGAATGGCGTAACGATCGTACGACTGTCTTAACGAGTTGCTCGGCGAACTTGTAGTACCGGTGAAGATGCCGGTTACCCGCAGCTAGACGGAAAGACCCCGTGCACCTTTACTACACCTTAACTATGAGTTACGGTTCTCGCTGCGCAGGATAGATGGGAGGCTTTGATGCCAGGTTCTCGGACTTGGTGGAGCCAACGGTGAGATACCATCCTGCGAGTGCTGTGATTCTAACCTACTCCCGTGATCCGGGAGAGGGACATAGTTAGGCGGGTAGTTTGACTGGGGCGGTCGCCTCCTAAATTGTAACGGAGGCGCGCGAAGCTACTCTCAGGCTGTTTGGAAATCAGTCGTCGAGTGCAAAGGCATAAGAGTGGTTAACTGTGAGACCTACAAGTCGAGCAGGTGCGAAAGCAGGCCTTAGTGATCCGGTGGTTCTGTATGGAAGGGCCATCGCTCAACGGATAAAAGGTACGCCGGGGATAACAGGCTGATCATTGCCAAGAGTTCATATCGACGCAATGGTTTGGCACCTCGATGTCGGCTCATCGCATCCTGGAGCTGTAGAAGGTTCCAAGGGTTAGGCTGTTCGCCTATTAAAGCGGTACGTGAGCTGGGTTCAGAACGTCGCGAGACAGTTCGGTCCCTATCTGCTGTGGGCGTAGGAGATTTGAGGAGGGCTGTCCTTAGTACGAGAGGACCGGGATGGACGAACCTCTTGTGTTCCAGTTGTCCTGCCAAGGGCACGGCTGGGTAGCGAAGTTCGGTTGTGATAACCGCTGAATGCATATAAGCGGGAAGCACGCTCCAAGATGAGATCTCCCTGAAGGGCCCAGAAAGACCATCTGGTTGATAGGCTGGAGGTAGAAACGCAGCAATGCGCGTAGCTTACCAGTACTAATCGCCCGTTCGGCTTGTCCATAGAATTAACTCCGCGCAGTTCTAAGCGGACATTCTTCAAGCCTTGTAATTCCCAATCAATTTTGTTGCAACCTGCTACTGCTCCACATGCTTTTTGGCGCCAGATTGCAGTCCGCGTTCCTGCACGGCCCGGGAGAATCCATCCGGGACAAATCAGATGTCGCGGCAGGCTGCGGGCAACCACCCGCCAAGCGCTATCAAGTTTGCCGGTGACCATACTGCGAGGGATCACCCGTTCCCATCCCGAACACGGAAGTTAAGCCTCGCTGGGCCGATGGTACTGCACGGGAAACTGTGTGGGAGATTAGGTGATCGCCGGCAATATTCTCTAAGTAAAAAGCCATGCCTTCGGGCTTGGCTTTTTGCGTTTGCGGGAGGTTGTCTTCGGTCCGCGCTTGGTATTGATCCGTGAGCTTGCGGAGACGCTTACGCGAGCGAGTCGATGCCGACTGGAAGCGACGGCATGCTGCCGTGCTGCTTCACTTCTGTCACCACGGCATCGAGGTGATCGAGCACTTCCGGCACGCTCATGGTGTACACCTCGCGCGCCGCGTCGTAGCCCGACTCGACGAGTTGCTTGAGATAGCGGCCGGCGATCTGCACGGCCAGGTGGTCGGTGATGACCTTGCCGGTGCGCTTCTTCTGCTCGACCCATGCGGTGCAGGGCAGCGCAATCCACATGGGCTTCTCGTTCACATCGAAGCGCACGTCGACGGCGTCTGCGTGGCGGGTGGCAATGGCGACGATGTTGGCCTTCCAGCGGCAGTGCAGGTCTTCGCCGCTCCAGCGATCGGTGACGTGGAACTCCTCGTACATGTCTCTAGGCTATCGCTCCCGCCGCGGATCGGCAAGTTGACGCCCCGTGCTTCCTCTTCCGGGTGGCTCAGACTGATTTTCAGCTCCCGGTCAATACTCCCTTCGTCACTCCCTTCGTCATGTGCCGCAAGCGACGGGCGTCTCGTGTTTTCGGGTTCGCTGCCGATGAGAGCTGCGAGGGCTATTTCATTCATGCAGCTGACCGTCACCATCTCCGACGAAATTATGCGCGAGGCCGAGGCCCGCGGACTTCCCCTGGTCGACTTTGTCGATCTGCTTATTGATAAAGGCCTGGTGGAAGTGCGTGAGCGCAATACGGTTTCCAGCGCGATCGAGCGCATTCGCGCACTGCGTACGCCACCACCCGCATTCGGCCGACGGTAAATCCGCGTCCGGTGGACGCTCCTTCTTGCCCGCTGATAGACTGATAGGGTTGCAGTGGCTGTGCCCCCTCCTGTACGGACCCGCCTGCAAGTCATTCGACGAAGGACAAGAAGACTCTGTGGATACTCAAACTCGTCATGCCCTGAAGGGCGATAAGTTCGCCCAGGCAACCAAGACCAGCGTGGACTGGGTCAGCGGTCACCGCTCCGGCGTAGTGCGGCTTGCGATCGCCGCTGCCGTGGTTGTGGTGGTGGTTGCGGGCGCTCTGGTTTTTTACACCATGCGCTCCAGCGCTGCCGAGAACGCGCTGGGCTCGGCGCTCGATATCTACTCCGCGCCGCTGGCGGTTCCCGGTGCGCCGGCCGAGCCGGGCACGTTCTCCACCACCGCCGACCGCGCCAAGGCCGCCAACCAGAAGTTTGTGGCCGTGGCGCAGGATTACAGCTGGCTGTCGGCTGGCGCGAAGGCCCACTACTTTGCCGGTGTGACCTATGAGCAGCTGGGGCAGAACGGTCCCGCGGAGACCGAGCTCAAGACGGCTGCGGGCTCGTGGAATCGCAATCTGGCTAACCTGGCGACGCTGGCGCTGGCGGGTCTTTATCACCAGACGGGCCGCGACCAGCAGGCGATCGATCTGTATAACGAGATCGTTGCCAAGCCTTCGGCTACGGTTTCAGCCAATGTTGCCCAGCTGAACCTTGCGGACCTGTATGCGGCGACGGGCAAGACGGACCAGGCGAAGCTGCTGTGGGCCAAGGTGAAGGACGCCGACAAGGATGGCGCGGCCGGCGCCATTGCCGCCCAGAAGCTGACCGGCAACGGCCAGTAGCTTTCCCGCTCCGGCGCCTGAGCACTTTCGCGGGCGGCTGCGTCTTGTAGTTGATATGAGCGCGAGCCAGTCCGTATTCGCAGGTTGGATGGAGATCGCCCCAGGCGCCGTGAGCGACGACACCCTCCAGCACGATCAGGAAGCAGCGGTTGCTGCTCTCGTAGGCGAGTATGCGTCGACCCTTTACCGGGTCGCGTACTCGGTTCTGCGCAATGCCGCCGACGCGGAAGACGCGGTGCAGGAAGCCTTTCTGCGCGTGTTGCGCCACCGCGATACGCTGGGCGAGGTGCGCGATCCTCGCGTGTGGCTGATCCGCATCGTGTGGAACGTGGTGCTGGACCGCAAGCGCCGCGCCAAGACCCGCCCCGAAACTGACGATGTTGCCGAGCTGGCGCGCGTGCTGCCAGCCAACGGACTGAGCGCCGAAGACCGCGCGGCCGCCGCGCAGCACCATGCGCAGGTGCTGGCCTGCGTGGAGCAGCTGCCCGGGAAAGAGCGCGAGGTGCTGATGCTCTCGGCGTTCGAGGAACTGACGAGCGTTGAGATTGCCGCGGTGCTCGACATTACCGAGTCCAGCGTGCGTTCGCGGCTGTTCCGCGCACGCAACCTGATGGCTGAGCTGCTGGACCATGCGAGGAGTTTGCGATGAAGTCTCCTACACCGATTGATTCGATCCATTCGATTTCCGGCGCTGAAGCTGAAGAAACGCTGCGGTTGATTGCTGCGCTGCCTGCACCGCAGGGCCTGGAAGATCGCATGCAGGCCGCTCTTAAAAAGGCTCCGCGAACGACGGCGGTGTTGTCTTGGCCGAATGCGCGCCAGAACTCGCGCAGCTGGATGCGCGGTGCGGCGGCGGCGGCGATTGTGTTTGTGGTGGCGGGCGGCGGCTGGAGCATCACCGCGCGGCTGCATCCCACGGAGCCGGCGCACGTGATTGCGATGCCGCGCGTTGGCACTTCCGGAGGATTCTCAAGCGCGGGAGCGATGCGCACGCCGCAGACGTTCAACGTTCCTGCACCTGTGAACGCGGACAACGCGAAGAAGAAGTCAGCACACGCGAAGCCCGAGAGCGCGAAGCCGGCGAACGCGAAAGCTGCGACGGCTGGAACGAAACCTAGTCCTTCGAGATAAAGCGGATGATGAGGCTGAGCAGCGCGAGCACCGCCGCGCCCCAGAAGGCCGAACGCCATCCATCCACATAGAAGCCGCCGATGAACTGCGAGGCCAGCAGAATCATGGCGGCGTTTACGAAGAGGAGAAAAACGCCGAAGGTGAGGACGCTGAGCGGAAAGGTGATGACCTTGAGCGCCAGGCCGAGTGTGGCGTTTAGAAAGCCGATGACGAGGGCTGCGATCAGAGCCGATTCGATGCCGCCCGTCATATAAAATCCCGGGACCACACGGGCCACAATCATCAGTGCGATCGCGCTCAACAACCATTGAATAATCAATCTAAACATTAGCCGGGATCATCCTTTTGCGTCGGGAAATCGCGGTGCACGTGCCTGCCGTTCAAAACACGATATAGCATCGCGGCAGGGAAGGGAATCCTTCGCATTGGGGTCCGCGTCTAAAGGTAGACACCCGGTTATGGGGAAAGTTGTGTGCATGCGCTTACTTCAATTTGCCGGAACTGCCGTTGCGTTTTTGTTTCCGCTGGGTGTATATGCGGCGACCGCGCCGCTGCCGGACATGCGGCAGTTGATGATCGAGGTGCAGGCGCATCAGCGGCAGCTGGACGCGGTGCGCGAAAACTATACCTACACGGCGCTGCTGACGATTGAAGATCTGGACTCAAGCGGCCACGTGACGAAGACCGAGACGGCGGAGCGCGAAGACTTTTTTGTGAACGGCCACGTGATTGAGCGGACCGTGAAGAAGAACGGCAAGCCGCTCGACGATCACGAACAGCAGAAGGAAACCGAGCGCGTGACCAAGCTGGTGGAGAAGGCCGGCAACACGCCACGGGGCGAACCGCTGGAAGGGCCGAGCATTTCGGTGGGCCGTCTGCTGGAGATCATGGACCTGCGCAACGAGCGGCGCATCGAGTATCGCGGCAGGCCAACGATCGTGTTCGACTTTGTGGGGCGCAGGGATGCGAAGACCCACGGGCTTTCAGAAGATGCCTCGAAGAAACTCGAGGGCACGATCTGGGTGGATGAGACTGACCGGCAGGTGGCGCATGCAGAAGCGCATTTCGTCGACAACTTTCATGTGGCCGGCGGCCTGTTTGCGAACGTGCAGAAGGGATCGAACTTTTACTTCGATCAGTCGCCGGTGAACGGCGAGCTTTGGCTGCCAACCGGCGGCGAGGCGCGGCTGCAGGCGCGGGTGTTGCTGCTGAAGAATGTGCGCCAGCATGTGACGGAGCGCGACTTCGACTACAAGCGCTTTCGCGTGGAGACTGAAGCAAAGGATGGCAAGCCGGATGCGAAGCCCTAGCTGGCTTCACACTTTTCTCCCCGCGGCAGGCGAAGAAACGGGCGACAAAGGTAGGGGGGAGGGGGTGCCGGTCCCTCTGCAAGTGATTCAGAATCAGTCCGTGTTCTCAATCTGCCTCCGTTTCGGCGAAGTTTAGACGAAAGTTTGTTCATGCGGCGGCCTGGCGGGGCTGCGGCGTGTGCCAAAGGTTGAACTCGGCCTGGCGGCGGGCGGTGAGGCCGGGCAGACGCCGGACGCCGCTATGGTCCCAGCGGAGGAGCTCGGCGGCGGCCTCGTCGTAGTGGCCGGCGTTGAGCTCACGCAGCAGGGTGGAGTTTGCGATGGGCTCGGGGCCGAGGTTGAAGATGAGATCGACGAGCGCGTCAAATTGACCTTGAGCTAGCGGAACATGAACCAGGCGCTCGACGGCCTGTACGGCTTCGCGCACATCCCAAAGGAGAATGACTTCAGCCTGCGCCTCGGTGATGCCGCCGGGATAGAGCTCGGACGCGGCGAGGCGATGGCCGTAGCCGATGGTGGGGTAGCCGGCCGGGTCGGGGTAGGTGCGGGGGCGGAAACCCTCGGAGCGCTTGATGAGATCGAGTCCTGCTGTGCTGATGTCCATAGTGAGCCTCCTTGGTTGGGGAAAGCTTTGCAGCAAATGAAAATGCCACCCGCGGACGGGTGGCATTTGTGCCTACAAGAACAAGGCTAGCAGGATTGGCGAAATAATCTGTAAATTGGGGAGAAAATTTATAGGCCGGGTGGGGCAGCGGCGGAGCTCTTGCCGGCAACCTGCAGAAAATGCGCGACAAGGGCCTTCAGGGCCTGGTCGAAGTTGCGGTCGTGAGTCTTCTGCAGGAGGGCAACCTCAATGGACTGAGTCTCCGTCCAAAGGATGTAGTGGGTGGGACGGTCATAGACTACGAGCCGGAACATGGGCACGGGGTCGCCTGCTCCCAACTGCTTGCTGCCGCGCGTGGGCCCGTTGGGCGCCGTGAGCTGCAGCTCGAGTACGAGGTCGGCCTGCGCAGGATTGCTGACGACCTGGAAAGACTTGCCGGCCTGGAGCATTCCCAGAAGCTCCGAATAGCCTCGGCTCGGATCTCCGCTGAACGGCTCGGGAAACAGCCCGCTGTCCGCTCCGGCGTTGGAAACAAAGACTGTCTTGGCTGATTGAATCGCGGGCGGCACCAGCCCGGAAGGTGATTTCGGCTGTGGCGCGGCTGCCTGAGCGATGACTGCGACCGGCGCAAGGAGTGCCGCGCAGGCGAGGATGGGTGTGACGAAACGAAGGATGGTCATGGCTTTTTGCATTTGGAGACCCCATGCACTGCTGCAGAAAAGACGAGATTTTCACAGGATTTGTTTCTGGTCGAGGGCTGGGCGCGCGTGCTAGCCTTTGCGGAGTTCAGGGCCAGGCCGCAGTAGCCGGCCCCAGAACCGGGCGGCTGCGCATATCCGTAAGCGGAGAATTTTGAGCCCGCGCAGGCTGCATCTCACAGTCCGAAACAGGCGATTTTTGCACCGGATGTGGTGCATTTTCTAGGTTGCTCTGAGCGAAGGACTTACCGGGACAAATCGGCGCACAGGCAGTGGATTTGGCACGTTCATGCCAGTGTATCTCTTGTCAATGGTTGAGGTTGCTCGTAACAAACTAGTAAAATGGGTGGATGCTTATGAGAAGAGATTCAGGCAAGGTGAGCTGGGGAATGCCGGTGCCGACATGGCTGCTGGTGAGCGTTTCCGGCGTCGCACTTGCGGTTACGATCGCGACATTTTTCCCGAGGACGGTGCTGGCCTATGCGTTGTTGACACGGCCGGCGGTTCAGCCCGCGCCGGTGGCGGTGGCTGCGCCAGTGGTGACGCCGGAGATGCAGGCGGAGCGGCGGATGCCGGCCAACCTGCTGCATGGCGTGGCTTCCTGGTACGGCGGGGTGTTTAATGGCCGGAAGACGGCCAGCGGCGAGACATTCAACATGTACGCCATGACGGCCTGCCACCCGACGCTGCCCTTCGGGACGAAGATCCGGGTGGAGAACAAGGAGAACCACAAGTCGGTGGTGGTGCGGGTGACGGATCGCGGCCTGCTCTACGACGGGCGGGTGCTGGACCTGAGCTATGGCGCGGCGCAGAAGCTGGGCATGCTGAAGCCGGGGGTGGTGCCGGTGGACATCAAGATTGTGGCGCTGGGGCATGGGAAGCCGTAGCGGTTTGGGATGGATGGAATGAGACGGCCAGCCTTCGGGCTGGCCGTTCTCATTTGCGGGCATTGCATGCAGCAGACTTCTCTGGTTTTGTTTGAAACTCGTGGTAAGATTTCCTTGTTTCCTTATTTCCTTGTTTTGGAGAGGCGCTGCGATGCTGGCCAAGAAGACAGTGAAGAACCAGATCACGCTGCCGAAGGCGGTGGTGGAGCGGTTTGGCAATGTGGAGTATTTTGCGGTGACGACGGACGGCGAGACGATTGTGCTGCGGCCGCTGCGCGAGAGCCGCGCGGATGAGGTGCGGGAGCGGCTGGCGGCGCTGGGCATTGCGGATGATGATGTGCGGGACGCTGTGGGCTGGGCGCGGAAGAAGGCATGACGCTGCGGGTCGTCTTCGACACGACGACGGTGGTTTCGGCGCTCTTATTCGCGAATGGCCGGCTGGCCTGGCTGCGGCGCCATTGGCAGGAGGGTGCCTGCGTGCCGCTGCTCTCGGCGGCGACGGCTGCGGAACTGACGCGGGTGCTGGCGTATCCCAAATTTCAGCTCACGCGGGAAGAGCGCGAGGAACTGCTGGCGGAATATGTGCCCTGCTGCACGATTGTAGAGCGGGTGAAGCGCTGCGCGCAGAGCTGCCGCGATGCGCACGATCAGCCGTTTCTTGACCTGGCCGAGAGCGGCGGGGCGGATGTGCTGGTGAGCGGGGACAAGGATTTGCTGGCGCTGGCGGGAAAGACGCGGTTTGCGATCGAGACACCGGAGGGGTATCGGCGGAGGGTGGGGGCGAGCGAGGCTTAGGCGGGCAAGGGGCGTACTTTCCCGCCCTTGCTTCCCCCCCCGGTCCCCAACGGCGAGGGACCGGGGGCACCCATTTTCGTTGGACATTTTTTTCAGGGGCCTGAAGGCCCCTGCTCCCTCCGACGATTCACGTGCGGCATTGCTGGCGGCGGTTATTCGGCGTCGGGGCGTTTGTAGGGCTTTTGGAGCAGGAGGCGGGCTTCGTTGACTGCGCCCTGGGTGTTGTCGTTGGTCTGGACGGCGAGGCGGTACTCGTTGACGGCGCGGTCGCGCTGGCCGGTGATGTCGAAGATTTTGCCGATCTCGATGTGGCTCCAGACTTCGGTCCAGGCGGGCTCGTCGTCGCCGCGGAGGGCGTCGCGGAAGGCGTTGACGCTGGCCTGGTAGTTGCGCTGGGTGAAGAGCACTTCGCCGATGCGGTAGCTGGCGAGCGAGCTTTGCGGGTTGGCGTCGAGGGCTTTCTGGTACTCGGCGAGCGCGCCGACGAGGTCGCCCTGCGCGACGAGCTGCTGGCCCTTGAGGATGGAGATGCGGACCTGGCAGGTCGGGCGAGGACTTGAGCACCCAATCGCCGGGGTCGATGCTGATGCGGCGGGGGCGGCCGAAGGTGTCGACGACGTACTGCGAGTCGGTGCCGACGACGTCGATCTTTCTGGTTGACGGTTTTGCCTTCGGTTTCGACGCGGAGATCGACGGGCATGCGGAAGAGGTCGAGGTCCTGGTTGATGTCGCCGATGGTGCGGAAGCCCTTGTTATTGCCGAGGCGATAGACGGTGTACTTGTCGGTGAAGGTGGGCGCGCCGGTGCCGTCGATCCACTGGGCGAAGAAGGGCGTGAGCTGCTGCTGGCTCTGGGCTTCGGCCACTTTTTCAAAGTCGGCGGCGCGGATGGGCTTGTCGGTGTATTGGCTGAGCGCGCCCTTGAGCGTGGCCAGGAAGGCTTTGTCGCCGATTTCGCCGCGCAGCATGTGGAAGATCATGGCGCCCTTTTCGAGGGTCATGGACTGGAACTCGGGCGAGAAGGGATCGAGGCGGCCGACGCTGGAGAGCGGGATGGTGTCGTAGGCGAGCGCGCCGGCGGAGACGTCCTGCAGCGCGCTGCGCAGGGCGCTGTGGCCGCTTTCTTCTTCGACGTACATCAGCTCGCCGTAGCGGGCCATGCCGTTGGTGATCCAGGCGTCGTTGAGGGTGCGGGGGCTGACCTCGGAACCCCACCACTGATGGGCGATGGTGTTGGCGAGGAGGCGGACGCCGGACTTGTCGCCGACGCGCGAGCCCATGATGGCGGCGAGTTCGGGAGCCCAGACGGCGGGCAGGGTGTCGTCGGGGAGTTCGACGACGTTGAGGTGCGGGGTTTCAGGGGTGCCGAAGCTGTCGGTAAAGAAGTCGTACTCTTTGGCGGCGGTCTGGGCGAGCTGCGTTGCCGCTGGCCTGATGGCTGACGGTGAGATAGACCTTGACGTTGCCGGGGCCGGCGGTGAAGGGACCGAGAAAGCGGCCGGCGATGATGGTGCCGGGGAAACCGGGCTTGTTCCAGTTGAAGTCGAACTCGTCGCCGGGCTTGCCGCTGGCCAAGGTGGTGGGCTGGGACGCGCCCTGCTGCGCCGCTGGCAAAGACCTTCATGCCCTGCGGGACCTTGATGTGGATTTGCGCGGTGAAGCGGTCGGTCATGTAGCCGGTGGTGGGGAACCAGCGCGCGGGATAGAGCAGGTAGGTGATGGGCTCCTGAATGGCGGCGAGCTTGAGGCCTTCGACGGGGCCGTCTTCCTGGCCGGTGATGACGCCCTCGTAGTCGAAGGTCCAGCTGACGGGTTTGTCCGGCGACGAAGGGCGTGGCTGGGGCGACGCGGATGGTGCCGTCGGCGAGGCGCTCGCCGGTGAGGAGCTTGCCGGTGTCGTCGGTGATCTTGGTGACCTTGAGGGCGGGATGGAAACCGAAGCTGACCTCGTCGGCGCTCTCGGGCGCGGTGAAGGTGACCTGCGCGGTGGCGCTGAGGTGATGGGTGGCGGTGTCGATCTCGGCGTCGATGACGTAGCCGGTGATGTCGAGCGCGGGGCGGTCGGGGCGCTGGGCGGGGAGAAGGACGGCGGCGAACAGGGGCAGTGCGCTCAGCAGGCGGAGCGCTATCGGAAGCGATCGGGTCATGGGCTTTCTCGCGGGGATCGGGGTCGTCATGCGCATGCGGCCGTCAGGAGTACGTAGAGAACTCGTCAGGAGATTCAGGATTGCACGGATTCGGCTACCGGGGAAAGCATGCCGAGGGTTTCCAGGGTAATAGCCGCGACCCGATCGATGGCGCCGCTGGCCTCCCCTGTGGCCACCGGGTGCGTTGCCAGCTGGGCGCGCATCCGCCTGAGCTCCTCCATCATGGACTGGCGCGGAGGCCCATCGGGTAGCAGGGGCGCAAGATGTTGGACGATATTTGCGGCAGTGAAGTCGTTCTGAATCAGTTCGGGGACCATGCGATGGCCGGCGATGAGGTTGGCCATGGCCACGTGGGGCACGGTGACGACGCGCTTGGCGATGGCGTAGGTGAGGGGCGAGACGCGGTAGACGACGACGAAGGGGTTGCCGATAAGGGCGGCTTCAACGGTGGCGGTGCCGCTGGCGACTACGGAGGCGCGGGCGTGAAAGAGAGCGGCGCGTGCGTCGTCGGTGAAACGGATCGTGAGGTTTTCTTTGAGCTGATCGACGAGCTTCCCGGGTTGCTGCCCGTTGAGACGTGGTGAGCGTGGGGGCAAGGGGAATGATGAATTGCGGCTCTGCATTCCCTTGTCCGAGATGGTAGTCGTGATAGAGATCTACGCCAGCCAGAATCATCTCGGGGAGGTTGGCGCGAATCTCTTTGGCGCGGCTGCCGGGGAGCAGGGCGATCCATGTTTTGCTGGGGTCGAGTGCACTCTGTGCGGCAAATTCCTGGCGCGTTGTGCTTGGGAGTGGCAGATCGGCGAGGGGGTGGCCGACGAATTCGGCACGGACGCCGTGGTCGCGATAGAACTGCTCCTCGAAGGGGAAGATGACGAGCATGCGGTCGACGTATTTCTGGACGAGCTTGATGCGGTGCTTCTTCCAGGCCCAGAGCTGGGGGCTGACGAAGAAGATGACGGGGATGCCGAGGCGGTGGAACTCTTCGGCCAGCTTGAAGTGGATGTCGGGGAAGTCGATGAGGATGGCGACCGAGGGGCGGCGCTGGCGGATGGACTGCTTGAGGCGGCGGAACTCGCGGTAGATGCGGGGCAGGTGGCGGACGACCTCGGTGATGCCCATGACGGCCATATCTTCAGCTGCGGACGATGCGCTCGAGGCCGGCATCGGCCATGCGCTGGCCGCCCATGCCGAAGTAGCGAGCGGCGCGCCCTCGCGCCTTGAGCTGCTTCTTTAACGCGGCGATGAGGAGCGCGCCGTAGTGCTCGCCGCTGGCTTCGCCGGCTGAGATGAAGATGGAAAGGTCGGGCATGCGTGCGCTGCCTCAGTGGGGGCTGCCCCTCATGATAGCGGTTGGAAGGGGCTAATTCTGAGTATTGTGGTGGCGGAATGGCCTTGAAAGGGGCTATTCGGCTGTACCTGCTTTTGGAGCCGGGGAGACCTTGGCTGTCTCGAGCCGTTGGAGCGATCGGTTGACGCGCCTTCTAAACGCCCATTCGTCGTCGTTGCCGGTGAAGCCCATTCTGATATTCAGCTCGCAGGTGCCCTGGTGGGGCTTGAGCTTGACCGCGTCGATTTGTGGAAAGCGCGCGGCGAAGACGCTGAAGACCGCTCTCATCTGACTACCGTCTACGAAGATGATGGTGTATTCCCTCGAATCGTCGAGTGTCTGGGTGACGGCGTTCCAGACGTCGCTGCAGGGAACTGGCGGCTTCGCCGGGTGCGATCGGGCGAACGCGGGGGCGGCGGTGATGAGCAACAAAGGCAACAGCAAAGAACGAGCCAAAATATGCCTCATGGCAACAGGGTGAATTGGGGGCGGATGAGATGATAAAACGCTTTTCTAGGATTCGGCAAGGTGGTTCTGCAAAGGTTTCTCGGAGAAGTCATGCGAGCCAGGTGACCGGGGGATATTTACGAGGATGCGGGGCCAAATCAGTACTTTGGGGAGTAACTTCCTGGGCAGCGGATTCCCACGAAAGCCGCATTGTGGGCGAAGCGGATGTGCCCTAGAGTGAAAACACGATCACGCAACGGATTGGAATTGGAGGGGGTTCGCGGCGACTTCGGGGGAGGATTGCTGCGGATCTTCAAATCTGGCTGCGTGGTCCGATATTTAGAGCGGATAGATTACAGTTCGACCCTTACATCTAAACTACATGCCGATAGCAGAAGGCCCGCGCAAGCGGGCCTTCTGCTGTCTGGAGATCAAGCGGCGTGGCTAACGGGCAGCGGAGGCGGCAAGCGAACCGGTCTCGACCGCGGCGCGGCGGGCGCGGGCGGCCTGGGCAAGCTCGGCGAGCATGGCGTGGGTTGCGGGCCAGTCGACGCAGGCATCAGTGATGCTTTGGCCATAGACGAGGGACTGGCCGGGAACGAGCTTCTGCGCGCCGGCGACGAGATTGCTCTCGATCATGACGCCGACGATGTCGCGATTGCCGGCGGCGACCTGCGCGGCGACGTCGCGGCAAACGAGGGCCTGGCGGTTGTGGTCCTTGAGGCTGTTGGCGTGGCTGAAGTCGATCATGACGCGGGGCTGCAGGCCGGAGCTGCGCAGCAAGGCGGTGGTTTCGGCGACGGCTTCGGCGGTGTAGTTTACGGTCTTGCGGCCGCCGCGCAGGATGATGTGGCAGTCGGGGTTGCCGGTGGTGACGAAGATGGCCGACTGGCCGTGCTTGGTGTGGCCGAGGAAGGTGTGCGAGTGGGAGGCGGAGAGGATGGCGTCGACGGCGACCTGGATGTCGCCGGAGGTGCCGTTCTTGAATCCGACGGGGCAGGAGACGCCGCTGGCGAGCTGGCGATGGACCTGGCTCTCGGTGGTGCGCGCGCCGATGGCTCCCCAACTGACGAGGCCGGCGATGTACTGCGGGGAGATCATGTCGAGGAACTCGGTGCCGGTGGGCACGCCCATCTCGGCGAGATCGAGGAGGAGATTGCGGGCGAGGCGCAGGCCGTCGTTGATCTTGTAGGAGCCGTCGAGGTGGGGGTCGTTGATGAGGCCCTTCCAGCCGACGGTGGTGCGGGGCTTCTCGAAGTAGACGCGCATGACGATGCGCAGGTCCTGGTTGAACTCGGCGATGGCGGACTGGAGCAGCGCGGCGTATTCGCGGGCGGCCTTGATGTCGTGGATGGAGCAGGGGCCGACGACCACGAGCAGGCGCGCGTCGGCGTGGTTGAGGATGCGCGCGATCTCGAAGCGGGCGTTGAAGATGGTGGCTTCGGCCGTGTCGCTGATGGGCCGCTCCTCTTCGAGGAAGACGGGGGGCAGCACGACGGTGGTGCGCTGGATGCGAAGATCTTCGATGGTCAGGGGCATGGTTCTGTTATCAGTATCGCCTAAAGGAAGGCAGCGAGTCAGCAGGGATGCGGCGGAACGGCGGGGCTTCACAGTCTCACGCGTGAGTGGGTTGATTTTTCTGTGGAGCTTGCGCGGGGAAGTGACGACTGTGGCGCGGGTTGCAGGGCGCTCCACGCGTGCACAGTTGCACAGAACTGTGGAGTGGTTGTGGCGCGAGCGAGGGCGGAGGGTGCGGGTAGCGTGTTGCGCGGGCCATGGGGCTGCGGTGCTCATCCTGATGTAAGGATAGGCGGATCGCGGAAATAATCTGCAACGGGATGTGGTTTGGTTTGTGAGGGTTGGCGGGACTAGGGGTTGACAGGGCGGCATGGGGTGGAGTTTGTGGCTTGTGTGCTTCGTTCCCCGGTCCCCAAAGGCGAGGGACCGGGGGCACCCTCAATGTGGTTTGGAAACGTTACCGAGACCGGGGCCACCCGCCGAGGCACAGCATTGGACGGAGGCAACTGACGAAGCAAGCCGCCCCGAGGGACGGCTTCTTGTTGGCTGCACTCAGCGCCTAAAAAAGACTAGGCTCAGAAGCCAGAAAATCGCAAGTATAGCAAAGACTCTAAAAATGTGCGTCCAAACTCCCGTCTTGGAAGTGTCCTCTTCCGACTTACCATCTTGCGACTTGACCCGTTTGAGTTTTCTGAAGAGGAGCACATTTCCGCTAGCAAAGCATACACCGCTGGCAATAAGAAACGTCCGCAATGGTGTGCTATCAGGGAGCGTATATCCCACAATAACGATACCTGCGAGCATTCCAAGTTCAATGAATACAATCGTTGATTTCTTCATACGAAAATTCCTAACAAGCTCCTGAGGTAGAACCAAAATCGGCAAACACTGTCAGTTGATGAAAGTCAACCCCTTGGTTATGGATTCCAACGCTATCAGCAGTGTCCGCCGGTCGCACATGAGGGTGGTTTAGGTGCTGCTGGCGCTGGGGGCGCAGAGGGAGTTGAAACATAACTCTTCACCGCACCGACTACGCCCGATACGGCTGCCTTAGCTCCACCAAGACTGCTTGCCACATCAGCAGCATTCGGTGCTTTGCCTTGAGTAAGTCCTACACCTGCCTTCGCAACGGTAGCTAAATCTGCTGCTTGCGAACCTTTTTCCGTTGAACCTGTAGCAAGGGAAACACCTCCTGCGACTGGATTTGTTACGGCTGTAACAGCATTCGTTGCTTCATTGACTGCGTTGGGACTGGCTCCATTCGTTGCAGCGGCTAAAATTCGAGTAGTCCCATTCACGGCTGTTCCTGTTACAGCCAATGCTGCGGTGCCGACTGCCAACCCTTGTGTAACCGTTTCAGCTACAGCAGCCGCAGCAAGAACCTCAGGTGCTGCGTAAGCGTACGGCCTTTCCCTCTGGTCATTGCTCCGCGTTGAGCATGAACATCGGTGCATGATTCAGGCAGATGAAGTACGTCGCGTTCGGCGCTGGCGATCGGTATCTGAGAAGCGGCAGATTGTGCAGTTGACGTTGGAACCTGGTGCGAGTGTGGCCGAGGTGGCGCGGGCGCACGGAGTGAACGCCAACCAGGTGTTTAAGTGGCGGCGGTCTTTGGAGCGGGGTGAACTGAACGAGGCCTGTTCCGCGTTGCTGCCGATAGCGGTAGCCAGCATGAGCGAGCCGCAGAGTGAACGACCGACAGACGAGCAGCAGGCGACAGCAGCTGCAGGTTCCATTCACATCGAGTTTCCCGGCAGGGCGATGATCAGCATCGAGAGCGGCGCCGATTCTGCGTTGGTGCGTCAGATCCTGGAGAGCCTGCGCAAGTGATCCAGCTTCCGACTGGGACCAAGATCTGGCTGGCAGCCGGCGTGACCGACATGCGCCGTGGCTTCGATGGTTTGAGTGCGCAGGTGCAGACGGTGCTTCTGCAACAGCCGTTCTCCGGGCACGTGTTCGTATTCCGCGGGCGCAGAGGCGACATCGTGAAGCTGTTGTGGTGGGATGGTGATGGTCTGTGCCTTTTCGCCAAGCGTCTCGAACGCGGCCGCTTCATCTGGCCGAAGGCCGAGAGCGGTACTGTGCATCTCAGTCGCGCGCAGCTTTCGATGCTCCTGGAAGGCATCGATTGGCGCAGAGTGGAGCGCACCTGGGCGCCCGAAGTCGCGGTCTGATGATAACGTTGATTCTCCTTTATTCATGCGCCTTTTGTGGATGATTTATTGCTTGATCGATGGCATACTTCGTCCATGGATGGCGCCCCTCTGCCGGATCTGGATTCACTGGATCGCGACGCATTGTTGGTGCTCTACCGTGCGCAACAAGAGAACCTCGACGCGATGCTCGCGGCACACGAGCAAGAACTGTGCCGCCTCGAAGCAGAGCTCGATTCCCATCGCCAGACGCTTTCCGAACAGGCCGATGAGTTGCGCTCTCGCAGCGAACGCATCGAGCACCTGAAGCTTATGGTCGAGAAGTACCGCCACATGATCTTCGGCACCAAGAGCGAGAAGATCACGATCAAGCTCGAGCAGTTGGAGCTTGAGTTGGAAGAGCATGAGACCGTGCAGGCCGAAGCCGAAGCGTTTGCCGACCGCATTTCACCGGAGAAGGAACCGAAGCCCCGCCCGGAACGGAAGCCGTTGCCTGAACATCTCCCGCGTGAAGTTGTCACACATACTCACGGCAGTGACTGCTGCCCCGATTGCGGCGGTCAGTTGCGGCACTTCGGTGACGATGTCTCGGAGCAACTCGAGTACGTTCCAGAGAGCTTCAAGGTGATCCGCCACGTGCGCCCGAAGTTCTCCTGCACAGGTTGCGACCGTGTGGTCGAAGCTCCGGCGCCTTCACGTCCGATCGAACGCGGACTGGCCGGCCCGGGGCTGCTTGCACACGTGATCGTGTCCAAGTTTGCTGATCATCTTCCGCTCTACAGACAGTCGGAGATTTACGCCCGTCAGGGTGTCGAGATCTCGCGCTCCACTCTGGCCGGCTGGGTAGGCGCTTCCAGCGATCTGCTGGCGCCGCTCGTTGACGCGGTCCAGAAGCATGTTCTCGCCGGCCGCAAGCTTCACGCCGATGACACGCCCATGCCTGTGCTCGCGCCCGGCAACGGCAAGACGAAGACGGGCCGGCTATGGACGTACGTTCGCGACGACAGGCCAGCTGGCGAAGACGCGGCACCGGCCGTATGGTTCGCGTACTCGGAAGACCGGAGGGGCGAGCATCCGCGCATGCATCTGAAGACCTTCAAGGGAGCTCTTCAGGCTGACGCCTATGCAGGTTTTCATCACCTCTACGGCGATCACATTTACGAGGCCGCATGCTGGGCACATGCAAGGCGCAAGTTCCACGAAATCCATGTAGTGCACGCCTCGCCGACAACAACAGAGGCGCTGGCCAGGATCGGCGCTCTGTATGCAATCGAGGATGAGATACGAGGCAAGCCGACCGATCTCCGTCTCCACATCCGACAGACCCGAGTCAGGCCACTGCTCGATGAGCTGCGAAGGTGGATGGAGAAGGCACTCCGCAGCTTGTCCTCGAAGAGCGAAACCGCGGGCGCGATCCGTTATGCCCTCTCGCGCTGGCGCGCCCTCACGCGCTACACCGATGACGGCATGTTGGAGATCGACAACAGCGCGGCCGAACGCGCGTTGCGTGCCGTCGCGCTTGGCCGGAAGAACTTCCTGTTCGTCGGATCCGACTGCGGCGGGGAACGTGCCGCGGCGATGTACACCCTGATCGGTTCGGCGAAGCTCAACGGGCTCGATCCGGAGCTCTATCTCCGCACCATAATGGCTCGCATCGCCGACCACCCAATTAGCCAGATCCAGGATCTGCTGCCTTGGAACCTTGCTCCCACGCTCCAGACCCACACTTCCCAAGCCGCTTAGACACACTCAACAGGTGTCCACCAAAAAACAAGTGGACACCTGTTGACACACTCTACCGCCCGTCAAGAGGGACTCGGCGGACGCTTACCCCGCACCCGCCGCCAGCGCGCGCATCAGGCCCACTCCACAGTTCCGTGCAGCATGGTATGCGTGGAGCAGCCCGCAACCCACGCCGCAAGCAGCACTTCCCACCGCCCGCTCCACAGAAAAAACAAAGCACTCACGCGTGAGACTGTGAAGCCCTCCCGCAGGCTAGTTAGCAGCCGCCGCTGGCGAAGGAACAGGCCGATTCTTCGCCCGCAGATAAGCCACAATCTGCGCAATCTCCGGGTCGCTCAGCGAGTCGGCAAACGGCGGCATCTTTTCCCCGCCATTCAGAATCTGCT